>CAWGDC010000006.1:0-792431 GCA_963821325.1 uncultured Actinomycetes bacterium | reverse complement strand
ATAGCCGCCGTCGGGGACGTGGTGCACCGGGTCGTGCTCGAGCAGGTAGCGGTAGAGGGTGTAAGGATCCCGCCATGTGTCGCGCCCGAAGGGCCGGTAGCGCATCGCTTCCTCGTGCACGTGCGGCCCCTCGCGAGCCCGCCGGGATGTCGGGCGCCCGCCGGTCGGTTCGGCACGGCGCGCCACCGCGAGTATGTCGTGAGCGGCACGTCGACCGCGATGACGGCGGCGTTCCCGACGCTGGAGCCCGCGGACGTGCCCACGATCGCCCGCCTGTGCGAGACCGGGATGGTGGGCGCCCCCACCGAGGACGACCTGCGCGCGTCGCTGTTCACGCCGGGCTGGCCGGTCACGGTCCGCGGCGACCCGCGGCACGGGGTCGTGGCGACGTGCGTCCGTGACGGCGGCGCGGCGCTGCGGCTCCTCGTCGTCGACCCGTCGGCCCGCGGCCGCGGGCTGGGCCGGGCGCTGCTCGACGCCGCCGAGGCCGACCTGGCGGACGCGACGACGATCACCGTCGGGGCGGACGCCCCCGACTACCTGTTCCCGGGGGTCGACACCGCCGAGACGGCGATGCTGTGCCTGCTGGAGCGCCGCCGCTACGTCCGCGGGGAGGCGAACCTCAACCTGGTCGTCGACCTGGCACGACTTCCCCCCGAGGAGCCGGGCGCGTCGGTCGCGGGGGACGACGACGCCGACGAGGTCGACGCCTGGCTGGCGACCCACTGGCCGATGTGGCGGGTCGAGGCGATCCGCGGCCTCGCACGCGGGCGCCTCATGATCGCCCGCGACGACGAGGGGATCGTGGCGTTCTGCTGCTGGGACGGCGCCCGCACCGGCTGGGTGGGGCCGGTCGCGGTCCGCCCGTCGGCCATCGGGCAGGGCCGGGGCCGCGGGGTGCTCCTCGGGGCGCTGCACCAGCTGCGCGCCGCGGGCCGTCACGACGCCGAGATCGGCTGGGTGGGCCCGATCGTCCCGTACACGGTGACGGTCGGGGCCCGGATGCCACCGGGTGTTCCTCGTGTACCGCAAGCAGCGCACCGCGTCTGGTAGGCCTGCACCCGCCCCGCGAGAGGAGACCACCCGATGATCCTCGTCGACGGGCCCGTCGACCGGGCCACGTTCGAAGCCGGCACCGGGTGGGCGATCACGCCCCGCGGCGCCTGCAAGGCCGAGCTGTGCGTCCCGCTGCCACCCGACGCGGCGACCGAGGACGGCGTCGACGTCGACGCCGTCGCCGGGCGCCTCGGGATGCCGGTCGTGCGCGACGAGGCCCACGACCTCGTCGCCGTCGGACCCGAGACGTCGGTGACCGGGCGCGTGGTGAGCACGGCACGCGCCCGCGCTCGAGCTGCCCGACTTCGACGGTCACCCCTTCGACCTGGCGACCCTGCACGGCCAGAAGGTGATCCTCCTCGCCTGGGCGTCGTGGTGAGGGTGCCGCTTCGACCTGCCCGTGTGGCAGGAGCTGCGCAGCGAGCTGCATCCCCGCGGCTTCGAGGTCGTGACCGTCGCGCTCGACGTCGACGCTGAGGCGGCGCGTCCCTTCGCCGAGGCCGCGCACGCCGAGCACCCGTCGCTCCTCGACCAGGCGCACCGGCTCGACGAGCGCTTCGGCGTCGTGAACGTCCCCAACGGCGTGTGGATCGACGAGGACGGGATGATCGTGCGCCCCGCCGAGCCGGCGTTCCCCGGCCGCAACCCGGTGCTCGAGCAGATCCGGGAGGTGGACCTCTCGACCCTGCCCCCGGACGCGGCGGAGATGCTGACCGAGGCCCGCAAGATCCAGACCGACCCCGAGGGGTACCGCGCCATGCTCGTCGACTGGGTGGAGCACGGCGCGGCGAGCCGCTACGCGCTGTCGCCCGACGAGGTGGTGCGCCGCTCGCAGCCGCGCGGCGACGACGAGGCGCGCGCCGCGGCCCACTTCGAGCTCGGCCAGCACCTGCACCGGATGGGTGACCACGACGCCGCGATCCCGCACTGGCGACAGGCGCACCGGCTGTTCCCCTCCAACTGGACCTATAAGCGTCAGGCCTGGGAGTTCGAGGACCCGATGCGCCAAGGGCACACCGACGCGTACGACAGCTCCTGGTTCGAGGACGTGAAGCAGATCGGCGCCGAGAACTACTACCCGCCGGTCATCCCCTGACGGCGCCGGCGCGCCGCTCGCCGGTGACGGGTAACGTCGCGGACCGGTCGAAAGAGGTTGGATGACGCTGTTCACCATCTCCGCGGATTCGCATGTCACCGAGCCGGGCGACTGCTACCTGGACCGCATCGACCCGCGGTTCCGGGCCCGCGCCCCGCACGCGAGCACCGACGAGACGATGGGCGCGGTGATGGTCATCGACGAGGGCCGCGCCCGCGTCCCGTACGGGATGATCGCCGCCGCGGGCCGGCCGGTGGAGCTCATCTCCCCGTTCACCTACGTCGGCTGGGACGAGCTGCACCCGGGCGGGTGGGACCCGCGGGCGCGGATCGGCGAGCAGGACCGCGACGGCGTGGCCGTCGAGATCCTCTACCCGTCGGTGGGGATGCTGCTGTGCAACCACCCCGACGTCGACTACAAGAAGGCCTGCTTCGACGCGTACAACCTCTGGATCGCCGAGTTCCAGAGCTTCGCCCCCGACCGGCTGATCGGGCTGGGCCAGACGGCGCTGCGCAGCGTCGAGGAGGGCCTCGACGACCTGCGACGCATCAAGGACCTCAGGTTGCGCGGCGTGATGATGCCCGGGTTCGCCGGCTGCCACGACGACGGCGACTACGACGACCCGCGCTGGGACCCGTTCTGGGAGGCGGCCGCCGACCTCGAGCTGCCGCTGTCGTTCCACATCCTCACGAACAACGACAACCTGGTGAACCCGGCCTACCGCGGCCCGAAGATGAACAGCTTCCTCGGGATCATCCGCGGCTGCCAGGACATCATCGGCACGCTGATCTTCGGCGGGGTGTTCGAGCGTCACCCGTCCCTGCGGGTGGTCTGCGTCGAGGCGGACGCCGGCTGGGCGCCGCACTGGATGTACCGGGCCGACCACGCCTTCCACCGCCACCGGAACTGGCTCACCGCCCGTTCCATGACCCGGCCGCCGAGCGAGGCGTTCCGCGAGAACGTCTACCTCACCTTCCAGGACGACTGGGTGGCGTTCCAGGTGACCGACCTGTTGAACCACGAGCGGCTGATGTGGGCGAGCGACCATCCGCACAGCGACGCGACGTGGCCCGAGTCCCAGCGGATCATCGCCGAGCAGACCGTCGACCTCGACCCGGTGGTCCGCGACGACATCGTGTGGCGGAACTGCGCCCGGCTCTACCAGCTCGCCGCCGCGCCACCGGCCTGACCGCGGCCCGACCGGCCCGGTGGTCGGGTCAGGGGCCCTCGTCGGTGTAGACGGGGGTGCGTCCCTCCCGCCACGCGGCGATCTTCTCGTCGAAGTTGCGGGTGGTGAGGCGCACGTAGAGCTGGGCGTGGCCCTCGTGGTTCATGTGGGCCTGGAGGCTCCCGGCCTCGAAGCTGGACCACAGCAGCTGCTTGGTGAGCTCGACGCCCACGTGGCTGAACTGGATGAGCCCGGCGGCCAGCGCGTAGCAGCGCTCGAGGAGCTCGGCGTCGGACGTCACCGCGGACACGAACCCGATGCGCTCGGCTTCCTCGGCGGCGACGTCCCGGCCGGTCAGGAGGATGTCGAACGCCCGGGCGAACCCGATCTGGCGGGGCAGCAGGTAGCTGATGCCGAGCTCGGTGGACGTCAGACCGTTGTTGATGCCCGCGGCGCGGAAGTAGGCGCGGTCGGCGGCGACGCGCAGGTCGGCCGCGGCGGCGAGGCAGAACCCGCCGCCGATCGCCGCGCCGTTGACCGCGGCGATCACCGGCTGGTGCATGGACCGGATCGCCAGGATCACGTCGTCGAGCGCCTTGAGGGCGCGGCGGGCGATCCCGGTGCGCTGCAGCCCGTCGATGTGGGGTGGAGCACCGGCGCCGACGAGGTCGGCGCCGGAGCAGAAGCCGTGCCCGGCGCCGGTGATGACCACGACGCGACAGTCGTTGTCGACGCTGGTCGCCTCGAGGCACTCGCGCAGCGGGACCATGACGTCGAAGGCCATCGCGTTCATCCGCTCCGGCCGGCTGAGCGTGATGAGCGTGACGTGGGGTCGCGGCTGGTCGACTTCGATGTACGACATCACGGCTCCTCGGGTGCCCGACGGCGCCCAGTCTCGCATCCCCATGACGGCCGTCGCCTAGGCGTCCGCGTCGTCGAGGCGGCGCCGCAGCGCGGCCGCACCCTCGACGGTGGCGCCGAGGCGGGTGACGCGCGCCGCGAGCGCCCGATCGGAGGTGACCACCCGTGCCGCGTCGGGCGCCGAGAGCGCGGCGACGACCTGCACGAGGCGGTCGTCCCCCGCGTCGCGGCCGGTGCCGCCGTAGACGAGGTGCACCCCGCCGGGCTGGGGGCCCTCCGGCATCCCGGCGATCGGGCGCCCGTCGAGGACCAGCGTGACGTCCATGTCCGACGTCACCTCGCCGCCGAGCTGGTCGAGCAGGCGCCTCGCCGCGCCGTCGAGGTCGCGCCACCAGCCGTCGGGCTTCGACCCGATGACGTTCATCCCGTCGACGACGAGATGGTGGGCCGGCGACGCGCTCATGGAGCGTCGCCGGCGGGGTGCACGCCCGCCGGCGCGCCCCTCACTTGGCGATGAGGTCGAAGACCTGGAAGCCACCCCAGATGCCCACCAGGATGAACGCGAGGTGGGCGGCGACGACGAGCGTCCGGTTCATCATGTCGTGCCTCCTTGCGCCAGGGTCCGCTGCTTGGCGGCCTCGTACTCGGTGTCGGTCAGCTCGCCGCGGCGATGCAGCGACGCGAGTCGCTCGAGCTCCGAGGCCAGGTCACCCGAGCCGCGGCTCGACGTGCCCGCGACGGTCGCCGTGGAGGCTGCGGGCGTGACCGTCGAGGCGGCGGGGCTGGGCATCCCCCACCCCGACGTGGACGGCCACGAGGGGGCGGCGGCCGGCTCGCCCGCGCTGGTCGACGCCACGCCGGCGTAGCGGAGGAATGGGCTCGGCGCGGCCGACTGGTTCGGGTCCTGACCGAGGAACGACTTCCACATGTTGGGCACGACGTAGAAGAGGGGTGCCGCCCCCATGAGCACGAAGAGGACCCCGGGGATGAGGAAGCCGGCCCCGCCGCCGCTCCCTCCCTTCACGCCGTAGTCGATGAAGTTCCAGGCGAGGGTCAAGAAGAGCGCCGACCAGGCGAGCATCGCGACGCTGCGACCCCGGTCGCTGGCACAGAAGACGAACAGCCCGAGGAAGATGAGGCCGCCGATGATGGCGAGCGGGAAGGTGCCCGCGACGCCGTTCGGGCACTGCTGGCGGATCTGGTACGGGCCACCCGACGCGCAGTACCCGCCGACGGCCTCCACCGCCCGCATCGACTGGGACAGCAGCGTGATGCTGAACGCGACGCCGCCGATCCCGACGAGGCTGCCGATCGACTTTGCGAGCGAGCGCCGCATGAGCCTCTCCCTCTCCGGTGCCCAGACGCGCACAGCATCGCAGCAGGGCCGGCCGGTGGCTTGAGTAGCGGGTACTCAACTCGACACGGCCCCGGCGCGGCGCTCAGGGGCCAGACGGGCGGGCGGCGGGGTCGCGCTCGTAGATGGTGACGCCGTCGACGACGGCGACGGGCCGGTAGTGGTCGACGATGAGGGTGTGCACGGCGGGGATCAGGGTGGTCGGGTAGTGCTGGTAGCGCGCGCACCGCGCCGGTCGAGGTGTCCAAGAACAGCTTCGGCGGGTGGGCCGTCATGCTGTCGAGGAAGGTGTGGAGCGCGCCGGGGGTGGCGTCGGGCAGGCGTTGCGGCCCGTCGGACCAGAAGGCGGTCTTGCCGACGAGGAAGTCGGTGAGGACGAACGCGCCGGCGGGGTCGCGCCCGGAGAGCCAGTAGATCTCCGGGAACGATCCCCACACGGTGATGCGGTCGTGCGGGGTGGTGAGCTTGCGGACCTCGGCGACGAGCGCGAAGGCGCGGGTGTCGATGTTGCTCTTCCCGTGGATCGGGACCCACGCCGCCTGCCAGTACCAGACGGTGGGGACGGCGACGAGCACGACGAGCGCCCACCGGATCCAAGCGGCGTTCAGCGTCGCGATCGCCGGCGCGCCGAGCAGGACGAGGGGGGGCAGCACCTGGAGCCAGTAGTGGCCGAAGTACCGGAACCCGGCGGCGACGGCGACGAGCCCGGTGATGAGCCACAGCCACAGGTCGAGGTCGTCACGCCGCCAGCCGCGACGCACGACGAGCAGGCAGACCACGGCGTGGCCGAGGAGGAAGTACTCGATCGCCTGCCCGGCCCGGTGCAGCGGCCCGTGGGAGTGGCCGAGATCGAAGAGCAGCGACCCGTTGCCCGAGAACGTCCAGTGCACGAACGGGCCGAACGGGATGAAGAGCCCGATGGCGAGGATCGTGGCGACGGTGGTGCCCACGACCGCGGCGGCGAGGACCCAGCGTCGCCCGCCGTGGTACCAGGCGGCGAACGCCGCGGGGAGCACCCCGATGAGCCAGGTCTGGCGGGTGAGGGTGGCGAGGCCGAGCAGCACCCCGGCGGCGAGGGCGCTGCGCGTGGTGCCGCGGCGCGCCGCGACGATGGCCCCGCACGCGGGGAGCAGCGCCAGGTGCGAGTAGTTGGCCGCCTGGGCGTCGACCGCGTGGAACGCGACGGCGCCGGCCACGAGCAGCCCGGCGGCCCACCACGCGGCGCGGGTGCCGGCGCGGCGGCGCACCTCGGCGGCCAGGAGCAGCGCGGCGCCGGCGAGCTCGAGGGCGGCGAGCACGTGCAGCGGCTCGAGGTGGCGGCTGCCCGTGATCCAGAACGAGAGGGCGTAGAGGAGGGGCGCGATCGGCGGCTTGCGGTCGATGACGTCGCGGTACAGGACGCCGCCGTGTGACACGACCATGCCCATCGTCGCGATCGCGGCCTCGTCGGGGTCGAAGAGCCCACGGGAGAAGCCCGGTGCTCGGGCGATGAGCGCCGCGGCCACGACGAGGAGCGTGAAGGGGAGCCGGGCCCGCCAGCGCGCGAGGGCAGACGGTGCCGGCGCGTCGAGGGGGGGTGGCGCGCCGGGCGGCGCGAGGTCGGTGCTCACTCGACGAGTGGTCGACGGCGGGTCAGCCCAGCCGCGGGCGGATGTCGTGCTCGAGGAAGTCCACGACGGCGTGGGAGAAGACGTCGTTCTGGTCGCCGGCGACCATGTGCGCGGCGCCGCCGACGTCGACGAGGCGGGCGTCGGGGATCTGGTCGAGGAAGTCCTGGACGCCTTCCTCGGTGACGACGTCGCTGAGCAGCCCGCGGACGAGCAGGGTCGGCACGTGGATGCCGCGCAGCGCGGCTTCGAAGAGGGCTTGGAAGTCCTCGCGGGGCACCTCGGTGCGCCCGTGCTCGAGGAACTTCGGGTCCCAGTGCCAGTACCAGCGGCCGTCGCCTCGTTGGCGGAGCACCTTCATGAGCCCGGACGGGTTGGTGCCGCGGCGCCGGTTCGGGGTGTACGCGGCGATCGCGGCCGCGGCGTCGTCGAGCGTCGCGAACCCGTTGAGTCCCGAGCTCATGAAGTCCCGGATGCGTTGGATCCCCTCCGGGTTGCTGCGATGGGTGATGTCGACGACGACCAGCCCGCTCGAGACGGTGCGGTCGCTGCCCCCCTCGGCGAGCATCGCGGCGACCCCACCGAGGGACGCGCCGACGAGCACCGGCGGCTTGCCGAGCTGGTCGGACACGGCGACGCAGTCGGCGGCGTACGCCGTGAACGAGTAGTCCCCGTTCAGGGCCCACTCGCTGTCGCCGTGACCGCGCAGATCCATGGAGACGGCCTTCCAGCCGTGCTCGGCGAGGACGCTCGCCGTGCTGCCCCAGGCGTGACGGGTCTGGCCGCCGCCGTGCATCAGCAGGACGGGCCACGCGTCGTCGTCGCCCCACACGTCGGCGACGAGATGGATGCCCTCGAAGCCCTGCAAGCGCGTCAGCCGGGGATCGATCGTGCCCTCCGAGTTGGTGCGGGCGTCGCCGGCGGGGTGTCTCGGAGGCGGCGGTAACGTGAGCGAGACGGTCGCTGGTCGACGAGCAAGGGTAGGCGACGTGGAGCAGGTGAAGTTTCACTTCGACCCGTTGTGCCCGTGGTGCTACCAGACGTCGCGGTGGGCGCGACGCCTCGCGGAGCTCGGTGCGGTCGAGCTGGACTGGGGCGTGTTCTCGCTCGAGGTGGTGAACCTGGCGGAGGGGAAGGACCCGCATGAGCTCGAGGCGCGGCGCCGCGCCCGCGCTGCGCACCGCGATCGTGATCCGCGACCGCGAGGGGTCGAAGGCGATCGGGCCGTTCTACGCCGCGCTCGGCCGCCGGGTCTGGGAGGAGCCGCCCCCGTCCGGCGACATGGAGAAGATGGTCCGGGAGGCGCTCGTGGAGGTCGGGCTCGACGAGTCGCTGTGCGACGACGCGCTCGACGACCCGTCCACCTGGCAGGCGGTGCTGGACGAGCACGGTGCGCTCCTCGAGCGCACCGGTGCGTTCGGGGTGCCGACGCTGGTCCTCGACGGGGGGACCGGCCCGGCGATCTTCGGCCCGGTGGTGAGCGTGCTCCCGAGCGACGAGGACACCGTCGCGTTGTGGGAGCACGTGGCGTGGCTCACGCGATACACGAACTTCAGCGAGCTGAAGCGGAGCCGCGCGACCCCACCGGACCTGCCGACGGCGGTGTGGTACCGCGAGCAGCGAGCGCGGGAGCGCGCCGGGACCTCCTGAGCGGGCGCAGCGACGCGGTGCGGCGTCAGCGCACGTGGATCTCGTCGATGTCGAGGCGCCCGGACGGTGGCAGCAGCGTGATCCAGACCAGGATGTTGCGCACCGGGCCCGCCGCCGGGACAGGGAACTGGGTGTGGGTCGTGAGGTTGGCCCGGGCGGCGCGGGCGCGTCCCCAGCCGGCCAGTGTCGTGGAGGGGCTCGTGGCGGTGTAGATCGCGCCGTTCCACTGGTGTTCGAAGGTGTCGACGGTGACGTCGTGGATCGTCGCCGGTTTGGCGAGGGTGACGTAGATGCCGACGCCGGCTTTGAGGTTGCCGAAGTTGCGGGTGGCGTAGATCTCGGTGGACCAGGCGGTCTGCGGGTTGTTGTCGATCGCGTTCCCGACGAGCTGGGGGTTCTCGATCTGATCGCCGAGGGGATCGAAGTCCTTCGCCGCGACGAGCGGGAGCGGGGCCGCCACCGTGGGGCGCGGGCGCGGTGCGGCCGAGCGAGTGAGGAGGTAGGCGCCGACCCCGCCGGCGCCGACGAGGAGGGCGAGCACTACGACCCACGCGACGACGCGGCCGCGACGACGCGTCGGGGCCGACGGCGGCACGGGTCGGGGCGCGGCCCGGGGGACCGCGGCGCGGGGTGGTGCGGCGAACGTCGACGTGACCTCGTGCGGCATCGTGAGGTCACCGTGCGCGTCGGCGGCGAGCGCGGTCGCCAGCGCCGCGGCGGTGGGATACCGGTCGGCGGGGTCGTCGGCGAGGCAGCGTTCGACGATCGCGGCGACGCCGCGCGGCACGCTCGGAGGCAGCGGCTCAGGGGGGACGGTGAGTCGGGCCAGCGCGATCGCCATGTCGGTGTCGCCCGTGAAGGGGAGCCGCCCGACGAGCATCTCGTAGAGGAGCAGCCCGGTCGCGTACACGTCGACGCGCGCGTCCGTGGGGTCGCCCCGCACCTGCTCCGGGGCGAGGTATCGAGCGGTGCCGAGCACCGTGCCCGTCGTGGTCAGGTCGTCGCCGCTGGCCGCCTTGGCGATCCCGAAGTCGGTGACCTTCACGCGCCCGTCGTCGGAGACGAGGACGTTGGCCGGCTTGACGTCGCGGTGGACGATGCCGTGCCCGTGGGCCTGGTCGAGCGCGTGCGCGACACGCTCGGCGATGTGCGCCGCCGTGGTAACCGGCAGTTGTCCGCGCTCGTCGAGCAGCTGGCGGACGTCCTTTCCGTCGACGTACTCCATGACGATGTACACGACGCCGTCGTCGTCACCCGCGTCGTAGATGGCCACGATGCCGGGATCCTCGATGCTCGCCGACGAGATCGCCTCGTTGCGGAACCGGACGCGCAGCGCCTGGTTGGCCGACAGCTCCGGGTGCAGCGTCTTGACCGCGACCCGGCGGGCCAGCAGCGTGTCCTCACCGAGCCACACCGTGGCCATGCCGCCCCGCGCGAGGTGGCGGAGCAGTCGGTAGCGCCCGCCGAGCATGCGGTCGGGAGCGGCCGGTTCCATCCGAGGGCACGCTACCGAGCGCCGCGCCGACGGCTGGGGCCGGGAGCTCCTTCAGGAGGCTTCTGCTTCTCGCCCGCGGTCTTGCCCTGACCGCTGCTCGCCGTCGGCGGCGGCACGTGGTTGTTGATGCGCGACGCCTTCGCGGCCGTCGGCTCGTGGTGCACCAGCGGCGGCGGTGAACTGCCGTCGGCGGCCAACCGCGACGCGTCGCCGGGCGGCGTGAACCCTCCAGACGCGCCGCCACCACCGGCTGGCGGTGCCGACGGCGGCGGTGCCGACGCGGGGGCGACGCGGCGGGCGGCGGCGGGATCGCTCCGACGGGTGCGCGGTCTCTCACTCACCTTCGGCGCGGGCCGCGGCGGGACGGTCAGCGCGTGGTGGCGGGGCGTCGCGCGGGCGCGAGCGCCGCTGACGTGGCAGAGCGTCGCTCCGCTCGCGTCGCCGCGGCGTAGGTGAGCACGGCGAGGGCCGCGCCGGCGGCGGCGTCGAGCAGCCAGTGGTTGCCCGTGACGATGACGGAGAGCGCCATGAACGCCGGGTACGCCGCGGCCAGGATCCGCGCCGCGCGGCGGCGCAACACCGGCCAGAGCGCGAGGACCGCCCACACGGCCCAGCCCACGTGGAGGCTCGGCATCGCGGCGACGGGGTTCGTCGTGCCGACCCACGTCGGGGTAGTGGACGCGTTCTTGGTGGCGATCACGTCAGCGAACGGCGCTTCGTGGAGGCTGAAGGTCTGGCTGGTGTCGGCCAGGTGGGTCGGGCCAGGCACGAGGCGCGGCGGCGCGACCGGGAACAGCCAGAAGCAGAGGAGGGCGACCCCCAGGAGGAGCAGGAAGGCGTTGCGGGCGACCCGGAACCGCGCCGGTGCCCGACGGTAGAGGAAGACGAGCACGATCGGCGGCGCGAGCAGGTGCGTGAACGAGTAGCAGAGGTTGCACGCGTCGACGAGCCACGGCACGTGCAGCACGGCACGCTGGATCGTCCCCTCGACGTTGAGGCCGGCGATGCGCTCGAGGCTGGTGATCTGCGCTGCGTTCGTGATCGCCCGGCCGATCGCCCCGGACACCGACGTGCGCAGGATGTCGTAGAGGGCGTAGCACCAGAGCAGCACGACGAGCTGCAGGAGCGCGGGGTGGACGGGGAGCGTCGCGTCGCGGGTCGCGACGCGGGGTCGGGCGGTCGGCAGCGCGGCGGTCGTCACGGCCACGCGATCCGGTCGGCGGGCGCGTCTCGGTGGCGACTCGGCGAGCGTCCCTGAGCCACAGGGTGCAATCGGCACGAACCACCCCCCGCCTTGAGCGGGTCGGGTCCGGCCGCCTCTCGGTCGGTCAGCCCGCTTGCACCACGGGGGGTACCCAGCCCCCGTCGCGGATGCGGGCCGCGGGGAGGTAGGTGCGCAGCACGAGGCTGAACGCCCCGGCGGGGGTGGGGAGCCAGTTGGTCTCGTGGCCGGCCGGCGGCTGCACGGCGAGGTACAGGTCGAGGGACCCGTCGGGGCCGTACTGCAGCCCCCGGGTGCGGTCGCCGAGGCTGTAGCGGCCGATGGCGTTGGTGACCAGGAAGTGGTCGGGGCCGTAGGCGGTGACCGACCAGAAGGCGCGGGGA
Organism: uncultured Actinomycetes bacterium; assembly: GCA_963821325.1. Taxonomy (GTDB): domain Bacteria; phylum Actinomycetota; class Acidimicrobiia; order IMCC26256; family PALSA-555; genus PALSA-555. The sequence goes on along the minus strand of CAWGDC010000006.1, from coordinate 780,539 downwards.
TCGATCGGCGGGAGGTCCCCAGCCGCGAAGTGCATGCGGTACGTCGTGGACCCCGACAGGCCGGTCCCGGTGCTGTCGTCCGCCGCCTGGAAGTAGACCGCCTCGGCGGGCACGTCGGCGCCGAGACCGGTCGCGGCGGTGGCCGCTCGGGCGACGTAGTCGGTTCCGTAGGTTCCGAGGCTGGGGAGGCGCGACCAGCCGTCGCGCGTGACGAGCTCGGCGGTGGCGTGCTGGGCGACGAGCGCGAGGCCGGCGCGGGTGGCCCGGGCCAGGAGCGCGGCGTCGAGCGCCGCGGCGGGGGTCAGGCCGGGTCCGATCCCCACGGCGGCGAGGTCGGCGATGATCGGTGCGTCACGGCGGGGCGGCGGATCGGCGGTCATCGCCGCCGCGAGGTTCGCGACGAAGGTGGTGTCCGACGGTGTCGCGGGCGAGCAGCCGCCGGGCAGCTCGGCGCCGGTCGCGGGACCTTCCGGTCCGAGCGGCTGGAGCGTGTCGCGCCGCTGTTGGGCCGCGGCGGCGGGGAGATCGGCCGCTGAGGTCACGAGGGTGCGGCCGATGACCCACACGTCGAAGGTCGGGGAGCTGATGCGGTGGGTCCCGGCGGGGAGCCGGCCGTGCCAGCCGGGTCCGGTGATCGCGTACCGACCGGCAGCGTTCCCGTTCGTGCGGGTACCGACGTTCGCGATGGTGTTCGTGTACATGTCGAGGAACTGGAAGACGTAGTACCGGTCGCTGGCGGGGACGGACAGGACCATCGGCCCGCGTCGCAGGTCGAGCCAGGCGTTCGAGTACAGCGTGTCGGCGTTCGGGGTCACGACGAGCCGGACGCCGGGGCCGGCGAGGCTGGGCGCGTTGAGCAGACTGTTCACCGGTGCGAGGCACAAGGCGCGTGCCCGGGTCCGCATCATCGTCACGAGCGGAGCACCCCAGACGTACGCCTCGATGGCCGCGGGCGCGGCGTGCGGATCCACGCTCGGGCCCAGGGCCGCGGCCGCGGTCGCGGCCGCGACCCGCAGCGCGCCGGCCCCCGTCGTCGGTGACGCGCCGCGGGCGGCGACGGCGCCGCTCGGGCTGACGACCAGCAGCGCGCCGGCCACGACGAGGGCGACGATGCCACGCGCCGGCGACGCGGCGAGTCGTCGTGCCGCGGCGCGCGTGCCGGTGGTCACGCTCCGCCGGCCGCCGATCGCCGGTGCGGTCGGAACACGACCTTGATCGCGGCGTGCTGCTTGCGGTCCATCGCCGTGTGGATGGCGTCGCGGTAGCCGCCGAGCGGGAACTCGTGCGTGATGACGACGTCGGCGGGCGGGGAGCCGGTGGCGAGGATGGCGAGCGCCCGGTCGATGGAGGCGCGGGTGGGGCCACCGCCGACGTCGGGGTCGGTGGAGTGGCGGACCGCGCCGACCAGGGCCGCTTCCTTCCACCAGACGGGGGTCAGGTCGTACTCGCCGGTCGAGGCGGCGCCGAGCAGCAGGACCCGGCCGCGGTTGGCGACGGTGCGCAACGCGTCGTTCACGGTGCCGGGGTAGCCGACGGCGTCGATGACGTACGGGAAGCCGCCGATGAGCATGGACTGGTCGCGCTGGCCGGAGCGCCGCGCGCCGCTGGCGTCGGCCAGCTCGTCGAAGTGCGACTTGTCCGGCTGCTCGAGGACGACCCGGTCCGCGCCCGTGGCGGTGGCGGCGTCGGCCTGGTGCGGATGGCGGGCGAGGACGGTGACGGGACTGTTCGGGAACAACGCGTGGACGGCCGCGACGCTGGCCAGGCCGATGATCGCGGCGCCGATGATCAGGACGGGGTCGCCGTCGGTGGGTGGGTCGCGCAGCAGCCCGTGGACGGCGATGGAGACCGGCTCGTGCAGGCTGACCGCCTCGTCCGGGACCGCGTCGGGGACCCGGTGCAGCATCGAGGCGTGCGCCACGACCTGCTCGGCCCAGCCGCCGCCGAGACCGGACGTGAAGCCGAGCGCCATGCCGGGGGTCAGCACCCCGCTGCTGGCGTTGTGGCACGACGAGGGCCAGCCGGCCGCGCACGACGCGCAGACCGGGTCGATCCCGCGGGCGACGCAGTTGATGTCCGGGTTCACCGCGACGCGGGTGCCCACCGGCACGTCGCAGTCGGGACCGGCCTCCACGACGGTCCCGCCGATCTCGTGGCCGAGCACGAAGGGGAAGGCGTGCGCCAACGGCATCAGGGTCGGCGCGGCGCCCATGTTCGCCGCGAAGAGGTGGAGGTCGCTGCCGCAGATCCCACCCGCGTGCACCTCCACCCGCGCCCAGTCCGGTCGGGGCAGCGCCGGCTCGTCGAGCTCCACGAGGGAGGCCGGGAAGCTCCGATCGGCGAGGTCGTACTGGACGGCCAGCACGGTCGACAACCTAGACGGCTTCTCGCGCGATCCCGTTGGGGGCGCATGCGGGTCGCCGTCCGCTTGCCCTCGACCGCGCCGAGCAGCCACCCTGCTCGCACCAACAGGGGAGGCAGGGAACGTGCGAGCGGCTCGGTGCCACAGCTACGGCCCCCCGGAGAGCGTCGTCGTCGAGGCGGTGCCCGACCTGCAAGCCCGGGACGGGGGCGCGCTCGTCGCGGTGCACGCCGCGTCGGTGAACTATCCCGACGTGCTCGTGGTCGCCGACGAGTACCAGGTCTCGATTCCGCTGCCGTTCACGCCGGGTAGCGAGTTCGCCGGCGTCGTCATGGCGGTCGGCGCCGGCGTGTCCGACGTGCAGGTCGGGGACCGGGTGTGCGGGTCGACGTTCGTCGGGGCGTTCGCCGAGCAGACGTCGGTCGCGGCGGCGGCGTTGACGCCGATGCCGACGTCGGTGACGTTCGCCGAGGCCGCGAGCTTCGGGGTGGTGTACTCGACGGCGTACCACGCGCTGCGCAGCGTCGCCGAGGTGCGTGCCGGTGAGTGGGTCGCCGTGCTCGGCGCGGCCGGAGGGGTGGGGTTGGCCGCGGTCGATCTCGCCCGCCACCTGGGTGCCCGGGTGCTGGCGGCGGCGTCGAGCGACGAGAAGCTCGCGTTGTGCCGCGAGCGGGGCGCGGAGGCGCTCGTCAACTACGAGCGCGACGACCTGAAGGTGGCGATGAAGGACCTCACCGGGGGCGGCGCCGACGTGGTGATCGACCCGGTCGGTGGTCGGTACTCCGAGGCGGCCCTGCGCGCCACCCGGTGGGGCGGCCGCTTCGTCGTGGTGGGGTTCGCGAGCGGGGAGATCCCGCGGATCCCGCTGAACCTCGTCCTGCTGAAGGGAGTCGTCATCAAGGGCTTCGAGTTCCGCACCTTCTCGGAGCACGCGCCCGAGGCGTCCCGCCGGGATCGTGAGGAGCTGCTGGCGCTGTTCGCCGACGGGAGGGTCCGCCCGTACGTGTCGGCCGTCTATCCGCTCGACCGCGTCGCCGACGCGTTGCGGGAGGTCGCGGACCGGCGTGCTCTCGGCAAGGTGGTCGTCGAGCCGACCGCGTAGCGGGCGCGTACCCTCCGACCGTGCACATCGTCGGGGCGTCGCTGGTCGTGCTCGCGACGTTCGTGCTCGGCCCCGCGGCGGTCGCGTCACCGTCGCGCGCGGGGGTGCCGATCGCCGTGGTGGCGTGCGCCGCCCGCTCGGGCGTCGGCGCCACGTCGCAGCCGCCGATCCCCGCCCGGCTGTCCGCCGCGGTCACGACCCGGACGGCGGCCCGGCTGCGGTTCTACTCGGACGGCTACATCGTCGTGCTCGCCCCGAGCGGCTGGACGTGCACCGGTCTTGAAGCAGCCGACGGGGGCCAGAGCCTCAGCGTGTTCCCGACCGGCGAGTCGGACCCGCTCGGCACCGTGGCCGTGGCGGCGGGCGCCGCCGCGGTGACGGCCCGGTTCGACTACACGGGCCACGGGCCGGGTGCGGCGCTCGTCTGCGGGCTGTTCCCCGCGAGCGTCGCGGCGCGCTTCGCTGACCAGACCGGTGGGTGCACGAAGGTGCCGGCCCGCGAGGTGATCCGGCATCCGTCGCGCGACGTCGCCACGTTCCTCGACCCGCCCGGCGTGTCCGGGTCGGGCGAGCCGTCCGGGGGGACGAACCCGGCGTCCGGTGCCGTGCTCTTCCCCCAGCTCAGCCCCGAGCCCGGTTCCGTGAACGTCGCCAAGATCACCTGCACCGCCCCGAAGCCGCTCGCCGCGTTGTGCCCGGCGATCCTGAACGACTTCGTGACCCGCGCCGGTGCCCGCCCGCGCACCTGACGACCGGACGTCGCGAGCCGGCACAGCGCACCCCGCGCCGCGCCGTAGAGTCGACGCGTGGTCCTCTTCGCGGCCGTGCCGAGCCTGTGGCTCGCCGGCGTGGTCATCCTGTTCTTGCGCGCCCGCCCGGGCCGACCGGCACCCTGACGGCCCATGCCGACGCTGCTCCTGGTGCGCCACGGCGAGAGCACCTGGAACCGTGAGAACCGGTTCACCGGCTGGATCGACGTGCCGCTCTCCCCGACCGGCGAGCACGAGGCTCACGGGGCCGGTGTGCAGCTGCGCGACGGCGCGCCGGCCCCCGACGTCGTGCACACGTCGGTGCAGCAGCGGGCGATCCGCACGGCCGAGCTGACCCTCGCGGCCTGCCAGCGGCCGTGGATCCCGGTGCGGCGGTCGTGGCGGCTGAACGAGCGGCACTACGGCGCGCTGCAGGGCAAGAACAAGAAGGAGACGGCGGACGAGTACGGCGCCGAGCAGGTGAAGGCGTGGCGCCGGTCGTACGCGACACGACCGCCGGCGCTCCCATTCGACGACCCGACGCACCCCCGCTTCGACGCCCGGTACCGCGACCTGCCGGTCGACGTCCTGCCCGACGCCGAGTGCCTGGCCGACGTCGTCGTGCGCATGCTGCCGTACTGGTACGACGCGATCGCGCCGGACCTCACCGCCGGACGCACGGTGCTGGTCGTGGCGCACGGCAACTCGCTGCGCGCGCTCGTCAAGCACCTCGACGGCGTGTCCGACGACGACATCGTCGAGCTGAACATCCCGACCGGCCAGCCGCTCGTCTACTCGTTGGGTGAGCGGCTCGACGTCGTGGACCGCGCCTACCTCGACCCGGCGGCGGCGGAGGCGGCGGCAGACAAGGTCGCCCGACAAGCCGGCTGACCAACCGGCGAGTCCGGACCAGCTAGCCGGGGATCAACACCAGCTTGCCGCGGGTGTGGCCGTCCTCGATCAGCTCGTGGGCGCGCACCGCGTCGTCGAGCGGGAACCGGCCGGCGATCTCGATCCGCGCGCGTCCCTCGGCGAGGAGCCGCGCCACGTCGTCCAGGCGGGCCGTTGTCACCGTCACCGCGAAGTTCGTGGCGGTGACGCCGTCGCGTCCGGCCTCGTTGTCGGGCCGTACGAGCGTGACCGCCCGACCACCGTCGCGGACGGCGGCGAGGCACTGCGGCCAGGTGGGCCCGCCGACGCAGTCGAGCGCCGCGTCGACGCCCGACGCGCCGCTGGTCCAGTCGGTGTGGTAGTCGAGCACCTGGTCGGCGCCGAGCCCGAGCAGGAAGTCGCGGTTCTGGGGACTCGCGGTGGCGATCACGCGCGCACCGGCGGCCTTGGCGAGCTGGACGGCGAAGTGGCCGACACCACCCGCCGCGCCGGTCACGAGCACGGTCTGGCCAGCCTCGACGCGGAGATGGTCGTGGAGCGCCTCGAGCGCGGTGCACGCCCCGATGGGTGCGGCGCCGACGGCCTCGAGGTCGACGCCGGGCGGCGCGGCCGCGAGCTGGGCGAGGGGCACGACGACGTAGTCGGCGTACCCGCCGACCTCGGGCCGCCCGTACACCGCGGTGCCGAGCGGGTACCGGCCGGCCTGGTCACCGACCGCGGCGACGAGACCGGAGACCTCGACGCCGGGGATGTACGGGAACGCCTGGGGGCCGAAGCGGCCGGCTCGTCGCTTGGCGTCCCACGGCCCGACGCCGGCGCCGGTGACCTCGACGAGGACGCTGCCCGGGCCCGGTGTCGGGGTCTCGACCTCGGCGGGCTGCAGCACCGACGGGGGGCCGAACTCGGAGACGGTGATGGCGCGCACGCTCGACTGTACCGACCAGGACCTGGAGTCTTGTGACGCAAGACGCCGTGGGGGTCAGCTGGGGGGCCCGTCGGCCACGTAGTGGCCGAGACCGTCGGGTTGGGTCGACCGGGGCGGCTGCCACGCGGTGCCCATGTGGCCGCCCCCGTCGGCGAAGAGGGTGTGCCCGGTGATGTACGCGCCGTCGTCGCTCGCGAGGAACAGCGCGACGCCGCCGAGGTCCTCCTCCGGGTCGCCCATGCGTCGCAGGGGGATGGTCTGCTCCGCGGCGCGGGCTTGGTCGGGGTTGCGGTCAGCCCACGCGCGGTACCCCTCCGAGGCGGCGCCGGGCGCGATGGCGTTCACCGTGATGTTGTGCTGCCCCCACTCGCGTGCCGCGCTGCGCGTCAGCCCACGGATCCCCTCTTTCGTCGCGTTGTAGTCGACGGAGTACCAGGCGCCGGTCACGCCGTTCAGCGAGCAGAAGTTGATGATCCGACCGAAGTGCTGGGCGCGCATGTGCGGGAACACGGCCTGCATCGACCAGAACGTGGCCCATAACCCGGTGTCCAGCGACCGGGCGAGCATCTCGTCGGTCTTCTCCTCGAGGGGGACCAGCGGGGTGTAGCCCTGCGCGTTGTTCACGAGGATGTCGACGCGGCCTTCGGTGGCGACCGTCTCGGCGACCATCCGCTCGACGTCACCGCGACGTCCGACATCCGCGGCCGCGAACCGGGCGTCGCCACCGAACTCCTGGATGTCGGCCGCGGTGCGCGCCCCATGCTCGGCGCGCACCTCCGCGATCACGACGCGGCAGCCCTCGCGGGCGTAGCGGCGGGCGATGCCGCGCCCGATCCCCATACCCGCGCCAGTCACGATCGCGACGCGTCCGACGAGCCGCTCCCCCATGTGCTCCTCCCCCGCGAGCACGCCAACGTAGTGGCGGTCAGCCGACCGGCCTCCCGCCGTGGTGGCGATTCCACGGGTGCTCGCTCGGATACGCCTGCTCGGGGAGCTGCCAGATGATCCCGCGCGCCCAACGACGCAACCGGCGGCTCATCCCGTGACACGATGCTCGCATCGCCCGACCCCTTCCTGCCGTGTCCCACCCGGCCGCTCTTCGGCGACCCCCGACCCTTCTCTCTCTTCCTTGGCAACGTTCGAACCGGGCCCGACGTTCCAGCCTCCGGGCCCGGCTTGACCGGTCGCGGTGACCCGTCCACGATCGGGGGCTATGCCCCGAGTCATCGACGCCGACGGTCATGTCCTCGAGCCCTTCACGGCGTGGGCGGGGCTCCCGGACGACCAGGCGGTTCGCGTCGAGCGCGACGCGGTCGGCCTGGACCACGTGTTCGTCGGGAGCCAGGAGATCGTGACCGTGTCGCTCGGGTTCCTCGGCTCGCCGGGCTCCCGGATGGAGGACTTGGCGCACTCACGGACCTACGACGAGGCCCAGCCGGGTGGCTTCGACGCGGCGGTGCGTCTCGCCGACATGGACGAGGAGGGCATCGACGCCGCGGTGCTGTACCCGTCGGTGGGGTTGAACTTCTGGGCGGTCGCGGACCCGGCCGCGGCGGTGGCGCTGGCCCGGGCGTACAACGACTGGCTCGCCGGCTACTGCGCCGCCGACCCGCACCGGCTCTACGGCGCGGCGATGCTGCCGCTGCAGGACCCGGCCGCGGCGGTCGCGGAGTTGCGCCGGGCGCAGCATGACCTCGGGTTCCCCGCGGCGTTCGTGCGGCCGAACCCGTGCCTCGGGCGGGCGTTGTCGCACCCGGCGTTCGAGCCGGTGTGGGCCGCGGCCGAGGAGCTCGGCGTGACGATCGGCATCCACGAGGGGTCGTCGAACACGATCGAGACGCTCGGGATGGACCGCCCGTTCAACCCGCTGATCCTCCACGCCGTCTCGCACGCCTTCGAGCAGATGCTCGCCTGCGCGCAACTGATGGTGTTCGGGGTGATGGAGCGTCACCCGGACCTGCGCTTCGTGTTCCTCGAGGCGGGCGGCGGGTGGGCGCCCTACTGGCTGTATCGCCTCGACGAGCAGCTGCACGGGTTCGGGGGGTTCTGCCCGGACCTGCGGGCCCGGCCGAGCGAGTACTTCGCCCGGCAGTGCTGGGTGAGCTTCGAGGTCGACGAGCCGACCCTGCCCGCGTTGGCGCCGTTCGTCGGCGTGGACCGGATCGTGTGGGGCTCCGACTACCCGCACCACGACGCGACGTTCCCGGGGGCGGTGAAGGCGCTGCGTGACGTGATCCGCCCGATGTCGGCGGCCGACCAGGCGAAGGTGCTCGGCGGCAACGCCGCCGAGCTGTACCGGCTGCCGTGAGCGACCCGGCGGCGGTCGCCACCGCCTACTTCGCGGCCATCACCGCGCATGACGCCGACGCGGTCGCGGCCTGCTTCACGGACGACGCCGTCCTGGTGACCGCCGCGGGGACGTTCGAGGGACCGGCGGCGATCGCCGGCTTCTACCGCGAGAACGCCTTCCAGTTCGAGGACCTGCACCCCACACCGGCGCCGTTCCTGGTCGACGGGGACCACCTGGCGGTCGAAATCGACCTGCTCATGGGCGGGCGCCACACCCCGGTGGCGGACTTCTTCACCGTGGACGGGGCCCGGATCCGCCGCCTCGTCATCTATCTGGGCCCGACGGGCTGACCGTCCCCGGGAAACGACTCCAGCCGGAGCGGCCCGGGGCCGATGACTGTGGGCGGACACGAGCCGCCTGGTGGCGGCCGCACCCGCGGGGCGGGACCCATGGACGACGACAACCCCGATCTCATCGTCACCGACCAGGACCGGGCCGAGGCCCGGGCGAGCGTCCGGCGCACGTCGCGGGGCTCGACCGTGGGCGGGATCTCGCTCGTCGGGGTCATGAGCGGTGCCGCGGCCGTGATCACGTGGGCGACCGGCCTGGTGGGGCTCGTCCCGGCCCTGGTGGTCGCGGCGATCACCACCGCGCTGGCCAGCCCGGTGCTCGTGGGCTTCTCCCGCTTCGCGACGGTGAAGGCGATCCGCAGCGGCGCGGTCAGCACGGCGAACGAGCGTCAGATGAAGGACGAGGCGCGTCGCCGCGAGTTCGAGACCCACCTCGCGAACGAGCTCGAGATGGCGGACAGCGAGCTCGAGGTCCTGGACACGGTCGAGCGGGCCCTGGCGACGACGGTGCCGGACATCGCCGTCGAGGTGCTGCTCGCCGACAACAGCCACGCGCACCTGGCGCGCATGGTGGTCTCCTCCCCGACCAGCGAGGCGCCGGGTTGCGGCGTCGACTCCCCCGACCAGTGCCCGGCGGCGCGTCGCTCCCAGGTGCAGCGCTTCGCGGACAGCGACGAGCTCGGAGTGTGCCCGAAGCTGCGCAACCGTCCGCAGGGCCGCTGCGGCGCGGTGTGCGTGCCGGTAGCGATCATGGGCCGCACCGTCGGGGTCATCCACGGGACCACGACCCCCGGCGCCCTGGTCGAGGACCTCGTGGTCCAGGACCTCCAGACGCTCGCCAACCAGGCGGGGGCCCGGCTCGGGATGCACCGCATCATGGCCGAGACCCAGCTGCAGGCCAGCACCGACAACCTCACCGGGCTCCTCAACCGGCGCACGCTCGAGAACCAGGTGCGGGTGCTGCACAACGAGCGCCGGCCGTACGTCTTGGCGATGGTCGACCTCGACCACTTCAAGGATCTCAACGACACGTACGGCCACGAGACGGGCGATCGGGCGTTGCGGCTGTTCGCGGACACGCTGCGCCGCGCGCTGCGCGACGAGGACCTGCTGTGCCGGCACGGCGGCGAGGAGTTCGCCGTCGTGCTGCCCGACTGCTCGCTCGGCGATGCCGGCGCCGCGCTCGAAGGCGTCCGCGTCCAGCTCGTCGACGCGCTGCGGGCCTCGGGGCTGCCGCGCTACACCGCGAGCTTCGGGCTGGTCGCGGCCGAGCCGGGCGAGCCGCTCGACGCGGTGACGCGTCGGGCCGACGCCGCGCTGTTCCAGGCGAAGCGGGAGGGCCGCGACCGCCTCGTCGCCGACGGGTGCGTCCCCCACCGGGGCGAGTCGAACGGCGACGGCCACGGGAACGGCCACGCCCGCGTCCGGCAGGCCGACCCGGTCGCCTGACCCCGGGGCGCCTACTCGTCGAGCCCGGTCATCGCCCGGAACTCCGCGGTGGTGTTGACGTGCGGGAACGCCTCGTCGGGCACCGGTACCTCGAGCGCCGCGCAGATCGGCGCCCAGCCGTCCCCGGCCCGCCACTCGAGGAGCCGGGTCGACGGGACCGCGGCGCGGACCTCGTCGTTGTGGCGCTCGTACGCGGCGATGGCCTCGTCCCGGTCGTCCCAGCCCGGTGTGAACCGCTCGGTGAGCATCGTGGTCACCATCGCCGTGAACTCGCCCATGGCGGGGTCCGCCGGGTCGGCTCGCCGCGTCGCGTCGAAGATCGTCCGGCTGGCGCTCGTCCACCAGCTCTCGGGGTCTCGCACCGAGAGCAGCACGACCGCGTGGGGGGCGGCGGTCATCAGCTCGCGCCAGAACGCCGCCGTCGGCCAGTCGACCGCCGCCGCGTACCCGGCGAAGAGCTCGTCCCAGGCCGGGGTGCCGTCGAGGGCGCCCCGCCAGCGTCCGACGTGCTCGGGATGCCCGAGGACCTCGAGCATGTGGTAGCAGGGCGCGCCGAGCAGCCGCTCCAGCGCCAGCTTGAGCGAGTGGGTGCCGGTCCGGCCGAGCCCCGCACCGACGACGCGCAGCCCGAGGGGGTCGCTCATGACGTCGGCTCCTGGTCGCGGGCGAGGAGGGCGAGCGCGATCGGCGGGAACAGCACCACGGTGATGAGGCCGGCGGCGATGATCGCCGCGCCCGTGTCGGCGTCGATGGTGTGGAGCTGCACGCCGAGGCGCGCCGCGACGACTGGCACGGTGAGCGACGTGGCCTGCAGCAGCCCCGCCGCGGCGCAGTGGCGCAGGTCGTAGAGCTTGCGGTACAGCGCCGCGGACCCGGCGCGGGCGATGAAGAAGAACACCACGAGGGCGGGCACGACGGCGAACGACGCCGGGTCCCGCGACATCGCGTCGATGTTGAACTGCAGGCCGCTCGTCACGAAGAACGCGGGGATCAAGAACCCGTAGCCGATGGCGTCGAGCTTGGAGCGCAGCCGGGCGTTCGTGAGCCGCTCCTCGGGATCCGTCACGCGCAGGAGCGCGCCGGCGACGAACGCGCCGAGCACGGCCTCGAACCCGAGGTTGTGGGACAAGGCGAGGAAGACGGCGAGGACGAGCATCGCGATCCGCACCCCGAGCTGCGCCGAGGTCTCGCCTTCCCGGGCGAGGGCGTGCGCGAACCGTGGGGACCGTTCCAGCCGGACCATCCCGAGCGCGGTCACGACGACGAGTAACGAGAACGCGATCAGCAAGAACAGCTGCGTGCCGACCGCCGCGCCGGTCGCCGAGTAGAAGAGCGCCAGGGCCAGGATCGCGCCGAACTCGCCGACCGAGCTGGCCGCGAGGACGAGCTGCCCGAACGAGGAGAACGTCTGCTCGGCGTCGCGCAGCACCGGGACGACGAGGCCGAGCGACGTGGACCCCAGCACGATCGCGATGAACAGCGTCTTGTTGTCGCCGTCGATCGCGTGGATGACGGCACCGCCGGCGAGCGCCAACGCCCCGCGACACCGCATAGGCGGACAGGATCCGACCGACCCGGCCGCGCAGAGCCGACAGGTTGAGCTCGAGCCCGGCGAGGAAGAGGAGGAACGACAGGCCGATCACGCGCGAGGACGCTCACCGGCACGTCGACGTGCACCCAGTTGAGCCCCGACGGGCCGACGACGATGCCGAGCACGATCTCGAGCACGACGGCCGGCACCCGCAGCCGGGGGGCGAGCGACACGAGCAGCGGCGCCGCCAGCGCGATCGCGGCCACCGCGAGCAGGGAGCCGTACGAGCTCGGCATCACCACCGTCTACCAAACCGCGGTGGACGGCGTCGAGACCGCGTCCGCCGTGGGCGGCGCCGCGGACCGCCACTAGGGTGACGACCGACGTGCGCCAGTCGGGAGGAACCATGGACGTGCGATCGATCGAAGACGTCGAGCCCGAGGTCGAGCACAACGGGACGGTGCCGGTCTGGTGGCTGGTCCGGCCCCGCGAGATGTTCGACCTGACCGACGGCGGCTACCTCGAGCTGGCCAACGAGTTCGAGGTCAAGGGGGGCGAGATGGTGTTCCCGCACTCGCACCCGACGCACGAGTTCTATTACGTCACGTCGGGTCGGGGGGTCATGACGGTCGACGGCGAGGACCGCCCGGTCGTCCAGGGCGACCTCGTGTACATCCCGCCCGACAAGGTGCACAGCCTCCGGCCGGTCAGCGACCACGCCCCGATCCACTGCTTCTGCTTCGCGGTGGGCGTGAAGGGCGCCGGCCCGATCGACTACACGACGCACTGACCCGCCGGCCGCGCCCGGGCGGGAGGAGGAGCTGTGCGAGAGCACCGGTACACGCTCGAGCTGCCGCAGCCCGCGCCTCGGCTGTGGGCGCTGTTCCAGGACTACGACCACTGGACCGACTACGCGCCCATGGTGAAGCGCGTGGACGTCTTGTGGCCCGGTGACGAGGAGCAGAACGGTCGGCTCCGCCGCGTCATCTTCAAGATGCCGTTCGGACGCGAGGGCTCAGCCCTCGAGCTCGTCCACGACGTCGAGCCCGGCGTCGGGTACACGTACACGATGATCAGCCGCGACCCGGGCAACGACCAGACGGGACGGGTGCGGCTCGAGCCGATCGACGCGGGCCACACCCGCCTGCACTTCGAGGAGCGCTACCACCTGACGAAAGCGCCGTGGCGCTGGTTCGAAGGGCCGATCTACCGGTTCATCAACCGTCAGAACGAGGCGAGCATGCGCGCCGCGTCGGCGTGGCTCGACGAGCACCCGGAGTACCGCGCCGACCTGGCGGCGTAGGTCCTCACCCGCCGAGGTGGGTGGCGAAGAAGTCCCAGATCCGCTGCCACCCGTCCTGGGCGGCTGCGACGTTGAAGTTCGGCCGGTCGACGGAGAAGAAGGCGTGGCCGGCGTCCGGGTAGGTGTGGAACTCGTGGGGCTTGCCGTGCTGGGTCAGCGCGGCGTCGAGGGCCTGGACGTGCTCGGGTGAGGGGTTGGTGTCCTGGCCGCCGAACAGCCCGAGGAGCGGGCACGAGAGATTCGGCGTGAGGTCGATCGGGGCGACGGGCTGACGCTCGGACAGGTCGTCGGGGCCGGCGACGACCCGGCCGCCGTAGCAGTCGACGGCGGCGTCGAAGGGCAGCCGGCAGGCGCTGAGGTACGCCTGACGTCCGCCGGAGCAGTACCCGATGACGCCGACCGTGCCGCTCCAGGCGGGGAAGGTGCGCAGGTGACGCACCGCGCCGGCGACGTCGCCGACGCAGCGGTCGTCGGGCACGCCGCCGGCCTGGCGCGCCGCCGCGGCCGCGGTCCTCGGGTCGGCGCCCGGGGCGTCGCGGTGGTGCAGGTTCGGGCACAGCGCGACGTAGCCGTGCACCGCGAAGGTGCGGACGATCTCCTTCGTCTCGGGGTCGTAGCCGGGCATGTGGTGGATGACGACGACCCCGGGGGAGGGCCCGGGTCGGAGCGGCCGCGCGAGGTACGCGGGGATCAGGTCCCCGCCGTCGCCCTCGACACGCACGGTCTCACCCTGGATGGCGTCCTCCACCGTTCCTCCTCACCGAGACGTCGTGGCTGGGTCGCCGACCCTATGCGGCGGACGGGCGGGCGCCGCAGCCGACCGGGCCGATCCCCGCGGGGGTGCCGCCAGCGACCACAATGACGGTTGGCCAGTGGGAGGCGCACGTGGCCCCGCTCGACGTATCAACCCAACCTCGGATCGTTCGGTCGGGGCGGTCGCCGCGGCCCGGCACCGCCCGCCCGGCGCCCGGCGCCGCGGGCCCGCCCGGTCAGCGTGGCGATCCCGACCCTCGTCGACGAGCCGGTCCCGACCCTCGGCGCCCGGACGGCCCCGACGCGCACCCGGGTGCTGCCCGGCGAGCCGCGGCCGATCGTGGTGCCCGAGCCGCGCCGGTCGCGGGCGTGGATCGGCGTCCTCGCCGCGGCGGTGGCCGCCGGGCTCGTCACCGGCGGCGCGCTCGCCGCCCTCGGTGTCGGCGTGGGCGTCGGCTCGTCGAGCGGTGGGCTCGTCGAGGCCACGGTCCGTCATGCCGTGCAGCGGCTCGGCACCGTCTCGTCGGGTCCCCAGCCGGTCTCGGTCACGTTCACCGTCGACGCCTCGTCCGACGTGCCGGGGTTCGGCGACCGCGTCACCTACCGGGCGGTGGGCACCGACGCGGCCACGGTCGACCTGTCCTCGGTCGGCGCGAGCGACGTGCGCCTCGTCGGCACCCGGGCCCGGGTGCTGATCCCCGCCGCGCAGCTCGACACGGCGACGCTCGACCCGTCGCAGAGCGGCGAGGTGAGCCGCAAGGAGGGCCTCATCACGCGATTCCTCGGCACCGGGATCGACCCGAGCGACCTGGAGAGCCAGGCGGTGACGCGCCTGGGCGAGCAGGCCCAGACCGACGGTGTCCCCACCAGCGCGCAGCGGGTCGCCGCGGCGGACGTCCAGGCGGTGCTGCGGCGCCTCGGCGTCACGACCGTCATCGTGGCGTACGCCCCGAACGCCTGACCGGCGGCTACCCGTTCGAGTAGACGCGCGGTCGGGGTCACGAGCACGGCCACGCGACGCTCCTCGGCCATGACCCGGTCGAAGGTCGCCCAGTCGTCGTGGGTGCCGCCCGCGGCCTGGAACACCGCGCGAAGCAGCCCGGGAGGTTCGGGGCCACGAACCCGTCGAGGTGGTCGTCGGGTCCGGCGAGCTCGACGGTCCCCTCGACGGCGACCCACTGGTAGCCGCCGCGAGCCACCAGCGTGGCCGCGGGTCGCGCCGCCAGTGCCGGACCTTCAGGGCGTCGCCCCGCGCGACGAGCGCGGCGACGGGCTCGCCGGTGACCGGGTGGTCGAGGACCCCCGCGTTCGCGATCGAGGCCTGCACCGACCCGTCGGCCCGGCTGGTGCACACGACCGCGATCCCTCCCTCCGGCGCGAGCAACGACGCGAAGTCGGACAGCGAGGCCACGCGCGGAGTGTACGGCCGCCTCCCGCGGTGCTCGCGGGACGCGGCGGTGACGCTGGGGACCGGCCGTAGCATGGTGGGCGATGGGCTACGAGGTGCCAGCGGGCCGCCCCCGAGGCGCCGCACCGGACGGTGACGGCCGGTCGGGCGACCGGCCGATCGATCGGTTCCGACGCGGCGCGGTCGGCAGCGTCGTCGCCGCCGGCCTGCTCGGGCTGCGCGACGCGCTGGAGGGTCGACCCGAGCGCGAGGACATCGAGATCGTCGGGGAGGCGCCCACCGCGGACGACGGGCCGGCGTTCGACCTCGTCCTCGATCCGGAGCATCCCGAGCGCTCGGTGGCCGTGATCCGCTCGACACCCCGCGGGTCCGAGCACCCCTAAGCCCCACGCGCCTCCCGGTACCGTGCCGGCGTGGGCGCGCGAGCCGAGCGACGAGCTGCTCACCACCACGCGGGCCGTGCGGCGCCGCCTGGACCTCACTCGTCCGGTCGATCCGACGCTGATCGAGGCGTGCCTGCGCGTCGCCGTGCAGGCCCCGAACGGCGGCAACCAGCAGGGCTGGCATTTCGTGGTCGTCACCGACCCGGCGCTGCGCGGTGCCGTGGCCGACGCCTTCCGGCGCGGCGCGATCGCGTATGCGCAACGGTCCGACAAGCCGCCCGCACCGCGCCGCCGCGAGGACGAGCGCGACGCGCGCCGGCGGGTCATGGCGTCGGCCGGGTACCTCTTCGAGCATCTGCACGAGGTGCCGGTGCTGCTGATCGCCTGCGTCGAGGGTCGGGTCGACGTGCCGGCCGCTCGTGGACCAGGCGACCGCGTTCGGGTCGATCCTCCCCGCGGTGTGGAGCTTCATGCTGGCCGCCCGGGCGCGGGGCCTCGGCACGTCCTGGACGACGGCGCACCTCATGGTCGAGGAGGAGGTCGCGGCCCTGCTCGGGATCCCCTACCCCGAGGTCACGCAGGTCGCGCTCGTGCCCGTCGCGCACACCGTCGGCGACGACTTCCGGCCGGCGCCGCGACGCGACGTCGCCGAGGTGACGCACTGGCAACGCTGGTAGCGCCGGCCCGTCAGTTCGAGGGCAGTGGGGCTGCGTAGTACGCGGCGGCGGCCAGGCGCAGGTAGCCGCCGTCGTCGTCGGCGACGCTCGACACGTGGGTGTTGCACACCACACCGCTGCTCAGCCCGTCGCTGGTGCAGAACGAGGCGGGGTTGGTGACGCCGTCGCCCTGGGCGTCGGTGTTCGTCGTGCTGCCCGCGTTGCCGCGACCGTAGAGGACGCCGATCACGCCGACGCTGCGCAGCTCGGCCATGTGGCGCGAAGAAGTACTCGGCCCGGTTGTCCTGGTAGTGCCCGGGGGTGTTGTTGTCGGTGTCGAAGTACTGGTTGCCGAGGGGCACCTGCCAGACCATCGCCCGACGGCCGGTGGCCGCGGTGACGGCGCCGAGATACTGCTCCCAGCGGATGAAATCGGGAACGGTCACGTTCAGCCGGTCCCAGAAGGCGTTGGCCCGACCGTCGACGTGCTGGTAGTAGCCGGCGTCGCGGTCGTCGACGTCGTTGACCACCAGGTCGTACGTCGAGGTGTTGGCCGGCGCCGAGCTCACCCCGCTCGCGGCCGCGAACGCGCCGGCGAGCGCGCCCTGCGCCGCCCCGCTGAGCGTCCGGTCCGGGTCGCTGCCGATGTCGCGGAGCGTCGCCCAGTTGCTGACGTGGAAGGCGAGCCGCACGTTCGGGGCGTACACGTCGCGGAGGTGCAGGAGCGCCAGGTTGAAGCCCCGATAGGTGTCGGGATACCCGGCCACGGCCGAGTCGCCGGAGCTGGCCACCGAAGCGCTCAGCAGGCTCGGGTCGTTGCCGCTGCCGCTGCAGTGCCCGTAACAGGAGGACGGGGACAGCACGGCCTGCTCGGCGTACCCGGACAGGTCCGGTTCGACCTGCACGATGGTCGTGGCCCCGTACCCGGGCACCCCGCCGGAGGTCCCGGTCCCCAGGCGCTGCATGAGCGTGGCGAAGTCGGCGTAGTACGCGGCCATGAGCCCGGGGGTGTTGAGGTTCGACAGGTCCCGCTGCGCCTCGCCGCACGTGCCGCAGCTGCCGTTGGACTGCAGCAGCATGTAGTACGAGAACACGGGGATCGCCCCGCGGGTCCGCGCCGCGTTCGCGTACAGGTCGGGGAACTCGGCGTTGCGGTTCCAGGTCTGCCAGCCCGACCCGGTGTTCACCCCGGCGGCGAGGTACTGGTACGCGTAGTCGAAGGGCACCCCGGTACCCGCCACCCAGCCGCCCGGCGCGAGGTCGTCGGGGCTGGCCGCCAGGCCGACGCCGACCCGCGTGGGCAGACCGGCCGGGACGGCGCCGCCCGGCGTCCGCGGGGGGGTGACCGGGCCCGACGGTGGCGGCGGTGACACGACGGGGGCGCACGCCGCCCCGAGGGCGACGAGGACCACGACCGCCGCGAGGGAGCGCGGGGCGCGGCGGCGGCCGGGCAGGTCGCGGGCTGGTCTCACCGTCCTCCTCGGTTCCGGCCCCCTTGGTGTCGGCCTGGGCGGCGCGAGACCTGTAGTCATCTTGTGTCCCGGGGCCGCCCCGGGCGAGGATCGGATGTCCCGGGGACCCGACCGAGAAGGAGATGCCTGTGGAGCTGCGACCGCTGGGCCGCACCGGTGTCCGCGTCTCGGAGCTGTGCCTCGGTGCGATGACGTTCGGTCGCGAGGCCGACGAGGCCACGAGTCGCCGGATCCTCGACCGGTTCCTCGACGCCGGCGGCAACTTCGTCGACACGGCCGACGTGTACTCGGCCGGCGTGTCGGAGGAGATCACCGGCCGCGCCCTGGGCGCCAAGCGCGACGCGGTCGTGCTGGCGACGAAGGTGCGGTTCCCGACCGGGGAGGGTCCCAACGACGTCGGGCTGTCACGCCGCCACATCCGGCTGGGGGTGGAGGCGTCCCTGCGCCGGTTGCAGACCGACTGGATCGACCTGTACCAGGTGCACTGCTGGGACGCGCGCACGCCGCTCGAGGAGAGCGTGTCGACGCTGAACGACCTGGTCCACGAGGGCAAGGTCCGCTACGTCGGTGCCAGCAACTTCGCGGCGTGGCACCTCGCCACCGCGCTCGGCGTCGCCGCGTTGCACGACTGGGAGCCGTTCTCCTCGTTGCAGCCCGAGTACTCGCTCGTCACCCGCGACATCGAGCGCGAGCTGCTGCCCCTGTGCCGGGACCGCGGCCTGGCCGTGCTGCCGTGGAGCCCGCTCGCCGGCGGGATCCTCACCGGCAAGTACCGGCCCGGGGAGGACCTGCCGGCCGGGACGCGCGGCGGCGAGGCGGACGAGCCGATCACGTTCACGTACCGGCTGGACGACCGGGCGTGGCGGATCGTCGACGCGGTCGGGAAGGTGGCGGCGGACACGGGCCGCAGCGCCGCGCAGGTGGCGCTGAACTGGGTGCTCGCCCGGCCCGGCATCACCGCGCCGATCATCGGGGTGCGCACCCTCGACCAGCTGGAGGACAACCTGGGCGCGGTCGGCTGGCAGCTCGAGGACGACCACCGCAACGCCCTGTTCTGGGCGAGCGCCTTCCCGCGCGGCTACCCGTACGACTTCATCGAGTTCGCCAA
This sequence comes from uncultured Actinomycetes bacterium, assembly GCA_963821325.1. Lineage (GTDB taxonomy): Bacteria > Actinomycetota > Acidimicrobiia > IMCC26256 > PALSA-555 > PALSA-555. The sequence goes on along the minus strand of CAWGDC010000006.1, from coordinate 761,807 downwards.
CCACGACTGACGGCCGGAGGCCGGATCAGGCGGGCTGGTTCGCGGGGCTCGTGAGCTGGGGCGGCTCGTGGACGCGCTGGCCCTCGAACTGGGTGCGGTGCAGCTCGGCGAAGAGGCCACCCGCCTCGAGGAGCTCCTCGTGGCGGCCCCGCTCAACGATCCGACCCGCTTCGACGACGAGGATCTGGTCGGCGTCGCGGACGGTCGAGAGCCGGTGCGCGATCACGAGCGACGTGCGCCCGGCGAGCGCGGTCTCGAGTGCCTGCTGCACGGCGAGCTCGGACTCGGAGTCGAGGTGGGCGGTGGCCTCGTCGAGCACGACGATGTCCGGCGCCTTCAGGAGGAGCCGGGCGATCGCCAGGCGCTGCTTCTCCCCGCCGGACAGGCGGTAGCCGCGGTCCCCGACGACGGTGTCGAGCCCGTCGGCGAGCCCGGACACGAGCGGCCAGATCTGCGCGGCCCGCAGCGCGGCCTCGAGCTCGTCGTCGGTCGCGTCCGGCTTGGCGTACTCCAGGTTGGAGCGGATCGTCTCGTGGAACATGTGCGCGTCCTGGGTCACCATCCCGATGCTCTCGCGGAGCGAGTCGAGGGTGGCGTCCCGCACGTCGATGCCGTTGATCGTGATGGCGCCGCTGCGCACGTCGTAGAGGCGCGGGACGAGGTGACAGATCGTCGTCTTCCCAGCGCCGGACGGTCCGACGAGCGCGGTCATGGTGCCGGGCTCCACCGTGAAGCTCACGTCGTGGAGAATCTGACCGCTCACGGTGTGGTCGAGGCTCGCCACCGATTCGAGTGACGCCAGCGACACCTCGTCGGCGTTCGGGATACGAGAAGTCGACGTGCTCGAACTCGATCCGGGCCGGGCCGCGGGGGATCACCACGGCGTTGGGCTTCTCCTGGATCATCGGCGGGAGGTCGAGCACCTCGAAGACCCGCTCGAACGACACGAGCGTGGTCATGACGTCCACATTGATGTTCGACAGCTGGGTCAGGGGCCCGTAGAGGCGGGCGAGGTAGGCGGTGAGCGCCACGAGCGTCCCGATGTTCAACGCGCCGTTGACCGCCAGGACGCCGCCCCACCCGTACACGAGGGCGGTGGCGAGCGCCGCGGTGAGGGTGAGGGCCACGAAGAAGAACCGGGCGTACATCGCCTGGGTGACCCCGATGTCGCGGACCCGCCCCGCCCGCCGCTCGAACGTCGACGTCTCGTCGCGGGGGCGCCCGAACAGCTTCACGAGCAGGGCGCCAGAGACGTTGAAGCGCTCCGTCATCGTCGTGTTCATCTCGGCGTTCAGGGCGTACGCCTCACGGGTGATGGCCTGCATACGACGGCCGAGCCACCGGGCCGGGAGGAGGAAGATGGGCAGCAGCAGCAGCGCCAGCAGGGTGATCTGCCAGGAGAGCAGCAGCATCACGATCAGGATGAACGCGACGCTGATGAGGTTGCCGATGACCGTGGAGAGGACGTCGGTGAACGCCTCCTGGGCGCCGAGAACGTCGTTGTTCAACCGGGTCACGAGCGCGCCGGTCTGGGTGCGGGTGAAGAAGGCGATCGGCATGCGCTGCACGTGGTCGAACACCTTGGTGCGCATGTCGTAGATGAGGCCCTCGCCGATGCGGGCCGACACGTAGCGCTGGGCCAGCGACAGCAGCGCGTCCACGAGCGCGAGGCCGGCCACGAGCAGCGCCAGGGTGACGATGAGGCTGCTGTCCTTGCGCAGGATGCCGTTGTTGATGATGTCGCGGAGGATCAGCGGGTTCACCGCGGTGATGACCGCGTCGACCACGACGAACCCGAGGAAGATGATCAGGACGCGCTTGTACGGGGCAGCGAAGCGCAGGATGCGCTTGCCGGTCCCCTTCGCCACGCGGGCGTCGGTGACCGACTGGTCGCGGCGCAGCGAGCGCATCGCTCCCCACATCGGGCTGCCGTGACCCATCAGTGACCCTCCGCCTCGTCGGTGGCGCTCACCGTGGCGAGCAGGTGGAGCAGCTGGGCCCGTTCGGGTGGCGACAGGGGCGCGAAGAGCTCCTCGGCGGTGGCGCGGCGGGCCCGGTCCATCCGCTCGAGCACGGCGCGTCCCTCGGGCGTCGGCGTGACGAGCAGGCAGCGGCGGTCGTGCGGGTGCGGGTCGCGCTCCACGAGCCCGGCGCCTTCGAGACCGTCGATCATCGTGGTCACGGACCGGGGCACGATCTCGAGGTGGGCCGCGAGGTCGGCCATGCGCATCGGCTCCGGGGAGCCGGCCAGGACGCGCATCACCCGGGCCTGCCCGAACGTGACCCCGAACGGGGCCAGCTCCTTCGCCGCGCCCCGCCGCAGCCGCCAGGAGGTCTGCACCACGAGCTCGGCGAGCGCCGCGGCCGACTCGGCGTCGGCCCGTCGCCGTCGCACGCCCGCGGCGGTCATTGCACGCTCCACCATGAGAAAGTGAGTATAGAGCATAGTGAGGGACCCTCCCTAATCTCGGCGGCTGGGGCGCCGGGGTGGGCGGAGGGCCGGCCGTAGGCTTCGCCGCGCTTCGAGCGCGAAGGAGGTTGCGGTGCCGCTCTCCCGGCGGGTGCCCGCCACGCTGCAGGACCGTGAGCTGTCGCTGAATCCGATGTACTGCGGGATCGGCGACGTGACGATCCCGACGTTCAAGCTGGCCGAGCAGGACCTGCCGGCAGCCACCGCGGTGCAGATCGTGCGCGACGAGCTGCATGCTCGACGGCAACGCCCGGCTCAACCTCGCGACGTTCGTCAGCACCTGGATGGAGCCGGAGGCGACCGACCTCATGGCGGCGTGCTTCGACAAGAACATCGTCGACCGGGACGAGTACCCCCGGAGCGCCGAGCTCGAGCGGCGCTGCGTGAACATCCTCTCCCATCTGTGGAACGCGCCACCCGAGGAGGACCCGATCGGCTGCTCGACGACCGGGTCGAGCGAGGCCGCGATGCTCGGTGGCCTCGCGCTCGAAGCGGCGGTGGCAGGCGCGGCGCCGCAGCGCCGGCCTGCCGGACACCCAACCGAATCTGGTCATGGGCATCAACGTCCAGATCTGCTGGGAGAAGTTCTGTCGCTACTTCGATGTCGAGCCGCGCCTCGTGCCCCTCGAGCCGGGCCGGCGACACCTGACCGCGGCGACGGCGATCCCGCACTGCGACGACCACACCATCGGCGTCGTGGGGATCCTGGGCTCGACCTTCGACGGCAGCTACGAGCCGATCGCCGACATCGCCGCGGCCCTCGACCGCCTCCAAGCGGGGGGCGGACCCGACATCCCGATGCACGTCGACGCGGCGTCCGGCGGGTTCGTGGCCCCGTTCCTCGACCCGGATCTGCGCTGGGACTTCCGGCTCCCGCGCGTCGCGTCGATCAACACGTCGGGCCACAAGTACGGGCTCGTCTACCCGAACGTCGGGTGGGTGGTGTGGCGTGACGCCGCGGCGCTCCCGGAGGAGCTGGTGTTCTCGGTCAACTACCTCGGCGGGAACGAGTCGACCTTCTCGCTCAACTTCTCGCGCTCCGGCGCGCCGGTCATCGCCCAGTACTACAACTTCCTTCGCCTCGGACATCACGGATACCACCGGGTGCAGACGGTCACCCGAGATGTCGCGCGCCACCTGGCGGCCGGCATCGACGCCCTCGAACCCTTCGAGCTGCTGACACGCGCCGAGCACCTGCCGGTGTTCGCCTTCACCGTCCGCAGCGACGAGGCCCGCTACTCGGTGTACGACGTGTCCCGCGTGCTGCGGGAGCGGGGCTGGCTCGTGCCCGCCTATTCGCTGCCCGCCCACCTGGAACAGCAGTCCGTGCTGCGCATCGTGGTGCGCAACGGGTTCAGCGGCGACCTCGGCGATTCGCTGCTCACCGACCTGCGCGACGCCGTGACCGAGCTGCAGAACCAGTCAGCGCCGCTCAGCAAACCGGTCGCCGGGTTTCACCATTGAGGTCGCGCCGGTTCGCCCGGCTTCCCTCGAAAAGACTCGCTCGCTGCCCGCGATCGTCGCGGCTCGGGCTGGGTGACCAGGTGGTCTCGCGACCTACTGGGGCTGAGCCGGTGGATCGCTGTCAGCTCGTCGCCGCTGGTCGCTGGTTTCGTGGATCTGTTGTGCCAGTTGGGGGAGGTCGGACAGGAGCCGGTCGAAGTCGCGCCGCCCAATGAAGGCGATCGTGACCGGTGTTCGTGCCCGGACCGTGGCCGTTCGCTGCGCCAGGTCGTCGAGCAACGCCATCTCGCCCACGTACGCACCGGGACCGAAGGTGCCGACGACCTGGTCGCCGTGCCGAACGTCGATCTCGCCTTCCAAGACGATGAGGAACTCGTGTCCCGCTTCACCCTCCTTGACGAGCAGCTCGCCTGCCGGTTCCCGAATACGCCGTGCGAGGCGGGCGATTCGCGTCACCTCGAGATCGGAGAGCGTGTCGAGCAGCGGAACGTGGCGAAGCTGCTCGCGGAGCGAGACCCGGTGCCTCATCGGCTCCTCCGGGCGCCGCGCGCCCCGACGTCGACACGCCGTCGAGCCCGCAGCGATGTCCACGACGCGGTCAGTGCCAGCTCCAATCGCGATGTGCGGGATCAGGGAGCGGGAGGGCCGGCGGCGCCTTCGACGGGCACCGACCGTCGCGTCCGTGGCGGCTGATCTCGCGGTCGAAGACCGTCAAGCTGCTGCGGAGAAAGCCGACGACGCCGTCGGGGTAGTTGCAGGCGCCACGCCCGAGGACCTCGTCGCAGAGGTGCTCCAGACGACGGACCGTGTCGCGGTCGGGGGTGTCCGTCGCGAGGCGGGTGAAGGTGTCGGCCATGGCTCGCAGCCCGTACAGACAGGGTCCGCATTGGCCGGCGCTCTCGTCGGCGAGGTAGCGGGCGATCCGCGCCGACGCCTGCAGCCCGCAGCACTCTGCCGGGAACGCGTAGATGAGGCCGCAGCCAAAGGAACCCCCGACGGTGCGGAGGGCGGCGTCCGTGAGGGGCGCCTCCCACACGTCCGCGGCGCGCAGCCAGGTGCCGAAGTAGCCACCAACGAGGACAGCCGACAGCTCGGCGGTCGGCCCGCCGGCGGCCATGATCGCCGCACCGAGCGTGGTGCCGAACGCCACTTCGACCACGCCGGGGTGCGCGACCGCACCGTCGAGGGTGACGAGCGCAGACCCCGGTTCGTCACGCGTCCCGAGTCGACGAAACCAGTCCGCGCCGTATCGGGCGATCAGGGCGACGTGGGCCAAGGTCTCGACGTTGTGGACCAGCGTTGGTCGTCCCTGGACGCCGCGCTCGGAGACTCGCGGCGGCACGAACGTGGGCTTGGCCAGGCCCGTGTTGATGTAGTTCACGAGCGCCGTCGCCTCCCCCGCGACATATCGGCCCGGCACGGCGAGGAGCCGAAACGACACGGGGTCGAGGTTCGCCGCCCGTCGGGCCTCGATCGCCTGCGCGACAGCCCGGAACGCGGCGCGTGCGGGGCGCTCCACGACGACGATCACCTCGGGAGCGCCGACCGCCTCGGCCATGAGGGCGGCACCGTCGAGGACCAGGTGCGGCAGACCAGCGAGCAGCAGCTTGTCCTTCTGGCTCGCCGGTTCCCCCTCGGCGCCGTTGGCCACCACGACGGGGCAGCCCCGATGGTCGGCGACTGCGCGGAGCTTGCGCGCCGTCGGGAACGCGGCACCGCCCCGTCCCCGGAGGCCAGCCTGCTCGATGGTGTGCAGGAGCGGGCCGGGCCCTCGACGCTTCGCGCCGCGCCATGGCGGCAACCCGTAGCGGTCGAGGTGATCGTCGAGTCGCATGGCGCTGTCGACTCGGTAGCCCTCGAGCAGCCGAGGAAGGTGATCGGGGGCGCCGCGCGTCGCCCGACGACGCGCACGCGTCGTGCGCGTCAGGTGTTCGTCACTGTGGTCTCGTGACGCGACGAGCGTTGACACTCCCACCTCCCTCCCAGACTTGGGCCGCCCGTAGCGTCTCAGGTCGCGTCCCTTCAGACCTCCAACAGAAGGCAAAGACCCGCCCAAGATCTCGGCGCCGGCCCCGGACGGTGGTCGACGGACGCTCTTGTCTCGCAATGGAGCAAGCCGAGCTTGGCCCCGCCGGCCCTGTCGCATCCGGCGTGACACGGCAGCGCCGAAACATTGGGTTGGTACCGTCTGGCGATCGCTCGCCGCGGCGGGCTCGAGGGCTCCTGCCCGTTGTGACGTGGAGGTCGTCGCCGATCGACGCCGTGAAGCCATCGCCGTCTGTCCGACCAACGAACCAGGCGCGGGCAGTCCGCAGCGCAACTCGGCGGGACCCGGCCGATGCGCTGCGGGTTGCTCTGGGCCTCGGGATCTTGGCGTGGTCGTGGATCACGGTGAGTTCAGCCGACCCCAGCACGATCGAAGTCAACCTCTTCCGACTGATCAACCAGCTTCCGGGTGCGGTCGGCGCGCCACTGATCGGCGTCATGCAGCTTGGTGCGCTCGCCGCGGTGCCTCTGATCGCCGTCGTCTGCGTCCTCGACCGCCGCGCCCGGCTGGCTCGGCTGCTGGCATTCGGCGGAGGCGCGGCGTGGGTCGTGGCCAAGTCCCTCACGCAGGTCGCGGCCCAGCGACCGCCGGACGAGCGCATTTCCGGCGTTCTGCTGCATGGGGCGGTCACCCCCGGCCTGGCGTTCCCATCAACCCATGTGGCGGTGGCTGCTGCGCTCGCCACGATCGCGAGCCCATATCTCGGTCGGTCTGGTCGACGATCCGCCTGGTTGCTCGTTGCGACCGTTGGCGTGGCCCGGATCTATGTCGGCGCCCATCTGCCCGTGGACGTCATCGGGGGCTTCGCTGTCGGTTGGATTGTCGGCTCGGCCGTGCACCTGATACTCGGCGCGCCACGGGGACTCCCCGATCCGCGTGCCCTCTTGGCGCGCCTCGCGACGATCGGACGCCCGGTGGCGTCCGTCGAAGCACTCGCAGGCGCACCCGACTGCTTCCGCCTGGTGGGTCATGACGGCGCGGTCTTGCACATGCGCGTGGTCGACCGCGACCGGCGGGAAGCCGACTGGCTCTATCGGGCCTGGCGACTGGTCGCCTTCCGAGACCCGGGCGACGTCGAGGATCGTCGCGGCCCAGTTCATGCCATCGAACACGAGGCGCTTGCCCTGATGCTGGCGGCGCGCGCCGGCGTGTCGGTCCCCGATGTCTCCTGGACAGCGCGTCTCGCCGACGGCGAAGCCGTCTTGGCTCGCGGTTGGCTGGGCGGCGAGTCGCTCGCCCGGGTCGCTCCGCTGGACGCAGCAACGCTCGCCGCGACGTGGCGGACGCTGCGAGCCCTCCATCGTGCAGGGATCGCCCATGGGAACCTGGACCTGGACGCCTTTGTCGCCGGAGCCGACACCGTGAGCTGCGTCAATCTGTGCCACGCGCGCCTGGAGCCGACCTTGGACGATCAGCGCGACGACATCGCCGCGCTGATCGCGTCCAGCGCCGCGGCGGTGGGGCCGACCGCGGCGGTCGGCATCGCGCACGATGAGCTCGGGACCTCGCTGCTCCTCGAGGTCCTGCCCCGCCTGCAGCCGCTGACGCTCCCGCCGCCGACGCGCGCCGCGCTGCGACGGTCGCCACGTGCCCTCGAGGAGTTGCGGGCCGCCGTCGCCCAGCTCGGCACAGAACCAGCACCGCCGATGGAGCGCCCACTGCGGGTGGCAACCCGCAATCTGGGTCTGCTCCTCCTCGGCCTGGTCGCCCTGGGGGTACTGGTCACCCAGACCGGCAACTTGCAGGCGACGCTCACCGCTGCGAGCCACGCCGACATCAGCTGGCTCTTGCTGGCGGCACTGAGCACCGCGGTGGGCTACGTCATGGCGGCAGCCGCGCTCATGGGCGCTGCTCCGACGCCGCTGGCGCTCGGCCGGACCACCGTCGCGCAGTTCGCCGCCGCGTTCACCAATCGACTGGCGCCGGCGGGTGTGGGTGCCATCGCGACCAATGTCCGATACCTCGAACGCGCCGGGACAACGCGCACCCAAGCGCTCAGATCCGTGGGCGTCGACGCCGGTGCCGGCCTTGTCGTCCACGCCGTTCTGCTCGCGACCCTGGTCCCGCTGGTCGGTCTTCATTCGCGTCTGCGGCTGCCAGCTTCACCGGACCTTGACGTCATCTGGCCCATCGCCGGGGTGATCGTGCTCGCGCTCGCCGTCATCGGGGGCCTGTACTGGCGTCATCGCCTGATCCGGTTCTGGAGGGTCATGTGGCCGGGCGCCGAGATCCGTGACATCGTGCGCCGTCCGCGACGCGGCCTCCTTCTCCTCGGCGGCTCGGCGGGTGTCACGACGGCTCAAGGCTGCGTGCTCGTCGCCTCGCTCGAGGCCTTCGGCGTCCATCTCCCCGTCGTCACGGTGCTCGCCGTCTTCGTCGCCGGCTCGGCCGTCGCTGCCGCGGCGCCGACGCCGGGCGGCCTCGGGGCACTCGAAGCCGCGCTCGTCGGCGGCCTCGCCCAAGTCGGCGCCCCGACGACGCCGGCGATCGCCGCGGTGCTCACGGCACGCCTCATCGGCTACTGGCTGCCCGCGCTTCCTGGGTGGATCGCGTTCAACCAGCTCCGGCGACGCCAAGAGCTCTGACGAGCTGACCCCTTCCGTCCGGTGCTCAGGGGACCGTCGGATCGGGGGTGGGAAGCGAGCCGTGGCATCAGCCCGCGCGTCCGAACCGACCGCCCATCGTGCGCGCCGATCATCACGGGTGACCGGCTGGCCATGGGCCCATCGGAACAGCAACGCGTCCCCGTTCAATCCGGCGGCGGCGAGCACCGTGTCTATGGTGGAGCGCCGCTCGGCTGTGTGAGGGGCGCAATGGCGACGTCGAACGCGAGATCACCCGACGCGACGGGTGCGCCGCGCCCCAGGCCAGGCGAGCGGGACGCGCCGGTCACGATCCCGTTGGATGCCGAGGTTGCGCTGTGGGCCTTGCTGCACGTCCGACCGAACTCGGCTCGCGCACGACCGACGGGTCAGGATCCAGGTCCACCGCCGGCAGCACGAACGCCAGGGAACACCGATTGACGTCTCGCCGCGGCGCGGGGTCATCGCATCGTTGCCCGGACGTCGATCCTCGAGCGTGTGATGCTGCGACGCTGCTCTGCGATCCGGCGTAGCGACGGTCGCGGACCGACGTCACCGAACGCTGGGCCGAGCTGCCGGGACACCGGCATCGTCGCGGTGCCCCCCGACGGGTAGGGGTGTTGGTCCGACAGGCGACCCCGCTGGCGTGAAGGGCCCGACGCGGAAGACCTCATGGGGGCGCGTCGTCCCGCCCAGCATCGACACCATCGGCTCGCGCTGCATCGCGTCCCGGATTCGGGACACCATGGACCACGCCGTCTTCGCGGTCAGCCCGTACTTGCGCTCAATGTCCCGGGCGCTCACCCCATGGCTCGACGCGGACATCTCGCTCACGACTCGGATCCAGGTGCGGATCGGGATCTTCGTGCCCTGCAACACGGTTCCGGTCAGCGCCGAGAACTGCTTGCGGCACGCGGCGCACTTCCACACCCGTCGGCGGGTGAGGCGACCCGTGCGCGTCGCACGACCACCGCGCTGGGGCTTGAGGAAATACGGCTGACGGGCCGAGCCACAGTGGGGACACACCGGCCGGTCGCCCCAGCGCAGGTCCTCCAGGAGCCGATAGGCCGACTCCTCGTCCCGGACCTGGCGCAGCGCGTGCGAAGCGGAGGTCGGCTCCACCTCGTCAGGTTCGGCCCGGGCCGGTGGGTTTGTCAAGTCCCACTTCCTGGCCGTTTCTTTCCTGTTAGCTGGACACGGCCAGCACATGCGTCTGGAACGCTGGAAGCGTCCCACGACGACCGAACGGAGTCCCCCACATGCGATTTCGCCCCATCGACCGGGACTACGGGCTGCGCCGGGTCTCGCGCCTGACCCGGTGGCTCGCCGGTGGCGCCATCGCCCTGCTCAGCGTCCTGTCGGCGGTCGTCGCCTCCGCACTGCCCGGGACGTCGGGCACCGCCAGCTCCGCTCAGCCGCCCGCCACCCCGACCTTGCCGACCCTCCCGCCCGGCACCTCGGCGGCGCAGCCCAGCAGTCCGCCGGCGACCAGCGCCCCGAGCACCACCGACCCGAACCTGCAACCGGCTCCACCGCCCGTCGTGACCCGCCATCCGAGCGTGGCCAGTTCTGGCGGCTCGTGACGAACGCCTGGCCGTCCGTCACCTTCCCGGCGCTCGGGACCACCGCGACCCTGGCCGTCACGAATCCGGCGGCGCTGGAACCGGCCCGCGTCACCCTGGATGAGGTGCTCGTGCAGATCGACGAGGCGTGCAGCCGGTTTCGTCCCGACTCCGAGCTCATGCGGGTCAACGGGACACCCGGCCATCCGGTGCCCGTCGAGCGCGACGCTCCAGGAGGCGCTCGCGGTGGCGCTGCGCGCCGCGCGGCTGACCCACGGCGACGTCGACCCGACGGTCGGCCGAGCCGTGCGGGTCCTGGGCTACGACCGCGACTTCGCGGCCGTGCCGGCTGACGCGGGTCCGCTCACCTGCGTGATCGAGCGCATCCCCGGGTGGCAGACGGTCCAGATCGACCGCGCCAGCGCCACCGTCCAGGTGCCGGACGGCGTCGAGCTCGACCTGGGTGCCACCGCGAAGGCCTTCGCGGCTGATCGTGCCGCGGACCGGATCGCGGCCACGGTGGACGGCGGTGTCCTTGTGAGCCTTGGCGGCGACATCGCGGTCGCCGGCCCGGCGCCGGCGGACGGCTGGCCGGTGCGTGTCACCGACGACCACGCGGCCGGCCCGGACGCGCGCGGCGAGACGGTGGCCATCGCGTCCGGCGGGCTGGCCACGTCGAGCACGACGGTCCGGCGGTGGCGGCGCGGCGACGAGGAGCTGCATCACATCGTGAGCCCGAGCACCGGCCAGGCCGCGCCGATCTGCTGGCGAACGGTCAGCGTGGTCGCCGGGTCCTGCGTCGACGCCAACACGGCCAGCACCGCGGCCATCGTCCGCGGCGACGCCGCACCGGGCTGGCTGCACGAGCTGGGGCTCGCGGCTCGGCTCGTACGCCCCGACGGCTCGGTGCTCCGGATCGGTGGCTGGCCCTCGCCGGTCGCGTCGTGAGCGTGCTCGCGGCGACCGGCCCGTCGCCGCTCTGGTACGTCGCCCGGGGCAGCGGCCTCGCCGCGCTCGTCGTCCTCACCCTGGCGACCGTGCTCGGCATCGTCACGTCGGTCCGCTGGTCCAACCCTCGTTGGCCGCGGTTCGTCATCGAGCTGCTCCACCGCAACTCGTCGCTGCTCGCGTTCGCGCTGATCGTCGTGCACGTCACGGCCGTGGTCGCCGACGCGTTCGCACCGATCGGGTTCAAGGACACCGTCGTCCCGTTCGCCGCCGTGTACCGGCCGGTCTGGCTCGGGCTCGGTGCGGTCGCGTCGGACATCCTGATCGTGCTCCTGGTCACCAGTCTGCTGCGGCACCGCATGAACCACCGGGCCTGGCGGTTCCTGCACTGGTTCGCGTACCTGGCCTGGCCCCTCGTGGTCGTCCACGGGCTCGGGACCGGCAGCGACACCAAGCTCGGCTTCATCCTCATCCTGTATGTCATGTGCATCATGGCCGTCGTCGTCGCCGCGTGGTGGCGCTTGGCCGTCGGCTGGCCCGACCATGTCGGGATCCGGATTGGCGCGCTGTCCGCCAGCGTCGTGGCACCGATCGTGCTCGTCGCCTGGCTGGCCGGCGGCCCACTCGCTGCGGGCTGGTCCCGGCGGGCCGGCACACCGGCGAGCATCCTCGCCCGGGTGACCTCGACGCCCGCGGCGAACACGTCCCCGCCGTCGACCGCTGCACCGACCACCCCGCCGTCGGCATCCGGCGCGCTGCCCGCCGCGCCGTTCTCCGCCCAGATCGCCGGCACCCAGGCCGAGTCCAACCCGTCCGCGGACGGCCGCGTCTCGATCCGGCTGGCGACGACGATGAGCGGCGGGGCGACCGGCGTCCTCGAGATCGACTTGATCGGTGAGCCCTTGCAGGGTGGCGGCGTCCTGATGGAGTCGAGCCGGGTCTCGATGGGTCCGAGCTCGCAGCCAACGCTGTACCGCGGCTCGGTGGTCGGGCTGCGCGGCACGCGGATCACCGCGGCGGTCCAGAGCGCGGGTCGGCCGAGCCTCCAGCTCGTGATCGACGTCCAGATCGACGCCAGCGGCAGCACGGTCTCCGGCACCGTCGCCGCCCACCCGAACCAGGGTGGTGCCGGCCAGTGACCTCGGCGCCGACCCGCCCGGCTTCGACCGGGACCGCTGGCCCGGCCGGGCTGCCGCGCCTCCTGGCCACCTACCGGGCCGACCAGTCCGTCGGCCTGCACGAGCACCTCGGCGCCTACGGCCCGCCGCCGTGGCGGGGGACCCGCCGCCGCGGGGGACCCTTGATCAACTCCGTGGAGGCCTCGGGTCTGCGCGGCCGAGGCGGTGCGGCGTTCCCGACGGGTCGCAAGATGCGCACGGTCGCCCAACACCGAGGCCGTCCGATCGTGGTGGTGAACGGCTCCGAGGGTGAGGCGCTGAGCGCGAAGGACCGGCTCCTGTTGACGTCGGTGCCGCACCTGGTGCTCGACGGCGCCGCGCTGGCCGCCGAAGCGGTCGACGCCGACGAGGTGATCGTGGCCGTCGACCGTGGTGGCCGGCGAGCCCTCACGTCCGTGAACCAGGCGATCCAGGAACGCCGGGCCGCCCAGCTCGACCCTGCGCTGCTGCGCAGCATCGCGCTGCCCGCGCGCTACGTCGCCGGGGAGGAGACGGCGTTGGTGAACTTCGCGAACGGCGGCCTCGCCAAGCCGACGTTCACGCCGCCCCGCCCCTTCGAGCGAGGCGTCAACGGCCGACCCACGTTGATCGTGAACGTCGAGACGGTCGCGCACGTCGCCCTCATCGCCCGGTACGGCCCGGAATGGTTCCGCCAGCTCGGGACGGCGGACGAGCCCGGCTCGATGCTCCTGACCATCGGCGGCGCCGTGGCGCACGGCATCGTGTGCGAAGTCGCGCTCGGCACCACCATCGGCGCAGCCATCGAGGCGGCCGGTGGCCCGACCGAGGATCTGTCGGCCGTCCTCGTGGGCGGCTACTACGGAAGCTGGCTGCCCGCCGACGAGGCACAGGACCTCCCACTCTTGAACGCCACGCTCAAGGCGCGGGGCGCCGCACTCGGCACCGGGGTGGTGTACGCCTTCCCGGCGGGTCGCTGCGGGCTCGTCGCCGCGGCACGGATCACGGAGTACCTGGCCGGTGAGACCGCCGGTCAGTGCGGACCGTGCGTCTATGGACTGCGCGCCATCGCGGACGCCATGTCGAGCATCGCCGCGGGGCGGAACGTGAAGGCGAACGTCGACCGGCTGCACGAGCTGTTCGCCGAGGTCCGCGGCCGCGGCGCCTGCAACTATCCGGACGGCGTCATCCGGTTCGTGGACACCGCCCTCCGCACGTTCGACCACGAGCTCCGGCGGCACGCCACGAACGGGCGCTGCCTGTCCGCGCCGCCACCCGCGATGCCGATTCCCGCCAACGACGGACGGTGGCAATGAAGCAGCATCGGCTCCTGGTCAACATGATCGAGTGCGAGGCCCACGGGGTGTGCGCCGAGCTGTTCCCTGAGCGGGTCAGCCTCGACGAGTGGGGCTACCCCATCATCGACGGAGAGCCGATCCCCCCGGCGCTGCTGCGACATGCTCGACGGGCGGTGCAGAACTGTCCGAAGCTGGCCCTGATCCTGACCGACGAATGATCCGGTGGCGTCCGTCTCGATCGCCTGCGGCGCGACGGCCTGACGAGGAGCATCCATGGACCTTGCTCGGCTCGTGACCCGCGAGCGTCCGGCACCCGCCGTCGGAGCAGGAGCGGCCGGCCCGGGGGGCGGCGTCGAAGGCAACGCCCGCCTGACCGGCGGGGCCGGCGCCGCGCTGTTCGTGATCCTCGCCGTCGAGGGGCTGACGATCCTCCAGATCCGCCAGTTGATCTCCGTGCACATCTTCGTCGGCCTGCTGCTCGTCCCGTTGGTGCTGTTGAAGACCGTCAGCACCGGCTACCGCTTCGGCCACTACTACACCGGCGACCCGCCCTACCGCGAGAAGGGACCGCCGCACCCGATCCTGCGGATCACCGGCCCGCTGCTCGTGGTGTCGACCCTTGCGGTGCTCGGCACGGGCATCGCGCTCGTGGCACTCGGACAACACGTGGGCCACCAGTACCTGTGGCTCCACAAGGCGACGTTCTTCGTGTGGGGCGCGCTCATCGCCGTGCACGTGCTCGGTCACTGGCGCGAGACGGCGACACTCACGGCGGCGGACTGGCAGGAACGCTCGCTCCAGGGGGTGACGGAGCATCGTCTGGCGGGCGCCCGGGCCCGTCTGAGCCTGCTGGTGGTCACGGTGGCCGTCGGTGTCGTGCTCGGCATCGCGTCGCTCAGCTGGGTCGGCACCTGGCAGCACATCCAGCACTTCGGCCACGGCTGAGCCCACCCGCCGGACCCAGGAGGGGCGCTCGCCCGTCACGCTCCGCAATGAGAAGGTGAGGACGTGCTGGTCCTGCTCGTCGAGGACGACGCCTCGATCGCCGTCCCGCTCGCGAAGGGACTCACCCGCGAGGGGCTGGAGGTCGAGCGTCTCGTCCGGGGTGAGGCGGCCCTCGAGCGCCTCGTTGCGGGACCGGCGCCCGACCTCGTGCTCCTCGACCTCGGGTTGCCCGACGTCGACGGCTTCGAGCTGTGCCGGCGGCTGCGAGCGGCGTCGGACGTGCCGATCATCGTGGTCACCGCCCGGGGGGAGGAGGTCGACCGCGTCATCGGCCTCGAGCTCGGGGCCGACGACTACATCGTCAAGCCGTTCGGCTTTCGCGAGCTGCTCGCCCGGATTCGGGCCGTGTCCCGCCGCCGCGGGCCTCGCAGTCTCGACAGCGCACCGCTGCAGGTCGGGTCGCTGGTGATCGACCCCCGCACGCCGCGAGGTCCGTGTCGGCGACCGCGAGATCACCTTGACGCCGAAGGAGTTCGACCTCCTGGCGCTGCTCGCCGAGGACCCGGGCGCGGTCTGGAGCCGTGGTCGGATCCTCGAGACGGTGTGGGATCCCCACTGGTACGGGCCGACGAAGACGCTCGACGTCCACGTCGCGTCGCTCCGCAAGAAGCTCGGTGACCCGGCGTGGATCGAGACGGTGCGCGGCGTCGGGTTCCGGCTGCGGGCCCGACCGTGACCCATGCGTAGCCGCCTGCTGCTCAGCTACCTGACGATCACCATCTTGGTGCTGATCGGCCTCGAGGTGCCGCTCGGGTTCTCGTTCGCGCGGTCGGAGCGCCGACGACTCGAGGAGTCCGTGCACCAGGACGCGATCACGCTCGCAACCCGCGCCGAGGAGGACCTCGAGTCGGGCCCCGACGCGGCCGGTCTCGCCGAGCTCCGGGCGCTGGTGACGCGGTACGAGCGCGAGAACGGCGACCGGGTCGTGGTCACCGACGCGAACGGCCACGGCCTGGCGAGCACCGAGCCGGCCGACATCGAACCCGAACACGACGAGGTGCTCCAACCACCCGAGATCCTCCGCGCCCTGGGCGGCCACCAGTCGAGCGGCACCCGGTACTCCCACGAGCTCGGCGGCAACCTCTACTACGTCGCCGTCCCGGTCAAGTCGGGCAGCACCGTGATCGGGGCCGTCCGGGCCACGCACGCCACCGTCTCGGTCGACCATCGGGTCCGGGACAACTGGCTGCTGCTCGCCACCATCGGCGGCGCGATCCTCGCCGTCGTGCTCGTGGTGAGCCTCGTCGTCGCACGCTCGATCACGCGGCCGCTCGCCCAGCTCGGCCGCGCCGCGTCGCGGCTGGGGGACGGGCAGCTCGACACGCGTGCGCCGGTCCCGACCGGGCCGACCGAGGTCCGGCTGCTGGCGCAGGAGTTCAACACGACGGCGGCGCAGCTCGAGGCGCTCGTCGACGCGCAGCAGTCCTTCGTCGCCGATGCGTCGCACCAGCTGCGGACCCCGCTCGCCGCCCTGCGCCTCCGCCTGGAGAACCTCGAGAGCGAGGTCAACCCGGCCGCTGCAGACGACGTCGACGGCGCCCGCGCCGAGGTCGAGCGCCTCACACGGCTGGTCGACGGCCTGCTGGCGCTCGCCCGTGCGGAGCGGAATTCGCCGGCACCCGCCGACGTGAACGTCGGCGAGGTCATCGCCGGACGACGTGATGCCTGGCTGGCCTTCGCGGCCGAGCGCGGTGTCGCGCTCGAGGCCGACGACGCCGTCGGGCTGTGGGCCCGCGCCACCCCGGAGCGCCTCGAGCAGGTGCTCGACAACCTCTTGAACAACGCCCTCGAGGTCGCGCCGAGCGGCAGCACGGTTCGCCTCAGCGCCCGGGTCGTTCGCGATCGGATCGAGGTGCGGGTGCGCGACGCGGGCCCGGGGATGACGGGCGAGGAGCGGGCGAGAGCCTTCGACCGGTTCTGGCGCGGCACCGCGGCACCGAGCGACGACAACGGCGGCTTCGGTCTCGGGCTCGCCATCGTGCGCCAGCTGATCCACGCCGACGGCGGCACCGTCGAGCTGGAGGCCCCGCCCGGCGGCGGGCTGGAGGTGGTGCTGGGCCTCCGCGTCGGGACGCCGCCGGCGGCGGTGAACCCGGTGAGCCGAACGGCCGACACCGAATAGGTCGTTCCTGCGGTTGGCCGGACACGGCCCGCCCCGCGCCGAGACCGAGCAGCCCCGGCGGCGACACGCAGGCCCAGCTCATGCGATTCCGTCCGATCGACCGCACGGCGCCGCTCGTGTGAGCATCGTGGGGCGCCCTCAGCGTCGAGCCCGCCGGCCGGTGAAGCCGGGGGCGTCGCGCGCACGGTCGCCGTCCGGCATCGCGGCCCCCACGTCGGCGAGGAGTTCTCCGTCGCGACCTAACCTCCCGCGGCGTGTCGCTCGACCCGTCGTCCATCCTGCTCAGCGACCAGGTGGCGATCGTCACGGGGGTCGGCCGAGGCGTGGGGCGCGCCACCGCGGTGTTGTTGGCCCGATTCGGGGCCACCGTCGTCATGTGCGACCGTCTGCCCGACGCGCTCGCCGCGACAGCGACGGCCGTCGCGGCCGCGGGCACGGGCGGGCTGACCCGCGCGCTCGACGTGCGCGACGCGGACGCCGTCGACCGGTTCGTCGGCGACGTCGTGGACGCGCACGGTCGGATCGACGTGCTGGTGAACAACGCGGGCGGGACGTTCTTCGCGCCGTTCCTCGAGCTCTCCGAGAAGGGGGAGCAGACGCTCGTCGCCGAGAACTTCACGCAGGCCACCCGGCTCATTCGGCTCGTCGTCCCGCACATGCCGGCCGGCGGCTCGATCGTGAATCTCACGTCGATCGAGGCGCATCAGGGCGCACCCGGCTTCGCGGTGTACGCGGCGATGAAGGCGGCGCTGGCCCAGCTGACCCGCACCCTCGCCCTCGAGCTCGCCCGCGGCGGCTGCGCGTGAACGCGGTCGCGCCCGACGCCATCCCCACCGAGGGTGACCGCGACGTGCGCGGCGCGATGCTCGACGGCGGACCCGGTTACGAGCCGACGGTCGTCCCGCCGCTCGGGACGATGGGCGACCCGGAGGACGCCGCGGCGGCCGTCGTGTACCTCGCCAGCCGCCTCGCCGGGTTCGTCACCGGCGTCACCGTCCACGTCGACGGCGGCAACTGGGCCGCCGGCGGGTGGCGGCGGGTCGGCGACCCGACCTGACGGCGGCGCTCAGGACCGACCGGGGCGGACCACCCGGCCGGGGAGCTGCCCGGTGAGCTCGCCGTCTCGCACGATGGGGACACCGTTGACCACGGTGGCGTCCACGCCGCGGCCGAAGGCCTTGAACCGGCCGACACCGCCCGGCAGGTCGTGGACGAACTCCTTGCGCCAGGGGCCGATCGTCTCGGGGTCAAAGACCATGAGGTCGGCCCACGCGCCGGGGCGGAGCACGCCGCGGTCGGTGAGGCCGAGCAGCGCGGCGGGCACCTGGGTGATCTGGCGGACGCCGTCCTCGAGGCTCCACACCCCGCGGTCGAGCACCCAGGACCGCAGGAAGTAGGAGCTCCAGTCGGCGCCGTCGTCGCGGGCGAGATGCGCGCCCCCGTCGGACGTGCCGATGATCATGCGCGGGTCGAGCTGGGCCTCGCCGACCGCGGCCGTCCACTCCGGGCTCTCGGTCCGCCACCGGAACCGGGTGGCGAGGTCCTCGTCGAGCGCCAGGTCGAGGAGCGCGTCGGCCGGGGCGACGCCGCGCGCGTCGGCCAGCTCGCGGATCGACCGGCCCTGGTCGGCCTGGTGGGCCGGCGTCGTCACCTCGTCGACGAACACCGCGTCCCACAGCGGCGGGGGGACCGTCGTCCCCCGGCTCGGGTCCCGGTTGTAGTGCTCGACCGCGTCGCGCAGCGCGGCCCGGGCGTCGGGGTCGCGCAGCCGCGCGACGCGTTCGGCGTGCGGGAGCTTCAGCATGGCGTCCCAGGCGGGCACCGCGAGGTAGTGGAAGTTCGTCTCGTCGATCGTGATGGGACGGTCGAAGGGCCGGGCGATCAGCATCGAGTAGACGGGCGCGCCCGCGGCGGCGGCCCGGTCGAGGAACGCCTTCGACGCCTCCCAGGTCGCGGTGGGCGCGTCGACCTTGTTGCGGCCCCCGAGACCCTGGATGATCACCGGCAGGCCGCTGAGCGCGCCGAGGCGCATGAGGTAGTCCTCGTCCTCGGCGTCGAGGCCACCGATGGCGCTGGCCGGCAGGAACGCGATGGAGCCGCCGCCGGCCCGGCCCGTCTCCTCGGCAAGCGCGGCGAGCTCCTCGCGGTCCGAGACCCGTGACGGGACCGGCCGGTCCTCGAGGTCGAAGTGCGTCGGCGCGGCCGACGAGGACAGCCCGGCCGCGCCGGCCTCCATCGCCGCCCGGACCACGTCGCGCATGGCGTCGACCTCGGCGGTGGTGGCGGGACGGGTCGACGCGTCGGGGCCCATCACCCAGCGTCGGACGTTCGAGTGCCCGAGGTAGCAGGCCAGGTTGACGCCGAGGCGCCCGGCCCGGCTGGCGAGGAACTCGGGGAAGGTCTCGAACTCGTCCCACGCGATGGCGCTGAGCGCGACGGGGTCCATGTTCTCGACCCGGGCGAAGATCCCGGACAGGAAGGCGCGGTCGGCGGCGCGGCACGGCGCGACCGAGAAGCCGCAGTTCCCGGCGAGGACCGTCGTGACGCCGTGGAAGCACGACACGGTGGCGTAGGGGTCGAAGGTGAGCTGGGGGTCGTAGTGCGTGTGGGCGTCGATGATCCCGGGCGCGACGATGCGCCCGTCGGCGTCGATCGTCTCGCGGGCCGCGCACCCGTCGAGGTGCCCGACCGCCACGATGCGCCCGTCGCGGACCCCGACGTCGACGCGGCGGCGGGCCAGGCCCGTCCCGTCGACGACGAGCCCACCCCGGACGGCGAGGTCCAGGTCGGCGGTCACGGGGCGACGCCGGAGGGCTGCAGCGCCTGGCGGACCCGGGCCACGACGTCGTCGCCCAGCCCGACGATCTGCTCGCGGACCGCCGCCGGGCCGACGCCGGGCACGTGGACGCGCAGGTTCAGCGCGTCGGCCCCGACCGCCCCCGCGACGGCGGTCAGCCCGTCGGCGACCGTGCCGGGGTCGGTCCCGTCGACGAGCTGGCGGTCCTCGTCACCCCAGTGGGCCTGCGCGTGGCGGGGCGTGTAGCTCCGGTACCGGTCGAGCTGCTCGTCGAGGCGGGACCGGGGCGGGTCGCCGAGCCACACCCGTCGGATGAGCACGCACGGTCCGGCGCCGCCGGCCGCGCGGTACGCGTCGGTGAGGGCGCGGCAGCGCGACGCGGGGGAGAGCGAATCGAAGAGGATGCCGACACCCAGGCGCGCGGCGCGCCGCACCGCGGTGAAGCCCATCGCCGCGCTGAGCAGCGGGACGGGACGTTCGGCGCACCCCGCCACGGCCGGGTCGGCGGCGAGGACACCGTCGACGTCGCCGCGCAGCATCCCGGCGAGCGCCTCGAGGGCGGCGGCGAACCGAGCCGCGAGGTCGTCCATCGTGAGTCCCATCACCTCGAAGTCGGCGGGCAGCGCCCCGGCGGCGACGCCCACGCCCACCCGGCCGGGGAAGCGGGCCGCGAGCCACGCCGCCTCCTCGGCGACGAGCGCCGTCGGGCGCAGCGGGAGCAGCAGCGGGCACGGCGCGGCCCAGCCGCGCGCCATCACCTCGAGGCACCAGCCCGCGGCCTGGAGCGGGTTGGGGAGGTAGCCGGCGAAGCCGCCGTGGTGCTCGCTCGTCATCACGCCGTCGAAGCCGTGCTCGGCGGCGAGCGCGGCCTGCGCGGTGAGCTCGGCGACGAGCGCGTCGGGTGCCAGGTCGCCGTGCGGGTACAGACGCAACGAGACCGAGCCGGCGTCGAGCGGCGCGCCCACGATCAGCTGCGCGTGTCCTCGAGCCAGCCGGGCAGGCTGATCGCCGGGTTCGCCAGCTGCTCGATCCCCCGGTCGGCGAGCAACGCCGTGTAGCCCGCCGGGTCGGCCGGGAACGAGCGTGGGTCGCCCATCATCACCTCGAAGAGCACCACCCCGTCGGGCCCGGCGATGAAGGGCCCGAACGTGTCGCCGTGGTCGAGGGCGAGGTGCGTGCCCGCGGGGCAGCGGACGTCACCGCACGTCATCTCCCCCTCGACGACGAACACGACGTGGTCGCTGCGGTGGCCGTGGGCGTGCACGATCATCCCCGGGTCCCAGCGGGCGTAGAGCGACAGGTAGCGCGGCGAGAACTCGAGCCACTTCTCGCGGACCGACGCCTCCCGGTCCCCGTGCCGCTGGCGGCGCACCTCCTGCCAGGCCAGGTCGTCGAGGTGCACGAACCGCGGGCCGCCGGCCATCGCTCCCCCTTGCCTAAGATACTTAGGCTCAAGAGACTATCGGGCGGGCTCGAGGCCCGCCCGGCTGCACGAGGGACCCATGCCCATCGAGGTGACGCCCCTGACGGCGGCGATCGGCGCCGAGGTCTCCGGCGTGGACCTGCGCGTGGTCGACGACGACACGGTCGCGGACCTGCGCGCCGCGCTGCTGGCCCACCTGGTGCTGTTCTTCCGCGAGCAGCCGCTCACCGACGAGGAGCACCTGGCGTTCGCGCAGCGCTTCGGGCCGCTCAGCGTCCCGCCGCTCACCACGAAGTACCAGGACCGGCCGACGGTCACGGTGCTGGACCAGGTGAGCCCGAAGGGCGAGGGCGCCGACGAGTGGCACAGCGACAACACGTTCATGGCACGCCCGCCGATGGGGTCGATCCTGCGCGCCGTGCAGCTCCCCGCGGTGGGCGGGGACACGTGCTTCGCGAGCATGTACGCGGCGTACGAGGCGTTGTCGCCGCCGCTGCGCTCGCTCGTCGGGGGGCTCCGCGCCGTCCACGACGTCACGAAGCCGATGCGCAAGGCGATCGCCGCCGGCCACACGACGCTGTCCCTGACCGAGATGCAGGAGCGCTGGCCGCCGGTCGAGCATCCCGTCGTCGTGACGCACCCCGAGACGGGCCGCCAGGGCCTGTTCGTGAACCGGAACTCGACCACGGCATTGGTGGGGTTGAGCGAGCGGGAGAACGACGCGCTGCTCCCGTTCCTGCTCGACCACGCCCGCTCCCCCGAGTTCCAGTGCCGCTTCCACTGGGAGCCCGACTCGATCGCCTTCTGGGACAACCGCTGCGTGCAGCACTACGCGGTCGCCGACTACGTGGAGCGACGCGTGATGCGTCGGGTCACGGTCGATGGCCCGCCGCTGCAGTGATGGACGTCGAAGCCCGCTACCTGTCCGAGCCCGGCCCGGTCGGCCTGTTCACCCGGCTGACCCGCGTCGGGTTGCTCGTCGACGCGTTCCAGCACCGCTGCCTCGACCCGTTCGGGTTGCGCTTCATCGACTACTCGGTGCTGCGCGTGCTGGTGCTGGCCGGCGAGCCGTACCGGATGTCGCCGAGCGAGCTGGCCGAGATCGTGCTGCGCTCGAGCGGCGGAATGACCCAGATCCTCGACCGGCTCGAGCGCGCCGGGCTCGTCGCCCGGGAGGACGACCCGTCCGATCGCCGCAAGGTGCTCGTCGGGCTCACGGTCGAGGGCCTCGCCGTCTCCGAGCGGGCCAACGCCCGGTACCTCGCCGCCCGCCAGGAGCTCCTCGGTGCCCTGCCGCCCGCCGCCGTCACCGACCTCGACGCGGCCGTGCACCAGCTCCTCGACCTGCTGGGCGACGGCGCCGGTCCGCGCGCCGTGGCCGCGTCGACGCCCGGCGGGGCCTCATAGGTTCAGGAACCGGCCGCCGTCGACGGCGAGGGTCTGCCCGGTGATGTAGCGGGCGCCGTCACCGGCGAGGAACACGACGGCCGGGCCGATGTCGCGCTCGGGGTCGCCGAGCCGCCCGAGCGGGACCCGGGACGCGAGCCGGGCCCGCAGCCCGGGGTCGGCCTCGGCCGCGGCCGTCATGGCGGGGGTCTCGGCGAGCGGTGACAGCACGGCGACGGTGACACCGAACGGCGCCCACTCGCGGGCCAGGCTCTTGGCGAAGCCGCGGAGGCCGGCCTTCACCATCCCGTACACCGGGAGCAGCGTGGAGCCCTCCATCCCGGCCGGGGAGGTCATGACGATCAGCCGCCCGTGGCGGCGGCGCAGCTCGGGGAGCGCGGCACGCGCCGCGTGGTAGGCGCCGCGCAGCGACACGGACGCGTGGTCCTCCCAGACGCCGTCGTCGACCTCGTCGAGGCGGGCCGGTTCGCTCGAACGGCGGCTGGTCGCGTTGTGGACCATCACGTGCACGCCGACGCGGCGGGCGGCCGCGTCCACCGCGGCGGTGACGTCGGCCAGCCGCGTCACGTCGCAGCGCACCCACACCGCCGAGCCGCCCCGCTCCTCGATGGCGGCGACGGTGTCGGCACCGTTGTCACCCGGTGCGGCCACGACCACGTCCGCGCCCGCCGCCGCGCAGGCGAGCGCCACACCGCGCCCCACGCCCCGGCCCGCGCCGGTGACGACCACCCCGCGGTCGGCGAGCGGGCCGGTCACGGCACCATCACCACCCCCCCGTCGACGGTGATGGTCACGCCGGTCACGAAGTGGGCGCCGTCGGCGGCGAGGAGCGCGACGACCGGCGCCACGTCGCGGCGACCGTCGGGGACGCGGCCGAGCGCCGGCGCCTCGAAGCTCGCCGGACCGGGGTCGTCGGCGAGGAGCCCGAGGGGTGGGGCGACGCAGTTGACCGTGATGCCGTGCCCGCCCCACTGCCGTGCCGCCGACTTCGCGAGCGCGCGGGTGCCTTCGAGGGCGGTGACGTAAGGCACGAGGCGGTCCGCGCCGGTGAGCGTCACCGTCGGGGTGATGAAGACGAGGCGACCACCTCGCTCCTGCAGCTGGGCGAACGCGGCCTGCGCGCAGGCGAGCGCGGCGCGTAGCACGGCCTCGCAGCGCGCGTCCCACTCGGCTGGGTCGGTGTCGGCGATCGCCGCGGGGGTGAGCGCCGCCGGATCGGTGAGCGCGTGCACGACGAGCTGCAGCGCGCCCAGCTGGTCGGCGACGTCGGCGAACACCGCGACGGCCCGCGCCCGCGTGTCGACCGGGCCGGTCACCGCGACGGCCCGTCGCCCGGCCGTCTCGAGCTCGTCGGCGACGGCCGGCTCGTCGCCGGACGGGCCGACGACGGCGACCGCCGCACCCTCGTCGCTGAGACCCCACGCCAGCGCGCGACCGAGGCCTGTGCCACCGCCGACGACGACCGCGGCGCGACCGGTCAAGCGGCCCGCCCCACCGTCCTGAGTGTCCGTCGTGGCCATCCCCTCCGGCCAGCCAGCGCGGGATGCTATGTCCGCACCCACACCCGACGAGGAGAACAACGTGGTCGACCAGTCGCTCGGTCTCGAGAACCGGGTCGTCGTCGTCGCCGGTGCGGGCGGCGGCGGGATCGGCACCGCGGTGTGCCGCCTCCTCGGCGAAGCCGGCGCGTCGGTCGTCGCGCTGGACCGCGACCCGGATCGCCTCGCGGTCTCGGAGACGGTCCTGCGCGAGGTCGGTGCCCGGTACCAGGCCGTCGTCACTGACGTGCGCGACGCCGCCCAGGTGGACGACGCGGTGCGCGCCGCACCCGGACCGCTGCACGGCCTGGTCCACGTCGCCGGCGGGCTGGCGCTCGACGAGTGGGCGCCGCTGCTGGCGACGACGCCCGACACGTTCGCGGCGATCGTCCAGCTCAACCTCCAGTCGGCGTTCCTCACCTCCCGGGCCGTCGCGGCGCGCCTGGTCGACGAGGGCTCCCCGGGCAGCATCGTGCACCTCGCGTCGATCGCCGGGCTGTCCGCCCTGCCGTTCGGCGCTGGCTACGCCGCCGCGAAGGCCGGGCTGATCGGGCTCACCCGCACCGCGGCACTCGAGTGGGGACCCCACGGCATCCGGGTGAACGCCGTCGCGCCCGGCACGGTCCGCACCCCGCGCAACCAGGCCGAGGCCCACGACGAGGACACCGCGGCCGAGCGCGCCGCGATCCCGCTGGGTCGCCGCGGGGAGCCGGCCGACATCGCCGGCGCGGTCCTGTTCCTGCTGTCCGACCTGGCCGCCTTCGTGTCGGGCCACGTCCTCGTCGTCGACGGCGGCTCGTCGGTGCGGCCGTCCTACCTCGACGCCGAGAACCTGCCCGTCTTCGTCAAGGATGCGGGGTTGCGGGCGCGGCTCGGCCGGTCGCGGCACGGCGAGTAGTCGTACGGTTGCCGCGTGGCGGACAGCGCGTTCGGCGGCCAGGGTGACGAGCGGGCCCTGCTCATCGGCTTCCTCGACTGGTATCGCGCCGTCGTCGAGCGCAAGGTGGCGGACCTCTCGTGGGAGCAGGCCAGCCGGCCTTGCACCCGCCGCGGATTGAGCCCGCTCGGCGTCGTGAAGCACCTCGCGTGGGTCGAGCGCAGCTGGTTCCGCCGACGCTTCCTGGGCGACGAGGTCGAGCTGTTCACCGGCCCGGACAACGCGCCGACGTTCGTGCTCGCCGACTCGGACACGGTGGCGAGCGTGGTCGCCTCCTACCGGGCGGCGGCGGACGAGGCCCGGACGATCACCGCGGCGGCGTCGCTCGACGACGTCGCGGTCGGCGCCCACGCCGTGTTCGGCGCCGTGAGCCTCCGCTGGATCCTCGTGCACCTGCTCGAGGAGACGGCCCGCCATGCGGGGCACCTCGACGTGATGCGCGAGGACATCGACGGCCGCACCGGCGACTGACGAGCTCACCGGCGGCGCGGCGTCGCTACCGTTCGTTCGTGCCCGCGCACCTCTTCCACGTCAACGTCAACTGCGCCGATCTCGAGACCGCGGTCGGCTTCTACCGCGACACGGTGGGACTCTCGCCCCTGACCCGCACCACGCCGACGCGACCGCAGCCCGGCGACGCGTTCGGCCTCGACGAGGTGCAGTGGGACGCGTGGATCCTCACCGGCGATGACGGGCTCGGCGGCGTGGCCCTCGACCTGCTCGAGTGGCGGACGCCACCGCCGCACCGACCCGCCGAGGCGGGCGGCGGGCGGCAGCTCCGCCTCGTGGCACGGGCGGGCGCGCTGCCACGTGGCGCCACCACCGATCCCGACGGCACCTCGGTGGAGATCGTCGCCGGCCCATCGCCGCGCGTCGCTGGCCTCGTCGTGGGGTGTACCGACCTCGAGGCCTCGGCCGCGTTCTATGGCGATGTCGTCGGCCTGGAGCGTGTCGACCGATCACGACTCTGCGACGAGCGTGGACCGGACGTGTTCACGGTCGAGCTCGTGACCGCCCCGCCGGCGCAGCCGCGGGCGGCCAACGATGTCGGGATCTACCGTCTCGCGCTGATCACCGACACCTTGGACCGCGACTACCACGCGCTGCTCGCGGCGGGCGTCCAGCCGTACTCGCCGCCGGCGTCGCTCGACATGGGACCGGGCCTCCCGGACCTGCGCGCCGTGTTCTTCCCTGACCTCGACGGCTTCACGCTCGAGCTCATCGAGCGGCCCGCGGCGTCGACCTGAAGCGCCGCGCGCCCGACCGGCCGCGGAACCGATCAGGCACCGATCAGGCAGCGGGCAACGTCGCGAGCAGCCCCGCGTAGCGCTCGAGATGGCGGTCTTCGAGGTACTCGGTGAGGACGCGCTGATGGGCCGCCTCGCCGAGCGCGCTCGCGAGCCCGCGATCCCCCAGCAGCAGCCGCAGCGCGTCGCCGAAGCTCCCGAGGTCGGTGGGGTCGTCGACGAGCAGGCCCTGCTCGTGGTCCGTGATCTGGTCGGCCATGCCGCCGATGCGGCTGGCCACGACCGGACGGCGCTTCCACATCGCTTCGGTGACCGTGAGCCCGAACCCCTCGGCGAGGCTCTTCTGGGTGATGACCGTCGCGTGGCGCTGCAGCGCGTTCGTGATGATCGCGGCTTCGTCGGGGTCCTGCATCGGAAGGCACCCCAGGTGCACCCGACTTCGGGCCGCGTGGGGGAGCTCACGCCAGGCATCGATGCACTCGTCGAGGACCTCGTCGGCTTCGGGGTCATCGGCGACGCCGTGCACGGTGGGTCCCACCAGGACCAGGTGGGCGTCCTGGCCATCGAGGAGATGCTCGGCGAACCCGCGCAGCACGCCGAGCATGTCCTTCATGCGGTCCCAGCGCGAGACCTGCACCACGAGCGGTGCGTCCGGTGGAGGCGGCGGTCCTGTCTGGAGGATGTCCACCCGCCGGTCGATCCGCCCGGGTGATCCGTCCCGACGCGAGAACGGGACGGCCGGGGGGTTGCCGGCCCCGGCCAGCAACCCCACGTATTGGAGGATCGAGCGCACGGTCGCGTCGTCAAGATCCTGGTTCTTGGCCGAGAACGGGTCGATCGACGGCGGGATGACGTGGACTCGCGTCGGGTCCAGCCACGGGGGGGCGAACGCCGCGCGGCTGAACACGAAGGCGTCCGCCTCGTCGAGGTACGGACGGAGGAATGCCCACCCCTCCTCCGTGTAGGCGTTCGCGACGTCACGACCGATGTGGCACCGCCAGATCACGCTCGCGCCCGACCGGTGCGCCACCGGGACCAGCCCGGCCGTCTGGGGATCGTGCAGCATCACGATGTCGCCCGGTTGGGTCATGGCCGCAAGGTCGGTGCCGTTGCCGCGCAACGTGCGCTCGTACGCGCCGTGCTCGTCGTGACCGAGGGGGCCTCCGTCGCCGGGAGCGCCATACAGGTGATTGTGGAGGCGCTTCGTGATCGCGAAGAACTCGTCGTCGCCCGCGATGACCTCCCAGCGCGTGTCGATCCCGACGCCGCGCGCGTAGGCGAGGAGCGTCTGCAGCAGCTCGGCGACGCCACCTCCCGTCGGCGTGGAGTTCACGTTCAGGACGCGGCGACCCGCCAAGAACTCGCGTGCCGCGGCCGCGGTCTCCTCGAACCGCTGCGTACGGCCCGGACCGATCAGCGCCTCGAGTCGCTCGATCGCCAGCGCCTGCACTTCAACGGTCAGCACGGCACCGGACCGGTGATCGGGGCTCAGGTGACCGCCGACCCGTGGGGTGACGGATGACCGAGCCAGGCAACGCAACGCCGCCGGCGGTCCCGTCAACGGCGATGGCGGGCCGCGCGGGGCGGCGTGTCACGCGAGCCGTGTCTCGGTCGGGGCGGTGCGGATGGTGAGGAACGTCATGCCATCCGGACCGGCGGTGAACCCGTACTCGTGGCCGCCGCGCAGCACCATCGAGTCGTGCGCGGCCAAGGTCGGGCCGTCGCCGAGGAGCCGGCAGCTCCCGGCGAGCAGGACGATCATCTCGTCGTGGTCGTGGCTGTGCGCCGGGACGATGTAGCCGGGCGGGAACACCGAGTACTGGGAGTGGAAACCGCCCTCGCCGCGGGCGAGGAACTTGCGCTTCGCACCGTGGCGCTTCGCCTCGGCGACGAGCTCGCGCGGCGCGTTGGTCGTCGCCTCGTCGGGCCACGGGATGTCGTCGACGTGGAAGAAGGCCGGCCCGTCGGCTGCAGCGCTCATCTGCCCCCTTCGCGGGCATCGGGCCCGGCGACGCCCGTCGGACGCCCGCACTCTACGGGGTCGTGCCGTCGTGGCCGGGCGGCGTCGCCGAGGGTCGGAGCAGCACGTTGCGGTCGCCGTCCAGGCGCGCCGACGTCCCGGTCGGCACCACGACGGTGGTGTCGTCCCCGACGAGGAGCGCGGGCCCGTCGGTGTGGGCACCCGGCGCGAGACCCGACCAGTCGAATACGGGGGTCGCGCGGTACCGGCCGGTGCCGGGGAAGCGCACCGGCCGCGTCGTGACGGGCTCGGCGGGGGTCGGCGCCGTCGTCGTCGCCGGTCGCGGCGGCCGCGACGCCCGCGGGTGCGTGACGCGGACGCGGGCGCTGACGAACTCGGTGGGCGCGTCGGAGCGGATGCCGTAGGCGTGCTGGTAGCGGTCGTGGAACGCGGCGACGAGCGCCGGGACGGCGTGGCCGGCGGGCGGCATCTCGACGGTGAGCTGATGCGCTTGGCCGCGGTAGCGCAGGTCGGCGGATCGGGCGATGCGGGCCGTGGGGTCGTCGTCGGCACCGAGCTCGCGGCGGGCGCGCGCTTCGAGGTCGGCGAAGACCGCGTCGAGCGCGCCGGTAGCCCCGTCGGTGAGGTCGACGAGGAGCGTCTGGACGAGCTCGACGGTTGGCTCCGACGCGAGCAGCCCGACGGCCGACGCGACGCCCGCGGCCCACGGGACGATCACGGATCGGATGGCGAACTGGGCGGCGAGGTGGGCGACGTGCACGGGTCCCGCTCCGCCGAACGCGACGAGCGTGAAGTCGCGCGGGTCGATGCCGCGCTGCACCGTCACCATCCGGATCGCCGCGGCCATCGTGGTGTTGGCGATCTCGTGGATGACGTCGGCCGCGTCGACCGGCTCGACCCCGAGCGCCGCGGCGAGCGGCGTGACAGCCGACTCGGCTCGGGCCCGGTCCAGGGTCACGCCACCGGCGAGCCCCCGCGGGTCGAGGTAGCCGAGCAGCAGGTTGGCGTCGGTCACCGTCGGCTCGGTGCCGCCGCGCCCGTAGCAGGCAGGTCCGGGCACCGCGCCGGCTGAGCGGGGCCCGACGCGCAGCGCGCCGCCCGGGTCGAGCCAGGCGACGCTCCCGCCGCCGGCGCCGACCTCGGCGAGGTCGACGACCGGTGTCTTGACCGGCACGCCGGTTCCGGGCCGTGCCCCCCCGAAGCTGCCGCGGCCGGCGATCTGGAAGTCGTGCGCGATCGCCGGCCGGCCGTCGCGGACGATGCCCGTCTTGGCGGTCGTGCCCCCCATGTCGAAGCTGATGACGTCGGCGGCGCCGACCCGGGCGCCGACCGCCCCGGCAGCGAGCACCCCCGCGGCGCCGCCGGATTCGACGGTGCACACCGGGCGGCGGGTCGCGGCCTCGGCGGACACGACCCCGCCGCTCGATTCCATGACCTCGACGGGGCAGCGGACCCCGAGCGTGGCGAGCTGGTCCTCGAGGCCGCGGAGGTAGCCGGCCATCACCGGGCCGACGAGCGCGCACACCACGGTCGTCATGGCCCGCTCGTACTCACGGAGCTCCGGCCAGACGTCGCACGACGCCACGACGAAGGCGTCGGGCAGCGCGGCCTGGCACGCGGCCGCGACGCGACGCTCGTGGTCGGGATGGGCGTACGAGTGGAGCAGGCAGACGGCCACCGCGGCGGGCTGCGCCGCCGCGACGGCGTCGACCACGGCCGTGAGTGCGTCCTCACGGAGGGGGACGAGCACCTCGCCCCGGGCGGTGACCCGCTCGACGACCTCGAACGTCAGTGCCGGCGAGACGAGCGGCGCGGGTGGCGTGTAGCCGAGGTCGTAGCGGTCGTCCTCGACCCGGGCTTGTCGGCCGAGCGCGAGCACGTCGCCGAACCCGTCGGTGGTCACGAGCGCGACCGGGCCGCCCCGCCGCTCGACGACCACGTTCGTCGCGAGGGTGGTGCCGTGCACCACGCGGGTCAGCGCGTCGGGCGCGACTCCAGCGTCGCGGAGCACGTGTCGCAGCGCCTCGACGACGCCGACGCGGGGATCCTCGGGGGTGGTCGCCTGCTTCCCGACGGTGAGGCGGCCGTCGGGGTCGAGGAGCGCGACGTCGGTGAACGTCCCGCCGATGTCGACGCCGACGACGGCGCCCGCGCCGCTCACCGGGTCTCGGCGTGCCGCGTGCGCCGCAACGCCTCGGTCGCGACGTGATCGACCGCGCTGCTGGTCGCGTCGAGCGCGACGGCGTAGTCCTCCGCGGCGGCCGCGGGGGTGACGCGACCCGCGGTGACGTCGGCGAGCACGGCGTCGGGGGGGCGTCGGCCGGGCGGCCCGAGCCCGCCGCCCCCCGAGGTGCGGATGATGAGCTGCTCACCCGCGGCGATGGGCACGTCGGCCTGCTTGGGGGCGAGCACCTCCCGGCGGCCGTCGGCGCGGGCCACGACGAACTCGCCGGCGCGGCCGGCGGCGCCGCCCGCGACGCCGGGTGGGGGCAACGTCATCCGGTCACCGCGGACGGTCGCGACGGCGTCGGTGCGCAGCTCGAGCACCATCTCGACGCCGAGGCCGCCCCGCCACTCGCCGGGGCCACCGGAGTCCGGGCGGAGCCGGGCGGCGCGGACGATGATCGGGTAGCCGGCCTCGATCGGCTCGACCTGGGGGATGACCGACCGGCCGCCGAGGAAGAAGCAGCCGGTGGCGTCCGGGCCGTCGGCCGCGGTGCGGGCGCCGACGCCGCCGAACTCGTAGAAGAGGTTCAGCCAGGGCGTTCCGTCCTGGCGGCCGGCGAGCGTGAACACGTGGATGAGCCCGCTCGCTGCCGTGGCGTGGTCCGGGCGAGCCGTGGCGAGCGCCGCCAGGATGGCCTCGACCGCGGCGGCGACGGTGACGATCCGGCCGCCGCACGCCGCCGGTGGCGTGGGGTTCACGAGGGAGCCGGGTGGGAGCCGGACCGTGATCGGCCGCCAGCACCCCTCGTTCATCGGGATGCTCGGGTCGACGAAGCAGCGGATCCCGTAGACGACGCCGGACAGCGCCTGCGACACCGACGCGTTGATCGCCCCGCGGGCCTGCGCGGCCGTGCCGGCGAAGTCGACCTCGACCGTGCCGTCGCCGCACGTCACCGCGACTTGCACCTCGAACGTGCGGCCCGGCTCGACGCCGTCACCGTCGATGACGAACGACCCGTGGTACGTCCCGGCGGGGATCGTGGCGAGCTCGGCCCGGAGCCGCCGCTCGGTCTC
The DNA here is from genome assembly GCA_963821325.1 of uncultured Actinomycetes bacterium. Taxonomy (GTDB): domain Bacteria; phylum Actinomycetota; class Acidimicrobiia; order IMCC26256; family PALSA-555; genus PALSA-555. Next base: position 730,603 of record CAWGDC010000006.1, on the reverse strand, counting down.
GGTGAGCCACGCGTCGACGAACGCCGCGAGGCGGGTGACGCCGTACCGGGCGAGCAGCTCGTCGACCCGGGCGGCGATGACGTGCACGCCGGCGACGAGGGCGTCGACGTCGCCGAGCACCTTGTCGGGCACCCGGCTGTTGCGGGCGAGGATCCGCCGCAGGTCGGCGACCGGCTCGCCCCGACGGGCGAGGGCGACGGGCGGGAGGAGGAGGCCCTCGCCGAACGTGTCGGTGGCCAGCGCGGCGAGGCCACCAGCGGCGATGCCACCGACGTCGGCGACGTGGACGAGCGTCCCGGCGAAGAACGCCACCCGGCCGCCGGCCACGATCGGTCGGAACACGATGATGTCGTTGGCGTGGATGCCGCCCCGGTACGGGTCGTTCAGCGCGTAGACGTCGCCGGCCTCCATCGTGTCGGCGGGGATGTCCTCGAGCAGCGAGGGGAGCGAGCAGCGCAGGCTGGCGGCGTGCATCAGGCTGGTGGCCGCCGACTGGGCGACGAGCTGGCCACTGGCATCGAGGAGCGCCGCGCAGGCGTCGGCGCCCTCCTGGATGAACGTGCTGTGCGCCGAGCGGACGACGACGATGCTCGCCTCCTCGACCGCGACGGACAGGCCGCTGCGGATGACGTCCGCCGTGATGGTGTCGTCGAGGGTCGTCGGCTCGTCCGTCGTCATGCGCGGCGGCCTCCACGCGGACCGGGATCGGGGCGATCACACTAATGTCGCGTCGCTGCCGGGAGCGGGGGGAAGGCATGCATCCGCAGCTGTCCGTGAGCGCGCTCAGCTCGATGAACCTGCGCTTCGACGAGGACCTCGACCTGTGGGCGCGGCTCGGGGTGGACACCGTCGGCCTGTTCCTCCCGAAGCTCGCTGCGGTGGGGCTCGACACCGCCGTCGCCCGCGTCGCCGCGTGTGGCCTGGTAGTCAGCAGCGTCGCCGCGCGGGGCTTCACGCTCTGCGACCCCACCAGCTGGTCGGCGGATCGCGCGGCGCTTGATGCCGCGGTCGACGTCGCCGCCGCGCTCGACGCCGGGTGCCTCTTCGTGACCGGCGGGACGCCGGGGCGTCTCAGCTTCGACGAGAGCGTCGCCGCGCTCAGGGAGGCGCTCGGGCCGGTCCGAGACCGGGCCGCCGAGCGGGGCGTCCGGGTGGCCGTCGAGCACACCAACCCGCTGCGGCGCGACGTCGGCTTCGTGCACACCCTCCGCGACATGGTGGAGGTCGCCCGGCTGCTCGACGTCGGCGTGGTCGTCGAGCTGACGAACTGCTGGTTCGAGCGCGGCTTGGACGAGGTCGTCGTCGACGGGGTGGACACGTTCCAGCTCGTGCAGGTGAGCGACTACCAGGTGGGGACCCTCACCGCGAGCGAGCGCGCCGTGCCCGGCGACGGCGACATGCCGGTCGCGTCGCTCCTCGCGCTGGTCGCCCGGGCCGGCTACCGCGGGTTCGTCGAGCTCGAGATGCTCGGCCCGCGGATCGAGGCCGAGGGGTACGAGCCGGCGATCGCGCGCGCGATCCGTGCGCTCGAGCCCATGCTGCTCACCGTGGTGTAGCCGCCCCGGGTCGGGTCTGCTGTACTGGGCCGCGAGCCACGGAGGGACCATGCGTGACGGGTTGCGAGTCTTCGATGCAGACGCGCACGTCGTGTATCCACCCGACCTGTGGGACCGATTCCTCGACAAGCGGTTCCGGGACCGGGTCGGACGGCGGGCGCCGGCCGGGTTCGACCATTACAACCCGGTGACGGTCGACGGGCGCTGGACCCAGCACCCGACGTCGATCTACGGCCAGTTCCAGAAGGCGATCAACTGGACGACCGAGGACATGATCGCCAAGTACGGCGACATCGTGACCGCCGGGTTCACCGGCGACCGGGTCGCCGATGCGCATCGCGGTCGAGGGCGTCGACCTGATGGTGATCTACGGCCCCGAGTACGACCTGTGGCTCGAGGGGATCGACCCCGAGCTGCAGGCGGCGATGGCCCGGGCCTACAACCGGTGGGGCGAGGAGATGCGCGAGGCCTCGGAGGGACGGGTGCTGGCCTCGGGCCCGGTGCCGCTGAACGACGTGGCGCGGGCCGTCGAGGAGATCCAGTTCGCCTACGACCACCTCGGGGTCCGCTGCTTCTGGGCCCGCCCCGACCAGTTCAACCACCGCAACCTCGGCGACCGGTACTACGACCCGGTGTACGAGCTGCTCCAGGACCTCGACTGCGCGTTCGCGACCCACGAGTACATGGGCCTGAACGCGCCGACGGCCGGCTCGGACCGCTTCGACACGTTCACCGAGTGGCACACCGTCGTGCACCCGCACGAGGCGCAGTGCGCCGTGCTGTCGATGATCGTGCACGGCGTCTACGAGCGGTTCCCGCGGCTGCGCGTGCGCGTACATGGAGGCGGGCTGCGGGTGGCTGCCGTCGTGGCTGCACCGCATCGACGAGCACCTCGAGCTGGCCGGCGCGGCCGAGGTCACCGGAGCTGGCCGATGTCGGCGCACCGACTACTTCCGGCGCAACTGCTGGATCTCGACCGAGTGCGACGACCGGTTCGTCGCCGACGTCATCCGCTGGCTGGGCGACGACCACATCGTGTTCGAGACCGACTTCCCGCACCCCGACTCGAAGTACCCGCACGCCACCGAGCACTTCCTCGCCCTCGAGCGGTGTCGACGTCGGGGCGAAGCGCAAGGTCCTGTGGGACAACGCGGTGGACCTGTACCGGTTCCCCGACGCTGTGCTGCCGGTCTGAGCGTGAGCGTGGGCTTCCGCCGCCCGTTCGAGGCGGTGGACTACCAGGAGCTCGTCCGGGCGTTCCCGCCGCCACCCGAGTACTTCGAGCGGGCCTGGCTCGCGTCCCCCGACGAGATCGAGCGGGTGCAGCTGGGCCGGCTGCGGGAGCGGGCGCTCGCCGCCGCGCAGGTGCCGTTCTTCCGCGCGCCGCTGGCAGGCCGCGGGCTTCGACCCCCGCACCATCACCGGTCTGCACGACCTCGAGCGCGTCCCGCCCTACACGGTGCACGACATCCGGGGGAGCATCGACGCGCACCCGCCGTGGGGCGACTACCAGGCGGTCACGCCCGCCGACGCGCTCCGCGAGCCGTTGCGCGTCTACATGTCGGGCGGCACCACCGGGAAGTCGCGGCCGACCTTCTACACGCAGTGGGACCGGGAGGTCGGCGCGGTGCTCACCGCCCGAGCCCTCTACCTGCAGGGCATCCGCCCCGGCGACGTGGTCCTGAACTCCTGGGCGTACGGCACCCACAACGGGGCGTTCGCCTTCGACGAGGCGCTGCACCGTTGGTTGAACTGCGTCGTGTTGACGACCGGGACGGGCAACGTGACGAGCAGCGAGCGGCAGGTCGAGCTGGCGATCGAGTACGGCGCCACCGCGATCCTCACCACGGGCGACTACCTGCTGCGGCTGGCCGACGTGGCCCGCGACCTCGGCTACGACCCGAAGCGGGACCTGAAGATCCGGGCGTTGCCCAACATCGGGGACCGGGAGCTGCTCGAGTCCACGTTCGACGCCGAGTGCTTCCACTCCTACGGCTTCCACGAGGTGCAGTGGGTGTCGGTCGAGTGCCCGGCGCACGACGGCCTGCACATCTTCGAGGACGCCTTCGTCGTGCAGATCGTCGACCCCGAGACCGGCGAGCTGCTGCCCGACGGGGAGCAGGGCGCGATCTGCATCACCGAGCTGTACAAGACCGGCAGCCCGCAGTTCCGCTACAACATCATGGACCTGTCGACCCTCTACCCGCGCCAGCGCTGCGAGTGCGGCAGCTGGCTGCGCAAGATGGCGCCGTTCGCCGGCCGGGCCGACAACATGGTGAAGCTGCGGGGCGTGAACGTGTGGCCCGAGGCGGTGGGCGACATCGCCCTCTCGGTGCCGGGTGTCGCGCTCGACTGGTTCGTGCGCGCCGTCCGAGAGGGTCAGCGCGACGAGATGGTGGTGAGCGTGACGAGCGACGCCGACCCGAGCACCTTCGAGGCGCTCGGCGCGGCCGTCGAGGCCCGCCTCACCGAGCGGCTCGGCGTGAAGATCCGGGCCGAGGTCGTGGCCCCGGGGGCGCTCGACGCCTGGACCGAGGTGGGCGTGGCCCCGAAGCTGAAGCGGTTCCGCGATGACCGCTGAGGGCGGCGTCGTCGACGCCTTGTGCAACGCGTTCACGCCGGACCGGCGCGCCGGTGTGGGACGGGGCCATCGCCGCGACCGGGCGTCGCCGTGAAGGTGCGCGGCGACGAGACCGACAGCTTCGCCGAGCCCGCGGCGATGGTGGACCGTATGGACGAGCTCGGCGTCGAGGTGCTGCTCCTGCCGACCGGCGACGTGGGGCGCCACGGCACGCTGGACCCGTACGACTTCGAGCACATCGCGGCGCGCTGGTCCGAGCTCGAGCGCCTCGTCGAGCGGTGGCCGGGCCGGTTCGCGGCGTTGGCGCTCGTGGACCCGGAGCGAGCCATGGCGGGTGTGCGACGAGCTGCGCGCCCGGCTGCGCGAGCCGTGGGTCGTCGGCTGCTATCTCCACACCCACAGCTTCGACCGTCGCCTCGACCACGCGGACCTCTACCCGCTCTACGCGGTGGCGTCGGAGCTCGACGTGCCGGTCGCCATGCAGGCGGGGACGTCGGGCGGGCTGATGGCGAGCGAGTGCGGCCGGCCGATCACGATCGACCGGGCCGCGCTGTACTTCCGGGAGACCCGGTTCGTGCTGTCGCACCTCGGCTGGCCGTGGGTCGACGAGGCGATCGCCATGGCGCTGAAGTTCCCGAACGTGTACCTCGGCACCGCGGCGTACCCGCCGCGCCACTGGCCCGATGCGGTGCACCGGTTCGTCCGCGGCCCGGGGCGCCACAAGGTCGTGTTCGGCACGAACTTCCCCACCGTCGGGCACCGTCACGCCCTGGCCCAGCTCGCCGAGCTCGACCTGCCCCCGGACGCCGCGGCCGCGTTGCGCGGCGGGACGGCCCGACAGGTCTTCACCCGGCTTCCCGAAGGAGGCACCCCATGATCGGTGAGGTCTACAACATGCCGCCCCAGCCGCCGGTCGCCGAGCACACCCGGTCCTTCCCGGCGGGCGCGGTCACCTTCGGCGTGGAGTACCGCGACCTCGACCCGGCGTCGCTCACCGCGACGTACGCCGGGAGCGCCGCGCATCTCGCCGAGCTCGAGGAGCGCTCACCCGAGGGCGGCTTCTCGGACGAGGGGGTGTCGATCCACGTGTGCGGGACCGACGACGGCCACGAGTACGTCCGCTTCGACGTGTTCGACCAGGAGCCGCACTACCACTACGTCCACAAGCCGGGAGCGGACGGCACGATCGTCAACAACGTGATCGCCTTCGACACGGTCGCGCTCGGCAACATGCTCGACTGGGCGATCGAGCGGCTCCGCACCCGCCTCCCTGCCATGCTGCGCGCCGCGGGCGGCGAGGACGTCGCGGCGCGACTCGAGGACGAGCAGGTGGCCCGAGCGATCGACGAGGTCGAGAAGCTGGCCCGTCGCGCCCAGGCGGCACGCGCGTCCGCCGGGTAGACGTCGCCCGCCGCCGGAACCGACCGATCGTCGGTCTAGGGATGCTGGCTGGCGTAGGCGATCATCCGCGCGTAGATCTCGAGGACCTTCGTCGCGTAGTCGGGGTCGGTGGCCCACTTGCCGTTGCCCATGACGTTCCACGCGGGCGCGGACCCCTTGTACGCGAACGAGTCGTACGACGCCGCCGCGGCGGCGGGCGGGGAGCCGAACAGGGCCGGTTCGGGCGGGTTCGGGAGGAGCGCGGCGCGGCTGCCCGGGTCGGCGTAGCTGCGCAGCAGCTGGACCTGGGCTCGGACGCCGTCGCGGGGGGTCGGGAACGCGATCTCGCTCGTGCAGCTGTCGCAGGCGCCGATACCCGAGAAGTTGTTGTCCAGGGCGTGCCCGAAGGACCCGGTCTCGAGGACCGCCTGGGCGAACGCGAGGTCACCGGCGACATCGACGGCGGTGCCCTCCTGGATGTACATCTGGGCGAGGTCGTCGATGGTCGTGTTGTCGGCGAGGTGCGCGACCTGGCCGGTCGAGTGGAACCAGCCGGCGATCTCGGTGGCGCTGAGACGGGCCGGTCCCATGACCGGGATGCCGCCGAGCTGGGCGAGGATCGACTCGTCACGTGAGCGGACGGCTTCGAGGCTGGACTGCTGCGATTGGAGCTGCAGCTGGTCGTTCTCGACGGACTGGGCGTCGGCGGCCTTCTTGCTCTGCTCGGTCTGCAGCTCGGCTTCGACGGCGTTCAGCTGGTCGAGCTGTCGGTTCTCGTCGACCGACGCGGCGCTCGTGTAGGCCTCGCCGGCGGCGATGTCGATGACGTGCTGGACGCGCAGCACCGCGCCGTCACTGTCCTGGGACTCGTACACCGCGGCCGCGCGCGCGCCGAGCTGGGCCTTCAGCTGGTCGATCTGGGTCTGCGCGGCGTTGGCGCGGGCGGTGACGTCCGCGAGCGCGGCCTGCGCGGCGGCCAGGTGAGCCTGCACCTCGGCGACCTCGGCGGCGACGACATCGAGCCGGGTGCTCGTCTGGGCCAGCTCGAGCGCCGCGGCGACGATCTGGTCGGTGCTGGCCGGCGGGGGGGTCGCGGTCTGGGCGCTGGCCACCGGGGCGAAGGCCCCGGCAGCCACGACGAGTCCGAGCGGCACCAGGATGGCAAAGCGGAACGTCACGATGGCTCTGGTAGTGGGTCGCCGGGCGGGTGGTTGCCTCTAATTGACGACCAGTTCGCCACGGGACTTGAAGCCAAATCCCCCGGGCGCACGGGCGTCGCGGCGCGGGACACCGTGCGCCCGGCGCCGTGATGCCCGTCGGCGCGACGGCGACTACTCGGGGACGGGTGGCGGGTCGCCGTGCCCCGTCGACCGGTCGCGGTGCGTGGTCGCCGCGGCCCGCGGGACGACGCTGAGTGACCCGTCGACTTCCAGGACAACGAGCTGACAGTCCGCCGGGCTGTTGACCCCGTGCTCGCGGCACGCCTCGTCGAGCTCGCGCGTCGGTGATCCGCTGCCGTTCGAGCCGCCCGGCGAGGACCTGGCCCTGGTTGACGAGCAGCGTCGGGGAGCCGAGGACGCGCTCCTCGAGGCGGGGGTCGCGGGCGAACAGGCGCGCGACCAGCCAGGTGACGACGAGGACGGTGCTCGACACGGCGAGCCCGACGGGCAGGTTCCCGAGCCCGCCGGTCATGGCGTTCTGCACGGCGTTGGACAGGGCCATGACCATGGCGAGGTCGTAGACGTTGAACTGCGCGATCCCCCGCTTGCCGGTGAGGCGGAACGCGACGAGGAGCACGACGACGACGACGACCGTCTTCGCGGCCTGCTCGGCGACCCGGGTGCCGCTGACCGGCGCGAGGGCGAGGAGGTGGATCACGGGAGGCGCATCCCGCGGTAGTGCCGGCGGGTCTTCAGCACCCGCGAGTCACGAGGCACGACGCTGATCGTCCCGTCGCTCTCGAGCACCGCGAGCCGGACCTCGCCCAGGTCGTCGATGCCGTGCTCGCGCATCGCCGCGCCCAGCTCGTCCATCGTGATCCCCTGCTGCGCCAGGCGCGACCGGATCGGCTGACCGTCGTGCACGATGAGGACGGGACCGCCGACGAGCAGCCGCTCGACGCGGCGAGACCGGCTGATGAACGAGTTGAGCGCCCAGTTCAGCGTGAGGAGCACGACCGCGGCGACGATCCCGCCCCCAAGCGTGTTGTCGTTGTTGATCATCGCGTTCTGGACGGCGTTGCCGAGGATGACGATGAGCACCAGGTCATAGAGGCTCATCTGACCGAGTTCGCGTTTGCCGAAGATCCGGAGGCCGGCGACGAGGAACAGGTACACCGCGGCCGTCTTGGCCGCGATGATCGCGGCCCCGCTGAGGTCGGGGTGGTCGAAGACGGACGACAGGTGCATGGTCGGGTTCGCGCTCGGCGCGCGACCAGTATCTTGGCCTGTGGCCACCGTCCACGCCGCGACCTCGTCGACGTCGGTCCCGGTGCTGCTCATCGTCGCCGGCACCACGGCCACGATCTACCTGTTCCTCATCGTCGCGTTGCGGCTGCTCGGGCGACGCCAGCTCGCGCAGCTGAGCGCGCTCGACCTGATCGTCGTGCTGCTCCTGGGCAGCGCCGTCGAGACCGCGATGATCCACGGCGACCTGTCCCTGCCGGCCGGGCTCATCGCCGCGGGGACCCTCCTCGCCGTGAACCGTCTCCTCACGCTGGTGTTCCTGCGCTCCCCGCGGCTCAGCCAGCTCGTGAACGGTGGCCCGATCCTGCTCGTGCACGACGGCGAGGTCGTCGAGTCGCACTGCCGCCGGGTCGGGCTGACCCGCCCCGACCTCGACGCGGCGCTGCGCGGGCGCGGCTACGCCGACGCGGCCGAGGTCCGAGAGGCGGTCCTCGAGACCGACGGCACGATCAGCGTGGTCGGCCAGGCCAAACCGTCGTGACCCGGCCGGGGGCCACGCAGGTCGCGGGCGGGCCCGGTTTCGGGAAGGATGAGGTCGTGGCCGCGGCTCACACGACGGGCGGGGCGCCGAGAACGACCCAGTCGCGGGGACGGCCGGGGCATGACCCCGACCGTCCTGTTGGTCCTCGGCACGTTCCTCGCGTCGGCGGTGGAGATGGTCGAGGCGCTCACCATCGTGCTCGCGGTCGGCGTGACGCGCGGCTGGCGGGCGGCGATCGTCGGGGTCGGCGCGGCGTGCGCCACGCTGGCCGTCCTGGTCGCCGCGCTCGGCCCGGCGCTGACCCAGATCCCGCTCTCGGCGCTGCGGGTGTTCGTCGGCGCGGTGCTGCTCGTGTTCGGCCTGCAGTGGCTCCGCAAGGCGATCCTGCGGGCGGCGGGCATCCGGGCGCTCCACGACGAGGACGCGATCTACGCCGAGGAGGTCGCCCTCTCGGAGCAGGCGGGCGCCCCGGCGGCGGGCCTCGACTGGTACGGGTTCACCCTGTCGTTCAAGGGGGTGCTGCTCGAGGGGCTCGAGGTGGTGCTCATCGTCGTGAGCTTCGGCAGCACCGGCGGGCATCTGGGGCTCGCCGCGGCCGGGGCCGCCGGCGCGCTGGTCGTGGTCGGCGGCGTGGGCGCGCTCGTGCACCGTCCGCTGAGCCGTGTGCCCGAGAACTCGATGAAGTTCGTCGTCGGGATCATGCTGAGCTCGTTCGGCGTGTTCTGGGGCGGCGAAGGCGTCGGCGTGAACTGGCCCGGGTCCGACCTCGCGTTGGTCGGCGTCATCGCGTTCTTCGCCCTCACCGCGCTCGTGCTCGTGGCCGACCTGCGACGCCGCGAGCCCGTCACGTCCCGCGTCGCCAGCGGCACCTGAGATGGGTGTGCTGCGACGCGTCGCGCGCTTCTGGTACGACTTCCTCGTCGGCGACGACTGGCTCGCCGCCGCCGGCGCGGTCGCCGCGCTCGGCGTCACCGCGGCGCTCACGGGCGCGTTCAACCCCTGGTGGCTGCTGCCCCTCGCCGTCGCGACGGTCCTCGCGCTCTCGGTGCGCCGGGCCGCCCGGGCCGCCCGCTCCGGCGGCGACGCCGCGCCACCCGCGGACGCCTGACGGGCGAGCCCGGCGCCGACACCCGGGCGGTTAGCGTCGAATTCGTGACCCCACCGGACGCCGCGGCGGGCGCGGGGCAGGCCGCCGACGTCACGGGTGACCCGCGCCCCGCCGACCCGAGCCGCGTGACGCGGCGCATCCGGGTGGCGCTGCTCACCCTCACCGTCGTGCTCCTCACCGTGGTGGTCGTCGCGCCGCGCCACGGCATCGCGAGCACCGTGCTGGTCCTGGCGTCGGCCGCGACGGGCAGCACGTTCGCGTGGCTCGAGAGCCGAGCGCCCCACGTCGGGCTCCGGGCGGTCGTCGTGGCGATCGGCGTCGTGCTGCTCCTCGCCGTCGCGATCTGGCCCCAGTCCTCGAACGACGTGTGGTCCTACACGATGTACGGGCGGATGGTCAGCGTCCACGGGGTGAGCCCCTACGAGCACGTCCCCGCCGACTTTCCGGCCGACCCGTTCGATCACCTGGTGAGCCCGATCTGGCAGCACCGCGGCTCGGTGTACGGCCCGGCGTTCGTCGGGTATGCCGCGACGCTCACCGCGCTGGCCGGCGATTCGCGTGCTCGCGGACCGGCTGGTGTTCCAGCTCGCCGCCGCGCTGGCGGTCGCCGCGGCGTTGCTGCTGGTGTGGCGGCGCACCCGCAGCCCCGCGGCGGTGGCGTGGCTCGGACTGAACCCCGTGTTCGGGGCGATCATCGTGAACAGCGGCCAGATCGACGCCCTGATCGGCCTGGCGATCCTCGCGGCCGCGCTGCTGACCGCCGAGCGGCGGGGCTGGGCCGCCGGGGTCGCGCTGGGCGTGGCGACGCTGATCAAGGTGACGAGCCTCCTCGCGCTGCCGGCCCTCGTGTTCTGGGCGTGGCGGCGCGGCGACCGGCGCCTGGCCCGGCAGGTCGCGGCGGCGACGGCGGCGACGACGGCGGTCGTGTACCTCCCGTTCGTGGCGGGCCAGTCGCACGTGCTCGCCGGCGCCGACCACTCGGTGACGCCCGGCGCGGCGTGGAACCTGCCCGCGGAGCTGCTGGTCGGCAAGGACGCCGGCCGGGACCTGCCGGGGCTGCTCCCGTCGAACGACACCCTGTCCGTCCTCTTCTATCTGTCGCTCGCGCTCGTCGGTGTGCTCGCCGTGGTGCTGGCGTGGCGGTGGGCGTCGGCGGCGCGTCCCGACCTCGGAGTCGGCGCCGCGACCGCGAGCTACGCCGCCGCCGCCGAGTACACGCTGCCGTGGTACGCCGGGTGGGCGCTGCCCGCGCTGGCCGACCGTCGCCCGTCGCGGCTGGCCTGGGTGATCTGGTGGCAGTCCGTCGTGCTGCTGGCTGCGTGGAAGCTGCCCCACGCACCACACCGGCTCGGTGGCGGACACCATCCTGCGGGGCACGTTCGCGTACGCCCTGCCGCTCGTGCTGCTCGTGGCGTTCGTGGCCGTCGGCGACCGCCGCCACCTCACCGCGACCCCCGACGCGGTGGCGGCGCCGGTCCCGGCGTAGCGGCCCCCCGAGGATGCGGCCTCCCGGGGGTGGCTCGCCGCGTCCCGGCCCGGGGGGTCTGTGCGGGCAGCTGCCGGCCGGGAGACGCGAGCCACCCCACCGCTCGACGCGGCTCTGGAACCATGCGCCGAGCGTCGGGAGACCGCTTCGGGCGTACCGTAAGCCGCGCCGCATCAGGTCGACGTAAAGAACCGCGGGGACGTCCGTGATCCCGGGCGGGACGGCGCCGTCCCTGACTCGCCTGAGGCTGCGGAGCGCAGCCGAGTCGTCGGGGGGAGACGGTGGGCCCCGTGACGCGAGTGCCGCCCGGTGCCGCCGTGGCCTGCCGGGCGGCGGCGGCGCGAGTGGTCGGCGGTACGCTCCGCGGCGAGGAGGCGCGCTGCGTGATTCGCGGTGGGATGCCGACGCTCCTGGTGTCGGACTTGGATCGTTCGGTGCGCTTCGACACCGAGACGCCCGGGTTGGCGCTCGCCTGGCGGGCCGGGGACCACGAGACGTCGATCGACGTCGGGGACGGCCTGCAGCTGGGCCTGCACCCGGGCGCGTCGGGTGCGTCCGCCGGGGGTGTCTCCGTCGGGTTGATCGTCACCGAGCCGATCGACGACGTGGTGGCCACGTTGCGAGCACGCGGCGTCGACTTGGAGGACCCGTCACGGGAGGGCGGGCCGTCGATCGCGTCGTTCGCCGACCCGGACGGCAACCCGCGGTACCTGCACGAAGCCCCCGGCCAGTAGCGCGAGGAGAGGACGAGACGTGGAGACGAGACGCATCGGCGAGCTCGAGGTGTCGGTCGCCGGGGTCGGGTGCAACAACTTCGGGATGCGCATCGACGAGCGGGCGGCCGGGGAGGTCGTGGCCGCGGCGCTGGACGTCGGGATCACCTTCTTCGACACCGCGGACCTCTACGGCGGCGGGAAGTCCGAGGAGTTCCTCGGGCGGGCGCTCGGGTCGCGGCGCGACGACGTGGTGGTGGCGACGAAGTTCGGGATGCGCCCGCCGCCCGACGGACGGCCCGGCGGCGACCCGTCGTGGGTGGCCGAGGCCGTCGTGGCGAGCCTGCAGCGCCTCGGCACGGACCACATCGACCTGTACTGGTTGCATGCCCCGGACGCCAAGACGCCGATCGGCGACACGCTTGCGGCGCTGGACCGCCTCGTCACGGCCGGCACGGTCCGGGAGCTCGGCTGCTCGAACTTCTCGGCCAAGCAGCTCGACGAGGCCGCCGACGCGGCGGCGTCGCTCGGGGTCCACCCGTTCGTGAGCGTCCAGAACGAGTACAGCCTCTTACGGCGCGATCCCGAGCGGGCGGTGCTCGACGCCTGTCGCCGCCACGGGCTGTCGTTCGTGCCGTACTTCCCGCTCGCCAGCGGGCTGCTCACCGGCAAGTACCGGCGGGGGACACCCCCGCCGGCGGGGACCCGGCTGGCGCAGTGGCCGAAGGAGCGGGTCGACCAGCTCCTCGGCGACGAGCAGTTCGCCACGGTCGAGGCGCTCGACGCGTTCGCCCGCGACCACGGCCACACCCTCCCCGAGCTCGCCCTGTCGTGGCTGGCATCGAACCCGCTGGTGGCCAGCGTCATCGCGGGCGCGACGTCACCGGAGCAGGTGCGGGCCAACGCGGCGGCGACCACCGCCTGGACGGTGAGCGCCGCGGAGCGCGCCGACCTCGACGCGCGGGTCGGCGCGTCGGCCTGACCCGGATCCACCGCCGCGGCGGCGCGGCTGGGTAGGTTCGGGGCGTGGCCGAGATCCCCGTCGGGAAGCGCTTCTTCGTCGCCGCGAACTGGGCGACCGAGCTGCACGCGGCGCAGGGCGCGCGGACCGCGTCGGTGGCGCAGGTGCTCGGCGTGGCGTCGCTGGTGCTCGGCGACGGCGGCACGAACCGTGAGGCGATCGCCGGGATGATCGTCGACGCCTCCCGCGGCGTCGAGATGCCCGCGGGTGAGGTGCGCCGGCGGGTCGGTAAGAAGGCGGCGCGGCTGGTCGCGGCGTGCACCGAGGCGCTCGCCGACCCGGCCCGTCTCGAGGCGGAGCCTGACCGGTCGGTGGTACGGGTCTGCGCCGCGGTGACGGTCCGAGACGTCCAGGAGCTGCTGCGGGACGTGCGCCGGCACGGCAGCGTGGCGTTCGCTCGCCACGACGAGCCGCCGAACCGGATCCTGGAGCGCTACCGGGCGCTCGTCGCCGTGTTCCGGCGACGGCTCGGACGGGTGAGCGCGCTGACCCCCGAGCTGCGGGCCTCGGTCGCGGAGCTCGAGCGGGACTCGGAGCTCGAGACGGCGATCGCGGCGTGGCGCGTGTCGCACGTCGACGCCGCCTGAACCGCGGCGCGCCTCAGCACGTCGAGCGCCGCGGGCCCCTGGTAGCGGGCGTACTCGGCGCGCAGGTCGGCCGCCTCGATGGCGTCCGCGGCCCGGCCGGCCCACTCGCCGGACCGCTCGGCGGCCAGCGGCCGGGTCGCCCAGAGACCCGCGACCCGCGGCAGGGCGGGGGCGTGCGCGTCGGCGAGGGACCGGCCGCCGCTGGGCCACACGTAGGCGTTGACGGTCACCCGCTGGACGAACCGGTGCTCGACGGGCAGCCCCTCGGCGCGGAGGCGCTGCACGACGAGCGAGGCGAGGGCGTGGAGCTCGCGGGTGCCGACTACCACCGACGTGGCGACCGGCGGCAGCGTGGCGAGCAGGGTCTTCAACGAGAACGACACGCGCGAGCCGACGTTCACGACACGGCTCGTCCACCGGCCCGAGAGGCGGGCCAGGGCGGGGAGCACGAGGCTCGTCATCCCGGCGGTGGCGGGCCCCTGGACGCTGGCGCGCACGTCGTCCGCCGAGTGGACGGGCAGCGGCTCGGCGACGGCGCGGCCCACGGTGGCGTCGAGGACGCGCTCGACGACGCTGTGCAGCCCGACGGTCGTGCTCGGGTCGGGACGCGCCGGGATGGGCGCGGGACGGCGGGTGGGGAGGCGCTCGTCGGCGGGGTCGGCGGCGGTGCTGATGCCCCCCAACCTACGAGCCCCGGCTGGCCCGGTTCCCACGACCGGCTCACGTCGCCTTTCCTGCGCCACCGAGGATGCGGGCCAGGAGGAGCCGTGGACCGGAGGGCCCCCACCATGACCCGGGCCGGGGATGCGGCCGTGCTCGGCGGGCAGGCCGGCGTGCTCGGCCGGCGCCGGCCTGCTGGGCGACGGCCGGCGTCGTCGCGCTGCTCGGCGCGGCGATCTTGGCGGGCTCGCCGTGTCGGTCCGGGTGGGCCTCCCCGACGTCGGGCGCACCGTGCTCGGCGTCGACGGCGGGCCCAGCCGTCGCGGTGACGCGGGTCAGATGCGCCGGCCGGTTCCCTCCCAGTAGCGGTCGCGGAGCAGCCGCTTGTAGAGCTTGCCGGTCGGGTGTCGGGGCAGCGTCGTCTCGTAGTCGATCGATCGCGGCACCTTGTAGCCGGCGAGGTGCGCCCGGCAGTAGGTGAGCAGCTCGTCGGTGAGGGCGGCCGACGGCGCCACACTCTCCTCGAGCTGCACCGCGGCCTTCACCGCCTCGCCGAACTCGTCGTCGGGGATGCCGAACACCGCGACGTCGTGCACCGCCGGGTGCGCGGCGAGGACGCCCTCGATCTCGGCCGGGTAGATGTTCACCCCACCGGAGATGATGAGGTCGATCCGCCGGTCGGAGAGGTGCAGGTAGCCGTCGTCGTCGAGGTAGCCGACGTCGCCGAGGGTGAACACGCCGGGGCTGCGGTGCGCGGCGGCCGTCTTGGCGGGGTCGCCGTGGTACTCGAAGTCGGTCCCGAGCTTGTTGCGGACATAGAGGGTGCCGACCTCGCCGACGTCGCAGTCGCTGCCGTCGTCGCGCACGACGAGGACGTCGACGCTCGGCCACGGCCGCCCGACGCTCGTCGGGTGCGCGAGCCATTCCTCGGCGGTGATGGTGGACAGCATCGCCCCCTCGGTGCCGCCGTAGTACTCGACGAGGATGGGACCCCACCAGGCGAGCATCTGGCGCTTCACGTCGGGGGGGCACGGCGCGGCACCGTGGTGCACGATGCGCAGGCTCGCCCCCGAGAACCGGGCACGCGTGGCGTCGGGGAGGCGCAGGAGCCGCACCATCTGGGTCGGGACGAGATGCAGGTTCGTGACCTGCCACCGGTCGATGAGCTCGAGCACCTCGGCCGGGTCGAAGCGGGCCCGCATCACGAGGGTGCCGCCGGCGAGCAGCGGGAACATGGCGAACGCCCATTGCGCGGAGTGGTACGCGGGGCCGCACAGCAGCGTCACCCCGTCGGTGGGGAGGTCCAGGTTCTCGACCGCGCCGGCGGTGATGAGCGTCCACGCCGACGCCGGCATCCCGGCGCGGGTCAGCATGTTGTGGACGCCTTTGGGCCGCCCGGTGGTGCCCGACGTGTAGAACATCGGGCCGGCCAGGACCTGCTCGGCGGGCTCGTCGGTGGGCTGCGCCTCGAGCCACGCGTCGTAGCCGTCGTCGCCGACGGTGACGACCGTCACGTCGGCGTCGGCCTGCCCGGCGGCGGCGTGGGCGACGTCGGCGTGCTCGGGGTCGGTGAGCAGCACCCGCGCGTCGGCGTCGTCGAGAACGTAGGAGATCTCGTCGGCGATCCAGTGCCAGTTCAGCGGCACGACCACGATGCCCGCGTGCATGGCGGCGCCGAGCACCTCGAACAGCTCGACCCGGTTGGCGCACAGCAGCGCCGCCCGGTCCCCGGCGCCGAGCCCGAGGCCGCGCAGCGCGTGGATGAGCCGGTTGACGCGCCCGTTGAACTCGCGCCACGAGCGCGTCGTCCGCTCGTCGACGAGCGCGGGCGTGTCGGGCTTGCGGTCGGCGATCGGGGCGAGGGTCTCGGCCACGGCGGCAGCCTCGCGCGGGAGGGGCCACACGTACACTGCCGCGCTGTGCCGGGCTGGAACTTCGCCGCTGTGTGGGAGCGCGTCGCGGCCGAGGTGCCCGACCGCGACGCGCTGTGGTGCGGCGACGTGCGGCGCACGTGGCGCGAGCTCGACGAGCGGGCGTCGCGGCTCGCGTCGCATCTGCACAGCCACACGGTGGGGCCGGGCGATGCGGTGGCCATCGATCTCACGAACCGGGTCGAGTACCTCGAGACGTTCTTCGCCGCGTTGAAGCTCGGCGCGCAGCCGGTGAACGTGAACTACCGGTACGTCGCGGACGAGGTGCGCTACGTCCTCGCCGATTCGGGGCGCGGGTGTGCGTGCACGGCCCAGCGGTCGCCGACGTGGTGCACGACGCGGCGACGCAGCTGCCGGCCGAGCACCGCCCGACGCTGCTCGTGGTCGGTGACCCCTACGAGGCGGCGATCGCCGCGGCGTCACCCGACGGGGCGTGGCGGGCTCGGCCACCGGACGGCGACGACGTGATCCTGCTCTACACCGGCGGGACGACCGGCATGCCGAAGGGCGTGCGGTGGCGCAACGACGACCTCTACGTCGCGTTGTGGGAGCTCGGCCGGCCCGGGACCGAGCCGCCCGACCCCGTGGCGGCGGCGCGCGCCGGGAAGCGGACCGGGACGGCGTTGCCCGCCTGCCCGCTGATGCACGGCACCGGCCTGTTCATGGCGATGACGACCCTCGCTGGCGGCGGCACCGTCGTGCTCATCGACGAGGCCGGCCTCGACGCGGCCCGCGTCTGGTCCGAGGTCGAGCGGCACCGCGTCGCGGTGCTCACCATCGTCGGCGACGTGTTCGCCCGGCCGCTCCTCGCCGTGCTCGACACCCATCCCCGCTTCGACCTGTCGAGCCTGCGGGTCATCACCTCGTCGGGCGTCACCTGGAGCCCCGACACCAAGGCCGGGCTGCTCGCGCACCTGCCGGACGTGACGCTCATCGACTCGCTCGGCGCGTCGGAGGGGTTCATCGAGCCGCAGCGCGTCACGGGCCGGCTCCGAGCTGGCACCGGCCCGCTTCGCGGTGAGCGCCCGGGTACAGGTCCTCGACGAGGACACCGGCCAGCCGGTCGCGCCAGGCCGCGGCGACGTCGGGCTCCTCGCCGTCCGGGGTCGGCTGCCGCTCGGCTACCTCCACGACGACGCGAAGACCGCGTCGACGTTCCGGGTCCTCGACGGGGTCCGGTACGCGATCCCGGGCGACTACGCGACGGTCGAGGCGGACGGGACGATCCAGCTGCTCGGGCGGGGCTCGGCGTGCATCAACACCGGTGGCGAGAAGGTGTACCCGGAGGAGGTCGAGCTCGTGCTGCGCAGCCACCCCGGCGTCGAGGACGTCGTCGTGGTCGGCGTCCCCGACACCCGCTTCGGGGAGGCCGTCGTCGCGCTCGTCGTGCCCCGCGACGGCACCCACCCGCACCTCGACACCGATCTCGCGGCGTGGTGCCGGGACCGCGTCGCGGGCTACAAGCGCCCGAAGCGGTTCTTCCTCGTCGGGTCGCTCGAGCGCTCCGCGGCGGGGAAGGCCAACTACCCGCGGCTGCGTGAACGTGCCGCGGCGCTCAGCGCCGCGGCGACGTCCGGCTGACGCTCCTGGTCGATGGACCGCGACGCTGCCCGCGCTGGCTGTCGGCGCGCGCGGGCTCTCAGGTGGGGATGCCGACACGGTCGCGTCCGGTCCGCTTGGCCTGGTACAGGGCGGTGTCGGCCGCGGCGAGCAGCTGGGTGGCGTCGACGGCGTCGTCGGGGATGGTCGCGGTCCCGGCGCTGAGCGTGACGGTCAGGTCGGGGCCGACGGCGCGGCGGGCGACGCCGCGGAGCCGCTCGGCGACCCGGGTGACGTCGGCGGCGGCGCAGCCGGGCAGCAGGACGAGGAACTCGTCGCCGCCGGTGCGGGCGGGGAGGTCGTAGGCCTTCGTGCCGTCGCGCAGCGCGCCGCCGATCAGACGCAGGACGTGGTCACCGGCGGGGTGCCCCAAGCCGTCGTTGACGTGCTTGAAGTGGTCGACGTCGAGCGCGATGACGCTGAGGGGCGCGCCGGTCCGCCGGTGGCGTCCGACCTCGAGGGTGAGGGTCTCCTCGAAGAGGCGTCGGTTGGCCAGCCCGGTGAGCTCGTCGCGGGTCGCGAGGCGTCGCACCTCGTCGAGGAGCCGGGCGTTGCGGAGCGTCAACGCGGCGTGTGTGGCGGCCTGGTGGACCGACGCGACGGTGAGCTCGGGGATGCGGGCGTTGGGTCCCCGACCCCATTCGGCGGCGAGGACGCCGAGCGGCTCCTCCTCGCCGGGGATGGCGACGACGACGACGTTCTGCGCCCACGGGAGCTGCTCGGCGAGGAGGCCGCGGTCGAGTCCTCGGACGAGACGGCCCTCGCCGTCGCCGAGCACCGCGTCGCCGACGGGTCCGAGCGCGCCGGGATGGTGTCCCGGGGACGCGACGTCGCCGGCGACGATCCAGGCGTCGCCGCCCCGGACGAGGGCCACGACCCGGGTGAAGCCGAGCTGGGTGCGGAGATGCGCGAGCAGCACGGCGACGACCTCGTCGGGTCGTCGCGCCTGCTCCAGGGACCGGCCGAGCTCGACGAGGCCGAGCAGCTCGGAGCCGCTACGCCGCAGCGCCCGCTCGTTCACGGACTGGAAGGCGGCGGCGCCCACGGCGAACAGCAAGAAGGCCGCGCCGCTCAACGCCGCGGCGCGGTCGTCACCGGAGGCGGTGAGCCGCAGCACGCCGCTGGCCGCAACGGTGCGGCCGAGGAAGAGCAGCAGCGCGCACCAGACGGCGAGCTTCAACCCGGTGCGCGGCGACGCCAGCAGCGTGACCGCGACCACCTCGAGGAACGCGAGGAACAAGAGGGGGCTGGTCGTGCCGCCGGTGAGGAGCACGGCGCCGGCGAGGAACGCCCCGTCGACGAGGACGAGGGCGCTGAGCATTGAGGCGGTCAGGCGGGGCCGTCGCCGGCGCACCAGCTCGGCGAGCACGACCACGGCGAGATACGCCGCCGACACCGACAGGGGCGCGCCGCGGGTGCCGACGATCGGGGGCAGCGCCGCGACCGCGACGGCGACGCTGACCCGGACGAGCTGCAGGACGCCGAGGCGGTCCTCGACCGGTGCCTGCGGGTCATGGAGCGTCGTGGTCACTCGAAGTCCCGGAACTCCAGGTGGTCCCGCACGGGTGCCCGGGCGATCCGCGGGTCACGCCGGTCGAGGTGGCCCTGGGCGGCGAGGAAGAGCACCACGACCCCACACAGCGCCAACAGGAGCACGTACGACTGGGCCGTCTGCAACGCACCGCGCGACGCCCCCCTTGCCCGGCGTCGGCAGCGGCAGGACCTGGGACGGGGTGGGGGGCGCAGCGGCGAACACGGCGGCTGACGTGCCCCCCGCCGCCGGGCCCGCGGTCGCGCTGCGGACGCTGGTCGCGAACGCGCCGCTCGGCGTCACCGCCGCCGCGACCGGCGCGACTGGCGCGCGCGCAGCGGCGGGCGCACGGGCGCGAGAACGGGCGGGAGCACCGGCGGGGGCACCGGCGGGGGCACCGGCGGGAACGTGGGCAGGGCCAGGGGGGCCGTGGTGATCTTGGGCGGCACTGCCGTCGGGCGGGTCGAGCCGCCGCCCTGCCGCGACGGGGGCTGGCCGTCGCCGCCGAGGTGTCGACCCGGGTTGGAGCCGTCGCCGGAGCCGGAGGGGTGGTCGCCGTATTCGCCGCTGCCGTGCCCGTTGTTGGTGGGCGCCCGGGCCGACAGGGTCGCGGCGGCCGGCGCGGCGACGAGGAGCACCAGCGCGGCAGTGGCCGCGCACGCGGCGAGGCACCGGAGGCTCACGCCGTCGTTGCCGCGAGCGAACCGGTCACCTCGCTGCTTACCCGCGGAGCTCATCATCGCCTCCCCTTGCTGCGATGCGCATGCCCCGCCGCACCAGCCCCAGTCTCGGCCGTTTCGCGCCCGACCTTGAGCAACCCGGCGAAAAATTCGGCGGCCGACCCGCGGGGCGCTCACCGGCGGTGGGAGGCTGGGACGATGCCGGACCCGGCGGTGCCAGCGGTGGCCGTGACCGACGCGGTCGGGCACCTCGAGGGCGGGGCGCTGCTCCTCGACGTCCGGGAACCGGACGAATGGGACGCCGGTCACGCACCGGACGCGACCTGGATCCCGATGGGCGCCATCGCCGCCCGCCAGGCCGAGCTGCCCACCGACCGAGACATCGTCGTGGTGTGCCGCAGCGGGGTCCGTTCGGCCAAGGTCACGACCGCGCTCCGACGGGCCGGGTACGAGGCCAGCAACCTGACCGGCGGGATGCAGGCCTGGGCGGCCGCGGGGCAGCCGGTCGTCACCGACGCCGGCGGGGCCGGGGTCGTCGCCTGACCCCACCCGCGGGGCGGAGGGGGGGCCGCCGGTAGCGTGGCGGCCGTGGCGACCGTGGCGTTCGACCGGGCCGACGCGCTGCGACGCCTGGCCGACGAGACCTTCGACGTCGTCGTCGTGGGCGGCGGGATCACGGGTGCGGGCTGCGCGCTGGACGCGGCGTCCCGCGGGCTGCGCACCGCCCTCGTGGAGCGGGACGACTTCGCGTCGGGCACCTCCTCGAAGTCCTCGAAGCTCGTCCACGGCGGCTTGCGCTACCTGCAGCAGCACGACGTCGCCCTCGTCTACGAGGGCCTCGCCGAACGGCAGCGGGCGCTGCGCAACGCCCCGCACCTCGTGCGGGTCCTCCCGTTCCTGCTCCCGGTCCTGTCCCGGGACGGCCTCGTCGACCGGCGGGTCGCCCGAGCGCTCGGCGCGGCCCTGTGGATGTACGACCTCACCGGCGGGCTGCGGATCCACAAGGCCCACCGTCGCGTCGACAAGGACCGGGCGTTGGCGCTCATGCCGACCCTGCGACCGGACACGCTCGCGTCGGCGTACCTCTACTTCGACGCCCACGCCGACGACGCCCGCCTCACCCTCTGCCTGGCCCGCACCGCCGCGGCGCACGGCGCGGTCGTCGCCAACCGGGTGCGGGTGACCGGGCTGGAGAAGAGCCCCGACGACCAGGTCCGCGCCGTCACGGTACGGGCCGGCGGCGACGAGTTCGCGATCCGGACTCGCGTGGTGGTCAACGCCACCGGCGTGTGGGCCGACACCCTGCGCGCCGTCGACGAGGGGTCGCACCCCGAATCG
The DNA here is from genome assembly GCA_963821325.1 of uncultured Actinomycetes bacterium. Taxonomy (GTDB): domain Bacteria; phylum Actinomycetota; class Acidimicrobiia; order IMCC26256; family PALSA-555; genus PALSA-555. The sequence continues at coordinate 709,486 of CAWGDC010000006.1, read as the reverse complement.
ATCCGGCCGGCGAAGGGCGTGCACCTCACCGTCCCGTGGGCGAAGGTCCGCAACCAGATCGCGACGATCGTCCCGGTGCCGAAGGACCGCCGGTCGGTGTTCGTCGTCCCGTGGGGGGACTTCACCTACGTCGGCACCACCGACACCGACTACGACGGGCCGCTCGACGACCCCCAGTGCACGCCCGACGACATCGAGTACCTGCTGCGGGCCCTGAACCGGGCCATCGTCACCCCGGTCGGGGTGGCGGACATCTGCGGGACCTGGGCCGGGCTGCGGCCGCTGCTGCGCACCGCCAGCAGCGACCGCACGGCCGACCTGTCGCGCCGCCACGGCGTGCGGGTCTCGACGAGCGGGGTGATCACGGTGACCGGCGGGAAGCTCACGACCTATCGGCGCATGGCCGCGGACACCGTCGACCAGGCGGCCCGGCTGCTGCGCACGCGCGCCAAGTGCCGGACGCAGCGGCTCCGGCTGCTCGGCGCCGAGGGGTTCGACGTCCCGGACCCGTCCCGGGAACCGAGCGTCCACGAGCACCTCGGCGGCCGCTACGGCACGGAGGCCGAGGCGGTCCTGGCGCTGCTCCGCGAGGATCCCCGCCGCCGCGACCCGCTCGTCCCGGGGCTCCCGTATCTCGGCGCCGAGGCGATCTACGCCGTCCGCCACGAGATGGCCACCACGCTCGACGACGTGCTGGCCCGTCGCACCCGCGCCCGGCTCCTCGCCCGCGACACGTCACGCGCCGCGGCGGCGGACGTGGCCCGCCTCGTCGCTCCCGAGCTCGGGTGGGACGACGCCCGCGTCGCCCGGGAGGTCGACGAGTACCGCGCCGCCTGCGACCGGGAGCGCACAGCGGCGAACCTGCCCGAGACCGCGCTCGACGCGTCGCTCGGCGCGTAGCCGCGCCTGCTGTGCCCGAGACCCGGCGCGGCGCCCCGACACCGCCGATCGCGTTCGGCGGGCCGCACGACTCGGCGCCGTCGAGCCGCCTCGACACGACCCGCGTCGACGTGCCGGCCGACGTCCTCGAGCGTCTGCGGGGCGTGTGCCCGGTGCAGACCGATGCCGTGGCGCGGGCGGAGGCGAGCCGCGACTGGTGGCCGCTCGGGATGGTGTGGGCGCTCAACGACCAGGTGGCGTCCCTCGCCGCGGCGGTCGTCCGGCCGACGAGCGCAGCGGAGGTCCGCGACGTCCTCACGATCTGCGACGAGGCCCGGGTGCCGGTGACGCCCGCCGCGGGACGCAGCGGCGTGTGCGGCGCGAGCATCCCGGTCCACGGCGGCGTCCTGCTTGACCTCTGCGGCCTCGCGGGGATCGTCGACGTCGACGCCGTGTCGCTCGTCGTCGACGTGCGTGCCGGCACGTTCGGCGACGTGCTCGAGGACGAGCTGCGCGCGTCGCACCGGGTCACGGTCGGGCACTGGCCCCAGTCGGTGGCGCTGTCGACGGTCGGTGGGTGGCTGGCGTGCCGCGGCGCCGGCCAGTACTCGACGCGGTACGGCAAGATCGAGGACATCGTCGAGGGGCTCGACGTGGTGCTCGCCGACGGCACGGTGCTCCACACCGGGGGTGTCCCCCGCGCCGCCGCGGGGCCCGACCTCACCCAGGTGTTCGTGGGCAGCGAGGGCACGCTCGGCGTGATCACCGGCGCGCGCCTGCGGGTGCACCCGACGCCGCCTGCTGAGCGGCGCGCCGCGTTCGGGTTCCCGTCGTTCGCCGCGGGGCTCGAGGCCTGCCGGTCGGTCCTGCAACGCGGCGCGACCCCGGCGGTGCTGCGCCTCTACGACGACATCGAGGGGGACCGCAGCTTCGGCACCGGCGGGGGCGTGCATCCGCTCGTGGTGCTCGACGAGGGCGACGCGGGCCTCGTCGACGCGGTGATGAGCGTGGTCGGCGAGGCGTGCGCCGACGCCGCGCCGCTCGGTGAAGACCTCGTGGCCCGGTGGCTCGAGCACCGCAACGACGTGTCGGCGCTCGAGGCGCTGATCGGCCGCGGGTACGTGGTCGACACGATGGAGATCTCGGCGCGGTGGCGGGACCTGCCGGCGATCTACGAGGCGGCCACCGCGGCGTTGCGCGCCGTCGAGGGGACCTTGACCGCGTCGGCGCACCAGTCGCACGCCTACGGCGACGGCGCCTGCCTCTACTTCACGTTCGCGGGCCAGCCCGACGCCACGGCGCCGCGAGTCGTACTACCGGGCCGCGTGGGACGCCGCGACCATCACGGTGCTCGCCCACGGCGGCGCGCTCAGCCACCACCACGGCGTCGGCCTGAACCGGGCCCGCTTCGTCCGTGACGCGCTCGGCGCCGGCGCCGACGTCCTCGCCGCGTTGAAGACGGCGCTCGACCCGCACGGCATCCTGAACCCGGGCAAGCTCGGGCTGGCGTCGCCGTTCGGTGCGTCGCCGGCCTGGCCGTGACGTGACCCACCCGATCCTCGTCGTCGACGTCGGCACGTCCTCGGTCCGCGTCGCGGTCGTCGCCGACGACGCGCGGATCACCGCCGAGCAACGCGAGGCGCTCCTGCCCTCCTCCCCCGCACCGGGGCTCGTCGAGTTCGACGCCGCCCGTCTCGCCCACGTCGTGCTGCGCCTCGCGGCCGCCGCGCTCGACGCGCACGGCCCGGTCGCCGCCGTCGGCATCGCCAACCAGCGCGGCTCCACGATCGTCTGGGACCGGGTCACCGGCGAGCCGGTCGGGCCGGGCATCGGCTGGCAGGACTTGCGCACGGTCGGCCGCTGCCTCGAGCTGCGCGCCGAGGGCCTGCGCGTCGGCCCGAACGAGTCGGCGACGAAGCTCGAGGCGCTCCTCGACCTCGCCGACCCGGACCGGACCCGCGACCTGTGCTTCGGCACCGTGGACAGCTGGGTGGCCTGGACGCTCTCCGCCGGCCGGCTCCACGTCACCGACGCCACGAACGCCGCGGTGACCGGCCTGCGCCGCCGCGCCGGGGACGACTGGTCCAAGCCGGCGCTGGCGGCGCTCCGTGTGCCGGCGCGGGTGCTGCCGACCGTCGTCGACTCGTCCGCCGTCCTCGGTGACGCGACCGCGCTCCCGGGCGCGCCGGCGCTCGCGGGGATCCTCGGGGACCAGCAGGCGTCGCTGCTCGGGCAGGCGTGCCTCGAGCCTGGGGACGCCAAGATCACCTTCGGGACCGGCGCGATGCTCGACGTCGTCGTCGGCGCCGACCGTCCCGGCTTCGACCGCGGGCCCGCCGGCACCTTCCCGATCGTCACCCGGCGCATGGCCGGTCGCGTCACCTGGGGCGTCGAGGCGATCGCCTTCGCCGCGGGTACCAACATCGAGTGGCTCCGCGACGACCTCGGGCTCATCCCGGACGCCGCGTCGTCGCATGACCTCGCGGCGCAGGTCGACGACACCGGCGACGTCTGGTTCGTCCCCGCGCTGCTCGGCCTCGGCACCCCCTCGTGGGACTACGGCGCCCGCGGCGCCCTGCTCGGGATCACCCGCGGGACCACCGCGGCGCAGATCGTGCGCGCCGTGCTCATCGGGGTCGCGCAGCGCGGCGCCGACCTCGTCGACGCCGCCAGCGCCGACGCGGCGACGACCATCGACGTGCTGCGCGTCGACGGCGGGATGACGGCGAACGCCACGTTCGTGCAGGCGCTCGCCGACGCGACGCAGCGACCCGTCGAGGTCGCGCCGGTCCGGGAGGCCACGGCGATCGGCGCGGCGTTCGCCGCGGGGCTCGCCGTCGGCGTGTGGCCCGACGACGCGGCTCTCGCCGCGACGTGGGCGCCCGCGGACCGCGTCGACCCCGGCGGGCCCGCGGCCCGCGACCGCTGGCACGACGCCGTGGCCCGCGCCCGCGGCTGGATCCCCGAGCTCTCCGCCCTCGACGTGTGACGTCACCGCCGGCGCGGCGTCGGGTCCTTCCCGCGTCGCGTGCGCCGGCCCCGGCTTCGTCCCCGGTCGGGTGCCGCCGGCGCGTCGCCTGGCGCCCGCGTCGTGCGCCTGAGACGCTCTCGCCGTGACCAGCAGCCGACCGCCGGCGGTGCGCATCGACGACCTCGCCGACCCACGGTTCGCGCCGAGCGTCACCGAGGCGATGCGGGCCGTGGAGCCCCTCGCCGCGGAGCTGACCCTCGACGCCGACGCGCTCTGCGCCGCGGCGGTCGAGGCGGCCGGCGCCACGACGTTCGGCGACGACGACTTCCGGGAGCGCATCACGGTCCTCACGGGCGCGTTGGAGGCCGACGCCACGCTGAGCCCGATGGGCATGGTGAGCACCCACGGCCAGCTCGTCGGACACCTCCGCAACCGGATCCTCCTCGAGTCCCTCCTCGTCGAGCATCCCGAGATCCTCGATGTCGAGATCAGCCGCCCGATCGTGATCGTCGGGCAGCCCCGCACCGGCACCACCCATCTGCACAACCTGATGGCCGCCGACCCGGCGCTGCGCTCGCTGCGCTACTGGGAGAGCCTCGAGCCGGTGCTGGCACCCGACGAGCGGGCCGCGGTCGCCGCCGGCGAGCCCGACCCGCGGCCGGCCCGCACCGAGGTGGGGCTCGCGTTCCTCAACGAGGCGCTCCCCTACTTCAAGCGGATGCACGAGATGACCGTCGACCACGTCCACGAGGAGATCCAGCTCCTCGCCATCGACTGCTCGACCATGCTCTTCGAGACCATGGCCGTGCTGCCGACCTGGCGTGACTACTACCTCGCCCACGACCAGACCTCGTCGTACCGGTACCTGAAGCGGGTGCTCCAGGCGCTGCAGTGGCAGCGCGGCGGTGCGCGCTGGGTGCTGAAGTCCCCGCAGCACCTCGAGCAGTTCGGCCCGCTCCTGACCGTCTTCCCCGACGCCACGTTCGTCGTCACGCACCGCGACCCGGTGTCGGTCATCGCGTCGAACGCGACGATGCTCGCCTACACGGCCCGGCTCAACACGACGCGCCCCGACCCTCGTCGGATCGGCCACTACTGGTCGGATCGCATCCAGCAGATGCTGGAGACGGGCATGCGCGAGCGCGACCTCCTGCCCGCCGACCGGTCGCTCGACGTCCGCTTCGACGAGTTCATGGCCGACGACCTCGCCACCGTCGAGCGGATCTACGCCGTCGCCGACCAGCCGTTCTCGCCGTCGGTGCGGGACGCGATGGAGACGTTCGTGCGCGACCACCCCCGCGGCCGCCACGGGGGCGTCGTCTATGACCTGGCCGGCGACTTCGACCTCGACCCGGCGGCGCTGCGGGCTGGGATGCGGGACTACGTGACGCGGTTCGGCGTCGCCGAGGAGACGCTAGTCGCCGGCGCCACGCGCGCGAGCGGTCCTCGAGGTCTACGGTCCGGGACATGACCCGGCGCTGGTCCGTCACCCGGGATCGGTCGGCGGCGCCGCCGCCGCTGCCGCTGGTGCCCGGACCGGTGTCGAACGGCGAGTACGTGCCCGCCGCCCCGACCCGCCACGACCGGGACCTGCTCCGCGCCATGCGCGTCGCCGTCGACGAGGCGGCGCACCGCGCCGGGCTCGACCGCCGCCAGTTCCTCCAGGGCGCCGGCGGCGTGGCCGCGGCACTCGCGGTCGTGAACCTCGCGGCGTGCGGCGGCGGGTCCACGGCGGCGCGCCGGCCGGGCGGCCGGTTCCGGGTTCCGCCGTCGTCGGACGTCGCGGCGTGCGAGCACGCACTCGCCAGCCCCGGCGACTTCGTGTTCGACGTGCACACCCATCACGTGATCCCGAGCGACCCGTGGCGGGACAACGCGCCGGAGACGGTGCAGCTGGTGCTCGGCATGCTCCCGCCCGGCTGCACGAGCTCCGATCCGCTCGAGTGCGTGAACCGGGCGAACTACCTGCACGACGTGTTCCTGGCGAGCGACACCACGATGGCGCTGCTGTCCGACGTCCCGAACTCCGGGCCGGGCGACGCGCCGATCCCGTTCCCCGACGCGGTCGACACCCAGAACCTGGTCGCCGAGCTCACGACCGGCGGCGCGACACGGCTGCTGCTCCACAACGTCCTCGCCCCGAACGTCGGGGACCTCTCGGCCCGCCTCGAGGGGATGACGATGACCGCCGCGACGGGGCGTGTCGCGGGCTTCAAGGTGTACACGGCGTGGGGTCCGACCGGGCAGGGCTACTCGCTCGAGGACCCCGGCATCGGCCTGCCGGTGATCCAGCACGCCCACGACCTCGGCGTCCGGGTCTTCACCGCCCACAAGGGCCTGCCGCTCGTCCGCTTCGACGCGTCCCACAACGGCCCCGACGACATCGTCGCCGTGTCCCGCCAGTTCCCCGACATGGACTTCGTCGTGTTCCACGGCGCCTGGGACCCGAACCACGTCGAGGGCCCCTACGACCCGCAGGCGACGCTCGGGATCGACACGTTCCTGCGGTCCCTCGACGTCCACGGCGTGCCGCCGAACGACAACGTCTGGGTCGACGTCGGCACGGTGTGGCGCCAGCTGCTCCAGGAGCCCGACCAGGCCGCCCACGCGCTCGGGAAGCTGCTGCGCCGCGTCGGCGCGCGGCGGGTCCTGTGGGGCACCGACGCCATCTGGTACGGCGGCCCGCAGCCGCAGCTCGCGGCGTTCCGGGCGTTCGAGATCAGCGTCGAGTACCAGGAGCGCTTCGGCTACCCGGCGCTGTCCGACGAGGTGAAGCGCGATGTGCTCGGCAACAACGCGGCGGCGCTCTTCCACGTCGACCCGACCGCGACCCGCTGCGCGCTCGCCCAGGACCCGCTGGCGCTCGCGCAACCCGAGGCGGCGGCGCTGCGACGCGACGGCGCGCTGCCGCCGCCCGGCACAGCGCACGGCCCGACGACACGCCGGGAGCTGCTGCGCTGGCTCGCCCACCCGGGCACCCGCTGGACCCCCGCGTAGGTCAACCGGGCGGCGCCACCGGCACGTGGGCGTGGTCGACGACCTCGGTCGTGGGCCGCGCCGGCGTCTCGGCCGGGTAGAACCACCGGAACCAGAGCCGCCCCCGCGGGTGCCCGCAAGTCGACACCCAGTTCGGGTGACCGGGATCCCGCTCGGCGACGACCAGCGTCCAGGACCCGTCGGCCTCGGGCACGACCTGCGCGCCGTTGATCGTGCAGCGCTCGTAGTCGTAGTTGTAGGTGTGCATGAACTGGTTCCAGAGACACAGGTTCCAGAACGCGCACGCCGGGGAGCGGCCCCGCACGACGAGCACCTCCTCGGGGCCGAGGTCGAAGCTGCCCATCGCGTACGCCGCGTCCCCCGCCGCCCACCCGTGGGTGACCTGCTGCACCGGGTAGGGATCGTCGACGTGGTTCGGGGCGCCGAGGCCGAGCGGCACGAGGTTGGACTGGTCACGCACCCAGGTGATCGCGGCGCGGAACCGGCGCGCCAGGTCGGCGTCGTCCTCCCGCCACCGTCGTGGGCGGGTCATCGGTCTCGATGTGCCACTCGCAGCGTCGTCCGTGCACCGGGTCGTCGAGGTAGTCGCGGGTGATCGCCACGACGGATTCGGGGTCGAGGGCGAGGAACGCGCCGTCCCACCCGGCGGGGCGGGTCGGGCCGAGCACGAGGTCGAAGTTGCCGTCGGGTCCGATGTCGAGGTCGTCGCGGTCGTTGATCGTGCCGACGAGGTGGTCCGAGTAGCGGCCGTCGCGTGGCCCGCCGTACACGGTCAGCGAGAGGTAGGCGGCGTCGCCGCGGACGCCGTGCACCCGGTAGGTGCGGGTCGGGTCGATCGGCGCGTACCGGTAGTAGGCGTCGGCGTTGTCGCCCCCCCACTTCTTGTAGGGGCCGACGATCTCGACGAAGCGTGGGTTCGCCGGATCGGCCCAGACGTAGCAGTCGAGCGCGACCTGCAGGATCGAGAAGATCCACTTGTAGCCCTCGAGCACCTGCTGGTCGTCGCCGAGGGCCCGCTCGCCGGTCAGGAACCGGTCGTCGAGGGTGCCGAGCACCTCCAAGAGCTCGTGGACGGCACCGGTGGTCTCGTAGCTGCGATTCATGCGCGCACGCTACGCGACGGCGTCCGCCCGGGGCTCAGCCCGCTTCGATCGTGTCCCCGAGGCGGATGCAGCCCCCGTCGAGGATCTCGGCGCGCAGCCCGGCCCGGTGCACGAGCGCGGGCGCGCACCGCCGGGTGGGTGATGCCCTCGAGGTAGGCGCACGGCTCGGAGAGGTTGATGCCTCGCAGCCGCACCGGGCCGACGAGGAACGTCCGCCCGACGAGGTGGTTCAGGGGCACCCCGACGGTGACGACGTTGCGGCGCGTCTCGCACTCCTCGATGCCGCACTCCTCCCGTGCCGCGGCCACGGCCTCACGCTCGATGAGGGTCACGGCCCGCTGCGCGTCGGGGAGCCGCCGGCCCGAGTAGGTCCCGCGGGCGTCGAGGTAGCGGTCGCCGGCCAGCCCGCGCCCGGCGATGGCCTCGACCTCGTCGCGGGACGCCATCGGCGCCCCGGCCGCGGGAGCCACGAAGATCGCCGCCACCTCGCCCCGGAACATCGCCGAATCCTGGCCGCTCACCCGGCCCGCGGGCGAGCCGGCGCGGCATCACCCTGACACCACTCGAGCCAGCCCGAGCCGCCCGGCGCGTCGAGCCGGGCGAGCACCACCCGGCTCGTCGCCGGCACCACCGCGGTCGCGGTCACCGTGAACGCCACCCCGCCGGCCCGCACCGCGACCGGCAGCCGGTCGGCGTCCGCGTCGACGGCCACCGCGTCGTCGTCCACGGTCGCCGCCGTGCGTCGCGTCGCGCTGCCAGGTGACCCGCCGCCACGCGCCCACCCAGGGGTTCCCGGTGAACGACGAGTGCTCGAAGACGCCGGTGCCGTCGACGTCGAGGCGGGCCGCGCCGACGAGGAGCACGCCGTGCACGCTGCCGTAGGCACCGGCACCGGTCTCCCACTCGACGTCGAGCCCGACCGGCAGCCGCTCCCCCCGCTCACCGTGCTCGGCGTCGAGCGGGTCGTCGAGGCGCACCCCGAACGCCTCGAGCCCGACCGACCAGTGCTCCCCCGGCGTCTCCTCGGTCAGCTCGCACCACAGCCCGTCAGCCCGCAGCACCGGGGAGCGGCCGTGTGGCGGCGCGACGTCGTGGTCGCGGACCACGACGAGCCCCTCCGCGGGCGACACGAGGTAGCCCCAGAACCAGGCGTGGTCGGGCCAGCACACGACGCGCACGAAGCCGCCGGGCCCGCCGGGGCAGGCGAACACCAGCGACCAGGCCTCGCCGGCAGCCTCCGGATCGGGCACCCTCCGCAGCGTACGCATAGCCTCGTCTGATGCGCGCCGCTGCCACCCCCACCCGGCCGGGCGCCGCGCGGACCCTCGACGCCGACGGCCTCGCCGTCCACACGGTCGAGTGGCGAGCGCCCAGCAGCGACCCGGACCGGCGGGTGCTGCTCCTGCACGGGCTCGGCGCGAACACGCTGTCATGGGAGCCGTTCGCCGCCCCGCTCGCGGACCGCCTCGACGCCGTCGTCACCGCGGTGGACCTCGCCGGGTTCGGGCGCACGCGCGCCCCGGCCCGACGGGCGCTGCTCGGCCGGCAGCGCCAGCTGGTCCGTCGCATCCTCGACCGGCTCGGCCCGTCACTGGTCGTCGGGAACTCGATGGGCGGCTCGATCGGCATCGGCGTCACCGCCGAGCACCCCGAGCACGTCAGCGGCCTGGTGCTCGTCAACCCCGCGGTCCCCCACCCGCGTCCGGGGATGAGCGACTGGCTGCGCATGGCGTGGCTCGCGCCGCTCGCGGTGCCGGCGCTCGGCGCCGGGGTCATCGCGGTGCGCGCGCGACGCGCTCGGCGCGGAGCGGCTCGTCGACTTCTCGATCGCCGCGAGCCTGCGCCACACCGAGGCGCTCGACGCCGACCTGCGCCGCCGCATGATCGAGCTGACCGCCGAACGGCTCCGCTGGGTCGAGGCGGCGCCGGCGTACGCCGTGGCGGCCCGGTCGCTCGTCGCCTACCTGGCGTTCGGTGTGCAGCGGGATCTCGGCGTCGCGGCCACGCACCGGCCCACCCTGCTGCTCCACGGAGCCGACGACGAGCTCGTCCCCCTCGCCGCGGCGCGGCATGCCGCGGCGACGCACGACGTCGACTTCGAGGTCCTCGACGACCTCGGGCACGCCCCCCAGCTCGAGAACCCCGGCCGGGTGATCGACGCGGTCGCGTCGTGGGTCGACACCTACGGCCCGCCGGGCTGGCCCGCGCCGCGGTGCTGACACGCGGCCACCGAGCCGGGGAGCGCGGGGCGTAGGCTCGGAGGGCTATGTGGGACGCCCTGAAGCGCTGGTGGCGGTACCTCGGCGCCCGGGTCGGGATGCGCCTCGAGGAGAGCGCCGACCCGAAGGTGCAGCTGGAGCAGGCCATCCGCGAGGCCCGCGCCCAGCATCGACGGCTTCTCGAGCAGGCCACGAACGTCATCGCGAACCAGAAGCAGACCGAGCGCCAGCTCGAGCGGGCCATGGAGGAGTTCGAGCGCGCGAACGCCTCGGCCCGCCAGGCGCTGCTGCTCGGCGACCAGGAGGCCCGGGCCGGGAACGCCGACAAGGCGATCTCGTTCAACCAGGCGGCTGAGGCGTTCGCCAGCAAGATCGTGAGCCTCGAAGCTCAGGTCACCCAGCTGCGCGGGCAGCTGCTCGAGACCAGCCAGGCGTCCGAGAAGGCCAAGGCTGCGGTGGTGCAGAACTCGACCGCGTTGCAGAAGAAGTTCGCGGAGCGTCAGGCGCTGCTGAGCCAGCTCGACCAGGCCCGGATGCAAGAAGAGATGAACAAGGCGATGGGTCAGCTCTCGGAGTCCGTCGGTGAGGACGTGCCGACCTTCGACGAGGTGCGCGCCAAGATCGAGAAGCGTTTGGCGCGTGCGCAGGCGGCGACCGAGATCGGCGGGGCGAGCGTCGAGACCAAGATGCTCGAGGTGGAGCACGCGCAGATGACCGCGGAGGCCGCGGCCCGCCTCGGCGCGCTGCGCAACGAGCTCGGGCTGCGCGCCCCGCCGATGCTGAACGCGCCGGGCGACACGGCCTAGCCACGCGCCCTACGTCGCGGACGGGCCCGGGTCGGGTTGCGTGCCGGCGGGGCCCGGATCACCGGCGGGGGTGGACGGTGCCCGCGGCGGACCAGCGCGCCGGAGGCGACGCATCACGAAGCCTCTCTCGAACACCGGGTACGCCACGAGCAGCGCCCACCACACCTGCGCCGCCGACGGGCTGACGAACGCGAGGGGGATCGAGCTGCCGAACACCGTGATCGGGATCAGCGAGCGGGTGCGGGTCGCCCGCACCAGGTCGGCCGGGACCGGCCCCATGAGCTGCGCCCGGGTCGCGTACTCCCACAGCGACAACGACAGCACCCCGATCGCCACCATCGTCACGGAGTACAAGACGACCGCCGTGACCGTGCTCCCGTACAGGCCGATGATCTCGGCCGGGAACGGGAGGAACACGATGAACGCCAGGAGCACCAGGTTGATGATGATGAACCGGCCGTCGACGCGGCGCAGCTGCAGCGACAGGCGGTGGTGGACCATCCAGTACCGGGCGATCACGTAGAAGCTGATCACGAACCCGACCAGGACACCGCCATCCTTGCCGAGCGCGTGGCGCAGCTGCTGGTCGAGATTGGATCCCGTGAGGTGCGGGGCCTTGAGGTTCAGCACGAGCAGCGTCGCGGCGATGGCGAACACCCCGTCGCTGAACGCGAGCGCACGGTCGCGGCCCCGGCCGTGCTCCTCGGGCTCGGTGGGCGTCACCGCCTCATCGTGGCGCGCCCCGTCGACGCAGGCGCGGACGGTCAGCCGAGCAGGTCGCGCACCTCGTCGCGCTCTTGCGCGAGCTCATCGGTCGAGGCCCGGATGCGCTCGAGCGCGAACTCGTCGTGGTCGATCCCGACGACGACGTGGCAGTCGGACCCGTCGCTGCGCACCGGGTAGCCGCACTGCAGACCCTCGGGGACGCCGTACTCGCCGTGGCTGACCACGGCGAGCGAGTGCCAGTCCCCCTTCGGGGTGGGTCGCCAGATGCTGTTCACCGATTCGAGGGCGGCGTGCGCGGCGGACGCGGCCGACGAGGCGCCGCGGGCCGCGATGACCGCCGCGCCGCGCTTCTGCACGGTCTCGAGGAACGCGCCGCGCAGCCAGTCGTCGTCGGTGATCACCTCGGGCACGAGCTGGCCGTCGATGCGGGCGTGGAACCAGTCGGGGAACTGGGTGGCCGAGTGGTTGCCCCAGATCGCGACGTTCGTCACCGCCCGGGTCGGGACCCCGGCCTTCTTGGCGAGCTGGGTCTTGGCGCGGTTCTCGTCGAGGCGGGTCATCGCGAACCAGCGGTCGTCGGGCACGTCCGGGGCGTTGCTGCGGGCGATGAGGCAGTTGGTGTTGCACGGGTTGCCGACGACGAGGATCCGGACGTCGCTCGCGGCGTGCTCGTTGATGGCCCGACCCTGGGGCTGGAAGATGCCGCCGTTCACCGAGAGCAGGTCGCGTCGCTCCATCCCGGCCTTGCGGGGCACCGACCCGACGAGGAGGCACCAGGACGCGCCGGTGAACGCGTGGTCGACGTCGGCGGTGGCTTCGATGCCCTCGAGGAGCGGGTGCGCCCCGTCCTCGAGCTCCATGACGACGCCTTCGAGGGCGCCCATGGCGGGCTCGATCTCGAGGAGGCGCAGCACGACCGGCTGCTCGTGGCCGAGCAGCTCGCCGGCCGCGATCCGGTGGACGAGCGCGTACCCGATCTGGCCGGCGGCGCCGGTGACGGTGACGTGCACCGCGCGAGTCGCCATGGAGCCCGGAACCTACCCGGTGCGTCCCGCGCCCGCCGACTCCGGTGTCTTGGACGTGACGGCGAAGAGCACCTCGCGTGCGTCGGTCAGCTCGGCGAGCCGCTCGGCGGCGCCGGCCCGCGCGCCGCCGTGGTCGGGGTGGGCGAGGATCACGAGGCGACGGAAGCGGGCCTGGACGTCGCGCCGCTCGACGGCCATCCCGGCCTTGAGGCCGAGGACCTCCATCGCCCAGCGCCGCTCCGCGGGCACGCCCCGCCAGGCGCTGGCGTCCGCGTCCCCGTCACCGTTGGCGGCGCGGGGTGCGAAGGGCTGGAGCCCGGGCACCCCCTCGTAGAGGCGCCGCACGACGAGCCCCTCGGGCAGCACGGGACGCTGCACCGCGTCCTCGACGGCGCGCAACGCGATGCGGCGCGCCGACGGGGGCAGCGCCGCGGCGGCGAGCACCGCGCCGAGCAGCTGCGGGACGGGCGCGCCGTGCCGGTCGAGCTCGAGGACCACGGCCGGATCGGTCCGGAGGCCCGACTCGCTCACGATGCGGTGCCGGGACCGGTCGAGCCCGTGGCTGTCGGTCTGCAGCCGGTACCGCAACGCGATCCGGGGGACGGTGAGCCCGTCGGCCGCGTCGTGGATGAGGCGGGGCAGCAAGTCGAGCTGCTCCTCGTCGAGGCCGTTGACGTGCTCGGCGGTGACGGCGGCGAGCAGGACGGCCCCCCACGCCGGCCCGCTGAGCGGCAGGTAGGCGTCGCCGAGCGCGACCCGGCGGGTCGGCATGTGCCGGCGGCTGTGACGGATGTTCAGCTCGGCGAGCAGCACGCACGCCTCCGACGGCTGGCTGCGGACGACCGGGGGTGACCGCCGCGGCTACAGGTGCTCGATGATCGCGTCCGCGAACTGCGAGGTCTTGACCTCGTGTGCGCCCTCCATGAGCCGAGCGAAGTCGTAGGTCACCACCTTGTCGGCGATGGTGGCCTCGAACGCCTTCGTGATGAGGTCGGCGGGCTCCTGCCAGCCGAGGTGCTCGAGCATCATCACGCCGGAGAGCAGCAGCGACGACGGGTTGACCTTGTCCTGCCCGGCGTACTTGGGCGCCGTGCCGTGCGTCGCCTCGAAGATGCCGTGCCCGGTCACGTAGTTGATGTTGCCGCCCGGCGCGATGCCGATCCCGCCGACCTGCGCGGCGAGGGCGTCGGAGAGGTAGTCGCCGTTGAGGTTCGTCGTCGCGACGACGTCGAAGTCCTCGGGTCGGGTGAGCACCTGCTGGAGGGTGATGTCGGCGATGTTGTCCTTCACGAGGATCTTGTCGCCCGGGTCGCCGTGACAGTCGTCCCACGTGACGGCGACGTCGGCGAACTCGTCACGGGTGACCTCGTAGCCCCAGTTGCGGAACGCGCCTTCGGTGAACTTCTGGATGTTGCCCTTGTGCACGAGCGTGACGCTCGTGCGGTGACGGTCGATGGCGTACTGGATCGCGGCCCGGACCAGCCGCTTCGAGCCGGTGATCGACACCGGCTTGATGCCGATCCCCGAGTCCGGTCGGATCTTCCAGCCCAGGTCGCGGTCGAGCGTCGCGATGAGCTTCAGGGCCTCCGGGGTGCCTTCTTCGACCTCGAGCCCGGCGTAGATGTCCTCGGTGTTCTCACGGAAGATGACGATGTCGACGAGGTCGGGGCGCTTCACCGGGGACGGCACACCGGGGTACCAGCGGACGGGGCGCAGGCACACGTACAGGTCGAGCACCTGGCGCAACGCGACGTTCAGGGACCGGATCCCGCCGCCGACGGGCGTGGTGAGCGGCCCCTTGATGCCGATGAGGCGGTCGCGGAAGGTGTCGACGGTCTCGTCGGGCAGCCAGCTGCCGGTGGCGTTGAACGCCTTCTCGCCGGCGAGGACCTCTTCCCACGCGAGGCGACGCTTCCCGGCGTAGCAGCGCTCGACCGCGGCGTCGAGGACTCGTTGCGCCGCGGGCCAGATGTCGACGCCGGTGCCGTCGCCCTCGATGAAGGGGATGAAGGGTTCGTCGGGCACAGTGAGCGTGCCGTCGACCATCGTGATCTTCTCGGCCATCCGGTGTGTCTCCTGCCCCTCGCCCGTCAGTGCCCCAGGGCGACGATCGCCAGCGTGATGAGGTACACGGCGAGGAACCCCGCGCCAGTCCACCACAGCGCGACCCGAGAATACGGACCGGGCCGGCCGTCGACACCGGCGAGCGACCAGCCGCACGACGGGCAGCGGCGCGCCGCGCCCGCGGTCGCGGCGCCGCAGAGCGGGCAGGTGCTCTCGTGTTCAGCAACCGGTTCAACGCTCATCGTGCCCCGCTCCGCTCGGCGGCTTCCACCGCGTTGCGGAACAGCATCGCGATCGTGGTGGGTCCGACGCCACCCAGCCGGGGGGTGATGGCGCCGGCCACCTCCTCGCAGCGCTCGTCGACGTCGGGGAGCAGCTTGCGGCCCTCGTAGCGGACCCCGCCCCCGACCACGACGGTGCCTGGGGTGAGGTGCTCCGGCTGGAGGATCCCGGGCACCCCGGCGGCGGCGACGACGATCTCGGCCCGGCGGGTGTAGGCGGGCCAGTCGGGGACGCCGGTGTGCACGACGGTCACGGCGGCGTTGGCGGTGGGGCGCTTCTGGGAGAGCAGCAGCGCCAGCGGCCGCCCGAGGGTGGTGCCCCGGCCGAGGATGCAGACCTCGTGTCCGGCGACGGGGATCTCGTAGTGGGCGAGCAGCGCCTCGATGCCGGCGGGGGTGCAGGGCACCGGGCCGGGCATGGAGAGCGCGAGGCGGCCCATGTTGACCGGGTGGAGGCCGTCGACGTCCTTGTCGGGGTCGATCGTCAGCAGCGCCGCCTCGTAGTCGATCTGGGGTGGGGTGGGGTGCTGGACGAGCATGGCGTGCACGGCCGGGTCGTCGTTGAAGCGATGGATGGCGTCGAGGAGCTCGGCTTGGGTGGCGTCGTCGCCGAGGTGCACGTGCGGGGAGGTGAACCCGAGCTCGGCCGCCTTGTCCTGCTTCATGCGGATGTAGCCCGCGCTGGCCGATTCGTTGCCGACGAGGATCGTGGCGAGGCCGGGGGGACGTCCGGCGTCGATGAGCCGCTGGATGCGGGGCGCGAGGTCGGCGAACACCGCGTCGGACACGGGCGCCCCGGGGAGGAGTCGGGCGGGCATCAGTGCAGGAAGTGCCGTTCGCCGGTGAGCACCATCGCGAGGCCGAGCTCGTCGGCGCGGCGGGTGAGCTCGTCGTCGCGCATCGCGCCGCCGGGCTGGACGACGACCGCGACGCCGGCGGCTGCGGCGGCCTCGAGCCCGTCGGGGAACGGGTAGAACGCGTCGCTGGCGCACGCCCCACCCGGCCGCGCGGCCGGCGGCCTTGCGCGCCGCGATCGTCGGCCGAGTCGACGCGCTTTTGCTGCCCGGCGCCGATCCCCACCGCCTGACCGTCCTTGACGAGCACGATCGCGTTCGACTTCACGTGGCCGCAGAGCCGCCAGGCCAGCTCGGCGTCGCGCCACTGCGCGTCGGTCGGGGCGACCTTCGTGACGACCCGCCAGTCGTCGCGGCCGGCGACGAAGCGGTGCGGCTCCTGGATCAGGAACCCGCCGGAGAGCTGGCGGACGTCGCGGCTCGGTCGGCTCGGGGGGCGGGCCCTCGAGCAGGCGCGTGTTCCTGCGCCGGCCGATCAGCGCGTCGACGGTCCCGTCGTCGTACGCGGGGGCGATCACCACGTCGGCTTGGGGGCCGGACACCATCGCCTCGGCGGTCGCGGCGTCGAGCGGACGGTTGACGGCGACGACCCCGCCGAACGCGGACTGCTCGTCGCAGGCCAGCGCCCGGGTGTACGCGTCGGCGAGGGTGTCGGCGACGGCGACGCCGCACGGGTTGGCGTGCTTGATGATGGCGCACGCCGGGCGCGTGCCGAGGTCGTGCACGAGACGCCACGCCGCGTCGGTGTCGTAGAAGTTCAGGTAGGACAGCGCGACGCCGCTGTGCTGGCGGACCGCGTCCCACCACGACGTCGTGCCGACCAGCCGGTACCGCGCCGCGGCCTGATGCGGGTTCTCGCCGTAGCGCAGCGCGTCGTCGGTGCGCTCCAGGGCGAAGACGAGGTGCTCGGGGAGCAGCGCGTCGTCCTCGAGCCACGCCACGATCGCCGCGTCGTACGCCGCGGTGCGGGCGAACGCCTCGCGCGCCAACCGGCGGCGCGTCTCGTCCGAGAGCGGCCCATCACGGTCCTGCAGCTCGGCGAGCACCGCGTCGTACTGGTCGGGGCTCGTCACGACCCCGACCCACGCGTGGTTCTTCGCCGCGGCCCGCACCATCGCCGGCCCGCCGATGTCGATCATCTCGATCTCGGGCTGGGTCGTGAACGGGTAGAGGTTGCTCACCACGAGCTCGAACGGCTCGACGCCGAGGCGCTCGAGGTCGGCCCGGTGGTCCGGGTTCCCGAGATCGGCGAGCAGCCCGCCGTGCACTCGGGGATGGAGGGTCTTGACCCGGCCGCCGAGCATCTCGGGGGCGCCGGTCAGCAATTCGACGGTGGTGACCGGCAGCCCGGCGTCGCCGAGCGCCGCCGCGGTCCCACCCGACGCCACGAGCTCGAACCCGAGCGCCTGGAGCCCCGTCGCGAACGCGGGCGAGATCGGTCCGGTCGAAGACCGACAGCAGCGCCCGGCGGGTCATGGGGTCCGTCCTTCGAGCAGGGCTCGCAGCACCTCGGGGTAGCGGCGCCGCTCGACCTCTTTGATGCGCTCGTGCAGCGAGTCGACGGTGTCGTCGGCGAAGACGGGCACGGCCTCCTGCGCGAGGATCGGGCCGTCGTCGACCTCGACCGTGGCGAGGTGCGCCGTCCAGCCGGTCACCTTCACGCCCGCGGCGAGCGCGTCCTCGACCGCGTGCCAGCCCTTGAACGCGGGCAGCAGCGCCGGATGGGTGTTCACGATCTGCCCGCCGAACGCCGCATGGACCGGCTCGGCGAGGATGGTGCCGAAGCCGGCCATGGCGACGAGGTCGACCTCGTGGCGCTTCGAGCGCGTCGACGACCCGGTGGCTGTACGCGACCCGGTCGAAGTCGGGTCCGAACGAGGTCCGCTCGACGAGCTCGACCGGTGCCCCCGCGGCCAGCGCCCGCTCGGTCGCGGCACAGGGCCGGTCGACGACGACGACCCCGACGGGGAGCCCGGCGTCGAGGATGGCCTGCAGGATCGTCCCCGTGCCGGACGCCAGCACCCCGAGTCGCCGCACGGCTCGAACGTAGCCGAGGCCGAGCCGCGCCAATCTCGCACCCGCGGTCCGGGTTTGCGCCGCGGCGGCGACCGTGGTCGGCTCGCACCGGCGGACCCGCGGGCGAGGACAGGGGCGTGCGTTGCAGCGGCTGGAACCAGGAGAGCGGCTCATCGCCGTCGGCGGCGTCGCGCTCTTCGCCGTCTCGTTCCTGCACTGGCTGGGAGGGCGAATCTCCACGCTGCGGGTGAACGGCGTCCGCGAGCCCACGGGCCCGTACCACGTCACGGGGAACGCCTGGAGCTACCCGCTGCCGCTCGTCGCGGTCCTCCTCGGCGTGTCGATGCTGGTCTATGTCGGCTTTCGCACCGCCGGGCTCGACGTGCCCGACTCCGACACGCCGGGACGGGTGCTCACCGCGCTGGGAACGCTCGCGTTTCTGCTCGTGGCCATCAAGCTGGCCGTCGGCGCCAACATCACCCTCGGCACGTTCGGCATCCCCGACGCCAGCGGGCTCGGTGCCGTCCAGATCGTGATCACCAAGACGCGCGACGTCGGCATCTACGCTGGAGCGGTCGCGTCCGCCGCGCTGGCGCTCGGAGGCTATCTGACCCTCCGGCGCTAGGCCTGCGTATGGCGCGGCCGTTCCCGACGAGTCCAGTGCTTGCATTTGCCCAACCGCCGTGCTGTGCTGCATACGGCTCTTGCCCCGTTGGGCGCGGCTTCCTCTTGGAGGGAAACGGCATGGATCTCAGCAAGCTGACCCGAGGCGACCAGGTCATCGGCGTCAGCGCGATCGTCTTGTTCATCTTCTCGTTCTTCAACTGGCTCGGTTTCACCGGCAGGCGCTGGTCTCGTGACCAGTAGCGTGTCTTGGAGCGCGTGGCACTTCACGATCACGCTGCTGGCCGTGTTGCTTGGGCTCGTGATGCTGGCCTACGTGGTGATGAAGGCCCTCGGCGTCGAGATCCCCGCCAAGTTCGGGAACGTCACCCTGGCGCAGATCCTGCTCGGCGTCGCGGCCGTCGCCTTCCTCTTCGTGCTCATCAAGGTCATCGCGGGCCCGAACGTACCGGGGACTTCTCGTTGGCGTGGAACGGGTATCAGCAAGAGCCGCAAGTTCGGCATCTTCATCGGCTTGCTGGCCACGATCGGGCTGGTCGCGGGCGCGTTCCTCAACTTCCAGGAGAGCAACGCCTAGGCCCGCGAGGCGGTCTCGGTTCGGGCGTCGGCGTCAACCTCCGCAGGATGATGCCGGCGCCCTGCCGCGTCGGGTGGCTCTCCCGCGACATCGGGCTAGGGTCCGCCGTCGATCGTCTTGCCCCTCGGGCCGCGGTCGGGCAGGCTGACCGACCAACCGTGACGACAGGGGGCGGCGCTCGTGGCTGACACATCCGGATCGGCGTTGGATCTCGGTTGGCGGGCGCGGACCCGACCTCCGAGCGGCGTGGCGCACGTGCTGGGCGCCGGCGCGGGGGCGTTCGCGGTGCTGGCGGTCGAGGAGCTCATCCACCAGGTGACGAGCGTGAACCCGACGCTGCCCGCCCTGCTGCTCAACGGCGCGCTGGCGCTGGTCGCGCTGGGGGTGGGGGCGTTCGTCGTCGGCCCGACACGCGGCGCGGCGGTGGTCGCGCTCGTGTTCACCGTCCCGCTGTTCTGGCTGTTCGTCTTCTACGGCAACAACCAGCCGGGCGCCTCCTGGTTCCGGCTCGTCTACCTCCTCAGCGCGCTCATCTACCTCGCGCTGTATTCGCTGCTCTGGACGCGTGGACGCGCCGTGTTCCTCGCGCTGTTCCTGCTGTTCGCGTGCTCCTACATCCAGTTCGAGGCGCACCGGCAGTTCGAGACCACCCATCCGGGCGCGGTGGACGCCCAGACGTTGGTGCCGGTCCTGTTGCCGTTCGACATCGCCGCGAACCCGGCGGCGCAGACCTCGGTCACCAGCCCGTCGTTCATCGGACAGAACATCGGCAGCCTGATCACGCGCACGGGTGACGTCGAGGCCGGCATCGCGTTGGTCCTCGGGGTCGGGTTCGTCGTGATCGGCGGAGTGCTCATCCGACGCAAGTACACGGGCGCGGCGGTGGCGTTCCTCGTCGTCGGCGCGATCGAGGGGTTCGCCGCGGCGTCCGTGCTGGGGCCGAACGAGCACAGCGTGCTGCTCGGCGGGCTGCTCGCCGCGACGGTCGGAGCGCTGCTCGCCCTCGCCGGCACGGGCAACAAGCGACGAGGATCGGTGTGGATCGGGGTGATCGCCGTCGTGGTGAGCGTCAGCGCGATCTTCCTCGACGCCACCGCCGATGACCTCGGCCGCGCCGGCTACTACGCGCTGGGCGCGGTGGCGCTGCTCGCGATCGCGACCGGGCTCGGCCCGATGCTGCACGAACCCGCCGACAGTGACGCGCCGCCGAGCGCTTAGAGGTTCGTGATCCCGTAGACCAGCCAGGCGATGGCCGCGATCGCGGTCAGCCCGATGCCGATCCAGCCGAGCACGATGCCGGCGATCGCGAGCCCGCGGCCCCGCTGGCGGCCGGCGGACTCGGCGATGCGGCTGAGCGCCAGGTTGCCGAAGATCACGGCGAGGATCCCGCCGATGATCCCGGTGCAGAGCACCGCGATGCCGAGGACGAGCGAGGCGACCGCGAACCCGTTCGTCGTGGTCGGCTGCGCGCCCGGCGTTGGCGCGTACCACCCGCCCGCCGGCGGTGGGGGCGGTGGTGGTGCGGCGGGCGGCGGTGCCGCGGGCGGAGGCGGGAGGTTCGTCACCGTGGTCAGCCTACGCGTCGCTGCTCAGAAGCCGGCGACGACGTCGACCATCAGCGCCCCGGCCGCGGTCGGGTTCATGCCGACCTGCGCGCCGGCGTCGCGCAGCGCGTCGATCTTGGCCTGCGCGGTGCCTTTCCCCCCCGAGACGATCGCGCCGGCGTGGCCCATCTTCTTCCCGGCGGGCGCGGTGACTCCCGCGATGTAGGCGACGACTGGCTTGCTCATCTCGGCCTTGATGTACTCGGCGGCTTCCTCCTCGGCGGACCCGCCGATCTCGCCGATCATCATCACCGCGCGGGTGTCGGGGTCGGCCTCGAAGGCCTGCAGGCAGTCGATGAAGCTGGTGCCGGGCACCGGGTCGCCGCCGATCCCGACGCAGGTCGTCACGCCGATGTCTTGCTGGCGGAGCTCGTAGAGCGCCTGGTAGGTGAGGGTCCCGGAGCGGCTGACGATCCCGACGGGCCCGCCGGCCTTGGCGATGTGCCCGGCGGTGATGCCGATGTTGCAGCGGCCGGGGCTGATGATCCCCGGGCAGTTCGGGCCGAGGAGCCGCACCTGCGGGTGGTCGCGCCGCAGCTCGTTGAAGAACCAGGCCTCGTCGTGCATGGGGACGCCTTCGGTGATCACGACGATGAACTCGACGCCGCCGGTCGCGGCGTCGAGGACGGCGTCCTTCACCCCGGCCGCGGGGATGAACACGCACGACGCGGTGGCGCCCGTGGCGCGCACCGCCTCCGCGACGGTGGCGAAGACGGGGATGCCGTCGACGTCGGTGCCGGCCTTCTTCGGGTTGGTGCCGGCGACGACCTGGGTGCCGTACTCGCGGTTGAGCCGGCCGTAGAAGCGTCCCTGCGACCCGGTGAGGCCCTGGTAGACGACCTTGGTGTGCTCGTCGACGAAGATGCTCACGGGCGCGTCGCCTCCTCCGCCAGGGTGACGACGGCGCGGGCGGCGTCGAGCATCGTCGGCTCGAGTCGGAGCCGGTCGGACAGGTGGGGTTGGAGGATGGCGCGGCCCTCCTCGGCGTTCGTGCCGTCGAGGCGGATGACGATCGGCGAGGCGATGTCGACCCGGTCGAGGGCCTGCACGATCCCGGTGGCCACCTCCTCGCCCTTGGTGATGCCGCCGAAGATGTTGATGAAGATGGCGTGGACGTCGGCGTCGTGGTTGATGACCTCAAGGGCGTTCGCCATCACGTCGGCGTTGGCGCCGCCGCCGATGTCGAGGAAGTTGGCGGGCTTCCCTCCGACCTCGTTGACGACGTCGACCGTGCTCATGGCGAGCCCGGCGCCGTTGGCGATGACCCCGACGGTGCCTTCGAGCCCGACGTACTGGAGGCCCTTCGCGAAGGCCTCCTGCTCGCGGAGGTCGCGGGGCTGGGTCTGCTCGTACTCCTCGTACTCGGGGTGGCGGAACACCGAGTTGGCGTCGAGGGTGACCTTGGCGTCGAGCGCGCGCACCCGCCCGTCGGTGGTGAGGATCAGCGGGTTGACCTCGACGAGGTCGGCGTCGGCGTCCTCGTAGCAGCGCCAGAGCTGCTGGAGGATCTCGATGGCGCCGGCGCGGGCGCCGGGGTCGAGCCCGGCGGCGTCCACCCACTCCTCGCACCGGGTGGGGCTGAGCCCCTCGACGGGGTCGACGTGGAGCCGGGCGATCGCGTCGGGGTTCGTGGCCGCGACCTCCTCGATCTCGACGCCGCCTTGGGAGGACAGCATTCCGAGGTGACGCTTCGCGGAGCGGTCAAGCGTGAACGACGCGTAGTACTCGCGGGCGATGTCGCTCGCCTGCTCGATCCAGACGAGCTCCACGATGTGGCCCTTGATGTGCATGCCGAGGATGGCGTCGGCGTGCGTCCGGCACGCGGCCGCGTCGTCGGCGAGCTGGATCCCGCCGGCCTTGCCGCGTCCGCCGACATGCACCTGGGCCTTCACGACGACGGGGTAGCCGATCCGGTCGGCGGCGGCGACGGCCTCGTCGACGGTGCGCGCCGGCTCGCCGGGCGACACGGGGATGCCGTACCGCGCGAAGAGCTGCTTGCCTTGGTACTCGAAGAGGTCCACGAAGACTCCTGGGAATCGGTCGAGTCGAGCGCGCCACGGACTGGCGGGCGTCGAGCGTGTCCTCGAGCCACGCGGTGATGTCGGTCAGGGCCGCGCCGGGGGTGAAGACGCGGTCGACGCCGGCCGCCTCGAGCGTCGCCTGGTCGTCGGGCGGGATGATCCCGCCCCCGAAGACGAGGACGTCGTCGCGACCCGCCTCGGCGAGGAGCTCGACGACCCGGGGGAAGAGGGTGAGGTGCGCCCCCGAGAGGATGGAGAGGCCGACGGCGTCGGCGTCTTCTTGGAGGCACGCCGCCACCACCTGCTCCGGGGTCTGGAACAGCCCGGTGTAGATGACCTCGAAGCCGGCGTCCCGCAGGGCCCGGGCGATGACCTTGGCGCCGCGATCGTGGCCGTCGAGGCCGGGTTTGGCGATGATGACGCGGTAGCGCCGCTGCATGGTCTCCCTCGGCTGCGACGGCGAGCCGGCGCCGCCCACACTACGCGGGCCCGAGTGGACCCGGCCAAGCGACGGCAGGTACCCAAGGCGGGTGCCCCCCGCACGGTCGGACCGTACGTTGCTGCTCGTGACCGGCGCGGCGGTGGTCCTCGCCGCCGCGGTGTTCGCCGTCGTGCTGTTCTTCTCGACGGGCGGCGGGCAGGCGACACCCAAGCCCGGCCCGATCTACGTCGGGTTGGCGGCGGACCTGCGCAACAACGTCCACAGCGAAGGTCCCGCCTACTACCCGCACCCGTTCGGGGGCATCGGCTACTGGGTCGACCTGGAGAACAACCAGCTCGTCGCGCTGGTCGCGCGCCGCCCCGGCACCCAGTCCTGCACGGTGAAGTGGGTGTCGAACCAGCACACGTTCGTGGACTGCCACGGGGCGGCGCTGGTGAGCCGGGAGCTCGACCGCTACCAGCTGACGCTGCCGCTCGGCGGCGCCGAGGCGGGCGGCGTGATCGTGGACTTCCGCCACGTCGTCCCCGCGCCGGAGCCGCTCCCGGTCAGCTGAGCCCCCCGGCCAGGCCCGCCGGCGCCCTCGCCGGGACCGATGAGTTCGGCCGGTTCGTCCCGTCTGATGGGCGATGGCCGAAGCCGTGCTCGAGCGCCCGTCGGTACCATGTGGAGCCGTGACCGCTGCGGCGCCGTTGGCGCCCGCCGACTTGGAGTCCTTCCGCAAGGAGCTGACGGGCTACTGCTACCGCATGCTTGGCTCCGGCTTCGAGGCCGAGGATGCCGTCCAGGAGACGATGGTGCGGGCCTGGCGCCACGCCGACGACTTCGAGGGTCGCGCCAGTGTGCGGTCGTGGCTGTACCGGATCGCCACGAATGTGTGCATCGACATGCACCGCCACGTCCAGCGGCGGGCCCGCCCGATGGAGCTCGGGCCGGCGTCGCCGCCGGACGAGTCCCGGCTCGGTCCGACGCTGCCGGAGGCGACGTGGGTCACCCCGATCGCGGACGCCCGCGTCGCGCCCGAGACCACGGATCCGGCCGAGGTCGCCGAGTACCGCGAGTCGATCCGCCTGGCGTTCGTCACCGCGCTGCAGCACCTGCCGGCCCGGCAGCGGGCCGCGCTGATCCTCTGCGAGGTGCTGCGCTGGCAGGTGACCGAGGTAGCCGAGCTCCTCGACACGACGACCGCCGCGGTGAACAGCGCGCTGCAGCGGGCCCGCGCCTCGCTGAGCGCCCTGCCCGAGGAGCCGGGCCGCGCCGACCTGGACGACGCCGACGCCGCGCTGCTGGACCGGTACGTCGACGCATTCGAGCGCTACGACGTCGAGCGGCTCGTGACGCTGCTGCACGAGGACGCGGTCCAGTCGATGCCCCCGTTCGCGATGTGGCTGCAGGGGGCGCGCCACATCGGCGAGTGGATGGTCCAGCCGGGGCCGAGCGGCTGTCGCGGCTCGCGGCTCCTGCCCGTGTCCGCGAACGGCTGCCCGGCGTTCGGGCAGTACCGGCGCGACCCGGCAGGCGGGTACGCCCCGTGGGCGCTGGTCGTGCTCGAGATCTCAGGCGGGAAGGTCGCGACGATCAACTCGTTCCTGACCCTGGACGGCGCGCCGCTGTTCCCCGCGTTCGGGCTGCCCGACCACCTCGACGCCTAGAGCCGCGAGGTCGAGGAGCTCGCGCATCGCCGACGAGACCTCGGTCAGGGTGAGGCGGGCACCGCGGCGGGCGGCGCGCCGCGCGAGGCGGGCGACGGCGTCCACCGCGGCGAGGTCCGGGGCGCCCGAGCCCTCGAGCACGACGCCGCCCCACACCGTGCCGTCCGGCTCCACGACCGTGGCGCGACACCAGCGCTGCAGCGGGGCCATCACCGGGTGGACGCACGCCGGCGCGCCAACTCATCGGCCAACAACCGATCCTCGCGGTACGTCAGCCCCCGCGCGGGGTATCGATGATTCCGTCGGCGGTGCGCCGTCTGACCAGCGAACCTCGCCCACCGGACCCTGAGGAGCGACCATGCCCACCCGTGACCACCCCCCGATCGGATCGCCCTGCTGGGCCGACCTGTGGACCTCCGATGTCGAGGGCAGCCGCCGCTTCTACGGCGAGCTGCTCGGCTGGGAGGCGCAGGCGCCCAACGCGGAGTTCGGCGGCTACTTCATGTTCACCCGCGACGGCATCCCGACCGCGGGTGGCATGGGCGGCATGGGTGACCAGCCGGCCCAGAACATCTGGAGCATCTACCTCTGCACCGACGACATGGCCAAGACGGTCGAGCTCGCCGAAGCCCATGGTGCGCAGGTCGACCCGCCGATGCCCGTCGCCGATCTCGGCACCCAGGCCGTGCTCGCCGACCCGACCGGCGCGCGGGTCGGCGCCTGGCAGCCCGGGACGTTCCCCGGCTTCACGGTGCTGAACGAGCACGGCGCCCCGAGCTGGTGCGAGCTGTTCACCCGGGACCACGCGGCGGCGGTCGCGTTCTACCGGTCCGTGTTCCACTGGGAGACGAACACCGTGGGCGACACCGACGAGTTTCGCTACACGACGATGCTCGACCCCAGCGGGGACGGGGAGCTCGCCGGGATCATGGACGCCAGCGCCTTCCTCCCCGAGGGTGTGCCCGCGCACTGGTCCATCTACTGGGAGGTCGACGACGCCGACGCCACGGTCGCGAAGGCCCAGGCGCTCGGCGGCTCGCTGGTGCTGGGGCCCGACGACACCCCCTACGGGCGGCTGGCCACGGTGACGGACCCGGCCGGCGCCCAGTTCAAGCTGCGCACCCCCCCGGCGTAGTCCTCGGGCGGCGGCGGCCGACGGTCGCCGCCGCCCGCGCGTCGGACGACGCTCAGGCGCTCGGGCGACGCAGCGGAGCCCACGCGAGGAGCAGCCGCTTCTCCCCGGCCTCCCGGAACCGCACGACCGCCTCGGCGCTGTCGCCGCGACCCTCGATGTCGAGCACCACCCCTTCACCGAACGTGTCGTGGACCACGTCGTCACCGACCCGGAAGCCCGGGTCGACGCCGCGGGCGGCGTCCGCGCCGGCCCGCAGCGCCGCGTCGACGACGGCGTCGCGGTGCGCGCCGAGCCCGCTGCCGCGGGGGCGGTCCTGCCCGACGGCGTGCACGAGCTCCTCGGGGATCTCGCCGAGGAACCGGCTGGGCGAGTAGTAGTCGGTGGCGCCGTAGAGGGTGCGCCGCCACGCGTGGCACAGGTAGAGCCGCTCCCGCGCGGGGTGATCCCGACGTAGCAGAGGCGTCGCTCCTCCTCGAGCGACTCGGGGTCCCCGAGGCTGCGCAGGTGCGGGAACACGCCGTCCTCGAGACCGGCGAGGAACACCACCGGAAACTCGAGACCCTTCGCCGTGTGGAGGGTCATGAGGGTGACGGCGCTGTGGTCCTCCCCCTCGCCTTCGGCGGTGTCGAGGTCGGTGATCAGGGACACGGCCTCGAGGAACGCGGCGATGCGGGCCGTGCCGGTCGGCGCGACCGCGGGCCCGTCGCCGTCGCCGGTGCCCACTCCGGCGATGGCGGGCAGGCCGGTGAGGTCGCCGGCGTCGAGCGCGGTGTCGAACTCGCGGCACACCCCGACGAGCTCGGCGAGGTTCTCGATGCGCCCCTGCGCCTCGATGGAGCGTTCCGCCTCGAGCTCGGCGAGGTACCCGGAGTGCTCGAGGATGGCCGTCGCGGCGGGGGCGATGCCGTCGGTCGCGGCCCGCTCGAAGAGGGTCACGAGGTCGAGGAGGTCCTGGATCCCGCCGAGCGCCTTGCCGGTGACCCCGGCGACCGCGGCCTCACGGAGCGCGTCGCGGAACGTGAGGCCGGCGGTGTGGGCGTACGCGTCGATCTTGCCGACCGACGTGTCCCCGACGCCGCGCTTGGGGACGTTCACGATGCGCTTCCACGACACCTCGTCGTCGGGGTTCACGAGGGCCCGGAGGTAGGCGAGGACGTCCTTGACCTCGCGGCGGTCGTAGAACTTCACGCCGCCGTAGACCGCGGTACGGGACGCCGCCGCGCACGAGCGCCTCCTCGAGGACGCGGCTCTGCGCGTTCGTGCGGTAGAAGATGGCGAGGTCGCCGTACCGGTAGTGCTCGGTGTCGGTGAGGCGCTGCGCCTCGTGGGCGCAGAACGCCGCCTCGTCGTGCTCGTCCTCCGCCTGGTACTGGGTGAGCAGCTCCCCGCCGATCTGCTCGGTCCAGAGATGCTTGGGGCGACGCGCCGCGTTGTGGGCGATCACCGCGTTCGCGGCGTCGAGGATGGCCTGCGTCGACCGGTAGTTCTGCTCGAGGACGATCACCGTGGCGTCGGGGAACGTCTCCTCGAAGCGCAGCAGGTTGCGGTAGTCGGCGCCCCGGAACCCGTACACGGCCTGGTCGGCGTCGCCGACGACCATGACGTGGCGGTGCTCGGCGGTGAGGAGGCGCACGAGCTCCCACTGGGCGAGGTTCGTGTCCTGGAACTCGTCGACGAGGACGTGCGCGAAGCGGTGCCGCCACCGGGCGAGGGCGTCGGGGTGCTCGCGGAACAGGCGCACGGCGAGGAGCAGCAGGTCGTCGAAGTCGACGGCGGACGCCTCGAGGAGGCGACGCTGGTACTCGCGGTACACGTCGGCGTGTCGACGCTCCGGGGGCGTCGACCGCCGAGTCGGCGACCTCGTCGGGGGTGAGCAGCTCGTTCTTGTACGCCGAGATTCGGCCGTGCAGCTGCCGGGGCGGGAACCGCTTCGGGTCGAGGTTCGAGGTCGCGCCGCACGTAGTCGGTCAGGCGGACGGCGTCGGCCTGGTCGTAGATGGTGAACGACGAGCGCAGCCCGACCCGGGCGGCCTCGCGGCGCAGGATGCGGGCGCACGCCGAGTGGAACGTCGAGACCCACATGCGCTGGGCCACGTCGCCGACGAGCGTCGCGACCCGCTCCTTCATCTCCCCGGCCGCCTTGTTCGTGAAGGTGATGGCGAGCAGCCCGAACGGGGACACGCGGCGGGTGGCGATGAGGTACGCGATCCGGTGGGTGAGGACCCGGGTCTTGCCCGACCCGGCGCCGGCGACGATGAGCAGCGGCCCGTCGGGGGCGGTGGCGGCCTCGCGCTGGACGGGGTTCAGCTCGGCGAGCAGCGCCTCGACGTCCGCACCGGCGTCGGCCGGGGGGGCCGGCGCGTCGGTGGCTTCGGGCATCGCGGCCCCAGCGTACCGGCGGGCTGCGAGGCCGCCGCAGGTCCGACGCGTCCGCCAGCCCACCGTCCTCGTCGCGTGTCCGCACGCGACGCGCCGGCGCCGAACGCCGGCCGCGGGGTCAGGTGAGCGGGGTGATGCGCAGCCGCCGCGTCTCGGCGCGGTCGAGGGTCAGGGTGAGCGCACCGGTGCGGGCGTCGCGCCACGCGCGGTGGTAGGGCAGCCAGCGGACGGGGAGGCGCGGGTCCGAGGGGTCGGAGCCGCGCGGGATGCGACAGAACCGCCGCCGGAGCCGATCGACGACCCAGGTGTCGTTCGCCGTGCTGACCTGCTCTTCACCGAAGCGCGTGTCCATGCCCGTATCCTGCCCAGACCGGGCTGAAGACAACCTGAGGTGCGGATCAGGGAACGGTGAAGCGACGCGGCTCAGGATTCGAGGAGCAGGGTCACCGGGCCGTCGTTGACGAGCTCCACGGCCATGTGGGCGCCGAAGCGGCCGGTGGCGACCGTGGCGCCCAGCTCGGTGAGCGCGGCGCTGAACTCGGCGACGAGCGGGGCGGCGACGTCGCCGGGTGCCGCGGCGGCCCAGGCCGGCCGGCGACCCCGCCGGGTGTCGGCGTAGAGGGTGAACTGGCTGACCACGAGCGCGGCCCGGCTGGTCTCGGCGAGGGACCGGTTCATCGTCCCGTCGTCGTCGGGGAAGACGCGCAGGTGCCACACCTTCTCGGCCAGCCGACGGGCGGTCGCGGGGTCGTCGTCGTGGGTGACCCCGACGAGGACGACCAGCCCCGGGCCGATGGCGCCCAGGACGTCGCCGTCGACGCGGACGCGGGCCTCGCTGACGCGCTGCACGAGCGCCCGCACGGACCCGACCTCGGGTGCTACGCGGCGCGTTCCATGTCGCTCGAGTACTCGCCGCGGCGGGCCAGGCTGTTGAGCCGGGCCCGCTGCAGGAACGCCTGCTGGGCGGCGGCCCGGTTGGCCGGGTCGCCCATCCAGGCGTGCTGCGCGGCGGCCTGGAGGGCCCGCCCGTACGAGAAGCTGAGCTCCCACGGGTGGGGACCGGAGCGGTTCATCGCGTTGAGGTGCGCGGTGGCGTCCTCGTCGCTCTGCCCCCCCGACAGGAACACGATGCCCGGCACCGCGGCGGGGACGTGGGCCTGGAAGCAGGCGACGGTCGCGTCGGCGACCTCCTGGACCCCGGCGCGCGGCTGCGCGTCGTAGCCGGACAGGACCATGTTCGGCTTCAGGAGGGTGCCGGGCAGGTGGACCCGCTGCTCGTAGAGAGCGTCGTAGACGCCCTGGAGGACCGCGGCGGTGACGACCGCGGACCGCTCGAGGGTGTGGTCGCCCTCCATCATCACCTCGGGCTCGACGATCGGGACGATCCCGGCCTCCTGGCACAGCGCCGCGTAGCGGGCGAGCGCGTCGGCGTTCACGTCGATCGCGTACGCGCGACGGCAGCTCGTCGGTGATCGTGTAGGTGGCCCGCCACTTGGCGAAGCGGGCGCCGAGGCCGCGGTACTCGGCGAGACGGTCCCGGAGCGCGTCGAGGCCCTCGGTGATGGTCTCACCGTCGGCGGCCAACGCGAGCGGCTTGGCGCCGGTGTCGACCTTGATGCCGGGGATGACCCCGCGGCGCTCGAGCACCTTCGGGAAGGGGATGTCGCCCTCGAGGGAGGCCTGGCGGATCGTCTCGTCGTAGAGGATGACGCCGCTGATGGCGTCGCCGATCCCGTCGGCGGTGAACAGCAGGTCGCGGTAGGCCCGCCGGTTGTCCTCGGTCGACTCGACACCGATCGTGTCGAAGCGCTTCTGGATCGTCCCGCTGCTCTCGTCGGCGGCGAGGATCCCCTTGCCCGGGGCGACGAGCGCGCGGGCGGTCGTTTCGAGGGCTTTGCTGTCCATGGCGCTTACTCCCACTCGATCGTGCCGGGCGGCTTGCTGGTGATGTCGTAGGCGACGCGGTTCACGCCGGGCACCTCGTTGATGATCCGCGACGCGATGCGCTCGAGCACGTCGTAGGGCAGCCGCGCCCAGTCGGCGGTCATCGCGTCCTCCGAGGTCACCGCCCGCACCACGACTGGGTACTCGTAGGTGCGGCCGTCGCCCATGACGCCCACGGTGCGCACGGCGGGCAGCACCGCGAAGCTTTGCCAGAGCTCACGATACAGCCCGGCGCGTCGGACCTCCTCGGCGACGACGTGGTCGGCGTGGCGGAGGGTCTCGAGCCGTTCGGGGGTGACGGCGCCGATGATCCGCACGGCGAGGCCGGGGCCGGGGAACGGCTGGCGCCACACGATCTCCTCGGGGAGGCCGAGCTCCTCGCCGATGGCGCGGACCTCATCCTTGAAGAGGCTGCGCAGCGGCTCGACGAGCTCGAAGCGCATGTCGTCGGGCAGCCCGCCGACGTTGTGATGCGACTTGATGGTCGCGTTGTCGGCACCGCCCGACTCGACGATGTCGGGATAGAGGGTGCCCTGGACGAGGAAGCAGGCGTCGGCGAGGTCGGCGGCGACCTCCTCGAACACCCGGATGAACGTCTCGCCGATGATCTTGCGCTTCCGTTCCGGCTCGCTGACGTCGGCGAGCGCGTCGAGGAAGCGGTCGGCGGCCTTGACGTGCACCAGGTCGACGTGGAACTGGCGCCGGAAGGTCTCTTCGACCTGCTCGGCCTCGCCGAGGCGCAGCAGCCCGGTGTCGACGAACACGCAGGTGAGCTGGTCGCCGACCGCCTTGTGGACCAGCGCCGCTGCGACGGCGGAGTCGACCCCGCCGGAGAGGCCGCAGACGACGCGGGCGTCGCCGACCTGGCCGCGGATCGCGGTGACCGCGTCGTCGATGATCGAGGTGTGGGTCCAGGTGGGCCGGCAGCCGCACACGTCGAAGAGGAAGGTGCGCAGCAGCTCGGTGCCCCGGTCGGTGTGGACGACCTCGGGGTGGTACTGCACGCCGTAGACGGCGGCGTCGCGGTCCTCGAACGCGGCGATCGCCGCGGCGGGGCTGGTGGCGGTGACGACCGCGCCGGTGGGGGCGACGCCGATCGCGTCGCCGTGGCTCATCCACACGGTCTGGTGGGCGGGGGTGTCGGCGAGGAGCACCGAGCTGCTGTCGGTGCGGGTGAGCGGGGTGCGCCCGTACTCGCCGCCGCCGGTCCGGCGGACGTCGCCGCCGCGGTCGCGGGCGATGAGCTGCGCGCCGTAGCAGATGCCGAGGAGCGGGACGCCGGCGTCGTAGATCGCCGGGTCGATGCTCGGGGAGCCTTCGACGTGCACCGACGCGGGCCCGCCCGAGAGGATGATCCCGCGGGGTCGGCGGGCGAGCAGCTCAGCCACGGTCGAGTGGCGGGACACGATCTCGGAGTAGACCCGGGCCTCGCGGACCCGCCGCGCGATCAGCTCCGCGTACTGCGCCCCGAAGTCAACGACGAGGACGGTGTCGTGGTCGGAGGCCACCGCCTCGGGTCAGCGACCCATGCCGACGTGCTGCTCCCGCTGGAGCACCTTGCCTTCGGTCTGCAACGCCGGCGCCACCATGAGCTCCGCCTTCTGGAACTCCTTCAGCGTCTCGTACCCGGTCGTCGCCATCGAGGTGCGCAACGCCCCGAAGATGTTGAGGGTGCCGTCGTTGTCGTGCGCGGGGCCGACGAGGATCTCGGCGAGCGACGCGCTCTGCCCGGCTTGCACGCGTGCCCCGCGAGGCAGAGTGGGGTGGAAGGTCGCCATCCCCCAGTGGTAGCCGCGGCCGGGGGCCTCGTCGGCCCGGGCGAGCGGCGAGCCGAGCATCACGGCGTCGGCGCCGCAGGCGATGGCCTTCGCGACGTCACCGCCGGTGCGCATGCCACCGTCGGCGATCACGTGCACGTAGACGCCCGTCTCGTCGAGGTGGCGGATCCGAGCGCCGGCCGCGTCGGCGATGGCGGTGGCTTGGGGGACGCCGATGCCGAGGACGCCGCGGGTGGTGCAGGCGTGGCCGGGGCCGACGCCGACGAGGACCCCGACGGCGCCGGTGCGCATGAGGTGCAGCGCGGTCGAGTACGAGGCGCAGCCGCCGACGATGACGGGCAGGTCGAACTCGCGGATGAACTTCTTCAGGTTGAGCGGCTGGCGCGCCTCGTCCTTCGAGACGTGCTCGGCGGACACGACGGTGCCCTGGATGACGAGCAGGTCGAGCTCGGCGTCGAGGACGTGCTTGGCGTACCGCTCGACGCGTTGGGGGGTGAGCGACGCGCAGGTGGTGACCCCGGTGGCCTTGATGTCCCGGATGCGGGCGCCGATGAGCTCCTCGTTGATCGGCTCGGCGTAGATCTCCTGCATGCGCCGAGTCGCCTTCTCGGCGGACAGCTCGGCGATCTCGTCGAAGAGCGGCTCAGGGTCCTCGTAGCGGGTCCAGAGCCCCTCGAGGTTCAGGCAGGCGAGCCCGCCGAGGCGCCCGACCTCGATGGCGGTGCGGGGCGACACGACGCCGTCCATCGCCGCGGCGATGAGCGGCAGCTCGAAGGCGTACGCGTCGATCTCCCAGGAGATGTCGATGTCCTCGGGGTCGCGGGTGCGGCGGCTCGGCACAACCGCGATCTCGTCGAAGCCGTACGCCCGTCGCCCGGTCTTCCCGATTCCGATTTCGACTTCCACGTGCTCCCCGTTTCCGTCGGCGGAAACGTCGATCGTACCGCCCTCGTTTCCCGGGGCCGCTGACCCGGTTCGGCGGCCCCGGGCTCAGCGGCTGGCGGTGAGGTGGGCGAGGAAGGCGGCGAGGATGCGGGCGGTCGCGCCCCAGACGGTCTCGTCGGCGAGGTCGAAGAAGTGGATGGGCCGGTCGGCGCCCGCGGTGACGCCGAAATCGGGGGGGACGTCCCAGCGCTCCTCGCGGAACACGGCGTCGTCGAGCAGCTCGGAGAGCGCGACGTCGAAGACCCGGACGACCTCGGTCGGGTCGGGGGTGAGCGCCGGCGGGTCGGCGAGGAGCCCGACGAAGGGAGTGAGCACGAACCGGGACGCGACGGTGGTGATCCGGTCGAGCTCGGCGACGACCTCGACCGCGGCCGGGTCGAGGCCGATCTCCTCCCACGCCTCGCGGAGCACGGCGTCGCGCAGGCTGGCGTCGTGCTCGGCCTCGAGCTTCCCGCCGGGGAACGCGATCTCGCCCCGGTGCGACGGCATCGTCTCGGGCCGCTTGGTGAGGATGAGGCGCGCTTCGCCGTCGCCCTCGAAGATGGGCACGAGCACGGCGGCGGGCCGTGCCGACGGCGGCGCCGGCCGGCGCGTCGGCTCGGGGAGCGTCGCACACGCCGCCCGGACGTCGGCGAGGCTGAAGCGCCGCTGCGCCGCGGGGAGGTGCGCCCACGGGGCCGGACGTCCCGGACGGGCCGACGGGGGCCGCGGGATGCGCTGTCGCCCCCCGCGTGTCGCCACGGTCTGGAGCGTAGGCTGCCCTGCCGCCGCGACCCGGGGGAGCGCATGGCCGACTGGAACCTGGCTTCGGTGTTCGAATCGGTGTGCGACGCGGTCCCCGAGCGCCCGGCGCTGGTGCAGGGGTCGTGCCGGCGCGCCTGGCGCGCCTTCGACGAGCGGGCCGCCCGGTTCGCGGCCGCGCTCGTCGCGCTCGGCGTCGAGCCGGGTGCGAAGGTGGCGCTGTACCTCCACAACGGCAACGAGTTCCTGGAGGCGATGTACGGCGGGCTGAAGGCCCGGGCCGTGCACGTGAACGTCAACTACCGCTACCTCGACACCGAGTTGGCCTATCTGCTCGACAACGCCGACGCCGAGGTGCTCGTGTTCGACGGGTCGCTCGCCGGGCCGGTCGCCGCGGTGCGCGACCAGCTCCCGGGCCTGCGGGCGGTGGTGCAGGTCGACGACGGGTCACCGCGGCTCGACGGGGCGATCGACTACGAGACGCTGCTCGCCGAGCACGACCCGGCGCCGCGGCGGGACCGCTCGGGTGACGACCTGTGGTTCCTCTACACCGGCGGGACGACGGGGATGCCGAAGGGGGTGATGTGGCGCAACGAGGATCTCTTCGGCACGCTCGGCGAGAACACCTACCCGCTGTTCGGGGCGACGCTCCCCGACCGCTCCGCCGACGCCGGCGCGGTCGCGGCCCAGGTGGTGGCGTCGGGCCGGGCGCCGGTGCATCTGCCGGCGTCGCCGCTGATGCACGGCACGGGGGTGATGACCGCCATGCAGACGCTGTTCCTCGGCGGCACGGTCGTGTCGCTCGAGGGCCGCCACTTCGACCCGGACGAGCTGTGGTCGACCGTGGCGCGGGAACGGGTGACGCAGCTGGCGATCGTCGGCGACGCGTTCGCGAAGCCGATGGTGCGGGCCCTGGAGAAGGCCGAGGCCCGCGGGGAGCCCTACGACCTGTCGTCGCTCGGGCTGGTGGTGAGCAGCGGCGTCATCTGGAGCGCCGAGGTGAAGGCGGCGCTCGCCGAGCGGCAGCCGATGCTGCTGCTCGACAGCCTCGGCTCGAGCGAGGGCGTCGGCTTCGCGTCGAGCATCACCGCGCCGGGCCAGGAGGCCCGCACCGCCCGGTTCCGGGTGGGGCCGCACACGAAGGTGCTTGACGACGACGGCCGCGAGGTGACGCCCGGATCGGGTGAGCAGGGGATGCTCGCGCTCGGCGGCTACCTGCCGGTCGGCTACTACAAGGATCCGGCGAAGTCGGACGCGACGTTCCGCACGGTGCGCGGGGTGCGCTACTCGGTGCCGGGCGACTGGGCGACGGTCGACGCCGACGGGTCGATCACGCTGCTCGGCCGCGGGTCGGTGTGCATCAACTCGGGGGGCGAGAAGATCTACCCCGAGGAGGTCGAGGAGGCGCTGAAGCGCGACCCGGCGGTCGCGGACTGCGTCGCGGTCGGCGTGCCCGACGACCGGTACGGGGAGGCGGTCACCGCGGTCGTGGCGGCCGAGCCGGGCCACGCGCTCGACCCGGGAACGCTGCGCGCCATGGACTCCGGGCTGGCCCGGTTCAAGTGGCCGCGCCACATCGTCGTCGTGGACGAGATCCGGCGCGGCCCGAACGGGAAGGTGGACTACGGCTGGGCGCGCCGCACCGCCGCGGCGCGGGTGGCGCAGGATCGGGCGGCCCGCTGACCCGGCCGCCCGGTGGGGGCTGGGCCTACTTCTCGACCTTGGCCAGGACGTCCCGGCCGGTGAGGATCAGCAGGTCTTCCCCGTCGACGGTGATCTCGGTGCCGCCGTACTTCGAGTACACGACGGTGTCGCCGACCTTGATGTCGAGGGGCACGATCTCGCCCGTGTTCTCGGTGCGGCGGCCGGGCCCCACGGCGAGGACTTCGCCCTGCTGGGGCTTCTCCTTCGCCGTGTCGGGGATCACGAGGCCGCTCACCGTGGTCTCCTCGGGCTCACCGGCCCGGACGACGATGCGGTCCTCGAGCGGGTGCAACTTCATCGGTGCGCCTCCTGGGCATGACTGCGACGGTTAGCACTCTGCGGGTGTGAGTGCCAGGTCTCAACCTATCGTCCCGGGCGGGCCCGCGGCAAGCCCGACCGCCCGGGTCAGGGGGTGGTGGGGAGCCCGAGGGTGGGGTCGACGCCGTCGTCGAGGGGGGTCGGGCCGTCGGCGTGCCAGCGCCACCAGCCGGCGGCGGCGATCATGGCCGCGTTGTCGGTGCAGAGCCGGGGGGCGGGGAGGAACGCTCGCCGTCCGGTGTCGTCGGCGAGGGCCCGGACCCGGGCCCGCAGCTCGGTGTTGGCGGCGACGCCGCCCCCGAGGACGAGGGTGGTGGCGTGGGCGGCGTCCGCGGCCGCGGCGAGCTTGTCGACGAGCTGGTCGACGGCCGCGGCCTGGAAGGAGGCGGCGACGTCAGCGACCGGCTGGTCGGGGTGCTGGCGGACGTGGTTCACGACGGCGGTCTTCAGCCCGGCGTAGGAGAAGTTGGGCTGGTCGGGCATGGCGCGGGGGAACGGGACGGCGTGCGGGTCGCCGGTGCGGGCGAGGGCGTCGATGGCGGGGCCGCCCGGGTAGCCGAGCCCGAGGTGGCGGGCCACCTTGTCGAACGCCTCGCCGGCGGCGTCGTCGACCGTCTGGCCGACGATCCGGTACCGGCCGTGGGCCTGCATGACCACGAGCAGGGTGTGCCCGCCGGACGCGACGAGCACGGCGAGGGGCGGCTCGAGGTCGGGCGCCTCGAGCCACGCGGCGTAGAGGTGGGCCTCGAGGTGGTTCACCCCGACGTAGGGGATGCCGGCGACGAGCGCGAGCGCCTTCGCGGCGCTCACCCCGACGAGCAGCGCCCCGGCGAGGCCCGGCCCGCGGCAGGCGGCGACGGCGTCGACGTCGGCGAGGCCGGTGCCGGCGTGCTCGAGCGCCTCGGCGAGGACGGGGCCGATGAGCTCGACGTGCGCCCGGCTGGCGATCTCGGGGACGACGCCGCCGTAGCGGGCGTGGAGATCGACCTGGCTGGACACGATCGAGGACCGCACGGTGCGGCCGTCGTCGACGACCGCGGCCGCCGTCTCGTCGCACGACGTCTCGATGCCGAGGAGGGTGTCGGTCATCGCCGCCCGTCGTCGTAGCTGGTCTCGCCGGGGATGGTGCGCTCGAGCGCGGCGAGCAGCGCGGCGTAGTCCGGGGTGTCGACGTCGCGGACCCACATGACGAGCGCGTCCTCCTGGGTCTCCTGGTAGTAGTTCTTGCGCACCCCGACCGGCGCGAAGCCGAAGTGCCGGTACAGCTCCTGCGCGCCCCGGTTGGAGAGGCGCACCTCGAGGGTGAGGTTCTTGGCGCCGCGGGCGATGGCCTCGCGGGCCAGGACGAGGAGCAGCCGGGTGCCGATGTGGTGGCGATGCCACGCAGGGTCGACGGCGATGGTGGTGACGTGGCCGTCCTCGCCGGTGAGCATCAGCCCGGCGTAGCCGGTGACGTCGCGTCCGACCCGGGCGACGAAGTAGGCGCGCGAGCCGCGCAGCGCGAGCTCGGACAGGAAGAGGGAGTGGCTCCACGGCCGCGGGTAGACGAGGCCCTCGATGCGCAGCACCGAGCGGAGGTGGCGGCGTCGCATCGGCACGACGTGGACGAGGAGCGGCGCGGTGACGGTCACCGTGCGCTCCCCCACGCCAACGCCGCGTCGCTGTCCCGCAGGTAGAGGGGCGTCACCTCGTCGGGGGTGACCACGTCGCCGCACGCGACGCGGCGGGTGGCGAGCTCGACGAGCGCGGTGGCGCTCGGCCAGGCGAAGTCGGGGCCGGCGGGCTCGGCGGCGTCGAGCGCCAAGAACACGTCCGGGTACGGGTCGACGCCGTCCCCGGCGAGGAGCACCGCGTCGCCGGTCGCGGCGAGCGTCGCGGCGACGTCGGCGGGCGGCCCGACGGTGTACGCCGAGACGCGCTCGACCCCGTCGGGCGCCGGCCGGTAGCAGGCGTGGAACACCTCGCGTCGGCGGGCGTCGACGACCACGGCGATGCGCCGCCCGGCGTGGCGAAGCGGGTAGGCGATGAGGTCGAGGCTCGGGACGGCCACGACGGGGACGCCGAGGGCCTGGGCCATGACCTTGACCGTCGTGATCCCGACGCGCAGCCCGGTGAAGAGCCCCGGCCCGACGCCGACGGCGAGGGCGGTGAGCGCGTCGAGGCGCACCCCGGTCTGCTCGGCGAGGTAGGCGATCGCGGGCGCGAGCTGCTCAGCGTGGCGCCGCCCCCCGGCCAGCTGGACTGCGCCGAGGACGCGGCCGTCCTCGCCCAGCGCGACGGCGACGCTGGGGCGTGGCCGTGTCGAGCGCGAGGACGAGCATCACAGGGCCTCGACGAGCGCGGCGAGGGCGTCGCGACGGTCGCGCCAGGTGCCGCGGGGCGTGAACGCGACGTGGCGGTCCTCGGGCGGGGCAGCCGGGCCGGTCAGGCGCACCTCGAGGTGATCGGGCGCAAGGTAGTCGCGGACGACGTCGCCCCACTCGACGGCGAGCACGGCGTCGTCGGCCAGGTCCTCGAGGCCGAGGTCGTAGAGCTCGTGGGCCGACTCCAAGCGGTACACGTCGACGTGGACGAGACGGACCCGCCCGGCGTACTCGCGGGCGAGCGTGAAGGTGGGGCTGACGACGGCGTCGTCGACGTCGAGGCCCGCGGCGAGCCCCTGCACGAATGTCGTCTTCCCGGTCCCGAGCCCACCGGCGAGGACCACGACGTCGCCGGGGCCGAGCAGCGTGGCGACGGCGCGGGCGACGGCGCGGGTCTGGGCCGCCGAGTGGGTGCAGACCGCCACGTCGGTCACGGGCGGGCGAGGGCGCGCTTGACGATCACGAAGTCGGCGCGGGCCTGGGCGAGCGCGGCACCGCCGTTGCGCAGCACCGCGGCCGGGTGCAGCGTCGGGATGAGCACCCCGCCGTCGCGGTAGGGCCGCGCCTGCCCGCGCAGCTCGCGTGATCCCCTCCTTGGTGTCGAGGAGCAGCCGGGTGGCGAAGTTCCCGAGCGTCACCACGACCCGGGGGTCGAGGAAGTCGAGCTGGGCGTCGAGGTAGGGGTGGCAGGCGTCGATCTCGGCGGGCATCGGGTCCCGGTTCCCGGGGGACGGCACTTCACGACGTTGCAGATGTAGACGTCGTCGCGGCGCAGCCCGATGCCCTCGATGAGGCGGGTGAGGAGCTGCCCGGCCCGGCCGACGAACGGGATGCCCTGCCGGTCTTCCTCCGCGCCGGGGCCCTCCCCGACGAAGACGAGGTCGGCGTGCTCGTCACCGACCCCGAAGACGACCTGGGTGCGGTGCTCGGCCAATGGGCACTTCGTGCAGCTGGCGGCGGTCGCCGCGAGCTCGGCGAGCGAGCCCCAGGCCGGCGCCGGGTCCAGGAGGCTCATGCGCGGTCAATCATCGTCGCTGCGGACGGCGTCGCGCACCGCCGCGGCCACGACCTCGGTCGCGGCGACCCGGAGCCGGTCGAGGTGCGCGTCGACCGCGCCGGTGGCGAGGACGATGGCGAGGTCACCGTCGTGGCGGGTGTGCGAGGGGTGCACCGCGTGGGCGACGCCGTGGTTGGCGCTCTGGGCGACGAGCACGGCGTCGGCCTTCGTGAGCCGGGCGTCGGTGGCGACCACCACCAGGGTGGTGTTGGTCTCGGCGTCGAACGGGGCGACGTCGGGGAAGGTCTCGGCGTCGGCGCCGGCGACGGACCCGGCGAGGACGCGGCCGTCGGCGTCGCGGACGTCGCCGAGGGCGTTCACCACGGCGAGGGCGCCGATCGTGGCGGGCCCGACGGTGCGGCTGGCGGTGCCGAGACCGCCGGGCACGGCGTGCTCGCCGCCGCGCCACTTGCCGACGGTCGCGCCGCGGCCGGCGCCGACCCGGCCGCGCGGCGTGTGCGCGGCGGCGGCCTCGGCGGCGGCCCGGCCCTCGGCGGGACCGGGCCAGGTGCCGCCCGATTCGACGAGGTCGTAGATCGCGGCGGTGGGGACGATCGGCACGACGCCGCCGCGGGTGGGGAAGCCGCGGTGGTGCTCGGCGAGCCAGGCCATCACGCCGTCGGCCGTCCCGAGCCCGAACGCCGAGCCGCCGGTCAGCACCACGGCGTCGACGGTGGTCACGGTGCAGTCCGGCTCGAGCAGCGCGAGCTCGCGGGTGGCGGGGGCGCCGCCGCGCCGCTCGGCGGCGCCGACCGTCCCGGGGGGCACGACGACGACGGTGACGCCGGTGCCGTCACCGGTCCAGTGCCCGACGTGCACGCCGGGCACGTCGGTGATGCTGCCCGTCACGCGGCCCCGGCGGTGGCCGGCAGCACCCCGACCTCGCGGGCGAAGTCGAGGAGGAGGGCGTGGAACCGCTCGGTGCGCTCCAGCATGATCATGTGCCCGGCGCCGTCGAGCAGCTCGAGGCGCGCGTCCGGGATGAGGGCGGCGAGGCGACGCGATTCGTGCGGCGGGGTGATCACGTCGGCGGTGCCGCCGATCACCAGGGTGGGGACGTCGAGGGACGGCAGGTCGGCGAGGAGGTCGAGCCCCAGCAGCGCGGCGGTCGCCCGGCGGGCGGTCTCGGTGGCGCACGCGGCGAGCATCTGGCGGTTGAGCTCGACCTGGCTGGCGACGGGGTGACGGCCGAAGCCGACCCGGGCGAACACGAGGCCGAGGTCGCGGTGCGCCATCAGGGACCGCAGGTCGATGCTGCCGGTGAGCCGCTCGGCGAGGCCGCGCAGCCGCCGTGACGCGGCGATGCTGGTCTTGGCGAGCGTCGAGAGGAGGACGAGCCCGCGGACCCGCTCGTGCAGCACGTCGGGATGGTGGACGGCGAAGGCCTGCACGGCGATGCCGCCCATCGAGTGGCCGACGAGCACGGCGTCGCGGACGTCGAGGGTCTCGAGGACGGCCCGCACGTCGGCGGCGAGGTGCTCGACGGCGTGACCGGCGGAGCCGGCGAGCGAGTCGCCGTGGCCGCGGTGGTCGAACGCGATGGTCTGTACGCCCTCACCGGGCAGCTCGGCGAACTGCTTGACCCAGACCCGGGAGCTGATGGTGACGCCGTGGGAGAACACGATCGGCGGCCCGTGGCCCCGCGTCACGGTGTAGAGGCTCCCACCGTCGAAGGTGGGGATGCGGTGCGCGTCGTCGAACTCGAGGACGTCGAGGTGCCCGGCGTCGGGGTCGGGTCGGCGTCGCAGGGAGGCGAGCGCGGCCCGCTGGGCGGCGTAGCCGGACGCGGCCGCGCCGCCGGCGACCGCGGCGGTGACGCCGAGCGCCTTCAGGGTGCGCCGCGGCGCCTTCATCCGACGTACCGGCGGGGGACGCGGGGGCCGATCCCGGTGACGACCTCGTAGGCGATGATGTCGAGCCGGTCGGCCCACTCCTCGGCGGTGATCGACTCGCCGCCCTGGGCGCCGAGGAGCACGACCTCGTCGCCGACCTCGACGTCGTCGTCGCCGACGTCGACCATCAGCTGGTCCATCGTGACCGCGCCGGCGATCGGGTGGCGCCGCCCGCGGAGCAGCACCTCGCCGCCCCGCAGCCCGAGGTTGCGGGGGACGCCGTCGGCGTAGCCGACGGGGACGGTCGCGACCCGGCCCGGCGCGTCGAGGGCGTAACGCAGCCCGTAGGAGAGGCGGGCGCCGGCGGGGAGCGCCTTGACGTACGTGACGCGGGCGCAAAGCGACAGGGCCGGGTCGAGGGTGACCGAGGGGGGCGGGCCGGGGGCGACGCCGTAGAGCGCGATCCCGACGCGGACCAGGTCGAAGCGGGCGTCGGGGAACGCCAGGAGCCCGGCCGAGTTGGCGGCGTGGACGATCGGGGGGCGGACCCCGGCCTGCTCGAGGTCGGTGACCAGGCGCTGGAACGCGTCGAGCTGCTGGGCGGTCTCGGGCCGGTCGGGCTCGTCGGCGACCGCGAAGTGGGTGCAGATCCCCTCGAGGCGCAGCTCGGGCCGGGCGTGGGTCGCGGCGACGAGGTTGGGGGCATCGGCGGGGTCGCAGCCCACCCGGTGCATCCCGGTGTCGACCTTGAGGTGGACCGGGAGCGGGTCGTCGGCGGCACGGTCGGCGACCGCCTTCGCGAGCGCCTCGATGCCGGGCTCGGTGTAGACGACCGGGGTGAGGTGGGCGTCGACGACCACGTCGGCGGCCGCGGCCGGCGGTTCGGAGAGCACGAGGATGGGAGCGTCGATCCCGGCGTGGCGCAGCGCGGTGCCTTCCTCGACGAGCGCCACGCCGAGCCACGAGGCGCCGGCGTCGAGCGCGGCGCGCGCCACCGGGACCGCGCCGTGCCCGTAGCCGTCCGCCTTGACGACCGCGAGG
This sequence comes from uncultured Actinomycetes bacterium, assembly GCA_963821325.1. Lineage (GTDB taxonomy): Bacteria > Actinomycetota > Acidimicrobiia > IMCC26256 > PALSA-555 > PALSA-555. The sequence goes on along the minus strand of CAWGDC010000006.1, from coordinate 667,391 downwards.
AGCGCGGCCGGGTCCGCGAGCGCCGCGAGGCGCCGGGTGTTCGCCCGGACGGCGCCGAGGTCCACTTCGCCCCAGGTGGGGCGAACGTCGGGTGCCCGTTCCGTCACGTGTCGGCGGCGACGCGTCGCACCAGGTCGCCGCGGGCGACGATCCCGACGAGTCGGCCGTCGTCGTCGACCACCGGCATGTGGGTGACGTCGCGGTCGTGCATCTGCGCCGCGACCGTGCCGAGCGTGTCGTCGGGTCGGGCGGTCGCGAAGTGCTCGCTCATGAGCTCGGCGACGTTGGCGGCGACCATGCGCCGGAGCTCGTGCTCGAAGTGCTTCTGCGAGCCGGGGAGCGGCACGCCGACGCCGAAGAGGTTCAGCCAGGTCGGTGCGTGGAGGTTCGATTCGGAGACGATGAGGTCCTCGTCGCGCAGCAGCCCGACCACCTTCCCGTCGTCGTCGACGACCGGGGCGGCGCCGATCGAGTGCTGGGACAGGACGTCGGCGGCCTCCTCGAAGGTCTGGTCGGGACGCAGCGTGATCACCGTGGTGGTCATGACGTCTCGGATCGGGGTGGAGGTGGGCATCAGCGCTCCCGGGAGCTCAGGTCGGCGAGCGTGCGCGGCAGGGCCGCGATCAGGTCACTCGCGATGAGGCCAGTATGGCCCGCGACGTCACCCGCCCGGCCGTGGACGAAGGCGGCGGTGGCGGCCGCGTCGAAGGCGGGCAGGCCGCGGGCGAGGAAGCCGCCGATGATCCCGGTGAGGACGTCGCCGCTGCCCGCGGTGGCGAGCTCGGGCCCGCCGGTGGGGTTGATCACGGCCCGGCCGCTGGGGTCGGCGACGACGGTGGCCGGGCCCTTCAGCAGCGTCACGCAGCCGCTGCGCTCGGCGAGACGCCGGGCGGCGTCGACCCGGTCGACACCGACGGGGTCGCCCGTGAGGCGCGCGTACTCCCCGTCGTGCGGCGTGAGGACCGTCGGTGCGGGCCGGTCGGCGAGGTCGGTGGCGTGGTCGGCGTAGGCGTTGAGCCCGTCGGCGTCGAGCACGAGCGGGACCGGCGCCTTCGCGACCAGCTCGCGGACGGCGGCGCGGGTGGCGTCGGCGGTGCCGAGACCGGGCCCGACGGCGACGGCGCGGAACCGCTCGACGACGACGAGCAGGTCACCGAGGCCGGCGAGCGCCCCACCGTCGGTGGCGGGCAGCACCTTCGTGATGACCTCGCTGCCGTCGCCGCTCGAGGGCGCGGGCACGCCGCACCAGACGATGCCGGCGCCGGCGCGCATCGCGGCGTGGCTCACGAACCGGGGCGCGCCGGTCATGCCGCCGGAGCCGCCGACGACGAGCAGCCCGGCGCGCCACTTGTTCGTATCGTCCGGACGCTCGCTGCGCGTCGAGCGCGTCGCGGGCGTCGTCGACGTCGAGGAGCTGCAGCGCCGGGGCGCCGACGTCGATGCCGATGTCGGCGACGCGGACGACGCCGGCGTGCGCCCGTCCCGGCTCGAAGAGCAGCCCCGGCTTGTGGGCGGCGAACGTGACGGTGGTCGTGGCCTGCACCGCCGGCCCGTCGGCGGCGCCGGTGCGGCCGTCGATGCCCGAGGGGATGTCGACGGCGACGGTGAGGTGCGCGGCGCTCGCGGTGGCGACGTCCGCGGCGATCCCCTCGAGCCGGCCGGTGAACCCGGTGCCGTACATCGCGTCCACGAGGACATCGGCACGGGCCAGGGCCCGCGCGACGGTGTCGGCGGGCGGCGGGGTGGCGAGCTCGACGACGTCGACCGCCACGCCCCAGCCGGTGAGGACGGCGGCGGTCACGAGCCCGTCCCCGCCGTTGTTGCCCTTCCCGCACACGACGACGGCGCGCCGGCCGTAGACGCCGTCGAGCCGGCGACGGATCTCCCACGCGACCGCCCGGCCGGCGCGGTCCATGAGCGTCTCGACCGGTGTGCCGGCGGCGATGGTGCGCCGGTCGGCCTCGGCCATCTCAGCGGGAGCGAGGACGGGTGGCACGGTCAGCCGACGGCGATCGCGACCGCCAGCGCGGTGGCGTCGGTGTGCGTCAGCGACAGATGCCAGGCCACGACGCCGTGCTCGTCGGCGAGGACGGCGGCTCGCCCGTGCAGCGCGACCCGTGGGGCGCCGCCCCGCTGGCGGACCACCTCGACGTCGCGCAGCTTGAACTTCCAGAGGCCGACACCGAGGGCCTTCATGACCGCCTCCTTCGCGCCGAACCGGGCGGCGAGGCTCTTGGCGGGGTCCTTCTGCCGGTAGGCGTAGGCCCGTTCGTCGTCGCTGAAGAGCCGCTCCCCGAGCCGCTCGCCGCGTCGCTCCATCGCCAGGCGGAACCGGGGGACCTCGACGAGGTCGGTGCCGAGCCCGACGATGCGCAACCCGGCGGGCGCCGCCGCGCCAGTCGCGCTCACCGGTGGTGCCACCGGTCGGCGAGCACGTAGACGGGCTCGGTGAGCAGGTCGACGACGGGGATGCGGGCCAGGACCGCGTCGTCGAAGGTCGGTTCGGTCTCGGTGACGGCGTCCTTCAGGGCGCCGTAGCGGCCCTGGTAGGCCTCGAGGACGCCGCGCATCGGCGTCGGGCGCGAGCGTGCCGGCGAAGCGGACGTGCAGCAGGGTCGAGCGCCGACCGTCTCGTTGTGCCTTCACCTCGGGGACGATGACCAGGGTCCGGTCGTCGGCTCGGCCGCGCACCGCCGTCACCTCGCGCCGGTTCGCGACGCGGTGCTTCGTGCCCCGCAGGCGCGGGTCCCGGTCGGTGCGCGACACGAGCCCCGCGGCGACGCCGCCCCGGTCGACGACGTGGATCGTCGCGGCATCGGCGGCGACGTCGCCTTCGACCCGGTAGCGGGTGTAGCCGGTGACCTCCTCGACCGCGGGGTCGAGGCCGGCGAGCGTGCGCAGCACCCGGTAGCTGAGGCCGTCGCGCGCGCGCGCCGGCCGCGAGGACCTCGCGACCAGCGGGACGCGCGAGCAGCGTCTCGTCGGACCGGGAGATGCCGACGGTGACCGTCTTGGCCTGATGCTTGATGGCGTCGACGGGCCGGGTGAGCTCGTCGATGCCCTTCGTGAGCGCGGCGGTGAGGTCGTGCACGACGGTGCTCGGCGTGCCGAGGTTGCCGTGCTCCACCTCGTAGGAGTCGAGCGGCAGGCCGCCGCCGGCGTAGCGCAGCAGCGACGCGATCCGTGTCGCGGTGCTCGCCTCCATCGTCCCGTCGAATTGGCCGGCGCGCAGCCCGTCGACGAAGCGCTGCGCCGGGCCCTCGAGCGGAGGCGCGAGCCGCTCGAGGAGCGCGTCGGGCGGGCCCGCGGCCGCGCTCTCGATCGCGGCGCGGGCCTCGCGGAGAGGCCGGGCCTGAGCGTCGATGGCGAGCGCCGCCTCGTAGCCGAACAGGTGACCGGCGACCGTGGAGAGCACGAAGGCCAGCGCCGGGTCGACGGACGGCACGACGATGACCTCGAGCCGCGTGCGGAGAACATCGGGGCCGCGTCGGCGCTGGCGATCACCAGCGGCGCGGCGCTGGTGCGCCCGGTAGATCGCCACCTCCTTGGCGACGTCGTCGACGTTGGACCCGGCCAGGCCGGCGGCGCAGACGAGGATCAGCGGCTCGGAGGACAGGTCGATGTGCTTCTTGTCCTCGGTCACGTCGCAGGCGATCGGCCTTGTAGCAGAGCTCGGACAGCTTGATGCGCACCTCCGCGGCCGCGATCGATGTTGCGTCCGTTGCCGACGACGGCCCAGTACCGCCGGTTCAGCACGTGGCGTCGCGCGACGCCCGCGATGTCGGTGCCGCTCGTCGATGCACCTCGAGCGCATCGCGTCGGGCAGCAGGCGCAGCGCGGCGAGGAGCGACGCCGAGCGCGGCGTCGTGACCCCGAGCTCGGCAGCGAGCAGCGATCGCGAGCAGGTAGCCGGCGGCGACCTGGGCGTAGAACGCCTTGGTCGACGCGACGCTCATCTCGACGTCGCGTCCGTCGGAGGTGTACAGCACGCCGTCGGACTTGTCGACGAGGTCGCTGTTGCGCCGGTTGACGATCGCGACGACGGTGGCGCCCCGGGCGCGGCACCAGGTCGACGGTGCGGTTGGTGTCGGTGGTCGTGCCGCTACTGGCTGATGGCGACGACGAGCGTGTCGGTCATGTCGTCGGCGCAGCCCGAAGCCGGACAGCTCGGTGGCGGGGAGGGCCTGCACCGTGACCTGGCCGTCGAGCAGGTCCGTCGAGCGCCAGCGGCGAGGCTCTGCCCGGCGACGGCCGCGGTGCCCTGGCCGATGACGACGACGCGCCGGATGGTGCCGTCCCGCAGGCGGGCGCGGAGCTGATCGGGGAGGGTGCTGGGGTCGAGGCGGACGGTCAGGCCGCCGTCGGCGTCGTCGACGATCTTGCCCCGCAGCGTCTTGCGGAACGAATCGGGCGCCTCGGAGATCTCCTTCAGGAGGAAGTGCGGGAACGCCGCCGCGGTCGATGTCGCGGGTCGTGATCTCGCGCGACCTGCGAGCTCGGCGGCGTCGACGGGCCGTGGGGTCCCGTCGTAGGCGTAGCGGGCGATGCCTTCGAGGGTCCCGCCGTGGGCGCCGTCGACGACGACCACCTGCCCGCGGGTGGCGCGGGCCGGTCGGGGTCGGCGGCGTCTCCCCGTCCATGCGCAGGTAGGTGGCGGTCTCCTCGACGAGCCCGTACGGCTCGCTGGCCACCACGAAGGCGTCCTCGGCGAGCCCGACGTAGAGCGCCTGGCCGCTGCCCCGCAGCGCGAGGAACAGCCGGTCGGGCTCCTCGGCCAGGCTCGCGGCCACGGCGACGGACCCGTCGAGCGAGGCGACGGCGCTGCGGAACGCGTCGGTCGGCGCCTGCCCGTCGTGGCGGCGGTGGGCCGCGAGGGTGGGGATGATCTTGGCGTCGGTGGTGATCTCGGGCGGGACGACGAGCTGATCGACGCTCAGAAGGTCGGCGTAGTTGTCGACGTCGCCGTTCAGGGCGGCGACGACGTACGGGTTGTCCCGGCCCGGCTCGTCGCTGGCGAGCGGATGGGCGTTCGCCTCGGAGATGATCCCGACGCTGGCCCACCGGGTGTGGCCGAGCACGGTGACCTCGGCGGTGTCGGCGCTCGAGCGCGTCGTGGAGGAGCCCGTCGTCGCGGACCGCGGCGCGGAGTCGTCGCGTGTTGTCCCCGAGCTCCCCGATCTCGGCGGCCGCCTTGTAGACGAAGGCGAGCAGCCCATCGGGCGTCCGCACCGAGCCGGACTCGAAGAGCGGGTCGGTGGACCGGGCCGCCAGGCGGGCGTGCACGCCGGGGTCGTCGAGGGGCAGGCCGTGCCCGCGGACGAGGAGGTGCAGGCCGGCCGAGTCGCGGCCGCGGACCTCGAGGCGGTCGATGGCCGACAGCGCGGTCTGCACGGACGCGAAGCCGGCGACCGCCGCGGCGGACGCGCCGGGGCCGGCGAGATCGCCGACGGCCCGGGCACCGTCGAGGCGGTCGTGTCGGATCGCCCAGAGCGAGTCGCGCAGCGACAGCAGCGTCGCGTTCAACGCCTCGAGGGCAGCGCCGGCCGGCGGGGCCTCGCCCGCGTCGAGGCGCGTCTCGAGCGCGTCGAGGAGCCCGGTGGCACGCGCCGCGCGGGTGTCGAGCCCGCTCGCGCCGGCTGGGTCGTCGAGCAGGGCGCGGATCCCGGGCACGCCCCGGAGGGCGGCGTCGAGGTCGTGGAGCCCGCGGGCCGCGTCCTCGAGCACCGCGAGCGTCCCGTTCCAGTCCACGATCGCCGCCAGCGCGGTGTCGAGGGTCGCCAACAGCGGCGCGAGAACGGGCGGCGGGCGGGTGGCCCGGCGACGGACCACACCGATGATTCCGCACATCTGGGACCAGCCTAGGAGGGAGGCGGCGGCGCACCGCAGGCCCGCTGCACCGCTCCGACGAGCCGGTCGGCGATGAGCTCGGCCTGCTCGACGCTGGGCGCCTCGACCATCACGCGCACGACCGGTTCGGTGCCCGACGGCCGGACCAGGACCCGCCCCTCGGTGCCGAGGTCGCGTTCGATCGACGCGGCCTCCTCCCAGAACGCGCTGGCGGAGTCGAGCGCGTTGTGGTCTCGGACGGCCACGTTGCGCAGCACCTGCGGGAACCGCTGCATGACCCCGGCGAGCAGCGACAGGGAGTGACCCGTCCCGACGACGACGTCGAGGAGCATCACGCCGGTGAGGGCCCCGTCGCCGGTGTGCTCGTGGTCCCGGAAGATGATGTGCCCGGATTGCTCGCCGCCGAGGGACAGGTCGCGGCGCTCAAGCTCGTCGGTCACGTACCGGTCGCCGACGGGCACCTCGACGAAGCCGATGTCGTGCGATTCGAGGCAGCGGCGCAGGCCGAGGTTCGACATGACCGTGCCGACGACGGCGCGGTTCTTCAGCTTGCCGCGCTCGGCGAGGTCGAGGGCGCAGACGGCCATGATCTGATCGCCGTCGACGATGCTGCCGCGCTCGTCCACGGCGATCACGCGGTCGGCGTCACCGTCGAACGCCAACCCGGCTCGCGACCCCGACGCGATGACGGCCTCTTGGAGCTGGTTCGTGTCGGTCGACCCGCACCCGGCGTTGATGTTGGTCCCGTCGGGCGCCGCGTTGATCATCTCGACGGTGGCGCCCAGCTCCCGGAAGATCTTCGGCACGGTACGGAACGCCGCGCCGTTGCCGCAGTCGAGCACCACCTGAAGGTCCTCGAGGGTCCGGCCTTCGAGCACCGAGACGACGTGGGCGACGTAGTCGCTGATCGCGTCGCGTGTCGGTTGGGCGACGCCGACGTCCGAGCCGCCGGGTCCGGGCTCCGGTGGGTTCACGGCCAGCTCGCGCACCTGCGCCTCGAGCTGGGCCTCGACGGCCTCGGTCATCTTCTTCCCGCCGGGACTGAACAGCTTCACGCCGTTGTCCTCGAACGGGTTGTGGCTGGCGGAGATCACGGCGCCGGGGGCGCCGGCACGCGCCGCGAGGTACGCGACGGTCGGTGACGGCACCACCCCGACGAGCTCGACGTCGGCCCCTTCGGCGCAGATGCCGGTGACGAGCGCGGCCTCGATCATCGGGCCGGAGCGACGCGTGTCCCGCCCGACGATGAAGGGCCGGTCGGTCCCGAGGGTGCGGGCCGCGGCCCGTCCGAGCGCGGTGACGAGCTCGGGGGTGAGCTCGCGGTTCGCGACGCCGCGGATCCCGTCGGTTCCGAATCGGAGGGTCACAGCTCGCGACGGGGCGCCGCGCGGCCTCGCACTACCGCTTCGAGTACTGCGGCGCTTTGCGCGCCTTCTTCAGGCCGTACTTCCGCCGCTCCTTCTCCCGCGCGTCGCGGACGAGCAGCCCCGCCTTCTTCAGCTGGGGGCGCAGCTCGTCGTCGAGGCTGACGAGCGCACGGGCGATCCCGAGGCGCAGCGCGCCGGCTTGGCCGCTGACCCCGCCACCACCGATGGTCGCGTCCACGTCGTACACGTCGGCGGTCTGGGTCAGGCGCAGCGCCTCTGTGGCGCGTTGCACGTGGGTGAGCATCGTGAAGTAACGCTCGACGGGACGGCCGTTGATGACGACAAGACCCGAGCCGGGTCGCAACCGGACACGCGCCACCGCCTCCTTGCGTCGACCAGTCGTTTGGATCAGCGGCTTGGGCATGCGGTTCCTTGCGGGTGGCGGGTCACGGCCGCCGAGTCGAGGTCACGACTCGGGGCTGGGGCTGCTGGGCGGCGTGCGGATGGTTCGGCCCGCGGTACACCCGGAGCCGCCGGCCCATCTTCCGGCCGAGCGGCCCGCGGGGCAGCATGCCGCGCACGGCCCGCCGGACGACCTGGGTGGCGTCGCGTGCGAGCAGCGACTCCAGGGTCTCGCTGCGGATCGCGCCCGGGTAGCCGGAGTGGCGCCAGTACCGCTTGTCGTGCGCCTTGCGGACGCCGACGTCGAGCCGGTCGGCGTTCACGACGATGACGTGGTCGCCGACGTCGGCGTGGGGCGCCCAGATCGTCTTGTGCTTCCCGCGCAGCAGGGTCGCGGCCTCGGTCGCGACCGCGGCCGAGCACGAGCCCGTCGGCGTCGACGACGTGCCAGGCGCGTTGGATGTCGGAGGCCTTGGGCTGGAAGGTGCGCACGGTGTCCCGGGCTCGCGGATCGGGGTCGGTTCGACGGGCCGCCGCGGGGTCCGTGAACGCGGTCTGAAATCTTACCGACGAGCGCCTGGACCGGGCAATTGAGGACGATCGGCCCGTTAGCCTCACCGGCTGTGACCGCACCCACGTGGCTCGCACCGGCCCGCCGTGCCGTCGCCGAACAGGCGATGGGGGTGCTGACCGACGCCTCCCTGGACCCGATCGTCGACATGGTGCTCGTCGCCACGGACGGGGCGTACGAGGCCCGCTCCCACGAGGGGGCGGTGCGGTTCCGGCGCGACGGCACCGGCTTCGAGGTGCTGGCCGTCGAGGGCGTCGACCCGCTGGCCGATCGCGCCACGGACCGGTTCCACCCGTTGGCGGACGAGCGGGCGCACCCGCACCCGCGTCGGCGGGACAACGTGTACCCCGACGCGTTCGAGCAGGTCGCGCAGCTCTTCGACCATCCCGCGGCCCCCGACCTGTGCGTCATCCACTCGGCGGACCACAACTGGGAGGACCAGGGAGGCCACCGGGGTGAGCACGGCTCGATCGGGATCGTGCAGGCCCGCGCCCCGCTGGTCCTCGCCGGCGCCGGTGTGCGCCACGCCGGGCTCGTCGACCAGTCGGCCCGGCTCGTGGACGTGGCCCCGACGATCTTGGCGCTCCTCGGGATCGAGCCGGACGCCGCGGGGCGCCACCTCCGCGGGCAGGACGGCGAGGTCCTCACGACGGCCCTCGACGCCGGCGCGGGCCCGGCGGAGCACGTCGTGGCGTTCCTGTTCGATGGGACGAACGCCAACGTTCTCTACGACATGGCGGCACGCGGGGAGGCGCCGAACGTGGCCCGCCTCCTCGAGTCGGGGCTCGGGTTCGGGCAGGGCGCGATGGCGGGGTTGCCGACGGTGACGCTCGCGAACCACACGTCGGTCCTCACGGGCCGCCTGCCCGGCCATCACGGCGTCCTGCACAACGCCTGGTTCGATCGCCGCACCGGCGAGCAGGTGATCACGAACTCGTCGGCGACGTGGCCGTGGAGCATGCAGCACACCTTCCCCGACGTCGAGTCGGTGCACACCGTGCTGCGACGGGCCCGGCCCGACGCGTTCAGCGCGTCGGTCGACGAGCCGTGCGACATCGGCGCGTCCTGGTCGACGTTCGACGCGTTCCGTCGTGGCGAGGTCCCCGAGCCGGCCGCGAAGGAGAATCTGCCCCACACCACGGACCGGTTCGTGCGCCCCCACAAGGACTACCGATGGTCGACGATCATCGACCACGCCGGCGTCGAGCAGGCGACGGGGATCCTGCACGGCGAGTTCCGGGGGGAGACGTTCCCGGTGCCGACGTTCCTGTTCTGCAACTTCACGCTCACCGACGCGGCGATGCACCTGGGCGGCCCGTACTCGGAGGTCGCGGCCGCCGCTGTGCGGGACACCGACGGTCGCATGGGCGACATCCTGGCCGCGGTGCAGGACGCCGGGATCACCGACCGGACGGCGTTCGTCCTCGTCGCCGACCACGGGATGGAGGAGAACGACCCGTCGGTCACCGGCGACTGGGACGTCGCGCTCCGAGACGCCGGCCTCACCTTCCGCGACGAGGGCTACGGGTTCCTCTACCTCGGGGACGCGCCGGGTTCGGGCTCGTAGCCCACGTCCCAGAGGCACAGCCCGTGCGCGGGCGCGAGCCGGGGCGCCTGGGCCCGGTCCTCGGAGCGCAGCACACCGAGCATCTCACCGGGGCGACGGCGGCCGGCACCGACGTCGACGAGCGTGCCGACGATGGCGCGCACCATCTGCCAGCAGAACGCCCGGGCGCGGATCTCGTAGCGCAGCACGTCACCGTCCGGGGGATGCCAGCGGGAGTCGAAGACCCGCCGGACGGTCGTGGCCGACCCGGCGCGGCGACAGAACGCGGCGAAGTCGTGCTCGCCGACGAACGGGTCGGCGGCGAGTCGCAGCACGGCGAGGTCGAGCGGCTGGGGCACCCACCACGCGTACCGGGCGAGGAACGGGTCGGGGTCGGGCCGGTTCACGATCGTGTAGCGGTAGCGGCGCCAACGGGCCGAGTGCCGGGCGTCGAAGTCGGCGGGGACCCGCTCGATCCGGCGGACGACGACCTCCGGGGCGGTCATGCCGTTCACCGCGCGGCGCAGCCGCTCGTCGTCCACGTCGGGGACGTCGACGGTGACGACCTGGCCGCGGGCGTGGACACCGGTGTCGGTCCGGCCGGCGCACACCAGGTGCAGCGCATCGGCCGGCTGCCCGGTCGCGGCTTCGAGCGCCTCGGTGAGCACCCCACCGACGGTGCGCACCTCCCGCTGCGCGGCGAAGCCGTGGAAGTCGGTGCCGTCGTACGCGACGAGGAGCTTGCGCCGACCCGCGCCGGTCGGAGGCGACGACGCCGGCGAGCCGGCGTCGAAGAGGGTCACACCAGCTCGAGCCGCGCCATCGGTGCGTTGTCGCCGGGCCGGGGTCCGAGCTTCAGGATCCGGAGGTAGCCGCCGGGCCGCTCGGCGTAGCGGGGGGCGATCTCGTCGAAGAGCTTGTGGGTCACGGCCTTGTCGTGGAGCTTGGCGATGACCAGGCGCCGGTCGTGGACCGTGCCGCGGCGGGCCTTGGTGATGAGCCGCTCGGCGTAGGGCCGCAGCGCCTTCGCCTTCGTCTCGGTGGTCACGATGGCGCCGGCCTCGAAGAGGTGCGCCGCGAGGTTGGCGAGCAGGAGCCGCTGATGCGCGGGGTCCCGGCCCAGCCGGGGTCCCTTCGTCGGGGTGGGCACCGACCTACTCCTTCACGCGCAGCGACAGGCCACGCTCGTCGAGCTTCTGCAGCACCTCTTCGAGGGACTTCGAACCGAAGTTCGTGATGGCCAGCAGGTCGTCTTCGCTCTTTTGGACCAGCTGGCCGATCGTGTCGACCCGGGCCCGCTTCAGGCAGTTCCGCGGCCGCTCCGACAGGTCGAGCTCCTCGATGGGCAGCTCCAGGTCCGGCGACGCGGCGGTCGCGGGGGACACCTCGCCGAGCTCGAGACCCTGCGGGGCGTCGGAGAGGCTGGCGACCAGGCCGACCAGGCTCTTCAGCGTCTCACCCGCCGAGGCGAGCGCCTCGCGGGGGGTGATCGACCCGTCGGTCTCGATCTCGATGGTCAGCCGGTCGTAGTTCGTGGCCTGCTCGACGCGGGTCGGCTCGATCGAGAACGCCACCCGGCGCACCGGGGAGAAGATGGCGTCGACCGGGATCACGCCGATCGTGGCCGTCCGCGTGTTGCGCTCGGCGGACAGATAGCCGCGGCCCTGTTCGATGGTCAGGTCGATGGCGAGGCGACCCTTCGCGCTGAGGCTGGCCAGGTGCAGGGCCGGGTTCAGCACCTCGATGTCAGCCGTGGTCTGGATGTCCGCCGCGGTGATGTCCTCGGGACCCCGCTTGTCGAGCCGCAGGGTGACCGGCTCGGGGCTGGCGCAGCGCAGCACCAGATCCTTGATGTTCAAGATGAGGTCGGTCACGTCCTCTTTGACCCCGGGGATGGTGTCGAACTCGTGGAGCGCCTCGTCGAAACGGACCTGGGTGACGGCGGCACCCGGGATCGACGACAAGAGGGTGCGCCGCAGGCTGTTCCCGAGCGTGTGGCCGAAACCGGGCTCGAGGGGCGAGATCACGAACGACTGCGAGTTGCCGTCGAGCTCCCCCGCCTCTACTTCCGGTCGTTGGATGATGAGCATTGTTCCTGTCTTCCCGAGACGTGTGCGGCCCGAGCGGGCCGATTCCTTACTTGGAGTAGAGCTCGACGATGAGCTGCTCGCGCACCGGCACGTCGATCTGGTCGCGCAGCGGGACGCTGCGCACGGTGAGCTCCAGCTGCTCGGCGTTCACGTCGAGCCACGCCGGCACCATGCGGTCGAGCGTGTCGAGGTTGTGGCGGATCACGATGTTGCTCTTCGTCTTCGGCGCGATCGAGACCACGTCGGCCGGCCGCACCTGGAAGGAAGGGATGGTCACCCGCTTGCCGTTGACGAGCACGTGGCCGTGGCGCACGAACTGGCGGGCCTGGTTGCGACTCGCCCCGAAGCCGGCGCGGAACACGACGTTGTCGATGCGCTGCTCGAGCATCCGCAGGAGGCTCTCGCCGGTGATGCCGGGCTGGCGGGACGCCTCCTGGTAGAGGTTGCGGAACTGCTGCTCGAGGACGCCGTAGATGCGGCGGGCCTTCTGCTTCTCGCGCAGCTGCAGGAGGTACTCGCTGTCGCGGATCCGGCCGCGCCCGTGCTCCCCCGGCGGGTACGGCTTGCGCTCGACCGGGCACTTCATCGTGTCGCACTTGGCGCCCTTGAGGAACAGCTTCATGCGCTCCCGACGGCACAGCTTGCAGACGCTCTTGGTGTACCGGGCCATCAGACCCTCCGCCGCTTCGGCGGGCGACAGCCGTTGTGCGGGATCGGGGTGACGTCCTTGATGCCGACGACCTCGATGCCGGTGTTCTGGATGGTGCGGATCGCCGTCTCGCGCCCCGAGCCGGGGCCCTTCACGAGCACGTCGACCTTGCGCACCCCGTGCTCCATCGCCCGGCGGGCGACGGTCTCCGCCGCGAGCTGCGCCGCGAAGGGGGTGCTCTTGCGGGACCCCTTGAACCCGACGTTGCCGGCGGACGCCCAGGCCAGCGCGTTGCCCTGCTGGTCGCAGATCGTGATGATCGTGTTGTTGAACGACGACTTGATGTGCGCCACGCCGTACGCGACGTTCTTGCGCTCTCGCCGCTTCGGACGTCGACCGCCCGCGGCTGGCTTCGCCATCTACTTTCTCGCTTTCTTCTTGCCAGCCACGGTCTTCTTCGGGCCCTTGCGGGTCCGGGCGTTGGTTCGGGTGCGCTGGCCGTGCACGGGGAGCCCGCGGCGGTGGCGCAGACCCTCGTAGCTGCCGATCTCGACCTTGCGCTTAATGTTCGCCGCGACCTCGCGTCGCAGGTCGCCCTCGACCTTCACGTTGCCGTCGATGAACGAGCGGAGCTTGGTGACCTCGTCGTCGGTCAAGTCACGGACCCGCGTGTCGCGGGGCAGCCCGGTCTGCTCGCAGACCAGCTGCGCCGTGGGCCGACCGATCCCGAAGATGTACGTCAACGAGATCTCGAGCCGCTTCTCGCGGGGGATGTCGACGCCGGAGATTCGTGCCACGTGTGCTCAGCCTTGCCGTTGCTTGTGACGGGGGTTCTCGCAGATGACCCGCACGACACCGTGGCGGCGGATCAGCTTGCACTTCTCACACATCTTCTTGACCGACGGGCGGACCTTCATGTCGTCCTCTTACTTGTTACTTGTACCGGTAGGTGATGCGGCCACGGCTCAGGTCGTACGGCGTGAGCTCGACCTGGACACGGTCCCCCGGCAGGATGCGGATGTAGTGCATCCGCATCTTCCCGGAGATATGGGCGAGCACCTTGTGGCCATTCTCGAGCTCGACGCGAAACATGGCGTTCGGCAACGGTTCGACCACCGTTCCCTCGACCAGGATCGTGTCATCCTTGGGCTTGGCCAGGACCTCCACCACCTCGTGCTCTCGACTGTGGGCGCGCGAGAACACGAGGACTCGCGCAGAGCGTGTCCAGGCTACCGGATCCGGAGACCCCCGAGAAATCGGCGGGCGGGCACCGCGACGGCCGACCCGAGCTTCAGGTTGGGCCTGGCCCGGTCGATACGCCCGCGACCCCTCCGGCCTGGTTGGCCGGACGGGCGCGCGGGAAGGGGAGGGCATGCGCCGCTGGCTCCGCCCGAGTGCGATCGCCATCGTCCTCGCGGGGGTCCTTGGGCTGGCCGGGCCGGCCGGTGCCCAGACGAGCCCCTCGTCCGAGCCGACGACGACGACCGGCCCGGCGCCCTCGCCCAGCCCGGGCCCGTCGCCCACCACCACGGTGCCCGCCCCGCCGACCTCCGGCGACTCCCTCGTCGAGGCCTCGGTCGCGTTCCGCGTCTGCCCGCTCAAGGGGTGCGCCGGAGAGCGCGTCCTCATCGACAACGCGGCGAATCACTACGGACCGAAGGGGTACAGCCTCTGCACGAAGGACGAGCGCGCCGAGAAGCTCGACCCCGCGGGGCAACGGCGAGGTCCGCATCTTCTCCATGGTCGCCAAGTCGGGAGGCACCTGCTTCTTCGAGCCGAGCTACAACGTCTGGCTGATCGAGGTGTACCAGGGCCAGAAGCTCCTCAGCCGCGGGCTGGTGTGGGTCGGCGAGAACACTGCCGGCCTGCAGCGCTACTACGCCAAGTGCGTCGACACGGGCCGCTGGGTCAATTTCGTGTGCGCGTCGGTGAGCGGGGACGCGCTGACCCTCGTCGTCGGGCGCAAGGATGTCCCCGCGCCGCCGACGGAGCCGCCCTGCCCGTCGAGTGGGTCGCTCTGCCAGCTCGATATCCACCTCGATACGAAGGTGTGTCCCAACTTCGCAACGGCGAACCTCGGGGCGTGCATCGGCACCGCGACCGGCGCGGCCGTGAACTTCGTCGCGCCCGTCCAGGACATCAAGGGCCTCTACGCCGGGTTCAGCTGGCAGTCGGCGGGTAAGCGGATCGTCCGCTACGCGACCGTCCACATCACTCCGGACGGAGTGCTCGACGGCAGCATCGCCAACGGGAGCAGCACCGCCTTCGTCGTGACGGACGCCTTCGCGCTGCTGTCGCCCTACCCGGGGGTGCACTGGTACACACCGGACCGCTCCGCACCCGGCGAGCCCTACGGCCCGCTGAAGTTCACGTTCGTGAACGGCATCCTCGGCGCCGACATCTACCTGCAGGGCTACCTGGCGCGCAAGGAGTAGCCGCCGTCACCAGGGGAGGGTGAGGACCTCCGGCCCGTGGTCGGTGACGGCGATGGTGTGCTCGAAGTGGGCCGAGCGGCGTCCGTCGCGGGTCACGACGGCCCACCCGTCGGCCAGGACCTCCGTCTCGGGGCCGCCGGCATTGACCATCGGCTCGATGGCGAGGACGAGGCCCTCTTTCAGCTTGAGGCCCCGGCCGGCCGGGCCGTAGTTGGGCACCTGGGGCTCCTCGTGCATGGCGGTGCCGATCCCGTGACCGACATACTCCCGGACGACGGTGAAGCCGGCCCCCGTCGCGACGCCCTCGACCGCGGCGCCGATGTCGCCGAGGCGCTGCCCCTCGACCACGTGGTCGATCGCCGCCTCGAGCGACGCCCGGGTGACCTCGATGAGGCGCTTCGACCCGTCGTCGACGTCCCCGATCGGGACGGTCACCGCCGCGTCGGCGTGCCAGCCCTCGATGATGGCGCCGCAGTCGATCGACAAGATGTCGCCGTCCTCGAGGACGACGTCGTCGCTGGGGATCCCGTGCACGATCACGTTGTTCGGTGAGGTGCACACGACGGCGGGGAAGCCGTGATAGTTGAGGAAGTTGGACCGGGCGCCGCGACGGTCGATCACGTCGCGGGCGACGGCGTCGACGTCCGCGGTGGTCGCGCCGGGCTTGGCGGCTCGGATGCACTCCTCGTGCATCTCGGCGACGACCTTGCCGGCCCGGCGCATCAACGCGATCTGCTCGGGCGACTTGCGGGTGATCACCGCAACCCGATCCGCGGGTCGAAGCGCGACTCGACGAGCTCGACGAGGTGCTTGAACACCTCTTCGCTCTCGGCGCCGGCGTCGACATGGGCGAGGATCCCGGCACGCCGGTAGTACTGGATGACCGGCAGGGTCTCCATCTCGTACAGCTCGAGGCGTCGCATGACCGCGTCGGCGGTGTCGTCGTCGCGCTGCTCGACCTTGCCGCCGCACACGTCGCAGGTCCAGTCGTGCTCCGGCGGGTTGTCGAGGTGGTACAGCGCGCCGCAGTTCGAGCAGACCCGCCGGCCGGCGATGCGGTGCAGCACGACCTCGGTGGGGACGTCCAGGTCGACGGCGAGGTCGAGCCGCGATCCGCCGAGGGTCTCGTCGAGCCGCTCGGCTTGGTGACGGTTGCGGGGGTAGCCGTCGAGGACGAACCCGCGGCTCATGCGATCGTCGGCGCGGAGCTGCTCGTCGACGACGCCGTCGACGATCTCGTCGGGGACAAGGAACCCTTGATCCATGTAGGCCTTGGCCTCGACGCCGAGGGCTGTCCCCGCCGCGGCCGCGTCCCGGAACAGGTCGCCCGTGGCGAGGTGGTGGATGTCGTAGTGCTCGGCGAGGCGGCTGGCCTGGGTGCCCTTGCCCGCGCCCTGCTTGCCGAGCAGCACCAGCCGTGGTCCTCGAGGCCCGGCGCGGTCAGGCAAGGAAGCCTTCGTAGTTGCGCATCATCAGCTGGCTGTCGATCTGCTGCATCGTCTCGAGGGCGACACCCACCGTGATGAGGATGGCCACGCCCCCGAACGGGAACTGGCTGATGTTCCAGAGCGCGAAGACGAGGAGCGGCAGGATCGCGATGCTCGCGAGGAACAGCGACCCGGGCAGCGTGATCCGGTTCAGCGTCTTGGCCAGGTACTTCTCGGTCGGTGGGCCCGGACGGATCCCGGGGATGAAGCCCCCCTGCTTGCGGATGATGTCGGCCTGCTGCGCGGGGTTGAACGCGATCGCCGTGTAGAAGTACGCGAAGAAGATGATGAGCACCGTGTAGAACAGGATGTAGAACCAGCTCTGGTTCTGTACGAGATTGTTGTTGATCCAGGTCTGGATGCCGTGTCCGTTGTTGCCGAGCGCCGAGGCGATGAGCGCCGGGAACGCGAGGATCGAGCTCGCGAAGATCACAGGAATCACCCCGGACTGGTTGACCTTCAGCGGGATGTAGGTGCTCTGGCCGCCGTACATGCGGCGGCCGACGACACGTTTCGCGAACTGCACGGGTATTCGACGTTGCCCCGACTCGACGAAGACGATCCCGACGATCATCAGGACCCCGATGCCGAGGATCGTGAAGAACTGGAACTTGCTGCCCTGGCTGTAGATGTTCCCGCCCTGGGACGGGAGCCTCGACACCACCGAGGCGAAGATCAGGATCGACATCCCGTTGCCGATGCCGCGCTGGGTGATGAGCTCACCGAGCCACATGACCATCGCCGTGCCGGCCGTCCAGACGAGCACGATCATGGCGGCTCGGGGCGCGTCGAATTGTGGGATGAAGTCGACGCCCTTCGGTAACGCCGCGTTGAGGCCGAACAGGCCGCCGTTGCCGGCGTGGAGGGCGAACACGAACCCGGTCGACTGCACCAGCGCGAGGCCGATGGTCAGGTAGCGGGTCCACTGGGTGATCTTCTTCTGGCCGCTCTGGCCCTCGTTCTGCCACTCCTCGAGCTTGGGGATCACGACCCCGAGCAGCTGCATGATGATCGACGCCGTGATGTACGGCATGATCCCGAGGAAGAAGATCGCGACGTTGGTGATCGCGCCGCCCGAGAACAGGTCGAGGAACCCGACGACCCCACTGTTCTTCGTGGAGTTCTGCAGCTGCTTGATCGCACTGAAACTGACGAAGGGGACGGGGAGGTGCGCGCCGACCCGGTAGACCGCGACGATCAGCAGCGTGAAGAGGATCTTGTTCCGAAGGTCGGGAACCCGGAACATGTTCCGGAGCCGGGCGAGCATGCGGGGGGGGCCTCCTGAACCGTCGGCGGCGACAGCCTACCGATTGGTCAGGGCGTTGCCTTTCGCGGGCGGGCGGCCCTCACCCCACGGGGGTGGGAGCACCTCGGCGGTGCCGCCGGCCCCCTCGATCGCCTGGCGTGCCGCGGTGGAGAAGGCGTGCACCCGGACGGTCAGGGGGCGGTCGAGCTGGCCGCGTCCGAGGACCTTCACGAGCCCTCGTTTCGCGACGAGCCCGCGGGCCCGGAGGGTGTCGGGGTCGACGGTCGCGCCGGCTTCGAAGCCGTCGAGCCCGTCGAGGTTGATGACGGCGTACTCGACGCGGAACGGGTTCTTGAAACCCTTCGCCTTCGGGGTGCGCCGGTGGATGGGTGTCTGGCCGCCTTCGAACGCGGGCTTCACCGTGTCGCGCGCGCCCTGGCCCTTCATGCCGCGTCCGGCGGTCTTCCCACCCTTCCCGCCGGTGCCGCGCCCGACGCGCCGTCGCGCCCGCTTGGCCCCGTCGGGGGGGTGGAGGTCGTGGAGCTTGATCATGCGCTCACCTCGTCGACCCGGACCAGGTGGGTGACGCGCGCGACCATGCCGCGGATCTCGGGCCGGTCGGGGAGCTCGACGGTCTGGTCGATCCGGCGCAGCCCGAGGGCGCGCAGCGTGCCCCGCTGCTTGGGCTTGGAGCTGATCGAGGAGCGCACTTGGGTGATGCGCAGCGTCACGGCCACTACTTGACCTCCGCCGCTTCACGCTTGGGGGCCTGCCGTTCCCGGTAGGCGCGCAGCATGCCGACCGTGCTGACCTCTTCGGGTGACTTGCCGCGCAGCTTCGCGATCGCCTCGGGGCGCTTCAGGTTGCGTAGCCCGGAGATCGTCGCGCGGGAGACGTTGATGGCGTTGGACGAGCCGAGCGACTTGGCGAGGACGTCGTGCACGCCGGCGGCCTCCAGGATGGCGCGGGCCGCGCCGCCGGCGATGACCCCGGTGCCGGGCGCGGCGGGCTTCAGCAGGACGCTGGCCGCGTCGTGCTCGCCGAGGATGACGTGGGTGATCGTCGAGCCGGCGAGGGGGACCCGGAAGAGGGACTTGCGGGCCTCTTCCATGCCCTTCTGGATGGCGGCGGGCACCTCTTTCGCCTTGCCGTAGCCGAGGCCGACGTTGCCTTCACCGTCGCCGACGACGACGAGCGCGGTGAACGAGAACCGCCGGCCGCCTTTGACGACCTTGGCGACGCGGTTGATCGCGATCACCCGCTCTTCGTACTGGCCCTCAGGCATTCGTCTCGCTTTCGGTTCGGCGGCCGGCGCAGGCCGGTGGCTCGTCGTGGGCGCGCCGGGGTCAGAACGCAAGTCCTGCCTCCCGCGCCCCGTCGGCGACCGCCGCGACCCGGCCATGGTAACGGAAGCCGCCACGGTCGAAGACGGCCGCGGTGATCCCGGCTTGCTGGGCGCGCTCACCGAGTCGCCGTCCGACGGCACGGGCCGCGTCGACGTCGGCGGTGCGACCGCCGCGGGCGTCGGCCTCCATCGTGGACGCGGCCGCGAGGGTGTGGCCGCGGGTGTCGTCGATGAGCTGGGCGTAGATGTGGCGGCTCGACCGGAACACGCACAGGCGGGGGTGCTCGGCGGTACCCCGCACGTTCTTGCGGACGCGCCGGTGCCGGCGGCGGCGACTCTCGACCTTCTGGAGCATCGTCGTGTCCTCTTACTTCGCCGACTTGCCGGCCTTGCGCACGACGCGCTCGCCGGCGTAGCGGATCCCTTTGCCCTTGTACGGCTCGGGTTTGCGGATCTTGCGGATGTCGGCCGCGACCTGGCCGACGAGCTGCTTGTCGCAGCCCCGCACGACGATGCGGGTGGGTTGGGGCACCTCGAAGGTGACGCCGTCGGGCGCGTCGATGGGGACGGCGTGCGAGAAGCCGACCTGGAGGTCGAGGTGGTCCGGAGCCCTGCGCGGTGGCGCGGTAGCCGACCCCGACGATCTCGAGCTCGCGCGACGAATCCCTCGGAGACGCCGACGACCATGTTGTTCACCAGTGACCGGACGAGCCCGTGGAGGGCACGGTTCTGGCGCTCGTCGTCGGGTCGGGTGACGACCAGGGTGTCGCCGTCCCGGGCGATGGTGATCGGCGTCGGGGTCGAGCGAGCCAGCTCCCCGCGGGGCCCCTTCACCGCGACGTGTCCGTCGCCGAGGGTGACCTCGACGCCGCTCGGGATCGGGATCGGCTCCTTACCGACGCGTGACATGTCCCTCACCAGACCTGACAGAGGATCTCGCCGCCGACTTTGCGTCGGCGCGCCTCACGGTCGGTCATGAGGCCCTGGTTGGTGGACAGGATGGCGATGCCCATCCCGCCGAGGACGCGGGGGACGTCGGTGGCCTTCGTGTAGACCCGCAACCCCGGCTTCGAGACCGCGCCGCAGCCCCGAGATCGTCCGCTCACGGTCGGACGTGTACTTCATCACGATCCGCAGCTTGGTTCCGGGCCGTTCGGTCTCGTCCTCGACCGCGAAGTCCTCGATGTAGCCCTCGCTGACGAGGATCTTGGCGAGCGCCACTTTCACCTTCGACGACGGCATGATGACCTCGTCGTGGAACGCGACGTTGGCGTTGCGGATCCGGGTCAGCATGTCGGCGATGGGGTCGGTCATCGTCATCGGGCGCCCCTCACCACGACGCCTTGGTGACGCCGGGGATCTCGCCGGCGTGCGCCATCTCCCGGAAGCAGATCCGGCACAGCCCGAACTTCCGGTACACGGAGCGGGCGCGGCCGCACCGCTGGCAGCGGGTGTAGGCCCGCACCGCGAACTTCGGCTTGCGTTGCTGCTTCTGGATGAGCGCCTTCTTGGCCAACGGAGTCTCCTAGGAGTTCGTGTCGCGCCGGAACGGGAAGCCGAGTGCTCGGAGGAGCGCTCGGGCCTGGTCGTCGGTCGGCGCGGTGGTGACGATGGTGATGTCCATGCCGCGGACGGTGTCGATCTGGTCGTAGTCGATCTCGGGGAAGATGAGCTGCTCGGTGACGCCGAACGTGTAGTTGCCCCGGCCGTCGAAGGCGGCGGCGTTCATGCCGCGGAAGTCACGGATGCGGGGGATGGCGAGGCTGACGAGGCGGTCGTAGAACTCCCACATGCGGTCGCCGCGCAGGGTGACCTTCGCGCCGATCGCGTTGCCGGCCCGCAGCTTGAAGCCGGCGATGGACTTCTTGGCCTTGGTGACGAGCGGCTTCTGGCCGGTGATGACGGTGAGGTCGGCGACGGCGCCGTCGAGCAGCGACGCCTGCTGGGTGGCGCGGCCGACCCCGCAGTTGATGACGATCTTCTCGAGGCGGGGGACCTGCATGATGTTCGCGACGCCGAGCTCGGACTGGAGCTGGGGTCGGAGGTCGCGGTCGTAGCGCTCCTTGAGGCGGGGCACGGCGCGGGCGGCGCTCATCAGAGGTCCTTCCCGCACTTCTTGCAGACCCGGAACTTGCCGCCGTCGTCGTCGACGCGGTAGCCGATGCGGCTGGGGCCGCACGCGGGGCACAGGATCGCGACGTTCGACGCCGGGACCGGCATGTCCTTGTCGATGATGCCGCCCTGCATCGTCGCCTTGGTCGAGCGCTGATGCTTCTTGGCGACGTTGATGCCGTCGACGATGACCATGTTGCGGTCGGGCAGGACCCGGGTGATCTCGCCTTGCTTCCCGACGTCCTTGCCGGTGAGGACGAGCACCTGGTCGCCCTTCTTCAGCCGCATCTTCGTCCGGTCGGCCATGGTCAGAGCACCTCCGGGGCGAGCGAGACGATGCGCATGAAGCGCCGCTCACGGAGCTCGCGGCCGACGGGACCGAAGATCCGGGTTCCGCGGGGCTGCATCTGCTCGTTGATGAGCACGGCGGCGTTCTCGTCGAAGCGGATGTAGCTGCCGTCGGAGCGACGCCGCTCCTTCTTGGTGCGCACGACGACGCACTTGACGACCTCGCCCTTCTTCACCGCGGCGCCGGGGACGGCGTCCTTGACCGTGGCGACGAAGATGTCGCCGATGCCCGCGTAGCGGCGACGGGTGCCGCCGAGCACCTTGATGCAGAGCACCTCACGCGCGCCCGAGTTGTCGGCCACCTTGAGGCGGGATTCCTGCTGGATCACCGGGCGCGCTCCAGGACTTCGATGACCCGCCAGCGCTTCGTGCGGGACAGCGGGCGGGTCTCGGCGAGCCGGACCTTGTCGCCCTCGTGGGCGTCGTTGGCCTCGTCGTGGGCGTAGAGCTTCCGGGTGCGCTGCAGGGTCTTGCCGTAGCGGCGGTGCCGGACCCGGTCGGTGACGGCGACGACGACGGTCTTGTCCATCTTCGAGGACACGACGAGTCCTTCGCGGGTCTTGCGGGGGTTGGGGCGGGGACCCGGGTCGGGTTGGCTCATGCCTCCTGCTCCTTCATCGCCTCGGCGGCGGCGATCTCGCGCTCGCGCAGCAGCGTCTCGCAGCGAGCGATGTCCTTGCGCACCAGGTTCACCTGGGTGGTGTTGTCGAGCTGCCCGGTCGCGTTCTGGAACCGCAGGTTGAACAGCTCCTCACGGAACTCCCGGATCCGGGCGGAGAGCTCCCGGTCGTTCAGCTCGCGCAGCTCGGCGGCCTTCATCACGCCTCTTCCTGGCGCACGACGAAGCGCGTCTTGATCGGCAGCTTGTGCATCGCGAGGCGCATGGCGTCCCGGGCGGTGGCCTCGGGGACGCCGGCGAGCTCGAACATGACCCGCCCCGGCTTGACGACCGCGACCCAGTGCTCCGGGTTGCCCTTCCCGGAGCCCATGCGGGTCTCAGCGGGCTTCTGGGTGACCGGCTTGTCGGGGAAGATGGTGATCCAGACCTTCCCGCCGCGCTTGATGTAGCGGGTCATCGCGATGCGGGCCGCCTCGATCTGGCGGTTCGTGATCCAGCCGGGCTCGAGGGCCTGGATGCCGTAGTCCCCGAAGGTGACGCGCGTGCCCCCTTTGGCCGTGCCCGTGCGGCGGCCGCGTTGCACCTTGCGGTGACGGACCTTGCGTGGCATCAACATGGTCAGGCCTTCGCCCCGGGGTCATTCATCGTCGGAGTGGAACTTCGGTGCTTCGTGGTGCTGGCGGGTGCGGCGCTCGATGTCTTCCTCTTCGGCGAGGAGCCGCTCGAGCTCGGGGTCGGCTTCCTTCACGAGCGGGGTGGCCTCGTCGGGCACCTCCTCGGCGGTCGTCTCGACGGGCACCTCGACGCTCTCCTCCCGGCGACGCCGTCCCCCGCCGGCGCTGATGACCCGACGCCTCGGTGCGGTCTCGCCGCCGCCGGTCTCGCCGACGGCCATGGCGGCCTCGCGGGCGATCTTGTCCTCCATCGCGGACCGGTAGGGCAGGATCTCGCCCTTGTAGATCCAGACCTTCACGCCGATGCGGCCGAAGGTGGTGCGGGCCTCGGCCTGGCCGTAGTCCAGGTCGGCGCGGAGGGTGTGCAGCGGCACCCGACCTTCCCGATACCACTCCTTGCGGGACATCTCGGCGCCGCCGAGGCGGCCGCCGCACTGGACTCGGATCCCTTGGGCGCCCGCCTTCATGGCCGTCTGCACAGCACGCTTCATGGCCCGGCGGAACGAGACGCGGCCGGCGAGCTGGTCCGCGACGCCTTGGGCGATGAGCGTCGCGTCGAGCTCGGGCTGCTTGATCTCTTGGATGTTGAACTGGATCTTGGGGTTGCCGGTGATCTTGTAGAGCCCCTGGCGGAGCCGGTCGGCTTCGGCGCCGCGCCGGCCGATCACGATCCCGGGCCGGGCGGTGTAGACGTCGACGCGCAGGCGGTCGCGGGTCCGCTCGATC
Source organism: uncultured Actinomycetes bacterium (assembly GCA_963821325.1). Lineage (GTDB taxonomy): Bacteria > Actinomycetota > Acidimicrobiia > IMCC26256 > PALSA-555 > PALSA-555. The sequence continues at coordinate 643,927 of CAWGDC010000006.1, read as the reverse complement.
TCGACCCGGCTGACGGCCGCGCGCTCGAGCTGGCGCCGCAGATAGTCGCGGATGCGCCAGTCCTCGATGAGGCTGTCCTTGTACTCCTTGCCGTCCGCGAACCACCGCGACTTCCAGTCGGTGGTGATCCCGAGCCGGAACCCGTAGGGGTTGACCTTCTGGCCCATCAGTCGTCCTTCGGTCGGGACCGCTTGCGGGGCGTCGCCTTCTTCGCCGGAGCGTCGGCCTGCTTCTTCGCCGTGGTCTTCTTCGCGGTGGTCTTCTTCGCCTTCGTCGGGGTGGCTCCCGACGGCTTCGCCGCCCTCTTCGCGGGCGTCGCCTTCGCCGGGCGCTTCGCGGGCGCCCGCTTGGCCGGCGCCGCGCGGTCGGTGTCCTCCGCGTCGACATCGTCGTGCTCGGCGTCGTCCGGCTCGGCCCACGCCGCGTCGGGCAGCGCCTCGGCGGCCGCCTCGTCCTCGGTATCGAGGTCGGTGTCGACGTCCTCGGGCTCGGCGCGCCGGCGTCGACGGGTGGTGCGGCGGGCCCGGCCAACCGCGGCTTCGGCGCGGCGGCGCGCCTCCCGGTCCTCTTCGGCGATGCGGGCGAGCTCGATCGTGATGTGGCTGGTGCGCTTGCGGACCCGCACGCCGCGCCCCCGGGCCCGAGGCCGCCACCGCTTCAACGAGGGGCCTTCGTCGGCGCGGGCGCTGAAGACGAACAGCTCGTCCTCGGGGAGGTCGTCGTTGTGCTCGGCGTTCGCGATGGCCGAGTCGAGCAGCTTGCCGATCTCGCGGGCCGCGGCCCGGTCGCAGAACCGCAGCGTCTCGCGGGCGGTGTCGACGTCCTGGCCGCGGATCAGCTCGAGGACCAGCCGGGCCTTCGGCGGCGACGTGCGGACGTAGCGCAGCCGGGCGGTGGTGGTGCGGGTCTGGGTGTCGGGCATGGCTAGCGCGATCTCCCGCTGCGCTCCTGGCCCGCGTGGAAGCGGAACACCCGGGTCGGGGCGAACTCGCCGAGCTTGTGGCCGACCATCGCCTCGCTGATGTACACGGGGACGTGCTTGCGTCCGTCGTGCACCGCGAGGGTGTGCCCGACCATCTCGGGGGTGATGGTCGAGCGCCGCGACCAGGTCTTGATGACCTTGCGGTCCCCCGACTCGTTCATGGCCTCGACCTTCTTGGCGAGGTGGTCGTCGACGAAGGGTCCCTTCTTCAGACTGCGTGGCACGTGACCCTCCTACCGGCGCGCGCCGCGGCTGCGGCGGCGGCGCACGATCATCTCGTCCGACTTCTTGCCTTTGCGGCGGGTCCGCCCCTCGGGCTTGCCCCACGGCGACACCGGGTGGCGGCCACCCGAGCTCTTGCCCTCGCCGCCGCCGAGCGGGTGGTCGACGGGGTTCATGGCGACGCCGCGGGTGTGGGGCCGCTTGCCCCGCCACCGGTTGCGGCCCGCCTTGCCGATCTTGACGAGGGTGGCCTCGGCGTTGCCGACGGATCCGATGGTGCCGCGGCAGTCGATCGGGACGCGACGCATCTCGGTCGACGGCAGCCGGAGGGTGGCGAACTGGCCTTCCTTCGCGACGAGCTGGATGGCGGCGCCGGCGCCGCGGCCGAGCTTGGCGCCCGCGCCGGGCTTCAGCTCGACGTTGTGGATCGTCGTGCCGACGGGGATGAAGCGCAGCGGCATCGCGTTGCCGGGCCGGATCTCGGCGCCGTGGCCGCTCTGCAGGAGGTCGCCGACGGAGACCTGCGCCGGGGCGATGATGTAGCGCTTCTCGCCGTCGCGGTAGTGGAGCAGCGCGATGCGGGCGTTGCGGTTGGGGTCGTACTCGATCGTCGCGACCTTGGCCGGGACGCCGTCCTTGTCGCGACGGAAGTCGATCTGGCGGTACCGCTGCTTGTGGCCGCCGCCCTTGTGGCGTGCCGTCATCCGTCCGTAGGAGTTGCGGCCCCCGGTCTTGGGCTTGGGACGGGTCAGGCCACGCTGGGGGTGGTCGCGGGTGATCTCGTGGAAGTCGGCGACGGTCTGGAACCGGCGACCGGGGCTGGTGGGCTTGCGCTTGCGGACCGCCACGTCAGCTCCCGAAGATCTCGATCTGCTCACCGGGAGCGAGGGAGACGATGGCCCGCTTCTGGGCGGTGCGGGTCCCCCAGGTGCCGGTGCGACGGTTCTGCTTGCGCTTCCCCGCCCGGTTCAGGGTGTTCACGTTCGTGACCTTCACGTTGAAGATGGCCTCGACGGCGCGTTTGATCTCGATCTTGTTGGCGTCCTTCGCGACGACGAACGTGTAGACCTGCCGGTCGTACTGGGCGTAGGACTTCTCCGACACCACGGGGCGCAGGATCACGGTGCGGGGGTCGCGGTTCACGACGCCACCGCCGTCGGGGTGGGGCTGAAGCGGCGGGCCGCGGCGTCGAGGGTGGCCTGGCTGAAGACGACCCAGTCGCTGCGCAGCACGTCGTGCGCGTTCAGCTCGTCGGGGAGGATGATCTGGACCCGCTCGCCGAGGTTCCGGAACGACTTCCACACGGCGTGCTCGGCGCGGTCGAGGACGAGGAGCACGCGGGGGGACGCTGGCCCGCGGGTCGCAGGCCGAGCGCGTCGAGCGCGTCGAGCGCTCGGCGGGTCTTGGGCTCGTCGATCCCCCAGTCGTCGACGACGAGCACGCGGTGCTCGGCGGCCCGGTCCGAGAGCGCGGAGCACAGGGCGAGGCGCACCATCTTCTTCGGGGTGCGCTGGGTGTAGTCGCGGGGCTTGGGGCCGTGGGCGACGCCGCCGCCGCGCCACTGCGGCGCGCGGATGGAGCCCTGCCGGGCCCGCCCGGTGCCCTTCTGACGCCACGGCTTGGCGCCCCCACCGGAGACCTCGGACCGCGTCTTCGTGGAGTGGGTGCCGGCCCGGCGGTGGGCGAGCTGGGCGGTGACGACCTGGTGCAGCACGGCGAGGTTCGGGACGATGCCGAACAGCTCGTCGGGGACCTCGACGCTGCCGCCCTTGGCGCCGGACACGGTGGTGACGTCGAGCTTCATGCGCTGTCCTGCGCCCGGACGGGCTGACGCGACGGGCCCTTGACCGCGTTGCGGACGAACACCAGCCCACCGGACGGGCCGGGGACCGAGCCGCGGACGAGCAGGAGGTGGCGTTCGGCGTCGGCCTCGACGACCTCGAGGTTCAAGGTGGTGACGCTGCGGTGGCCGTGCTGGCCGGCCATGCGCACGCCTTTGAACACGCGGGCGGGGGTGGCGCACGCCCCGATCGACCCGGGGGCGCGGTGCTTCTTGTGGTTGCCGTGGCTGGCGCCTTGCCCCTTGAAGTTGTGGCGCTGCATGACGCCGCTGAAGCCCTTCCCTTTGCTGATCCCGCTGACGTCGACGCGCTCGCCGGCCCCGAAGAGGTCGGCGGCGATGACCTGGCCGACCTCGAAGCCGGCGAGGTCGTCGACGCGCAGCTCGGCGAGATGGCGGGCGGGCTCGGCGTTCGCGGTCGCGAGGTGCCCGAGCTCCGGCTTGGTGAGGCGGCCTTCGGTGGTCGCGCCGAACGACAGCTGGATCGCGGCGTAGCCGTCACGCTCGGGGGTCTTCAGCTGCACGACGCGACAGGGCCCGGCCTGGATGACCGTGACCGGGATGACCCGGTTCTCGGCGTCCCAGACCTGGGTCATGCCGAGCTTGCGCCCGAGGATGCCCTTGCTGGCCATCGTGGTCGTGGTTCCTTGCGTCGCTTCGTTCGGCTGCGCGGGTTGTGCCCTCACGCGAACGCTCCCCCGGCCCGGTGGTCGCTGGAGCCGGCGGGAGCACTTGACTCGGTTGTGCCGCGCGGTTCCCGAAGGCGCACGCGGACGTCGGTTGGCGAAACTCGGTCGGTGGGACGGCCGCCGGCGGGCTGGACGGCCGGCGAATCGCTCAATGGTAGCGGACCGGCTGGCGGCCCAGCCAGCCCGCGTCAGGCCTGCTGGATCTTGATCTCGATGTCGACGCCGGCAGGCAGGTCGAGGCGCTGCAGGGACTCCACCGTCTTGCTGGTGGGCTCGACGATGTCGAGGAGGCGCTTGTGGATGCGCATCTCGAAGTGCTCCCGTGAGTCCTTGTCGACGTGCGGGGACCGCACGACGCAGAACCGGCGGATCTCGGTGGGCAGGGGCACCGGCCCCCGGACCTTGGCCTGGGTGCGGATCACCGTCTCGACGATCTTCTTCGTCGACTGGTCGATGATCTCGTGGTCGTACGCCTTCAGCCGGATCCGGATCTTCTGGCCCTTCGAGTCCGCCACAGTCCCCTACTTGGTGATGTTGGTGACGCGGCCGGCGCCGACGGTGCGGCCACCTTCGCGGATCGCGAAGCGCAGCCCTTCTTCCATCGCGATGGGAGCGATGAGCTCCACGGTCATCTCGGTGTTGTCACCCGGCATGACCATCTCGGTGCCGGCCGGCAGCTGGATCTGACCGGTCACGTCCGTGGTCCGGAAATAGAACTGGGGCCGGTAGTTCCCAAAGAACGGGGTGTGGCGCCCCCCTTCTTCTTTGGTGAGGACATACACCTGGGCCAAGAAGTTGGTGTGCGGCGTGATACTGGCCGGCTTGGCCAGCACCTGACCCCGCTCCACCTCTTCTTTCTTGGTGCCCCGCAACAGCACCCCGATGTTGTCGCCCGCACGACCCTCATCGAGGAGCTTGCGGAACATCTCCACCCCGGTGCACACCGTCTTGGACGTCGGGCGGATCCCCACGATCTCGACGTCCTCGTTGACCTTGACGATCCCCCGATCCACCCGGCCGGTCACCACCGTGCCCCGACCCGTGATCGTGAACACATCCTCGATCGGCATCAAGAACGGCTTGTCGACATCGCGGACCGGCTCGGGGATATACGAATCGACCGCCTCCATCAGCTCCAAGATCTTGCCCGACCAGGTCTCATCACCCTCCAGCGCCTTGAGCGCCGAGACCCGCACGATCGGGATGTCATCACCCGGGAACTCGTACTCGTTCAACAGCTCCCGCACCTCCAGCTCCACCAGCTCGAGGATCTCCTCGTCATCGACCATGTCCGTCTTGTTCAACGCCACCACGATCGACGGCACCCCAACCTGACGGGCCAACAACACATGCTCACGCGTCTGAGGCATCGGCCCATCCGTCGCCGCGACCACCAAGATCGCGCCGTCCATCTGCGCCGCACCCGTGATCATGTTCTTGATGTAATCCGCGTGCCCCGGACAATCCACATGCGCGTAATGCCGATTGTCGGTCTCATACTCCACATGCGCGATCGAGATCGTGATCCCCCGCTGCCGCTCCTCCGGCGCCTTATCAATATCGTCGAACGCCGTGAACGACGTATTCGCATTCCGCTCCGACAACACCTTCGTGATCGCCGCCGTCAACGTCGTCTTCCCATGGTCAATATGACCAATCGTCCCAATATTCAAATGCGGCTTCGTCCGCTCAAACTTCGCCTTCGCCATGGAGGTGCTGTTCCTTTCGTGACGCCCGGTGGCGCTATTCCCCGCGCACTCGGGCGATGATCTCGGCGGCGATCGACTCCGGGACAGCTTGGTAGGAGTCGAACTGCATCGTGTAGGTGGCGCGCCCCTGCGTGCGCGAACGGAGGTCGGTAGCGTACCCGAACATCTCCGCGAGCGGCACTTGGGAGCGCACGACCTGCGCGTTGCCGCGCTGCTCCATGCCCTCGACTCGGCCGCGACGCGACGAGAGGTCGCCGATGACGTCGCCCATGTGGTCCTCGGGGGTGACGACCTCGACCTCCATGATGGGTTCGAGGAGGACCGGCTTGGCTTGCCGGACCGCCTTCTTGAACGCCATCGACCCGGCGATCTTGAACGCCATCTCGCTCGAGTCGACGTCGTGGGACGACCCGGTGAGCAGGAGGGCCCGGACGTCGACCAGCGGGTAGCCGGCGAGGACGCCGCCCTCCATCGCCTCTTGGATGCCGGCGTCGACCGCGGGGATGTACTCCCGGGGGATGTCGCCGCCGGTGACCTTGTCGACGAACTCGTACCCGCCGCCGGGCCCGGTCGGCTCGAGGCTGATGACGACGTGGCCGTACTGGCCGTGGCCGCCGGTCTGGCGGATGTAGCGCTCCTCGATCTTCTCGACCGGCGCGGTGATGGTCTCCCGGTAGGCGACCTGGGGCTTCCCGACGTTCGCGGCGACCGAGAACTCGCGGGTCATGCGGTCGACGAGGACGTCGAGGTGCAGCTCGCCCATCCCGGCGATGATCGTCTGGCCGGTGTCCTCGTCGGTGCGGACCTGGAAGGTCGGGTCCTCCTCGGACAGGGCGCTCAGCGCCCTGCCGAGCTTGTCCTGGTCGATCTTGGTCTTGGGCTCGATCGCCACCCAGATGACGGGCTCGGGGAACTCCATGCGCTCGAGCACGATGGGGTGCGCCGGGTCGCAGAGCGTGTCGCCGGTGGTGGTGTTCTTCAGCCCGACCGCGGCGACGATGTCGCCCGAGAAGACGCCGGTCTTGTCCTCACGGTGGTTGGCGTGCATCTGGAGGATGCGCCCGATCCGCTCCTTGCGGTCCTTCGTGGCGTTGAGCACGCTGCTGCCCGCCCCGAGCTTCCCGGAGTAGACGCGGAAGTAGGTGAGCTTGCCGACGTAGGAGTCGCTCATGATCTTGAACGCGAGCGCGGCGAACGGGGCGTCGTCCTGGGGTGCCCGCTCGGCGGGCTCCCCGGTCTTCACGTCGACGCCGGCGATCGGGGGGACGTCGACGGGGCTCGGCAGGTAGTCGACGACCGCGTCGAGGAGCGGCTGCACAGCCTTGTTCTTGAACGCCGACCCGCACAGCACGGGCACGACCGCGCCGGCCACGGTCGCGGTCCGGATGGCGCGCCGGAGGTCCTCGGCGGTGATCTCCTCTTCGGTGACGTACTTCTCGAGGACGGTCTCGTCGAACTGGCTGACGATGTCGATGAGGGTGTGGCGCCACTCCTCGGCGTCGGCCTTCAGCTCGGGCGGGATGTCGGTCGTGTCGAACGTCTCGCCCATGCCGTCGTCCCAGAGCAGGGCGCGCATCGACAGCAGGTCGACGACGCCGCGGTAGCCGCTCTCGGCGCCGACGGGCAGCTGGACGAGCGCGACGGTGGCTTCGAGGCGGTCCCGGATCATGTCGACGCAGCGGAAGAAGTCCGCACCGACACGGTCCATCTTGTTGATGAAGCACATGCGGGGCACGTTGTACTTGTTGGCCTGCCGCCACACCGTCTCGGTCTGGGGTTCGACGCCGGCGACGGCGTCGAACACCGCGACGGCTCCGTCGAGGACGCGCAGGGATCGTTCGACCTCGACGGTGAAGTCGACGTGGCCGGGCGTGTCGATCAGGTTGATCCACGTGTCCCGCCACTTGCAGGTCGTGGCCGCGCTGGTGATGGTGATGCCGCGCTCTTGCTCCTGGACCATCCAGTCCATGACCGCGGCGCCTTCGTGCACCTCACCGATCTTGTAGGTGCGGCCCGTGTAGTACAGGATCCGCTCGGTAGTGGTGGTCTTGCCGGCGTCGATGTGCGCCATGATCCCGATGTTGCGGACGCGCGCGAGCGGCACCTCGCGGATCAGCGGGGCGCCCTTGCCTTTGATGTCCTTCGCTGCGACTGCCACGGTCGTGCTTCCTGTCTCTCCCCCCAGGGGCGGTCTCGACCTTCGTCCGGCCGCGCGAGGCGGGTGGGGAGTGGTCGAGTCGAGTCGGCGACGGGAGCGTGCTCCCGGCCGGGGTTGGGTTAGGCGCGGTCCACGGCACTCACCACCGGTAGTGGGCGAACGCCTTGTTGGACTCGGCCATCTTCTGCAAGTCGTCCTTGCGCTTGATGGCCGCCCCCAGCCCGTTGCTGGCGTCGAGCAGCTCGGCGGCGAGCCGCTCCGCGATGGTCTTCTCCCGCCGCCCGCGGGCGTAGCCGACGATCCAGCGGATGGCGAGCGTGGTCGCCCGCCGGGGACGCACCTCGACGGGCACCTGGTAGGTCGCGCCGCCGACCCGGCGGGATTTCACCTCGAGCACGGGCCGCACGTTCTCGACGGCGCGCTTCAGGGTCGGGATCGGGTCGCCGCCCGTCTTCTGCTCGATCTCGGTCAGCGCCGAGTAGACGACCCGCTCGGCGAGGGAGCGCTTGCCGCTGCGCAGCACCTTGTTGACGAGCTGGCTGACGACGACCGACCGGTAGGTCGGGTCGGGGAGGAGGTCGCGCCGCGTGGCCGGGCCTTTGCGGGGCATGTCAGCCGTCCCGCTTCGCGCCGTAGCGGCTGCGGGCCTGGCGACGTCCGGTGACGCCGCTGGCGTCGAGCGCGCCGCGGATGACCTTGTAGCGGACGCCGGGCAGGTCCTTCACCCGGCCGCCGCGGACCAGGACGATCGAGTGCTCCTGGAGGTTGTGGCCCACGCCGGGGATGTAGGCGGTGACCTCGATGCCCGAGGTGAGCCGCACCCGTGCGACCTTGCGCAGCGCGGAGTTCGGCTTCTTCGGGGTCGTCGTGTAGACGCGCGTGCAGACGCCGCGGCGCTGCGGCGAGCCTTTCAGCGCCGGTGTCTTGGACTTGTCACGCTTGGTCTCGCGGCTCTTGCGGACCAGCTGCTGGATGGTGGGCACCGTGTGCCTTCTTGCGCGTCGGGACGCTCGGATCGAGATCGGATAGGACCAGGCCGGTGCCGCGTCACGGCGCCGAGCCGCCGTTCATGGTAGCGGAACCGGTCTGGGGCCCGGGTTCGGTATCGCCGGCTACTCGCCCGTTCCGGTCCCCTCGAGGTCGTCGGGGACCGCGGCGAGCACCCCGGCCGCCTCGGCGGCGGTCTCGGTGGGTGCCGCGGTCGCGGTGGAGCTCGCCAGCCACTCGGCGAGGTCCACGTCCTCGGCGTCGCTCGAGTAGAAGGGCAGCGGCTCGTAGTCCGGCGCGTTCGTGGCGATCTCGTTGTAGATCGGCATGCCGGTCCCGGCCGGGATCAGCTTGCCGATGATCACGTTCTCCTTGAGCCCGAAGAGCCCGTCGACCTTGCCCTCGATGGCCGCTTCGGTGAGCACGCGGGTCGTCTCCTGGAAGGAGGCGGCCGAGAGCCACGAGTCGGTGGCGAGCGACGCCTTGGTGATCCCCATCAGCTCGGGTCGGCCTTCGGCGGGCTGCTTGCCGCTCTCGACGAGCTGGCGGTTGGTCTCGGCGTAGTAGCGGGCGTCAACCTTCTCGCCGGGCAGGAACGGGGAGTCGCCCGGCTCGGAGACCGCGACCCGGCGCAGCATCTGGCGGACGATGACCTCGACGTGCTTGTCGTGGATCGACACGCCCTGCTCCCGGTAGACCTTCTGCACCTCTTCGCTGAGGTACTGCTGGGTCTCGCGGATGCCCTTGACCTCGAGCAGCTTCTTGGGGTCGAGGGGGGTCTGCTCCTCGCCGACGAGCCGGTCGCCGGCGCTGACCTCCTGGCCCTCGCGGACGGCGAGCTGGGCTCGCCGGGACACGACGTGCTCCTCTTCGGTGCCGTCGTCGGCGACGACGAGGACGAGCCGCTCCCCCTTCTCGTTCTCGGCGAGGCGGATCACGCCCGTGGACTCGGCGAGCGTCGCCGCGCCCTTCGGGGTGCGGGCCTCGAACAGCTCGACGACACGCGGGAGGCCGTGGGTGATGTCCTCGCCGGCGACGCCGCCGGTGTGGAACGTCCGCATGGTCAGCTGCGTGCCGGGCTCACCGATCGACTGGGCGGCGATGATCCCGATCGCCTCGCCGAGGTCGACCATCTTCCCGGTGGCGAGCATCGTGCCGTAGCAGTGCGAGCACACGCCGCCGATCGAGTCGCAGGTGAGCACCGACCGGACCCGCACGCGGGTGACGCCCGGGTCGCCGGCGAGCGCGGCGAGGTCGTCTTCGCGGATCTCGGTGTTGCGGGCCACGGTCGTCCCGTCGGCGAGGGGGACGTCCTCGGCGAGGCAGCGTCCGAGCAGCTCGGTCTCGAGCTCGCGGCGGGGCAGCCCGTCGGGTCCGGCGGTGACCTGCTCGACCCAGATCCCGCGCCCGGATTCGCAGTCGTCCTCCCGGACGATGAGCTCCTGGGCGACGTCGACGAGCCGGCGGGTCAGGTAGCCCGAGTCGGCGGTGCGGAGCGCGGTGTCGGCCAGGCCCTTGCGGGCACCGTGGGTCGAGATGAAGTACTCGAGGACCGACAGGCCTTCCCGGAAGTTCGACTTGATCGGCCGGGGGATGATCTCGCCGCGCGGGTTGGCGACGAGGCCGCGCATGCCGGCGATCTGGCGGACCTGCATGACGTTGCCGCGCGCTCCGGACCCGACCATCATGTCGACGGGGTTGAACTTCTCGGCCGACAACTCGGCCTCCATCGCGCGTCGCACCTCGTCGGTGGCCTCGGTCCAGATCTCGACTTCCTTCTGGCGCCGCTCGTCGTCGGTGAGGATCCCGCGGTCGTACTGCTGCTCGACCTTCTCGGCTTCGCCCTCGAAGCGCTCGAGCAGCGCCGCCTTCTGGACGGGGGTCTTCACGTCGGCGATCGAGATGGTGAGACCGGCCCGGGTGGCGAACTCGAAGCCGAGGTCCTTCAGGTTGTCGAGGGTGCGCGCCACCTCGGCCCGCGAGTAGCGGTCGACGACGTCGCCGAGGATCTCGGTGAGGTCACGCTTCTTCAGCGTGGCGTCGACGTACGGGAAGTCGGTTGGCAGCGCGTCGTTCAGCAGCAGCCGCCCGAGGGTGGTCTCGACGAGCACGGCGCCGTCACCGTTCGAGCCCATCCGGCGCAGCACGACCGCCGTCGGGTTGCGCTTCTCGTCCCGCTCGGGGAAGTGGTCCGCGGGGAACTTCGCGGCCGGCATCCGCACCTTGATCGGGGCGTGGAGGTCGAGCGTGGCGGCGTGGTCGACGGTCGCGGCGCCGGGGAGCAGCCGGAGGTCGTACGCCAGGACGGCCTCGTCGAGGCTCGAGAAGGAGCGGCCGTGGCCGTTGCCCTCCTCGACGATCTCGGTCAGGTAGTAGACGCCGATGATCATGTCCTGGCTGGGCACCGCGATGGGACGCCCGTGCGCGGGGGACAAGATGTTGTGCGCCGAGAGCATGAGGATCCGCGCCTCGGCCTGCGCCTCCGACGACAGCGGTAGGTGGACGGCCATCTGGTCGCCGTCGAAGTCGGCGTTGAACGCCGCGCAGACGAGCGGGTGGATCTGGATCGCCTTGCCCTCGACGAGGACCGGCTCGAACGCCTGGATCCCGAGCCGGTGCAGGGTCGGCGCCCGGTTCAGGAAGACCGGGTGCTCCTTGATGACCTCTTCGAGGACGTCCCACACCTGCGGGCGGGCGCGCTCGACCATGCGCTTCGCCGACTTGATGTTCTGGGCGAACTCGAGGTCCACGAGCCGCTTCATCACGAACGGCTTGAACAGCTCGAGCGCCATCTGCTTGGGCAGGCCGCACTGCTGCAGCTTCAGCTTGGGCCCGACCACGATCACGGACCGGCCGGAGTAGTCGACCCGCTTGCCGAGCAGGTTCTGGCGGAACCGGCCCTGCTTGCCCTTCAGCATGTCGGAGAGCGACTTCAACGCCCGGTTGCCGGGCCCGGTGACGGGCCGGCCGCGTCGGCCGTTGTCGAACAGCGCGTCGACGGCCTCCTGGAGCATGCGCTTCTCGTTGTTGATGATGATCTCGGGCGCGCCGAGGTCGAGGAGCCGCTTCAGGCGGTTGTTGCGGTTGATCACCCGCCGGTAGAGGTCGTTCAGGTCCGAGGTCGCGAACCGGCCGCCGTCGAGCTGCACCATCGGGCGCAGGTCCGGCGGGATCACCGGGACGGCGTCGAGGACCATCCCGTTCGGCGAGTTGATGGTGCGGCCGTCGTCGTCGGTGCGGTTGAACGCCGAGATGACCTTGAGCCGCTTGATGGCCTTCGCCTTGCGCTGACCCTTCGAGGTGGCGATCGTCTCCTTGAGGGACTGCTCCTCTTCGCGCATGTCGAGGCGCGAGATGAGCTCCTTCACCGCTTCAGCGCCCATCCCGCCGGTGAAGTAGTCCTGGTACCGGTCGATGAGCTCCCGCCAGACGCGCTCGTCGTCGACGAGCTGCTTGGGGGCGAGCTTCACGAAGGTGCTCCACACCGTCTTGAGATGCTCGACCTCGGCTTCGCCGCGGCCGCGCAGCTCCTCGACGTCCTTGTCGTGTGCCTTCTGGAGCCGCTCGACGTCCGCCTTGCGGGGCGTGGCGCCGCCCTCCTCGAGCTTCGCGAGCTCCTGCTCGAACTCCTCGAGCCGTTGCCGGAGCCGCAGCTCGAGCTCCTTCTCGACGTCGGCGATCTCGCCGCGGATGTCGGCCTCGAGCTCGGCCTGGTCCTTGTGGCGCCGGTCGGCGTCGACCCAGGTGATCAGGTGCGCGGCGAAGTAGATGACCTTCTCGAGGCTCTTCGGGGCGATGTCGAGCAGGTAGCCGAGCCGGCTCGGGACACCCTTGAAGTACCAGATGTGGGTGACGGGCGCGGCGAGCTCGATGTGGCCCATCCGCTCGCGGCGGACCTTCGAGCGGGTGACCTCGACGCCGCACCGCTCACAGATGATGCCCTTGAAGCGGACGCGCTTGTACTTGCCGCAGTAGCACTCCCAGTCCTTCGTGGGACCGAAGATCTTCTCGCAGAACAAGCCGTCCTTCTCCGGCTTGAGCGTGCGGTAGTTGATCGTCTCCGGCTTCTTGACCTCGCCGTTCGACCACATGCGGATCTGGTCCGCGGTGGCGAGGGCGATGCTCAACTTGGCGCTCTCGTTCACGTCGTACAACTCGTGTCCCTCTTCTTCAGTCCGAGTGGTCGCCTAGCAGTCAGTACCGTGCGCGTTCCCGCTCCCGTTGCGCGTCCTCTTCGTCGGTGCCGCGTTCGGGTCGACTGAGGTCGATGCCCAGCGATTCCGTGGTGCGGAACGCGTCCTCGTCGAGCTCGCGGATCTCCACCTCTTCGCCGGCCTCGTTCATGACCCGCACGTTGAGGCACAGGGCCTGCATCTCCTTGATGAGCACCTTGAAGCTCTCGGGGATGCCGGGCTCGGGGATGTTCTCGCCCTTGACGATCGCCTCGTAGACCTTTACGCGTCCGAGCACGTCGTCGGACTTGATGGTGAGGATCTCCTGGAGCGCGTACGCCGCGCCGTACGCCTCGAGCGCCCAGACCTCCATCTCGCCGAAGCGCTGGCCCCCGAACTGGGCCTTCCCGCCGAGGGGCTGCTGGGTGATCATCGAGTACGGCCCGGTCGAGCGGGCGTGGATCTTGTCGTCGACCAGGTGAGCGAGCTTCAGGATGTACACGTAGCCGACGGTGACCTCGCGGTCGTACGGCTCGCCGGTCTGGCCGTCGTAGAGGACGGCCTTGCCGTCGGTGCCGACGAGGCGCGTGCCGTTCTCGCCGTCGGGGTGCATGCGCTCGAACAGGCGCTCGATCGTCCCTTGGGGGCCGGCCTGGTCGGTCTCGTCCCAGTGCGCGCCGTCGAACACGGGGCTGCTCACCCAGACGGCCGGCTCGGTGATCGTCCGGGTCTTGCGCTCGCTGCGCGGCGCTTCGCGCTGCCCTTCCCAGCCGTAGCGCGCCGCGTAGCCGAGGTGCGCCTCGAGGACCTGACCGACGTTCATGCGCGACGGCACCCCGAGCGGGTTGAGGATGATGTCGACCGGGGTCCCGTCCGAGAGGTAGGGCATGTCCTCGATGGGCAGGATCTTGGCGATGACGCCCTTGTTGCCGTGCCGGCCGGCCAGCTTGTCGCCCTCGCTGATCTTGCGCTTCTGCGCGACGTAGACGCGGACCAGCTGGTTGACGCCGGGCGGCAGCTCGTCGCCGTCCTCGCGGGAGAACTTGCGGACGCCGATGACCTTGCCGGTCTCGCCGTGCGGAACCTTGAGGGAGGTGTCTCGCACCTCGCGGGCCTTCTCCCCGAAGATGGCGCGGAGGAGCCGCTCCTCGGGGGTGAGCTCGGTCTCGCCCTTCGGGGTGACCTTGCCGACGAGGATGTCGCCGGGGCCGACCTCGGCGCCGACGCGGACGATGCCCTCCTCGTCGAGGTCCTTGAGGATGTCCTCGGAGAGGTTCGGGATGTCGCGGGTGATCTCCTCGGCGCCGAGCTTCGTGTCGCGCGCGTCGATCTCGTGCTCCTCGATGTGGATCGAGGTGAGGACGTCGTCGCGAACCAGCCGCTCGGAGAGGACGATGGCGTCTTCGAAGTTGTGGCCCTTCCAGGACATGAAGGCGACGAGCAGGTTCTTGCCGAGGGCGAGCTCGCCGTCCTGGGTCGAGGGGCCGTCGGCGAGGACGTCGCTCTCCTTGATGACGTCGCCGGGGCTGACGACCGGCTTCTGGTTGATGCAGGTGCCCTGGTTGGAGCGCCGGAACTTGGCGAGCCGGTACGTGGTCCGGCCGCGCTTGGGGCCGCTGTCGTACTCGACGCTGATCGCGTCCCCGGTGACGTCGAGGACCCGGCCGCTGCCCTGGGCGAGGATGAGGTCGCCGGCGTCACGGGCGGCGCGGTCCTCGACACCGGTCCCGATGTAGGGGGCGGTGGGGCGCAGCACCGGGACCGCTTGGCGCTGCATGTTGGCGCCCATCAGGGCTCGGTTGGCGTCGTCGTGCTCGAGGAACGGGATGAGCGACGTCGCCACCGAGACGATCTGCTTCGGTGAGACGTCCATGTAGTCGACCTCGTGCGGGTCGACGTACGCGAGCTCGCCGCGCTTGGCCCGGACGAGGACGCGCTCGTCGCGGAACCGGCCGCCGGCGTCGAGCGCGGCGTTGGCCTGCGCGATGACGTAGCGGTCCTCGTCGTCCGCCGCGAGGAACTCGATCTGGTCGCTCGCCCGGCCGTTGACGACCTTGCGGTATGGGGTCTCGATGAACCCGAAGCGGTTGATACGCGCGTACGTCGACAGGTAGCCGATGAGGCCGATGTTCGGACCCTCGGGGGTCTCGATGGGGCACATCCGCCCGTAGTGGCTGGGGTGGACGTCTCGCACCTCGAACCCGGCACGCTCGCGCGACAGACCGCCGGGGCCGAGGGCGGAGAGCCGCCGCTTGTGGGTGAGCCCCGCCAGCGGGTTCGTCTGGTCCATGAACTGGGACAGCTGGCTCGACCCGAAGAACTCCTTGATGGCCGCGACGACCGGCCGGATGTTGATGAGCGTCTGCGGGGTGATGGCCTCGACGTCCTGGGTGGTCATCCGCTCCCGGACGACACGCTCCATGCGCGACAGCCCGACGCGGACCTGGTTCTGGATGAGCTCGCCGACCGACCGGACCCGCCGGTTCCCGAAGTGGTCGATGTCGTCCGGGTAGTAGTCGGGGTCGTTGTTGTGCAGCTTGACGAGGTAGGAGACGGTGGCGAGGACGTCGGCGCGGGTCAGCTGGAAGTCGACCGGCCCGACCTCCGGGTCGGCGTTCGGGACGCTGAGGTCGTAGCGCCGCAGCGGCAGCTTGGCGTACTCGTCGCGCAGCTTCTTCGACACCTTGTGGCGCCCGACCTTCGCCATGTCGTAGCGCTTCGGGTTGAAGAAGAGGTTCTCGAGCAGCTGACGGGCCGAATCGGGGGTCGGCGGCTCGCCCGGCCGGAGCTTGCGGTAGATGTCGATGAACGCCGCTTCGGCGTCTTCGGTGTTGTCCTTGTCGAGCGTGTTGAGGATCGACTGGTACGCGGCGCCGTTGGCGTCGACGACGAGGCTGGCGAGCTCCTCGGGGGTCTCGCCGAAGCCGAGGGCCTTGAGCAGGATGGTGACGGGCTGCTTGCGCTTCCGGTCGATGCGGACGTAGCAGATGTCCTTCTTGTCGACCTCGAACTCGAGCCAGGCGCCGCGGCCGGGAATGATCTTGGCGTCGACGACGTCCTTCTCGGGCTGGGTCTTGTCCGGGGTGATCCCGAAGTACACGCCCGGCGAGCGGACGAGCTGGGACACGACGATGCGCTCGGTGCCGTTGATGATGAAGGTGCCGCGGTCGGTCATCATCGGGAAGTCGCCGAGGAAGACGGTCTGCTCTTTGATCTCGCCGGTGGTGGAGTTCATGAAGCGGGCGGTGACGAACAGCGGCCGCGCGTAGGTCATGTCCTTGTCGCGGCACTCCTCCTCGGAGTGCTTCGGCGGGTCGAAGACGTGGTCGGCGAGCTCGAGCTTGAGGGTGCCGGTGAAGTCCTCAATCGGGGAGATGTCGGCCAGGACCTCGGCGATGCCTTCCTCGATGAACCAGTTGAAGGACTGGCGCTGGACCGCGATGAGGTCCGGTAGCTCGAGGACCTGGGGCAGCTTGGAGAACGACAGGCGGTCGCGAGACGCGAGGCGAGGCAAGGCCACTCCTTAGAGCAGAAGGCGCGCGCGGGCAGGGGGTAGGAAGTTCAGCAGTTGCTCGAGCGGGCAAACACGGCTTTCCTGAGCCTACTCGCGTCGACGCAAGGCGGCAAACACACACCGCTGACCAGACCCCTGAAGGGCCTGACCGATGTCGGATGCGACCCTAGAACGCCGTCCGGGGTCGGTCAAGGGTTCCCGGGCCCGAGCCCGGGCGGCTACTTGAGCTCGACTTTGGCGCCGGCACCCTCGAGCTGGGCCTTCGCCTTCTCGGCGTCCTCCTTCGAGACCTTCTCGAGGACCTTGGTGGGGAGGGCGTCGACGAGGTCCTTGGCCTCTTTGAGGCCGAGGCTCGTGAGGGTGCGCAGCTCCTTGATGACCTGGATCTTCTTCTCGCCGTGGTCGAGGAGGTGCACGTCGAACTCGTCCTGCTCCTCCGCGGCGGGCGCCTCGGCGGCCGCGGCCGGCCCGGCCGCGACCGCGACGGGCGCGGCGGCCGTGACGCCGAACTCCTCCTCGAAGGCGTGCAGGAACTCGTTCAGCTCCAGGACGGTCATGTTCTTGAACACGTCCAGGAGCTCGGGGGTGGTCATGGTGGCCATGTCAGCTCTCCTCGCTGGCAGCAGGGTCGGCCGCGGGTGGGCCGGGGTCGGGTTCGGGTGACGCGTCGCGCTCGCCGCGGGCGGGGTGGCGTCCGGTTCGGGTGACGCGTCCGCCGCGGGCGGGGTGGCGTCCGGTTCGGGTGTCGGGTCGGCGGCCGGTGCGGCCGTGGCCTCACCGCCGTCGCTGCGCTGGTCGATGTAGGCCTTCATCCCGTACGCGAAGTTGCGGGTGAAGGCCTGGAACAGGCCGGCGGCCTTGGTGAGCGGGGCTTGGAAGCCGCTGGCGAGGCGGGCGAGGAGCACCTCGCGGGGCTCGATCTCGGCGAGGGACCGCATCTCGTCGGGCGACAGGACCCGGGGACCCAGCAGCCCGCCCTTGATGACGAGCGCCGGGTTGGTGCGGGCGAAGTCGCGGAGGGCCTTGGCCGCGACGACGGCATCCCCGTGGACGAACGCGATGGCGACGGGGCCCTCGAAGAGGGGCAGCAGGTCGGTCAACCCGGCGTCCTCGACGGCGCGGCGGGCGAGGGTGTTCTTGAAGACCTTGTACTCGGTGCTCGCCGGCCGGAGCGCGCCGCGCAGCTCGGCGAGCTCGGTGACGCTCAGCCCCCGGTACTCGGTGAGCACGGCGGCGTCGGCGTCACGGAGCTTGTCGCGGACCTCTTCGACTACCGCCACCTTCTGCGGTCGGGCCACGGTGCTCCTACACGACAACGGGGTGCCGCCGACGCTCCGGTGACGGAGCACGAGGCACCCCACGTGCGGAGGTCACCTCGTCCGGCGGGCCGGGGGGCCCATTACCTCCCCGCAGGGAGACCGGAGGTCTGCGGCAACAGTTCGATTGGTGACGGCAGGCTACTCGGACGCCCGCGTCTTCGGCGATTCGGTTTCGACCTTGACGCCAGGGCCCATCGTCGACGCGGCGGAGACGGCCTTGACGTAGCGGCCCTTCGCCGCGGCGGGCTTGGCCCGGAGCAGCTCGTCGTGGACGGCGTCGTAGTTGGCGACGAGGTCGCCGACGTCGAAGCTGACCTTGCCGATGGGGACGTGGACGTTGCCGTTGCGGTCGGTGCGGTACTCGACCTTCCCGGCCTTGAACTCCTCGACGGCTTTGGCGACGTCGTTGGTGACCGTCCCGGTCTTGGGGTTGGGCATCAGCCCGCGCGGTCCGAGGATGCGGCCGAGCTTGCCGACCTTGCCCATGAGGTCGGGGGTGGCGATGGCGACGTCGAAGTCGAGGGACCCGCCTTCGACGCGGGTGATGAGGTCGTCGGCGCCCACGATGTCGGCGCCGGCCGCCTCGGCTTCCCGCGCCTTGTCGCCGGTGGCGAACACCGCGACCTTGACGGCCTTGCCGGTGCCGCTCGGCAGGGAGACAGTGCCGCGGACCATCTGGTCGGCTTTGCGGGGGTCGACGCCGAGCCGGAAGGCGACCTCGACGGTCTCGTCGAACTTGGCGGGGGCGAGGGACTTCACCAGCTCGAGGGCGTCGGCAGCGGGCAGGGGACGCTCGGGGTCGTAGCGCTGCGTGGCGTCGGCGTAGGTCTTGCCGTGCTTGGTCATGGTCGTCCTCCTCGGACTCCCTCGGTGGTGGTGACGGCCGGCGGCGAGGTCCTCTGCCGGTCGTGGGCGGGTCAGTCGACGACGTCGATGCCCATCGACCGGGCGGTCCCGGCGATCTGCTTCATGGCCCCGTCGAGGTCGATGGCGTTGAGGTCGGGCTGCTTCGTCTCGGCGATCTGGCGCACCTGGGCCTTCGTGACCTGGCCGACCTTCTCGAGACGCGGGTTCTGCGCGCCCTTCTCGACGCCGGCGGCCTGGCGGAGCAGGAACGGCGTGGGAGGCGTCTTGGTGATGAAGGTGAAGGACCGGTCCTCGAACACCGAGATCTCGGCGGGGATGACCTGGCCGCGCTGGCTCTCGGTCGCGGCGTTGTAGGCCTTGCAGAACTCCATGATGTTGATCCCGTGGGGCCCGAGCGCGGTGCCGACGGGCGGTGCCGGGGTCGCTTGCCCGGCGGGGATCTGGATCTTGACCACGGCAGCGAGCCGCTTCTTGGCCATGGACGTGCTCCTCGTGAACTCGGGTGCTCGGGGTGCTTAGAGCTTGGCGACTTGGCCGAACTCGAGCTCGACGGGGGTCTCCCGTCCGAAGATGTTGACGAGCACCTTCAGCTTCGAGCGGTCGACGTCGATCTCGGCGATCGCGCCGTTGAAGTCGGCGAAGGGGCCGGTGACGACGCGGACCTGCTCGCCTTCCTCGAACTCCACCCTCGGGCGGACCTTCTTCTCGGCGGCGGGACCCTCGGGCTTGGCGACCCCGAGGATGTCCTCGACCTCTTTGCGGGACAGGGCGGTGGGCTTCTCACCCCGTCCGCTCGGCCCGACGAACCCGGTGACGTTCGGGGTGTCGCGCACGACCCGCCACGACCCGTCGTTCATCTCCATCCGGACGAGGACGTAGCCGGGGAACACCTTCTTGGGCACGACGCGCCGCTGGCCGCCCTTGAACTCGATGACGTCCTCCATCGGGATGGCGACCTCGAAGATCTGGTCCTCGGCGTGCTGGGAGCGGATGCGCTGCTCGAGGTTCTGCTTCACCTTGTTCTCGTAGCCGGCGTACGTGTGGACGACGAACCAGCTGCCGGGCCGGTCGTAGGGGCTCGGCGGGGACGCTTCCTCGGTCGCGCCGGCCTCGTCGACGACGTCGACGAGCTCGGCGGACGCGTCGAGGCCGGGACCGACGGGTTCGGCGACGACGGGTTCCGCCGCGGCGGTCTCGGCGGCGAGCGTCTCGGGCCGCGCCTCGGCGGGCGTGACGGGGTGCTCGTCGGCGGCCGCCGGCTCGGTGGTCACCGGGTCGGCGGTGGCGGCCGGCGTGTCGTCGCTCGGGGCGTCGGTGTCGGTGGGGGCGTCGAAGTTGATGGTCATGTCACCCGAAGAGGAACAGGACGAACTTGGACGACCCGTAGTCGACCAGGAAGATGAGCGACGCCATGAAGATGACGCAGATGAGCACCGCGATGGTGGAGTTGCGAACCTCGAGGCGGTTCGGCCACGCGACCTTGCGGAGCTCGGCGTGCGCCTCGCTGACGTACTGGCGCGGGGTGGTCCGCCGCTCTTTGGTGCCGGTGACCGCTTGCGGCTGGGTCCGGGGGCGCCGCTGATCGGGCTGGCGCGGCCGGTCGGCGCCTTGGCGCTGCATCAGTCGCTTCGTCTGTCGGTTCACCGAGGACCGCCTCCGTCGAGAGGGGCAGGGGCAGGGCAGGAGGGACTCGAACCCCCAACCGCCGGTTTTGGAGACCGGTGCTCTGCCAGTTGAGCTACTGCCCTCCGGCGCCCGGGGGGCCGGAGGCGAAGGATAGCAGCGGGTCTCCGGCGCTCGGCCTTCGCCGCGCGGCTCGTGTCACGTGCGTCGCCCGTCCCGGGCGCCCGGACGGAGGGTGTCAGCCGGCGACGAGGGCGCGGCGTCGAGCCCGGTGCGCGACGACGGCCGCGGCGGTGGCACCCGCGGCGGCGAGGGCGCCGCCGATCGCGCCGGCGTAGGCGAGGCGCTTGCCGGTGAGCAGCGAGCGGATGGCGCGGCGTTCGCTCGCCTCCTCGATCGCGGCGAGGGTGGCGGTCAGCAGGCCGGGGGTCGGCTCGAGGTACTGGGTGCGGAGGTGCTGGAGGCCGCGCAGCATGCGCCGGTAGCGGGCCAGCTCGGCCTGGCAGCGCAGGCACGATTCGATGTGCTGCTGCGCGGCGAGGGGGACCGGCTGGTTGGCGTCGACGGTGTCGGGCAGCAGCTCGGCGATCTCCTCACACTGCATGCTCGGACCTCCACTCCTCCTCGCGGTCGTACAGGAGGTCGCGGAGCCGCTTGCGGCCCCGGTGGAGTCGGACCTTGGCCGCCGCGACCGAGATCCCTGTCTCCACGGCGATCGCCTCGTGCGACAGCCCGTAGACGTCCTTCAGCACGACGACGGCCCGGAGGGTGTCGGGGAGCTGCGCGAGGGCGTCGGCGAGGTCCTCGAGGCCGGCACCGGATTCCGCGACCGACTCGGGGGATGCCTCGGGGCGGGCGTCGACGGTGTCGGCGACCTGGTCGAGGCTGACGGTGTGGTGGCGGTGGCGCCGGTTGACGTGCGTGTACGCCGTGTTCGCGGTGATCCGGTACAGCCATGTGGAGAACTGCGCGTCGCCCCGGAAGCGACGCAGGCCCTTCCAGGCCCGGAGATACGCCTCTTGGACCACGTCGCGTGCGTCCTCCTGGTGACCGGTGAGGCGCAGGGCCAGCGTGTACGTGTCGACGTAGGTGCGTCGCACGATCTCGTCGAACGCAGCACGGTTGCCGTCCCGGGCCGCGTCGACGAGCTCAGCTAGCTCGTCACGCCTATCGGTGGTGGGGTGGGATTCGTCCATGAGACTCGGCCGCAGCCTGCCGGGTTACCTGCCAGTAGCCCCAATCGGCCCGGGCGGGGGCCCGGGTGGGGCCGGGCGCCGGCCCGCCCCCCGGGCGAGGCGTGGAAACGGGGCCTAGCGGGTCTCTTTGTGGAGGGTGTGCTGGCGGTCCCAGCGGCAGTACTTCTTCATCTCGATGCGCTCGCGGTCGTTGGTCCGGTTCTTCATCGTGATGTAGTTGCGCCGCTTGCACACCTCGCAGGCGAGGGTGACCTTCACGCGCTTGTCGCTCGCCATCTTGGCTCCAGGCTACTTGGTGATGTTGGTGACGCGGCCGGCGCCGACGGTGCGGCCACCTTCGCGGATCGCGAAGCGCAGCCCTTCTTCCATCGCGATGGGAGCGATGAGCTCCACGGTCATCTCGGTGTTGTCACCCGGCATGACCATCTCGGTGCCGGCCGGCAGCTGGATCTGACCGGTCACGTCCGTGGTCCGGAAATAGAACTGGGGCCGGTAGTTCCCAAAGAACGGGGTGTGGCGCCCCCCTTCTTCTTTGGTGAGGACATACACCTGGGCCAAGAAGTTGGTGTGCGGCGTGATACTGGCCGGCTTGGCCAGCACCTGACCCCGCTCCACCTCTTCTTTCTTGGTGCCCCGCAACAGCACCCCGATGTTGTCGCCCGCACGACCCTCATCGAGGAGCTTGCGGAACATCTCCACCCCGGTGCACACCGTCTTGGACGTCGGGCGGATCCCCACGATCTCGACGTCCTCGTTGACCTTGACGATCCCCCGATCCACCCGGCCGGTCACCACCGTGCCCCGACCCGTGATCGTGAACACATCCTCGATCGGCATCAAGAACGGCTTGTCGACATCGCGGACCGGCTCGGGGATATACGAATCGACCGCCTCCATCAGCTCCAAGATCTTGCCCGACCAGGTCTCATCACCCTCCAGCGCCTTGAGCGCCGAGACCCGCACGATCGGGATGTCATCACCCGGGAACTCGTACTCGTTCAACAGCTCCCGCACCTCCAGCTCCACCAGCTCGAGGATCTCCTCGTCATCGACCATGTCCGTCTTGTTCAACGCCACCACGATCGACGGCACCCCAACCTGACGGGCCAACAACACATGCTCACGCGTCTGAGGCATCGGCCCATCCGTCGCCGCGACCACCAAGATCGCGCCGTCCATCTGCGCCGCACCCGTGATCATGTTCTTGATGTAATCCGCGTGCCCCGGACAATCCACATGCGCGTAATGCCGATTGTCGGTCTCATACTCCACATGCGCGATCGAGATCGTGATCCCCCGCTGCCGCTCCTCCGGCGCCTTATCAATATCGTCGAACGCCGTGAACGACGTATTCGCATTCCGCTCCGACAACACCTTCGTGATCGCCGCCGTCAACGTCGTCTTCCCATGGTCAATATGACCAATCGTCCCAATATTCAAATGCGGCTTCGTCCGCTCAAACTTCGCCTTCGCCATGGCTGGTCGCTCCGTCTCCTTCGGACGAGGTCGCCCGGGTGGGCCGTCGGGTTGTCGGTGGTAGCGGTGGCGGGACTCGAACCCGCGACGCCGCGATTATGAGCCGCGTGCTCTGCCAACTGAGCTACACCGCCGAGCCCCCTTACGGACTCGAACCGTAGACCCCTTCCTTACCATGGAAGTGCTCTGCCGACTGAGCTAAGGGGGCGCAGCCAGAGAGGATAGCAATTGGGTACCTTCCCTCTCGATGGGAGTATCGGTGCGCCTCGTGGAGCGGCGGGACGAAGCCGCGACGCGCGCCATCTACAACCGTGAGGTGCGCGAGTCGACGGTGACGTTCGACATGGTGGATCGCACCGTGGAGGACCAGCTGGCCTGGATCGACGCGCATCAGGGCGCGCACGCCGCGACCGTCCTGGTCGACGACGCGGACACCGTGGTGGGCTTCGCATCCCTGTCGCCGTACCGGTCGCGCCCGGCGTACGCCACGACGGTCGAGGACTCGGTGTACGTGCACCGGGACCACCGGGGCCGGGGCTACGGGCAGCGCCTCCTCGAGGATCTGGTCGGCCGGGCCCGCCAGCACGGGTTCCACAGCGTCATCGCCCGAATCGTCGGCGGGCACGCGGCGTCGATCGCCCTCCACGACCGCTGCGGGTTCGAGTACGCCGGGACGGAGCGGGAGGTCGGCCGGAAGCTGAACCGGTGGCTCGACGTGGTGTTGATGCAGCGCATGCTCTGAGGAGGGCTCGATGGCCGAACCTGAGGATCTGCCGACCGCGGTGCTGACCGGGCGGTTCGCCGAAGCGGTCCGATGGGCGTCGCACCTGCACGCCGACCAGTCCCGGAAGGGCACCCGGATCGCCTACGTGTCGCACCTGCTGGCGGTGGCGTCGCTGGTGCTCGAGGACGGCGGGACGGAGGAGGAGGCGATCGCCGGGGTGCTCCACGACGCGATCGAGGACTGCCACGTCAGCGAGGCCGAGATCCGGGCCCGCTTCGGCGGCCCCACCGCCGAGATCGTCGTCGCCTGCTCCGACGGCGGGGGTGGTCCCCGCGACGAGACGACCTGGCGGGATCGCAAGCAGGCCTACCTGGACCACCTCGAGCACGACGAGCTGCCGGCGGGGGCGCTGCGCGTGTCCGCCGCGGACAAGCTCCACAACGCACGGTCGATCCACACCGACGTGCTCGAGCACGGCCCGTCGGTGTGGGACCGGTTCCACGCTCCCGTCGACGAGCAGCGCTGGTACTACGCCGAGGTGGCCCGGATCCTGAGCGCCCGCGACGACTCGGTGCTCACGCGGGAGCTGCGCCGCGTCGTCGACGACCTCGTCACGACGATCGACGGGCGCTGACGTCGCCCCAGGGTCAGTGGCCGTGGAGCGCGGTCGCGATCATGCCGGCGAGGGCGTCCACCGCGGTCGGATCCGGCGCGGTCGGGGCAGAGACGCTGACCTGGACCTCGGTGGACCCGACGAGCACGTACACGTCGTAGGCCGGTTGCTCGGAGGCCAGCAAGGCGGGCGTGGTGACGGAGAACGCGGCGGTGCCGATCCCCGTGAGGTCGGTGATCGTGTTGTGCTCGATCCCGGCGCCGGTGCCCGCCCCTGATTCGACGCGGAAGTTGTGCTCCTGCGCCGCGAGGAGGCGCCGGGTCGCGTTGTTGAAGAACAGCAGGTTCAGCGTCGGGGTGCTTGGCGGCGCGGCGGGAGGGGCGCTGCCACCGGGCGGACCGCTGCGGCCCACGACGCCGGTCGAGCAGAGCGTGACCGTGGTCGCGGCCTGGAAGATGGGGAAGACGGCGAGGTCGGCCTGCTTCGAGAGCGCCCGCACGGCGCTGTGGCCCGTGACCGTGTGGCCGAGGACGAGGGGCACGGGGGTGCCGATCGCGGTCGCGATCGCGTCCTTCGAGACGATCGAGCACCGCGCGGGCGGCTTCGGGGGGCCGAGCGCGGACGCGGCGGCGCCCAGGGTCGCGGCGACACCCACCACCGCGGCGCCGATCACGGCGACACACCGACGCGCGATCGGACCGCTGACGCTGTTCGTGTGCATGGCTGTCGCCTCCCGTCGCGGGTGGGCCGTGAACCTACCGCGAACCCGTCTCGGCCCGGTGCCGCGCGGCCCCGCCGCCGCGTGCGACTCCGGTCGCGTGCACGTCCCGCGGGTGGCACGGACCTGGTGGGCCGGGCTGGGTTCGAACCAGCGAAGCTTTCGCGACGGTTTTACAGACCGTTCCCTTTGGCCACTCGGGCACCGACCCGGGAGCCGCGTACGATATCAGTCACCGATTTCGTGTTGTGGGGGGATGCCGCGATGCCGACGTTCGACGTCGTCTCAGAAGTCGACATGCAAGAGATCCGGAACGCCGTCGACCAGGCGGCCCGCGAGATCGCCACCCGCTTCGACTTCAAGAACACGAGCTCGAGCGTGGAGCTGAAGGAGAAGACGATCGAGCTGCACACCGAGAGCGAGCAGCGCCTACAGGCCCTGACCCAGGTGCTGGAGGAGAAGCTCGTGCGGCGCAAGGTGTCACTGAAGGCCCTCGACTACGGGAAGGTGGAGGAGGCGGCGAAGGGCACGGTGCGCCAGGTCGCGACGTTGAGCGTCGGGATCAACGCCGACAAGGGCCGTGAGATCGGGAAGTTCCTGAAGGGGCTGAACCTGAAGGGCCTGTCCCATCAGGTGCAGGGCGATCAGCTCCGCGTGAGCTCCAAGAAGCGCGACGACCTGCAGGCGGCGATCCAGGCGCTCCGCGAGCACGACTTCGGGATCCCGTTGCAGTTCACGAACCAGCGCGACTGACTACCAGCGGTGGTCGCGGAGCCGGGCGACCCGCTCCGCGGTCGGCGGGTGCGTGGAGAACAGGCCGGCGTAGCTGACGCGACGGCCGGTCAGCGGGTTGATGATGTAGGCGGTCGCCTCGGCCGGGTTGACGTTCATCGGCACCTTCTTGGCGTACGCCTCGATCTTCTCGAGGGCCCGGGCGAGCGGCTCCCCGTCGTGGAGGAGATGCGCGCCGCTGGCGTCGGCCTGGTACTCCCGGGACCGCGAGAGCGCCATCTGGACGAACATCGCGGCGATCGGGGCGAGGATCATCATGGCGAGCAGCCCGAAGATGTTGCCGTTCTCGCTGCGGCCGCCGCCGAAGATCGCGCCGAACATGGCGATCCGGGCGACGAACATGATGGCGAGCGCCACGGCCGCCGCGACGGAGCTGATGAGGATGTCGTGGTTGCGCACGTGGGAGAGCTCGTGGGCGAGCACGCCGCGCAGCTCGTCCGGCTCGAGCACCTGGAGGATGCCCTGGGTGCAGCACACCGCGGCGTGGTGCTCGCTGCGGCCGGTGGCGAACGCGTTCGGTTGACGCTCCGGCGAGACGTAGAGGCGCGGCATCGGGATGCCGGCCCGGCGGGTCAGGTCCTCGACGAGGTCGTAGAGCTCGGGTGCCTGCTCACGTGTCACGGGCCGGGCCCGCGCCGCCTTGATGGCGAGGGTGTCGCTGAACCAGTAGGAGCCGCCGGCGAAGGCGACCCCGATGACCAAACCGATGGCCAGCCCGCCCGTGCCGCCGAGGGCGGCGCCGATGCCCATGAAGAGCGCCCCGAGCACGGCCAGCAGGGCCGCGGTCTTCAGCGTGTTCACGACCATTGCTCTCACCTCTTCGTGCCGCTGGGTGCGGCCTCACCCGATGCAACGCCGCGCCGGCGCCGACCGTTCCCTTCAGTCGTAGTACCCGGAGTGCCGGTAGATGCAGGGGATCCCCTCCCCGCGGAACATCGCCACGTTGCGCTGGTCGTCCTCGATGGCGAGGCGCAGCTCGTAGCCGGCGCGGCGCAGGTCCCACACCGACGCCTGCTTGAACTCCCGGGACACGTCGTAGTCGCCGTAGGGCCGCATGACGAGCAGGTCCCAGCGGATGCGGTAGCGACGCAGCCACGCTTCGGTGAGGGGGTGGACACGCTCGGGTCGGGCAGTGAGCAGCACGACCCGGAGGTCGTCGTTCAGGAGCTCGAGGAGGACGCGGATCTCCTCGATGACGTCGTCGTCGCCGCACGCGTCGAAGAAGGACCGCCAGTCCTGGCGGGGTGACTCGAGGTAGTGCTGTCGGCTGGCCGCGTCGGAGAGCACCCCGTCGAGGTCGACGACGACGGCGGGCCCGCGGGGGACGGGCCCGTCCCGCCAGTTCCAGTGCCCCGGCGGGTCGATCACTCCTCGTCGCCGCCGGCGGCCTGGCTGGCGAGGTAGCGGTCCTTGATGCCCTCGACGACGGTGGCGTCGGCGAGGGTGGTGGTGTCGCCGAGCGCCTCGTCCTCGCTGACGTTGCGCAGCAGCCGGCGCATGATCTTGCCCGACCGGGTCTTGGGCAGCTCCTCGGTGAAGAGGATGCTCTGCGGTCGGGCGATCGGCCCGATGGTGCTCGCCACGTGGTTGCGCAGCTCGTCGACGAGCTCGGGGGTGGCGTCGTGCCCGCCCCGCAGGATCACGAACGCGGCGATGGCCTGCCCGGTGGTGGCGTCGGTCTTGCCGACCACGGCGGCCTCGGCGACGGCGGGATGGCCGACGAGGGCGTGCTCGACCTCGGCGGTCGAGATGTTGTGCCCGGAGACGAGCATGACGTCGTCGACCCGGCCGAGCAGCCAGAAGTAGCCGTCGTCGTCGCGTTTGGCGCCGTCGCCCGCGAAGTAGCGGCCGTCGAAGCGGGACCAGTAGGTGTCGTGGTAGCGCTGCGGGTCACCCCAGATGCCGCGCAGCATCGCCGGCCACGGGCGGGTGAGCACGAGATACCCGCCGCCAGGAACGGGGACGCTCGCCCCGAGCTCGTCGACGATCTCGGCGCCGATGCCGGGGAGCGGGAAGGTGGCGCTGCCGGGCTTCAGGGTGGTGGCGCCGGGCAGGGGGCTGATCATGATGGCGCCGGTCTCGGTCTGCCACCAGGTGTCCACGACCGGGCAGCGCGTCGCCGCCGATGTGCTGCCAGTACCAGACCCACGCCTCCGGGTTGATGGGCTCGCCGACCGAGCCGAGCAGCCGCAGGGTCGAGAGGTCGTGACGCTCGGGGTACTCGGGTCCCCACTTCATGAACGTGCGGATCGCGGTCGGCGCGGTGTAGAGGATCGTGACGCCGTAGCGCTCCGCGATCTGCCAGAGCCGGTCCTTGTCGGGGAAGTCGGGGGTGCCTTCGTAGAGGACGCTGGTGGCCCGGTTGATGAGCGGCCCGTACACGATGTACGAGTGGCCGGTGACCCACCCGACGTCGGCGGCGCACCAGTAGACGTCCTCGTCGGGCTTGAGGTCGAAGACGTACTTGTGGGTGAACGCCACCTGGGTCAGGTAGCCGCCCGTGGTGTGCATGATCCCCTTCGGGCGGGCGGTGGTGCCGCTCGTGTACAGCAGGTAGAGGAGGTCCTCGGCGTCCATCGGCTCGGCCGGGCACGTGGTGCGCTGGCGGTTCACGACGTCGTGCCACCACTGGTCGCGGCCGGCGGTCATGGGGACGTCGTCCTGGCCGGTGCGCCGCAGGACGAGGACCGACTCGATGGTCGGGCAGTCGGCGACGGCCTGGTCGGCGGTGCGCTTCAGCGGGACGATGCCGCCCCGCCGCCACGCCCCGTCGGCGGTGATGAGGACCTTGGCCTCGGCGTCGTTGATGCGGTCGCGCAGGGAGTCGGCGGAGAAGCCGCCGAACACGACCGAGTGGGGTGCGCCGATGCGCGCGCAGGCGAGCAGCGAGATGGGCAGCTCGGGGACCATCCCGAGGTAGATGTTCACCCGGTCGCCCTTGCGGACGCCGAGCTCGTGCAGGGCGTTCGCGAGCTGGGACACGTCGTCGAGCAGCTGGGCGTAGGTGATCGTGCGGGTGTCGCCGGGTTCGCCCTCCCAGTGGTAGGCGACCTGGTCGCCGTGCCCGGCGGCGACGTGGCGGTCGAGGCAGTTGTACGCCGCGTTCAGCTTCCCGCCCTGACGAACCACTTCGCGAACGGGAGGTCCCACTCGAGGATGGTGTGCCACTCCTCGGACCAGTCGAGGAGGTCGGCGGCCTGGCGGGCCCAGAACCCCTCGACGTCCTGGTCGGCCTCGTCGTAGAGCCCGACGCCGGTGACGAGCGCCTCCTGCTTGAAGGCGTCCGGCGGCGCGAAGGTGCGACCCTCGGCGAGCAGGGACTCGATGGTGTCCGGCATCCGCGTGCCCCCCTGGTTGGGCGTGCCCGCGGCGAGGCTAACGCCGGACGCTCGAGCGGTCCGGACCCCGCGGTCGAGCACGACGACCCGGTGCGCGCCGAGGCCGCCCGGGTCGGTGAGCGCGGCGGCTTCGACGGCCCGGCTACGGCCCGCGAGCGCGGCGAGGTCCCCGCGGTGGGCGCCGGCCGCCCAGGTGCGGCGGCCCTCGTCGACGAGCGCGTCGACGCCGAGGCCGGCGAGCCAGTCGGCTTGGGTCGTCTCGGCGGCGACGCGGAAGCCGGCACGCGTCGCGGCCCGTCGCAGCCACCCGAGCGGCACGTCGCAGGTGACGTCCTGGTGCCCGGGATCGTCGAGCGGGCCCGCGCCGCGGCGGTGCCCGCGGTAGGTGCGCAGCCAGCCGTTCGGACCGGTGGGGCCGCGGGCGAGCAGCCCGGCGGTCTCGTCGGCGTAGTCGACGATCCACACCTGCCCGCGGCGCAGCGTCGCCGCGGCGCGCGCCAGCCACGCGGCGACAGCGAGGGGGATCGGCAGGCGGTCACCCGGTCGGACCGTCGCGTCGCCCGCGAGGTCGTCGGCCGCGGCGGCGAGCTCGGGGGCTGCGTCGACGAGCAGCTCGACGAATCGGGTGTCGTCGAGCCCGACGCGCACCTCGCGCCACACGTCGGCGCTCCGCTCGACGATCCGGACGGGGAGGTTGTCGAGGAGCTCGTTGACCACGATGACGCCGGGGAGCGCGACGTCGGGCAGCTCGTCGAGCGCGGTGACGACCGGTCCGCTGCCCGGCACCGGGTCGGGCGCCTCGTCGGGGGCGCGCCACGCGAACGGGCCGAGCGCGTCGGTGGGCGTCTCGAGGGCCAGCAGGGTCTGGGCCTCGGCTCGCAGGTGGGCCGACCGCTCGACGAGCACGGCGCGCAGCGCGGCGGCGCAGCGCGGCTCGGCGCGCAGGACGTCGGCGAGGAGGCGGCCGCGTCCCCCGCCCGCGTCGACGAGCAGGAACGGGTCGGGCTCGCCGAGGTGTGCCCACGCGTCGTCGACGGCGCGCGCCATGAGCGTCCCGAACAGCGGGCCGACCTCGGGGCTGGTGACGAAGTCGTGGCCGGCGCGGCCGGCACCGCCCCCCTCGGTGAAGTAGGCGTCGAGCGCGGCGGCGTGGAACGCCGCGAAGGTGATCGGACCCGACCGGTGGATCTGGGCTCGCAGCGAGGACACGACGTCGGCGTCGGGCACGGTGGGGTGGGCTACGGCGGCGTGGACGCCGGGCCGGTCATCCCCGCTGGAAGGCGAGCTGGCCGAGCCGGGCGAAGAACTCCGGGTACACGCCGATGACGAGGATCACGGCCGTCATGAGCCCGAGCGCGGCGCCGACCCCGACGGGCACCCGCGACGTCCGGGCGGGTGTCCCCTCGGGCGGCTCGTCGAACCAGAACCGCCGGGCCACGCCGGCGTAATAGAAGAAGGCGATGACCGAGTTCACCGCGGCGATCACCCCGAGCACGACCGCGGTGGTCGTGTCGGCGGTGAACACGGCCCGGAACATGACGAACTTGGCGAACCAGCCGGCGAGGGGCGGCACCCCGGCCAGGGAGAAGAGGAAGAGGGTGAACATGACGGCGATCGCCGGGCTGGTGCGGCCGAGGCCCCGGTAGCTGGAGATCTCGGCGGAGCCGGTGCGGCGCGCCGCGGCGATCACCGACGGCGAACGCGCCGAGGTTCATGGCCCCGTAGATGAGGATGTAGATGACGACCGCCTGCCATGCGGCGTTGCCGTGCACGTCGCCCGCGACGGCCAGCGGGCACGAGGATGAAGCCGCCCTGCGCCACCGACGAGTAGGCGAGCATCCGCACGATGTTCGTCTGGCGCAGCGCCGCGAGGTTCCCGAGCGTCATCGACGCGGCGGCGAGGACCCACAGGATCGGCTGCCAGGAGTCCCCGGACGGGAAGAACCCGAGGCGCACGAAGGTGAGGAGCGCGACGAACCCGCCGGCCTTCGACGCGACGGAGAGGAACGCGGTGATCGGCGTCGGGGCGCCTTCGTAGGTGTCGGGCGCCCAGAAGTGGAACGGCACGGCGCTGACCTTGAACGCGAAGCCGACGAGCGTGAGGAAGACCGCGACGGCGAACAGCGCCGGTGTGGTCCCCGACGCGTAGCGGTGGATGTCGGCGAGCACCGTCGAGTTCGACAGCCCGAACACGATCGACATCCCGTACAGCATGAGGGCGGACGACAGCGCGCCGATCAGGAAGTACTTCAGCGCCGGCCTCGTTGGACTTCGTGTCGTGCTTGCGCCACGCGGCGAGGACGAACGTCGGGATGGTGATCGTCTCGAGGGCCACGAACAGCGACACGAGGTCACGGGCCGAGGAGATGACGACCATGCCGAGCACCGATGTGAGCAGCAGCACGTAGTACTCGCCCTGGTAGTAGTCGCCCTCGCCGATGTAGTCGAAGGAGACGAGCAGCGTCACGTAGGCGGCGACGAGGAAGAACCCGGTGAGGATCAGCGAGTAGTGGTCGACGACGAACGCGCCGCCGAACAGCACCCGGGTGTGGCCCTTGACCGCCAGGGTGAGCACAGGGACCAGGGAGCCGAGCACGCCGAAGGTCGCGACCCGGGCAGGCAGCTTCGCGTCGTCGGTGAACAGGTCGACGATCAGCGTCACGATGATCGTCGCGGTGAGGACCATCTCCGGCGCGAGCGCGTGGAAGTCGACGTGGGGGTTCACTTAGCCACCGAAGATCCTGCTGACGTTGTGGACCGCGCCGTTCGTCATGTGGAACACGAGGTCGGGGTAGACGCCGAGCGCCGTGATGAGCAGCAGGAGCGGCACCCAGGCGATCCATTCGGGGATGTGGATGTCGTGGATGTGGGCCCGCTCGAACTCGGCGCTCGGGGTGCCGAACGCGACGCGCTGGTACATCCACAGCAGGTAGCCGGCGGCGAGCACGGTGCCGATCGCCGCGACGACCATGAAGATGCGGAACGTGAGCAGCGGGTCGCCGTTCAGCAGGCCCTGGGAGAGCTTCGCCGGGTTGTACGCCGACAGGATCGCCGGGAACTCGCCCCAGAACCCGGCGAGGCCGGGCAGGCCGAGGGACGCCATGACGCAGAACCCGAGGACCCACCCGAGCTTCGGCGCCTGGGTCAAGAGCCCGCCGAGGCGGCCCATCTCGCGGGTGCCGTAGCGCTCCTGCACCGAGCCGGCGAGGAAGAAGAGCATGCCGGTGATGAGCCCGTGGGCGACCATCCCGAAGATCGCGGCGTTGAGCCCGAAGCTGGTGAGCGTCGCGATGCCGAGCATGACGAAGCCCATGTGCGCGACGGACGAGAACGCGATGAGCCGTTTCATGTCCCGTCTGCGCGAGGCAGCACAGCGCGCCGTAGATGATCCCGATGACGGCGAGGAGCCCGATCCACGGCGCCCAGGTCCGGGCGGCCTGCGGCAGGATCGGCAGGCGATGCGGATGAACCCGTACGCGCCGAGCTTCAGGAGGATGGCCGCCAGGAGCACCGACCCGACGGTCGGCGCCTCGGTATGGGCGTCGGGAAGCCAGGTGTGGAACGGGAACATCGGGACCTTGATCGCGAAGCCGAGGAACAGCCCGCCGAAGATCGAGCACCTGGGTCCCGTGCGGCGATCCCGGCTGCCCCGAGCGTCGACAGCTCGGGATCTGGAACGTCTGGTGCTTCGACAGGAAGAAGAGGGCCAGGAAGCTCACGAGCATGAGCGCCGAGCCGAACAGCGTGAACAGGAAGAACTTGATCGCCGCGTACTGCCGGTTGGGGCCGCCCCACACGCCGATCATGAAGAACATCGGGAGCAGGACGATCTCGAAGAACACGAAGAAGAGGATGAGGTCCTGGGCGACGAACGTCCCGTTCATCCCGATCTCGAGCAGCAGGATGAGCGCCAGGAACGCCTTCGGGTTGTGCGGCTCCGGGAAGTGGTTCCACGAGTAGATGACGCAGGCCACGGTGATGAGCATCGAGAGGACGAGCAGGGGCAGCGAGATGCCGTCGAGGCCCATGTGGTACCGGGCTGTGGATGACAGCGATCCACGCTTGTTGACGATGAACTGCAGCTTCCCGGCGTGGCTGTAGTCGAAGTCGGCGAGGATGCCGATCCCCGCGAGCGCCGTGACGACCGTCGTGAGGAGCGCGGCGACCTTGATCGCCTGCTCCTGCGCGCGGGGGATGGCCAGCACGACCGCGAGTCCCGCCAACGGGACGAAGACCGCAAGGGTCAGGGCCCATTCGTCGAACCAGTGCATGGCGAGTCCGTCCCTCGTTTCAGATGGTGTTGGTGAGCAGCAAGGCGAGGCTCAACAGAGCGACCCCGCCGAAGAGCAGGAGGGCGTAGCGCTGCACCTGTCCGGTCTGGACGCGGCGCAGCTCGGCACCGGCGACGTCGGCGTCGTGCGCGAGCTCGCCGACGGCGCCGTCGACGAGGCGCTGGTCGACGATGTCGTAGGTGTAGCGGGCGGTGAGAGTGGCACCCCGGCCGAGCCCGTTCACGACGCCGTCGATGACGTGCTGGTTCACCCAGTAGGAGGCGCGCGCCACCGCGCCGGCGAGTGACCCGACGATGACGTTCTCGTACAGGTCGTCGAGGTAGTACTTGTTCACGAGGAACGTGTAGCCGGCGCGGGCGGCGGCATTGCGCTCGGTGAGTCCCTTGAGGAACCGCAGCTCGTCTCGTCGCACCCAGTAGTACGCGGCAATGGCGATGGCGACCAGGGCGATGCCGACGGAGAGGACTGCCTTCGGGTAGTCGAACGCGGCGTTGTGCACGCTCGGGAAGGCGAAGGTCGGCTGCACCCAGTCCTTGAACTTCTCGATCCCGAGGGGCGCGGCGTTGGCGAACCCCGCCACCACGGAGAGGACGCCGAGCACGATGAGCGGGACGGTGATGAGCCGCTCGGATTCGTGGGGGTGCTCGTGGCCCCGGTACTCGCCGAAGAAGGTGAGCCAGACGGCGCGGGTCATGTAGGCCGCGGTGAGGAACGCCCCGATGAGGCCGACGACGAGGAAGGCCGTGTAGCCGTTCGTGCCGGCGTTCACGAGGATCTCGTCCTTCGACCAGAAGCCAGCCAGCGGGAAGATGCCGGCGAGGGCGAGCGACCCGATGACGAACGTCGTGAAGGTGATGGGCATCTTCTTGCGGAGCCCGCCCATCTCGCGCATGTCGAAGGTGTGCCCGGCGGCGTGGCTGACCGAGCCGGCCCCGAGGAAGAGCAGCGCCTTGAAGAAGGCGTGGGTGAAGAGGTGGAACACCGCGGCGGTCCAGGCGCCGACGCCGAGGGCCATGACCATGTAGCCGAGCTGGCTGATGGTCGAGTAGGCGAGGACCTTCTTGATGTCGGTCTGCACGAACGCGAGCACCGCGCCGATGATGATGGTGGCGCCGCCGATGAGCGCCATGAAGTTGACCCCGCCGTGCCCGATCGAGAAGCCGTTGAAGAACACGGGGTACACGCGGGCGCCGAGGTAGACGCCGGCGACGACCATCGTCGCGGCGTGGATGAGCGCGGAGACGGGGGTCGGGCCGGCCATGGCGTCGGGGAGCCAGGTGTGGAGCGGGAACTGGCCGCTCTTGCCGATGATCCCGATCATGAGGCAGATCGCGGCGGCGAGCAGCAGGTCGTGCCGGGCGTGGGCGCCAGTGGCGTACAGGTTCGTCGCGCCGATCCCGAAGGAACCGACGGTGAAGAACAAGATGATGATCCCGACCATCAGGCCGATGTCGCCGGTGCGGGTCGTCAGGAACGCCTTGATCGCGGCGCGGCTGTTGGCCGGTTCCTCCCACCAGTGGCCGATGAGCATGAAGGAGCAGAGCCCGACGAGCTCCCAGCCGACGAGGAGCTCGAGCATGTTGTCGGCGACGACGAGGGTGAGCATCGACGCGGTGAACAGGCGACAGCGCCGCGAAGTACCAGGTGTAGCGGCGGTCGCCGCGCATGTACGCCACCGAGTACACCTGCACGAGCAGGGAGATGAGGGTGACGACGACGAGCATCATCACGGTGAGCCCGTCGACGTAGGTGCCGACGCTGAAGTTCACCGAGCCGTTCCGCCACCAGGTGACCGATTCGGTGACGGGCAGGACGGCGTGGGCCCCGCTCGTGGCGCTGGTCAGGAAGCTGTGGGCGAACGCCGCGAGCCCTTGGCCCGACCCGGTGGCGTGGTCCACGCGGTGGATCCACTGCACGGCGGCGACGCACGCCGCGATGAACGACGCGCTCACCGCGGCGATACCGACGGCGGCGCCCTGCATCGGGGACCGCTTGCCGAAGAAGACGATGACGAGGAACGGCGACCGCGGGCAGGGTCGGGATGATCCAGGCGTTCTGCAGCATGAAGCGGTCAGCCCTTCAGCTGGTCGACTTCGTCGAGGTCGGGGCTGTGCAGGTTCCGGTAGATCAGCAAGACGATGGCGAGCCCGACGCCGACCTCCGCCGCGGCGATCGTGATGATGAACAGGGCGAACACCTGCCCGGCCACGTTCTTGGTGAAGGCCGCGAACGCCACGAGGTTGATGTTCACGGCGTTCAGCATCAGCTCGATGCTCATGAGGACGAGGACGCCGTTGCGTCGGGCGAGGACGCCGTAGATCCCGGTGCAGAACAGCACGGCGCTCAGGATCAGGAACTCGTTGAGCTGCACCGTCAGTCCTTCCGGGCGAGGACGACGGCGCCGACGAGGGCGGCGAGGAGCAGCATGGACACGACCTCGAAGGGGACGACGAAGACCCGGAAGATGTCCTGGCCGACGTGGCTGGTGCGGCCGAGCGACACGAGCGCGTTGCTGAAGTGGATCTGCTTGCCGCCGAAGGCGTCGACGAGGAGCGCGACGAGGACGCCGAGGACGAAGAGGCCGACGACGACGGCGCCCCAGCGCTGGTCGTTGTCCAGGTGGGCGTCGCCGCCCATCGGGGCCCGGGTGAGCATGATGCCGAAGAGGAACAGCACGACGACCGCGCCGATGTAGATGAGGACCTGCACCCAGGCGACGAACTCAGCCGCGAGGAGGATGTAGAGGGCCGCCGCCCCGGCGAGCACGACGACGAGGAACAGGGCGGCGTGCACGATGTTCCTCGAGCGGACGACCCCGAACGCCGCGGCGGTCATCGCCACGGCGAGGATCCAGAAGGCCACCTGCTGCTCCCACACGGGACTAGCGCTTCTCCCTTCACGTCCGCGCCAGCCTCGAGTGGCTCCGGCTCCGGCACGGTCGCCATCCACTCGCCGAGCTTCACCTTGTCGTGGAGCAGCCGCGCGATCTGGAACTCGGAGTACTCGAACTCGGGGCTCCAGAACAGGGCGTCGAACGGGCAGACCTCGACGCAGATCCCGCAGTACATGCACAGCGCGTAGTCGATGTCGAAGCGGTCGAGCGACGCTGACCGACCGCGGCCTGCCGCCTTCGCGCCGCGGGGGCCGCTGCTCCTTGTGGCCCTCGATGTAGATGCACCAGTCCGGGCACTGGCGGGCGCAGAGCATGCAGACGGTGCAGTTCTCCTCCTTCAGGGCGATGACGCCCCGGGCCCGGGCGGCGGGCGCCTCCTTCTCGTGCGGGTACTGCACCGTGACCGCGGGCTTCAGCATCGTCCTGCAGCGTCACGCCGAGGCCTTCGACGAGGCCGGGCAGCTTGGGTCGCGGCAGCTTCGGCGGCATCAGAACGGCCACCTTGAACGACGCCGGTGAGCAGCAGGTTGGCGAGCCCGATGGGGATCAGGAACTTCCAGGCGACGGCCTGCAGCTGGTCCTCCCGGAAGCGCGGGTAGGTGAAGCGCACCCAGAACATGAAGAAGGCGACCACCATGAGCTTGGCGAACAAGACGGCGGGTCCGAGATGTCGCGCCCACGTGCCGGTGAGCCCGGGGATGGCCCAGCCGCCGAGGAAGAGCGTCGCGGCGATGGCCGGCGAAGGCGAACGCGGTGCCGAACTCGCCGATGAAGAAGAAGAGGAAGCGAAAGCCGGTGTACTCGACCATGTAGCCGGCGACGAGCTCGCTCTCGGCGACGGGCATGTCGAAGGGGGTCTGGGTGAGCTCGGCCTGCGCGGCGACGAGGAACAGGGCGAAGCCGACGAACTGGGTGAGGATGAACGGCTGCCCGAGCGCCCTCCACCCGAAGATGGCGCCGCGCTGCTGGGCGTAGACGATGCCTTGGAGGCTCATGGTCTGGGCCTGGATGACGACGCCGACGACGGCGAGCACAAGCGGGCAGCTCGTAGGCGATGAGCTGCGCCGGCGGCGCGGAGCGCGCCGAGCAGCGCGTACTTGTTGGCGCTCGCCCAGCCGGCCATCAGCACCCCGACGACCGAGAGGCTCGACACGGCGAGCGCGTAGAACACGCCGACGTCGAGGTTCTTCACGACGAGGTCGGGTCCCATCGGGATGACGAGGAACACGAGGAACGTCGACATGACGACGACGGCGGGCGCGGCGGCGAACACCCGGCGGTCGGCACTGCGCCGGCATGATGTCCTCCTTCTGGAGGAACTTCAGTCCGTCGCCGACGAGCTGGTACCAGCCGTGGAAGCCGCCGGGGTCCATCGGCCCGAGGCGGCTCTGCATGTGGCTCATCATCTTGAGCAGGAAGACGTACCCGAGGATCAGCGCGCCGAGCGGGATGATGGCGAGGATCGACGACCGTCTTGATGGCGAGGGTCGTGCCCCAGCCGATGCTGAGCGCGAGGGTCGGCACGGCGGTCATCATCGGTCGATGTCCCCGAGGATGAAGTACAGCGACGCCAGGATCGTGATGACGTCCGGGACGTACACGCCGCGCAGCAGCCACGGCAGGATCGACACGTTGCTGAACGACGCGGAGCGGATCTTCACGCGGAACGGGCCGGTCGCGCCCTTCGAGACGACGTAGTAGCCCATCTCGCCCGAGGGGGTTCTCGGTCTCGACCCAGACCTCACCCTCGGGCACCTTGATGATGCGGCGGCACCTTCGCCATGATCGGGCCGCTCGGGATCTGGTCGAGGCACTGCAGCACGATGCGGGCGGCCTCGCGCGTCTCTTGGAGCCGGACCCAGTAGCGGGCGAACGAGTCGCCGTCGGGATGGGTCCAGACCTGGAAGTCGACGTCGGGGTACGCCAGGTAGGGGCGGTCGCGGCGCAGGTCCCAGTCGACGCCCGAGGCGCGGAGGTTCGAGCCGGACACGCCGTACCCGGCGCCGATGTCCGGCGGGGATGATGCCGATCCCTCGGGTGCGCGGCCTCGAAGATCTCGTTGCCGAGCACGAGGTCCTCGAAGTCGTCGCAGGAGTCGAGCACCACCTTCATCGTCGAGCGGCACTCGGCGATCCAGCCCCACGGCAGGTCGTCCTTCAGGCCGCCGATGCGGTTGAAGTTGGGGTGGAAGCGCCCGCCGGTGGCGGCCTCGATGAGGTTGAGGACGTACTCGCGGTCGCGGAAGCCGTAGAACGCCGGGGTGAGCGCGCCGACCTGGAGGCCCATCTCGCCGAGGAACAGCAGGAACGTCGCGATGCGGGACAGCTCGGTGAGGACGGTGCGGATGTAGACCGAGCCGGGGCGGCGCCTCGATGCCCATGAGCTGCTCGGCGGCGGTCATGAACGGCACCTCGTTCGCGAAGCTCGACAGCCAGTCGATCCGGTTGATGAGCGTCGTGATCTGCGGGTAGGTGCGGAACTCGGTGAGCTTCTCGTAGCCGCGGTGCATGTAGCCGATGATCGGGTCGGCGCTGACGACCCGTTCGCCGTCGAGGCGTACCACGATGCGCAGCGTGCCGTGCGTCGCCGGGTGCTGCGGGCCGAGGTTCAGGATCATGTCGCCCGTGTCGAGCTCGACGTTGACCTGCGCGTCGGCGAGGTGACGCAGCGACGAGCGCGCCACCTCGTACCCGCCGACCGGTGTCCCGGTCGTGCTCACGAGGTCGCCTCCGTGTCACCGGCTTCCACGGCGGGCGTGTCGCCGGCGTCAGCCGCGGGGGTGGCGTCGCCGTCCCCGGGCATTCCCTCGACGTCGACGAGGCCCGGCCAGGGCTTCACGACGCGGGCGAGCAGCGGGAAGTCCTTGCGCAGCGGGTGCCCCTCGAACTCGCTGGGCAGGTACAGGTGGCGCAGCGACGGGTGGCCCTCGAACCCGATGCCGAACATCTCCCAGCACTCGCGCTCGTGCCAGTCCGCGCCGGGGTACACGCCGACCCACGACGCGACCGCGGGCGCGTGTTCGTCGACGTCGGTCTTCAGGGTGAGCCCGCGTGGCTGCCGGGTGGACTGGACGTGCGCGAACACCTGGAAGCGCCCGTTCGACCCCGCGGCGCCGTAGGTGCGCTCGGTCGGCTGGACGGGCGACGACGTGTCGCCGCCGGCTTCGTCGCCCTCACGCGCTGCGGGCTCCCAGTCGAGGCCGGCGATGAACGAGAGGTAGTCGCACGCCGAGGTCGTTCGCCGCGACGGTCGCGGCGTCGAGCCATCGGTCGGGCGCGACCCGGACGATGAGGTCCCCGTATGCCGTGGCGGTCTCGACGACCGCGTCGGCGCCGAGACGGTCGCGGAGGGTCGCGAGCATCGTGTCGTGGTCCGGGTTCGGCGCGTCGGCGGGGTCGTCGGTCGCCTCGGCGGCCGCGTCGGGGGCGGGCTCGTCAGCCAACGACGATCGGCTCCCCACGCCAGCGCTTCTGCAGCTCGTCGTTGCCGAGCCCCTCCTGTTGGATCCGCGCTTGGAGGAGCACGATCCCTTGGAGCAGCGCCTCCGGTCGAGGCGGGCAGCCCGGGACGTAGACGTCCACCGGGATGATCTGGTCGACGCCCTTCGTCACCGAGTAGCGAGTCCCAGTAGGGGCCGCCGCAGTTGGCGCACGACCCCATCGAGATCACGTACTTCGGGTCCGGCATCTGCTCGTACAGCCGCTTGATCGCCGGCGCCATCTTGTCGGTCACGGTGCCGGAGATGACGACGAGGTCGGCTTGTCGGGGACTGGCGGGGAACGGGATGACGCCGAGGCGCATCATGTCGTAGCGGGGGCTGGCGAGGGCGGCGCCCATCTCGATGGCGCAGCAGGCGAGCCCCCACTGGAACATCCACAGCGAGTACTTGCGGCTGTAGTTGAGCAGCCAGGTGAGCGGCTTGGGGAGCGTGACCCTGGCTCGATCAGGCCCATCGCAGCACCCCCTTGCGCCACGCGTACACGAGCCCGAGGGTGAGCACGACGATGAAGACGGTCATCTCAACGAGCCCGAACACCGCGAGCCCCTTCAGGTTGACCGCCCACGGGAAGATGAACACCGCCTCGACGTCGAACATGACGAAGAGCAGCGCGTACACGTAGTAGCGGATGTTCGACTGTCCGAAGCCGGGGACGGGGTCGGACCCGGCCTCGTAGCTCACGAACTTGTCCGGCTGGGGTCGCACCGGACGCAGGAGCCGGCCAAGCCCGAGCATCGCCCCGAACATGAGGCCCGCCGCGCCGATGAGCACCGCGACGGCGAGGTACTGGCGGTAGAACTCGGTCACTGCGAACCGGCCCTCTCGATCCCCCGGGGCTTTACCGGTCGCGGACCCTATCAGCGGCCCTCGTCGACGCTTGAAACCGTCGCTACGGCACCCGGGGTGCGCGACCATGAGGTTCGGGAAGGAGGCGGGGTTGCGACCACGTCAAGCGCGCCAGGACCGCCCGGTGACCGCCTTCGTGCTGTCGGGCGGCGGCAACCGGGGTGTGGCCCAGGTCGGGATGCTGCGCGCGCTCCTCGAACGGGGCATCGAACCGGATGTGGTGATCGGCACGTCGGCCGGGGCGTTGAACGGGGCGGCGATCGCGACGTCGCCGACGCTCGAGCGGGTCGACCTCCTCGAGTCGGTCTGGGTCGGGCTGCGGGGCGAGGAGGTCTTCCCGGGCGGGGTGCTGAAGCGGGCGTGGAACGTGCTGCGCCGCGACGATCACCTCTCGCCGAACACCGGCCTGGTGACTGTCGTCGAGCAGGCGGGTGCGGCGAGCGACTTCGCTGACCTGGCGGTGCCGCTGCGCGTGGTGACGACCGACCTGGACACCGGGGACGAGATCCTCATCGTGGCCGGCCCGACGCTGCCGCCGCTGCTGGCCAGCGCCGCGATCCCGGGCATCTTCCCGCCCGTCGACCTCTACGGGCACCGCCTCGTCGACGGCGCGGTCGTGAACCTGGTGCCGATCTCGCATGCGCTGGCCGGCCCGACGGACCGGATCTTCGTGCTGGACGCGTCCGACGCGATCGGAGACCGGCCGATCCGCTCGCCACTCGACGTCGCGATCCGCTCGTTCGCGATCTCGCGGGATCAGCGGTTCGCGCTCGAGCTGGCGTGGGTGCCGCCCGACGTCGACCTCGTGGTGTTCCCCGCCCCGGCCGACGACCGCGAGTTCATCGACTTCTCCGACGGGGCGGCGCTCATCGAGGAGGCCACCAAGCTGGGGCGTGAGGCCCTCGACGAGTACGAGGTCGACCGGGAGTCCCAGCGCCGTCGGTGGTTCCGGCGGTTCCGGCGGTGACTAGGTGTTCCAGCGGCACAGCGTCGCGTCCTCGTGCTCGTGGCCGAGCACGTTGATGGTCGCGGTGCCGAGCGCGAACTGGGCGCCGTGCTCGGGGCCGAACCCGAGGTACACGGCGGTCAGCACGCGGCAGGATGTGGGCGTGCGCGAACAGCAGCGCGTCGCCGGGCTGCGCCGCGCAGCGCGCGAGGACCCGCCGGGCGCGGTCGGCGACCTGCTGGGCGGTCTCCCCGCCGGGCGGGTCGCCGTTCCAGATCGTCCAGCCCGGCATCTGGACGCGGATCTCGGCGGTGGTGAGGCCCTCGTAGTCGCCGTACTCCCACTCGGCGAGGTCGTCGTCGACCTCGGCGTCGGGGTAGCCGGCGAGCCGCGCCGTCTCGCGGGCCCGCTGGCGCGGGCTGGTGAGGACGAGCGCGAAATCGTGGGCGTCGAGCCGGGGCCGGAGCGCGCGGGCGTCGTCGACGCCGCTCGGCAGCAGCGGCACGTCGGTGCGACCGGTGTGCCGCCCGGCCTGGCTCCACTCGGTCGCGCCGTGGCGGACCAGCCACACCTCGGGGGACGGGCCGGTCACGTCCGCAAGCGTCGGTAGCGGCGGATCAGCGCGTTCGTCGACGCGTCGTGCGTCAGCGTCGGCTCGTCGGCGGCGTCGAGCTCGGGGACGATGCCGAGCGCCAGCTGCTTGCCGAGCTCCACGCCCCACTGGTCGAACGAGTTGATGTTCCACACCGCGCCCTGCGTGAAGACCTTGTGCTCGTAGCAGGCGATGAGCTGCCCGAGGGTGTTCGGCGTCAACTCGGGCAGGAGGATCGTGTTCGTCGGGTGGTTCCCCGCGAAGGTCCGGTGGGGCACCTGCTCGGGGGCGACGCCCTCGGCGCGCACCTCGTCGGCCGTCTTCCCGAACGCGAGCGCCTGGGGCTGCGCGAACAGGTTGGCCATCAGCAGGTTGTGGTGGTCGCCGAGCGGGTGACGAGGCCGGCAGAACCCGATGAAGTCGCACGGGATGAGCTTCGTGCCCTGGTGGATGAGCTGGTAGTAGGCGTGCTGGCCGTTCGTGCCGGGCTGACCCCAGACGATCGGCCCGGTCTGCCAGGCGACGGGCGCGCCGTCGCGTTGCACCGACTTGCCGTCGCTCTCCATGTCGAGCTGCTGCAGGTAGTCGGTCAGGCGGGCGAGGTACTGGTTGTAGGGGAGGATGGCGACGGTCTCGGCGCCGAAGAAGTTGTCGTACCAGCAGCCGATGAGCCCGAGCAGCATCGGGAGGTTCTCCTCGATGGGAGCGTGGCGGAAGTGCTCGTCGATGCGGTGGAAGCCGTCGAGCATGGACCGGAACGCGGC
The DNA here is from genome assembly GCA_963821325.1 of uncultured Actinomycetes bacterium. GTDB lineage: Bacteria > Actinomycetota > Acidimicrobiia > IMCC26256 > PALSA-555 > PALSA-555. The sequence goes on along the minus strand of CAWGDC010000006.1, from coordinate 601,156 downwards.
GGGACCGATGGCGATCATGAGCGACAGGCCGATCGCCGAGTCGTAGGAGTAGCGGCCCCCGACCCAGTCCCAGAACTCGAACATGTTCTGGGCGTCGATGCCGAACTGGGTGACCTCGGCCTCGTTCGTGGACACGGCGACGAAGTGCTTCGCGACGGCGGCCTCGTCGTGGAGGGCGTCGAGGCTCCAGGCGCGAGCCGTGCGGGCGTTCGTCATCGTCTCGAGGGTGGTGAACGTCTTCGACGCCACGATGAACAGCGTCTCGGCGGGGTCGAGGTCCCGCGTCGATTTCGTAGAAGTCGGTGCCGTCGACGTTCGAGACGAACCGGACGGTGAGCGACCGGTCGCTGAAGTCGCGCAGCGCCTCGTAGGCCATGCGAGGACCGAGGTCGCTGCCGCCGATCCCGATGTTGATGATGTTGCGGAGCCGCCGGCCGGTGTGCCCGGTCCAGGCACCGGAGCGGACCCGGTCCGCGAAGTCGCTCATGCGGTCGAGGACGCGGTGGACGTCGGCGACGACGTCGACCCCGTCGACGAGGATCCGCTCCCCGACCGGGGCGCGGAGCGCGACGTGCAGGACGGAGCGGTGTTCGGTCACGTTGATGGGCTCACCCGCGAACATGGCGTCGCGCAGCGCCTCGACACCGGCCCGGCGGGCGAGCGCGACGAGGAGGCGGATCGTGTCGGCGGTGAGGCGGTTCTTCGAGTAGTCGAGGTACAGGTCACCGGCCTCGACGGTGAGCGTGTCGCCGCGGCGCGGGTCGCCGGCGAAGAGGTCGCGCAGGTGCACGTCGCGGAGCTGCTCGTAGTGGCGCGCCAGCTCCTGCCACTCGGGGGTGTCGGCGATGCCGGGCATGCGGCCTCCCGTAGCGGCGCAGCCTACGGCTGGCCGGGATGCGTCAGAGCAGGAACGTCGCGTCCTTCGCCCAGTGCACGAACGTCCCGGGGACGACGCCGACGACGAGCACGAGCACGGCACAGGTCACCAGGACGATGCCGCTCCACACGTCGACCCGGCGGAGCAGGCTCGTCGCGCCGCCACCGTCGGGGGCCGGGGTCAGCATCGTGTAGGCGATGCGCAGGTAGAAGAAGGCGGCGACGACCGCGGCGAGGACGCCGATGACGAGCAGCCCGTACTGGTTGGCTTGCGCCGCGGCGCTGAACACCTCGAGCTTGGCGATGAACCCGCCGGTGAAGGGCACGCCCGCCTGGGCGAGCACGAAGAAGATGAGCAGCCCGCCGACGACGGGCCGCTCGACGGCCAAGCCCCGGTAGTCGTCGAGGCTGTGGTGGTCGTCGCCGTGGCGGGCCACGACGGTGAGCACCGCGAAGGCGCCGATGGTCATGAACGCGTACACGAACAGGTAGAGGAGGGCGGCCTCGCGGCCCCGGCTGGTGCCGGTCTGGAAGCCGATGAGGATGTACCCGGCGTGCGCGATCGACGAGTAGGCGAGGATCCGCTTGATGTCGGTCTGCACCACGGCGGCGACGCTGCCGACGACGAGCGACAGCACGGCGAGGGCCCACACCGCGGGCCGCCAGTCGGTGCGGTAGAGGGGGAACGCGACGCCGAAGACGCGCAGCAGCGCGGCGAACCCGGCGGCTTTCGTCGCGGCGGACATGAACGACGTGATCGGGGTCGGCGCCCCCTGGTACACGTCGGGGGTCCACATGTGGAACGGGACGGCCGCGACCTTGAACCCGAGCCCGACGAGCAGCATCGCGATCCCGGCGAGGAGGGTCCCTTGGTCGAGGAGGGTGTTGCGCGACAGGAAGTCGGCGATCCCGGTGAGGGAGGTCGTGCCGGTCGCGCCGTAGGTCAGCGCCACGCCGTAGAGGAAGATCGCCGAGGAGAACGCGCCGAGGATGAAGTACTTCAGCCCGGCTTCCTGGGAGCTGAGCCGCCGCCGGTCGAACGCGGCCAGCACGTACAGCGGGATGGACAGCACCTCGAGGGCGAGGAACACGACGATGAGGTCGTTCGCCGTCGTCATGATGAGCATGCCGGCGGCGGAGAGCAGGATGAGCGCCAGGTACTCGGGCGCGTCGAGGCCCTCCCGCTTGAGGTAGCCGACCGAGAGCAGCAGGGCCAGGATCGTCGCGACGAGGACGACGACGCCGAGGTACACGCCGAAGAGGTCGACGCGGACCATCCCGGCGACGGTGCTGATCGCCTGGTGGTGGCGGAGCAGGTGCCACAGCCGGTACTCGACGGCGCCGGCGGCGACGACGCCGGAGATGCCGACGACCGCACAGAGCGGGGTGGTGTCGATGCGGCGGCGCAGGAGGGACCGCACCATCACGATGACGACGCCGGCGGCGGCGAGCGCCAGCTCGGGGGAGATCGCGAGCCAGTTGACCGACGGGTGCGTGAGCGGCGTGGTCATCGTCCGAGCCCCAGCTGGATCGACTCGTTGGCCGTCACGCCGGACGGCAGCTTCGTGGCCGCGTACCCGGCGGGCCGCTTCTCCCGGTAGCCGGTCTTCAGCTCGAGGTTCACGATGCTGCGCTTCACCGACGGCTCGAGGCGCTGGAGCGCCGCCCCGGGGTAGAGGCCGAGGAAGAGGCTGAGGGCGAGGAGGGGCGCGACCACGACGACCTCGCGGACGCTGACGTCGCGCAGCCCGCGGGCCGCGCCGGACGGCTTGCCCATGAACACCCGCTGGAAGGACCACAGCATGTAGACGGACGCGAGGATCACGCCGACCGCGCCGGCGATCGCCCACGGTCGACGCGACACGAAGGTGCCGGCGAGGGAGAGGAACTCGCCGATGAACCCGGAGAAGCCGGGCAGGCCGATGCCGGCGAACATGGCGCCGAGGAACAGCGCGGTGAGGATCGGCGCGGAGGCCCAGATCCCGCCGTACTCGGAGATCTCGTAGGTGTGGCGCCGCTCGTAGAGCATGCCGACGACGAGGAACAGCGCGCCGGTGGTCAGGGGATGGCTGAGCATCGTGAAGAGCGCGCCGTCGAGGCCGAGGACGGTGAGGGAGAAGATCCCGACGATGACGAACCCCATGTGCGCGACGGACGAGTACGCGATGACGCGTTTGAGGTTCTTCTGCATCGCGGCGACGATCGCCCCGTAGAGGATCCCGATGACCCCGAGGGTGAGGAGCAGCGGCGCCAGGTTGACCGACGCGTGCGGGAACAGCTCGAACGAGAAGCGCAGGAACCCGTAGGCGCCCATCTTGATGATGACGCCGGCGAGGATGACCGACCCGGCGGTGGGCGCCTCGGTGTGCGCGTCGGGCAGCCAGGTGTGCACCGGGACGAGCGGCACCTTGATCGCGAAGGCGATCATGAACCCGAGGAACAGCAGCGTCTCGGTGGTGAGCGACAGGCCGTGCCACGACCAGGCGGCGAGCACCCGGTAGTCGAAGGTGAGCACCCCGGTGTGGGCCTGGTGCACGAACGCGAGGATCAGGATGCTGGCGAACAGCAGCGCCGAGCCGGCCGCGGTGTAGAGGAAGAACTTCAGGGCGGCGTACTGGCGTCGCTCGTGCCCCCAGCCCTGGATGATGAAGTACATCGGGACGAGGACGAGCTCCCAGAAGATGAAGAACATGATCAGGTCGAGCGACAAGAAGATGCCGAGCAGCGAGAACTCGAGCAGCAAGAAGAAGGCGATGAACGCCTTCGGCCGCTCCGACGGGTAGCGCTGAGAGGCGAGCAGCCCGATCGGCATGAGCAGCGCGGTCGCGAGCACCATGAAGAGGCTGATGCCGTCGACGCCGACGATGTAGCGGGCGCCGATCCCGGGCAGCCACGTCCGGTTCTCGACGAACTGGAAGAACACCTTCGTGGTGGAGAAGTTGGCGAGCAGCCAGCAGCACAGGGCGAGCGTCGCCGCGCTGAACCCGTAGCCGGCGGCCCGGATGATCTCGGGTCGCCGCGACGGCAGCAGGATCACGACGACCGCGCCGATCAGCGGCGTGGCGATGATCGCCGTGAGGATCGGGAAGCCGCCCGGCACGCTCAGCGCCCCACGAACGCGATGAGGTACAGGAGGATCGCGGCGGCACCGAGCGCGATGCCGACGGCGTAGCGGCGCACGAAGCCGTCCTGGGCTCGACCCAGCTCGTCGGCGATCCGGCGCACGAGCCGGCCGGTGCCGTTCACCGCGCCGTCGATGACGGCCTGGTCGACGTCCTCGTCGAGGAAGTCGGCGCCGGCCCGAACCGGTCCGTCGACCGCGGCGCTGATCCCGTCGTCGTAGTAGTAGCCGTGGCCGACCAGGTCGGCGGCGGGTCCGAGCCGGTCGCGCAGCGGGTCGTCGGCCGGGGCGCGCAGCCCCCGCCGGTACGCGAGGAACGCGACGAGGATCCCGAGGGCGCCGGCGACGAACGCGATCCCGGTGACCGCCCCGGCCTTCCCGAACGTGGTCGGCGCGGGCTGGTGGACCCCGCGGAACACGGGCGCGAGCCACGACTCGAGGTAGGTCACGCCCTTCAGCGGGATGTTCAGCAGCCCGCCGACGACCGAGAGCGCGCCGAGGACCGCGACGGGCAGCGCCATCGTCCAGGGGCTCTCGTGGGGGTCGTGGCCGGCGAGGCGCGGCGGGCGGGGCGACTCGCCGTACACGACGGTGGGGAGGTAGTCGGGGTCGTAGCCGAGCTCGGCCTCGTCGGGCGCGTCGTCGTCCGCGCCGCCCTGGACCGGCGCGGGCGTCGGGCGCGTCACGGAAGCGCTCGTTGCCGAAGAACGTGAGGAAGATGAGGCGGGTCATGTAGACGCCGGTCATGACGGCGGCGGCGATGCCGAGGACCCACACCGCGTAGTCGTGGCGGAAGAAGTCGCCGGAGAGGACGTCGTCTTTGGCCCAGAAGCCGGCGAAGGGTGGCACGCCGGCGATCGCGAGCCAGGCGGCGACCATCCCGGCCGCGGTGATGGGCAGATATCGGCGCAGCCCGCCCATGGTCCGCATGTCCTGGTTCTCGGCGTTGCCGTGGATCACCGACCCGGCGCCGAGGAACAGGCAGCCCTTGTAGAAGGCGTGCGCGACGACGAGGAAGATGGCGGCGGCGTACGCGCCGGCGCCGAGGGCGAGGAACATGAAGCCGAGCTGGCTGATCGTGGAGTAGGCGAGCACCCGTTTGATGTCGGGTTGGAGGACGGCGATCGTGCCGGCGCCGAGCGCGGTGATGCCGCCGACCCACGCGACGACGGTCATGGCGTCGTGGCTGGCGTCGAAGAACGGGTGGGCGCGGCAGATGAGGAAGACGCCGGCGGTGACCATCGTCGCCGCGTGGATCAGCGCCGAGACGGGGGTGGGGCCCTCCATCGCGTCGGTCAGCCACGGGAACAGCGGCACCTGGGCGCTCTTGCCGACGCAGGCGAGGAACAGGAGCAGCGCGATCGCCGTCACGGTGGTGCTGGAGGCGTGCGCCGCGGCGTGGCCGGTCGCGAGGTAGTCGAGCGTCCCGAACTTGGTGATGAGCAAGAACATGGCGAGCATGAACCCGAAGTCGCCGATGCGGTTGTAGACGAACGCCTTCTTGCCGCCGAGCGCGGCGGTGTGTCGCTCGAACCAGAAGGCGATCAGCAGGTACGAGCACAGGCCGACCCCCTCCCAGCCGAGGAAGGTGAGGAGGTAGTTGTCGGCCAGGACGAGCAGGAGCATCGACGCGACGAACAGGTTGAAGTAGGCGAAGAACCGCCCGACGTTCGGGTCGTGGCGCATGTAGCCGATGGCGTAGAGGTGGATGAGCGACCCGACGCCGGTGACGAGCAGGCACCAGGTCACCGACAGCGGGTCGGCGAGGAAGCCGATGTGGACCCGCAGCTGGTCGGCGGGCAGCCAGGTGAACACCAGGCTCACGTGGCTGCGCTGCCCGGGCGCCAGGCTCAGCAGCGCGAAGAACAGGACGAGCGACCACACGAACGAGGCGAACACGATCCCGGTCGCGAGCCACCCGGCGCGGGGCGAACCGAGGCGCCGACCCCACAGCATCAGCACCGCGGCGCCGATGAGGGGCAGCAGCGGGACGAGGCCGGCCAGGCCGAGCAGGTCGCGCGCGGTCATCCCGTCCCCCGAATCGGCATGCGGCTAGCCCTCGAGGGTCCGCAGGTCGTCGGCCGTCGCGGCGCGGCGCCGCCGGAAGATCGCCACGATGATCCCAAGCCCGACGGCGACCTCCGCGGCCGCGACGACGAGCGTGAAGAAGACGAGCACCTGCCCGGCGGCGTCGTTCAGCGCCTTCGCGAACGCGACGAAGGTGAGGTTGACGGCGTTCAGCATGAGCTCGATCGACATGAACATGACGATGACGTTGCGGCGCACCAGCAGCCCGACGGCCCCGATGCTGAACAGCGCCGCGCCGAGGATCAGGTAGTACGTCGGCGTGATGCTGAAGGAGCCGATCACCGGGCGGGCTCGTCGACGGGGTCGGGTCGTTCACCGCTGCGCCGGGCGAGCACGACGCTGCCGACCACCGCGATGACGAGGAGGACGGCGGTGATCTCGAACGGCCAGAGGAAGGTGGTGAACAGGACGTGCGCGACGCGTTGGATGTTGCTGCCGAAGGCACCGCCAGTGACGCCGACGCCCCGGGCCGTCTTGGCGCCGGTGGCCCAGCGGTGCCCGGCGAGGAACAGCACCTCGGCGAGCACGATCGCACCGAGGGAGAGCGCCACGGGTCGCTGGAACCGCAGCGGCTCCTCGAAGCTGTCGGGCCGGTCGACGCCGAGCAGCATGATCACGAACAAGAAGAGGACGACGATCGCGCCGGCGTACACGATGATCTGGACCGCGGCGACGAGCTGCGCGTCCTGGAGCAGGAACAGCACGGCCACGCTGACGAGCGTGAGCACGAGGAATATCGCGCTGTGGACCGGGTTGCGGGACAGGATGACCCCGAGCGCGCCGCCGAGGGTGAGCCCGGCGAAGACGAAGAAGAGGACGACGGTCACGTGGCCGCCTCGTGCTCGGCGGGGGGCAATGCGGGCCGCTCCCCGGGCTGGCCGCGTTCGGGGGCCCGGACACCGAAGCCGAGCTCGCCGGACCAGGCGACCCGGTCCTCGTACGCCGCGTTGCCCGACGGTGACGTGGCGCGCATCCAGGCGCTGGTGTCGTCGTCCTCGCCGCCGAGCCACAGCTCCCACGGCTGTCGGCGGGCCCGCCCGTCGTCGCCCACGAGGAGCTCGTCCTTCGTGTAGATGGCGTCCTGGCGGTGGGTGAAGGAGAACTCGAAGAGGCTCGTCTCGGTGATCGCCTCGGTCGGGCACGCCTCGACGCACAGGTCGCAGTGGATGCAGCGCAGGTAGTTGATCTCGTACACGAACCCGTACCGCTCCCCGGGTGAGACGGGAGCGTCGGGCGGGTTGTCGGCGCCACGCACGTAGATGCAGCGCGCCGGGCACACACCGGCGCAGAGTTCGCAGCCGATGCACTTCTCCATGCCGTCCTCGTAGCGGTTGAGCACGTGACGGCCGTGGAATCGGGGCGGCTTGGGTCGCTTCTCCTGGGGGAAGTGCTCGGTGACGCGTGGCCGGAAGACCTGCGTCAGGGTGACCCGGAAGCCGGAGAGTCGTCCCATCAGCGGATCTCCTCGACCTCGTCGCGGCGCGGCACGCAGGCCATGAGGAAGCCGTAGACGAGCAGCGCCGCCGCGGCGGCGACGGGCGTAACGATCCAGAGGTCCCAGCCGCGGTCGCGGGCCACGACGATCACGCCGGTGACCATCGCCCACAGGAACGCCGCTTCGATGAGGACCTTCCAGCCGAGGTCCATCAGCAGGTCGTAGCGGAGGCGGGGCAGCGACGCCCGGATCCAGACCGTGGCGTAGAGCACGGCCCAGAGCTTGAGCATGAACCAGAACACGGGGACGATCCACACGTTCACCCAGCCGCCGCGGGGCAAGAAGCCGGCGCGCGGCCCGGACGGGCCGCCGAGGAACAGGGTGACGGCGATGGCCGACATGGTGATGACGTTCATGAACTCCGCGAGGTAGAAGATCGCGAAGCGGATGCCGCCGTACTCGACGTGGTAGCCGCCGGCGAGCTCCTCCTCGGCCTCGGAGAAGTCGAAGGGCGGGTGGTTCGTCTCGGCGGTGGCGGAGATCAAGAAGATGATGAACGCGCCGATGGCGGGCAGCCACAGCCACTGGCTGACGAACGAGTCCCACTTCGTCCAGGCCTGGTGCACGACGATGCCGCGGGTCGACAGCGTCCCGGTGTGGACGAGCACCCCGACGATCGAGAGGCCCATCGCCGCCTCGTAGCTGAGCACCTGCGCGGAGGCGCGCACCGAGCCGAGCAGCGGGTACTTCGACCCGGACGACCAGCCGGCGAGCATGACGCCGTAGACCCCGATCCCGGACATGGCGAGGAGCCAGAGCACGCCGATGGGCGGGTCGGCGAGCTGCAGGAACGTCTGGTGGGTTCCGAGGCGCACGACCCCGCCGAACGGGACGATCGCGAACGCGAGGAACGCGGCGAGCGCGGACACGAACGGTGCGAGGAGGTAGACGGGCCGGTCGGCGGTCGTCGGCGTCGAGTGCTCCTTGAAGAACAGCTTGACCCCGTCGGCGAGGGTCTGGAGGATGCCGAACGGGCCGGCCTGGTCGGGTCCGATCCGGTTCTGCATGTCGGCGATGACCTTGCGCATGAACCAGATGTAGATGAGGACGGACACGAGCAGCAGCACGAACACGACGAACACCTTCACCACCAAGATGCCGACGACGGTGGCGTCGATGCCGTGGTTGAAGAGCGGGTCACCGCCGGCGAAGGGGTTCACGACAGGTTCTCCACGCGCACCTCGGTGACGGCCGCGTGGGCGTCGATGAGGTCGCCGGCGCCGGGGCCGGGGAGGTTGGCGGCGAGGAACGCCGTGCCGGGCGCGACACGCGAGTCGGTGCGGATCGGCAGCTCCACCGCGCCGCGGGCGCTCGTCACGCGCACGCGGGTGCCGTCGGCGACGCCGAGCCGGTCGCGGTCGCGGGCGCTGATCCCGAGGGTGGGCTCCTGGAGACGCGCGGCGAGCGCGGGGGTGGCCGCGACGATCGCGTCGGCGCCGTAGAGCGCGTGGCCGGCCACGAGGCGGAGAGCGTATGCGTCGACGGGCGTCACGGCCGGTGCCTCGCTCGTGCCCTCCCAGCGGTGCAAGGCGACGGGCGGCGCGGGGGGAGCCTCGACGGCGTCGGGGTCGGGCGCGGGTGATTCGGGTGTCGCGGGGATGGGCTCCCAGGACGCCCGGCCGGTGAGGCCGCCGGGACCGAACGCGACGTCGGCGGCGTGCTCGGCGAGCGGGAGCACGACGCCGTCGCGGGCGCGTCGCAGGAGATCGGCGTCGACGCCGGCGAACGCGGGCGCGACGGTGGCGATCTCGTCTTGGACCTCGTCGAGGGTCTCGAGGTCCAGGTCGGTGCCGAGGCGGGCCGCGAGCTCGACGGGGATGCGCCACCCTTCGAGCGTGGAGCCCTCGGGTGCGACGCGCCGGTGGACGCGCACCACGCGGCCCTCGAGGTTCGTGGTCGTGCCGGCCTGCTCGCCCCACACGGTGGGGGGGAGCACGACCGCGGCCCGGTCGGCGCCGGCGTCGAGGAACGGCGTGACGGCGATGACCGTGTCGACCTGGTCGAGGGCGGCGCGGGCGAGCTCGCGGTCGGGGTAGTCGGCGATCGGGTCGCAGCCGACGAGGACGAGCGTGTCGAGCTGACCCTGGGCCGCGGCAGCGAGGATGCCGGCCGCGTCGAGGCCGGGCTGGTCGGGGACGGCGCCCCACGTCGCCCGGACGTGGTCGCGCGCCGCGTCGAGGGTGACGCGGCCGGGCAGGAACCCGGGGGTGAGCCCGAGGTCGAGGGCGCCGTGCACGTTGCCGACCGGCAGCGCGGACAGGAACCGGGTCGCGGGCACACGGGCGAGGAGCGACGCGCCGTGGACGGTGACGCCGGCGTGCTCGGCGACGGACTCGCGTCCGAGGACGACGATCACCGGTCCGTCCCGCTCGGCGACGGCGTCGAGCACCGCCTGGCCGGCGTCGGAGTCCGCCGTCCCGGCGAGGGCGTCGGCGACGATCGCCGCGGCGCCACCGGTCTCGCCGGGGACGCAGCGCAGCGAGGCGGCGGCGTAGGGGGTGAGGCCCGTGTCGCGCGCGGTGATCTCGACGAGGGGCACGCGGCCGTCGACGACCGCCCGCCGGATGCGCAGGTAGAGGACGGGCAGCTCGGCTTTCAGGTCGGGGCCGAGGAGCACGATCGCTCGTGCGGTGTCGAGGTCGGCGATCGTGGCGCGGGGCAGGCCGAGCACGACGTCGGCGGGGAGCCCGTCGCCGAGCTGGGCGTCGACGTGGTCCGTGCCGATGACGCCCTTGGCGAGGCGGGCCCACGTGTACGCGGCCTCGTTCGTGTCGCGGGCGCCCCCGAGCAGCGCGATGGCCGCCGGGCCGCGTGCGTCACGCGCGTGACGCAACGCGTCGGCGGCGGCGTCGAGCGCCTCGGGCCATGTGGCCTCGATCAGCTCCCCGGCGCGGCGCACGAGCGGGGTGCGCAGCCGGGCGTCGTTGTGCACCCAGTCGAGCCCGTAGCGGCCCTTGTCGCAGAGCCATCCCTGGTTGACCGGCTCGGAGTCGACGCCGAGCAGCCGGACGAGGCGGTTCGACGTCGATTCGAGGGAGCCGCGGCACGCGACGGCACACGCGGTGCAGGAGGTCTCGCTCGCCTCGAGGTCCCAGGGCCGGGCGCGGAACCGGTACGGGCGGGCCGTGAGCGCGCCGACTGGGCAGATCTGCACGGTGTTGCCCGAGAACGGGGAGTCGAAGGGCGTGTCGTGGTAGGTGATCACCTCGGTGGTGGCGCCGCGGCCACCGAAGTCGATGAGCGGGTCGCCGGCGACCTCGGCGGCGAAGCGGGTGCAGCGGCCGCATTGGATGCAGCGTTCCCGGTCGAGGTAGACGAGGTCGCTGATCGGGGTGGGCTTCGCGAAGTGCCGCTTCTCCTCGACGAAGCGGGATTCGCCGGGCCCGAACGCGAGGGTCTGGTCCTGGAGGGGGCACTCCCCGCCCCGGTCGCAGACCGGGCAGTCGAGCGGGTGGTTGATGAGCAGGAACTCGAGGACGCCGTCCTGGGCGGTCTTGACCGCCGGGCTCGTCGTCCGCACGACCATGCCGTCGGCGACCGGGGTGGCGCAGGAGATCTGCAGCCCGCGCATCCCCTCGACCTCGACGAGGCACATGCGGCACATCCCGACGGGCTTGAGCCGCTCGTGCCAGCAGAACCGGGGGATGTAGGTGCCGTGCTCCTGCGCGGCGCGGATGAGCAGCTCGCCGCGAGGGGCCTCCACGGTGCGTCCGTCGATCGTGAGGGTGACCGTGTCGGGTGCGTCCGCGACGGGGAGCGTGTAGCGGTACTCGGACGGCCACTGCGACATGGGGACGGCGTCGGCGGTCATGTCCCCGCCACCGCGAGGGCCCCGCGGCGCTGCTCGTCGGCGCGCATCCGTTCGATGATCGGGTCGCGGAACCACCGGTCGAGGCTCACGACGGGGCTCATGATGCTGGGTCCGAGCGCACAGATGGTCGTCTGGGCGAACGGGGCGTTGAGGCCGGGCACGATGTTGTTGCCGAACGACAGGAGCAGGTCGAGGTCGTCGGCGCGGCCCTGCCCGTGCGCCATCCGGTAGAGGACCTTCTCGATCCAGCTGGACCCCTCCCGGCACGGCGTGCACTTGCCGCACGACTCGTGCGCGAAGAACTTCGACAGCCGCCAGGCGACGAGGAGCGGGTCGGTGGTGTCGTCGAAGACCATGACCGCCCCCGAGCCGAGCATCGAGCGCAGCTCGCCTTGCACGTAGTCCATGTCGAGGGGGGAATCGAGGTGCTCGGCCGATCAGCCACGGCGACGACGCGCCGCCGGGGACGAAGAACTGGAGTGCGCGGCCGCCGCGCACCCCGCCGGCGAGGCCTTCGATCAGGTCCCGGAAGCTGGTGTGGCCGAGCTCGACCTCGTAGTTGCCGGGCCGTTCGACGTGCCCGGACACCGAGAAGATGCGCGTGCCGGTCGAGCGGTTGACGCCCATCGCGTTGTACCACTTGGCGCCGCGTCGCACGATGTGCGGGACGGTCGAGATCGTCTCGACGTTGTTGACGATCGTCGGCGCGGCGTAGACGCCCTGCGCGGCCGGGAATGGCGGCTTGATGCGCGGCATGGCGCGCTCGCCTTCGAGGCTGGACAGCAGGCCGGTCTCGTCGCCGGCGATGTAGCAGCCGGCGCCGCGGTGCAGGATCACGTCGAGGTCGAAGCCGGAGCCGAGGATGTCCTGTGCCGAGGTAGCCGGCCGCGTACGCGTCGCGGATGGCCTGCCCGAGCCGCTGGGCGCCGAGCGCGAACTCGCCGCGGACGTAGATGAACGCCAGGTCGGTCTGGATGGCGTAGGCGGCGATGATGATGCCCTCGAGCAGCTGGTGCGGGTCACGCTCGATGAGCATGTGGTCCTTGAACGTGCACGGCTCGCCCTCGTCGGCGTTGACGCACAGGTACCGCGGGAAGACGCCCTTCGGGAGGAACGACCATTTCTGGCCGGTCCCGAACCCGGCGCCGCCCTTGCCGCGCAGGACCGAGTCGGACACCTCGCTGGTGATCGCCTCGGGTCCCATCTGGAACGCCTGGGTGAGCGTCTCGTAGGCGTGGTGGTGCTCGCGCGCCGCGGCCATCGTCCAGGAGTCCTCAGGGCGGGCCCGCAGGAACTCGGTGACGACGGGCGTCTCGTGGGGAGCCGCGTCGGGGCTCACGGGACGTCCTCGGCGGGCGTGCCGGAGAGGGTGCGGGCGACGAGGCGACGGTCCTGGTACTGCGCGATGACGTCGGCGGCGGCCGTGGCGTCGGCGGGGCCGTGGAAGTCGTAGTTGACCTGGAAAGCGGGTGCGTGGTCGCAGTGGGCGATGCACTCGACTTCCTCGACGAAGACGTCCGGGTCGGCGGCGTACTGGCGGCGCAGCGCCTCGCAGAGCTCCCCGCCGCCGTTGACGAGGCACGACACGTTCGTGCAGACCGACACCACGAGGCGTCCGACCGGCTCGCGTTTGAGCATCGTGTAGAAGGAGCACACGCCGAGCACCTGCGCCGGGGTGAGTGCGACGAGGTCGGCGATCTCCTCCATCGCGGCGGGCGTGACCCATCCGTCCCGGTCCTGCGCGAGGTGCAGCAGCGGCAGCAGCGCCGACTTGCGGTGCGGGTACCGGTCGATGATCTGCTGGGCGCGTTGGCGGTCCGCGTCCGTGAGCGCCATCAGCGGTCCGCCTCTCCCATGATCGGGTCGACGCTCGAGACGATCGCCACGGCGTCGGAGATGAGCGCGCCCTGCACCATCGGGTCGAGCGACTGCAGGTTGTAGAAGGACGGGCCGCGGATGTGGAGCCGCACCGGCTTGCCGCTGCCGTCGGACACGAGGTAGCAGCCGATCTCACCCCGGGGCGACTCGATCGCCACGTACGTCTCGCCGGGCGGCACCCGGAACCCCTCGGTGAAGAGCTTGAAGTGGTGGATGAGCGCCTCCATCGATTCGTCGATGCGGGCGCGCGGCGGGGGGGTCACCTTGCGGTCCTGGACGCGGTAGTCGCCGGCCGGCATCCGCTCGGCGCACTGGCGGACGATCTTCACCGACTCGAGGATCTCGTTGAGGCGGATCTGGAACCGGTCGTAGCAGTCGCCGTTCTGGCCGCAGATCACGTCGAAGTCGACCTCGTCGTACGCCAGGTACGGCTGGGCTTTGCGCAGGTCCCACGGGAAGCCGGTGGAGCGCAGGATCGGTCCCGTGATGCCGCGGGCGATGGCCTCCTCGGTGGTGATGCAGCCGACGCCGACGAGGCGCTCCTGGAAGATCGGGTTCTCGGCGAGCAGGTCGGCGTACTCCCCCACGCCGTGCTCGACGAGGACGCAGAGCTCGTCGAGGTCCTCGCGCCAGTCGTCGGGCAGGTCGGCGGCGAGCCCGCCGGGGCGGATGAAGTTGTGGTTCATGCGCAGCCCGGTGACCTTCTCCAAGAAGCGCAGCGTCATCTCCCGCTCGCGCCAGCCGTAGACCATCATCGACACGGCGCCGACGTCCATGCCGTTCGTCGCTTGGAACAGCAGGTGCGAGGCCATGCGGCCGAGCTCGACGAGCATCATCCGCATCCACGTCGCCCGGGGTGGGACGTCGATGTCGAGGAGCCGCTCGACGGCCATGGAGTAGACGAGCTCGTTCGACAGGGGGGCGAGGTAGTCCATCCGGGTCACGTTCGTGCCGCCCTGCACGTACGTGAGCTCTTCGCCGGTCTTCTCCATCCCGGTGTGCAGGTAGCCGATGACCGGCTTGGAGCGCAGGATGGTCTCGCCGTCGAGCTCGAGCATGATGCGCAGCACGCCGTGCGTCGACGGGTGCTGGGGCCCCATGTTGAGGATCATCGTGTCGTCGGACTCGGGCCAGAGCACGTCGCCGCCGAGGACTTCGCCGCGCGTCGAGCGCATCATCTGCGCGCCCTCGTCGGTCTGGGCCTCGAGGCGCTGCTCTTCTCGGTCTGAGACGGTGGGTTCGCTCATCGGGGGGCGGGGTCGTCCTTGAACACGACGGGGATGCGCGCCGGCGCGTCGTCCTTGCGCAACGGGTGCCCGACCCAGTCGTCGGGCATGAGGATGCGGGTGAGGTCGGGATGGCCGTCGAACGCGATCCCGAACATGTCGTAGACCTCGCGCTCGGCGAAGTTCACGCCCGGGTACAGGTCGGTGAGGCTCGCCACCGTGGGCGGGTCGTCGCCGACCTCGCAGATGACGCGGAGCCGACGGTTCCGGGGGTGCGACAAGAAGTTGGCGACCACCTCGAAGCGGGTGGGGGTGACGCCGGGGACGTCGGCGCGGGCGTCGTCGACGAGGTGATCGACGGCGGTGACGTCGACGCACTGGGTGAAGCGCTGCTCGTCGTGGAGGAACGCGGCGACGTCGTGCCACGTGGCGGGGTCGACGTAGACGACGGGCTGGCCGTGCGAGTCGTGTGCGACCGCGCCCTCGAACCGCTCGACGACCGCGACGGCGATGTCGTCCGCCGGCGGGTCGGCGGTGGCCGCGGCCGGACCTTCGGTGTCGTCCGCCATCGCTGGTCCGGGCCTCAGGCCGACTTCCGTCGGATCGGGATGGGCTGCACGTGCGACGGCGTCCCGTCGCGCTGGGCGACCTCGATGCCGGCGCCCGCGCCGCTGCGCTCGCGGTGGCGGAGCAGCTCGCCGGTGCGGATCTGGTGGTGCAGCGTGAGGATCCCGTGGAACAGCGTCTCGGGGCCGGGCGGGCAGCCGGGGACGTACACGTCGACGGGCACGATCTGGTCGACGCCCTGGACGAGCGCGTAGTTGTTGAACATCCCGCCGGTGCTGGCGCACACCCCCATGGAGATGACCCACTTGGGGTCGACCATCTGGTCGTAGACCTGGCGGAGGACGGGGGCCATCTTCTGGCTGACCCGACCGGCGACGATCATGAGGTCCGCCTGGCGGGGGCTGGCGCGGAACACCTCCATGCCGTAGCGGGCGAGGTCGTAGTGCGCGGCGCCGGTCGCCATCATCTCCATGGCGCAGCACGCGAGCCCGAACGTGGCCGGGAACACGGAGCGCTCCCGGGCCCACTGCACGAGGTCCTCGAGCCGGGCGGTGAGGAAGTTGTGCGGCAGTCCGTCCAGGGGCATGGGCTAGGCGGCTTCCACGTCCGCGGGGCGGGCCGGGTCGAGGCCGTCGCGCCCGGGCGTCCCGGAGACCCGCACGACGCGTCGGGCGGTGAGCCGGTCGGTGACGTGGCGGGCGGGGCCCCACTCGATGGCGCCGGTCGACAGCAGATAGCCGAACGGGACGAGGAGGACGAGCAGGAACACGCCCATGATCACGAGCCCGTACGTGGCGAGCGGCTTCAGCAGCGTCGTGAAGGGGTACAAGAAGATGATCTCGACGTCGAGGACGATGAACGCCATCGCGACGACGTAGAAGCGCACCGGGAACCGCTCGGCCGGCTCGTTCTCGGGGACGATGCCGCACTCGTACTGGGCCTCCTTCGCGGAGGTCGGCCGCTTGCGCTGCCCGAGGAGGCCCGACACGGTGAACGACGCCGCGACGAACACCAACACCAGCAGGACCATCGCCAGGAGCGGCAGGTACTGCACCATGCTGGCCCTCCACGTCCGCCGGGGGTCGCTGTCGCGCGCAGGCTATCCGACCCCTCCCGCGACCGGGGACGCCGGGCGGCGTACGGCGCGGCGGTTACGGCTCGGGGCCGAGCGCCACGAGCCGCGCGACGAGCTGGTACGCGACTTCGGCGGGTCCGAGCTCGTCGGGTCGGAGCAGGTTGGCCATGATGCGCAGCACCCACTCCATGAGGGAGCGGGAGTAGAAGCCGACGCGGGTGAGCTCGCGCATCACGGCCGGGTTGCCGATGGCCCGCACGAACGCCCGCGCCACCTTGAAGTAGAGGCCGTAGCGCTCCTCGAGCCGGGCCGGGTAGCCCTGCAACGCCAGCCCGTCGCCGCGCGAGCGCCTCGTCGAGGGCGTCGGCGGCCATCCGGCCGGTCTCGTAGGCGACGGAGATGCCTTCACCGTTGAACGGGTTGACCGCGCCCGCCGCGTCCCCGACGGTGCACCACGTCGGGCCGACCTTCGGGAACACCGACAGGCCGGTCGGGAGCTTGCCGCCAGTCGGGGGGCCGCACGACGTGTCGGGGCCGATCCCCCACCGGGCGGGCGCCGTCTCGCAGAACGCCTCGTAGAGCCGGGTGGTGTTCACCTCTTTCCAGCCGGCGAACGTGGAGAGCAGCCCGACGCCGACGTTGACCGTGCCGTCCCCGACGGGGAACACCCAGCCGTAGCCGGGCAGGTGGTTGCCGTGGCGGTCCCGGAGGTCGAGGTGGCTCTCGATCCAGGGCTCGTCGTGGTACGGGCTCTGGAAGTAGCCGCGGGCCGCGACCCCGAGGGGGTAGGTGCGGTCCCGGGCGGTGCCGAGCGCCCACCCGAACCGCGAGTTCGCGCCGTCGGCGACGACGACGTAGCGGGCCCGGACCGTCTCGGTGGCGCCGCCCGCGGCGCGCAGGACGGCGCCGCGCACCAGCCCGCCGTCGACGACGGGCTCGAGTGCCTCGGTGCCGGTCCGCAGGGTGGCGCCCGCCTTCACCGCCCGGTCGGCGACCAGGCCGTCGAGGTCACAGCGGCGGATGACGTACCCGTAGGGCGGGTAGTCGGGATGCTCGGGCCAGGGCAGCTCGAGGGTGACCCCGTGGGCGATGGAGCGCAGCCCCTCGAAGCGCAGGTGCGGGGCCAGCTCGTCGGCGAGGCCGAGGTCCTCGAGCTGGCGGACGGCCCGCGGGGTGAGCGCGTCGCCGCAGGTCTTGTCTCGGGGGAACGTCTTGCGGTCGACGACGAGCACTCGGTGCCCGGCGTCGGCCAGCCACGCGGCGGTGGCGGCCCCGGACGGCCCGGCCCCCACCACGAGCACGTCGAACCGGTCGCGAACGCCCATCGCGGACATCGTGCCATCGGCCCCGGGTCGGACCGTCACCGGGTGCGGCCCGATATGCCGCTCCCGCAGTTAGCGTGGTAGGAACGCCCTACGGGACAAGGGCTGTGCCCTGGTCTCGAGGGCCAACCAGCGCGGAGGAACACCGGCGGCATGCCCAACCTGTTGCCCGACTGGCTGCCGTGGATCCGGCCTGCCGGCCGGCTGATTTGGGGCTGTCTCGCGCTGGTCGTGGGGCTGATGTTCGTGTTCGCGCTGCTGCGCCGCCCGATGCTGAAGCGGCCGTTCCCCAACCGGGTCGGCTACGCCGGGTTCGTCGTGATCCTCGCGGTCGGCGTGGTCGCGGCGCGGATCCTGACCGACTACCAGACCTGGGTCGTGTGGGTGACCGTCGCGGCGCTCGTCGGACTCGGGCTGGTGATGGTGGCGACGAGCGCGGGCCGCGACCCGGAGGAGCCCGCCACCTGGGCCGAGTGCTTCGCCGGCGCGGTCGGTGTGTTCGCCCTGTTCGTCGTCGGGTTCGCGATCATCCCGAGCGAGTGGCTCAACTACGCCAACTCGTACCTCAACTGGGGTGACACGACGAAGTTCGTGTGGACGAGCCATCAGCAGTTGCTGTTCTTCCCGGTGAACTGGCCGTTCAACTTCGACTACCCGTCGATGCGCGACACCGTCGCCGTCCTCATCTACGTCGTGATGCTCGGCCTCGATCTGAAGCTCTGGGTGATGTGGCAGCGACGCCACGAAGTGAAGGAAGCCCCGGCGACGGCCGAGGGCGCGCCGGCGCGGCGGTCGCGCTTCGGACGGCCCGTTCGGGCCCGAGGCTAGGAGACTGCCGTGGCTCGCACTGACGCCAACCCGCCCATGCCGGACTTCGTGACCGACTACCAGCTCCAGGAGGTGGACCACGCCTTCTTGACGCAGTCGGTGAAGCCCAAGCAGTTCCTCCACATCGACCAGGACGAGTGCATCCTCTGCGAGGGCTGCGTCGACATCTGCCCGTGGAAGTGCATCCACATGCTGTCGGTCGGCGCGATCGCCGAGGCGGTCGGCACCGACCGCCCGGGAGAGGACCCGAAGGACCACGTGGTCTTCATCGTCGACGAGGACGTCTGCACCCGCTGCGCGCTCTGCGTCGACCGCTGCCCGACGGGCGTGATCATCCTCGGCAAGCTCGGGGCGGTCGCCCGCCGACGGTGACCGCCACACGACGGACCAACCGGCACGGCTACTCCTACGGCAGTGCGGTTCTAGGCAGCCAGCGGCGGCGACCGGCGAGGGCAGACTCTGGTGGCGAACGGGAACGGGAGCAACGGCAACGGGGGCCGTCCGCAGGTCGGCGGCCTCGCTGGAGCGCGTGGACGAGAAGGTCCGGGGCTCGCAGGCCTGGACCTCGATCTTCCGCCCCGGCTCGATCTACCGCAAGGGCTACACGGACAGCCCCCGCAACCGCTCCTACGTGATCATGAACAACGTGCTGTACCACCTTCACCCGGTGAAGGTGAAGCGGCACGCGGTGAAGGTCTCCTACACCCTGTGCCTCGGCGGCCTGTCCTTCTTCCTGTTCATCTTGCTGACCGTGACCGGCATCTTCTTGATGTTCTTCTACCGGCCGACGACCGCCGACCGTCGTGGAACGACATCAAGACGCTGGAGACGGCGGTCACGTTCGGGTCTGCTCGTGCGCAACATGCACCGCTGGGCGGCGCACCTCATGGTGCTGTCCGTCTTCTTGCACATGGCCGCGTCTTCTACCACGGCGCCTACAAGGCGCCCCGGGAGTTCAACTGGGTGATCGGCGTCATCTTGCTGACGCTGACGCTGCTGCTGTCCTTCACCGGCTACCTGCTCCCCTGGGACCAGCTGGCGCTGTGGGCGGTCACCGTGGGGACGAACATGATGGGGTACACGCCGGTGTTCGGGAGCAGCGTGAAATATGTCCTGCTCGGATCGCAACAGATCGGCGATCAGACGCTGCTCCGATGGTATGTGCTGCACGTGTTGTTGTTGCCGTTCGTGATCGTGATCTTCATGGCCGTCCACTTCTGGCGTGTCCGGAAGGACGGCGGCATCTCCGGGTCCGCTGTAGGCGACGGAGGAGCACGACGTGGCTGAAGTCCCCGAGCATCTCCTGCAGCGCGGCCGCTCGAGCGCCGCAAGGCGCTCGGCCTCCCCGTGCAGGGCGAGGAGGGCGAGGCGTCGGCGGAGACGCCCGCCGCGGCGCGGAGGCAGCCGGGCGCGCGCCGGCGGAGCCGGCGTCCCGCCGCGGACGCGGGCGGGGAGGGCGGCGGCGGCGAGGACGTCGAGACCGCGGGCGGCGGCAAGATCCCCGCGCACCTGCTGGAGCGCTCGAAGAAGCGTCGGGCCGCGGTCGGCGGCGAGGCCGCCGCGGCCGGCGTCGGGGTCGGCGGCACCGCGACCGCGGTGGCCGCGCCGCCGGCGCCGACCGCGACGGGCCCGGGCGGGCACACCCAGCGGCTGCTCACGGTCGTCAAGTCCGGTTCGATCCAGCAGACCCGCGCCGAGGCCCAGGACAAGGTGCACGTCTGGCCGCACCTGCTCGTCATCGAGTTCGCGTCGATCCTGATCGTGATGGCGTTCGCTGACGATCTTCTCGGCGGTCGTGAAGGCGCCGCTGCTCGGCCTCGCCGACACCAACAAGACGCCGAACCCGTCGAAGGCGCCGTGGTACTTCCTCGGGCTCCAGGAGCTGCTGACCATGTTCCACCCGATGGTCGCCGGCGTGACGATCCCCGGCGTCGCCCTCGGGATCCTGGCGGTGACGCCGTTACGTCGACAAGAACCCGTCGCACAAGTCCCGAAGGACCGGAAGTTCGCGATCGCGATCTTCACGATGTTCATGATGTTGTGGGCGGTGCTCGTCATCATCGGCTCGTTCTTCCGCGGCGAGGGCTTCAACTTCGTCTTCCCGTGGAACAACGGCATCTTCTTCGAGTTGTAGGAGCAACCGTGGCAGTCATCATCGTCGGCGTTCTCGTCCTGCTCGCGCTGGCCGGCGTGTTCGTGTTCGGCAGCGCGCGGCGGCGCACCACCGGGCGCTTGAGTCGGGAGACGCGCCGCGCGGACGACTCCGAACCGGCGACCGAGGCGCAACCCGAGGTCGCCGCCGACGGGTCGGTGGAGGAAGACCCGCGGCAGCGGGCCGACGATTCGCGGCGGGCGATCGAGAGCGGCGGCGGGCTGCCCGTCCCGGCCGGCCCCCGCGGGGTCACCCGCTACGAGCCGGTCGACGAGGAGGAGCTCGGCGTCACCCGCCGACAGTTCTTCAACCGGGGGATCCTGACGTTCATGGGCGTCGCGGTTGGCGGGTTCGGCGCGGCGATGCTCGGGTTCTTGTGGCCGCCGGCGTCGAGCGCGGGCGGGTTCGGCAGCAACGTCAACATCGGGAACGTGAGCGACATCAACACGGCGATCGCCATGAAGCAGCCGTACTACAACGCGACGGCGAAGGTGTACGTCCAGCCGTACCCGAAGAGTGCGATCTCGAAGGCGCAGAAGGTGTACTCGGCGATCATCCTCGCTGGGATGCAGCTCGGCTACGTCGCCTTGTACCAGCGGTGCGTGCACCTCGGCTGCCGGGTGCCGTGGTGCCTGACGTCGCAGTGGTTCGAGTGCCCCTGCCACGGCTCGAAGTACAACCGGGTCGGTGAGAAGCGAGGCGGCCCGGCCCCACGGGGCCTCGACCGGTTCCCGTTCCAGATCTCGGGCGGGGCGATGACCGTCGACACCGGCACGATCATCCAGGGCCCGCCGATCGGCACCGACACGACCGGGCAGTCCGCGGAAGGCGCGCTCTGCGTATGAGCCTGCACTTGCCGATGCTGGCGATCAGCTTCGAGAACGCGATCGTCCTGCTGAACGTCGTCGTGGCGCTCGCCCTCGTCGGCTTCTTCGTGGTGCGGATCTTCAGCCTGCGCCGCAACCCGGAGCCGCGACCCCCGCTGAACATCGCGCCAGGGTTGCCCGACGACGTGCTGGAGGGACGCAAGCTCGAGCGGGTGCTCGGCTGGTCGCTGCTGTTCACCGTCATCCTCGCCGTGGCGCTCCCGATCTACTTCCTCGTCGAGCCGACCCGGCAGGCGACGGCCAACGACACGTTCTTGAAGCAGTCGATCGTGCGCGGCGGAACCTTGTTCGCCAACAACCAGAGCCCGTACTACGACGCGACGACGTCGCTGCTGTGCGCCAACTGCCACGGCGTCCACGGGGAGGGCGGGTCGGCGGCGTTCACGCTGCAGCCCGAGGCTGACATCTGCCAGTTGAAGCAGAACCAGAGCAACCCGAACGTTCCGCAGTGCCTGCCCCAGCAGGTGGCGTGGCAGGCCCCGGCGCTGAACACGGTGCTGTATCGCTTCGACCGAGATCAGGTGACCCAGATCATCACCTACGGGAGACCGGGGACGCCGATGCCGGCGTGGGGGGTGGCGAGCGGCAAGGGGGTGCTCGGCCCCCAGGGGATCGAGGACCTCGTGAACTATCTCCAGAGCATCCAGATCCCCCTGAAGAAGGCGCAGCAGGAGGCCACCGCGGCGATCGGGCAGTTCCGGTCCCAGGCCCAGAGCTATGTCACGACCACCCAGACCGGACTGACCCAGGCGCAGCAGGCGCTGGCGCAGGCGCAGGCCCAGAACCAGCCGGCCGCGGTGATCAGCGCCGACCAGGCCGCGGTGAGCCAGCAGCAGGCCGCGCTGGCGTCGGCGCAGGCCAACAACGCGCAGGTGCAGGCCATGAGCGAGGGCGCCGTGTTGTTCCGGGTGAACTGCGCCCGCTGCCACACGAAGAACTGGTCGTTCTTCGACCCGACGAAGCTGAGCCAGCCGATGCCGGACCCGGCGGGCAGCGGCGCGTACGGTCCGCCGCTGAACGGCGGGACGACCCTGATCCAGTTCCCGGGGATGGTGGGCCGCACCGAGCAGATCATGTGGGTGACGGTCGGGGTGCCGGCCAACCAGCCGTACGGGACCCGCGGGATCTCGTCGGGGCGGATGCCGCACTTCGGCAACCTCCTCACCCCGCAGCAGATCGCGGAGATCGTCGACTACGAGCGGGGCCTGTAGCCCGCCCCGAGGAGCCACCGAGCCGTGCCCTTCATCCTCGCCCAGACCAGCACCACGCCCCCGCCGCCGAGCGGGATCTGGTACCCGACGATTCTCGGGATCCTCACGGTCGCGGCCGCGATCGTGCTGTTCTGCGGCTCGGCGTACCTGCTGCTCGGCACGAACGTCGGCGCCCGCCTCGGGTTCCTCGTCACCTACACCGCGCTCGCCGGGTTCATGGTGATCCTCACCACCATGTGGCTGTTCACCGCGTCGCCGCTGAACACGCTGAAGGGCACGATCCCGGCCTGGTCGGTCACGAAGGTGGTGCACTCGCTCGACGACCCGTCGCTGCCCCCGCAGGTGCGCGACATCAAGCAGGACGGGCACAAGCTGGCGACGCAGCCGGCCCAGGTGCTGAAGGCCGTCGTCGACGCCCGGCTCGTGATCCAGCAGCCGGTGGCGAACATCCCGCTCGCCCCGAACGCGAACCGGTTCGCGCAGTTCAGCGCGGTGACGGACTACACGGAGACGAACTTCTACACGGTCGGCGGCAGCACCCCGCAGCTGCTGTCCTGGCAGGCGACCCACCAGAAGCTCTACGGGGTCGTGCAGTACTGCGCGGTCGTGCCGGTGAACCAGCCGTTCGGGCTGCCGCCCCCGACCCCGGTGTGCGACACGACGTCGCCGAAGAACGGGTACGCGATCTTGAGCTACAACTACGGGTCGTTGCGGTTCCCGCCGTTCGTGGCGCTGGTGAGCTCGGTGATCCTGTTCGCGCTGGGGCTGCTCGCCCTGCACTGGCGGGAGAAGGACGAGCGGGCCGCGGAGAAGGCGAAGAAGGCCGCCGCCGAGATCAGCGCCGCGCCCCGCACCGAGGACCGCACACCCGAGCCGGTCGGCTCGTGAGGAGGATCACCGTGTCGCGACGCACGCTCGCCACCGCGCTCCTGACCGTCGCCGCGGTGGTCGCCGCGGCCGCGCCGGCGGGCGCGCGAGCAGCTCGTCGACGCCGGCGGCGGCCCCAAGAACGGGTCGGGGGGCGTGGCGTTCATCGCCTTCACGCTGATGGTCGCCGGCATCGCGTTCGCGCTGTTCTTCATGGACCGGGTCCGTCGCCGCGCCAGCGACGACGAGCACCGCTAGGCCGCCTCGGCCGCCACCTCGGCGGCGGCCTCCCCGGCCGCCGTCACCGTCGCGTCGAGCTCGGCGTCGCCGTGGGCGAGGCTCGGGAACCACGACTCGAACGGGCTGGGCGGCAGGAACACCCCGCGGGACAGCATCGCCTGGAAGAACCGCGCGTAGCGGGCCCCGTCCGCGGCCAGCGCGTCGGCGTAGGAGGTGACGGGCGCGTCGGCGAAGAACAGCCCGCATAGCGTCCAGGCGCGCGGCACCTGCACGGCGAGCCCCGCGGCGGCGACCGCGTCGCGCACCCCGCTGGCCAGCCGGCAGGCGCGGGCTTCGAGGGTCTCGTAGGCGCCGGCGTCGAGGTGCGCCAGCGCGGCGAGCCCCGCCGCGGTGGCGAGCGGGTTCCCCGACAGGGTGCCGGCCTGGTAGACGGGGCCGAGGGGGGCGAGCTCGGCGAGCAGCGACGCCGGTCCGCCGAGCGCCGCGAGCGGGAGCCCACCGCCGAGCACCTTGCCGAAGAGGGTGAGGTCGGGGGTGACGTCGACGCGGCCCTGGGCGCCGGCGGGACCGACCCGGAACCCGGTGATGACCTCGTCGAAGACGAGCAGCGCGCCGGTCTCGTCGCAGCGGCGGCGCAGCGCCGGCGAGGAACCCGGGGTGGGGGGCGACGAGCCCCATGTTCGCGGCGACCGGCTCGACGAGGACGGCCGCGACGTCGGGGCCGTGCTCGGCGAGCACGGCGTCGAGGGCGTCGTCGTCGTTGAACGGGACGACGATCGTGTCGGCGACGGTGCCGGCGGTGACCCCGGCGGAGCCGGGCAGCCCGAGGGTCGCGACGCCGCTGCCGGCCGCGACGAGGAGGGCGTCGAGGTGCCCGTGGTAGCCGCCGGCGAACTTCACGACCTTGGCCCGGCCGGTCGCGCCGCGGGCGAGCCGCACGGCGGTCATCGCCGCCTCGGTGCCGGACGAGACGAGGCGCAGCTGCTCGACGGACGGGACCCGCTGGGCGACGGCCTCGGCGAGCTCGACCTCCCCGGGGGTGGGGGCGCCGAAGGAGGTGCCGGCCGCCGCGGCGCGCTGCACCGCCTCGACGATCGCCGGGTGGGCGTGGCCGAGGATCGACGCGCCCCACGACTGGACGTAGTCGAGGTAGCGGCGCCCGTCGGTGTCGACGAGGTACGCGCCCTCGCCGCGGGCGACGAAGAACGGGTCGCCGCCGACGCTGGCGAAGGACCGGACCGGCGAGTTCACCCCGCCGGGGATGCGGGCCCGGGCGCGGGCCCGCAGCGAGTCGCTCACCGTCGGGCTTCGGCCATTCGCCGCGCCGCGTAGGTGAGGACGAAGTCGGCACCGGCCCGCTTGATCGAGGTCAGGTGCTCACGCTGCACGGCGTCGCCGTCGAGCCAGCCGTTCGCCGCGGCGGCTTCGACCATGGCGTACTCGCCGCTGACGTGGTAGGCGCCGACCGGGACCGCGACGCGGTCGCGCACCGCGGCGATGACGTCGAGGTACGCGAGCGCCGGCTTCACCATGACCAGGTCGGCGCCCTCGGCGACGTCGAGGAGCGTCTCGAGGACGGCTTCGCGTCCGTTCGGCGGGTCCATCTGGTAGGCGCGGCGGTCCCCGAAGCTCGGCGCGCACTCGGCGGCGTCGCGGAACGGGCCGTACAGCGCGGACGCGTACTTCGCGGCGTAGGCGAGGATCGCCGTGTCGGCGTGCCCGGCCTCGTCGAGCGCGGCGCGGATGGCGGCGACCTGGCCGTCCATCATCCCGGAGGGCGCGACGACGTCGGCGCCCGCCGCCGCCTGGCTCACCGCCGCGGCGGCGTAGCGCTCGAGGGTGGCGTCGTTGTCGACCGTGCCGTCGTCGCGGAGCACCCCGCAGTGCCCGTGGTCGGTGTACTCGTCGAGGCAGGTGTCGGCGATGAGCACGAGGTCGTCGCCGACCTCGTCGCGCAGCCCGCGCAGCGCGACCTGCACGACGCCGTCGGGGTCGTCGGCGGCGGAGCCGCGCCCGTCCTTCACCGCGGGCACCCCGAAGAGCACCACGGCGGGCAGCCCGAGGTCGGCGAGGGCGCGGACCTCCTTGCGGAGGCTCTCGAGGGTGTGCTGCACGACGCCGGGCATCGACGCGACCGGCTCGGGGTCGCGCAGCCCCTCCTTCACGAAGAGGGGGGCGATGAGATCGTCGACGTCGACGCGGGTCTCGGCGACGAGGCGACGCAGCGCCGCGGTGCGGCGCAGCCGGCGGGGCCGCTGCTCGGGGAAGGCCACCCGTTGATGGTAGGGCCCGAGGTTCGCCCGACCGGCTCAGCCGGCGACGGTCAGCACGACGGCGGAGGGGTGGTCGGGGTCGTGGTGGACGGCCTGGTGGGCGACGCGCTGGGCGGTGGCGGTGGGGAGCGGGTCGCCGGTGCCGAGGTTGCGGTTGAAACGGGGATGCGCGCCGCTCGACACCTGGACGCGGAGGCGGTGCCCGGCGCGGAAGCGCTGCGCGGTCGGCCAGAGCGCGACGGGTACGGACCAGATGCCGTCGGTCGGGCGCGGCGCATGGTCGGGGTCGACGCGTTGGATGCCGTCGCAGACGTTGTGGGAGCGGCCGCGGCGGTCGACGTCGCAGAGCCGGACGAACACGTCGAAGTACTCGAGGTCGGAGGCGACGTGCACGGTGGCGGAGACCGGGCCGAGCACGTCGAGGTGCTCGGCGAGGACGTCGCTCGTGTAGACGAGCACGTCGGCGCGGGCCTCGGTGCGGGCCTGGGGTCGCCGGCCGCCGGTCTTGCGCAGCAGGGTGCCGCCGACGACCGGGGTGGGGTCGGCGGGGTCGTAGGTGTAGCGGTCGGGGCCGCGCGGCGGCGGGGCCTCGGGGGCGAGGCGCCCGTCGGGGTGGAGGTGCCAGCGCTGCTCGGTCACGCCGGGTGGGGGCCAGTCGGGCAGGTCGCGCCACTCGTCGGCGCCCATGACGAAGACGTGGACCGGGTCGGCGGGGGCGGCGCCGCGGGGCGGCTCGTGGACGTGGCGGTCGAGGAACCGCAGGGTCTCGCGGACCTGGGCGCTGAACCCGCCGGGGGCGACGTGGGTCCACGGTCCGATGACGAGGCGGGTCGGGCGCCCGACGGCGGTGAGCGCGGCACGGTCAGCGAGCTGCTGGGGCAGGAACAGGTCGTACCAGCCGCCGACCTGGAGGACGGCGGCGGTGACGTGCGGGACGCGGGTGGAGTGGTCGACGGCCGCCCAGTGGGGGTTGGCCCGGCCGGGGTGCTCGACGATGTCGCGCCACTGCTCGACGCGGGCGCCGACGACCCGCTCGTCGAGCCCGAGGACGGGCAGGGTGTCGATGGCGCGGTCGATGCGCCGCAGCCGCGGGTTCGCGAGCGCGGCGACGCGCCGCCAGGGGCGCTGTTCCTGCACGTGGATGCTCGTGGTCCAGTCGATGGCGTCCTCGAGCGCGAACGTCCCGGCACCGAACCAGTGCTCGGTGACGTTGGAGTAGGCGACGTGGGTGCAGCACGCCTTGAGGGACGGCCCGGCGGTGTCGGCGACGGCCCACTGCACGCCGCCCATGTAGCTGGGCCCGTTCATCGCGAGGCGCCCGTCGAACCAGGGCTGGTCCTGGAGCCAGGCGATGGTGGCGAGCCCGTCGGCGCGCTCGTAGCGGTTGGGGACGAACACGCCGCCGGACCCGAAGGTGCCGCGGCAGCTCTGCACCATGGCGCGGGTGCCGCGCTCGGCGAAGATGCGCCCGAGGAGGAACCCGATCGGGCCGCGCCGTCCGTAGGGGCAGCGGACCAGGACGGTGGGATGGGGGCCGTGACCGGCCGGGTGGTACACGTCGGCGAGGAGCACCACCCCCGTGTCGACGGGGACGGCGACGTCGCGCTCGACGGTGACGTGGCGGTCGACGGGCGGCCCGACGCGGAGGAACCGCTGCGCGAGCCGGCTGAGCAGCATCGGGCACCCTACCGAGCGAGGGTGGCCACGACCTGGGCGACGAGCCCGTCGATGGTGTGCTCGCGCGCTTCGGCGTCGACGGTGAGGCCGCGCGCGCGGGCGGTCTCGGAGGTGACCGGGCCGATGGACACGACGAGCGGTGGCGTGTCGAGGGGCCCGACGGCGTCGCAGAAGTTGGTGACGGTCGACGACGAGGTGAACGTGACCGCGTCGACGCGCCCGGCCCGGAGCGCGGCGAGCACGTCGGGGTCGGGGGGCGCCGGGCGCGTCGTGTAGAGGGGCAGGACCTCGACGGTGTAGCCCCGCGCCGTGAGCCCGTCGGGGAGGACGTCGCGGGCCTGCGCGGCGCGGGCGACGAGCACGGCCTCGCCGGGGTGCGCGGGGTCGGGGAAGGCGTCGAGGAGCGCTTCGGCGACGTAGCGGTCGGGGACGAGGTCGGCGCGCACGCCGCAGGCGTCGAGCGCGGCGGCGGTGCCGGGCCCGATGGCCGCGACACGGCACCCGGCGAGGGCGCGGGCGTCCCCGCCCGCGGCGTGCAGCGCGTCGAAGAGGGCCCGCACCCCGTTCGCGGACGTGAGCACGAGCCACGAGAAGCGGGTGAGGTCGGGCAGGGTGACGGGCAGCGCCTCCACGACGATCGCGGGGAGCTCCTCGACGGCGGCGCCGAGCGTCTCGAGGGTGGCCCGCAGGCCGCTGGCCTGCTCGCGGGCCCGGGTGACGACGACGGTGCGCCCGAAGAGCGGCCGGCGCTCGAACCAGGCGAAGTCGAGGGCGGCGACGGCGCCGATCACGATCGCCGCCGGGGGGTCGGGGGCGGCGTCGCCGATGGTGGCGAGGGTGGCCCGCACGGTGACCTGGTCGGGGCGGGTGCCGCGCTGCACCGCGGCGACGGGCGTGTCGGCGGGGAGCCCGGCGGCGCGCAGCTGCGCGGCGATGGCGTCGATGCGCGACGCGCCCATGAGCACGACGAGGGTGCCGCCGGCCCGGGCGAGCGTCGCCCAGTCGACACCGGCGCCGTCCTGGGTGGGGTCCTCGTGGCCGGTGACGATCGTGACGTGGCGGGCCAGCCCGCGGTGGGTGACGGGGATCCCGGCGTAGGCGGGCGCGGCGAGGGCGCTCGTCACGCCGGGCACGACCTCGAAGGCGATCCCGGCGGCGCGCAGCGCCTCGGCCTCCTCGCCGCCCCGGCCGAACACGAACGGGTCGCCGCCCTTGAGGCGCACCACGCGCCGGCCGGCGCGGGCGTGGCGGACGAGCAGCGCGTTGATCTCGTCCTGGGTGGCCTCGGCCCGGCCGGGCGCCTTGCCGACCGAGACGCGCTCCGCGGTGGCGGGCGCGAGGTCGAGGAGCGCGGCGGCGGCGAGCCGGTCGTAGACGACGACGTCGGCCGCGGCGAGGACCTCGGCGCCGCGGCGGGTGAGCAGCCCCGGGTCGCCGGGTCCGGCGCCGACGAGGAACACGGGGCTCGGCGGGTCGGGGGTCACGCCGCGGTGCCGCCGGTGAGGAGGGACCGCCCGCCGTAGCGGTCGAGGAGCGTCTCGGCGACGAGCCGGCCGGTCGCGGCGGGGTCGTCGCCGCGGGCGTCGGCGCGCAGCACGACGCGCCCGTCGAGGGAGGCGAGCAGCCCGGTGAGGACGAGCGCGTCGCCGTCGGGGACGGCGAGCGCGGCGACGGGCTGGTCGCAGCCCCCGCCGAGCTCGGCGAGGAAGGCCCGCTCGGCGTCGACGGCGCGGCGGGCGATGGGGTCCTCGAGGGCGCGCAGCGCGCGGTGGGTGGCGTCGTCGTCGGCGCGGCACTCGACGGCGAGGGCGCCTTGGGCGACCTGGGGCAGCAGCACGGCCGGGTCGAGGGGGTGGACGCGGGCGTCGACGAGGTCGAGGCGCTGGAGGGCGGCGAGCGCGACGACGACGGCGTCGTGGTCGACGGCACGGGCGACGCGGGTCGGGACGTTGCCGCGCAGCTCGGCGAAGGTGAGGTCGGGTCGGGCGTGGGCCAGCTGGGCGCGGCGCCGCACCGACCCGGTGGCGATCTCGGCGCCGGTCGGGAGGTCGTCGAGGGCGCCGCCGACGAGGGCGTCGCGGGGGTCGGCCCGCTCGGGGACGCAGGCCAGCACCAGCCCGGGCGGGGTGCTGGAGGGGAGGTCCTTCGCGGAGTGCACCGCGAGGTCGGCGCGTCCGCTGAGGACGGCGTCTTGGACCTCTTTGACGAAGACGCCCTGCCCGCCGAGGGTGTGGATGGGCTCGTCGGCGCGTCGATCACCCGTCGTGGTGACCACGACGAGCTCGGCAGGAACGTCGAGGCGGGCGAGGACCCGTTCGGTCTGCCAGCGGGCGAGCGCGCTGCCGCGCGTCGCCGCCCGCAGCGGCCCGGTCATTCGGGGTCGTCGAGCGCGAACAGGTCGGCGAGCGCGTCGGCGAGCAGCTCGCCGCGGGCGGAGCCGGCCGCGTCCTTCACGCGCACGGTCGGCTCGTGGAGCAGCTTGTTCACCACGGCACGGGAGACGGCGTCGACGACCTCGGCGGCGGCGGGGTCGAGGGCGCCGAGGCGGGCCGAGCGGCGGCGCAGCTCGGCCTGGCGGAGGGCCTCGGCCCGGTCGCGGAGCGCGGCGACGAGCGGCGCGACCTCGCGGGCGCTGCGCTCGAGCCGGAACCGGTCGAGCTCGTCGGTGACGATGCCGCGGACGTTGCCGATCTCGGCGCGCCGCAGCTCGAGGTTCTGCTCCCCGAAGGCGCGCAGCGCCTCGATGTCGAGGAGGGTGATGCCGAACACCTGCCCGACGCCGGGGTCGACGTCGCGGGGGACGGCGACGTCGACGACGAGCAGCGCCCGGCCGTCGCGGCGGGCCATGACCACCTCCATGTCGCCCCGCTCGATGAGCACGTTCGGGGCGCCGGTCGAGGCGAGCAGCACGTCGGTGTCGACGAGCGTGTCGGGGATCTCGTCGAGGGAGACCGCCCGGCCGTCGACCCGGCGGGCGAGCTCGCGGGCCCGGGCCGGGCTGCGGTTCGCGACGACGATCTCGCCGACGCCGGCACCGGCGAGGGCCACGGCCATGCCGACGCCGACGTCCCCGGCGCCGAGGACGAGCACCCGCTTGCCGGCGAGCGACCCGAGCCGCTCGGCGGCGAGGGTCACCGCGGCGGACGACACGGACACGGCGTGGCGGCCGATGTGGGTGTCGCGGCGGACCCGCTTCCCGACCTGGACGGCGTGACGGAAGGCGCGGCCGAGCAGCGGCCCGGCGGTGCCTTCCCGCTCGGCGGTCTGCCAGGCCTCGCGGACCTGCCCGAGGATCTCGGCTTCGCCGATGATCATCGAGTCGAGGCCGGCGGCGACCCCGAAGAGGTGCGCCACGGCGGCGTCGTCGTGGTACGTGTACAGCCGCTCGGCGAGGCTGTCCGGGTCGAGGCCGGCGAGGTCGGCGAGGAAGTGGCGGACGTCGTCGATCCCCGGGTGGAACCGGGTGGTCTGGGCGTACACCTCGGTGCGGTTGCAGGTGGAGAGCAGCACGACGTCGGCGAGGTGCTCGCGGTCCGCGAGGGTGTGGAGGGCCTTCGGGAGGCCCGCCGGGGGGACCGTCATGCGTTCCAGCAGGTCGACCGCCGCGGTGCGGTGGTTCAGCCCGACGACGACGAGAGACACGCCCGGAGGAGCTCCTTCGCTTGGGCCACGCGCCCGGTGCGGATGAGATCGAGGATGCCGGAATCGAGGGCGTGTCGCCAATCGAGCGACTCGGTCGGGGTGCCGGCCGCCCGGGCCGCCTCCCGCTCCTCGGCGAGCAGGTCGAGGAGGGCCCCCCACTCGGGGCCCATCTCGGTGGCGACGTGGTCCTTCAGGTAGGTGGCCAGCGCCGGGCTGCGTCCCCCGGTGCCGATGGTGACGACGAGGTCGCCCTGACGGACGACCGACATGAGGGTGAAGGAGCAGTGGGCGGGGTCGTCGGCGGCGTTCACGAACACCCGGCGGGCCTCGCCGGCCTCGTAGACGGCGGCGTTGACCGCCGGGTCGGGGGTGGCGGCGGTCGCCAGCCACGCCCCGTCGAGGTCCTCGGCCCGGAAGGGCCGCTCGTCGACGGTGAGGCGCCCCGCGTCCCGCCAGCCGGCCACCTCGGCGGCGAGGCTCGGGGCGACGACGTGGACGACGGCGCCAGCGTCGAGGAGCGCCGCGATCTTGCGGGTCGCGACCCGGCCGGCGCCGACGACGACGCAGCGCCGGCCGGCGACGAGCAGGTTGACCGGGTAGCCGAGCAGCGCGGGTCGTCCCATCGACCCCATCGTCACACGCTCGCGGCGTCCCGAGCGCGCCGGTGGTGCTGCTGGTAGAAGGAGAGGATCTGCAGCTCGGTGGCGAGGTCCACCTTGCGCAGCGACACCTCGGGTGGGACGACGACGACCGCGGGTGCGAAGTTCAGGATGGCCCGCACCCCGGCGGCGACGAGCCGGTCCGCGACCCCCTGGGCGGCGTCGGCGGGGGTGGCGATCACCCCGATGGCGACCTGCCGGTCGGCGACGAGGGCGGCGAGGGCCTCGACGGGCTCGACGGTCAGGTCCCCGACACGGCTGCCGACCTGCGCCGGGTCGGCGTCGACGAGGGCGACGACGCGGAACCCGCGGGCCGAGAACCCGCGGTAGTTGGCCAGGGCCCGGCCGAGGTTCCCGATCCCGAGGATGGCGACCGGCCAGTCGTGGGTGAGGCCGAGCTCGGCGGACACCTCGCCGACGAGGTGCTCGATGTCGTAGCCGACCCCGCGGGTGCCGTAGGAGCCGAGGTAGGAGAGGTCCTTGCGGACCTTCGCGGCGGTGACGCCGGCGAGCTCGGCGAGCTGCTCGGAGGAGACCGTCGTGCTCTGCTCGGCGATCTCGAGCAGCGCCCGGTAGTAGAGGGGCAGCCGGGCCACGGTCGCCTCGGGGATCGGGCGAGCCTCCGTGATGTCGGGCTCCTCTCCCCCGGCCGGGTCGCCCCGGCCGGTGCGTGCCGGCGCGGCCACCCTATCCCGCGCTTGTGCACGCGGTCACAAGCGCGGGATGTGGGGTGGCGGGCCCCTACGCTCGGGGCCGGATGGTCACGGGGCTGGCGTTCGTGGCTACCGCCGTGGCGTCGTGGTTCGCGCAGTCGACGCTGGCCCGGGCGACCCAGCGGCGCCGGCGCGAGCTGTGGGACTGGACGGTGGCCCTCGCGCTCTTCGCGGTGGCGGGCGCGGCGTTGGCGCTCGGGTCGTCGAACGGCTGGGGGCGGGCCAACTACCGGGTGTTCTTCCTGTGCGGCGCGGTGCTCGACGTGCCGTGGCTGGCGCTGGGGACCGTCGACCTGCTGCTCGGCCCCCGCGTCGGTCGGCGCCTGCAGTGGTTCGTCGTGTTCTTCTCCGGGCTGGCCGCCGGGGTGATCCTCGCCGCGCCGATGAAGGCGGTGGCCGGCACCCGGATCCCGCGCGGGTCGACGACGTTCGGGGCGTTCCCGCGGGTGCTCGCCGCCGCGGGCAGCGGGCTCGGCGCGACCGTGATCCTCGTCGGGGCGATCTGGTCGGGGGTCCGCCTGGCCCGGGACCGGACCCGGCCCGGGCACGCGCGGCGGGCCGCGGCCAACGGGTTGATCGCCGCGGGGACGCTGGTCCTGTCGAGCGGCGGGCTGCTCCAGGGGCTCGTCGGCCACGACTCGGCGTTCGCGGGGACGCTCGTCGCGGGGATCACGGTGATCTATCTCGGCTTCGTCGTCGCCGAGGGGCACGGCCGGCCGGTGTCGGCCGCGGCGACCTAGAGGGTCGCGGCGGCGGAGCTTGCCGGCCGGGTTGCGCGGCAGCGTGTCGACGACCGTGACGCGCGTCGGGCACTTGTAGCGGGCGAGCGCCCGGCCGCAGAACGCGTTCAGGTCGGCCGGGTCGGGGTCGGCGCCGGGGGTGGCGACGATCGCCGCGACGACGGTCTCGCCGGTGCGGGGGCTGGCCTCGCCGGTGACCGCGGCGTCGAGGACGTCGGGGTGGGCGCGCAGCACCTCCTCGACCTCGGCGGGGTAGACGTTGAACCCGGCGACGAGGATGAGGTCGGTGCGCCGGTCGACGAGGCGCAGGTCGTCGTGCTCGTCGAGGACGGCGACGTCGCCGGTGTGCAGCCAGCCGTCGACGAGGGCCCGGCGGGTGGCGGCGGGGTCATCCCAGTAGCCGGCGAACACGTTCGGGCCCTGCACCCAGATCTCGCCGGGGTCGCCGGCCAGGACGTCGGCGCCGTCCTCGTCGACGAGGCGGACGGTGAGGCCGGGCAGCGGCCGGCCGATGGAGCCGGGCCGGGGTGGGGAGGGGCCGAGCGCGGTGGTGCTGACGATCGGGGAGGCCTCCGTGAGCCCGTAGCCCTGGTGGACGACGACGTCGAAGCGGTCCCCGAACGCGGCCGCGACCGTGTCGGGGAGCGCGGCGGCGCCGGACACGGCGAGGCGCACCGACGCGAAGGTGTCCGGCGGCGCGTCGGCCGGGTCGAGCTCGAGCCAGTCGCGGAACATCGTGGGGACGCCGGCGAGGATGCTCACCCCGGCCTGGGCGACGAGGCGGGCGGTGGCCGCGGGCTGGAACCGCTCGACGAGGAGCGTCGCCGCGCCGGCGGCGAGGCCGCAGCCGAGGACGACGTTCAACCCGAAGATGTGGGAGCAGGGCAGCACGGCCAGGCCGACGTCGTCGGGTCGCACCGCGAGGCCGGGGTGCCCCTGGACCTGGCCGATGTTGGCGGCCAGGTTGGCGTGGGTGAGCATCGCGGCACGGGGCGCGCCGGCGGTGCCCGAGGTGAAGAGGAGCACGGCGACGTCGTCGGGGGCGCGCTCGACACGCGGCGCGGCGTCGTCGGGGAGCGCGTCGAGGTCGACGCGGCGGACCCGCCGGCCTACGGCGGTGGCGAGCGACGCTGCGGACCCGGCGGCGAGGGTCAGGGCAGCGTCGACCGCGCCGAGCTGCCCGTCGAGCTCGGCGGGCGGCGACGTCGGGTTCAGCGGCACGCACACCGCGCCGGCGTGCAGGACGGCGAGGTACGCGACGACGAACGGCACCCCGTTCGGGCTGACGACCGCCACCCGGTCGCCGGGCCGCACACCGTCGGCGGCGAGGTCGCGGGCGAGGCGAGCCGCGGCGTCGGCGAGCGCCCGGTAGGTGGTGGCCTGGCCGCGCTCGTCGCGCAGCGCGGTGGCGTCGGGGGTGTCCGTCGCGGCGCGGAGCAGCACTCCGGCGAGGTTCACGGAGGGATCGTAGGAGTGGACCGCTGAACCGAGGGTGGCCCCAGCCGCGGGCGTGGGTCTTGGGGCGGGCTGGGAGGCCAGTGATCGCCACTTTGTCGTGGCGTCACGCTCCCCACGCCCGCGGGCCGGAACCGTTCCCTGCATCGTCGCTCTCTGTGGCCCCCTTGAGGGTTTTTGCCACGGGGCGTGAGATCGAGGTCAGGGGCCGAGGCGGAGGACGAACTGGGCGAACGCAGCGGCGAAGATGAGGACGAGGAGGGCGGCGAGGGCGATGGTGGTGCCGGGCCTCATGTCGGCACGGTAGCGCCGGGGGGGACGAGGACCACGGTCGAGCCGGCCGCCAGCCGGTACTCGGCGGCGGCGGACCGGCGGTCGAGTGCGAGGGCGAGCAGCCCGTAGGAGTCGACGAGGAGCACGAGCTCGGAGGGACGGGCGGACGCGTACGTGTCGACCCAGCGCGCCGCCTTCGCCCGCTCCCCGAGGCGCACCTCGACGGGCTCGCCGGGCGCGGCGCCGGCGGCGAGGAGGTCCTCGGGGCCGACGTTGAGCTGGCAGTTCCCGAACCGGTCGACCCACCACACCTCGGCGCGGAGCGCGCCGCCGTCGAGGGGGCTGGGGAGGCCGACGAGCCCGGGGAGGAGGGTGGCGGGGTCGACGGGGTCGCCGAGCTCGTCGAGGGGGCCGCCGAGGGCGAGGTGCGCGGCGGCGGGGGCGAGGATGTCGCGGCCGGCGAACGTGGGGCCGGGGGCGGGCAGCTGGTGGTCGCGCCGGGTCAGGGTCACGACGTGCTCGGCGCCGCCGAGCAGCGCCACGGCGGGGGCCAGGAGCCCGTTGTCGGGGCCGACGAACGTGGCGGTCGGGGCGTCGACCGCGAGGAGGCGCCGGTCGGTGCCCACGCCCGGGTCGACGACGGCGAGCACGACGCACCCGTCGGGCAGGTACTGCGCGGCGCGCACCAGGGTGAGCCCGCCGGCCCGGACGTCGTGGGGCGGCAGGTCGTGGGTGACGTCGAGGATGGTGAGGCCGGGCGCGAGGCCCAGCATCACGGCCTTGCAGACGCCGACGAACTCGTCGACGAGCCCGTAGTCGGAGAGGAAGGCGACCGGCTTCAGCGGTCTGGCCGCGTGCTGCTACCCCGCCTGGGTGTACCGAGAGGCGAGGTAGGTGTCGACGTCGACGTCACGGACGCGAAACGACCGCCCCACGCGTACGGCTGGCAGGTCCCCTGCCTTGATCAGCCGATACACGGTCATCGACGAGACACGCATGAGATCGGCGACCTCCTGCACGGTCAGGAAGCGCGCCTTCGCAAACGAGTCCGCCACCTGCTCACCCCTCTCCGCCGCTCGGGGGGGCAGCGTAGGGGAACGGGGCCTCTGTCGCCAAGTGAGGCGGGTGGCGGGCACCGTCGCCGTCGTGGGTGGCGGGGACGGCGACGAGCCGGGGGCCGAGCCCGGCGGTGAGCGCGGCGGTGAGGGGGGCGTAGGCGGCGGGGGCCCGGCGCTGGGCGAGCGGGACCACCAGGACGGGCCGGCCCTGCCGGGCGGCCAGCGCCGGGCCGGGGTCGTCGAGGTCCGCGAGCGCCACGGTGGGGATCCCGGCGGCGATGGCCTGGGTGGCGAAGACGCCGTCGGCGACCACCGCGGCGGGGATCCCGACGGCGAAGAGCCACTCGTCGGCGGCCGCCACGCGGTGCTCCTCGACGAGCGCGCGTCCGTCCGTCGCGACGGCGACGTCGTGAACCCACCAGAGCCGTCGCCCCGACGCGTAGGGGCCGGCCTCGTCGGCGGCGGCGACACGCGCGCCGGCGGCGCTCGCCGCCGCGGCGAGCGTGGCGTGCAGCGCGAGCAGCGATGCCGGCGCGGCCGTGGCGAACGCGACGCGGGCGCCGGCGTGGGCGAGCTCGACGAGATGCGCGCTCGCGCGTGTGACGGCATCCCACGCCCGGTCCGGGTCGATGGACGCGCGTGCGGTCGGTTGCGGTCCGGCGACGGCGACGAGGGCGTCGAGCACCTCGTCGACCGTGACGGGGTCGCGGGTCGAGTCGGCGAACGTGCGGGCGGCGGCGCGCACCTCGTCACGCCCGAGGCGCGGGTGGGGGCCCCAGACCCCGGATCGGACGAGACGGCGCGCGGGTGACGCGGCCGCGGGGGCCGGCGCGGGCCGGTCGGCGGGCACGGGCGGGACGGGACGGTCCGCGAGGTGGCGGGGGAGCCCGCGGCGGGGCCGGCGGGTCATGGCTGCTGGCTGGCTTCGCCGAGCTCGCGGGAGCGAGCCGCGGCCGCGGCGACGGCGTCGAGGAACGCGGCGCGGACGCCCCGCTGCTCGAGGACCCGCAGGCCGGCGGCGGTGGTCCCGCCGGGCGACGTCACCGCGGCCCGCAGCGATTCGGGGGAGTCGCCGCGGGCCAGCAGGGTCGCGGCGCCGAGCAGGGTCTGGCGGACGAGGCCCTCGGCGACGTCGCGAGCCAGGCCGGCGAAGACGCCCGCTTCGACCAGGGCCTCGGCGACGAGGAACACGTAGGCGGGCCCGGAGCCCGAGAGGGCGGTGACGGCGTCGAGGTGCGCTTCGGGGAGCTGCACGACGGTCCCGACCGCGCCGAGGATCTGCTCGGCGGTGGCGAGGTGCTCGGCGCCGGCGTGGGTGCCCGCGGCGATGGCGGCGGCGCCGTGCCCGACGAGCGCCGCGGTGTTCGGCATGGCCCGCACGATCGGCCGGTCGGGGGCGTGGCGCTCCAGCTCGGCGAGCGGCACCCCGGCGGCGAGGGAGACGACGAGGGTGCCGTCGGGGAGCGCCTCGGCGCTGGCCTGCAGCGCGGCGGCGACGTCGGCCGGCTTCACGGCGACGACGACGACGCTGGCGTCCGCGACCGCCCACGCGGGGCTCGGGACGACCCGCACGCCGGGGAACCGCTGCTCGAGGACCCGTCGCCGGTCGGCGTCGACCTCGGCGATCGCGACCGTCTCGGGCTCCCAGCCGGCGCCGACCAGCCCGGCGACGAGCGCCTCCCCCATCCGGCCGCCCCCCAGGACGGCCAGCTGCACCATCGCGTCCACGCTACGGGATGGCGCGGCGCGATTGGCGCGTCGAATCGGAAATTGGGGGTTGTGCGGCGGGGACGGTGGCGCGACAGTCACCGGTCCCTGGCATCGACGGGTGTCGGGTCAGCGAGCCCGAGGTGCATGAAGGTCGGCTCCGTTCGGGGAAGTGCGGAGCTCGCCCGGATCGTTCCTCGGGCTCGCCCGCGCCTCCGCTCAGCGGCGGAACGCGAGCCGCACCGCGCTCTGGAACCAGGTCTCGACGAGCTCGTAGAGGACGCCGATCACCCGGTCGAGCTCGGCGCGGTCCAGATGCTCGAGCGCGACCCGGCCGGTGAGGTAGAGGTCGCCGTCGGGGCCGATGGAGAACCGCGCCCCGTAGAGGGTGTGGTTGCGTTGCAGCAGGAACCGGTACAGGTCGAGCTGGTTCGCGGGCGGGTCGGGCAGGAAGTACACCTCGTAGCGCAGGGTGCGCTGGTGCAGGTCGAAGTAGATGGTGGTGGCGTCGCGGCCGTCGCAGCCGAAGCGCACGTACCAGCGCGGGATCTCGGGGTCGTACTCGACGGTCTGGACGTACGGCTGGCGGGCGACCTCCCCTTCGAGGTGCTCGGCGAGCAGCTCGTGCGCGGCCCGTTCCTGTGCGGCGAGGACGTCGACCTCGGTCACGTGCACTGGACGAGGGCACGGACCGCGAGGTCGGAGTAGAGGCGCCGCAGCCGAGCGGCGGCGATGCTCCACGTGTACCGACCGGCCCGGACCGCGGCGCGGCTCCCCATCGCCGCGGCACGCCCCGGGGCGTCGAGCAGCGCCGCGACGGGCGCGGCGTACCCGGCGGGGTCACGTCCGTCGACGAGGAAGCCGGTCTCGCCGTGGTCGACGAGCGTGCGGAGCCCGCCGACGTTGGCGGCCACGACCGGGGTCCCGCACGCCGCGGCCTCGAGGGCCACGAGCCCGAACGATTCGCTGCGCGACGGCACGAGGCACACGTCCGCGGCGCGGTACCAGTCGGCGAGCCGGTCATGGGGGACGGGCCGGACCCAGCGGATGCGGTCGGCGACCCCGAGGCGCTCGGCGAGCTCGTGCAGGCGCGCCACCTCGGCGGGACCGTCCGCGCCGCTCGGGCCGCCGACGATGACGAGCTCGGCGTCGCGGGCGGCGAGCTCCGCGAGGACGCGCACCGCCACGCCGACCCCCTTCAGCGGCTGGATGCGGCCGACGAAGAGCAGCACGGCCCGGTCGGTGGGCAGCCCGAGCCGTCCCCGGGCGGCACGCGGCGCGCCCGGGGAGAAGAGGGTGTGGTCGACGCCGGGCGGGATGATCTCCACCCGGTCGGGATCGGCGTCCGGCTCGGCGCCGAGCGCGGCGGCCTCGTCG
Source organism: uncultured Actinomycetes bacterium (assembly GCA_963821325.1). GTDB lineage: Bacteria > Actinomycetota > Acidimicrobiia > IMCC26256 > PALSA-555 > PALSA-555. The sequence continues at coordinate 561,938 of CAWGDC010000006.1, read as the reverse complement.
GGGGTCGACGCGACGACGACGTCCGCGCAGCGCAGCACCTCGGATTCGATGAGCTGGCGGTGGCTGGGGTCGTCGGTGACGCCCGCGGCGGTCTTGGCGCGCGCCAGCGTGTGGAACGTCGCGGCGAGCGGCAGGTCGAGCTCGTGCTTCAGGCGATGCCCCACCGCGCCGGAGATCCAGTAGTTGGCGTGCAGCGCCTCGAAGCAGGCCCGCCCGCACTGCAGGTGGGCCCGTGCCGCGTTGACGAGCTCGTCGAGGAGGCCGATCAGCTCGTGTTTCGGGACGGGGCGGCACGGCCCGGCGTCGAGGTGCACGACCCGCAGCCCCGGCTCGAGTTCGACGATGCCGCGCTGGTCGCGACGCTCGGCGCGGGTGAGGACGTCGCAGCCGACGCCTGCCCGGGCGAGCGCCTCGCCGAGGGATCGCACGTAGACGTTCATGCCGCCACCGTCCCCGGCGCCGGGCTGGGCCAGCGGGGAGGTGTGCACGCTCAGCATCGCGACGCGGGGAGCCATGACGGGGACGATCCTACCGACGGGTCACGACGCGGACGGCGGTGGTGGTGTCGGGCCGGACGGGTCGCCGGGTTGGCGCTCGCGCTGGAAGGACCGGTACACCTCGAGCAGCGCCTGACGCTGCGGACCGGTGAGCGTCGTGTCGCGCAGGATGGCGTGCTCGAGGTTCGGCTCGTCGTCGTCGGGATCGAGGATCCCGGCGCGCACGTACAGCGTCTCGGCCGACAGGTGGAGCGCTCGGGCCAGCTGTTGGAGGATGTCGGCGCTCGGTTTCCGCAGCCCCCGCTCGATCTGGCTCAGGTACGGGTTGGAGATCCCCGCGAGCTCGGAGAGGCGGCGCAGCGACAACCTCGCGTCGCGGCGGCGGTCACGGATGAACGCGCCGAGGTCGTGGAGGCGATGCTCGATGGCGTCGGCCACGGGTCAGACGCGACCGACCCGGTGACGCGCCGCGAGCTCGAGCTCGATCTGGTCGATGACCGCGTGCAGAGCGCGTCGCCGCTCCGACATCTCCCGTTCGAGGGTGTGGAGCTGCTCGAGGGTCTCCCGGAGCTCGTCGTCGGCGATGGTGGGGAGGTTCACGAGCGTGGCGTCGGTGATGAGGTGCTCGAGTCCTCGTTTCCAGGGGATGTCCATCGAGGGGGCGAGATGGCGGGGCAGCCGGCTGTGCGCCGGGTCGGCGCGGGGGGCGTCGTCGGCGAGGATCGCCGGGAGCCGGGCGACGAGGTCCTCGACGGAGCCGCCGGCCCCGCGGCGTTCGAGCTCGGCGTCGACGATGTCGATGCGGGCTTGGGCGAGGCGGCGGACGTAGGACACCTCGGTCTCGACCTCGAGGCACTCCTCGTGCAGGGCCCGCACCGCGTCGAGCGGTTTGGCGGCCAGGTCATCGAGGTATCCCTCTCCCAGCATGACATCGAGGCGGCGTCGATGCGGCGGGCTCACCGGAGTGAGGGTACCGCCTGGGGCGACCGGCCCGGCCGGATGACACATGCTCGCCGCGGTGTCGGTACCGTCGGGTGACGCAGGGAAGGGAACCGCGATGGCCTTCTACACGCTGCCGGAGCTCGCCTACGACTACGGCGCGCTCGAGCCGCACCTCTCCGCTCGGATCCTTGAGCTGCACCACGACAAGCACCACAAGGCCTACGTCGACGGCGCGAACAAGGTGCTGGAGCGGCTCCAGGAGGTGCGGGCGTCCGGCGACTACGGGTCGATCAACCAGCTCGAGAAGAACCTGGCGTTCCACCTGTCGGGACACATCCTGCACTCCCTGTTCTGGAGGAACCTGACGCCGGACAGCAGCGAGAAGCCCGACGGCGAACTCGCCGCCGCGATCGACGAGTACCTCGGCTCCTTCGACCAGTTCCGGTCCCAGCTCAGCGAAGCGGCGAACAACGTGCAGGGGTCGGGGTGGGCGGCGCTGTCGTGGGAGCCGGTCGGGCACCGCCTGATCGTGGAGCAGGTGTACGACCATCAAGGCAACGTCGGGCAGGGCGGCCCGCCGCTGCTCGTGCTCGACATGTGGGAGCACGCCTTCTACCTGCAGTACGAGAACCGCAAGGCCGAGTGGGTCGACGCCTTCTGGAAACTCGTCGACTGGGCCGACGTCGCCACCCGCTTCGGGAAGGCACGCCAGATCGATCTGTCCCTCGGCGGGTAGCGGGGTCGTGCCGGGCGGGCCGAACCAGGCGCAAGCGCAACGGTGGGGCGGGGCGGGCGGCGCGCACTGGGTCGAGCACCAGGCCGACTACGACCGTCAGCTCGAGGGGTACGGCGCGGCGATGCTCGCCGCGGCGGCGATCACCGACGCCGACGCGGTGCTCGACGTCGGCTGCGGGACGGGCACCACCGCGCTGCAGGCGGGACGCCAGGCCGCGACCGTGCTCGGCGTCGACCTGTCGCCGGTCATGATCGGCCGGGCGCGCGAGCGCGCCGCCGAGGCGGCGAACGTCCGCTTCGAGGTCGCGGACGCGCAGACGACGCCGCTCGGACACCACGACGTGGTGATCAGCCGCTTCGGGCTGATGTTCTTCGACGACCCACCCGCCGCGTTCGAGAACCTGCGCGCCGCGGTCGGTCCCGCGGGTCGCCTGGCGACGGTGTGCTGGCAGGGTCTGGACCGCAACGACTGGATGGGGGTGCCGGGCGCGGCGTTGGCACGCGTCGTGCCCGTCGGGAACCTGGCCGAGCCGGGGCAGCCGGGCCCGTTCGCGCTCGCGTCGCGTGACCACCTCGCCGGGCTGCTCCACGACACCGGCTGGACCGACGTGGCGGTCGAGGCGCTCTCGATCCCGGTGCCCGTCGGTGGGGCTCGCACGCTCGACGACGCCGTCGCGCACGTCGAGAGCAGCTCGTTGGGGCGCTCGGTGCTCGGCGGCGTCGACGCGGCGGTCGCGGCACGAGCGCTCGACGCGGTGCGCGACGCGCTCGCGCCGTTCCTCACCGAGGACGGGGTGGTGCTCCCCGGCGCGGCGTGGCTGGTCGCGGCGACCGGCGGCGGGGGTCGGCGCCGCCGCTGACCGGTGGCAGGACGGCGACCTCGTCGCCGGGTCGGAGGAGGGTGGCGTCGCCGTCGGGCGGGTCGTCGCCGTTGACCCAGACCCGGGCGGTGGCGAGCACCGCGGCGAACGCCGACCCACGGTCCTCGCGCAGCGCGGCGAGGAGGTCGGTCAGGCGCTGCGGCGGCACGCCGAGCTCGGTGACACCGGCCGCGTCGCGGGCGGCGGCGAAGAACCGCACCCGCACGGTGTCGTCCGGGCGGGTCACCCGTCAGGCGCGTCCTCGGCGCCTTCGATTCGGCGCAGTTCGCGCTCGAGCTCGGTCAGCTCGGCCTCGGCCCGCTCGAGCGCGGCGAGGTCGTCGTCGGCGTCGCGGTCGGGTGCACGGTCCACGAGGGCAGCGTACGCCGGGCCGTCAGCCGCGCAGCCGGAACTCGAGGACGGTGACCTCCTCGTGCAGCTGCGCCTCGAGGGCGGCGAGTCGCTGGCCGGCGTCGTCGAGCTCCAGCAGCCGCTGCGCGTCGAGGGGGCCGAGCCCGGCAAGGGCACACGCCTCGAACGACGCGCGGATCGGGTCGTCGGGCAGCGTGAGGTCGACGGCGGCGGCCGGGTCGCCGAGCTCGGTGCGCAGCGCCAGGCTGCGCTGCAGGACACGGGTGAGCTCGGTACGCCGCGCCGCGGCGCCGTCGTCGGCCTGGTCGGCGAGCGGCTCCACCTCGGCGCGCGGGTAGGGCGCGTCGGGCAGCCAGCGTCGGACGCGGACCCGATGCTCCCCGACGGTGACGAGCACGTAGCGGCCGTCGTCGAGGCGCGCCGCCTGGACGATGCGCGCCGCGGTGCCGACGTCGAAGCGCAGGTCGTGCCCGCCGACCTCGCTGCCCCGCTCGATGAGCACGACCCCAAACGTCGAGTCCCCCGCAAGGCAGTGCTCGATCATCGTGCGGTACCGGGGCTCGAACACGTGGAGGGGCAGCAGCCCGTGCGGGAACAGCACGGTCCCGAGCGGGAACATCGGCAGCTCGCGGGGCGGGCCCACCGCGGTCAGTTCGCCCGGGCCCGCAGGCGGGTGGCGTCCTCACGGGCCCGCGCCGCGCTGGAGGCGTCGAGCTCCTCGGCGACGGCGTCGAGCGCCGCGGCGGCTTCGCGGAACCGGCCGAGGCTGCCGAGCAGCGCAGCGGCGTCGCGACGCTCGCTCGGCGCGACGCCGGGGACGGTGAGGCGGAGCCGCACGGCCCACACCGCGTCGGCCGGGGACCGGTCGACGTAGGTGTGCACGAGGTTCGAGAGCATGCGCACCAGGATCGCCCGGGGACCGACGGGTCGGAGGTACGCGTCGCGCCACGGCGTGTCGGGCATGAGCCGCTCGAAGCACGCCCGGCAGCCGGCCGCGTCGAGGACGGCCCCGCGATGGAAGGGGTCGAGGAACCGTCCGTCGTCGGTGCCGACCAGGAAGTGGCCGGGCATGCCGACGCCGTGGAGGGTGAGCCCGCGGCGTGCGGCGACGTCGAGGCACACGACGCTGAGCGTGATGGGGATGCCGAGCCGTCGGCGAAGGACCACGTCGACGAACGAGTTGTCGGGGGCGGCATAGTCGACCTCGTTGCCGGCGAAGCCCTGCTCGACGAACAGGTACCGCGCCAGCGCCTCGAGGTCGTCCGGCGCGTCGGCGGCGAGGCCGGCGAGGCGGTCGAGCTGGGCGCCGACGTCGACGTGGTGGTCGTGCGCGGCGATGAGCAGCGCCGCCTCGGTGAGCGGGATGGTGTCGTCGCGACCCCGCACGAGGCGCGCGAACCGCTCGGTCGGGTTCATGTGACTCGACGGTACACTCGCCGCCGTGATCGACGACCTTCGGGACACGGTCACGGCGCGCTTGCGGCGGGTGCATCAGCGCCTGACCCGCAACCGCGCCGCGATCATCGACGTGCTCGCGTCGTCGTCGCGGCCGATCACCATCCCGGAGGTGCTGGACGCCGGGGACGGCCTCGCGCAGAGCAGCGTCTACCGCAACCTCGTGGTCCTCGAGCAGGCGGGCGTGGTGCACCGCATCGTCACGAACGACGAGTTCGCGCGCTTCGAGCTCGCCGAGGACCTCGTCGGGCACCACCACCATCTGATCTGCTCGTCGTGCGGCACCGTCGAGGACGTCCCGCCGAACGCACGGCTCGAGCAGTCGCTGCGCCACGCCGTCGACCAGATCGCCGCCGCGACCGGGTTTCGCACCGAGACGCATCGCGTGGACCTCGTGGGGCGCTGCCGCCGTTGCGCCTGACCCCACCGCGGTGGCCGTGATGCCGCCGGGGTGGGGGGTCGTCGGTAGGGTCGTTGGCTGGTGGACGAGCTCACCGGGTTGCTCCTCGCGGCGCGGGACGGCGACCGGTCGGCGCTGCGGGCCTTCGTGGAGCGCACCCAGGGCGAGGTGTGGCGCTTCGTCGCGAACCAGGTCGGCGCGGCGGAGGCCGACGACGTCACCCAGGACGCGTACGTGCGGGCGTGGCGGGCGATGCCGGCGTACCGGCGGGACTCGTCGGCCCGCACGTGGCTGCTGGCCATCACCCGCCGGGCCTGCGTCGACGCGCTCCGCCGACGGGGACGACGGGCCCGGCTCGGCGCGCGGCTGGCCGGCGTCGCGCCGCTGGACGCCCCCGACCCGGCGCAGGTCCACGCCCTCGATTCGCTCGTCGAGCAGCTCGACCGTGACCGGCGCGAGGCGTTCGTGCTGACCCAGCTGCTGGGCTGCTCGTACGCCGAGGCGGCCGCGGTGTGCGGCGTCGCGGTGGGCACGATCCGGTCGCGGGTGGCACGGGCCCGCGCCGATCTGATCGAGCGGCTCGCCGCCGACGCCGCGAGCTGATGCTTCGTCGCCGCGCTCCTCGTGGTGGCGTTGGGCGCCGCGACGGTGGTCGTGGCCTCCGACCCGGCCGGGGCGCACGGCGTGGCGGGGATCCAGCCGAGCAACTACCAGACGCGGGTGTTGCGCATCGTGCCGGCCGTGGCGGGCCTGGCTGTGCGGGTCGACGACCTCGGCAACAAGCTCGAGGTCGACAACGGAACCGGCCGCGAGATCACCGTGCTCGGCTACGACAACGAGCCCTACTTGCAGGTCGGCCCGGCCGGCGTGTTCCAGAACCTGCGGTCCCCCGCGGTGTACCTGAACCAGACCCGCACCGGGAACACCCCCGTCCCGAGGTTCGCGAACCCGGCGGCGCCGCCGGAGTGGCAGCGGATCGGGAGCGGGACCGTGGTGCGCTGGCACGATCACCGCGCCCACTGGTTGGGGGCGGGCAACCCGCCGGAGGTGCAACGCGACCCGGGGGCGCAACACGAGGTGCTGCACTGGACGGTGTCGCTCGTCCGTGAGGGCGAGCCCATCGCGGTGCACGGCGACGTCGTGTGGGTGCCGGGCCCGTCGGCGTGGCCGTGGGTGGGGGTCGCCGCGGCGTTCGCGCTGGTGATCCTGCTGCTCGCGGCGACCCGCCTCGCCCGCCCGGCGGTCGCGGCGGCGCTCGCGGCGATGATCGTCGGGGAGACCGCGCACGTCCTCGGCGTCTGGGCGGGGACGACGGTGGGCGGCGCCACGAAGCTCGCGGCGAGCGCGTACGCGCTCGGCGGCATGGCGGTGGGCGTGCTGGCGCTCGTCTGGGTGCTCCGACGCGGCGTGTCGGCCGCGGCGCCGCTGCTGCTGCTCGCCGGCCTGTTCCTCGCGCTCGCCGGCGGGCTGGCCGACGTCACCGTCCTGTACCGGTCGCAGCTCCCGACGACGCTGCCGCCGGCGTGGGCGCGCCTCGAGGTCGCGATGGTCATCGGGCTGGGGATCGGGGTGGCGGCGATCGGCGCCTGGCGCCTGCGCGCGACGCCCCGACGGGTGCCGGCCGTGCGGCCGGCTCGCACGCCGGTCGGCGCCGCCCGCGCCTGAGCTCGCCGGGACCGACGCGCACCTCCGGGAGTTAGGGTCCCGCACCGTGCGGCTCGCCGGGGAGATCGCCCTCGTCACCGGGTCGACCGCGGGGATCGGCGAGGCGATCGCCGTCGAGTTCGCGGCGCAGGGCGCGCGTGTGGCGGTGCACGGCCGGGACGCAGCACGCGGCGAGGCCGTCGTGCAGCAGATCACGGCCGCGGGGGGTGACGCCTGCTTCGTGGCTGGTGACCTGGCCGACGAGGCGACCTGCCGTGGGCTCGTCGCCGAGACCGTGGCCCGCTTCGGTGGCGTGACGGTCCTGGTGAACAACGCGGTGGCGAGCACCGGCGGGCGCGACGCTGGGGTCGCCGAGATGGACACGGACGCGTGGGAGCGGGCGCTGCGGGTGAACCTGACCGCGCCGATGTGGCTGTGCCGGGAGGTGATCCCGCACCTGCGCGCCGCCGGGCACGGCTCGATCGTGAACGTGTCGTCGCGCCAGGCGGAGCGCCCGAGCCGCGGCCTCGCCGCGTACGCCGCGAGCAAGGGTGGGCTGAACGCCCTGACCCGTGCCGTGGCCGTCGACTACGCGGCGGATGGCATCCGCTGCAACACGATCAGCCCCGGCTACGTGATCAACCGGCGGCGCGACGCCGACCTGGACCCGGCGCGCCGCCGCCGCCTCGAGGGGATGCACCTGACCCGCCTCGGGGAGGCCCGCGACGTCGCCTACGCCGCGGTGTACCTGGCGAGCCGCGAGTCCGAGCTGCTCACCGGCGTGAACCTCCAGCTCGACGGCGGCAGCAGCGTGGTGCGCGCCGCGACGCTCGGATGACCGCGCCGGCGCCGCCCCGGGGGTGATGCACCCGCGGGTGTCGCTCAGCGCGATCTCGACGTTCTCGTGGACGCTCGACGAGGACCTCGCCTTCTACGAGGCGGCGGGGGTCGAGGCGATCGGGGCGTCGCTCGCCAAGCTCGAGGCGGCCGGGCTCGAGGACGGGGCCCGTCGGCTGCGCGACGCCGGGCTGCGGGTCACGAACCTGATCGGCATCGGCCCGTTCGTGCTCGCCGACCGGTCCCGGTGGGGGCCGCAGCGCGACCGGGTGCGACGCGCCCTCGACGCCGCCGAGGCAGTCGGCGCCGAGTGCCTGATCCTGACCACGGGACCGGCCGGGCCGCTGCCGTGGAGGACGCCGCCGACGCGCTCGCGGACGCGCTCGCCCCGCTGGTCGACGACGCGGCACGGCGCGGGATCCCGTTCGGGCTCGAGCACACCAACTCGCTGCGCGTCGACGTCGGGTTCGTGCACACGCTGCGCGACGTCGTCGACCTCGCCCGCCGTCTCGGTGTCGGGGTGTGCGTCGAGCTGAACGCCTGCTGGGCCGAGCGCGCGCTCGACGCCACGTTCCGCGACGGCGTCGACGTGTTCCGGATCGTGCAGGTGAGCGACTACGCGGTCGGGACGTTGTCGACCCCGAACCGGCTGGTGCCAGGGGACGGCGACATTCCCCTCGAGCGGATCGTCGGCCAGCTGCTCGCCGCCGGGTACGGCGGCTGCTTCGACCTCGAGCTGATCGGCCCACGCATCGACGAGGAGGGGTACGCCGCGGCGTCGCGTCGTGCGATCGACCGGCTCGGGACGCTGCTCGACGCGCTCGACGCTTAGGTGCCGAGGCGCACCGGCCCGAGGTGGAACGGGGCGTGGCCGAGGAGCCGGTCCTCGCCGCCGGGCCAGGTGGTGAGGCGCAGCTCGGGCTCCAGGTCAGCGAGGGAGCGGGGCTCGAGGCGCAGCCAGGCGAGCGGCGCGTCGTCGCTGGCGCGCGCGCCGGCCGAGCCCACCGCCGCGGTGAGCGCGGCGATGGTGTCGGTGTCGCAGTACTGCAGCACGATGGAGTGCACGACGACGGTGGCGAGCCCGGGGGCCGGCTCGGCGAGGCGGTCGGGCAGCCAGGACAGGAAGTCGGCGCGCTCGACCGGGGCGGGGACGCGGGCGGCGACCTCGAGCGCGGCGCGGAGCAGCGTGAGTCGGTCCTGCTGGTCGGGCCACACGTAGGCGAGCAGCGCCAGGCGGCCGTCCTCGCTCGTCGGGTCGATCGGCGTCCGGTCACACCCCGCCCGCGCTGCCACGGTGAGCGGCGCGTCGAAGCGGGGACGCCCGCCCTCCCAGCAGTCCACGAACCGCACCGGTGAAGCCGGGTCGCCGACACCGGCGCCGTCGGCCTCGTACCAGAAGTGGTCGAGGCGCAGGTTGAGCCCGGCGCTGGCGCCGATCTCGAGGAGCCGCACCGGCCGGTCGGTCTCGGCGGTGACGGTGAGCAGCCCGGCGACGAGCGCGGCGGCGCGGCCGACCTCGTTCGTCTGGGGCGGCCGCGCCAGCCACGGGGTCAGCTCGTCGGCCCGGCCGGCGAGGACGGCCCGTACCGCGGGCCACGCGGCCGTCGCGTCGCCGTCACCGCCGCAGGACGGGTAGCGGGCGGCGAGCTCCGGGGCGTCGCCGCGCAGCGCCAGGGCGTGCACCGCTCCGAGGAGGCGCAGCTGGGGGACGTACCCGGGTGGGTCGTCGGCGGTGCCGCCGAGGAGGTCCCAGGTGGGCCCGCCTTCGGTGACGTCGTCGGCCATCCGGTCCAGCAGCACGGCGTAGAGGGGGGATCGGCCGATGCAGTAGAGGGCCATGCCGCGCAGCCGGCCGGCGACCACGTCGGCGGCGCCGGTCACGTCGGCGGTCCCCACGGCGGCCGGGCGGCCGGCACGACCGGGACCGGCGCGCCCTGCACCTCGGCGACGAGGTCGAAGAACCAGTCCGGCCAGTCGAGGACGCCGTTGCCGCCGACGAGGAGCTGCAGCACCCACGCCCGGGCGAGCGGCCGAGCGGTGGCCGCGTCGACGAGGCGCTGCTCGACCACGACGCCGCGGCCGCGCCGCTGCGCGACGCGGGTGGCGCCGACGTAGCCCTCGTGGAGCCAGCCTTCGCTCTCGTAGAGGACGTGGAGCTCGCGCACCACGATGGTCAGCCCCTCGCCGCGCACGTACTTGGGCCAGCGGGGCGCGAAGCGGGCGGCGACGTACGCGATGCGCAGCTCGTTGAACATCCGCACCGCCGCGGTGTTGTTGAGGTGGTCCTGGTACTCGTCGCGGTCGTCGTCGAGCACCTCGACGTCGAAGGCGACGGAGAAGCCATCGGCGTGCAGCGCCGCCGCGCCCTCCGACGGTGCGGCGTCCCCGCGGCGCACCCCCCGCACCGGCCACGGGTTGCGCCAGTCGGCGTCGCGTCCGCGAGCCGGGCTCGCCATCACGACCAGAGGTAGGTGCCGCCGTCGACCATGAAGGTCTGGCCGGTGAGGTACCGGCAGGCGTCGGAGCACAGGAACAGCGCCACCGGGCCGATGTCGAGCTCGGGGTCGCCGTTGCGGCCCGTCGGGCAGGCCCGCATGAACGCCTCGTAGTGCTCGGATCCGACGGCCCGCGGCGGCGCCGCCGCGGGCGCGATGGCGTTCACCACGATCCCGTCGCGGGCCCACTCGCGTGCCGCGGTGCGCGTCAGGGCGCGGATCGCCTCCTTCGACGCGTTGTAGGCGCCGAACCCCTCACCGCCGACCCGGCCCATCGACGACGCGAAGTTGACGATGCGACCCCATCCGGCGTCCCGCATGTGCGGGTAGACGGCTTGCATGGCGTGGAGCGTGCCGAGCACGCCCGACCGGTAGAAGACGTCGAGGTCGTCGGCGGCGACGTCGGCCATCGGGGCGTTGGCCCGGAACGTCTGCGCGTTGTTGATCAGCCCGTCGACCCGGCCGAGCTCGCCCACGACCCGCTCGACCATGGCGTGGAGCGACGCGGCGTCGCGGATGTCGACCTCGACGTCGAGGGCGGTGGCGCCGATCCCGGTGAGCTCCTCGACCGTGCGGCGGGCCTTGTCCGGCTGGTAGTCGGCGACCACGACGGTGGCGCCGGCCTTCGCCAGGTGGTTCGCCATGCCCCGCCCGACGCCTTGCCCCGAGCCGGTGACGATCACGACCCGCCCCTCGACGCGGTGCATGGCGCGGGCGTCGTCGACCGAGACCTCGGGGTGCAGCACGGCGCGTGAGGCTACTGGTGCGCCCGGCGGGCCTCGATGAGCTCGACGAGGACCCCGTCGGGGTCGCGCACCGTGGCCATCACGACCGATCCCTGCGGTCCGGGCTGCTCGACGCGGCGGGGCGCGCCACCGAGGCCGAGGTCGTGCAGGCGGGCCAGCGTGTCGTCGACCGCCACGAAGAACGACAGGAGGAAGAACCCGGTGGCGGGCGGACCGGTGGGCGGCCCCGGGTCGGCGCCGCCGTCGAAGGCGACGAGCTCGACGACACCGGCGTCGGGTGCGGCCGGGTCGCCGAGGAACACGGACCGCAGCGTCCCCGACCGGGCGTCGAACAGCGTCGGCCAGTCGCCGTCGAAGCGGTGGTCCATCAACACGTCGAGGCCGAGCCCGTCGCGGTAGAAGCGCAGGCTGACGTCGACGTCGCGCACGCACAGCGCGGCGTGGTGGAGCGAGCGGGGCACGGGTCCGACGCTACATTCCGACGCGTCTGGGGTGACGGTGTGTCGGGGAACGCTGCGACGCCTGGACTGGGCGTTCGAGGCCTTCTATCGCCGTTGCCGGGAGGGGCAACGCCCGGGATACCCACGGTTCCGGTCCCGGCAGCGTTGGGACTCGCTGCAATGGGAGGACCGTAACGGCTGGCACCTTGACGCGGCCCAGCGGCGGCTGCATCTCACGGGGATCGGGGCGCTGAAGGTTCGGTTGCATCGGCCGCTGCGAGGAACGGCGAAGGCGATCACGGTGCGTCGGGAGGGTCGACGCTGGTGGGTGAGTGTCCGCTGTGTGGACGTGCCCGCCGAGCCGCTGCCCCTGACGGGCCGCCACGTCGGCCTGGATGTGGGAGTCAGCGTGTTGGTGGCGACCAGCGACGGGGACCTCATCACCAACGACCGCTATGCCCAGCGGGCCGCGGCACGCCTCGCCGCGGCCCAGCGGGCGGTGCAGGTCAAGCAGCGCGGCTCGAAGCGTCGACGCCGCGCCGGAGAGCCGTCCCATCAGGCCGCGACGGGTAGATACATTGCCTGCCGTGTGGTTCGGCCTGTTCCTCCCGCAGCTGCGCATGCCGTACGCGATGATCGTCGAGCGGGCGCGGGCGGCCGAGGCCGCCGGGTTCGATTCGGTGTGGCTGATGGACCACCTGGGCGCGCCCGGCGCGTTGGAGCACGACACGTTCGAGGGTTGGACGCTGGCGGCCGCGTTGGCGGCCGAGACGACCACGATCCGTCTCGGGCATCTCGTGAACGCGGACCCGTTCCGCCATCCGGCGCTGCTCGCCAAGATGGCCGCGACGCTCGACGTCGTGAGCGGCGGCCGCCTGGACCTCGGGATCGGCTGGGGGTCGGTCGAGGAGGAGCTGCGACGCTTCGGGATCGACGCCGGCCCGCCGGCACGGCGGGCGGCCCGGCTGCGCGAGACCCTGGAGATCCTGGCGCTGATGTTCGGCGGCGAGTTCTTCGACTACGCCGGCGAGCACTTCCAGCTCGCGGGGGCGATCGGGCGGCCCGTCCCCGCGCAGGGGCACATCCCCATCCATATCGGCGGGGCCGGACCCACCCTCACGATGCCGCTGGTCCGGGACCACGCCGACTGGTGGAACTGCCCGTCGTACGGGGTGGAGCGCCTCGCCGAGCTGCGCGCCCTCGCCGGCGACGCGCAGATCTCGGTGCAGCACCCGATCGGGCTCGTGGTCGACGGCGCCGACCGGGCCGAGGTGGAGGCGCAGGCCCGCCGCCGGTTCGGGTCGTGGGGTGGGCTCATCGTCGGCACCCCACCGGAGGTCATCGACGCGCTCGCCGCCGACCTGCGGCTCGGCGCGCGCGGCTTCGTGCTGCAGTTCTCCGACTTCGGGACCCCCGCCACCGTGGACGCGTTCATGCGTACGGTCGCGCCCGCCCTCCGAGCCGGCGCACCCGCCTGACGCGCGGCACGCGAGGCGGCAGCGGCAGCGGGCGCGACGGGTGCCGGCGCGACCGGCGCCGCCGCGACCGGCGGCCACGCGACCGGGAGCGGCGTGACCGCGCGACGCGACCGGGAGCGGCGTGACGGTCCGCGGCTCGGCCGGCGCCGTCGCGCCACGCCCCCACCGCGAGGACGGCGCGCAGCGCGTCGAGGCCGGCGAGGTAGCTCACCCACACCGCGGGGGCGACGAGGGTCAGGCCGACCTCGTCGAGCGTGTCGGCGTGGCGGTGCCGCTCCACCGCGACCGGCGCGAGGGAGAGGGGGACGGCGAGCACGAGGACGGCGAGGAGCAGGGTGACCCGGCCGAGCGCGGCGAACGCCAGGGCTTGCACCCAGGCGGCGGCGACGATCGCGTCGAGGGTGGGCGCCCACCAGTCGAGGCGGGCCAGCCAGCGACTCGACGCCCGCGGCAGCGCCGAGGTCGGGCTGCCCGCCGCCGCGGCGCGCACCGCCCGGCTCCGCTCGGCGCCGCGGCGCGCCGCGGTCGTCACACGGACCCGCTCGGGGACGAAGACGATGGCGAGCGGCTCGTGCGCGACGCGGGCGTCCCGTTCGAGCAGCCGCCAGGTCAGCGCGGCACGGGACCCGGGCAGCGACCAGCCCGGGACGGCGGTGAGGGCGTCGGTGCGCAGCAGGGTGCAGGCGCTGTCCGCGGTGAGCGGGCCGGCGAAGAGGTGCTCGGTGCGCTGGTCGGCGTCGAGCGCATGCGTCCAGGCCGCGGCGCACGCCTCCGCGGTGACGCCGGTGTCGGTCGCGAGGGCAAGCGAATGCGCCGCGACGACCGCGGTGTCGGCGGGTGCCGACACGAGCCGGGCCACGAGGAGACGCAACGCGGACGGGTGCAGCACGACGCCGGCGTCGACGACGAGGGTGAGCGGCGTCACCGGTCGGATCGTCGCGGCGCCGGGCATCACGACCGTGGTAGGGCCGCCGTAGTCCTGCGCGGCGAGCGACGCGGTCGTCGCCTCGCTCGGGGCGGCGCCGGTGACGAGGATCGTCACCGGCGTCGTGCGGCCGGACGTGCTGCACCGGGCTCGGATGATCGAGCGCGCAGGGCGAGGCCCCGGAACGCGCCCCGTGCCGCCGGGAGCCCGACTGCGCCCAGCACGAGGACGACGGCGTACGGCCAGGACACGAGCGCGGCCACCCGGCCGCTCGTCGCGACGCCGAGCAGCGTGGTGACGACCAGGCGCGACCAGCGCGCCGGCCGCGGCCACGAGGAACGCGGTGTCGCCCGAGAGGGTCCGGCCCCCGTCGGGGAGGCCGACGAAGTCGGCGACCGGCCGCAGCGGCGGGAGGGGCCGGGCCGCGCTCGCCCGCACGACCGCCGGGCGCTCCCCGCGCGCCGCGGGTCGGGGCGCCGCACCGCGGGTCGAGCACCGAGCATGGAGTGGTATCGGCGCCGACGGGCCGAAGGTTCAGCGCCGCCTACGATCCCGCGGCGTGACGACCCTCTTCTCCCGGATCATCGCCGGGGAGCTGCCCGGCACGTTCGTGTGGCGGGACGACCAGTGCGTCGCGTTCCTCTCGATCAACCCGGTCCGGCCCGGCCACACGCTCGTCGTGCCCCGAGCCGAGGTCGACCACTGGATCGACCTCCCCGTCGAGGGGCGCGCCAGCTCATGACGGTGGCGCACACGATCGGGCGGGCCCAGCAGCAGGCCTTCCACCCGGCCCGGGTGGGCCTCCTCATCGCCGGCCTGGAGGTGCCGCACACCCACCTGCACCTCATCCCGATCCGCAGCGAAGCGGACCTGCACCTCTCGAACGCCGCCACGTCGGTCGACAGCCGACGAGCTGGAGCGCCATGCCGCGGCGATCCGCGCCGCCCTGCGCGACGACGGGGCCCGCGGCGTGGCCGACGCGTGACCACACCCCGCTGACGAGAACCGCGGGCGCCGCGGCGCGCCCCGGTACGGTCATCGGGTGCCACGACGCGCGCTGGTGAGCGAGGTGCGGCGGTACGCCGTCCGCACCGTCGACGACGCACGCGCGCGGGCGGACGACGCGGTGCGGGGGTGGGGTCTGCGCGACGCGCTGCGCTTCGGCTTGCCGGAGGTCGACGACCGCTACCACGTCTGGCGGGTGCCGCTCCTGGCGCGGGCGTCGGCCGCGGCCGCGGGCGAGATCGTGCTCGACGCCCGGTCGGGTGCGCTCGACGCGGCACGCACGACGGCGGTCGCGACCGTGCGGGCGCGCCTGGCGCGCCCCGCCGTTCCGGCCGTCGGGCCGTCGGCCGGGTCCGCGATCACCCGCTCACCGCTGGCGAACACGCTGCTGTGCGGCGATTCCGAGGAGACGCTCGCCGGGCTGCCGGACGGCTCGGTCGACTTGGTGTTCACCTCGCCGCCGTACTTCAACGCGCGCCCGGATTCGGGCGACTACCTCGACTACGACGCCTACCTCGAGAAGATGCGCCGGGTGCTGCGCCAGTGCCGGCGGGTGCTCGCCGAGGGCCGCTTCCTCGTGGTGAACACGGCGCCGGTGCTGCTGCGGCGGGCGCGCCGCTCCGAGGCGTCGCGGCGGCTCGCGGTGCCGTTCGACCTGCACCGCATCCTCGTCGAGGAGCAGCTCGACTTCGTCGACGACATCGTGTGGGAGAAGCCGGAGGGGGCCGGCTGGGCGACCGGGCGCGGCCGCCGATTCGCGGCCGACCGACGGCCGCTCCAGTACAAGGCGGTGCCGGTCACTGAGTACGTCCTCGTGTACCGGAGCCGCACCGACCGGCTGCTCGACTGGAACATCCGCGCGCACCACGACCCGGCCGCGGTGGACCGGTCCCGCATCGGGGACGACTACGAGCGGACGAACGTGTGGCGGCTCGCGCCGACGAGCCGCCGTGACCATCCCGCGGTGTTCCCGGTGGCGCTCGCCGAGCGGGTGATCCGCTACTGGTCCTTCGAGGACGACGTGGTCCTCGACCCGTTCGCGGGCGTCGGGACCGTCGGGGTCGCCGCGGCCCGGCTCGGCCGGCGGTTCGTGCTGTCGGAGGTCGAGCCCCGCTACGTGGCCGTCATGCGCCGGGAGCTGGCGACGTCGCTCATGGAGCCGCCGCCTCCTCGAAGAGGTGCTCCCCGCGGCGCAGCCGCGACGCGATCGTGATGACGGTCGGGAGCTCGCGCCGCGTCGGGGCGTGCGCCGCGAGGTAGCGCGCCGCGCCGGTGAGGACGAGCGCCGATTCCTCGGAGCCGGCGGGCCAGGCCCACGCCTGGCGGACGGCGGCCTCGAAGTGCTGGTAGGTGTGGAAGCCGACGTCCTCGCGGAGCAGCAGCCGGCCGAGCGCGGCGACGAGCGCCTCGCGGGTGCCGCCGCCCTGGAGGAACCCGTACGCCGCGTTCCCGGCGACGTCGACGTCGCCCTGCACGTCGAAGCACTGGGCGAGGTCGTCGAGCGACCCGGTCGTGGCGTGGGGTGGGCGGGCCGGCGGCACGTTGAGGAACCGGTCGAGGTAGACGCGCAGCGCCCCGTGGAAGGCGCCGCGCAGCAGCTCGACCGTCGGGGCGCGCCGGAGCGCCTGGTGCAGCGCGTTCGCGGCGGTGAAGGTGTGATGGACGGTGTCCCAGTCACCGAAGTCGTTCTGGACGTGGAAGTGCACGACCCGCTGCGACGCCGCGAACGCGACGGCGCGGCCGATCTGCTCCTCGTCCGCGCCGGCCCGGACGGCGTCGAGCACGGCGTCGAGCACGGCCTGGGCGTCTTCGACCAGGAGCTGGCGGGCGAGCCCGGTGACGTCGGTGAACGCCCCCCGGTGGCGGCGCCCAGCGGCGAGCGCGTCGGGGAGCGCCCCGGTGGCCTCGCGGAGCAGCGCGGCGAGGTCGTCAGGGTGGCGCCACTCGCCGCCTTCCTCGCTGCGGCTCGCCGCCGCGGTCTGGGCGACGACGGTGGGGAGGATCAGCGCCGCGCCGTCCCCGTCGAGGTAGGCGAGCGATTCGATGGCCTTGTTCGTGAAGTCGAGGCTGTGGCCGCCGTCGACGAAGACGTGGTCGGTGACCGCGGCGAACAGCATCGCGTCGACGTCGGCCTCGGCGGTCCCTTCGGCGAGCGCGGTGGCGAGGACCCGCTCCGCGGCCCCGCCGGAGCGGGTGTCGACGAAGCGTCGGTACCACTCGGCGAGCCGCGGGGCGGGGAGCTCGTCGGTGGCGAGGGGTGGGACGTCGAAGCGCGGCGGGTGCCCGCGGGTGTCGTTGGAGAGGAACACGAGCGCGTGGACGAGCGCGGCGGGGCGGTCCTCGGGGTCGAGGCGGTCAAGGACGTTCGCCATCGCCACGAGGGTGGTGAGCCCGGCGCCCCACCCGCCGGCCCGGTTGCGGGCCCCGAACTCGAGGCCGGTGCGCACGAGCGCGGCCGGCTCGGCGCCCGCGTCGACGAGCCCCAGCACGGCCTTGGCGACGACGAGCGACAGGCCGTCCTCGAGACCCTCGCGGAGGCGCCGCTGGAGGTTCTGGACCTCGTCGCCGGCGGCGCGGGGCGCGACCCACACCTCGTCGCCGCGGATCGTGACGTCGAAGGCGCGGGTGTCGTCCGCCCACCGGTCGAGGGTGCAGCCCGACGCGAGGTCGAAGCGGGCGTGGTGCCAGTGGCAGGTGAGCAGCCCGGCCTCGCAGGAGCCGCGGTGGAGCGGGAAGCCCATGTGGGGGCAGCGGTCCTCGACGGCGTACGCCCGCTCCTCGTGCCAGACCACGAGGACGGGCCACGCCCCGACCTTCGTGAGGAGGCGACCGTCGGCCCGGAGGGCGCTCGCCGACCCCGCCAGGACCTCCGACCCATTTTGGGAAGTCATCGCTTGGCATACTCCCCCGGTCGCCCGAGTTCGTCAAGTCCACACTTGCGAAACTCGATAAGGTCGGCGCGGTGATCACCGACGCCAAGCGGCGGGTGCTGGAGCGGCTCAAGCGGGTCGATTCGGCGACGGTCCCGGAGCTGGCGGCGGCCCTCGGGCTCACGGCGGCGGCGGTCCGCCAGCACCTCGAGGCGCTCGAGGGCCACGGGTTCGTGTCCCGGCGCGGGCGCGCCACGGGCACGCGCGGCCGGCCGCCCGCCGAGTGGTCGCTGACCCCGCTCGCCGCGGAGCTGTTCCCCGACCGCCACGAGGACCTGACGCTCGAGCTGGTGGACGCGATCCGCCAGGCGGTCGGCGAGGCCGGGCTCGACGCGGTGGTCGCGGCGCGGGAGGCCCGCCAGCTCACCGCCTACCGCGGGCTGATCCCCGCACCGGACGCGGCGCCGCTGCGGCGGCGCGTCGCGGCGCTCGCCCGCCAGCGCAGCGTCGAGGGCTACATGGCCGAGACCCGCGCCGACGGCGACGCCGTCCTGCTCGTCGAGCACCACTGCCCGGTGTGCAGCGCGGCCGCGGCGTGCACCGGGCTGTGCCGGGGCGAGCTCGACCTGTTCCGCACCGTGCTCGGCGACGACGTGGCGGTCGAGCGCACCCAGCACGTGCTCGCCGGCGACGCGCGCTGCGTCTACCGGATCCGGGAGCTGCCGGCCGCGGGTCAGCACACCCGATAGCGCAGGTGGGTGACCCCGTCGGACGCGACGACGCGGAGCAGCTCGAGGTCGACGGGGTCCGGGCCGAGATGGTCGAAGAGCCGCACCCCGCCGCCGAGGAGCACCGGGACGACGCTCAGCTGGATCTCGTCGAGCTGCCCGGCGCGCAGCAGCTGCTGCGCGGGGTCCGCGCCGCACACGGACACCTGCCGCGCCCCCGCGGCCTGCTGCGCGAGCTCGAGGGCCCGGTCGAGGCCGTCGGTGACGAAGGAGACGCGGGGGCTCCACGCACCGTGGGTCGGCGCGTGGTGGGTGAGCACGAAGATCGGCACGTCGATCGGATGGCCGTCCCGCCAGCCGCGGGCGATGTCGAAGGTCCGGCGGCCGCTGAGGATGGCGCCGCTGTTGCTCAGCCACTCGTCGACCACGACCCGGCTGCGGTCGGGGGCGCGAGTCGCGCCTCGACGCGGTTCGCCTCGCCGCCGGCGTTCATCCACGTGAAGAGGGCCTCGCCGCCGCGGCCGAGCGGCCGGTCGGGTCCGTCGTCCGGCCCGGCGATGAACCCGTCGAGCGAGATCGACAGGTCGACCACGACGGTGCCCACGGGCGCTCCCTCGGCTACCGGCCGGTGTCGGCGAGCGCGTCGAGGATGCGGCTGGGGCTGAGCGGCTGGTCGGTGAGGCGGGCGCCGCGGCGGGCGAGCGCGTCGGCGACGGCGTTGAACACGCACGGTGGGGAGCCGATCGCGCCGCCCTCCCCCATCCCCTTGTGGCCGCCCGGGGTCGGCGACGGCGTCTCGACGTGGCCGAACTCGATGGTCGGCACCTCGGTGCTGGTCGGCACCAGGTAGTCGAGGAACGTCGTGGTGAGCGGGTTGCCGTCCTCGTCGTAGACGAAGTGCTCGTAGAGGACCCCGCCGATGCCTTGCACCACCCCGCCGGCGATCTGACCCTCGACGACCATCGGGTTGATCATCAGGCCGCAGTCCTCGCTGACGACGTAGCGGAGGATCTCGACGGCGCCGGTGGCCGGGTCGACCGCGACGGTGCAGGCGTGGCACGCGTTCGACCAGGTGATGGGCGGCGCCTGGTAGGTGACCGTGGCGTCGAGGCCGGGGGCCAGGTCGGGGGGCAGCTCGAGTGGGGCGTTGAGCGCGACCCGGGCCACCTCGGCCAGGCTGACCCCACGGGTCGGGGTGCCGCGCACGCTGATCGCGGCCGGCCTCCACGTCGAGGTCCTCGGGGGCGGCCTCGAGCAGATGGGCCGCGATCCTCGTCGCCTTGTCACGGACGGCGAGCGAGGCGTCGCGGGCGGCACCGCCGGCGACGACCGCGGTGCGGCTGCCCCCGGTGCCGCCGCCGAACGGGGCGGTCGCGGTGTCGCCCTGCACGACGACGACGTCGTCGAGCTCGACGCCGAGGTGCTCGGCGACGACCTGGGCCATCGTCGTCTCGACGCTCTGGCCGTGCGACCCGGTGCCGAGGTGCACGGTGACCGTGCCGCTCGGCTGGACCCGCACGGTGGCGGTCTCGACCCCGAGGTTGCCCGACGCCATGCTCGTCGGCTCGACGTAGAGGCCGAGCCCGACGCCGAGGAGCCGGCCGTCGCCGTCGCGGGCCTGCTCGGCCCGGACGGCGTCGTAGCCGATGAGGTCGACGGCCTGCTCGAGCGTCTCGGACGGGGTGACGTGGTCGAGCACGAGCCCGCCGGCGGTGGTGAAGGGCAGCTCGTCGGCATGGACGCAGTTGCGGCGGCGCAGCTCGAGCGGGTCGACGCCGACCGCCCGGGCGGCGAGGTCGAGGATCTCCTCGCGGGCGACGGTCTCCATCATCCACGGGCCGCGGTAGGCGCCGCGCCCGCAGGTGTTCGTCCACACCGCGGTGGTGCGGAACCCGAGCTTCGGGACGCGGTACGGGCCGGGGAACAGCATCGCCATGAACGGCCCGATCCCGCCGGTCCCGCCCACCGGGTAGGCGCCGCAGTCCTCGAGGTGGTCGAGGTGCACCCCGAGGAGGTGGGCGTCGTCGTCGAGCGCCAGGCGGACCGTCACCCGGTCGGCCCGGGCGTGGTTGGCGGCGATGAGGTTCTCGCGTCGGTCCTCGATCCACTTGACCGCCCGCCCGAGGTGGTGCGCCGCGGCGATCACGGTCAGCTCGTCGCGCTGGGTGAAGAACTTCTGGCCGAACCCACCGCCGACGTCGCCGGCGCGGACCCGCACGTGGTGCTCGGGGATCCCGAGCGCCCGGGCGCACGTCTGGCGCGCCTCGTGGGGGTTCTGGGTGGAGAGCCACACGTCGAGGTCGCCGGTCGCCGGGGTGAACTGGGCCACGACGCCGCGGGTCTCCATCGGCACGTTCGTGTGGCGGTGCTGCACGAGCGTCTCGGTGATGACGTGCGGCGCCGACTCGAAGATGGCGTCGAGCTCGGGGTCGGGCGGCGACGCGATCTGCACGGCGACGTTCGAGCCCAGCTCGGGGTGCACGAGCCCGACGTGGTCGGCGGCGGTCTCGGCGTCGATGACGGCGGGGAGCGGGTCGTAGTCGACCTCGACGAGCTCGCAGGCGTCCTCGGCGACGTAGCGGGACTCGGCGACGACCAGCGCGATCGGGTCACCGACGAAGCGGACGTCGGTCTCGGCGAGGGGCCGCAGCGGCGCGCACGGCATGGGCGGCGGGTCGGCCTGGAACATCGTGGGCTGCATCGACCCGACGGCGCCGTTCACGTCGGCGGCGGTGAGCACGGCCCGGACACCCGGCAGCGCGCGGGCCGCGTCGACGTCGAGGCGGGTGATGCGGCCGTGCGCGAGGTCGCTGCGGACGAACGCGGCGTGGAGCAGGCCGGGGACGACGACGTCGTCGACGTAGCTGCCGTGCCCGGTGAGCAGCCGCGGGTCCTCTCGCCGGCGGACGGCCTGGCCGACGAATCGGCCCGCGCTGGCCTCGCTCACCGGCTCCGCCTCGCCGCGGCGTGGGGATGGGTCGTGACGTCCACGGGGTCCTCCGTCTCGAGCGGGTGGATCCTCGCGCGGCGAGCCCGGGGGCCCGCCACCCCGCTCAGCGGACGGCCAGGGCGAGCGTGGCGCCGATCGTCGCCGCGCCGAAGGTGATCCACGCGACGCTGTCCGCGATCGCGCCGCGGTGCAGGGCACCGAGCCGGGTGAGGGGCCCGCGGGTCGGCGTCGCGACGGGCCGCCGGGCCCGGACGCGGGCCGCGCCGAGCGCGACGGCGCCGACCGCGGCGACGACCCCCAGGACGGCGGGCATCGCGCCGAGCCCGGTCGTGGCGAGGCTCACGGGGGGCGGCGCCGGCGTGGCGAGCACGGCGGCGGCATACCCCGGCCGGTCCGTGAAGCGGCCCGCGGCGGCGAGGCTCGAGCGGGTCAGGCCGGGCACGACGCCGAGGCCGATCGTGACGACGAGCAAGGCGCCGGCCGCGACGAGGACGGCGGGTGACCGGGCGGGGCGCGACACGGGCGCGTCGTCGGGCGGGGTGAGCGCGAGCTCGACGACCGTGGCCGCGGTGAGGACCGACACCACGAGGACGAGGGCGATCACCGCGGTGTGGCCGAGGCCGGTGGCGCCGGCCTCGAGGAGCCCCTTGCCGAGCCACGTCGCGGCGGGCGGCAGCCCGGCCAGGACCAGCCCGGCGGCGAGGAGCAGCCCCCGCCGGAGCCGCTCCCGCGACGCGCCGGCCGTGCCGGGCGCGAGCGCGAAGAGCGCGGCCTTCGTGGCGCCGCTGGCCAGGGCGTAGATCCCGAACCCGGCCAGCCCGGCGCGGGTCAGGAGCCCGACCCCGACGAGCATGAGGCCGGCGTGGCTGATGGCGACGAACGCGAGCCGTCGGCCGGGGGCCTCGCGGCTCAGGCTCAGGACGGCGCCGAGCAGGGCGGTGGCGACCCCGGCGCCGAGGAGCACGGGCTGGAGGGTCGGCACGCGGGCGTGCGGGCTGGAGAACACCGTCCAGTAGATGCGGGCGACGGCGTACACGCCCAGCGTGTCGAGCAGCCCGACGAGCAGCATCGACACCGGCGGCAGCGACGACGACGCGGCGTCGACGAGCCAGAAGTGGAACGGGACGATCGCCGCCTTGATGAGGAACCCGACGACGAGCAGCAGGACGGCCACGACGAGCAGCTCGTCGGGGCGGTGGGCGGCGAGAGCCCGGCCGATGGCCGCCAGGTTCAGCGCCCCGGTGCGGGCGTATAGCAGCGCGATGCCGATGAGGACGAAGAACGCGCCGATGCTGTTGCTGAGCGCGAAGTGCAGGGCCCCTCGGAGGGCTCGGGGCTGACCGGTCTCCAGGGCGCAGAGCGCGATGGTGGCCACGCTCATGAGCTCGAAGAACACGAAGAGGTTGAAGAGGTCGCCGGTCAGGCAGAAGCCGCTCGCCGCGGCCAGCACGACGAGGATGAGCACGTGGGCCAGCGGCCCGAACGTGGGCCAGGCGCGGGCGGCGAGGAGCGCGGCGGCGGTGAGCGTGCCGGCGAGGACCACGCCCGCCGCGGCGAACGAGTCGACGGCGAACGAGACGCCCAGCACCACCCCGTGCTGGGGACGCCAGCCGCCGAACCAGTAGACGCCGACGCCGTGGGTCTGGGCGAGCATCGTCGCGCCGAGGCCGGTGACGGCCAGCGCGGCGAGGAGCGCGAGGCCTTGCATGGCGGCGCGCGGCAGGTGACGCCGCCCCGCCAGGAGGACCGGCGCGGTGAGGAGCGGGACGATCACCGGGAGCGGCGCGAGGGCGGGCACCGTCAGTCGCCCAGGTCGCGGAGCGTGTCGGGGTCGAGCGACCCGGTGCGCTTGTGGATCTGCACGACGAGGGCGAGCAGCAGCGCGGTGACGGTCGTGCCGACGACGACGTCGGTGAGGCAGAGGGCCTGCACGACCGGGTCCACGGCGACGGTGCCGACGCGCACCCCGGCGAAGACGGGCGCGACCGCGCCGGCGCGGTAGCCGATGGTGACGAGCAGCACGTACGTCGCGGCTTGCACGACGCCGAGGCAGATGACGAGGTGCACGAGGTTGCGGCTCTGCATGATCCCCCACAGCCCGACGAACAGCAGCCACGCGGCGACGCCGTAGGCGAGGACGCTCACCGCGGCATCCGGTGGCGGGTCGGCGGGTGGCGTCGCAGCACGATCGTCTGGCGCAGGAAGGCGCTGAGCAACAGCACGAACCCGGCGCCGATGGCCGCGCCGACCGAGAGGTTCAGCAGCGGGACGTCACCAGCCGAGGGGAGCTGCCCGACCCGGCCGAGCGGCCCCCAGGTGGCGAGGAAGGTCCCGCCGATCGCGAGCCCGATGAGCCCGATGACGACGAACAGGGCGGCGCCGCCGAGCTCGGCGCCTTCCATGACACGGTCCGGGTAGAGGCTGTGGAGGTGGGTGTACTCGCCGGCGAGGTAGACGAGGACCACGCCGGTGGCGAGCACCACCCCGCCCTGGAAGCCGCCGCCGGGCGTCAGGTGGCCGTGGACCACGATGTAGAGGCCGAAGAGGATGGTCGGCCCGACGAGCGCGAGGGCGAGGACGCGGACCGCGTCGCTCGTCGGGGGCACCCACCGGCCGGTGGCCGCGTCGGCGGCGTGGTCCGCGACCTCGTCGTCGAGGGGGGCCAGGATCAGCACGGCGGCGGTGACGGCGGCGAAGAAGATGAACTCCTCGGCGAGGGTGTCGGCGCCGCGGTAGCTGAAGTTCACCGCGGTGACGACGTCGGTGATGTGCTGCTGGGGCACGGCGAGGGTGTTCAGCACCTGGCCGAGCGTCGCCGCGGGGTGTCCGAACGCGGGGAGCTGGCCGAACCCGGCGAGCACGACGACGGCCAGGACGGCCGCCGACCCGAGGAAGAGGACCCGGCGGGTGCGGCGCGTCATCGCACGCCACCGCGGATCTTGGCCAGGGCGAGCAGGATCATGAGGGGGAGCGCGACGGCGCCGACCACGATCTCGGACAGCGCCACGTCCGGGGCCTGCACCGCGAAGAACAGGATCCCGAGGAGGATCCCGAACATGCTCACCGCGAGGGCCTGGCGCAGCGGGTCGCGGAGCACCACCACGACCGTGCCGGACGCGCCGACGAGCACCAACGCGGCGCCGACCAGCACGTTCATGGCCCGTCCTCGGGTGCGGGCTCCAGGTGGTCGCGTTGGCGGATGTAGAGGGCACGGCCGGTGGCGTGGGTCAGGACGGGGTTGGCGACGAGGAGCAGCCCGGCGATGAGCAGCGCCTTGACCGCGGCCTGCCCGACGCCCTCCTGGACGACGATGGCGGTGGCGAACGCGAGCGGCCCGAGGATCGTCGCCGGCCCGGTGTAGTGGAGCTTGTCGTAGACGTCGCGCATGACGACCACGCCGACGCAGCAGGCCAGCTCGACGGCGACACCGAAGGCGACGAGCACCCAGACCGCGACGGCGCTCAGATCCATCGCTCGACCAGCCGGGCGAAGACGAGGCCACCGGCGAGGGCCAGCAGCGCGAGGGCGAGGGCGAGGTCCATGAACCCGGGCCGGTGGAACGCCTCGGCGAGCAACATGAGGATGAGGGTGTTGATCACGCTGGCGAGCTCGAGCGCGACGAGCCCCTCGAGCACCGAGCGGCGCAGAATGACGGCGCCGAGCGGGATCAGCCCGACGAGCAGCGCGGTGCAGGCCGCGAGCCAGACGGTCATCCGTCGTTCCCGTCACCCGCGCTCGCCGGCTCGTCGTACCCCTCCACCAGCGGGTCGACGGGACCGGCGACGAGCTGGTGGATCAGGACGGTGGACGTCTCCTGATCGAGGTCGACGACGTAGCTGTTCGGGGTGATCGAGACCCCGAAGTTCAGCAGGGCGCGACGGGCCGCGTCGCGGGCGCCGTCGTCGCCGTAGCGGACCGGGATGCGCAGCATCACGCCGCGAAGGGGCCGCCGCCGGAACAGCCGCCAGACGAGGGCGGCGAAGAGGACGCCGCAGTCGACCAGGATCTGCCCGCCGACCCGGGGGGCGTGGCGCACCCACCGGAGCCGCGGCGCGAACCGGACGTAGCCGAGCTCTCGGACGGTCTCGGCGACGCTGGCGGCCACGGCGGCGGCGACGACGCCGGCGAGCACCTCGGGCGCCGCGAGCGAGTCGACGAAGAGCAGCCAGACGGCCAGGAGGACGGCCCACCAGGCGAGGCCGAAGCGCAGCCGGGAACGGGTCAGGCGTCGCGCCGTGACCGGGGGCGCGTCAGCAGGCTCAAGCGCCATGGGACCTCCGGGCGACCGACGTCTACATGCCGACCAGACTTCCCGGCGCTCCCACGAGCACTGTAGTGGCGTCGCGCTCGGTCGTGCGGGAGAGATCCGGGCGATCACAGTCGCCATCGCGGTCGGACGCGGCGCGGCGACCCAGCCCTCACCTCGATCCAGGCTGCGCAACCGCCGAAGGCGAGCCACGTCGCAGACCCGCGCACGTGGGCGTCGAAGACCGCTCGCGGCGCCCTCCGAGGTCAGGCTGGTTCGCTACTTCCGGACGGAGTCCGCTACTTCCGGACGGAGCGTGGTGTCGAACGATGAAGCGACGAACTTCGTCTGTGCCCCACACGGTTAAGGGAAACGGCAGGGCGATGAGCACGTTCGCTCAGCGCAGCCCGCCGCGCCCCGCTGGGCACGTCGCCCGGATCAGGACGTCGTGCGATCGAGTGCCAGGTTCAGTTCCAGCACGTTGACGGCCTTTTCTCCGAGGAAGCCCAGGTCGCGGCCGGTTGTGTACTGGTTGATGAGCGCCTCGACCTTGCTCAGCGGGAGGCCGCGTACCGTGGCGACGCGTTGCGCTTGGAGGCGTGCGTTGGCGATTGAGATGTCGGGGTCGAGGCCGGAGGCGGAGGCCGTGACGGCGTCGACGGGGACCTGGGTGCTGGACGAGAGCCCGTTGAGCTGTTGGTACGCGCTGACTCGCTCCGGAACGGTGTTTGAGTCGCAGACGTAGGCGCCGTTCTTCTTGGCGAACTGCTCACCGGGGCTCGGGCTCGTTACCGGCATCATCGTCTTCTTGTCCATCGGGACGCAGTAGGGGTCGTCCTTCGTGGCGAACGGGTTGGTCTTGGAGGAGTTGCCGTTGAGGTCGACGGTGTTGAACCCGGGGATGAAGCCGACCAGCAGGGGGTTGGACGGGCCGTAGTTCGACCCGCTGCTCAGGGTCGCGTCGTAGCCGTTGGACGTCGTGGCACTCGCCCCCGAAGCAGCGGAGGGACGCGACTGGAAGTACTTCGGGATCGCGTTGCCGTTGCTGTCGACGAAGGCCTGGCCGATGAGCTTGCTGCCCACCAGCTTGCCGTTGCTGGTGATGAGCTGCCCGTCTGCCTTGTTCTTGAAGAACGCTTGGGCGATGCCGGTGACCACGAGCGGGTAGGCGGCTCCGAAGATCACGGTGAAGACGAGCACCACGAGGATGGAGGGGAGGATCTGGCGGCGCATGATCAGTGGACTCCCAGTGCTGTCACCAGCAGGTCGATGAGCTTGATACCGATGAACGGCGCGACCACGCCGCCGGCTCCATAGATCAGGAGGTTGCGGCGGAGCAGATGCGCGGCACTCGTGGGGATGAACTTCACTCCTCGCAACGCGAGTGGGATCAGCGCGACGATGATCAACGCGTTGAAGATCACCGCCGAGAGGATCGCGGAGCGCGGTGAAGCCAACGACATGATGTTCAGCCTGTTCAGCACGCTCACGCTGGCGAAGCCGGCGAACATCGCAGGAATGATGGCGAAGTACTTCGCCACGTCGTTGGCGATCGAGAACGTGGTGAGCGAGCCGCGTGTGATCAGGAGCTGCTTGCCGATCTCGACGACGTCCATCAGCTTGGTCGGATCCGAATCGAGGTCGACCATGTTTCCGGCCTCTTTGGCCGCCTGGGTGCCGGTGTTCATCGCCACGCCAACGTCGGCCTGGGCGAGCGCCGGCGCGTCGTTCGTCCCGTCCCCTGTCATGGCCACGAGGCGACCGCCCTGCTGCTCCTGACGGATGAGGGCCATCTTGTCTTCGGGGGTGGCCTCAGCCAGGAAGTCGTCCACGCCTGCTTCCTTGGCGATCACGGCAGCGGTCCGCGGGTTGTCGCCGGTGATCATCACCGTGCGGATCCCCATCCGCCGCAGGTCATCGAAGCGAGCCGAGATGCCGGGCTTCACGATGTCCTTGAGGTAGATGACGCCGAGCGCACGCGGGGGGCGGGGGGCACCCCCCGCGGCGCTGGTCTCAGCCACGACGAGTGGCGTCCCGCCTTGGGCTGCGATCGAATCGACGGCCGTGCCGAGCTCGTTGGGCACGGTCCCGCCTTGGTCCTCCACCCAGCGACGCACCGAGTCCGCCGCGCCCTTGCGCACCGCGCGACCCTGGAAGTCGATCCCGCTCATGCGGGTTTGCGCGGTGAAGGGCACCAGCTCGGCACCGGCGAGCTCTCGCTCCCTGAGGCCGTAGCGCTCCTTGGCCAGCACGACGATGGAGCGCCCTTCGGGGGTCTCGTCGGCCAGGCTCGACAGCTGGGCTGCGTCGGCGAGCTCCTGCTCGGTCACGCCCGGCGCGGGGAGGAACGCGTCCGCCTGGCGGTTCCCGAAGGTGATGGTGCCGGTCTTGTCGAGGAGCAGCGTGGCGCAGTCGCCGGCGGCCTCGACGGCGCGGCCGCTCATCGCCAGCACGTTGCGCCGGACCAGGCGGTCCATGCCGGCGATGCCGATCGCGGACAGGAGCGCGCCGATCGTGGTCGGGATCAGGCACACGAGGAGCGCGACGAGGATCACGATCGTCTGTTCCGCCTGGGCGAACATCGCGAACGGCTGCAGGGTCATGACGACGAGCAAGAAGATGATCGTCAGCCCGGCGAGGAGGATGTTGAGCGCGATCTCGTTGGGTGTCTTCTGACGCTTGGAACCCTCGACCAGGGCGATCATGCGGTCGAGGAACGTCTCGCCGGCACGGGCGGTGATCCGCACGACGATCTGGTCGGACAGCACGGTGGTGCCACCCGTGACCGCGGAGCGGTCCCCACCGGCTTCGCGGATCACCGGCGCAGACTCGCCAGTGATCGCCGACTCGTCGACGGTCGCGATGCCTTCGATGACGTCGCCGTCGCTCGGGATCGTCTGGCCGGCGCTCACGACGCACTCGTCGCCGACCTCGAGGTCACCGCTGGCGACCTCCTCGATGCGGCCGTCGCTGCGCCGGACGTGCGCCATCGTCTCGGAGCGGGTCTGGCGCAGCGTGTCGGCCTGCGCTTTCCCGCGCCCCTCGGCCAACGCCTCGGCGAAGTTGGCGAACAGCACGGTGAACCACAGGAACAGCGCCACGAGGCCGACAAACACGTTGACGTTCGGCGTCGCCGCGTTGTACTCGGTGAAGAACAGAATGGTCGTGAGCACCGACCCGACCCCGACGACAAACATCACGGGGTTGCGGTACAAGGTGCGCGGGTCGAGCTTGACGAAGCTGTCGATGATCGCCCGCCGCATCAGCGCGGGTTCGAACATCTTCGTCTGGGACCCGGGGGCCTTGCTCGTGGATCCCTGCGCCATCGTTTCTACGGCCATCGTTCTTGGCTCCTAGATGTGTAGCTGCTCGACGATCGGACCGAGCGCGAGGACGGGAAGGAACGTGAGCGCCGCGAGGATGACCACGACGCCGAGCACCAGCACCACGAACAAGGGCGTGTAGGTCGGGAACGTCCCCGCGGTGGCCGGCGTGTGCCGCTTCCGGGCCAGCGAGCCCGCGATCGCCAGCGACGGGATGATCGTGAAGAAGCGACCCACCCACATCGTGAGCGCCAAGGTGCTGTTCAGCCAGGCGGTGTTCGCCGTGAGGCCGGCGAAGGCCGAGCCGTTGTTGTTCGCCGCCGACGTGAACGCGTACAGCAGCTCGGAGAAGCCGTGCGGTCCTGGGTTGTAGATCGACTTATTCAGCACCGATTGGACGAACACCGAGAACGCGGTGCCGGCGAGGACCACCGCCGGCATCGCCAAGACGTAGAGGGCAACGAGCTTGACCTCCCGGGCCTGGATCTTCTTGCCGAGATACTCCGGCGTTCGCCCGACCATGAGACCCGCGATGAAGACCGCGAGGATCACGATGATCAGCAAGCCGTTGAGGCCCGTGCCGACCCCACCGGGCGAGATCTCGCCGAGCTTCATGTCGCCCAGCGCCACCAGGCCGCCAGCCGGCGTGTAGCTGTCATGCATCGAGTTCACCGAGCCGTTCGAGGTCCCCGTCGTCGCGGCCCCCCACAAGCCCGACGCGCTCGGTCCGAAGCGAACCTCCTTGCCTTCGGCGTTCCCGCCCGGCGACGTGGCCGTGACCGTCTGTGTGGCACCGTCCTGGGTCAGCTTCGGGTTCCCGCCGACCTCGAGGAACATAAGGCTGAGCGTCGCCGCCAGGAAGATCACGAACATGATCGCCACCACGGCGTAACCCTGCCGCTTGTCCTTGACCATCCGGCCGAAGGTGAACGGCATCGCGAAGCCGATGAGCAGGATCGCGTACAGCTCGAAGAAGTCCGAGAGCCCGTTCGGGTTCGAGAACGGGTGCGCCGAGTTGACGTTGAACCAGTCCCCGCCGTTCGTGCCGAGCTGCTTCACCGATTCCATGCTGGCGTTGACGCCACCCGGGATCTGCTGAGTGGCGCCCGCGACCGTGTGCACGGTCGTGAAGCCATGCGTGTTCTGGATCACACCGCACGCCACCAGCACGATCGCGAACACGAACGCGAGCGGGAGCAGGATTCGGAACGTCGTGCGGATGAGGTCCACCCAGAAGTTGCCGACCGTGCGCTGACCGGCGCGTGAGAGGCCACGGATGAACGCCGCCATGACCGCGAGCCCGACCGCGGCGGAGATGAACTGCTGGACGGTGAGGCCGACCATCTGGGTGAAGTGGCTCATCACCGCCTCACCGCCGTAGGCCTGCCAGTTGGTGTTGGTGACGAAGCTCGTCGCGGTGTTGAACGCCAGCGCCGGGGAGACGCTCGCGAAGTTCACCGGGTTGAACGGCAGCCCGTCTTGGACCCGCTGGATCAGGTACAGGAACAGGATCCCGACGCCGCTGAACACGATGAGCGAGAGCGTGTAGACGCTCCAGCGCTGCTCCCGGTCGGGGTCGATCCGACACGTCCGGTAGATCAGCCGCTCCAGGGGACCGAACAGTCGGTCGAGCCGTGAGGGAACGCCCTCGAGGACATCGGCGGTGTAGCGCCCCAGCAGCGGCGCGGTGACCGCAAGGAGGGCGATCAACGCGACGTATTGAAGCCAGCTTGCACCGCTCATCAGAAACGCTCCGGGAACAAGATTGCCGCCAAGAGGAACAGCGACATCAGCAATCCGAGGATCAGGCCGATGTAGTTGTCACTCATCGGTCGGCGCTTCCAGACCTGGCCGGCGCGGCGCCTTCTAGCGCGGCGTCGACATCAGGCGCGTCATCGGGGCCGATAATGAGATCACACCCCTTGATGAAGGCAGCGCTGAGCAAAACGAATCCGATCACGGTGAGAACCACCCACAGATCGGCCATGCCTCTCCTCACGTTCATCGTCATTCGTTACCGCGAACACGGTGCCCGCGGACCGATGGCTCACGTTGCGCCTGCGTCGACAAGCGCGCAAGGGACTTAGTGGCTTCTTGACAGCAACGCCGTCCGAATTCGCAACTTCTTGCTCCGCCGCGCCGGTCACATCAGGCAGCTCGTTGTCGTTGCCGCGAGCGGTCGACTGCCTCGGATCGACCAGCCGTTACGGCAGCGCGAATTCCCGGGTCCTCGGCGCCAAAGAAACGCAAAGGCCCTTCCCTGCCCCACCGGGTGGCGCCACTATCAGTTGTAGGAAGGAAAGCGATGCCTCGAGGAACCCTGCGGATCTATCTGGGTGCTGCGCCTGGCGTGGGGAAGACCTACGCGATGCTCAACGAGGGCCGGCGTCGCTTCACTCGCGGGACGGATGTCGTCGCGGTCGTCGTCGATGCCAAGGGGCGGCCGCAGACGGCAGCCCAGCTCGGTGGCCTCAACCCTCTCTGCTCTCGGTCGCCTCGCGCTCCGCACGCTGGCGGCGAGGTGGACCTGGTGGCGGCTCGGCAACGTCATCCCGGCGTCGCGCTCATCGACGACTACGCCCATACGAACGCCCCCGGAAGCGAGCACCCCAAGCGGTGGATGGACGTCGAGGCCCTGCTCGACGACGGGATCGACGTCATCACGACGCTCAACATCCAACACCTCGAATCTCTCGCCGACGTCGTCGCCACCGTCATTGGCGCCGAGGAGCCAGAGATGATCCCCGACGCCGTCGTGCGCCGCGCCGACCAGATCGAGTTCGTGGATCTCACCCCGGAAGCGCTGCGCCGCCGCATGGCGCACGGCAACATCTTTCCTCCCGAACGCATCGACGGCGCACTGTCCCACTACTTCCGAGTCGAGAACCTCGGGGCCTTGCGCGAGCTCGCCCTTGAGTGGATGGCCGACCACGCCGAGCAGCGCCTCGCGATCTATCGAGCCTCCGAGGGCGTGGCCGAACCCTGGGACACTCGCGAGCGTGTGGTCGTCGCGCTGACCGGGGCGCCCGGCGGCGAGCGCCTGCTGCGGCGTGGAGCCCGCATGGCCGCTCGAACACGGGCCGATCTCCTTGCCGTGCATGTCCGGACCGGCGAGGAAGCCCCACACGTCGTAGCGGCGCTGGACCACTACGGAGACCTCGCCACCGCACTCGGCGGCCAGCTCGCGATCATCAGCGGCCAGCGGATCGCTGATTCCCTCGTCGCCTTCGCCCGGGCCGAGAACGCGACGCAACTGGTCTTGGGGGCAAGTCGCCAGAACCGCTGGACCGAGGTACTGAGCGGCTCCGTAATCAGAGGCATCTTGACTCACGCCGGACCGATCGACGTTCACGTCGTCTCCACCACGGACGAGCGCGGCTCTGGAGTCGACAGCCGCTCGACCAATCCGGGCCTGTCGCGTCCCCGTCGCCAAGCGGGCTGGCTCTTGGCCCTCGTGGGCGTCCCGCTGCTTTGCTACGGCCTCATACCGCTGCGCGGCGGTACGTCGCTCTCGAGCGTTCTCTTGCTCCTCCTGCTAGGGATGGTGTGCGTCGCCGCCGTCGGGGGAGTCAAGCCGGGCGTCGCGTCCGCGCTGATCGCCTTCGCGCTCGCCGACTGGTACTTCGTGCCACCGATTCACCATTGGCGAATCGCGCACACCGACGATCTCATCGTCCTGATCGTGTTCTTGGCCGTCGCGGGAGCGTTTGCCGTCCTGACGGACCGATTCGCCCGCCGGGGCTTCGAGATCGCCCGGGCACGAGGTGAGGCCGAGACGCTGAACCGCTTGGCGAGCCGCTCGGACATGCCCAGCTCGGAAGCGCTGGACGAGCTCGTCCAGGAGGTGCGGGCGACATTTCAGCTCGAGGCAGCTGCCTTGCTCACGCCGAACGAGGACGGCTGGACCATGCAGGCCGCGGCGGGTGCCCTCCCCCCGGGAAGCCCTCACGAGGCCGACTCGGTGGCTGAGCTGGCCGACGGCGCCACGCTCGCCATGCGCGGCACCCACTCCCTCTCCGCCGACGATCGGCGGCTCCTCAACACGTTCGTCGCCCAGCTCCGATTGGCCCAACAACAGATCGTCCTCCAGGCCGACGCGGCATCAGCAAGTTCGCTTGCCGAAACCAACGAGCTGCGGTTGGCCATGCTCGCCGCGGTCTCGCACGATCTGCGGACACCACTCGCCTCGATCAAAGCCGCCGCCACCAGCGTCCTCAGCCCGGAGGTCGCTTGGCCTCCCGAAACCGTCAAAGGATTCTGCGAGACGATCGACCTCGAGGCCGATCGCCTCAACAGCCTCGTCGGCAACTTGCTCGACATGAGCCGGCTGCAAGCGGGCGTGCTGAGCATCACCCTCCGCCCGACCGCCCCCGAGGAGGTGGTGTTCTCGGCGATCAAGAGCCTGTCACGCGACACGACGGAGCTGGCGATCGCCGTGCCCGAGGGGCTGCCACCGATCGCGACCGACCCCGCCCTGCTCGAGCGGGCGGTCGCCAACGTCATCGACAACGCGCTCAGTTGGTCACCACCCGATCGCCCGGTCCGGGTCGAGGCGGACTGCGTCGCCGGCCATGTGGAACTGCGCGTCGTGGACCGCGGCCCCGGCATCCCGCCAGCCGAACGGACGGCCGTGTTTCAGCCCTTTCAGCGCCTCGGCGATGGACCCAGCGCCCACCAGCACGGTGTCGGTCTCGGTCTTGCGGTGGCACGTGGGTTCGTGCAGTCAATGGGAGCTGACCTGCGGCTGGAAGACACACCCGGCGGCGGTGTCACGGCGCTCTTCACCTTGCCTCTCGCATGACAGACACCCCACCCATGCCCACCGTCCTCGTCATCGACGACGAGCACCAGATCCGGCGCACACTGGAGCTCAACCTTCGAGCGCGCGGCTACAACGTCGCGTTAGCCGCCGACGGTGGCAGCGCACTCACGGTCGCGGCCCGGGTCAAGCCCGACGTCGTCATCCTCGACCTTGGGCTCCCGGATCTTGACGGCCTCGAGGTGCTCGAGGGGCTGCGGGGTTGGAGCGAGGTGCCGATCATCGTGCTCTCAGCTCGCGACAACGAGAAGGACAAGGTCGCTGCACTCGACGCCGGCGCCGACGACTACGTCGCCAAGCCCTTCGGGATCGACGAGCTCGTCGCCCGACTTCGAGCCGCGATGCGTCGCACCTCGTATAGCCAAGTCGACGAGGCGGTAATCGAGACACCCGACTTCACGATCGACCTCGCCAACAAGGTCGTCCGGGACCCGTCCGGGGAGAGCGTGCATCTGACGAGAACCCAATGGAGAATCGTCGAACTCCTCAGTCGCAACGTCGGTCGCCTCATCACTTACCCGCATCTACTCACGGAGGTGTGGGGTCCGGGCTACGAGGGCGAGACCAACTACACGCGAGTGTTCATGGCCCAGATCCGCCAGAAGCTCGAACCCGACCCCACTCGTCCCCGTTACTTCCTCACGGAGACGGGCACCGGATTCCGGTTCGTCGTTCCGTCATCATCGGACGCCGCGGACACGTCCGACATCACTCCCGACTCTGCCTGAGCTCCTCTGCCTCGCCGGACTCGGCACGGCTGCAGACGCGCGCTCCCAACGGTGCGAAGGAGACAGTCCTGGCACGACTTCCGCCAGATCGCGCCGTCCTCGGGTTGGTGCGGGAACTACGCGAACGCGGCACGCGGCGCGGAGTTCGGAGAGCCCGGTGCAGTCTTCATCCGCGATCGGGCGGGTGGGCTCCGTGGTACCAAATTGCCCGAACCAGGATCGCCCGTCGCACTCTCGCACTGGCACGATGGGAGGGCGGACCGCGGTGACTGCGCTCTCGCGGTCTAGCTGAAGCCCACTGGACCTGAGCCCGCAATCGCTTCCAGTGCTTCGATTGGCTTGGCGCTGTTGCTCGTGTCGCACTTGCCGCTGCTCGTGAGTGGCGCGATGAAGACGAAGGTCGCCGTGGCGGTGAGAGAGCCCGAGATCCCCGCGTACGCCTTCGTGCCGCTGACGATCGGGACCGGGGCACTGACAGCTTCCGAGCCTGAGCAGGTCACATCGTTGAAATCGGTCGACAGGCCGTTCTGTACCGCTGCCCTCAGCTGGGACCCGTCGATCAGGATCGTGCCCTTCCTCAAGATGAGGCTGGTGTAGCGACCGTTCTTGTCGGCTCGGCCAGCCGAGTTGGCCTTCACCGCCTTGCCGTAGTCACCGATCGCCCCGGTGATCACGACCGTCCCTCCGAACCCCCCGTTCTCGGCCCACAGCTTGATGGTGCCCCCGGGCACGGCGGGAGCCGCCGAGGCAGATGCCGCGCTCAACAACAGACCTCCCACGACGGCCACACCGAGCGCAGTCTTGGCAACCCGCAACGTTCCCTCCCCATCACACAGTCGGTTCCACATTGCCACTCGCTCCAACCGGCCGGTGCTCAAGCCATCCAGCCCGCTACAGCCTCGGCGACGGCCACACCCGAACGACCCGCCGCCGCGCCGATTCGACGCCGGCTCCGTCAACGACCGGTCGAAGCATCGCAACGACCGTTTCCCCGCAGTGAGTGCTCTCCGGGGGCCATGCGCCCGCTGGAGGACACCGAGCTCGAGACGTCCCCGGACGAGACCTCCATCGATCCTGCGACCGACCGTTCGGCCTTGAGGTCCTCGTCGTCGGGACCTTCCTCGGCGAGGGCCGCGTCGTCGTCACCGATGATGCGGTCACATGCCCACACGAACGCGCGGCGGCGACGAACAACCCCAAGGTCCCCGCCCCGTAGATGAGATCAGTGATGGCACGCTCCCGAGCGCTTCACTCGACCGCACCTCGATAAGCCACGCCGTGGCGAAGCGATAGTTCCTTAGCGATCACTTAGCGAAGGCAGTGCGCTTCTAGCGCGGCGTGTACGCGCGACGTCGCGTTACGTGTGCCGACTGGCCTGGTCGCGTCCGCGCGCCGCGATGGCGTCGCGGCGTTGGGCCACCGTCGCGGGGTCGAACGTGGCCGCCCACCAGCTGCGGTTCACGCCATCCTCGATCGCCCAGGCCGGGTCGTAGACGCTGCCGGCGATCTCGTCGTAGGTGCGCAGCATGCGACGCACGGCGCGCTGGTCGTTGTGCACCGCGGCGAGGGCCAGCTGGCGGGCGGCGGGGAGGAGCTGCTCGTGGGGGACGACGTGGTTGACCAGCCCCCAGGCGTGCGCCTCGGCCGCGGAGAGGAAGTTGCCGGTGGCGCTGAGCTCGCGGGCTCGGCGCAGCCCGACGGCCTCGGCGAGCAGGACGGTGAGGCCCCAACCGGGCATGATCCCGACGCGGGCGTGGGTGTCGGCGAACTGGGCGCGCTCGGAGGCGATGAGCAGGTCGCAGTTGAGCGCGAGCTCGAACCCGCCGGTGATCGCGGGCCCGTTGATCGCCCCGATCAACAGCTTCGTGCGGGGCGGGAAGGGCCCCCGGAAGCGGAACTTCCCCATCTCGTCGCGCGCGTAGCGGTCGTCGGTCCCGGGCGCCGACACGTCGGCGGGCCGCCCGGCGGCCACCTCGCGCAGGTCGGCGCCGGCGCAGAACGCCGGATCGGCGCCGGTGAGGATCACGACGTCGACCTCGTCGTTCGCCTCCGCGTCGCCGACGGCGTGGGCGAGGTCGAGGAGGAGCGCGCCGCTGATGGCGTTGCGGACCTCGGGGCGGTTCAGCGTGATCGTGGCGACCCGCTCGTCGATGTCGACGAGCACGACGTCGCTCATGTCGACCAGCCGTAGATCCGGGCGGCGTTGCCGCCGAGCACCGCCGCCTTCTGGGCGTCGTCGAGGTCGGCACGGTCGGCGATGGCGCGCACCGAGTCGGGGAACTCGGCGTCCCAGTGCGGGTAGTCGGAGGCGTACACGACGGCGTGCTGGCCGAGCCCGGCGAGGGCGTAGTCGAGGTGGCGCTCGGCCTCGCAGGACACGACGAGGCGCCCGTCGGCCAGGTACTCGCTGGGGGGCTTCACGATGGCGGGCATCTCGCCGGGTCGCTTCTCGTGGTGCTCGTCGAGCCGCTCGAAGAGGTAGGGGCCCCAGCCGGCGCCGGCCTCGAGGAGCAGGACCCGCAGGGCGGGGAAGCGCTCGAGGACGCCGCCGCACACGAGGGTCGCGGCGGCGAACATGATGTCGAAGGGGAACTCGAGGGCGTGCAGGGTCGCGTACGAGTCGACGAAGCGTCGGTGCGCGAAGCGGGGGCCGCCGGCGTGCACGCCGACGGGGACGTCGAGCTCCTCGGCGAGCCGCCAGAGGGGGTCGAAGGCGGGGTGGTCGAGGTTGCGGTCGCCGACGCAGCAGGGGACGGTCAGGGACACGAAGCCGAGGTCGGTGACGGCGCGGCGGGCTTCGACGAGCGCGTCGTCGAGGGTGGCGAGCGGGAGCGCGGGCGTGCCCTTCAGGCGGGTGGGGTCGGTCGCGCAGTAGTCGGCGAGCCAGTCGTTGTAGGCCCGGCAGGACGCGCCGGCGAGCTCGCGGTCGGTGATGCCCCAGAAGCCGAGGCTCGCCGTCCCGTAGAGGACGGCGACGTCGATGCCCTCGGTGTCCATGTCGGCGAGGCGCCGGCGCGGGTCGACGGCGCCGTCCCGCTTGACCGACGCCTCCTCGATCCCCTCGGGCACCCAGGCGCCGACGCCGGTGCCGGGCGGGACGAGGTGCCCGTCGAGCTGGTAGCGGGTGGTGCCGCGGTCGTCGCGGACGAGCCGGGGCCGCCGGTCGTGCAGCGCGGGCGGGAGGTAGCGCTCCCAGAGCTCGTCGGGCTCGAAGACGTGCCCGTCGGCGTCGATGACGGTCGGGCGCGCCACGCCTACGACACGAGGTCGGGGAAGCGGGCGGTGACCATGCGCCGCAGCCCGTCGGCGAGCGCGACGCGGGGCGCGGGCGCGACGTCGAGCAGCCGGTGGCGGTCGATCGTGACCGACCCGATCGTGTGGGGCGTCTCGTCGAAGCGGGCCTCGAGCCCGGTGAGCTCGGCGAGCATCCCGCACCACTCCTCGATCGAGGAGGGCTCGCCACCCCAGTTGACGATCGTCGCGGGGACGCTCGCCGCGGCGAGCAGCGCGGGGAGCGTGGCGACGATGTCGTCCTCGTGGATCGGGTTGAACCGGTTCGGCCGCTCGGGGTGGAGCGGGATCGGCGACCCCGACTTCATGAACAGCACGTGCCAGGCCGGCCAGCCGCCGTTGTCGCCGTAGGGGACGTTGAGGCGCGCGATGGTCGTGGGGACGTTGTGCTCGCGCGCCGCGGTGCGGGCGACGGCCTCGGCGGCGATCTTGGCGAGGCTGTACGTCGGGAACATGACGCGGTGGTTGTCGCCGAGCGGGTCGGTCTCGCGCAGCTCGTGGGCGGGTCCTTGATGCTGGTACACGGCGGTGGACGAGCAGTGCAGGATCGCCTTGGCTGCTCGGCAGTGCGCGACGAGCAGCCCGACGGACTCGGCGTTGGCGGCGAAGTCCCGGTCCCAGTCGTCGTCGCCGCCCTTCGCGACCGCGAGGTTGAGGACGTAGTCGAAGTCGTCGGGCAGCTCGCGGAAGTCGGTGGCGGCGAGGTCGGTGGCGACGCAGGTGACGCCGGCGAGGTCGAGGCGCTCCCGGGCGGCGGCGTCGGTGAACCGGGCCACGCCCCACACGTCGTTGCGGGCGGCCAGCGCGAGCGTGACGGGCAGCGCGACCTGGCCGGTGGGGCCGGTGACGAGGATCTTCTGGCGCTCGAGTGGCTTCGCGCCGGGCATCAGGCGCCGGTCTTCGGGGTGGGCACGACCGCGGACGGTACACGAGCGGGTGTCGGGTCGCCGTCGGGCCGGGTCATGCGGGCCGCCACGTCGGGACGGT
The DNA here is from genome assembly GCA_963821325.1 of uncultured Actinomycetes bacterium. Lineage (GTDB taxonomy): Bacteria > Actinomycetota > Acidimicrobiia > IMCC26256 > PALSA-555 > PALSA-555. The sequence continues at coordinate 523,165 of CAWGDC010000006.1, read as the reverse complement.
CTCGGCGTCGCGGACGTCGCGCCAGACCAGCTCGACGTCGAGGCCGATCCGTGGGTCGGCGGTGGTCGCGTCGGTGAGCGCGCCGACGACGCGGACGTGGTCGGTGTCGGGCAGCTCGACGACGGCGGGGGCGAAGGGCACGGAGTCGGCGAGGTCGGGCAGCACCGGATGCCACACGATCGTGAAGCTGAAGACGGTGCCGCGACCGGGCCGCTCGACCCACTCGACGGCCTGGGCGTGGCAGTGCCAGCAGAAGGCGCTCGGCGGGAAGCGGAAGGTGCCGCACTGGGTGCAGCGCGGGACGACGAGGCGGTGCTCCGCGGCGGCGGCCCAGAAGGGCTCGGTCCACACGTCGGGGGTGAGGTGGATGAGGTCGGCGGCGGGGAGGCGCAGCGCGACGTTCGGGCCGTCGGTCATGGCACGCTCAGCAGCAGCGACGAGACGGGGAGCGACGCCGGGCCGCCGGTCACGAGCGCGACGCGGGCGCCCGCCACCTGGTTCACGGCTTGCCCGCGGAGCTGCTCGACGGCCTCCTTCACGTGCGTCATCCCGATGATGTACGCCTCGGACAGGTTGCCGCCGTGGGTGTTCACCGGCAGCGACCCGCCGGGCCAGCGGATGGTGCCGTCCGCGACGAACGGGCCGCCCTCCCCGATCGGACAGAACCCGTAGTCCTCGAGCTGGAGGATCACCATCGGGGAGAAGTGGTCGTAGAGCAGCGCGACGTCGACGTCGCCCGGCCCGAGGCCGGCCATCTCGTAGAGGCGCCGGGCGACGGGCCGATGCCCGGACGACGCGAAGATCTCCTCGGGCATGCCCATCCACGTGATGGCCTGCCCCCACCGGCCGTGGCCGCCGTGCGCCGACGCGGTGATCGACACGGGGGGACGGCGCAGGTCCTTTGCCCGGTCCGCGGCGACGGTCACGACCGCGACGGCGCCGTCGCACTCGAGGCAGAAGTCGTAGAGGCACAGCGGCTCGGCGATGAGCCGCGCCGCGAAGTAGTCGTCGAGGGTGAGCGGGTCACGCATCAGCGCCGTCTCGCGCCGCCGCGCGTTCTCCCGGGTCGAGAGCACAACCTCGGCGAAGTGCTCCCGCTGCGTGCCGTACTGGTGCATGTGCCGTTGGGCGAGCACGGCGAACATCTGCCCGGGGGCCATGAGACCCGCCGGCTGGATGAAGTTCCCCTCGGGGGACGGCGGCGCGGAGTACTGCGCGCCGGGCCGGCCCCGCGGCGCGTACGAGGCGCCGAAGCGGCTCGCGGCCTGCTGGAGGGTCATGAGGCTGACGACGCAGGTCGCCATGCCGGCGTGGATCGCGGCCGCGGCCAGCCCGACCGACCCGGCGGCGCCGCCGCCGCCGCCGGTGAGCATGGCGGTGAAGCGCACCTCGGGGATCCCGAGCGTCTGGGCGAACAGGGACGTGTCCCCGCCCAGGCCGACGCTGTAGAGGGCCAGACCGTCGACGTCCGCGACGCGGAGGCCGGCGTCGTCGAGCGCGGCGAGGGTCGCCTTCGCCGCGAGCTCGAACGGCGTCTGGGGGAGGGACCGGCCGCGCTTGTAGTACGGCGTCGCGCCGACGCCGACGATCGCGGCCTGGTCCTTGAGCGTCACCGGGCGGGCATCATGGCACGAGGCGTCTCGCGGCCGTTCTGGCGCAACGAATCCGGACCGCCCGATCCCGACCTGGCCGCTCAGGTGGGCCGTCGCCGTCGCGATGGCCGAGGGGAGCCTCGGTACCGGAGGCGACGCCCGTGGGCCGGCCGGGGGGAAGCGGTACCGGCCCGGCGGGCGTCGCGCTGGTCCCCCGATGGTGCCCGGCGCCGGTTGCGGTCGCGTGACCGACCCGTGAACGGCGCGCGAAGCCGGTGAGAAGACCCGGCCGGACGGCCGTAACGTGGGGCGGCCGCGAACGGGAGACGACGATGTTCGGAGCGAAGACGAAGCTGGTCGACCGGGATCGGGCGCTGCCCGGACGAGCGGAGCCCATGCCGGGCCTCGGGCGCCACGCCGTGCTCGACACGCCCCAGGTCCCGCCGTTCCCGGACGGCCTCGCCCGCGCCGAGTTCGCGATGGGCTGCTTCTGGGGCGCCGAGAAGCAGTACTGGAGCCTGCCCGGCGTCTACACGACCGCGGTCGGCTACGCCGGGGGCTTCACGCCGAACCCGACCTATGAGGAGGTGTGCTCGGGCCGGACGGGACACGCCGAGGCGGTGCTCGTCGTGTTCGACCCGGCGGTGCTGTCGTACGAGACGCTGCTGCGCACGTTCTGGGAGCACCACGACCCCACGCAGGGGATGCGTCAGGGCAACGACGTCGGGAGCCAGTACCGCTCGGCGATCTACACGACCGACGACGCGCAGGCGAGCGCGGCGCGCGCGTCCCTGGCGCGGTATCAGGCCGCGCTGGCGGACGCCGGCCGCGGCACGATCACCACGGACGTGGAGCCGGCCGGCGAGTTCTACTACGCCGAGCCGTACCACCAGCAGTACCTGGCGAAGAACCCGTTCGGGTATTGCGGGCTCGGCGGGACCGGGGTCTCCTGCCCGACGGGGCTCGGCGCCACGGGCTGACGCGGCGGTGGGGCGTCGTGCCCCTCTCGGGGGCGTCGCGGTCGGCCTCCGGCGTCGAGCAGCCGGCGCGGTACGGTCCCGGCGATGACCGAGGTGTCCGACCGGTACGAGACGATCGCCGACGGCTTCACGGCCCGCGTGGCCGGCATCTCGTCGGACGGCGGCTGGGCCGCGCCGTCGCCGTGCACCGACTGGGACGCCCGCGAGGTCGTGGCGCACGTGATCGACACCCACCACCGGGTGCTGGCCGGCCTCGACGGGTCCGAGCCGCCCGCCGCCGACGCCGACACCGAGCTCCCCGCGCGGTGGACAGCGGCGACGGCCGCGGTCCGCGACGCGCTGCACGACCCCGACCAGGCCACACGCGTGATCAGCGGCGGCCCCTTCGGCGAGCAGCCCTTCGAGACGCTGGTGGGCCGGCTCCTCTGCGCCGACACGCTGGTGCATACCTGGGACCTCGCCCGGGCCACGGGCCAGGACGACCGGCTCAACCCCACCGCCGTCGCCAAGGCCAGCGAGTTCCTCGCGCCCCTCGACGAGGCCCTGCGCCGACCCGGCGGGTTCGCGCCGAAGATCGAGCCCCGACCGGGCGCCGACGCCCAGACCCGGCTCTTGAACTTCAGCGGCCGGCCCGCGTAGTGCCTCGTCAGCCAACGTGTGCGCTGGTAGGGCGCGGGGTTGGTTGATCCTCGCAGGCGTGGTGTGCTGCGAGCGACTCCCCGTCGGGGGTGGCGGGGCGGCCCGGGGCCGGGCAGGACCGACGCTGGTCCATGTGGTGGCGGCGGCGGTCACGTCGCTGGGTCGGGGTTCCGACGCGACGGTGCTCCACGACCACTTGTCTGGTCGTGATGGTTCCGCCGCGTGTGGCGGCGATGTTGTGGGCGGCGACGAGGTCGCGATGCCCGTCGTGTCCACAGTGGGGACACGAGAAGTTGCGTCCCGAGGGTTTGGGGACCCGGTGACGGCAGTGGGGACAGGTGCTGGAGGTGCCGCGTTCGTTGACGCGTTCGACGGTGAGGCCGGCCCGTTCGGCTTTGTCGGTGATGGCGCCCATGAGATGCGTGCGCCGCCAGCTGCGCAGCCGCCGGTTGTGCACCGCCCCGGCATCTTTGGTGGTGATGCCTTTGGGGTCGCCGACGACGAGGGTGCCGATGCGTTGGGCGATGGCCCAGTCGATGAGGGTTCGGGCGGCTTCGTGGTGAGCTTGGCGGACCCGGCGCTGGTTCGCGGCCGCGGCGCGGCGCTGCTTGGCCCGGAGCTGTCGCCAGCGCCGCGAGCCTCGCTGCCCGGGTCGGGGTTTTCTGGGGTCCATCTTGCGGTGGCGGGCTTTGGTGTCAGCGAGGTGCAGGCGGTCTTCGGCGCGCAGGGCCCGCCCCGAGACCAGCAGTGCCTGCTCGGCGCTGCGAGCGGCGATGGGGTGGATGATCCCGAGATCGACGCCGGCGACGCGGGTTGGGTCCAGGTCGTGGTCCTCGACCTCGAGGCCGGCGGTCACGTCGAGGACGAGGCGCCCCGCGTCGACCAGCAGGGTCACCGAACGCACCGACGCGGTCGGATACGGGATCGGGCGGGACAACCGCAGCCAGCACGGTGCCACACCTTGGGCCATCGATACGCGCACCCGCCGACCCTCGACGCTGAAGGTGCCGGTGGACCAGCGCAGCGGGACCAGGCCCCGTTTGCGGCGCGGGTAGCGGGCCCGTTCGCCGGCCCGCTTACGCTTCGCGACCTCACAGCAGGCGCTCGAGTAGCGGCGCACCACCGAGCGCATCGCCGCCACCGACAGCTCCCCAACCTCCACGCCGGCGATCTCGCAACACCACGCCTGATACCCGAAGATCGGCCTGGCGTGGCGGCGGAACCGAGCCTCGTTCACCTCGATGAGCGCCGCCCACACATCCCCACCCGCTCGCAACAACCCGACGAGCCGTCGACGCTGCGCCGGCGTCACTCGAAGCTGCACACGAGCCGTGCGAAACAGCACCCCCCAACACCAGCACCCACTTGTGACAACCAGACACGGCACTGGCTGGAGAATCCCAAGAGACGTTCGTCACGGCCGCGATCGCCGAGTTCCGGACCGCCGCGGCCCGGACGACGAACGTCGGGAGCGGCGCTACCTCGTCACCCAAGCGGCGCGCCTCTCGACCGAGGGACCCACGAGCGAGACCGCCGATCGGGACCACACGGCGCCGAGCTCGGCGACACCGACCTGAGAGGTGGCGGGATGCGTGCGCGCTCGACGCTGCGCACGAGTGGGCCGCCAGGGACTCGAACCCTGAACCACCGGGTTAAAAGCCCGTTGCTCTGCCAGTTGAGCTAGCGACCCGAGGTGGACGACGTGTGGTAGCGCCAAACACGGCGGCACCACCCGTCGTTCAGGGTATCGGGGCGGCACACCGCGACGCGGTGCGCGACCATGTGGCGCGCCGTCGTCGCGTCGCTCAGCACCTCCCGAGGTCGACGCCGCGGTGCGCGGTGCGGCGTGCGCGTGCATGTCGGGCCCGGTGGATCGGCGGGCGCCGCTGATACGATGCAGTGCCCTTCCGGGGAGCTGAGCCCCCATCGTCTAGTGGCCCAGGACGCCGCCCTTTCAAGGCGGTAACGGGGATTCGAATTCCCCTGGGGGCACGGGACGGCGAACGCGCCGCTCCTCGAGGTCCTGTGGTGCAGTTTGGAGTGCACGCCGCCCTGTCAAGGCGGAGGCCGCGGGTTCAAATCCCGTCAGGACCGCCGACGACGCTGCGGCGTCGACGCGGCCGGGTAGCTCAGTTGGCAGAGCACGCGCCTGAAAAGCGCGGGGTCGCCGGATCGACGCCGGCCCCGGCCACCGGACCAGCTCGAGACGGCGCTCAGGCGCCGGAGCCGTCGCCGCCGTCGTCGAGGATGCGGGTGATCTCGCTCTTGCGGAAGCGGCGATGCCCGCCGAGGGTGCGGATGGCGGAGATCTTCCCGGAGCGGGCCCACCGCGTGACGGTCTTGGGGTTCACCCGGAACATGGCCGCGACCTCGGACGGGGTGAGCAGCTCCTCTTGCTCGGGCGCCGCAGGGCGTCGGTTCTGGGGGGCGTGCTCCGGGGTGGGTTGCATCTGTCGCTCGCATCCTCGGCCGGCGCCGGTCGTCCGTTCTGTGGCGTTTGTGCCCCGCTCCCCTGGGGAGGTTACCCCGCAGCGTCCGAAAACATGACACGGCCGTGGCCGGCCTGCACCGTGCCGACGATCGAGGCCTGCTGCCCAGCGGCTCGCAGCGCGTCGAGGGCCCGGTGCCCGTGGTCGGCGCCGACGACGACGAGCATGCCGAGCCCCAGGTTGAAGACGTGCTCCATCTCGTCGTCGAGGATGTCGCCGGCGGCCTGCACGACGGAGAAGATCCTCGGCACCTCCCACGCGCCCCGCCGGATGACCGCGTCGCATCGGTCGGGGAGGACGCGTGCGAGGTTGGCGGCGACGCCGCCGCCGGTGATGTGCGCGAGGGCGTGCACGTCGACGCGTCGGCGGAGGTCGGCCAGCGCGGGCGCGTAGATCACGCTCGGGCGCAGCAGCTCGGCGCCGAGCGTGTGGCGGGCGCCCGGCCAGGCGGCCCCGTCGAGGGAGCGCCCGGCGCGGTCGAACGCTTCGCGGGCGAGGGAGTAGCCGTTGCAGCGCAACCCGGGGCTGGCGAGGCCGACGATGTGGTCCCCGGGGGTGACCCCGGCGGGGAGCAGCTGGGCGCGTTCGACGACCCCGACGGCGAAGCCGACCAGGTCGAAGGCGCCGGGTTCGAGGACGCCGGGATGCTCGGACATCTCGCCGCCGAGGAGCGCGCAGCCGGCGTCGCGGCAGCCGCGCGCGACGCCGGCGACGAGGTCGTCGATCCGGTCGGGGTCGAGGCGGCCGACCGAGATGTAGTCGAGGAAGAAGAGCGGGTCGGCGCCGTGCGCCGCGATGTCGTCCACCGACATGGCGACGCAGTCGATCCCGATCGTGTCGTACCGGCCGACCTGGCGGGCGACGACCGACTTGGTGCCGACCCCGTCGGTCGACGAGACGAGCAGCGGATCGTGGTAGCCGAGCCGCCCGATGTCGAACAGCCCGCCGAAGCCGCCGACGTCGCCGAGCACCCCGGGCCGGAACGTGGAGCGCACGTGGTCCTTGATGCGCTCGACCGCCTTCTCGCCGGCGGCGATGTCGACGCCGGCGTCGGCGTAGGTCAGGCGCGCCGCCTCGCCGCGGCGAGGCTTCACGCCGGCGAGGGGTGGCCGACGGGCAGCGAGGGGTCCTCGTCGGCCACGCGACCGTCCTCGAGGACGTGCTTCGTGTCGACCGCGGCCGGGACCGGGACCGGGTAGCGGCCGGAGAGGCAGGCGGTGCAGAACGCGTCGGCGGGCGCGCCCGTGGCGCGGGTGAGCCGGTCGAGCTCCAGGTAGGCGAGCGAGTCGACCTTGAGGTAGTCGGCGATCTCCCCGACGGACAGGTCGGCGGCGAGCAGCTCGGATCGGCGGCCGGTGTCCATCCCGTAGTGGCAGGGCCACTTGTACGGCGGTGACGAGATGCGCAGGTGCACCTCCTCGGCGCCGGCCTCGCGGAGCATGGCGACGACCTGTCGGGTGGTCGTCCCCCGCACGATCGAGTCCTCGACGACGACGAGGCGCTTCCCGCGGATCGCCTCGGGCAGCGGGTTCAGCTTCAGCCGCACCCCACCGCTGCGCAGCCGCTGGCTCGGCTCGATGAAGGTGCGACCGACGTAGCGGTTCTTGACGAGCCCGTCGCCGTAGGGGATCCCGGAGGCGTGCGCGTAGCCCTGCGCGGCAGGGATCCCCGATTCGGGGACGGGCATGACCATGTCGGCCTCGACCGGTGCCTGCCGCGCGAGCTCCTCGCCCATACGTCGACGCGCCGCGTGGACGTTGCGCCCGTACAGGTAGGTGTCGGGCCGGGCGAAGTAGACGAACTCGAAGAGGCACAGCGACGGTGACGGGTCGGCGAAGCGGTGCTCGCGCAGCCCGGACGCGTCGATGACGACCATCTCGCCCGGTTCGATCTCGCGCACGACGTGGGCGCCGAGGATGTCGAGCGCCGCGGTCTCGCTCGCCACGACCCAGCCGCCGTCGTCGACCCGGCCGAGGACGAGCGGCCAGAAGCCGTGCCGGTCGCGCACGGCGATGAGGTGGGCCTCGTCCAGGAGCACGAGGGAGAACCCGCCGGCGAGGCCGGGCAGCACCCGCTCCAACGCCAGCTCGAGGTCGCGTCCGTCGGAGCGCAGCTCGGCCGGGTACTCGTGGGCGACGAGCTCGGCGATCAGCGCCGAGTCGGTGGTCGAGTCCACGTCGGCCGACGAATCGGCGAGGCCGGGCAGCATCCCGAGCCGCTCGGCGAGCGCCGCGGTGTTCGTGAGGTTGCCGTTGTGGCCCAGCGCGAACCCGGCGTCGCCGACCGACCGGTACACCGGCTGGGCGTTGCGCCACGTGCTCGACCCGGTCGTCGAGTACCGGTTGTGCCCGATCGCCAGGTGACCGTCGAGGGGGGCGAGGCGGCGCTCGTCGAACACCTGCGTGACGAGCCCCATGTCCTTCACGACCGTGATGGTCTCGCCGTCGCTCACCGCGATGCCCGCGGATTCCTGCCCGCGGTGCTGGAGGGCATAGAGGCCGAGGTAGGTGAGCTGCGCGACGGGCTGCCCGGGCGCGTAGACGCCGAAGATCCCGCAGGCGTGGCCGAGACCGCGGTCACCCATCGGGTCCAGTATCCCACGGGGGTCGCGCGGCCCCGTTCTGGGGTGTCGACCCGGGACGGAGCTGCTCGCGTCGCCGCGGTCGCGGCCCGCGGGGGTCAGCCGGCGGCGGGGCTGGTTTCCAGCCGGACCACGGCGAGGCCGCGTCGGGCCAGCTGGCTGGGCATCTCCCGCACGGCGTCGCGGTCGAGGTCGCGGACGGCCTCGGTGAGGTCCTTCCAGTCGACGAGATACGGGGTGGTCTTGGCGACCGGGTCGCGGTCGGAGCCCAGACGCCAGCCCTGGCGGGTCCGCTCGGCGACCCACCGCTCGTGCTCGAGCCGAGCCATGACCTCCACCTCCACGGGCGTGAACACGAAGGGGGGTGGGTCGCCGCCTCCGTAGCGCACGACGCCGCACTGCACCGCCTCGAGCTTCGCGACGAAGTCGGCCGCCTGATCGCGGTTCGAGGCGCGCAGCGTCTCCGGGAGCTCGTCCCAGTCGGCGAGCGCCGAGTCCCCGGGGGACAGCGTGGCGCGGCGCCGCTCCCGATACGACTCGTGGACGCCGCGGGCGAGCACCTCCAGGCGGATCGCCGAGCGCAGGCCGAGCCACACGAGGATCGCCACGAACAGGTTGAGCACCGCGGCGAGCTGCCGGTCGGCGAAGAGGAACACCTGGGTGACGAAGATCGAGACGAGCACGCCCGCCTCGAACCAGCGGAACGCGGTGAGACGGGCTCGGGGGAGGAGACACGCGCCGACCACGACGAGGGCCAGCGAGAAGACCGCGGACCCGGCCGTCGCCCACTGCGAGAACGTGTGCAGCCGGGTGTCGGCGAGGTACAGCGCGCCGATCTGGGCGACGTCGAAGCTCGCCAGGACCACGAAGAACGTGGTCACGACGAACGTGAAGCCTCGTCGGACGGTCCAGCGCTCGTAGACGCCCAGGGCTCGATACATCAGCCCGTGCCACCGGCCCTGCGGTGGCGTTGCGATGGTCGGCACCGCCTGCAGCAGCTCGCGCACGTGGGAGGCGAGGGGCTGCACGTCCGTCGTCTCGTCGAGCCGGGCCAGCGCCCGCAGCCGCGCCGGCTCGTCGAGGCGCCCGAGCGCGGCCGACTTGATGGCCTCGAGGGCGTTGAGCGTGGCCTCCTCGGGCCGGTAGTGACGCCGCTCGAGGGAACGGAACACGAGGTACATCGCCACGAACACCGAGTAGATGAGCGCCAGCGTCGGCTTGAAGAAGTAGTTGACGTCCCGGGTGATGAACTTCCCGATCTCGTCGACGAACCATCCGAATCCGGCGCCGCCGAGGACGGCCACCACCCCGCGGGCGGCGGGCGAGATGTACGAGATGGCGATGACCAGCGCCGTCAGCATCATGAGCCCGCCCCAGATGGCATGGGAGATGTGGAGCGTGCCGTTCCCGACCTGGGGATAGCCGGTCAAGACCAAGAAGAACCGGTTGCCGAGGACGCCGCCGACCGCGCAGGCGAGAAAGACGTCGAGCTGGCGGGACATGTCCGTGCTGCGGATCGCCACGCCGCGGATCCGGGCTCGCTCCTTCTGGAGCTCACCGTCGAGCTCCTGCTTGGTGCTCACCGTGGCCTCGCTCCCCCACCGACCTGCTGCTCGGCCGCGCCCCGCGGCCGCCGCCACCCCGGCGACGGTCCCACGTCGAGGCGGACGACGCCGCCCGCCGTGCCGCCCGGCCCTCGTGCCGGGCGCAGTCTCCCGCACGCCCACCGACGAGACAACCACCTGCGGGCCGGCGCGCGGCGGCGCCGACCAAGATGGTCGCCGTGGGCAGGGAGGCACGGGGAGACGTCCCGCGGTCGTCGTGGGCGTCGAGCACCGCGCGTCAGGCACCGCCGGCTCGCGTGCCGATCCCTCGCTCTGGGTCGCGGGAGCGGCGCGGGTGAGCGACGTCTTCGTCTCGTACGCCCGCGAGGACCAGCAATTCGTGCGTTGGCTGGTCGACGTGCTCACGAGCCAGACCCGCGACGTGTGGGTCGACTGGGAGGGGATCCCCCCGAGCGCGGAGTGGCGAGACGAGGTGCACGGCGCGATCGAGGGCTCCGGCGCCTTCGTGTTCGTGATCACCCCGCACTCGTTGGACTCGCCGGTCTGCCGAGAGGAGCTCGCCCACGCGGTCGAGCTGAACAAGCGGATCATCCCGCTGCTGGTGCGCAGCCCGGGCGAGCGCCGGCTCCCCCCGGCCGTCGCATCGCACAACTGGGTGTTCTGCCGGACGAAGCGGGAGCGCGAGAACAGCCTCCCCCGGATCGTCGAGGCCCTCGACACGGACCTCGAATGGGTGAAGACCCACACCCGGCTCCTCGTGCGGGCCCTGGAGTGGGAGACGAAGGGCGAGGACCGCAGCCTCGTGCTGCGCGGCTCCGACTTGAGCGACGCCGAAGCCGCGTTGCAGCTCCACGCCGACCACCGTCCCGCGCCGACGTCGGCGCAGCGACGGTTCGTGCTGGTGAGCCGCCAGTCCGCGACCGGCCGGCTGCGACGAGTCGTGGCGGCCGCGTTGACCGCGACGGTGCTCATCGCCGCGCTGGCCGTCGTCGCCGTGGTCCAAGCCGTCCACGCGCACAACACCGCCCAGGTCGCGCTCTCACGGGAGCTGGCGGCGAGCGCCAACGCGCAGCTGAACGCCGACCCGCAGCTCAGCCTCCTCTTGGCGCTCCAGGCCGACGACACCCGCCCGACCGTCGAGGCGCAGGCCGCCGTGCGCCAGGCGACCCTCGAGAACCGCGAGCGGGCGGTCCTCACCGGGCACACCGACATCGTCCGCGCCGTCGCGTTCAGCCCCGACGGCGCACATCTCGCCAGCGGAAGCGCGGACGGGACCGCCCGGATCTGGGACTGGCATCACCCGAGCGCGAAGCCCGTCGTGCTCACGGCAATCACCAACGGGGTCAACGCCGTCGCGTTCGACCCCAGCGGCTCGAAGCTCGCCACCGCCGGAGCCGACGGCACCGCGCGGGTGTGGGACTGGCGGCACCCGACGGGCGCACCGACCGTGCTCCGGCCCGGCGGGGCGGTCACCGGGGTGGCGTTCAGCCCCGACGGCCGCTTCCTCGCGACGTCGAGCACGGATGGGACCGCGTCGGTGTGGGACTGGGCGCATCCCGGCACGCCGCCGACCGCCCTTCGGCTGGGCAGTGGTCTCACGGGGGTGGCATTCAGCCCCGACGGCAACGAGATCGCCGTGAGCGGCAGCGGCGGCACGGCGACCGTGTGGAGCTGGCGGTCTCCCGAGGTCACGCCGACGAGCCTGCCGAGCACCGCGGCGCTCGCCGGCGTCGCGTTCAGCCCGGACGGTGCCCACGTCGCGACCGCGGGGGCGGACGGGACCGCGTCGGTCTGGACGTGGCAGCAGCCCGGCCAGCCACCGGTGGTGCTCCACCTGACGAGCCCCGCGACCGGTGTGGCCTTCACCCGTGACGACACGTTGGCCGTCGCCGCCAGCGACCGCGTCGCCCAGCTCTGGGATTGGCGCCACCCGACACTCGACCCGACGCCGCTGCTCGGCCACACCGACGCCGTCCTGGGCATCGCGTGCAGCCCGGACGGCACCGAGATCGCGACCGCGAGCGCGGACCAGACGGTGCGGGTCTGGGACCGGTCACGACCGGACACCGACCCGGTGACGCTGCCGGCGACCGGCGGGCCGGTGAACAGCGTCGCGTTCGGCCCGGACGGCGTTCACGTGGCTAGCGCCAACTTCGACGGGACGGCGTCGGTCTGGGACTCGCGCAACCCGGCCGCGCCCCCCGTGGTGGTCGGCGCGAAGGGTGGCACCGTGTTCGGGGTGGCGTTCAGCCCCGACGGGACGCGCCTGGCGACGGGCAGCATCGACGGCCTCGCCGCGGTCTGGGACTGGCGCCACCCCGCGACCGCGCCTCTCCTGCTCGCGCAGCCGGGACCCGTGTACGCCGTGGCGTTCAGCCCCGACGGCCACGACCTCGCCACCGCCGGATCCGACGACGACGCACGGGTCTGGGACCTGCGCCAGCCCGCGCGTGCCCCGATCGTGCTCACGGGTCATACCGACGACTTGGTCGGCGTCACGTTCAACCGTCGCGGCACCCGGCTGGGGACCGCGAGCCTCGACGCCTCAGCCGGGGTGTGGGACTGGCAGCACCCGCGCGCCACGCCGATCTTCCTCTATCAGAGCGGCGCGATCGAGGGCGTCGCCTTCAGCCCGGACGGGGCACGCCTCGCGACCGCCAGCATCGACGGCACCGCGCAGGTCTACGACCTGCGGAACTCGCACGCCGCGCCGGTCGTCCTGCGTCAGACCGACGCGCTGAACAGCGTGGCGTTCAGCCGTGACGGCCGCCAGCTCCTCACCGGGAGCAGCGACGGAACCGCCTCGCTGTGGGACTGGCGCGATCCCGGAACACCGCCGGTCGTGTTCCGCCAGCCGGCACGGGTCACCTCGGTGGCGTTCAGCCCGGACGGCACCCGGTTCGCGACGGCGACGAGCGACGGCACCGTGCGGATCTGGCACTGTCTCGAGTGCGGTCCGATCGACGCGACGCTGCGGCTCGCCCGGAGCCGCGTGGTGCGCACGCTGACGAGCGACGAGCGTCGCGTCTACCTGCATCAGTCCTGAGCCGGGCGCGGCGGCGCGTCAGGGCTGCTCGAGCGTCGCCGGGAGGCTGTCGCGCCACGCACGGGTCAGGTCGTCGACGTCGAGGTCGAGGGCGCCGTCGACGTGGACGCGGCGGCCGCCGGCCGAGCCGAGCTCGGCGGCAGCGACCCCGGCGGCGGCCGCCCGCTCGAGCAACGCGTCGAGGGTAGGGGGGTCGACGGTCACCAGGACCCGCGACGCCGACTCCGAGAAGCACCCGACGGCGGCCGGGTGGGTCGCCGACGGCGTGACGGTGCACCCGCACGCTCCGTGGATCGCCATCTCGGCGAGGGCGACGGCGAGGCCACCGTCGGCGCAGTCGTGCACCCCCCGCACCGACCGGTCGGCGACGAGGCCGCGCACGAGGTCATGCACCGCGACCGCGGCGTCGAGGTCGGCGGCGGGTGGTCGTCCGCCGCCGAGCTGGTGGCGGGTGGCCCACGCCGAGCCGCCCAGCTCGGGCGTGGTGGCACCGAGGAGCACGACGGCCTGCCCGGGGCCGAGCGCGGCGGGGGGCGGCACGGTGTCGAGCGGCTCGAGCAGCCCGAGGACGCCGATCACGGGGGTCGGGTCGATGTCCGCGCCGTGGGACTCGTTGTAGAAGCTGACGTTGCCGCCGATGACGGGGACGCGAGCGCCTGGCACGCGTCGCGGATCCCGTCGACGACCTCGCTGAACTGCCACATCACCGTGGGGTGCTCCGGGTTGCCGAAGTTGAGGCAGTTGACGACGGCGCGGGGAATGGCGCCGACGCACGCCACGTTGCGGGCGGCCTCGAGCACGGCCAGCCGTCCACCGACGCGCGGGTCGAGACGACAGAAGCGGGCCGACCCGTCGGTGCTCAGCGCGAGCGCGCGCCGGGTGCCGGGGAGGCGCAGCACGGTGGCGTCACCGCCGGGTCCGACGACGGTGTTCAGGAACAGCTGGTGGTCGTACTGGCCGAAGACCCAGGACTTGTCGGCGATGCTCGGGCTGGCGAGCAGGGCGAGCAGCTCGGGGCCGAGGTCGGCGCCGTCGGGGTACGCGCCGTGCAGGCTCGGCCACGGGTCGGCGTCGTTCAGTCCGTCCTGGGTGTCGGGGCGGGCGAGGGGCCGCGTGTACACGGGCCCGTCACCGAGGCTGGCGGCGGGCACGTCGGCGAGCGCCTCGTCGGGCCCGCCGTCGAACGCGCCGTCGACGACCCGGAAGCGTCCGCGGTCGGTCACGTGTCCCACGACCGTGGCGCGGACGTCCCACCGGTCGCAGATGGCGACGATCGCGTCGAGGTGGCGCGGCTCGACGACGGCGAGCATGCGCTCCTGGCTCTCGGAGGTCATGACCTCGACGGGCGTCATGTGCGGCTCGCGCCGGGCGACCCGGGCGAGGTCGACGTCCATGCCGAGGCCGCTCTTCGCGGCGATCTCCGACGCGGCGCACGACAGCCCACCGGCCCCGAGGTCTTGGATCCCGACGGCGAGCCCGGCGTCGAGGAGCGCCAGGCACGTCTCGATGAGCCGCTTCTCCTCGAACGGGTCGCCGACCTGGACGGCGGGGCGCTTCTCGTCGGAGTCGGCGGCGAACCCGGCGGAGGCGAGGACGCTCGCACCGCCGATGCCGTCCCGGCCGGTGGAGGAGCCGAGGAGCACGGCGAGGTTCCCCGCGGCGCCGGCGCGCGCTTGGACGAGCCGCTCGTGGGGCGCGATGCCGAGGCAGAGCACGTTGACGATCGGGTTGCCGGCGTAGCACCCGTCGACGGTGAGCTCCCCGCCGACGGTGGGGACCCCGACGGCGTTGCCGTAGCCGCTGATGCCGGCGACGACCTGCTCGCAGAGGTACCGGCTGCGGGGCTGATCGAGCGGCCCGAAGCACAGCGGGTCCATCAGCGCGATCGGTCGGGCGCCCATGGAGAAGACATCGCGGATGATGCCGCCGACGCCGGTGGCGGCCCCCTGGTAGGGCTCGACGGCCGACGGGTGGTTGTGGCTCTCGATCCGCACGGCGACGGCCAGCCCGTCGCCGACGTCGATCACGCCGGCGCCCTCCCCGGGTCCGACGAGCACCCAGGGGGCGTCGCTCGCCAGTCGGCGGAGGTGCACCTTCGAGGACTTATACGAGCAGTGCTCGGACCACAGCACGGCGTACATGGCGAGCTCGAGCTCGGACGGGTCCCGCCCCAGGAGCTCGACGATGGCCGCCAGCTCCTCGTCGGTGAGGCCGAGCGCCCGGTGCAGCGGCTCCGTGCTCAGCACGTGGCGAGCCTACCGACGACTCGATTTTTGCAAATGCCGGGTGCAAGAATTGGGGAAATGGACGAGCGCTGAGGACGACCAATGGCACCCAGGCCGATGACGAGTGAGCACAAAGAGGCGATGGCCGCGGGCCGCGCCGAGGGCCGGGCGGTGAAGGCGTACCTCGACGGCCTGGAGCAGCAGCGTCCCCGTCGGGGCCGGCCCCGGACGGCGGAGTCGATCCGCCGACGGCTCGAGGCCCTGGCCGCCGAGCTGGCCGACGCGGCGTCGCTGCAGCGGCTGCAGCTGCTGCAGGAGCGTCGTGATCTGGAGGCCGAGCTCGAAGCCAAGTCGGGACCCGCCGCGGACCTGGCCACCCTCGAGGCGGGGTTCGTGAAGGTGGCGAAGGCGTACGGCGAGCGCAAGGGGATCGCGTACGCCACGTGGCGCGAGATGGGCGTGCCCGCCGACGTGCTGGGTCGCGGCGGGGATCAGCCGGGGCGCCTGATCACACCGGCGCAGCGGTCGCGCGCGTCGAGCAGCGATTCGAGGAGCACGATGCCGTCGGTCGAGCCGAGCAGCGCGTCGGATGCCCGCTCGGGATGGGGCATGAGCCCCACGACGTTGCCCGCGTCGTTGGTCACACCGGCGATGGCGTCGAGGCTGCCGTTGGGGTTGTCGACGTAGCGGAGCACCACGCGGTCCTCGGCGCGCAGCCGCTCGAGGGTGGGCGCGTCGCAGCGGTAGGCGCCCTCGAAGTGGTTGATCGGGAGGCGCAGCACCGCGCCGGCGGGCGCGCCGCGGGTCAGCGCGGAGCGCGTGCTCTCGACGCGGCACTCGACGGTGCGGCAGAGGAACTTCAGGCCGGTGTTCTGCTGCAGGGCACCCGGCAGCAGCCCGGCCTCGGTGAGGATCTGGAAGCCGTTGCAGATGCCCACGAGCGGCCCGCCGGCCGCGGCGTGCTCGGCGACCGCGGCCATGATCGGCGAGAAGCGGGCGATCGCGCCGGCGCGCAGGTAGTCGCCGTGGGCGAAGCCGCCGGGGAGGACGACGGCGTCGACGCCGCGGCAGGCGAGTCTCGGTGTGGAACACGAGCTCGGGGGTGCCGCCGAGGGCCTCGAGCGCGGCGGCGACGTCGAGCTCGCAGTTCGTCCCCGGGAACACGACGACGGCGACTCGGGCGCCCACCGTCAGCTGACCGGCGCGAGCTCGGTCAGCTCGATCTCGTAGGCCTCGATGACCGGGTTCACGAGCAGGCGCTCGCACATCGCCTCGACCTCGGCTCGGGCCGCGGCGCGGTCGTCGGCGTCCAGGGTCAGGCGGATGCATTTGCCGATGCGCACGTCACGCACCCCGTCGTAGCCGAGCATGGGCAGCGTCCGCTCGACGGTCGCGCCCTGCGGATCGAGGACCCCGGCACGGTGGATCACCTCGATCCGGGCTTCGAAGCGCACGCGGCGATGCTACCGGCCGTGACGCGAGACGCCGCGGCGCGGTGTCACGCGCCGGGCGCGGGCCACGCGTCGAAACGTCGGCCGGTCAGTCGCTCGTACGCCTCGACGTACCGCGCGCGGGTGCCGTCGATCACGGTGGCCGGCAGCGGCGGCGCGGGCGGCCGATGGTCCCACCCGACGCTCGCGTAGTAGTCGCGGGCGTACTGCTTGTCGAACGAGGACGGCGACCCGCCGACGGTGTACTGCTCGGCGTCCCAGTACCGCGACGAGTCCGACGTGAGCAGCTCGTCGATGATCACCACCGCGTCGTCGACGGTCCCGAACTCGAGCTTCGTGTCGGCGAGCAGCAGCCCGTGCGTTGCGGCGTGCGTGGCCGCGTGGCGGTACACGGCGAGCGCGAGGTCTCGGCAGCGCTCGAAGACGGTGTCGCCGACGAGATCGGCCGCGGCCGCGTCGGTGAGCGGCTCGTCGTGGCCGGCGCCGGGCGCAGCCTTCGTGGTGGTCGTGAAGATCGGCTCGGCGAGCTGCTCGGCGCGGCGCAGCCCGGCGGGGAGCGGCCGCCCGCAGACGGTGCCGGCCGCGTCGTACTCGTCCCACGCCGAGCCGAACAGGTAGCCACGGGCGATGCACTCGAGGCGGATCGGCTCGGCGGCGCGCACGAGCATCGCCCGTCCCCGGACGGCGTCGCCCGCGCTCGCCGGGAAGTCGGCCGGGTCGGCGGACAGCAGGTGATTCGGCGCGAGGGCGGCGGTCTCCTCGAACCAGAAGGCGGACAGCGCGGTGAGGGCCCGACCCTTGTCGGGGATCTCGTCGGCCAGCACGACGTCGAACACCGAGATCCGGTCGGAGGCGACCATGAGCATCCGGTCGCGGTCGACCGCGTACAGGTCGCGCACCTTGCCCGTGTACCGGTGCGGGAGCGCGACGCCCGTCATGGCGTGTCGGGATCGGCGAGGGCGTCGACGGCCCGGCCGGCGTGCGCCAACGCGGCCGGGAGGTCGAAGCACACGGCGAGGCGCTCGTCGCCGAGCGCGTCGCGGACCTCGGCGTCGGCGCGAGCCACGTCGAGGAGGGGCCGCTGCTCGTCCCACGCGAGCGTGGCGTCGCGCTGCACCGCCCGGTACGCGTCGTCGCGTGACCAGCCGGCTTCGACGAGCGCGAGGAGCAGCGCCTGGCTGAACACGAGCCCGAAGGAGGACTCGAGGTTGGCGAGCATCCGGTCGGCGTGCACCTCGAGCCCGTCGACGAGGTCCCGCAGCCGCACGGTGACGTAGTAGGCAAGCTGCAGGGAGTCGGGGAGCACGATCCGCTCCACGGACGACTGGGAGATGTCGCGCTCATGCCAGAGCGCGACATCCTCGAGGCCGGCCTGCACGTTCGCGCGCAGGACCCGCGCCAGGCCGCACAGCTGTTCGGCCTTGACGGGGTTGCGCTTGTGGGGCATGGCGCTCGACCCCTTCTGGGCGCCGGCGCGGAACGGCTCCGCGACCTCACCGACCTCGGTGCGCTGCAGGTGGCGGATCTCGAGGGCACACGACTCGACGGTGGCGCCGAGCGACGCGCACGCGTACAGCACCGCGGCGTGGCGGTCGCGGCCCACGATCTGGGTCGCGGGCGCGGGCCGCAGACCGAGCCGCTCGCAGACGAACGCCTCGACGGCCGGGTCGATGTTCGAGTACGTGCCCACGGGGCCGGACAGCTTCCCGACCGCGATGCCGTCTCGCGCCGCGGTGATGCGCCGCCGGTCACGGCGCAGCGCCAGCGCCCAGAGCGCGAGCTTGGCACCGAAGGTGGTCGGCTCGGCGTGGATGCCGTGGGTCCGGCCGACGATCGGGGTGTCGCGGAACGCCTCGGCGCGCTCGGCGACGACCGCGTCGAGCGCGTCGAGCGCCTCGAGGAGCAGGTCGCAGGCCCGCACCAAGGTGACGGACAGCGCCGTGTCGACCACGTCGCTGGAGGTGAGCCCGTGATGGATCCACCGGGCCGCGGGCCCGCCGACCCGGTCCTGGACGACGTCGACGAACGCCGCGGTGTCGTGATCGGTGACGCGCTCGCGTGCGTCGATCGCCGCGACGTCGAACCCGGCACGCTCGCGGATCGCGGCGGCGTCGGCGGCGGGGACGACGCCGAGCTTCGCCCAGGCCTCGACGGCGAGGACCTCGACCTCGAGCCAGGTGGCGTACCGCGCCTCGTCGGTGAACAGCCGGGCCATCGGCTCGAGCGCGTACCGGGGGATCAAGGCGGGCTTCCTCCTGGTCGACACTGTACGGGCCGGTCGGACACACGAGCGCGTTCGTGACCGGCGCCAGCTGGGAGAGGGTTGAGCCACCGGGAGGGGCGCCCGTGAACGGCAGGGAGCACGCGACCCTCGGCCTGGGGGCCTGCGCGAAGCACTGGAACGAGCGCGCCGTCGGCCGCTGCGACGAGTGCGGCGAGCCGTTCTGCGGCGAGTGCCTCGTCCCGCCCGTCCGCAGGCGTCAGCCGACTCGGTGCATCGAGTGCGCGCTCATCGCCGCGGGCGTTCGGACACGTGGCGCCCGTCGCTCCAACCCCCGCGCGCCGAGCAGCTGGTAGCGCGCGGGTCACGCCGCCGCCGCGATGTCTCGCCGGTACTGCATCCCGGGCCACGTGATCGCCGCGGCCGCCTCGTAGGCGCGTCGGCGGGCGGCCGCGACGGTGGCGCCCCACGCCGTCACGTCGAGGACCCGCCCGCCTGCGGTGACGAGCGCCCCGTCCGAGGCGCGGGCCGTCGCGGCGTGGAACACGACGACATCGGGTTGGTCGGCGACGGCATCGAGCCCGGTGATGCGCTCGCCGGTCGCTGGTGTGGACGGGTAGCCGCCGCTGGCGAGCACGACCGTCACGCACGCGTCATCGTCGAAGGTCACCGGGGGCAGCGCGGCGCCGCGCGCCGCCGCGGTGCACAGCTCGCCGAGGTCGGAGGTGAGCCGGGGCACGACGACCTGGCACTCCGGGTCGCCGAAGCGCACGTTGTACTCGATCACCTTCGGCCCGTCGGCGGTGAGCATCAGCCCGGCGTAGAGCACCCCGCGATAGGGCGCGCCCCGGGCCGCGAGGGCGTGCAGGGTCGGTCGCACCGCGACCGCCATGACCTGCTCGACGAGCTCGGGCCCGGCGACCAGGACGGGTGAGTAGGCGCCCATCCCACCGGTGTTCGGGCCGGTGTCGCCGTCCCCGATGCGCTTGAAGTCCTGGGCGGGCGCGAGCGGCACCGCGCCATCCGGGTCGCCGTTGCACACGACGAGCAGCGACAGCTCGGGCCCGCGGAGGCCTTCCTCGATCACGACCGTGCGTCCCGCGTCGCCGAACGCGTCGCCGCTGAGGTAGCGGCGCACCGCGTCGCCGGCGTCGCCGCGGGATTCGGTCACGACCACGCCCTTGCCCGCCGCGAGGCCGTCGGTCTTCACGACGTAGAGGCCGTCGAGGGTGCCGAGGAAGGCGAGGGCCTCCTGCTCCTGGTCGGCGCGGAAGGTGGCGTGCTCGGCGGTCGGCACCCCGGCGCCGGCCAGCAGCTCCTTCATCCAGCCCTTCGACCCCTCGAGGCGCGCCGCGGCCGCGCTCGGCCCGAACACGAGGCGTCCCGCGTCGGCCACCGCGTCGGCGACGCCGGCGACGAGCGGCTCCTCGGGGCCGACCACGACGAGGTCGGCCTCGAGGTGGGCGGCCAGGGTGGCGACGGCGCGTGGGTCGTTCGCGGCGACGTCGACCCGCTCGGCGACCGTCTCGACGCCAGGATTGCCGGGGGCGACGACGACCTCGTCGATCGACGGGCTGCGCCGCAACGCCCAGGCGAGGGCGTGCTCCCGGCCCCCGCTCCCGACGACGAGGGCGCGCCGGGTCACGCGGCGCGAGGCAAGACGACGGTCTGCTCGCGGCCCGGGCCGACCGAGACGAACGTCACCGGCACGCCCGCTGCGGTCTCGATGACCTGCAGGAACCGCCGCGCCTCCGGTGGGAGGTCGCCGATGCGGTGCACCTCGTCGATGTCGGCCCGCCAGCCGGGCAGCGTCTGGTAGATGGGCCGCACCTTGTGCAGCACGGACTGGTGGTACGGGACATGGTCGTAGCGCTGCCCGTCGTCACCTTCGTAGGCGACGCAGACCTTCAGCTCGTCGAAGCCGGACAGCACGTCGAGCTTCGTGACCGCGAGCTCGGTGCAGCTGTTGAGCGCCACGGCGTGGCGCAGCATCACCGTGTCGAGCCAGCCGGGGCGGCGGCGGCGGCCGGTGTTGGTCCCGAACTCGGCGCCGCGCTCGACCAGGCGGTTGCCCACGGGGTCGTCGTCGAGCAACTCGGTCGGGAACGGGCCGCTGCCGACCCGGGTCACATAGGCCTTCGCGACGCCGACGACGCGGGAGATGTCCCGAGGGCCGACGCCGGCGCCGGTGCACGCGCCGCCCGCCACCGGGTTCGACGACGTGACGAACGGGTAGGTGCCGTGGTCGAGGTCGAGGTAGGTGGCCTGGGCCCCCTCGAAGAGGACGCTCTGGCCGACCTCGAGCGCGGCGTGCACCAGGTGCACGGTGTCGGCGATGTGGGGCTCGAGGCGCGGCACGAGACCGAGGTAGCGGTGGCAGATCTCGTCGGCGTCGAGCGGCAGCCGGTTGTACACCTTCGTCAGCACGCCGTTCTTCTCGCGCAGTGCCAGGTCGAGCTTCTCCCGGAAGATCTTCGGGTCGAGGAGGTCCTGGACCCGCAGTCCGACGCGCAGCGCCTTGTCGGCGTACGCCGGGCCGATCCCCCGTTTGGTGGTCCCGAGCCGGTTCTTGCCGAGGAACCGCTCGTTCACCCGGTCGAGCTCCTGGTGGTACGGCATGATCAGGTGGGCGTTGCCGGACAGGCGGACCCGGCTGGTGTCGACGCCCTTGTGCTCGAGCATGTCGAGCTCGTCGACGAGCACGCCCGGGTCGACGACGACGCCGTTGCCGATCACCGGGGTGACGTGGTCGTAGAGGACTCCGCTCGGGACGAGCTGGAGGGCGAACACCTCGCCGTCGACGACGAGGGTGTGGCCCGCGTTGTGGCCGCCCTGGTAGCGGACGACGAGCGTGCTCTCTTTGGCGAGGTAGTCGGTGAAGCGACCCTTGCCCTCGTCACCCCATTGGGTGCCGACGATCACCGTGCCGGGCACGTCGGCCTCCGGCGGCGATCGGCACACGTCTGCGCGTTAGCAGCCACGTTGCGGGCATGGTAGTCGACCGCGTGCGGGTCGCCGACGCCGAAATCGGCGAGCCCGGCGCCCGCCGATGCGTCACCGTGTGACGACCCTCGGTGGGGCGCCGACCCGCTGGCCGGCGACGACCTCAGGCGGAGACGGGGGCTCGTCGGCTGAAGACCAGCTGCCCGTCGCTGGTGGCGTCGACGACGACGACGTCACCCTCGTGGTAGTCGCCCCGCAGCAGTGAGAGCGCGATCGGGTCGGCCACCTCCCGTTGGAGGACCCGCTTCAGCGGTCGGGCACCGAAGTCAGGGTCGTAGCCGAGCTGGGCGATGCGGGCCAGCGCCTCGGGGGTGAGCTCGAGGCCGAGGTCCCGCTCGGCCAGGCGCTCCTGGAGCCGCTCGACCTGGAGGCCGACGATCTGCTCGATGTGGCGCTCGTCGAGACGATGGAACATGACGATCTCGTCGATCCGGTTGAGGAACTCCGGCTTGAAGTGGCTCCGGACGGCCTGCATCACGACCGCCTCGTCGGCGCCGCCGCCGAGGTTGCTCGTCATGATGAGCGCCACGTTCGTGAAGTCGACGGTGCGGCCCTGGCCGTCGGTGAGGCGGCCGTCGTCGAGCAGCTGCAGCAGCACGTTGAAGACGTCCGGGTGGGCCTTCTCGATCTCGTCGAGCAGGACGACGGCGTACGGGCGACGCCGGATCGCCTCGGTGAGCTGCCCGCCCTCGTCGTAGCCGACGTACCCGGGGGGTGCGCCGACCAGGCGCGACACGCTGTGCTTCTCCTGGTACTCGGACATGTCGATGCGGACCATGGCCCGCTCGTCGTCGAAGAGGAAATCGGCCAGCGTGCGGGCGAGCTCGGTCTTGCCGACGCCGGTCGGCCCGAGGAACAGGAACGACCCGATCGGGCGGTTGGGGTCCGAGAGGCCGGCACGGGACCGGCGGATGGCGTTCGCGACCGCGGCGACCGCTTCGTCCTGGCCGACGACGCGGTCGTGGAGCACCTCCTCGAGGCGCACCAGCTTCGCCATCTCACCTTCCATGAGCCGGCTGACGGGGATGCCCGTCCACTTCGAGACGATCTCGGCGACGTCCTCCTCGTCGACCTCTTCCTTCAGCATCTGCTCGTCGCGCTGCAGCTCGTTGAGCCGCTCGGTCTTCGCGGCGATCTCGTGGTCGAGGTCGCGCATGGTGCCGTAGCGCAGCGACGCGGCCTGCTCGAGGTTGCCTTCCCGCTCGGCCTTCTCGGCGTCGGTGCGGGCGGCCTCGAGCCGCTCCTTCAGCTCGCGGATCTCGCCGATGGCGTCCTTCTCGTTCTGCCAGTGGGCGACCATCGCGTCACGTTCCTCGGCGAGCTCGGCGAGCTCGGCGTCGATCGCGTCCAGGCGAGTGCGGGACGAGTCGTCGGTCTCCTTGGCCAGCGCGGCCTTCTCGATCTCGAGCTGCCGGATGCGACGCTCGACCACGTCGATCTCGAAGGGCATCGAGTCGATCTCGATCCGCAGCCGGGACGCCGCCTCGTCGACCAGGTCGATCGCCTTGTCGGGGAGCTGGCGGCCGGTGATGTAACGGGAGGAGAGGACGGCGGCGGCGACGAGCGCGGCGTCTTGGATCCGGACGCCGTGGTGGACCTCGTAGCGCTCCTTCAGGCCGCGCAGGATGGCGATGGTGTCCTCGACCGAGGGCTCGCCGACGAAGACCTGCTGGAACCGCCGCTCGAGCGCGGCGTCCTTCTCGATGTACTTGCGGTACTCGTCGAGGGTGGTGGCGCCGATCATGCGCAGTTCGCCGCGCGCCAGCATCGGCTTGATCATGTTGCTGGCGTCGACCGCCCCCTCGGCACCACCCGCGCCGACGATGGTGTGCAGCTCGTCGACGAACGTGACGACCTCGCCGTTGCTGTCGGTGATCTCCTTGAGGACGGCCTTCAGGCGGTCCTCGAACTCGCCGCGGTACTTGGCGCCGGCGACCATCGCGCCGATGTCGAGCGCGATGAGGCGCTTGTCGCGGAGGCTCTCCGGGACGTCGCCCTCGACGATCCGTCGGGCGAGGCCTTCGGCGATCGCGGTCTTGCCGACCCCCGGTTCGCCGATCAGCACCGGGTTGTTCTTCGTGCGCCGTGACAGCACCTGGATCACGCGGCGGATCTCCTCGTCGCGGCCGATGACGGGGTCGAGACGGCCGCGGCGGGCCTCCTCGGTCAGGTCGCGCCCGTACCGCTCGAGCGCCTGGTACTGGTCCTCGGGGTTCTCGCTGGTGACCCGGTGGGAGCCGCGCACGGCCTTCAGCGCGTCGAGGACGGCGTCCTTCGTGACGCCGTCCGAGCGCAGCAGGTCGCCGACACCGCCGACGACCTCGCTCATGGCGAGCAGGATGTGCTCGGTGGAGAGGTAGTCGTCACCGAGGTCCTGGCGGGCCGTGTCCGCGGCCTCGAGGACCCGGAAGGCGTCGGGAGCCAGCTGGGCCTGCTGGGCACCGCCGTAGACCTGCGGTCGGCGAGCCAGCGCCTCGTCGACCTGGGTGATCAGTGTCTTGGGAGCGACCCCGACGCGCTCGAGCACGGGCAGCACCACGCCCTCGGGTTGGCCGAGGAGGGCCGCGAGGAGGTGCTCGGGCTCGACCTGCGAGTGGTTGCGCGCCTGAGCGAGCGACTGCGCGCTCTGCAGCGCCTCACCGGTCTTGCGGGTGAACTTCTTCGGGTCCAAGGGCATCCTGGGCTACCTCCCCATCTTTCAAAGTTGATAACGCCTGCATCAAGTTTGTATTCCCTGGGGCGACCGGCCACGTTGTCGTTCCTCGAGGGATGTGGGACGATCACGCCGTCTTCCCACACGACGCCACAACAACCCCAGGGGCCTCGTGGCATCCTGACCCGCTGTCCGCCGCCCACCGGCTGCGCTGGTGGGGCGGCGCGCACTGGACGGCGTGGGTCGTCGGGCCGTCCCTGAGTGCGCCGTTCCTCGCGTGGCGTCCGGAGCTGGCGGACCTCCCCTTCCCGATCCGCTGGGGCACCGCCACCCTACGGGTGGCCGAGGCGCCGCGCCTCGAGATCAAGCCGGTCGACGCCGCCCGCACCGTCACGGTCCCGGTGGTCGAGGCCGCGCCGTCCCGCCGGCGCCGACGTCACGCGGTGCTCCTCGCCGCGGCGCTTCCCCTTCTCCTCGCGGGGGCCGCCAGCGCCGCGCTGCTCGCGCCGCACCCGCTGCGCCCGTCGCTCGCCGCGGTCGGCTCGTACCACGACACCCGGGGCAGGTTCGCGTTGACCTACCCGTCCTCGTGGCGGGTCGAGCACGCCACCCCGGGCACGGGGGTCGAGCTCGTCGTCGGCGCGTCGGCGCACGGCGTGGTGCGCTCGACCGTGTCGGTCACGGTCGGGACGGTCTCCGCGCCACTGCCCCCCGTCGCGGAGCTGGCCCGCACCGCGACCGCGGACGTGGCGGTGGCCTACCCGGGGGTCGAGCTGACCAGCTCGGCGGCCACGACGCTCGCGGCCGGACCGGCGTGGCTGCTGCAGTTCACGGACCCGCCGACGGCCATCTCGGTCGAGCAGATCGTCGGACGCACCGCCGACGATCGGCCCCTCACGGTCACGGTCGTGGTGCCGGACGCGCGTGCCGCGCCGAGCAGCACGGACGTGCGCGCCTTCGTGGCGTCGATCGTGTCCTGACCTACCGGCGGGCCGGGACGACGGCGGTGCTGAGCGGCACCAGTGACCGTCGGTACTGCCGGTGGACGGCGTCGATCTGCTCGCGCGCCTCGGCGCGCAGCTGCTCGATCGCGGCCTCGAGCTCGGCGATCCGGTCCCGCGCGTCCTCGAGGTCGGCTTCGAGGGACAGGATCCGGCGCACGCCGGCGAGGCTGACGCCGTCGTTGGTGAGCTCTTGGATGCGCCGAAGCAGGCTGATGTCGCGGTCGGAGTAGCGGCGGCTCCCGCCCTGGGTGCGGCGAGGCTCGATCAGCCCTTTGCGCTCGTAGATCCGCAGCGTCTGGGCGTGGACGCCGGCCAGCTCGGCCGCGACCGAAATGATGTACAGGGCTCGGTCCCGCTCGTCCATCGGTCCTCCCTCCCCCTACCCCACTACACGCCGAGCCGGTCGCGGGGGTTCTCCGGCAGCTGCTCGGCCAGCGCACTGACCGCGGCGCGCTGCTCGTCGGTCAACGCCGTGGGCACGACGACGTCGAAGGTGACGAGCAGGTCGCCCGGGTTGCCCGTGGCCGGCTGGATGCCACGGCCGCGGACGCGCACCGTCTTGCCCGACTGGGTCCCGGCAGGGACCTTGACGGTCACGGGTCCGTCCAACGTCGGGACCTTGACCTGGCTGCCGAGCGCCGCCTCCGGGAACGTGACGGGGACGGTGACGGTCAGGTTCGTCTTGCCCTGCCGGCCGAAGAGCGAGTGCTGACCGACGTGCACGGTCACGAAGAGGTCACCGGGCGGCCCGCCAGTGCGCCCAGCGGCGCCCCGACCCTTCACCCGGATGCGCTGCCCGTCGCGGACCCCGGCGGGGATCCGCACCTTGACCTCGCGGCGGCGGCGCTCGACGCCGGTGCCGCGGCACTTCTTGCAGCGATGCTCGATGGTCTCGCCACGACCGCCGCACGTCGGGCACACCTCGGAGAACGAGAACGGGCCCTGGTCGACCGCGACCGCGCCGGTGCCGCCGCACGTCGGACACGGCTGCGGGAACGTGCCGGGCTCCGCGCCGCTGCCACCACAGACCGAGCACGTCGCGTCGGAGGTGACCCCGACCGAGGTCGTGACCCCGTGGACCGCGTCGACGAAGTCGAGATGCAGCTCCGCGTCGAGGTCGGCACCGCGCACCGGACCCGTCGGGGCGCGGCCGCGCCGGCGGGCCCCTTGCCGCGCGCCGAACAGGTTCCCGAGCAGGTCGCCGAGCCCACCCCCATCGTCGAAGTGGAACGTGGCACCGCCGAACCCGGGCCCGAAGCCGCCACCCGCGCCCGGGCCGAATCCGCCGGGGCCGACACCCGAGGCGACCATCTCACGCACCTGGTCGTACTCCTTGCGCTTCTCGGGGTCGCCGAGGACCTCGTGCGCGGCGGAGATCTCCTTGAACCGCTCCTCGGCCGCGGCGTCGCCCGCGTTCGCGTCCGGGTGATTCGCCTTGGCGAGACGCCGGTAGGCGCGTTGGACCTCACGGTCGCTGGCGCCGGGCTCGACGCCGAGCACGCCGTAGTAGTCCTTCTCGAACCAATCGCGCTGGGGTGCCATCGGGGCGTCAGTCCGTCGTGTGGTGGCCGACCTTGACCATCGCCGGGCGCAGCACCTTGCCCTTCAGCCGGTAGCCGGGGCGGACCAGCTCGGCGACGACCGGCTCGCCGCCGGGGCCGCCCTCTTGCATGACCGCTTCGTGCACGTTGGGGTCGAAGGGCACGTCGGTGTCGTCGATGCGCTCTAGGCCCGCCTTCTCGAGCACGTCGGTGAGCCCGGCGAAGACCAGCTCGATCCCCTTGCGCACCCGGTCGTCGGCGTCGTCGAGCTGGGCGAGCGCCAACGACGCGCTGTCGAGCACCGGGAGCAGCTGCTCCACGAGCGTCTCGCTGGCACGCGCGATGGCGTCGATCTGCTCGCGGAGCATCCGCTTCCGGTAGTTCTCGAAGTCCGCCTGGACGCGCTGCGCGAGCCCCCGCAGCTCGTCGCGCTCCTTGCTGAGCGCGACGAAGTCCGCTTCGAGCTCGGCCTCGGCCTCACCCGAGTCGGCGGGTGCGTCGAGCACGTCGTCCTCGTCTGCGTGAACCGATTCGGACTCGGGCATTAGGCGCTGCGCTCTTCACCGTCGTCGACGATCTCCGCGTCGGCGACCTCGTCGTCCGACGGCTGCGACGCCCCGCCGCCCGACGGCGGCGCTGACGCCTGCTGGGCCTGCGCCGCCTGGTACAGGCGCTGCGCGAACTCCTGGCTGGCGGCGAGGAGCGCCTCATGCTTCTGGCGGACCGCGTCGATGTCGGCGCCGGCAAGCGCCGCCTTCAGGTCGCCGAGCGCCGCTTCGATCTTGGTGCGGTCCTCGGCCGAGACCTTGTCGGCCTGCTCCTTCAGCAGCTTCTCGGTCTGGAAGACGAGCGCGTCGGCGTTGTTGCGCGTCTCGGCCTCCTCCCGCTTGCGGCGGTCCTCCTCGGCGTGGCTCTCGGCCTCCTTCACCATGCGGTCGATCTCGTCCTTGCCGAGCGCGGTGCCGCCGGTGATGGTCATGGCCTGCTCTTTGCCGGTCCCGAGGTCCTTGGCGCTGACGTGCACGATGCCGTTGGCGTCGATGTCGAACGTGACCTCGATCTGGGGCACCCCACGCGGTGCGGGCGGGAGCCCGACCAGCTGGAAGGTGCCGAGCATCTTGTTCCGGTACGCCATGTCGCTCTCGCCCTGGAGCACCTTGATCTCGACGCTGGGCTGGTTGTCGTCCGCGGTGGTGAACACCTCGGAGCGCTTCGTCGGGATCGTGGTGTTGCGCTCGATGAGACGGGTCATGATCTGGCCCTTCGTCTCGATGCCGAGCGACAGCGGCGTGACGTCGAGCAACAGGACGTCCTTCACGTCGCCCTTCAGCACACCGGCCTGGATCGCCGCGCCGACCGCGACGGCTTCGTCGGGGTTGACGCCCTTGTCGCCCTCCTTGCCCGTCAGGTCGCGCACGAGGTCCTGCACGGCGGGCATCCGGGTGGAGCCGCCGACGAGGATGACCCGGTCGACGCCGCCGTTCAGGCCGGCGTCGCGGATGGCCTGCTCGAAGGGGCCCTTGCAGGACTCCAGCAGGTCGGCGGTCAGCTCCTGGAACTTGGCTCGCGAGAGGCTGAGCTCAAGGTGGAGGGGACCGTCTTGGGTCGCCGTGATGAACGGCAGGTTGATCGAGGTCTCCTGGAGGGAGGACAGCTCGATCTTGGCCTTCTCGGCCGCTTCCTTCAGTCGTTGCGTGGCCATCTTGTCCGCGGCGAGGTCGACGCCGTGGGCACCCTTGAACTCGGTGACCATCCAGTCGATGACCCGCTGGTCCCAGTCGTCGCCGCCGAGGTGGGTGTTGCCCGCGGTGGCCTTGACCTCGAAGACGCCCTCACCGAGCTCGAGGACGGACACGTCGAACGTGCCGCCACCGAGGTCGAACACGAGGATGGTGAGGTCGTGCTCCTTGTCGAGGCCGTACGCCAGCGCCGCGGCGGTCGGCTCGTTGATGATGCGCAAGACTTCCAATCCGGCGACCTCACCGGCCTCCTTCGTCGCCTGCCGTTGGGCGTCGTCGAAGTAGGCGGGCGTCGTGATGACGGCCTGGTTGACCGTGTCGCCGAGGTACGCCTCGGCGTCGCGCTTGAGCTTTTGGAGGATGCGCGCCGAGATCTCCTGCGGCGTGTACTTCTTGCCGTCGATGTCGATGGTCCACGACGTGCCCATCTGGCGCTTCACCGAGCGGATGGTGCGGTCGGGGTTCGTGATCGCCTGACGCTTCGCCACCTCGCCGACGAGCACCTCGCCGGTCTTGGAGAACGCCACGACCGACGGGGTCGTGCGGGACCCCTCGGCGTTGGGGATGACGGTCGGCTCGCCCGCCTCGAGGATCGAGACGACCGAGTTCGTGGTGCCGAGGTCAATGCCGACGGCCTTAGGCATGCGTGCCCCTCCATGTCGAAAATCTTGAGTCTGACGGTATCAACTTTGATGCTGGTGGGCCTATTCCCGTTCTCCGGGCGCCGTTTGACACTGGCGGGTAGATTTCGGGCATGCCGCGGCGAAGCGCCCTGCCCGACCTGGCCGGGGTTCCACTCTTCTCGGCCTGCTCCCGCAAGGAACTCGAGCTCCTCGGCAAGCGGACCGAGCGGGTCCACGTGCCCGCCGGGAAGGTGCTGGTCCGGGAGGGCGCGGCCGGGGCGGAGTTCTTCGTGATCATCAACGGGACCGCGACCGTCTCCCGCCACGGCAAGAAGGTCGCCACGCTCGGACCCAACGCGTTCTTCGGCGACCTAGCCCTCCTCGACCGGGCACCCCGCAACGCGACGGTGACGGCCGAGACCGACATGGACCTCGCGGTCCTCGGCCAACGCGAGTTCGCCGCCATGATCGACGAGGTGCCGGGCTTCGCGCACAAGCTGCTGACCGGCCTGGCCCACCGCCTGCGCGAGTACGACGCCAAGTCGCCGCAGTGAGCCGGCGGGCGACCGCGCCCGCACCATCCCGCCGCGGCAACAGGCCGGCGCTAGGTTGCTCAGCGTGCGGCGCCGCTTCCCGCTGAAGCCGAGCCAGCTCGTCCTCCTCCTTGGCGTCCTCGTCGCCGCGGGAACGATCGCCTCCGGCGTGATCCCGCGGGTGACGCAGTGGACCGACACCTCGCGGGTGTCCCGCACGACGTTCTTCGACATCCCCGACCCCGTCTACTGGCTGTTCTACGGCACCGTCGCCGTGATGCTCGTCGTCTGCGCCTGGCTCGCCTCGACCCGGGTCCGCAACTACCTGCGCGGCGGACCGGACGACCGCCGCACGACTCGTGCGAACGTGCACCGCCGGCTCCGGGACTTCCGGTCGGGCGTGTGGATGCGCACCCTCTTGCGGGACCCGACCGCCGGGCTCATGCACGCCTGCATCTACTTCGGGTTCCTCGTGCTGTTCGCGGCGACGGTCGTGCTCGAGATCGACCACCAGATGCCGCCGGCGCTGAAGTTCCTGCACGGCACGGTCTACGAGTCGTACAAGGCCACCGCGAACCTCTTCGGGATCGTCTTCATCATCGGGCTCGTCTGGGCGGTCGGCCGCCGCTACCTGGTACGGCCCTACCGGATCCGGATCAAGACCAAGCCCGAGGACGCGGTGATCCTGGGGACGCTCCTCCTGATCGGGGTCACCGGATTCCTCATCGAGGGGTTCCGGATCGCGCTGGAGGGCCGACCCCATTTCGAGGAGTGGTCCTTCGTCGGCTGGGGACTCTCGGCCCTGTGGGCGCACTGGTCGCACAGCACCCTGTCGGACCTGCACCGCACGATGTGGATCGTGCACGCCGCGGCGTTCGTCGCCTTCCTGGTGATCCTGCCGGCCACGAAGCTGCGCCACATGTTCACGTCACCGATGAACATGTACCTGCGGGATCGGGAACGTCCGAAGGGTGCGATGCGGCCGATGCCGAACCTGATGGAGACCGAGCTCGAGACGTTCGGGGCCTCGACCGTCGAGGACTTCACGTGGAAGCAGCTGTTCGACACGGACGCCTGCACGATCTGTGGCCGGTGCACGTCCGTGTGTCCGGCGCACGCCACCGGGAAGCCGCTCGACCCGCGCGAGATCGTCCTGAAGGTCGGGGAGGTGATGGCCGCGACCGGTGACCCGGTCGTCGCGCCCCCCGTCGGCGTCGACCGTGACATCACGATCGGTGCCGACTCGGTGTTCGAGCGCATCACGCCGGACGAGCTCTGGGCCTGCACGACCTGCAAGGCCTGCGACGAGATCTGCCCGGTGGACATCGAGATCCTCGACAAGATCCTCGACATGCGGCGCTACCTGACGCTGATGGAGAGCAACTTCCCGACCGAGCTGGGCAACACCTACCGGTCCATGGAGAACTCCGGCGAACGTCTACGGGATGAACCAGGGGGACCGGGCCGACTGGTCCCGCGACCTCGACGGCGTACCGATCATCGACGCGTCGGGCCCGCTCGAGCACGAGTACCTGTACTGGGTCGGCTGCGCCGGCAGCTTCGACGACCGCAACAAGCGGGCCAGCCGGGCCGTCGCCACGCTGCTGCAGCGCGCCGGGCTCGACTTCGCGATTCTCGGGCCGAGCGAGCTGTGCACGGGCGACCCGGCTCGCCGGTCGGGCAACGAGTACATCTTCCAGATGCTGGCGATGCAGAACATCGAGGTGTTGAACGGGCTCGGCGTCCGCAAGGTCATCACCCAGTGCCCGCACTGCTTCAACACGCTGAAGAACGAGTACCCGCAGCTCGGTGGGAACTACGAGGTCGTGCACCACTCGCAGCTGCTGATGGAACTCATCGACGACGGTCGACTCAACCTCGACGGTGCCTCGCTCGAGGAGCGGGTGACGTACCACGACTCCTGCTACCTGGGCCGTCACAACGACGTATACCTCGCTCCACGCCGTGTCGTCGGGTCGCTGCGCGGCATCGAGATCGTCGAGATGCCCCGCAACGGCACACGCGGGATGTGCTGCGGCGCCGGCGGAGCCCGGATGTGGATGGAGGAGCACGTCGGGAAGAAGGTCAACACCGAGCGGTCCCAGGAGGCGCTGGCGACGGGGGCGAGCCGCATCGCCGTCGCGTGCCCCTTCTGCTACGTGATGCTCGAGGACGGCGTGAAGGAAGCCCAGCGCGACGACGACGTCCGGGTCCAAGACATCGCCGAGGTGCTGCTCGACGCGCTCGACCACGGCTCGACATCGGGCCAGCCGGCCCGGGCCGACTCGCCGTCTGCCTGACCCATGACCTGGATCGGGTCGTTGCCCGCCTGGGCGCTCTTCACGCTGTTCGCCTTCGGCGCGCTCCTCTTCACGATCGGCGTCGACAGCCTCCTGCGCCGCCGGCTGCAGCCGGACGTCCGAGCCCGTGCGGGTCCGACGGCGGCGACCACCCTGCAGGCGCTCGCGACGATCTACGCCGTCCTCGTCGCCTTCGTGATCGTCGACGAGTACACCCAGCTCCGCAGCGCCCAGTCGCAGGTCTCCGACAAGGCCGCTGAGCTGAGCATCGTGGTCGAGAACAGTCGCAACCTCCCCGGGCGGGACGGCGCCGCCATCCGCGCCGCCGCGCTTCGCTACGCCGAGGAGGACCTGCGTGACGGGCTCCCGTACCTGGAGCGCACCTCCCAGCCCAGCCCGCGGGCCGACGCGTCGCTCGACCAGCTCTACCGGGTCGTCGCGACGATCGAACCCCACGCCGCGTCCGACCAGGCCGCCTACCAGCAGATCCTCACCGCGCTCGGCCAGGTGTCACAGACGCGGAGCCGGCTCACGAACGCGGCCACGGCCACGATCCCCGCTCCCCTGTTCGCGATCCTCGCCGTGCTCGCCGCCACCACGCTCGCGGTCGCCGCGGCCATGGACACCCGCCATCGCCGCTCCCACCTGCTCATCCTGGCGGCCCTCGCCATCGCACTGTCGATGACGCTCGCCCTCGTCGCCGGGCTCGACTACCCGTTCCGCGGGTTCATCCACATCGACACCACACCCATGAGTCAGTTCGTCACGAACCCGGCCGCGCGGTAGCGGCCTCAACCCCCACGGTTGGTCCCGCGTCCCGCCCGAGCGACCGACCACCGGGCACGCGGACGACCCGCGCGTTGCACCACGAAGAGTCGGTTTCGAGGCCGTTTGCTAGCCTCGCCGGCCACGCGCGGGTGTAGTTCAGCGGCAGAACATCAGCTTCCCAAGCTGAGAACGCGGGTTCGATTCCCGTCACCCGCTCCGTTGCACGACGGGTTGAGCGCTCCGCTGCGCCCTCTCCATTCGGGGGAACGGCCTTCGCCGACTGAGTACCGCCTACTCAGGGCCCGCCGCGCGCGGCGGTGCAGGATCGGGGCATGCGAATCGAGGGCCACCCAGGAGACGCGCATGGGTGAGTTCGCCGACGAGCTGGTGCTGCTCATGCTGCCGGCGGACAAGTGGCGCCAGATCGGGTATGCACACGACGGCTCGCGGAGCACGATCTGCGGTGCGCTGCTCGCAGAGGAGTGGGTGGACGGTGGCCCGGCGCCGAGCGAGGACGAGTTCGTGCACGCGATCCGGCGCGAGACCTCACGGGCGTTGGAGCGGGTCGTCGACCCGCTGGTCGCGGCAGGGCGCCTCGAGGCTGACGAGCCCCGCAAGAAGCTGCTCGGGCTCATCCCGACGGGGAACCTGCCGTGCTACAAGGTGCGCGATGTCGCGGCGCGCGACGCGGTGTTCCATCGCATGGAGACCTCGCTCGGCGGCAGCCAGGCGCCCCCGCTGCGCGACGCCGCGCTCGGCGCGATCCTCGTGGCCGGCAAGCACTGGGGCAAGACGGGGCTCGACGGCCCAGAGCCGCGCCCGCGGGTGTACGCCGGGAGCGAACCCCCGGCCTGGGGACCGCTGATGGAGCGTGCCCAGCTCATCGTCGCCGGCGAGGTGATCCCGGCCGGCGTCACCGAGCCCGCGGTGCTGCCGATGATCGCCCGAGCGGTGCGCAACCAGATCATGTTCCGCGGCGGCATGTAGGCGAGGTCAGCACATCAGTGGCCCGTTCCCAAGCTGAGAACCCGGGTTCGATTCCCGTCACCCGCTCCAAACTGTCGCTGCAGGTCGCGCGCTGCTGACCCGCGGGCGTCGCCAGCGGGGCCACACGCGGCCCGAGTGCCGCGGCGGTCAGCGGTCCGTGGTGAGGAGGAGGGCCGACCCGTCCATGAGCGCGCCGGAGGTGACGACGCACACGTCGTGACGAGGCACCTGTCGCGGGCCGCCGCGGCCCTGGACCTGGAGCGCGGCCTCGGCGACGGTGTTCATCCCGTGGAGGTAGCCCTCGGCGAGGAGCCCGCCGTGGGTGTTCACCGGTAGCCGTCCCTCGCGGGCGGTGCTGCCGCTGCGCACGAGCCCGCCGGACTCTCCCCGTCCGGTGAGGCCGAGCCCTTCGAGGCCCATGAGGACGGTGCTCGTGAAGCAGTCGTAGATCTCGGCGACCTCGACGTCGGCCGGCACGACGCCCGCCCCGCGAAGAGCTCGTCGCGCAGATACGTCGTGTAGTTGCGCGTGTAGTCCCGCCACAGCAGATGGTCACCGATGTCGAGGCCGGACCGGGGGCCGGCTCGGTACGCCCAGGACGCGACGCTCGCCGGGGGGTGGCGCAGGTCCCGGGCCCGCTCGAGCGAGGTGACCAGCACGGCGCAGGCGCCGTCGACCTCGGTCGTGCAGTCGTCGGCGCGGAACGGCTCGACGACGAGCGGCGCGGCGAGGTACTCGTCCAGGCTCAGCGGCTGGCGCTTGACGGCCCGCGGGTTGTCGGCGGCCCACGCCCGCTGCGCGACCGCGACCGCGCCGAGGTCCTCGGGGCCTTGCCCCGTCTCGAGCAGGAACCGCTGGGCCCACATCGCGACGTACATGAGGTAGGCGTCGTACCCGATCGGGTAGCGGTACTGGGCGGCCGGGCCGGGGAACGCCATCGTGCCGACGCGGGCGCCGGATCGGCCGTTCAGGCGCGGAACACGAGGACGGCGTCGGCGTGGCCACCTTCGACGGCGGCCGCGGCGAGGCCGACGAGGTAGCAGGGCGCCTGGCCGCCGAGCTGCGCGTCGACGGCGAAGCGCAGGCCGGGGACGGCGAGGCCGGTGGCGACCGCCTGCGCCGGCACGGAGTCGTGGAGGAGCATGAAGCTCGCGATGCCGTCGACCGCCGACGGGGCGAGGCCCGCGTCGTCGAGCGCGTCGCGGCACGCCTCGAGGGCCTGCGCCAGGACGCTGCGACCGGAGCGGCGCGTGAGCGGCGAGTAGCCGACCCCGGCGATCGCGGCGCGGGCGGGACGGGTCACGCCGCCCGGAACCGCAGCTCGGTCCAGTCGCCGTGGTCGACGTAGTGCCCGAGCACGGGCAGGTCGGCGGCGACCGCGGTCGCCGGGTCGAGCCGTGCGACCACGCGGCATCCGGCCTCCAGCTCGACGACGACGATCGTGTACGGGACCTCGTCGGCGAACCGGTCGACGAGGGCGCGGTGCACGACGATCCACGAGTAGACACGCCCGCGCGCGTCCACCTCGACGACGGTGCCGCCGGGGGTTCCGCAGGCCGGGCAGGCGGGCAGCGGCGGGAAGCGGTGCTCGCCGCACGCTCGCGCACTGCTGCACGAGCAGCTGGTGGCGGCGGAGGCCGTCCCAGTAGAACTGGCTGTCGGCGTCGGCCTCGGGCGCGGCGGACGCCGTCTCGGGGCTCATCGGCCCTCGAAGCGGGGTGCTCGCTTCTCGGCGAAGGCGAGCCAGGCCCTCGCGGGCGTCGTAGGACGTCAGGCAGTAGTCGGCGTTGCGCTCGAGCTCGTACGCGAGGCCGTCGTCGACGCTGGCGTTGCGGGACCACACCGTCTCGAGCACCTCCTTCGCGTTGGCCAGCGCCAGGGCGCTCTTCGCGGCGATGCCCCGCGCCAGCTCGAGGCCGGCGTCGAGGAGCTCGCCGTCGTCGACCACGCGGGTGGCCAGGCCCCAGGCGACGGCGTCGTCGGCGTCGAGGAAGCGGCCGGTGAAGAGGAGCTCGGTGGCCCGGGCCCGACCGATCGCCCGCGGCAGGAGCGTGAGCACCCCACCGCCGCCCATCTGCCCGAAGTTGAGGTGCGCGTCGCCGATCCGCGCCGACCGGGCGATGAGCGCGAAGTCGCAGTTGAGGACCAGCTCGAGGCCCGCCGCGGCGGTGACGCCGTTGACGAGGGCGATCACCGGCTCGGCGAGGCGACGAAGCCGCCCGAAGACGTGGTGTGCAGCTCGGCGACGAACTGCGGGAACGCGACCGGGTCGCGCTGGAGCGTCACGTAGCTCTGCAGGTCGCCGCCGCCGCTGAAGGCCCGGCCGGTGCCGGTCACGAGGACGACCCGGACGCCGTCGTCGTCGGTCGACGTCGGTGATGGCGGCGTCGAGGGCGCGCACCGTGTCCCAGTCGATGGCGTTCAGGGACGCCGGACGGTTCAGGCGCAGCACCGCCGCGGTCGCGCCGTCACCGAGGTCGTGGCGCTCGACGACGAGCGGGGCGTCGCGGGCGGTCACGAGGAGCCGTTCGTCAGCGCGCGGACGATCTCGTGCTTCTGCACCTTGCCGGACGCGGTGGTCGGCAGGGCGTCGAGGATCGCCAGGGACTCGGGCAGCTTGTAGGTCGCGAGGCCGGTGTCGCGGAGCCGCGCCACGAGGGTCTCGAAGGTCAGCGTCGCGCCGGGGCGCAGGACCAGGCAGGCGCAGCCCCGCTCGCCCGAGGCGGCGATCGGGGAGGCCGACGACGGCGGCCCGCTCGACCTCGGGCAAGGCGACGAGCAGCTCCTCGATCTCGCGGGGCGCGATGTTGACGCCCCCGCGGATGATGATCTCCTTCTTGCGTCCGCTGACCGTCAGACGCCGGCGCCGTCGAGCACCCCGAGGTCGCCGCTGCGCACCCAGCCGGCGTCGTCGAAGGTGGCGGCCGTCCGCTCGGCGTCGCGGAAGAACCCGACGCAGGTGTTCGGACCGCGCACGTAGATCTCGCCGGGTTCGCCCGTGGGGGCGGTCGTCCCATCGTCGTCGTCGGATCTCGACCTCGACGTCGCTCATCGCCACGCCGTCGGTGTCCGTGCGTTGCCGGGCTGGGCTGCCGGGCCGGTTCCACGTCGCGACGAGCACCTCGGTGGAGCCGTAGAGGCGCAGGACGTTGATGCCGACGTCGCCGGCGGCGTGGACGAGGTCCGGCGGGACGGGCGCGCCGCCGCAGCCGAAGCAGCGCAGCTCGGGGAGCCGCACGCGGCACCGGCCGGCCTCCTCGACGAGGTCCTGGAGGAACGTGGTGGCGGCCAGGGTGTAGGTGGCGTGATGGTCGCGGGCGAGACGGATCGCCGCGGCGGCGTCCCACCGGTCCTGCAGCACGAGCGGCAGCCCGTGGTAGAGCGCGAAGCGCAGCCCGTAGTTGAAGCCGGTGGAGTGGCCGACGGGCGACGGCATCCACACGACGTCGTCGCCGGTCAGGCCGAGATCGCGGTAGGCGACGCGCACGCTGAAGTTGGCCGTCTGCTCGGTGTGCATGATCGCCTTCGGGCTGGCCTCGGTCCCCGACGTGAAGATGAGCTCGGACACCGCCGCGGCGTTCGGGCCGGGGCCGAGCGGCGTGTCGGGCCCGCTGCGGAGCTCCTCCAGGGTCACGCCGCGGGAACCGCTCGGGCCGACGCGCGACGTGGTGGGGGGCCACACCGGTGGCGGCGACCACCTCGTCGACGAGGGCCACGTGGTCGAAGCCGCGGTACTCGGTGGGCGTGACGATGGCGGCGGGACGGGCCGTCGTGAAGACGTGGGTGCAGCTCCCGACGTCGGTAGTTGGGCAGCAGCGGGTTGATGACGGCGCCCACGGCCTGGACGGCGACCGCGACGACGACGGTCTCGTACCAGTTCGGGAGCTGGACGGACACGACGTCGCCGGCCTCCACGCCCGCGCCGCCAGCTGGGCCGCGACGCGGCCGGCGTCGCTCGCCAGGTCCCGGTAGGTGTGGATCCGGTCGGCGTCGTCGATCACGGCGGGACGATCGGGTCGTGTCGCCGCGTGGCGGCGGACCTGCCCGGCGAGGGTGCGGTCGTCCCAGTGGCCGAGGCGGAGGTACTCGCCGCGGCGCGCGGGGGTCGTGACGAGGTCGTGCAGGACGTCGCGGGGCATGGTCAGCGCGGCGCCGTGCGGGTGTCGATCTCGCTGCGCGGCATGGGGGCCTGTTCGTCGCTGGTCCGCCATCATCCTCGTCCTCGGCGACGGCGTGCAACGCCGGTGCGGCGCCGGCTGATCCGGGCGGTCAGTGCGTGAGCGAGGCGAGACCGACGATCGCGACGCCAAGGCCGAGCACCATGAACGTCGCGGTCCGGGCCACGGGCGCCTGCGGCAGGTTGCCGGTCGTGGCGACACGGACCTGCTTGCGGACGGGGCTGCCGGGACGGGACCGGGACGCGGATTCCCGCGCGGCGCGTTGTCGGTCCGCGCCGCGTCGGAGCAGCGCGTACGCGTTGGCGACGAACAGCGCCGCGCCGAGCGCGGTCGTCAGCTCGAGCAGCACCTGGCCGTAGAAGTTCACGAGGGCACGGTAGCGCCGGGGTCGGTGGCGCCCGGTGGCGCGGTCAGAGGCGCGGCCCGCCGGGCTTGAAGACCATGAAGACCAGGAGGACGACGAAGACCACGTCGAGGATGGCTTCCACGATGGCGATCTGCTTCGTGATCGCGTCGAGCTCGGCGGCCTGCGGCGGCGGGCCGCTGCCACGGGCGGGGACCTCGGCGAGCTCGTCGAGCAGCGCGTTCATGCGACGGACGCGGGGCGCAGCGCCCCGTGCGAGAGGCCGAGCGCCGCGATGAAGAGGACGATCGACAGCCAGATCCAGGTCTGGCCGAAGTCGAAGAGGTTGTTGCCGAGGCCGACCAGCGCGAGGCCGAGGAGGAACACGGCGTAGATGAAGTACTCGGCAATCGTGGACACGCGAAACACGGCGTGCCCGATCGCGGCGGCCTCGCGGCCGCCGCGGCGCTTTGGCCTGCGCGCCGTAGACGCCGTTGAGCAGCACACCCCCGAACCCGATGATGGCGCACAGGATGTGCAGCACCTTCACGATGTTGTAGAGGTCGCTGTTGTAGGTGGCCAGCATGTGCCTCACCCCCGGTCGGCGGTCGGGCCGGGGGCATCGTAGATCCCGGCACCGTGGCGGGCGTGGTACGAACGCGCCGTGCGGCTGGTCGTGGCGCGGTGCTCGGTCGTGTACACCGGGCGGCTCGGCGCCCGCCTGCCCGAGGCGCGGCGCCTCATCCTCGTGAAGGACGACGGGTCGATCGCGATCCACGCGGACGCCAAGGCGTACAAGCCGCTCAATTGGATGAGCCCGCCGTGCTCGATCGTCGAGACCGACGGGACGCTGGTCGCCACCAACCCGGCCGGGGAGCGGCTGGCCGTCGAGCTGCACGAGGTGGTCTTCGATTCGTCCTTCGAGCTCGGTGAGGACCCGGGCCTCGCGAAGGACGGTGTGGAGGCGGAGCTGCAGGCGCTGCTGGCGGCGCAGGTGCAGACCCTCGGGGCCGACTGGCGGCTCGTGCGCCGCGAGTACCCGACGGACGTCGGGCCCGTCGACTTGTTGTGCCGCGACGGCGACGGGACCGCCGTCGCGGTCGAGGTGAAGCGGGTCGCCGAGATCGCCGGCGTCGAGCAGCTGCTCCGCTACAAGGAACGCCTCGACCGGGACGGCTCGCTCGCCCCCATCCGGGCGATGCTCGTCGCGACCCGCGTGAAACCGCAGGCCAGGGTGTTCGCCGAGAGTCGTGGGGTCGAGTGCCGGGAGGTCGACCTCGACGGGTTGCGCGCCGACGCGCCGCCCGACCTGCGCCTCTTCTGAGCTCCCGACCGGCCAGAGCTCGGTCTCGGCCCGGGTCGCCCCCGGCTCACCGGCGGCCCGTCGGCGGGTCACCCCCGCGGCAGCGCTGGCCCACGCCCGCGGTGGTCGCCGACCCCTGCGGGTGGCGTACCGTAGGGACACGTCCGGGCTCGGTCCCGGTGCCGAACGGTCAGCAAGAGAGGACCCCCACATGACTCCGATCCTCGGTGAGATCATCGGTTGGGAGGCGCTCCTCGTGCTCGGCCTCATCGCGTTGCTCTTCGGCAGCTCGCAGCTTCCGAAGCTGGCCCGCTCGATCGGCCAGGCGAGCCGGGAGCTCAAGCGCGGCTTGCACGAAGAGGGCGACGAGACCGACGCGAAGGGCCAGGACGCCTGACCCGCGTCCGGGGCACGGCTCGACCATGACGGGCCTGCTGTCGCCCGTCCATATCCTCATCGTCCTCACGGTCGCCCTGATCGTGCTGGGCCCCCAGGAGCTGCCGAAGGTCGCGCGCCAGACGGCCAGGGTCCTCCGAGAGCTGCGGGCGTTGCGGGAGCGGTTGGACGAGGAGCTGCACGTGCTCATCGATGACGACGGCCCGGATCCGTCGGCTCGGCCGGAGCAGCCGACCCCCGGGTCAGAGGATGGCGACTCGCCTGACTGAGACCCGCCGGTGGTGGGTTCCCCGGCCGCGCGTCCCTGAACCGGCGGGGTGCGGGCCACGGGTTCGCTACCGTGCGGGGATCCGACCGGGCGGCCGACCAAGGCGCCCGATGGTGTCGAGGGTCGTGCGGGACATGCGGTGAGCTTCAGCTTGGGGCTGGCGATCGTGCTGGCCCTCACGTCCGCGCTGCTGTTCGCGACGTCGAACGTCGTCGAGCAGCGCGTCGCGGCCCAGGCACCCGCCGACGAGTCCTTGCGGCCCAAGCTGCTCGTGACCCTGGCTCGCCGCCCCGTCTGGCTGGCCGGGTTCGCGGCCGATGTCGGCGGCTACGGCGCCCAGGCCGCGGCGTTGGCGTTCGGCGCGCTGCTCGTCGTCGCGCCGCTCGGCGCGCTCGGGCTGCTGTTCTCGCTGCTGCTCGACGCCGAGGTGAACGATCGGCGGCTCTTCAAGTCCGACCTCGCCGCCGCCGCGCTGCTCTGCGCGGGCCTCTCGATCTTCCTCGCCGTCGCCTCCCCGAGCGAGGGGCGCGTGACCGTCTCGGCGTCGTCCTGGGCTCCCGCCCTCGTGGTGCTGGCCGTCGTCGTCGGGGTCGCGGCGCTGACCCGCCGCCACGTGCACGGCCCCGCTCGGGCCACGCTGTTCGGACTGGCGAGCGGCATGACCTTCGGGGTCAACGCCGCGCTGACGAAGGTCGTCGTCCACATCGTGGGTCAGAACCCGATCTCCATCTTCTGGCACTGGGAGCTCTACGGCGTCGCCGTCCTGTCGCTGAGCGGCCTCGTGATGGTGCAGAGCGCGCTCCAGGCCGGGTCGCTCGCGGCCGCGCTGCCGTCGATGGAGGTCGCCGAGCCGGTCGTCGCGGCCGTCGTCGGACTGGTGATCCTGCGGGAGCATCTCCACGCGCGGGGCAATGGCGACCGGATCCTCATCGCCGCCTCGGCCCTCGCGATGCTGGTCGGACTCATCGCGCTGGCACGGTCTCGCGCCGCGCAGGCGCCGCCGACCCCAGCCGTCGACCAAGCCATGTCCCGCGCCTGAACGACCCTGCGAGGCCTAGCCCGAGGAGGTCCCGGATGCGTCACTTCTCGTTCCGCCCGGCGCTCACCCTGCGCGGTCGCGCCTTCAAGGGGCTGCGCGGATGGGCCGGGAAGCCGCTGCACCCGCCCCTGACCGACGTGCCGATCGGCGCGTACGTGCTCGTGGCCGGGTTCGACCTCGTCTCGGTCGTCGGGCACACGAACGCGTGGGCCCGCGACTTCTACCGGGCCGGAACCTTCGCGCTCGTCGGCGGCGCCGCGGTGTCGCTCCTCGCCGCGCTCACCGGCTTCTGGGACTGGCTGCGCTCGACGGAGGCCGGGACCCAGGCCCGCCGGACGGCCAACGCGCACGCCGTCACGATGCTGACCGTGACGACGCTCGTCCTGGTGAACGTCGCCCTGCGGATCCTCGCGTACCCGGGCCAGCACTCGACGCCGGGGGTGGCGCTCGGGCTGAGCCTCGCGGCCGCGGCGCTGACCGTCCTCGGCGGCACGCTCGGCGGCACGCTCGCGTTCGACTACGGCTTCAACGTCGAGACGGCGGGCGACAGCCCGGTGTGGCACCGATCAGAGCAGGACGTGCGACCCGGTCAGCACTGACCCGCCGGCCGCTCAGGTGGACGGGTACTCGAGCCGCGCGTACCAGTCGCCGCGCCCCTGGGGCGTGAGGTCGAGGAGGTGCCAGACCGGCGAGAGCAGGTCGATGCCTCGCTCGTTGATGTCGGGCGCCATGGTCGGGTGCGCGGTGTAGGTGTGCCGCGGCCGTCCGTCGGGGTCGAGGGTGAAGACCGAGATGGTGGAGTCCTGGACGCCGTCCGGGTCCTCGCTGCCGAGGTCGTACTTGAAGGTGCTCCCGGCGCAGCTGAGGAGGCGGAGCCGGTCCCAGCCGCGGTGCCGCGCGTGCGCGCGGAGGGTCGGGACGTCGGCGGCGGCCGCGATCGCGAGGTCGGCGTTCTGGGCCAGGTGGGTCGCGACGCTGTTGAACCCGTCGATCCAGAGCGTGCACATCGGGCAGGCCTCGGTCTGGGCCTTGCCGTACATGAAGTGGTAGATGAGCAGCGGCCGGGACGGCGAGCGGAACAGCTCGGTGAGCCGGACCGTGGTGGTCGGCGTGTCCCCGTCGTCGAGGCGTGCCGGCCCTTCCTCGAAGACGTAGTCGTCGACGAGCGCGCCGGGAGGCAGGGCGCGGCGGAGCGCGGCGACGCGCTCGCGCTGGCGCATGAGCTCGATCTCAGCGAGGCGCAGCGCTTCGCGCCGGTCGCGGTAGTCGGACGGCTCGTCGAGTCGGGTCTGGTGCACGCCGGTCCTTCAGGTCGCGGGGCGGAACGGTTGGCCGGTGCCGGTGGCGCACAGGCGCCGGAGGCTCTCGAGGTAGTAGCCCCAAGGGATTTCTAACGAGTCAAGCGACCGGCGGCGGGTCGTGGTCTGGCTAGTCGGGCGCCATGTCGGCGAACTTCGTCAGCCGGTCGACGAACGCGAGCCGGGTGGTGCCGGTGGGTCCGTTGCGGTGCTTGGCGACGATGATCTCCGCGGTGCCGCGCTGGTCGGAGTCCGGGTTGTAGATGTCGTCGCGGTAGATGAAGGCGACGACGTCGGCGTCCTGCTCGAGGGAGCCGGACTCGCGGAGGTCGGCGAGCATCGGCCGCTTGTCCTGCCGGTACTCGAGCTGGCGGTTCAGCTGCGAGCAGGCCATGACCGGGCAGTGCAGCTCGCGGGCCAGGATCTTCAAGCCGCGGGAGATCTCGGCGACCTCGACCTGGCGGTTCTCGGCCCGCTTGCCCATCGGGGTCATGAGCTGTAGGTAGTCGACCACGACGAGACCGAGGTCGCCGTGCTTGGCCTTGGTGCGTCGGGCTTTGGCTCGCATCTCCATGACCGTGCAGTGCGGGTTGTCGTCGATGAAGAGGGGGGCCTCGGCGAGGCGACCGACCGCGTGGCTGAGGCGGGTCCAGTCCTGCTCGGGGATGTTGCCGGTCTGGAGGCGTCGGGCGTCGACGCGCGCTTCGCCGGCCAGGAGCCGCTTCGTGAGCTCGAGCGTGCCCATCTCCATCGAGAAGAAGAGGACGGGCTTGCGGGACACCATCGCGACGTTCGCGGCGGCGCCGAGCGCCAGGCTCGTCTTGCCGGCGCCGGGGCGGGCTGCGACCACCACGAGGTTCGAGGGCTGGAGACCAAGGAGGAGCCGGTCGAGGTCGGTGTAGCCGGTCGGCACTCCGGTGATCTCGCCGGTGCTCGCGTAGAGCGCTTCGAGCTCGTCGAGCGTGTCTTGCAGCGCGTCGGACATCTTGACCATGGACTCGGCGACGCGGTGCTCCGCGACCTCGAAGACGAGCGCTTCGGCGCGGTCGATGGTCTCGACGACGTCTTGGGAGTCGTCGTAGCCCATCTCGGCGATGTCCCCGGCCACGCCGATGAGGCGGCGCAGCAGCGCGAGCTCGTTGACGATCTTGGCGTAATGGCTGGCGTTCGCCGAGGCGGGGGTCGCAGCTTGGAGGCGCAGCAGTGTCGGGCGGCCCCCGAGGGTTTCGAGCAGGTCGGCGCGTCGGAGCTCCTCGGCGACGGTGACGGGGTCGATCGGCTCGCCTTGGCCGTAGAGGGTGAGGACGGCTTCGAAGACGTGGCCGTGGGCCGGCTTGTAGAAGTCGCCGGCGTCGACGCCGGTCTCGACGGCGGCGGTGACGGCGTCGCGGGTGAGCAGCATCGCGCCGAGCAGGGATTCTTCGGCTTCGAGGTTGTGCGGCGGGACGCGCCCGGAGCGCCGCACTGGTTCGAGCGCCTGCACCACCGGCGTCCTGCTCCCGTTCGCCGCCCGTCTACCGGACGTTCAACCCCATGCCAGGAGCGCCAGCATGAGCGCTCGAGCTTGGGGATCGGTAGACGGAAAACCCTGTGAATTGCGGGGGATGACGGGGCTGGT
This sequence comes from uncultured Actinomycetes bacterium, assembly GCA_963821325.1. Taxonomy (GTDB): domain Bacteria; phylum Actinomycetota; class Acidimicrobiia; order IMCC26256; family PALSA-555; genus PALSA-555. Next base: position 478,782 of record CAWGDC010000006.1, on the reverse strand, counting down.
CATCCCCAGGCATGGGGAGAACGGGCGGGCGCACCACCGGAGCGTCGCCCGCGGGTGTGACAGGGCTACTCGGCGGCGACCTCGACGTGGAGGGTGGCGGGGACGTCGGGGTGGAGGCGCACGACGACGTCGGTGGCCCCGAGGTCGCGGATCGGCTCCGCGAGCTCGATGGTGCGCCGGTCGAGCTCGATCCCGAGCTGGTCGTGCACCGCGGCGGCGACGTCGGCGTTCGTCACCGACCCGAACAGCTTCCCGCCCTCGCCGGCGCGGCGGCGATGCGCAGCGGCTGGGCGCCGAGGAGGGCCGCGGCGGCTTCGGCCGACTCACGGTCGCGGGTGTCGCGCACCGCCCGGTTGCGGCGCATCGCCTCCGCCTGCGCGATGGCGCCCTTCGTGGCCTTGATGGCCATGCCGCGGGGCACGAGGTAGTTGCGGGCGTAGCCGTCCGTGACCTCGAGCAGGTCGCCTTTGCGGCCGAGATGCTCCACGTCGGCGCGCAGCACGACCTTCATGCCGCGCTCTCACCCTCGGGCGCCGGCCCGGCGGCCGCCTCGGCCGGGACCGGCGGCGCCGTGACGTCGCCGTCCTCGCTGGGCTCGACGTCGGGTGGGCGGGGCGGGGCGTCGGCGTCGGTCGGGCTCGGCGCCGGGCTGTCGCTGCGGGGCCCGCGGTCGCCGTCGCCGCGATCGCGTTTGCCCTTGCTGCGGTGGGTGACCTGGCGGACCGAGTAGGGCAGGAGGGCCATCTCCCGGGCGACGCGGATCGCCCGGGCGACGGCGCGCTGCTGCTGCGCGTCGTTGCCGGTCACGCGCCGCGCCCGGATCTTGGCCCGTTCGGACATGAACCGGCGCAGGAGCGCCACGTCCTTGTAGTCGACCCAGGCGATGCCCTCGCTGTCGAGGATCGACACCTTCTTCTTGGGTTTGCGTTCGGGTGCGTCGCGCTTCGGACGCCGTGGTCTGGCCATGGTTAGAAGGGTTCCTCCATGTCGTCCGTGCTGCCCGTGCCACCGGCCGGCGCGGTCACGCGCTCCCCGCCACCGCCACCGCCACCGCCGGCGCCGCCGCCGCTGTCGAAGCTGCCGCGGCGCTCGTTGCGGCGAACCTCGGCGGTCGCCCAGCGGAGGCTCGGGCCGATGTCGTCGGCGACGATCTCGACGACGCTTCGCTTGTCGCCGTTCTCGGTCTCCCAGGAGCGCTGCTCGAGGCGGCCGTTCACCACGATCCGTGCGCCTTTGCCGATGGACTCGCAGACGTTCTCGGCCATCTCGCGCCAGCACACGACGTTGAAGAAGCTGGTCTGCTCCTCCCATTCGTGGGTGTTGCGGTTCTGCCAGCGTCGGCTGACCGCGACGCCGAACGTTGCCTTCGCGACCCCGCTCGGGGTGTAGCGCATCTCGGGATCACGGGTGACGTTTCCCACGATCGTGACGGTGCTGTCGGCCATGTGGACCTCCTCTGTCGGCCTGGCCGCGACCAGGCTCGCTCCCTAGTCGCCCGCCGGCGTGCCGAGCGTCGAGCCGTACACCCCGTCGGGTATCCGCAGGACCTTGTGGCGCAGCACCTCGTCGGCGAGGGTGAGCGTCCGGCCGAGCTCGGCCATGGCGTCGGGTTCGGCGCGGGCTTGGAGGACGACGTAGTAGCCCTCCCAGCGCCGCTTGAGCCGGTAGGCGAAGGTGCGCTTGCCCCAGTAGTCGACCGGACCGAGCTCGGCGCCCTTCGAGGTGAGCAGCGTGGTCGCCTGACCGACCGCGGACCGGATGTCGGCCTCGTCGAGGTCGGCGTCGTAGATGACCATGACTTCGTACGGCCGCATGGGCCGTGCCTCCTTCGGACCGGCGGACTGGATGGCGGCGGCGGACCGCCGCATCGCCCGCGGGCTCACCGGGGGCCGCCGTGTCGTGAGACACGCCGGGGCGGTGAGCAGGACATGGATTGCTCGAGGGCTGGATCCTACTTGCCGGTTCCGGGACGGATCCTACGGACGGGGTGTGACCGTCTCAGCCAGTGAGGGTGCCCCGGGGGAGTCGCCCGGCGAGGGTCTCGACGGCGTACCGGAAGCTGTGGCGGGCCTGGTACACGGGGCACTCGGATTCGGGGTGCGGGCAGGGCCGCATCCGGAGCCGGTCGACGGTGCGGCCGTTGGCGCCGTAGAAGCCGATGTCGAGCGCCACGGGCACGGTCGACATGGTGAACCCGACGCTGCTGTCGCTGCCGAACACGAAGAGCATCCCGCCGTAGGGACCGAGCGTCGCCTGTTGACGCAGCCCCGCCTCGCGTTCGCCCTCGGTCTGGGCGATGACGACGAAGACCACCCGCCCGCCGAGGTGGACGGTCGTCGCGGTCAGGTCGGGGAACGGGGCGCTGGCGGGGGTCGCGGCGAGCACGGCGCTGCTGACCGGCGGGGCGGTGGCCCCGGCGGGCGGCGCGCCGAGGAGGGTCAGCGCCAGGCCGGCACCGACGAGCGCGGCCGCGGCCCGCGTCACGCGGGGGCGTGCTCGGGGGAGCCGCCGTAGAGGCGGAGCGCGTCGGCGACCCCGTCGGCGGCGTGGTACGTCTCGTCGCTGGACGGGAAGCGGCCGGCGCGCACGTCGTCGGCGAACCGGGTGACGGCGGCCGTGGCGTCGCCGGCCAGGTCGGCGTAGCGGCGGACGAACTTGGGGGTGACGCGCGTCTCGAGGCCGACGAGGTCGTGGAAGACGAGGACCTGCCCGTCGCAGTGGCGGCCGGCGCCGATCCCGATGGTCGGGACGGCGACGCTGTCGGTCACGAGGCGGGCGACGGCGTCGGGGACGCACTCGAGCACGATCGCGAAGCAGCCGGCGTCGCCGAGGGCGATGGCGTCGTCGACGATGGCGCGGGCCGCGTCGAGGTCGCGGCCTTGGACGCGGTACCCGCCGAGGGTGTGGAACGACTGCGGGGTGAGGCCGAGGTGGCCCATGACGGGGATCTCGGCGTCGAGGATGGCGGTGACGACGGGGAGCCGCTTGCGGCCGCCTTCGAGCTTGACGGCGCCCGCGCCGGCGCGCACGAGGGTGGCGGCGTTGCGGACGGCGTCGTCGGCGCCCGAGGTGGTAGCTCATCCACGGCAGGTCGGCGACGACGAGCGCCGTCGGCCGGGTGCGGGCGACGGCGCCGACGTGGTGGGCGAGGTCGGCGGTGCTGACCTGCAGCGTGTCGTCGTAGCCGAGGACGACCATCGCGACCGAATCGCCGACGAGGATCATGTCGACGCCGGCGGCGTCGACGGCACGGGCGGACGGTGCGTCGTACGCGGTCACCATCACGAGGGGCGTGTCGTCGCCTTTGGCGCGGCTCACCGCGGGCGCGGTCGTCCGACGGGACGCGGTCGGGTCGGTCATCGCCTCATCTCCACCGTCCAGGGCTCACACGGCTCCCGGCGGCACCCGCAGCGTAATCCGCGGTGGGCGGTCAGCCGGCGTGGCGGCGCCCGTGCAGCTCGTGGCGCTGCAGATGGTTCCAGTGGCAGTCGAGGCAGACCTCGACGACGTAGCGGGTGAACTCCTCGTGGGTGGCGCCGAGTCGCTCGAGCTCGTCGTGGGAGGTGATGCAGCGGCCGTTGGCTCGGGCGAGGGCGTCGCCGTACACGTAGGAGACGAGCCGGAGGCTGCGGTGGCCGCAGATCGGGCAGGGGGTCGGGGCCTCCTGGCCGATGTGGCGGCCGGCCCGCAGCAGCTCGGGGTGGGCGTCGCAGACGTCGTCGCGCTCGAGGCGCCCGGCGCGGAGGTCGCGCAGCACGGCCCGCCGTGCCAGGGCGTAGTCGACGTGCCGGCGCACGGGGGCGAGTGTACGCACGGCCAGGCGCCGTGCTTGGGGCCATCGTTGGCGGGCCGCCGGCCCCGATCCGGCCCAGGGGCAGGTCGGGCACCCGGCTTGCTCGCGGCCCATCGAGCCGCCATACTGCTGTTCGATATATCGGCCCGATATATCGACGGTCGCTGAAGGAGTCCTCTGTGCTGGAGCTGGCGGTGCTCGGCTTGCTGAAGGATCAGCCGCTGCACGGCTACGAGCTGAAGAAGCGCCTCGGCGAGACGCTCGGGTTCCTCTGGGGCGTCTCGTACGGGTCGCTGTACCCGGCGCTGCGCCGCTTGGAGCGGGCGGGCGCGATCGCGAGCGTGGCCGCCCCGCCGGTCGCAGTGCCGACGCCGACCGGGTCGCTGACCGGGGACCTGGCCGCAGCCCGGCTGCGGACCATGGCCGGGCGCCTCTCGGGCTCGGGTCGACGGACCCGCAAGGCGTACCAGATCACGCCCGCCGGCGAAGCGCTGTTCGCCGAGCTGCTCTTGGACGACGACGCGCACGGCGACGACGAGAAGGCCTTCGCCGTGAAGCTCGCGTTCTGTCGGCACCTGGCACCCGACGAGCGCTTGACGCTGCTCAGCCGGCGACGCCGGGTGCTCGCCGAGCGCCTGGAGCGTCAGCGGCACAGCCGCGCCGCACGAGACGACCGCTACACGCGCTCGCTCGTGGAGCACCGGACGAAGTCCACCGAACGCGACCTCGAGTGGGTCGACGAGCTGATCACCGCGGAGGAGGCGGCCCACGCCGGGGACACCCCGGGGGCCGTCCGCCCCGCTGTTTAGGAGGAACCGATGACCGCCCAACCCAACGCCACCCGCACGGTGCGTGTCGCGATCGCCGGAGTCGGCAACTGCGCGTGCAGCCTCATCCAGGGGGTGACCTACTACCGCGGCGCTGTCCCGGACGATGACGTCCCCGGCCTCATGCACGTGGAGCTGGGCGGCTACCACGTCCGCGACGTCGAGTTCGTCGCCGCGTTCGACGTGGACGCCACGAAGGTCGGCCTCGACCTCGGGAAGGCGGCATTCGCCGGCAACAACAACACGATCAAGTTCGCCGAGCCGGGCGACCAGCGTGTGCAGGTCCAGCGCGGCCCGACGTTCGACGGGCTGGGCGAGTTCTACCGCGACGCGGTCGAGGAGTCCCCGGCGGAGCCGGTCGACGTGGCGCAGGCGCTGCGCGACGCGCGCGCCGACGTGCTGGTCAGCTACCTGCCGGTCGGGTCGGAGGAGGCGCAGCGTCACTACGCCGCGGCCTGCTTGGAGTCGGGGGTGGCGTTCGTGAACGCCATCCCGGTGTTCATCGCCAGCGACCCGGTGTGGGCGCAGCGCTTCGTGGATGCCGGCGTCCCGATCGTCGGGGACGACATCAAGAGCCAGGTCGGCGCCACGATCGTGCACCGGATCCTCACCCGCCTGTTCGAGGACCGGGGGGTCGAGCTCGACCGCACCTACCAGCTGAACTTCGGCGGCAACATGGACTTCAAGAACATGCTGGAGCGCAAGCGGCTGAAGTCGAAGAAGATCTCGAAGACCCAGTCGGTGACGAGCCAGCTCGACCACAGCATCGAGAGCGACAACGTCCACATCGGCCCATCGGACCATGTGCCGTGGCTCGACGACCGCAAGTGGTGCTACATCCGCATGGAGGGCCGCAACTTCGGGGACGTGCCGCTGAGCATGGAGCTGAAGCTCGAGGTCTGGGACTCGCCGAACTCAGCGGGGGTGATCATCGACGCGGTGCGCTGCGCCAAGCTCGCGCTGGACCGTGGGATCGGCGGACCGTTGGAGGGGCCGTGCGCCTACTTCATGAAGTCGCCGCCGGTGCAGCACCGCGACGAGGACGCCCGCGAGATGGTCGAGGCGTTCGCCCGGGGCTGACGGTCAGGCGGCCGGGTCGCGGGTCCCGGCGGGGGTGATGCCCTGCTCGCGGGCCCATCGGTCGAGCCGCTCGTAGGCGTCGCCTGGTGAGATGGGGCCTTCGTCGAGGCGGGCGTCGAGCAGGACGTCCAACGCCGCGCCGACCACGGGTCCGGGCGGGACGCCGAGGTAGGTCATGACCTGGCGGCCGTCGAGGGGCGGTCGGATGGCGTCCAGCTCCTCACGGGCCCGCAACGCGGCGATGCGCTCGTCGAGGTCGTCCATCCGCCGGGCCAGGGCGGCAGCCTTGCGGCGGTTGCGGGTGGTGCAGTCGGCGCGTTGGAGCTCGTTCAGCTCGCCGAGCAGCGGGCCGGCGTCGCGCACGTAGCGGCGTACCGCCCGGTCGCTCCACCCCATCGCGTAGGTGTGGATGCGCAGGTGCAGGTAGACGAGCGTGGTGACGTCGTGGATCAGCTCGTTGCTGTACCGCAGGGCCCGCATCCGCTCTTCGGTCATTCGGGCGCCGACGACCTCGTGGTGGTGGAAGCTGACGCCGTCCGGCCCGATGGAGCGCGTCTTGGGCTTGCCGATGTCGTGGAACAGCGCGGCGAGTCGCACCTTCTCGTGCGTCGGGTCGGTGTTGGCGACCACGGCGATGGTGTGCGCGAGGACGTCCTTGTGGGTGTGGATGGGGTCCTGCTCGAGGCGCAGGGCGTTGAGCTCGGGGAGGAACTCGTCGGCAAGGCAGGTCTCGCAGAGCAGCCACAGCCCGGCGCTCGGGTCGGTGACGGCGAGGAGGCGGCCCAGCTCGTCGCGCACCCGCTCGGGGCTGACGATCTCGAGGCGGTGGCGCAGCGTCCCGATCGCGGCGACGAGCTCGGGGAGCGGCTCGAGCGTGTACGCGGCGATGAACCGGGCGGCGCGGAGCATGCGGAGCGGGTCGTCCTCGAAGGACACGGCGGGCGCCTGGGGGGTGCGCAGCCGCCGCGCCGCGAGGTCCGCGGCGCCGCCGTAGGGGTCGACGAGGACCGGCTCGGGCAGACGCAGCGCCATGGCGTTGATGGTGAAGTCGCGCCGCGCCAGGTCGTCTTCGATGCGCGTGCCGTAGGAGACCTCGGGCTTGCGGCTCTCGGACCGGTACACGTCGGCCCGGTAGGTGGTCACCTCGAGGCGCACGCCGCCCTTGCGCAGCCCGACGGTGCCGAAGCGCGCCCCCTGGAGCCACACCTGCTCGGCCCACCCGGCGGTGAGGCGCTCGACCTCCTCGGGTCGGGCATCCGTGGCCAGGTCGACGTCGGGGGACACCGCCCCGAGGAACGCGTCGCGGACGGTGCCACCGACGAGGTGGCACTCGTGGCCCGCGGCGACGAGCCGCTCGGCGAGCTCGAGGGTCGGCGAGCCCGCCTCGTAGTAGGGGCGCAGCCGCGCCGGGACGTCCATGCCCTGCCCATTCTCGCGGCCAGGGGGGTCGCTGCCGCGGCCCGTTCGGGCGGGTCAGGCGGGCGCGGGGACGGGTTCGGCCCGGTCGCGGTCGAGCCGTTCCAGCTCGAGGCGCATCTCGGGTCCGGCGGAGGCGTGCTCGAGGGCGGTGGGCCGGTCGATGAGGCCGCGCTCGTAGAGCCGGGCGACCGCCTGATCGAAGGTCTGCATGCCGTAGTAGTCGCCGTCGCGCATGAGCTGCTCGAACCGTGCGGCCTCCCGACCGTCGGTGATGGCCTCGGCGATCGCGCCGTTGGCGACGAGCAGCTCCGCGGCAGCGACCCGGCCGCGTCCGCCGGCTCGGGCGAGGAGGCGTTGGCAGACGACGCCCCGCAGGGTGCGGGCGAGGAGCGTGCGCACGGCGGGCGCCCGGTCGTGGGGGAAGAGCTCGACGAGCCGCTCGATGGCCTCGGCGGCGCGGGCGGTCGCCATGGCGGCGAGGACGAGGTGGCCGGTGTCGGCGGCCTCGAGCACCCGCCGCGCGACGTCCTCGGTGGCGAGCTCCCCCACCACGATGACGTCCGGGTCCTGGCGCACGACGCGGGCGAGCGCGCCGGCGACGCTGGTGACGTCGACGCCGACCTCGCGCTGGTCGACGATGGACTGCTTGTCGGCGTGCAGCACCTCGATGGGGTCCTCGATCGTCACGATGTGGCGCCGGGCGGACGCGTTGACGTGGTCCACGAGCGCGGCCAGCGTCGAGGTGCGGCCCGACCCGGCGAGGCCGGTGACGAGGACGAGCCCGGTGGTGACGTCCATGAGGGTGCCCACCGCAGCGGGCAGCCCGAGCGCCTCCACGCCGGGGACGCCCGGCACGACGCGCCGCAGCACGAGGCCCACCTGCCCGCGCTGGCGGTAGGCGCTGACCCGGAACCGGCACAGTCCCGGCACGGCGTACACAGACTCGGCGTCGCCGGTGCGGCGCAGCGCCTCGTCCTGGCTATCGGAGAGGAGTCGGGTGGCGGCGCGCTCAGTGTCCTCGGGCTCGAGCACCTCGCTGGACGCCTCGACGAGGGCGCCGTCGACCCGCACCCACGGGCGGGACCCCACCTTGAGGTGCACGTCGGAGGCCCGCTGCTCGACGGCGAGGCGGAGGAGATGGTCGACGTCGAGCACGGCTTCAGGTATCGGCGTCCGGGCCGGTGGGCTGAACCGGTCCGCCGGGGGCCGAGCGCCCGTCCCGGGCGCGTCACGGCGGACTGGTCGAGCACCGATGCCGCGGGCACCCGGGTGCGCTTCGCCCGCGGCCGGGTCGTGGCGCGCGAACGCCGCGTCCTCCGCGAGCAGCAGCACGCGGCGCAGGGTCGAGCGGGAGGTCGAGGGACCGGCAGGTACGCTGCGGGCCCGTGGCCTCGCGCACCGGTGAGCGAACGCTGCGCTTCGCCGGAGGATGGGCCCGGGTCGGGCCGTGGCACGACGAGCTCGACATCGCGCACGTCGTCGTCCCCACCGACCGGCACCTGAGCGCCGCCGCGGTCCGCGACTGCGTGGCCCGGGTCCGCGCCGCCGGGTACCGCGCCGCGGTCACGAGCCCGCTCACCGCGGCCGCCGCGGTCCCGTTTCTCGCCGAAGGGTTCGCGTCGCGGGAGCAGCTGCACGTCCTGGAGCACCCGCTCACGGAGGTCGAGCTGCTCCCCCGCGGCGGGCCGCGGCTGCGCCGTGGCCGGCGGGGCGACCGGGACGCGGTCGTCGCCGTCGACGACCGTGCCTTCCCGGCGTCGTGGCGGCTGGGCCGCTCCGGGCTGCGTGAGGCGTTGCGGGCCACGCCCGCGGTGCGCCTCCGCGTCGCGTCACGACCCGACGACCCGAACCTGGCGGCGTTCGCCGTCACGGGCCGGGCGGGCCACCAGGGGTATCTGCAGCGGCTCGCGGTCGACCCCGCGACGCAGCGACGCGGGTTCGGGCGGGCGCTCGTCGTCGACGCGTTGCGGTGGGTGCGCCGCACCGGCGGTCACAGCTGCCTGGTCAACACCCAAGCCGACAACCACGACGCGCTCGCGCTGTACGAGGCGTGCGGGTTCCGACGGCTCCCGTCGGGTCTCGGCGTGCTCGGCTGCGCCTGGTGACGGGCCGCCCCACGCGCGCGGTCGTCGTCGCGGCGCTCGTCGCCGCGCTGAGCCCGGTGTGGGTCGCCGCGGCGTCGGCCGCGGCACCGACCCCGCCGCCGCCGGTGGTGGCCCCCGACGTGCCGAGCCGCCTCGCGCTGGTCGCGCAGGACGCCTGGACGCCCTTGGGCGCGATGTTCCACGCGCAGCTGCAGGTCGCCGTGCTGGGGCCGGGCGAGCAGCTGAGCGTCACGGTCCACGACGCCGTGCCGGCACGGTCGAGCTTCGACGACCAGCTGCTCGGCCCGTCGCTGACCCAGGTGGTCCTGCCGGTCGACGGGTTGCCGACGGCGAGCAACGGGAGCCGCCAGGTGGCGATCCCAGTCGCGCCGCCGTCCGGCGCGTTCAGCCCGGGCCAGCTGGCCGTGCGAGGCCCCGGGGTGTACCCGCTCGAGGTGGAGCTGCGCGACGGCCAGGAGCAGGGCCTGGCCCGGTTCGTGACCTACCTGGTCGCGGTGGGTGTCGGCGCGGACGGGCAGCCGGCGGCGTTGACGAACAGGCTCGGCGTCGCGTGGGTGTGGACGCTCCGCACGACCCCGGGCCTGAACGTGGACGGCTCGGTGAAGGCCACGGTGGCGGCCGCGCTGGACCCGGCGGGGACGATCGGGCGCCAGGTGGCCGAGCTGGCCGTCCACCCCGGGGTGCCGGTGACGCTGGCTCCGTCACCCGAGACGCTCGACAACTGGAGCGCCGTGGCCCGCGTCGACGCGGGCGCGGCGGGCGGCGCCGCCACGCTGCGGGCCGCGGGCCTGGGCGGCCAGGACGAGGTGGTCGGCGGCTCGTACGTGCCGATCGACCTGCCGTCGCTGCTGCACGCCGGGCTCGGCTCGACGGCGGACGCCGAGGCGGTGCAGGGCCAGACGTCGATCGACCGATTCTTCGGCAGCCACGTCGACGAGCGCACCGCGCTGGCGCTGCCCGCCGAATTCGGAATCGGTGGATCGGCTCCGGGCACGGAGCGTCGACCAGGTCGTGGTCGCCGACACCGCCGTCCCGAGCAACCGCTTCACCACGACGTCACCGTTCTCGTTGGAGCCGTCGGCGTCGCTGACCGCCACGGGACCGATCGCGGCGGTCGCCGACGACGTGTCGCTCGCGTCGACGTTGACGGGTCCCGGCGTCCCCGCGTTGCGGGCGCAGCGGTTCCTCGCCGGGTTGGCCCTGACCGCGCTGGAGGCACCCGGCGTGGTCCGGGCCGATGTGGTGGTGAACCCCGACGGCTACGACGGCGCGGCCGCACTCGTCGACGCGGTGCTGTCGGGGCTGACCAACAACCCGTGGCTCGCGCCGACGACGCTGCAGGGTGTCTTCTCGAACGTGCCGGCCGGCGGCGGCGTCCGCTCGCTCGCGCCGGACACGCCGCCCGCGCCGCCGGTGACGACGAGCGCCTACAACGCGGCCCAGCGTCGCCTCCTCTCCTTCGGGTCGCTCGTCGGGCCGAACGACCCGCGCCTGGCGCGGGGTGAGCGGTTCCTGCTGTCGTCGGTGTCGTCGAGCTGGGCCGCCGCGGGCGGGTCGTCCGCGGCCCGCGCCCAGCTCGCGGCGGTCAACGCGACCGTCGACGCCTTCCTGGCGCGCATCCAGATCCCCGCGCCCGGGACGATCACGCTGACCGCCCGCTCCGGCGCCGTCCCAATCACGTTCCGCAACGACACCGGGCAGCCGATCCGCGTGCTCGTGGCGCTGTCGAGCCACAAGCTCGACTTCCCCTCGGGATCCGAGCAGACCGTCGCGCTCCCGACGCGGAGCACGACGATCCGCTTCGACGTCCGTTCCCGGACCTCCGGCACGTTCCCACTGGCGATGAGCGTCCGCTCCGCGGACGGCTCGCTGCTCATCGCCGAGGGGCGCTTCAAGGTGCGCTCGACCGTGGTGAGCAGCGTCGGCCTCGGCCTCGCGGTCGGCGCCGGGGTGTTCCTCGTCGGCTGGTGGGCCCTTGACTTCTGGCACCGCCGACGACGCCGGCGCGTCGCGGCCGCCCGATGACCCCCCGGGGGCGGGGGCGGGGCCGGGGCCGGCGGCGGGCCCACGACACCGGCCGGCTCGTCCGGTCCAGCGTGGTCGTCGGGGTCGGGACCGCCGCGTCGCGGATCACGGGGCTGCTCTGGCGCGCCGCCGCGGCGTACGCCATCGGAATCACCGCGCTCTCGGGCACGTACGCGTTCGCGAACGAGACGCCGAACATGCTCTACGAGCTGCTCATCGGCGGTGTGCTGACCGCCACGCTCGTCCCGCAGTTCGTCCGCCTCTTCGAGGACGACGACGAGGACGCCACGAACGCCGTCGTCACCGTGTCGGTGCTTGTCCTGATCGGCGTGTCCGTGCTCGGCGTGCTGCTCGCACCCTGGATCGCGACGCTGCTCACCCTGCGCGTCGCGGGCGCCCAGCACGCCGCGGAGCAGCGGCTCGCCACCGACCTGGTCCGGCTCTTCATGCCCCAGATCGCGCTCTACGGCTTCACCGCGCTCGGCACGGCGCTGCTGCAGGCCCGACGCCGCTTCGCCGCGGCCGCGTTCGCCCCGATCCTCAACAACGTCGTCCTCATCGCCCTGTTCTTGGCGCTGCCGCGCCTCGCCCGCCGGCCGATCACCGTGGAGCATGTGCTCGGCGACACGTGGCTGCTCCTCTACCTCGGGCTCGGCACCACCGCCGCGGTGGGCGCGATGGCGTTCGGGCTGCTGCCCGCGTTGCGGGGTGCCCGGGTGCATCTCCGGTTCATCCCGTCGTTCCGGAACCGGGCCGTCGCGACGGTGCTCCGCCTCTCGGGCTGGACCGTCGGGTACGTCGTCGCCAACCAGGTCGCCTTGTGGGTCGTGCTGGTGCTCGCCAACGTCATCGCCGGCGGACCGGCCGCGTACCTGCTCGCGTACACGCTGTTCCAGCTCCCCCACGGGCTCCTGGCGGTGTCGATCATGACAACCTCGGCGCCCGAGCTGGCCGCCGTGGCCCGCGACCTCCCCGCGCTGCGCCACCGGTTCGCGCCGCGCGTTGCGGCTGGTGCTCACCATCGTGATCCCCGCGGCCGCGTTGTCGGTGGCGCTGGCCCGCCCCGCGGTGGTCGCGCTCCTGCAGCGCGGCGCGTTCTCGGGTGGCGACTCGGCGCTGGTCGCCCGGACCGTCGTCGCCTTCGCGGTGGGGCTCCCCTTCTTCTCGCTCTACCTGTTCGCGATGCGCGCCTTCTACTCGGTTCACGACACGCGGACGCCGTTCCTCCTCAACTGCCTCGAGAACGCGGTGAACATCGTCCTAGCGCTGGCGCTGATCGGGCCGCTCGGGATCCCCGGCCTCGCGTACTCGTTCTCGGCGGCGTACGCCGTCGCCGGAATCGTCACCCTCGTCGTGCTCGGGCGCCGCATCGGTGGGATGCAGGGGCGGGGGATCGAGACGACCGTCGTGAAGGTCGGGCTGGTGAGCGCCGCCGCCGGCACCGCGGCGTGGCTCGTCGCGGTCAGGATCGGCTGGGCCGGCGACCTGCGGGCGGTGGCCGCCCTGGTGGCGGGCCTGGCCGTCGGGGGCGCCGTGCTGGCCGGCGGGTTGACCCTCACCCGGGTCGAGGAATGGACCGAGCTCGTCGCCGGCCTGCGGCCGGGCGCCCGCCGACGGGCCGTGGGCGGCGCCAGCGTGCGACGATGAGGGCCGTGGCAGGAGCGAGGAGGCGGCCGTGCCAGTCCGAGTCGTGACCGACAGCGCCTGCGACCTCCCTGAGGCAGTCGTCGCTGGGCTCGGCATCGAGATCGTGCCGCTCACCATCCGCTTCGGGGCCGAGGAGCTCGTCGACCGCGTCGAGCTCTCCAACCAGGCGTTCTGGCAGCGTCTCACCGACGCGCCGACCCTGCCCGAGACCGCCGCGCCGTCCGCCGGGGCGTTCGAGGCCCGGTTCCGCGCCCTGGCCGACGACGGCGCGGACGGCATCGTGTGCATCAACTTGTCGTCGCGCCTGTCGGCGACGATGCAGGCCGCGCAGGTCGCGGCGTCGGCCGTCGGCGACCGCTGCCCCGTCCAGGTCATCGACTCGTTGACCTGCTCGATGGGGTTGGGGAACCTCTGCCTCGCGGCGGCCCGCCGCGCCCAGGACGGCGCGTCGCTCGACGACGTCGTCGCCGAGGTGACCGACCGCCGGGAGCGCACTCGCCTCTTCGGGACGCTCGACACGCTCGAGTACCTGAAGAAGGGCGGCCGGATCGGCAACGCGCGGGCGCTGCTCGGCTCGATGCTGGCGGTCAAGCCGGTCGTGGAGGTGCGCGACGGGGTCGTCGAGGAGGCAGGGAAGGTTCGCACCCGCTCGAAGGCGCTGCGCCTGCTCGCCGACAAGGTGCACGACCAGTCGGTGGAGTCCGTCGCGGTCCTGCAGGGCGGCGCCGCCGACCTCGACACGTTCCTCGACATGATCGACGACGTCGCGCCACGCGACAAGATCGTCGTCGGCGACGTCGGCCCCGTGATCGGGACCCACGCCGGGCCGGGCGTCCTCGGCGTCACCTTCCAGACGACCGGCTGACCCCGACTGACGCCGGCCGGACCCGCTGGGGCGCGGCCATCGCCGGGCCGGTGGCTGGGTAGCGTGGCGATTCGTGTCCGACCCGCCCGCGCCCGGCCGGATGCTCGACGGCCGCTACCGGCTGGTCGGCCCGATCGCCCGGGGCGGCATGGCGACCGTCTGGGTCGGGGAGGACACGCTGCTGGCCCGCCGGGTCGCGGTGAAGATCCTCCATCCGGAGCTCGCGTTCGACGAGGCGCTCCGCGCCCGGTTCCGCAACGAGGCCGTCGCCGCGGCCCGCCTCGCCGACCCGTTCATCGTGGCCACCTACGACACCGGCGACGACGACGGCGTCGGCTACATCGTCATGGAGTTCGTCGACGGGCCCACCCTGCGCCGGATCCTCGACCTGCAAGGGCGCCTCCCGATCGTCGAGTCGGTCCGGATCGCCCGAGAGGTGGCGTCGGCCCTCGCCGCCGCGCACCGGGAGGGCATCGTCCACCGGGACGTGAAGCCGGCGAACGTGCTCGTCCCCGCGACCGGGCCGGTGAAGGTCACCGACTTCGGGATCGCGAAGGCCGGCGCGGGCGCCGAGCTGACCCGCACCGGCACGGTGGTGGGCACCGCCCGCTACCTGGCACCGGAGCAGCTGCGCGGCGAGCCGGTCGATCCGCGGACCGACCTGTACGCGCTCGGGCTCGTCCTCTACGAGATGCTCGCCGGCGAGCTGCCGTTCCACGGCGACACCGAGATGGCCGTCGCGCTCGCCCGGCTGAGCAACCCGCCGGCCCCGATCCGCCAGCTGCGACCGGACGTCCCGGCCGGGCTGGCCCGCCTGGTCATGGCCTGCCTCGCGCTTGAACCCGCGGACCGGCCGCCGACGGCGCGGGCCGTCGCCGAGTTCCTGTCCGACCGTCCCCGCGACCCCGCCCCCGAGCGGCCCCGCGTCGAGGGGACCCGCACCGTCGCGATGCCCCCGCCCGAACCCGTGCCGACCCGCCGACGGGCTGCGCCGCCGCCACGTCGACGTCGTCGGGGGCCGATCGCCGCGCTCGCCGTCATGCTGTTCGTCGTGGGCGCGGCCGCCGGCTACCTGCTCGTGCGGGCCGCCGACGCCGGCGCGGCGACGCGCCCGCCTCCGGCCGCCCGGTCGACCGCCCGCTGACCGTCGCCCGCCGCCCGGGCCGGGCGCTGACCGTGTGCGTACCGCTTCCCGCACGGTGCCATCCCACCGGACGTGCTGCCCGTGATCGCGCCTGCGTTGATGCTCGGAGCGGTCGTCTCGCCGATGCCGTCCGGGGCACGACGGCGTGGTCGCGGTCGTCGGCCGACCGCGGCCCGGGTCGCGGCGTGGCGACTTGGGTACGCTCCGACACCCTGACCGGCTCACCATCGAGAGCAGATGGCCGACTGGACCACCCAAGCCGCCGACGCGATCGAGGCCGCGGTCGCGGCCGTCCGCGAGCGGACCGTCGTCCCCGCCCAGCGGGCGACCCGGGCCGTCGTCTACGGCCTCCTCGTCGCGTTCTTCGTCGGGACGGCGCTCGTCCTCCTCGCCCTGGGGGCGTTCCGTGGCTTGGTGATCCTGACCGGCCGCACCTGGATCGCCTACCTGATCGTCGGCGGAATGCTCGTCGTCGGTGGCGGGTTCTGCTGGTCGAGGCGCACGAAACGCGCGGAGTGACCGCGCCGGAGAGGAGGGGCCGATGACCGACACCGTGCCCCTGGTGATCGTGGGGTCGGGTCCGGCGGGGCTGACCGCGGCGGTGTATGCGGCGCGCGCCAACCTGCACCCGATCGTGATCGAAGGCCTCGCCGCCGGCGGGCAGCTCATGTTGACCAGCGACGTCGAGAACTACCCCGGCTTCCCCGACGGGATCCTCGGACCGGAGCTGATGACGAAGTTCCGCGAGCAGGCCGCCCGGTTCGGCGCCGAGTTCGTGACCGCCGACGCGGACCGCCTCGACTTGAGCGGCCCACCGTTCGGGGCGTGGGTCGACGAGCGGGAGTACCGCGGCGACGCCATGGTCCTCGCCACGGGCGCGACGGCGCGGATGCTCGGCCTCGAATCGGAGCGTCGCCTCCTCGGCCGCGGCGTGTCGACGTGCGCGACCTGCGACGGCTTCTTCTTCCGCGGGAAGCCCCTCGCCGTCGTCGGGGGCGGCGACTCGGCGCTCGAGGAGGCGATGTTCCTCACGAAGTTCGCGACCGAGGTCACCGTCATCCACCGGCGGGACCAGTTGCGCGCTTCGGCGATCATGGCGGACCGGGCCGCGGCGAACCCCAAGATCACGTTCCGGTGGAACGCCGTCGTCGAGGAGGTGCTCGGCAACGGGTCGGTGGACGGGGTCCGGCTCCGCGACACGACGACCGACGGGCGGTCGGACCTCGAGGTCGGTGCGGTGTTCGTCGCCATCGGCCACGACCCGAACACGGCGCTGGTCCGCGACCAGCTCGATCTCGACGAGGGCGGCTACGTCGTGACCGGCGGCGACTCCACCCGGACGTCGGTCGAGGGCGTGTTCGCCGCGGGCGACGTCCAGGACCATGTCTTCCGTCAGGCGGTGACCGCGGCGGGCAGTGGCTGCATGGCGGCGATTGAGGCGGAGCGGTGGCTCGCGGCCCGGGAGCACCACCCGGTCGGGTGACGGAATGCGCGGCCAGCGCCGCGCGGTTACCTCCTCAGTACACTCGCTGGGCTACGGCGAGTCCCAGCCGAAAGGTAGAGGTGTGTCCGACATCACGAAACTCACCGATGCGACCTTCGACGAAACGATCAGCGGCTCCGACCAGCCGGTCCTCGTCGACTTCTGGGCCGAGTGGTGCGGGCCCTGCAAGATGATCGCGCCCGTCCTCGAGGAGCTCGCCAACGAGAACGGCGGGAAGCTTCGGATCGCGAAGCTCAACGTCGACGAGAACCCGAACACGGCGATGCGGTACAACGTGATGAGCATCCCGACGCTGCTCGTCTTCAAGCCCGGCGAGTCCTCCCAGGAGGCCCGGCGGCTGGTGGGCGCGAAGGGCAAGGCTCAGCTCCTCCAGGAGCTCGCCGAGTTCGTCGCCTGAGCGGCGTGCCGACGCCGTTGCGGGCCGGCGCCCGCGGGGAGGCGGTCCGTGACCTGCAGCGGCGCCTCACGGCGGGCGGCCATCCCGTCGCCCCCGACCCGATGGGCGAGTACGACGCCGGCACCGGCGCCGCGGTCCAGGCCTTCCAAGCCGCCCGGGGGCTGCGCGTCGACGGCGTCGTGGGCCGCCAGACCTGGTCGGCGCTCGTCGAGAGCGGCTACCGGCTCGGGGACCGCCTCTTGTACCTACGCCGCCCGATGGTGCGCGGCGACGACGTCCTCGACCTGCAACGCCAGTTGAACGCGCTCGGCTTCGACGCCGGCCGCGAGGACGGGATCCTCGGCGAGGACACGTGCCGGGCCGTCGGTGCCTTCCAGCACGACGCGGGCATCGCCGCCGACGGGATCTGCGGGCCCGCCACGGTGGCCGCCCTCGGCCGGGTCGGGACGATGGCCGACGGGTCGATCGCCTCGGTCCGTGAGCGGGACCAGCTGCGCCGCGACCGCCAGCGCCTCGCGGGTCACCGGGCCTACATCGCCGCCGCCCCGGGCTTGGCCGTGCTCGGCGAGGAGGTCACCCGGGGGCTGCTCGACGCCGGCGCCCAGGTGCTCCTCGACGCGTCGGGCGCCGAGGACTCCCTCCTCGCCGCCGGCGCCAACCGCTTCGACGCCCACCTGTTCCTCGGCCTCCGGCCGGGCGACTCGGTCGGCTGCCGCTGCGCCTACTTCGCGTCGGGTCGGTTCCGCTCCGAGGCGGGGCACGCGGTGGCGTGCGCCATCCACGACGAGCTGCGGGGCGTGCTGCCCATCGAGGTGGGCGTCTCCGGGCAGACCTACGCGGCGCTGCGCGAGACCCGCATGGCCGCCGTGGTGTGCGAGGTCGTGCCCGACGGCGACGTCGCCGCGATGCGCGGGGTGGTCGCCAGCGCGGGCGGGGTCGGCCGGGCGATCGTGCGTGGGGTCCGTCGGGCCGTCGAGGAACCCGCGGTCGCGCTGCCCTGAGCTACGCGGACGCAGCGCTCGCGCTGCGCCCGTCGGTCATGCGCTTGTAGATGCGCTCGAGGTCGTCGAGGCCGGCGAACTCCACGGTGAGCGCACCTTTCCCGCCGCCCCCGAGCCGGATCTTGACGCGCGTCTCGAGGTGGTCGCCGAGCAGCTCCTCGAGCTGAAGCAGCCCCGGCGGGCGCATGCGCGCCGGGGCGCGCGTGGAACGCTCGGCGTCGCCGTCGTCGTTGCGGGCGCGCACCGCGTCCTCCACGGCGCGCACCGACAGATCCTCTTTCACCGCGCGTGTCGCGCGAGCGCCTCTTGGAACGCGCGGTCCGGGGTGCCGAGCAGCGCGCGCGCGTGCCCCATCGACAGACGTCCCTCGCGGAGCGCACGTTGGATCGACGGCGGCAGCTGCAAGCAGCCGCATCGTGTTCGTGACCGCGGCCCGGCTCCGCCCGACGGTCGACGCGACCTGGTCGTGCGTCATCGAGAAGTCCTCGATCATCTGCTGGTACGCCGCGGCCTCCTCCAGCGGGTTCAGGTCGTCGCGCTGGAGGTTCTCGACGAGCGCCGCTTGCAGCGCCCGACGGTCCTCGGTCTGGCGCACGATCGCCGGGATGGACTGGAGGCCGGCGCGGTGCGCGGCGCGCCAGCGCCGCTCCCCGGCCACGAGCTCGTAGCCGTCCCCCGCCGGGCGGACGAGCACCGGCTGGAGCAGCCCCACCTCGCGGATCGAATCGGCCAGCGCGCCGAGCCCCTCTTCGTCGAAGCGGTCGCGTGGTTGATAGGGGTTTGGGCGAATCGCGGCAATTGGGAGCTCTTGGAGGCCGGGGCCGGTCGCGGCGTTGCCCCGGTCAGCGGCGGGGCTGGGGATGAGCGCGCCGAGACCCTTACCGAGCCCGCCGGGTCGCGCCATGGCTCACCTCCTTCGCCAGCTCCCGGTAGGCGCGGGCGCCGCGGGACGTCGAGTCGAACACGATGATCGGCTGGCCGAAGGACGGCGCCTCGGAGAGACGCACCGTGCGGGGCACGACGGTCTGGTAGACGCGGGGGCCGAAGTACTCGCGCACCTCGGCCTCGACCTGGTCGGCGAGCTTGGTCCGCGCGTCGTACATGGTGAGCACGATGCCGCGCACCTCGAGCGACGGGTTCAAGTTGGCGTGCACCAACGCCACGTTGCGCAGCAGCTGGCCGAGTCCCTCCAGCGCGTAGTACTCGCACTGGATCGGCACGATGACGTCGTCGGCGGCCGCGAGGCCGTTCACGGTGAGCAGCCCGAGCGACGGTGGGCAGTCGATGAGCACCAGGTCGTACTGGTCACGGACCGAGTCGATGGCGCGGCGCAGCCGCAGCTCGCGGCTCATCTGGGCGACGAGCTCGATCTCGGCGCCGGCCAGGTCGATGGTCGCCGGGGCGACGAACAGGTTCTTCAGGCTCGTCGGCTCGATGCAGTCCTCGAGCGGCAGGTCGCCCAGGATCACGTCGTAGATCGAGCTGCTCACGTCGCGGGGGTTCAGCCCGAGCCCGGTGGACGCGTTGCCCTGCGGGTCCAGGTCCACGACGAGGAGCCGGAAGCCGGCCTCCGCGAGCGCGGCACCCAGGTTGACGGCGGTCGTGGTCTTGCCGACCCCGCCCTTCTGGTTGGCGATGGCGAGCACGCTCGGCATCTCGAGCGGACGCACCGACCGGGCCGATCCGCCCGTCGGCATCGTGTCCGGGTCGAGGATGGGACCGTCGGGCAGCCGCGGCTCGGCTTGCTCGTCGTCGAGCCTGGTGTCGCTCACTGCCGCTCCCTGCCCGCGCCTGGCGGCGCGAGCCTCGACGTCGACTTGAGGCTGGGGTTTAGAGGATACGCCGCCGAGCGCCGCTTGACCAGACTCTCCTCCCTCGGCCTCCTGCGTTCCGGGTTCCACGTGGAACCTGGTCCCCCACCCCGGCCCGTTCCACGTGGAACCCGCTCCCCCCACCCGGCCCGTTCCACGTGGAACCCCAGCCGTCACTCCCCCGGCGCGTTCCACGTGGAACTCATGGCGGGGCCGGTTTCGGCCCTCCCGTCCCTCCGGTTCGGCCTCGGCGGCCCGAGGGCGGGTTCGCGACCCCCTCTCGGGGGACCAACTGCTCGTGTCGCGTGGTCGAGCGAACCCGGAGGTGCCCGGCCAGCCACGCCCGCGCTCAGCGCCAGAGCGGGCGGCGGCTCGGCACCCCGGTCCGGCGGGGCCACCGATCGGCCGGTGAGTGCTCCAAGCGGAGGCGAGCGGCGGAGGCGTCGTCCCCGGTCACGACGTCGGGTGACCCGAGCCCCAGCCGGCGCAGCCCTTCCTCGTCCCATCGCCTCGGATCGCCGCCGGGGGGCTCGGAGACCACGAGCATTCCCTCCGGGGCGAGGAAGCCGACGGCGCACTCGGCCGTCACCGCGGGTGGACCGAAGGCGCGGGCGACGACGAGCGGGAACTGCCCTCGCCAGCGGGGGTCGTGCGCCGCGTGCTCCGCCCGGTCGACGACGACGGACACCCGCTCGGCGATGCCGAGCTCCTCGCAGGCGGCCGCGAGATGGATGCCGCGCCGGTGGTGGGCGTCGAGCAGCACGACGCGGGCCATCGGCCAGTCGAGGGCGAGGACGAGGCCGGGGAGGCCGCCGCCGGAGCCCAGGTCGAGGAAGGCGCTCGGTGGCGGGCCGGCCAACCGCGCGAGCGACCCGGCGTGCCGGAGGTGCGCCTCGACAGGGCCTGGTCCGAGGAAGCCGAGGCGCTGCGCGCGCTCGACGGCGGCGCGCAGGGCGCCGGTCACCCGTTACGCCGGGCGTACGACGACGCGCCGGTGGGGCTCCTCGCCCTCCGAGACGGTGGCCACGCCGTCGAGGGCGGCGATCGTGTCGTGGACGACCTTGCGGTCCGACGCGGGCATCGGCTCGAGCGCCTGGTCCCGGCCGCTCTCTCGCACCTGGTCGGCCAGCTCCTCGGCGAAGCGGGCGAGCGCCGCCCGCCGCTTCGCCCGGTACCCGCCGACGTCGACGTTGATCCGAGTGCCGTGCCCTTCGGTGCGGCGCTGCACGACGGTGCGGACCAGCTCCTCGATGGCCTGCAGCGTGACGCCGCGCGGGCCGACCAGCAGGCCGAGGTCCTGCCCGGTGACGTCGATCAGCACCCCGCCCTCCTCGTCGATCGTGGTGGTCACGGTCGCCGGAGCGCCGAAGGCGTCGACGAGACCACGGGTGAACACCTCAGCCTCCCGTGCCTGCTCTTGCACCGACACCTCGCTCACCGGTTCCTCCCTCTTGCCGTCGTCGGACTCTGCGGGCCTCGCCGTCCCCCGGCCCCGGCTGCCGCTGCCCGGCCGGCGTCGGCCGTCGCGCGGCTCGGTGGCCACGGACCCTCGGGCCCCCCGGCCTCGCCCCTCACCGCGGCTCGCGCCCCGGGACTCCCCGCCGCCCCGCGATTCGCCGCCGCTGCGGGTGCGGCGCGGCCGGCGGTGCCGCTCGTTCGGCTTCTCCCGGGAGATCGGCCGGACTCGCGCCCGGATGCGGGCCGGGCGTCGGCCCAGCAGCCCGGTACGTGGCTCCTCGAGGACCTCGAACTCGACCTCGTCCTCGTCGACGCCCAGGGTGTCGAGCGCCACGTCCAGCGCCGCCTCGACCGTTCGTCCCGTGATCTCGACCCACTCCATCGGGTTGGCCTCAGCGCTTCCGCTTCTTCTTGTTGGAGCGCTGGCGCCCCGGCGGCTGGTCGCCGCCGTTCCGGGCCGGACCCGCGCCCGCGGGTCGGGCCGATGACGGCCGAGCACCGCCGTTGCCTGGCGGCGGCGGTAGCTGGAACATGGCGCGCAGGCCGCCCCCGGGGGGGCGCTCCTCGGGGATCAACGCGCGCTGCGAGGCCGCCGCACTCCGCGCTCGGGGCCTTCCGGGGCGCCGGCGGGCGCGAGGCCGGCTTCGGTGCCGCCTTCGGCGGCGGCCGCCGCCCCGCCTTGCGGTTCGCGTCGGGCCGCGTCTGGCCGTTTCCGCCACCGTGTCCGTCGCCCGACTTGGTCCCCGACGGCTCCCCGGCGTCGGGGCTGCGTTCCGTGCTCGTCACATCGATGGCCGTGGCGGTGCGGCCGCCGCTGCCGAGCTTCCCCGGGCCGGGGCTCGCCGCCGTGCCGATGTGTCGGAACACGACCTCTTGCTGGCCGACCCGCCAGGTGTTGCTCACCACGAAGTACAGGACCAAGCCGGCCGGGAAGCTCAGCGAGATGAGTCCGAAGAAGACCGGGAGGATCTTCATGACGTTGTTCATCTGCTTGTTCGCGGCCGGGGTGCGGGCCTGCGCCTGCTTGGTCTGCAGGTATCCGGTGAACACGACGAGCAGGACGAGGACGAAGTAGGGGATCGCGGCGGTGAACGAGAGGCTCGTGTCGGTCGCCGTCTTGACCAGGTCCACGCCGAGGAAGCTGAGGTGGGTCAGGTGGCTGGTCGCGCCGCCGGCGGGGATCGACTTGGTCACGCCGCTGGCCAGTGTGACGCTCGTGAGCTTGGTGGTGGCCTTGCCGCACAGGCTGCCGAACGGGCTGCACATGTCGTTGTAGAGCCGCGTGAAGGAGCCGGTCTTCGGGACGTGCTGCCACGGCGTGCGCAGCACCCGGTAGAGCACGAAGAAGATCGGCAGCTGCACCACGAGCGGCAAGCAACCCGCCAGCGGGTTGATCTTGTTCTCTTGGTAGAACTTCATCATCTCTTCGTTGAGCTTCTGGCGGTCGCCCTTGTACTTCGCCTGCAGCTTCTTGATCTCCGGCTGCACCCGCTGCATGGCGAGCATCGACTTCGCCTGCTTCGCGGTGAGCGGGTAAAGGATCAACATCACCACGAGGGTGAGGAGGATGATCGCCACACCGAGGTTGGGCACCAGCGAGTAGATGAACGCCAGCACGGCGCCCAACGCGTTGTACATCGAGTTCAGGAAGGACTGCATCGCGGCCTCTCAGGCGGAGGGGGCAGCGGCCGAGGCCGCGGGTCGGGAACGTCTGTTCGAAACGGGGACGGGGTCGAGCCCGCCGGCGTGCCATGGGTGGCAGCGCCCCACCCGGCGGACGGCGAGCCAGGAGCCCCGGGCGGCGCCGTGCTCCGCCAGGGCCTCCAAGGCGTACGCCGAGCAGGACGGGTAGAACCGGCAGCGGGGCGGCAGGTGCTGGCTGAGCAGCCGCCAGGCCCGGATCGGGGCCATCAGCGCCCGGGCCGCCGGGCCCGGCCGGTCCGACGCCGTCACCGGACGGCTCCCACGACCAGCTCGCCGACGCAGCGTGCCAGCGCCTCGTACGGCATGGTCAGCGCCTCTCGACCAGCGCCGAACAGGTAGCTCGCGCCGGGCTGGAGCATCGCGGCGTGCGCGTGCACCGCGGCGCGGAGCCGGCGACGCACCCGGTTGCGCACCACCGCGCCACCGACGTGACGTCCGATCGCGTATGACACGCGCGGCGGCGCGTCGTCGGCGTTGGTGTGCACCCGCACCGTGATCGGTCCGCGCCGTGCCGGGCGACTTCGACCCAGCGCTTCGAACGTCGCACGATCGCGGATCGGCGGGGTCAGGCCGCGAGCCGTTTGCGGCCGCGCGCGCGTCGGGCCTTCAGGACCGCTCGCCCGCCGCGCGTGCGCATCCGCCCACGGAAACCGTGGGTCTTGCTTCGC
The DNA here is from genome assembly GCA_963821325.1 of uncultured Actinomycetes bacterium. Lineage (GTDB taxonomy): Bacteria > Actinomycetota > Acidimicrobiia > IMCC26256 > PALSA-555 > PALSA-555. The sequence goes on along the minus strand of CAWGDC010000006.1, from coordinate 455,334 downwards.
TTGCGGTTGTTCGGTTGAAACGTGCGCTTCACGAATGGCCTCCTGGGGCACGTCGATGCGTCTCCGCTGCCGCCGAGAGGAGGGCGGCTCGCTCGCGCGCGCGACGCGTGACGATCACCGTGCAGTGTACGAGCGCCCGAAAGGGGCCCGCAACGCGCGCCGCTGACGCCCAGCGCGCGCCGCGTCGCCGCGACGGACACCCCTCTTGTCGATCCCCGGAACCCGGTGCTACGTTCCGCCCGCCGTCGTTCCGGCCTGCGACGGCAGACTTCCCCAGGGGCTTCGCCCGCGACCGGCCGGTCAGCCCTGAGGGGGGAGGGGCCCGTCGCCACTCCCGTTCTCCACAACTGTGGACGCGCCTGTGGACAACGAGCACCTGCCCGTCTCGGCGGGCAACGAACCCGCCCAGCACATCTGGGACCAGGTCCAGCCCCGGGTCCGGGCCGAGCTCGCCGACTCGACCTGGGCCACCCGCTTCTACGGCATCCGCCCGCTGGGCCTCCTCGACGGGATCCTGGTCCTGGGCGTCCCGAACGCCCTCGCGGCCGAGAAGATCCGCTCCCAGTACCTGCCGATCCTCGAGTCCGCCCTCCTGCAGGTCACCGGCGCGCCCCTCGGGGTCGCTCTCCGGGTCGACACCGACGTGCGCTCCGACGAGCCGCTGCCGCTGCCCGACCCGGCCGCCCTCACCCCCGCCGCCGCGGCCCCGCGCCCGGCCGACCCGCCGTACTCGTCGGGGTCCCTCAACCCTCGTTACACGTTCAACCAGTTCGTGATCGGCGCCTCGAACCGCTTCGCGCACGCCGCTGCCCTCTCGGTCGCCGAGGACCCGGCCCAGGCGTACAACCCGCTGTTCATCTACGGGAGGGCCGGCCTCGGCAAGACGCACCTGCTGCACGCCATCGGCCATCACGTGCACGCCGTCCGCCCCAAGCTGCGGGTGCGGTACCTGACCACCGAGGCGTTCATGAACGACTTCGTCGAGGCGATCCGCGACCGGACGCGCATGCCCGTGTTCAAGCGCCGCTACCGCGAGCTCGACGTGCTCCTCATCGACGACATCCAGTTCCTCGAGCGCACCCAGGAGCTGCAAGAGGAGTTCTTCCATACGTTCAATCAGATCCACAACGCGGGTGGCCAGATCGTCATCTCGTCGGACCGTTCCCCGAAGTCCATCGCGACGCTCGAGGACCGGCTGCGGAGCCGCTTCGAGTGGGGCCTCATTACCGACGTGCAGCCCCCCGAGTTCGAGACCCGTCTCGCGATCGTCCGCAAGAAGGCCGAGGCGGAGCATCTGCACGGTATCCCCGACGAGGTGCTCGCCTTCATCGCCAGCAGCATCGAGGACAACATCCGAGAGCTTGAGGGTGCCCTCATCCGGGTGGCGGCCTACTCGAGCCTCAACCGGGCGCAGCTCTCCGAGGAGGTCGCCCGCACCGTCCTCGCCGACCTCCTGCCCGAGACGAAGCAGCGGGTCATCACCGCGCAGCTCATCCTCGAGGAGACCGCCAAGCAGTTCGGCTGGACCCTCGACGAGCTCTGCGGCAAGAGCCGCCGCCGACCGCTGGTGAACGCCCGCCAGATCAGCATGTACGTGATGCGCCAGCTCACCGACTTCAGCTACCCCCGCATTGCCGAGGAGTTCGGCGGCCGGGACCACACCACGGTCATGTACGCCGTCGAGAAGATCCGCCTCCAGATGCAGGAGCGGCACCACACCTTCGATCAGGTCAACGAACTCATCACCCGCATCCGGGTCGGCAGCACCACCTGACTCGTGTGGACAACGTTGTGGACTGCTGGGGAAAGCACCTGCCACGCTCTGGATAGCGTGGGCTCGCTCGTCCGCACCGCCGCTGACCCGGTGGATCCCGGCCCCACCCTGGGGAAACCTGGGGATGACCGATCTGGCCGCTGACCTGGCCTGATGGCGTTCTCATCCACAGTGCACAGGCCCTACTGCAACGACAAACCTTGGTACTAATAGCAGTGCAAACCGATCACTGGGAGCGGCCGTGAAGTTCCGATGCGAACGCGACACCCTCGCCGAGGCGGTCGGCACCGCGTATCGGGCCGTCGCGTCTCGCACGGGGGCGTTACCGGTCCTCTCGGGTCTGCTCGTCCGCTTCCAGGCCGGGCAGGTCGAGCTGGTCGGATCCGACTTGGAGCTGACCATCCGGGTCCGGGTGCCCGCCGAGGTTGACGGGGTCGGGAGCGCGGTGCTGGTCGCCCGGCTCCTCCAGGAGTTGATGGGCCGCCTCGCGGCCGGGGTGGTGAGCGTCGAGATCGGTGAGGACCAGGCGAAGATCGAGGCCGGTCGGTTCCGGTCGGAGCTCCGCACGCTCGCCGCGTCGGACTTCCCTCGGCTGCCCGAGCCCGAGGGGCACGGGGTGACGGTCGCCGCGGGGCCCCTCGCGCAGGGGCTGCGCCAGGTCGTGCCGGCGGCGTCGAAGGACGACGCGCGCCCGATCCTCACCGGGGTGCTGGTCGCGTCCACGGCCGACGGGGTGCGTCTCGTGGCCACCGACTCGTACCGCCTCGCGGTGCGGGACCTGCCCGGGGTGAGCCTCCTCGAGGAGGGGCGATCGGTGCTCGTCGGCGCGAAGGGCCTGGGCGAGCTGCAGCGGCTCCTGCCGTCCGACGGCGAGGTCGAGGTGTTCCTCGGTGAGCGGGAGGTCACCTTCCGGCTCGACACCACCGAGTTGACGGCCCGACTCGTCGAGGGTGAGTTCCCGAACTACCAGCAGCTGGTCCCGAGTGGCTACCCGAACCGGCTCACCGTGGAACGCGACGCGCTGGCCGACGCGCTGAACCGGGTGCGCCTCGTCGCGGGACAGAACCGCGACTCGAGCCCGGTGCGGCTCGCGATGAGCGCGTCGGGGTTGGAGCTGTCCGCGACCGCGCAAGACGTCGGGCAGTCCTACGAACCGGTCGAAGCCAAGTACGAGGGCAGCGAGCTGACCGTGGCGTTCAACTCCCAGTTCCTCCTGGACGGTCTCGAGGCCGCCGGGTCGTCGGAGATCGTCATCGAGAGCATCGATCCCCTGAAGCCCGCGGTGCTGCGCGGCAGCGACGGCCCCGAGTTTCTCTACCTCCTGATGCCGGTCCGGATCGCCTGACCTCACGACCGGGTCGCCGGCGAGCCGACGGTCTCCTGGTCGCCGGTCCCTCGTGCACCTCACGACCCTCGCCCTGACTGACTTCCGCTGCTACGCGGCAGCGGAGGTCACCTTCCCGCCGGCGGTCACCGTGGTGACCGGCGCCAACGGCCAGGGCAAGACGAGCCTCCTCGAGGCCATCGGCTGGCTCGCGCTCGGCCGCTCCTTTCGCGGCGTGCCCGACGCCGCACTCGTCCGCGACGGCACCGACGAGGCGATCGTGCGGGGCAGCGTCGAGCACGACAGCGGCCCCCGACAGGTCGACGTGGCGTTCCGCGCCGCGGGCCGGCACCGCATCCTGTTGAACGGCCATCCGGCGGCGCGCACCCGCGACCTGCTCGGCAGCCTGCGCGTCACCGTCTTCGCGCCCGACGATCTCCAGCTCGTCAAGGGCGGACCCAGCCACCGGCGCGTCTACCTCGACGAGCTCCTGGTCGCGGCGGTGCCCCGCTACGCCGGCGTCCGCGCCGACTTCGAGCGGGTCCTGCGGCACCGCAACGCGCTGCTCCGAGGAGGCGTCCGCGACGCGGAGTCGCGCACGACCCTCTCGGTGTTCGACGACCAGCTCGTCGCCGCCGGCGGTGAGCTCGACGCGGGGGCGCCTGCGCCTCGTCGATCGGCTGGCCCCGATGGTCGACGACGCCTACCGCGGGCTCGCGCACGCCGCGGGCGGCGTCACCGCCCGATACGCCCCCGACTGGGATGACGCGGCCACCCTCCTCGACGTGGAGCACGTCGAGGCACGCCTGCGCGACGGGCTCGAGCGGACGCGCACGCAGGAGCAGGCCCGCGGGGTCACGCTCGTCGGTCCGCACCGAGACGAGTGGCGGCTCGCGATTCACGGGCGCGACAGCCGGACGCACGCCTCGCAAGGCGAGCAGCGCACGCTCGCGCTCGCGCTGCGCCTCGCGGCGCACCGCGTGATCGCGGACGTCGTGGGCAACGACCCGGTGCTGCTGCTCGACGACGTGTTCAGCGAGCTCGACCCCGACCGATCCCGGGCGCTCGTCGCCGCGCTGCCGACCGGCGCGCAGACGCTCATCACCACGGCCGGGACCCTCCCGGCCGGCATTCAGCCGGCGTGTCACCTCGACGTCGGGCAGGGCCACATCGTCCCCTCCGCGGCCACGCCGTGAGCCGGACCGGCCGACCCGGCGACGACCCGGACGCGCCCATGCCGCTCGGGGAGGCTCTCCGCGCCGTCGGCGACGAGCTCGGCCTCCCCGAGCCGGACCTCGTCGCGTCGCTCCTCGATCGCTGGCCCGAGGTCGTCGGCGCCGCGGTGGCCGAGCACGCCCGCCCCCGGAGCCTCCGCGACGGCGTCTTGACGGTGGCCGTCGATGCGCCGCCGTGGGCGACACAGCTCCGCTACCTCGAAGGCGACATCCGCGCGCGCCTTCGGGAGATCAGCGGCCGCGACGCCGTCCACGCGGTCCGGATCGTCGTCGATCCGCCGCGTTGAGCCGCGCGCGTGGGCGGGGGCCTCGACGGGCCTCTGGTAAACTGCTGAGTGTCGTTCGGGCCCGTTGACCAGCCGATTCGCTCACTTCGTGGTCGGCGAGGCCAGGAAGCTCCCCGTTTCCCCCCGACGCTCCCGCTCGACTGTGAGGTGCGCGCGCCTTGACCCCACGCAAGACGAGCTACACCGCGAAGGACATCACCGTCCTGCGCGGTCTCGAACCGGTCCGGGAACGACCCGGGATGTACATCGGCTCCACCGGCCTGTCCGGGCTGCACCACCTCGTCTACGAGGTGGTCGACAACTCGGTGGACGAGGCGATGGCCGGCGAGGCGACCCGGATCGACATCACGCTGCTCCCGGACGGCGCCTGTCGTGTCAGCGACAACGGCCGCGGCATCCCCGTCGACCCACACCCCGACGACCCGAAGAAGTCCGCCGCCGAGATCATCATGACCACCCTGCACGCCGGCGGGAAGTTCGGTGGTGACGGCTACAAGATCTCGGGCGGCCTACATGGCGTCGGCGTGTCGGTCGTCAACGCCCTTTCGGTCCGGTTGGACCTCGAGATCCACCGCGACGGCGCGAAATGGGAGCAGCACTACGCGAAAGGCGGCATCCCGCAAGGACGGCTGAAGAAGGTCGGGCCCTCGCGCAAGCGCGGGACGACCGTGACGTTCTGGCCCGACCCCGCGGTCTTCGAGGAGACGGAGTTCCGTGCCCAGACGCTCATCGAGCGGCTGCGCGAGATGGCGTTTCTCAACCGGGGCCTCGAGATCCGCCTGCGCGACGAGCGGGTCAGCCCGGCGCTCGACCAGAGCTTCCGGTTCACCGGCGGGATCGTCGACTTCGTGAAGCACCTGAACGACACGAAGGAGCCGCTCTTCAAGCGCGTCGCGTCGTTCGAGGACAAGGGCCCGGACTACGAGATCGACGTCGCGATGCAGTGGAACAGCGGCTACTACGAAGGGATCCACTCGTTCGCGAACAACATCGCCACGACCGAGGGCGGCATGCACGAGGAGGGCTTCAAGAAGGCCCTCACGAACGTGTTGAACAAGTACGGCAAGGCGAAGGGGCATCTGAAGGACAAGGACGCGAACCTGCTCGGCGAGGACATCCGCGAGGGGCTCACCGCGATCGTGTCGGTGAAGCTGCGCTCACCGCAGTTCGAAGGCCAGACCAAGGCGAAGCTCGGCAACACCGAGATGCGCTCTGCGGTGGAGAAGGCTACGAACGAGAAACTGTCCGACTGGCTGGAGGAGCATCCGAGCGAAGGTCGCCTGATCGCCCAGAAGGCCATCCAAGCGTCGCGGGCGCGCGTCGCGGCCCGGCAGGCCCGCGACCTGACGCGCCGCAAGTCGCTGCTCGAGTCCGCGGCGATGCCCGGCAAGCTCGCCGACTGCTCCTCGAACGACCCCGCCGAATCCGAGCTGTTCATCGTCGAGGGCGACAGCGCGGGCGGGTCCGCGAAGCGGGCGCGCGACCCGCGTTTCCAGGCGATCCTGCCGATCCGCGGCAAGATCCTGAACGTCGAGCGGTCCCGCATGGACCGCATGCTGAAGAACGAGGAGATCCAGATCCTCATCCAGGCGATCGGCGCGGGCGTGGGCGACGACTTCTCGGGCGACAAGGCCCGCTACCACAAGGTGATCGTGCTTGCCGACGCGGACGTGGACGGCGCGCACATCCGGACGCTGCTGCTCACGTTCTTCTACCGCCAGCTCGCCGAGCTCGTGCGCTACGGCTGCATCTACATCGCCCAGCCGCCGCTGTACCGGGCCGACATCGGCAAGGAGCGGCACTACCTGAAGGACGAGGCGGCGCTGCGCGCCTTCGAGGTCGAGCACGAGGGCAAGAAGATCGACGTCAACCGGTTCAAGGGCCTCGGTGAGATGGACTGGGAGGAGCTGGGCGAGACCACGATGAGCCCGAGCACGCGTACGCTGCTGCGCGTCTCGGTGGAGGACGCCGCAATCGCCGACGAGATCTTCTCGACGCTGATGGGCGACAACGTCGAGACCCGACGCCGGTTCATCCAGGACAACGCGAAGGACGTGCGCTTCATCGATGCCTGACGGCGACGGCACGCAGACGACACTCGGCAACGTCGAGTTCGTCGAGATCCAGGAGGAGATGGAGCGCTCCTTCCTGGACTACGCCATGTCGGTCATCACCGCGCGGGCGCTGCCCGACGCGCGCGACGGACTCAAGCCGGTCCATCGTCGGATCCTCTACGGGATGTACGACTTCGGGCTCCGCCCGGACCGCAAGCATCAGAAGTCCGCGCAGGCCGTCGGCGAGGTGATGGGCAAGTACCACCCGCACGGCGACACCGCGATCTACGACGCGCTCGCCCGGATGGCGCAGGACTTCTCGCTGCGCTACCCGCTCGTCGACGGTCACGGGAACTTCGGCAGCCCCGACCCGAACGACCGACCCGCCGCGGCGCGCTACACCGAGGCGCGGCTCGGACCGCTCGCCATGGAGCTCATGGGCGAGATCGATGAGGACACGGTCGACTTCGCGCCCACCTACGACGGGCAGCGCGAGGAGCCGGTCGTGCTCCCGGCCCGGTTCCCGAACCTGCTGGTGAACGGCGGCGGCGGGATCGCGGTCGGCATGGCGACGAACATCCCGCCGCACAACCTGCGCGAGGTCGTCGACGCCGCGATCCATGTGCTCGAGCACCCGGACGCGCGCCCCGCCGACCTCATGAAGATCGTGAAGGGCCCCGATTTCCCGACCGGCGCGGTGATCCTCGGGAAGCAGGGGATCAAGGACGTGTACACGCAGGGTCGCGGCTCGATCAAGATGCGGGCCGTCGCCGAGATCGAGGAAGGCCGCCGCGGCGAGACGCGCATCGTCGTCACCGAGGTCCCCTACCAGACCTCGGTCGAGGTCATCGGCCAGAAGATCGCCGAGCTGGTCAACGAGCGCAAGCTCGAAGGGATCCGCGACGTGCGCAACGAGTCGGCGGGCGTGACGAACCGGCTCGTCGTCGAGCTGCGCCGCGACGCCAACGCGAACATCGTGCTGAACCAGCTGTACAAGCACACGCCGATGCAGACCAGCTTCGCGGCGCACATGCTCGCGCTCGTCGACGGGATCCCCCGGCTCCTGTCCCTCGACCAGGCGCTGCTCGTCTACGTCGCGCACCAGATGGAGGTCGTGACCCGCCGTACCGAGTACCGGCTGCGGCGGGCCCGCGAGCGGGAGCACATCGTCGAAGGGCTGTGCCGCGCGCTCGACATGCTCGACGCGGTGATCAAGCTGATCCGCGGCGCGGCCGACGTCGAGACGGCCCGCGCCGGTCTCATGGCGAAGCCGTTCGAGTTCTCCGAGATCCAGGCCAACCACATCCTCGACATGCCGTTGCGGCGCCTCACCGCGCTGGAGCGCCAGAAGCTGGTCGACGAACTGGCCGAGCTCCGCGGGACGATCAGCGAGCTCGAGTCGATCCTGAAGAGCAAGCCGAAGCTCCGCAAGGTGATCAAGGACGAGCTGGTCGCGCTGCGCGACCGCTACGGCGACGACCGCCGGACACGTCTCACCGCCGACACGGGCGACCTCGACGTGCTCGACCTCATCGAGGATGAGGAAGTCGTCGTCGTGCTCACCAAGGGCGGCTACATCAAGACGGTCGCCGCCGACGCGTTCCGCCGCCAGGGCCGCGGCGGTCGCGGGGTGAAGGGCAGCCGCAGCCGCGCCGACGACTACGTCGATCAGCTGCTCACCACGAGCGCGCACTCGTATCTGCTGATGTTCTCGAACCGCGGCAAGGTGTACCGCCTCCGCGCCCACGAGATCCCGATGAAGGACCGCACGGCACGCGGTACCGCGCTCGTGAACCTGATCCCGCTCGTCACGGACGAGCGGATCCACGCGATCATCGATACCCGCACCTACGAGGACGGCGCGTACCTGTTCTTCGCGACCCGCAAGGGCACGGTGAAGAAGACGCGCATGTCGGAGTACGACTCGTCGGTTCGCAACGGGCTCATCGCCATCACCCTGCCGCGGGGCGACGAGCTCGTCCGGGTAGTGCAGACGACCGGCCGCAACGACATCGTGATGGTGAGCCGCAACGGCCAGACGGTGCGCTTCGCCGAGAGCGGTGTCCGGCCGACGGGACGGGCCACCGCGGGGGTGCGCGGCATGAAGCTCCGGGCCGGCGACGAGGTGGTCGCCTGCGACGTCTACCGACGGGGCGCCGTGATGCTCTTCGTGAGCTCCAGCGGCCACGGGAAGCGCACCAAGCTGGACCTGTTCCACCGCCAGAATCGGGGCGGGCAGGGCGTGCGCGGCATGAAGATCACGGCCGCGCGGGGCTCGGTGGTGGCGGCCTTCACCGTCACCGACGAGGACGAGATTCTGGTCTTCTCCTCCGCGGGCAATATCATTCGACTGCCCGCCGCCGAGGTCTCGGCCCAGGGCCGGGACGCGACCGGCGTGAGACTGGCCCGTCTCGGCGAGGGCGACACGATCGTGGCCGTCGCCCCCGTGCTCGAGGGTGAGGGCGGAGAGGACGGCGACGGATGAGCACCCCGCACGAGGAGCTGCCGTCGTCGCCGGAGACGGAACAGGCCGAGACCCCGCGCCGCGACCGGGCCACGTCGGACAGCAGCGAGTCGTCATCGGTCGTCGTCGCGTCCGCCACGGACGCGCCCGCACCGCCCCGACGTCGCGGCTCCGGCGCGCGGCCGGCGCCGTCACCGCCGCGGGCCTGCCGCACCGCTGTCCGGGGAATCCACCGCCGCGCTCGCACCGCCCGACGGCAGCCGTCCCGCGAAGCGGAGCCGGCGCGCGAAGGCCGCGGCGAGCACCGTGACCCCCACGCCGAGCGGCGGCGCCACACCGGACGCCGCGGAAGACGCGCCGAGCTCGCCATCCAGCACGCGACAGACCTCGAGCACGCCGGCGGCACCCGCACCGCCCCGCCGCGCGAAGGGGGGACTCACCGACCTGACCGCGACGTCGGCCGGGTCACTGGACGCGCCCGCGCCCGCGACCTCGGAGGCCGACGCGGAGGCCGAACTGATCGACGACACCGAGGCCCCATCCCGCCGCCGCTTCGGCCGACCGGGGCGCACGGTGAGCGCGTCGGTGCCCGCGATCCCCGTCGTCGCGGCGGCGCCCGTCACCGTCGTGCCCGCGACGCCGATCAGCGGGCCGACCACGTCGGTCGGCCGCTCCGACCGCCAGTACCGTCAGACGGTCACGAAGGTCGACCTGTGGTCGGTGACGAAGCTGTCGCTGTGCTTCTACCTCAGCGCCATGATCGTCACCGTGGTCGCGTTCGTCGCGCTCTGGGTCATTGCCGACGCCGCTGGGATCATCCACAGCGTCGAGAAGTTCCTCGGCGACCTGCTCTCCGCGAAGAACTTCCACTTCCTGTCCGGCACGGTGCTGCGCGGCGCCATCCTCATCGGTCTGGTGGTCGTCGCGCTGCAGGTCGTGATCACGGTGATCGCCGCGTCCTTCTACAACATCTTCGCCGAGCTGTTCGGCGGCGTGGAGATCACCGTGAAGGAAGAGGGCCCCGCCGAGTACCTTGACCCGTCCTTGGGGCTATAGCTCAGTCGGTTAGAGCGCACCCCTGATAAGGGTGAGGTCGGTGGTTCGATTCCACCTAGCCCCACGATGAGGAACTTTCGCCGCTTCGCGCTCGTGGTGCTCTGCGCCCTGCTGGCCGGAATCGTCGTGCGCCTGCGCGGCAAGGGCAGCGTGCCGCCGACCAGCGGCGGCTGGCGGGAGCTCGAAGGTCCCGACTTCCGGTGACGACCGTCCTGCTGGTCGGGGCCGGCGCCGTCGGCGTGCGCGCCGGCCGTCAGCTCGTCGACACCCCCGGTCTCGAGCGGCTCCTCGTCACCGCCCGCCACGCCGACCGGGCCCGGGAGCTCGCCGACGCGTTGGGCGGGACCGTCGTCCCGTACGGGCCGCTCCCGCCGGGCGTGAACGCAGTGGCCCTGGCCATCCCGGGCGACCCGGCGGTCCCGTACGCGCACCGCGCGGCGGTTGCGCGCGTGCCCGTCGCCGCGGTGAGCGACGACCACACCGGACTCACCGGGCTGCTCGCCCTCGACTCGCTCGCGCAGGAGCAAGGCGTGTCCGTGGTGGTCGGCTGCGCGCTCGCGCCGGGTCTCACCGACGTGTTGGCCCGGCACGCGGCCGACGCGCTCGACGCGGCCGACGAGGTGCACGTCGCTCGTGTCGGTGCGGCCGGCGAGGCGTGCGTCGCCACGCTACGCCGGGCCCGGCGCGAACGGCCCGTCGAGTGGCAAGACGGCCGCGCGCGCGAAGCGCGCCGCCTCGGCCCCGAGCTCGTGTGGTTCCCTGACCCGGTCGGCTCACGTGAGTGCGTCAGCATCGCTGGCGGTGTCGAGACGCTCCATCAGGCGATCCCGACCGTGACGCGCGCCACCGTGCGGGCGGCCGACGTCGCGTCCCCCGCCGACGCCGGCTGGGCCCTCCCCGCCGCGGTGACGACTGGGGCGCAGCGCGTGTCGAAGTGTGGGGCTGGCGTGCCAACACGCGCGACGCCGTCGTGTACGGCGTGATCGAGCGGCCCGGCGTCGCGGCCGGCACCGTCTTGGCGGTCACCACGGCCAAGATCGCCGGGCTGCTGCCCGCCCTGCAGCTCCGCACACCCGAACCCGGCGCCCGCGGGCTCGGCGCCGTCGTGGAGCCGGCGCCGTTCCTCGCCGAGCTCGCCCGCCGCGGCGTCAAGGCGGCCGCCTTCGAGGGCGTCACCGTCCTCTGAACGCCCACCGGGCGCGGCACGGGCGCCGGTACGCTCGGGTCGGCGAGGGGCGGTAGCTCAGCTGGTAGAGCGTCGGCTTTGCAAGCCGAAGGTCGCCGGTTCGACCCCGGTCCGCTCCACCCGATCCCGCCACCGCGACGCAGCGTGTGCCCCCGTGCGCCCTTGGCGCGAGTGCGAGGATAAGCACCGTGACGCATCGCCGGCGCGGGATCAGACGTGCCGCCCAGGCGGTCGGCGTCGGGCTCGTGAGCGCGGTGCTGCTCATCGCCGGCCTCGCCGGCCCGGCCGGCGCCAACCCGGTCGTGGTGCTCCCACCCGGCGCCGCGACGGTCACGAACGGCGCGTGGATCGCGTTCAGCCTGAGCGGCACCGCGTCGGGCTCCACGGTCACCCTCTCGCCCGACACCGGCACTCCCCCGGTGAGCCCGACCGACCTGTGGGGCGCCCGCGGCAACTGGCCCGCCACCTGGTCGGCCGGCGGGATCACCCTCACCTTGGTGGGACCCGGTCCCTGCACGATTGCCGCGAACCCCAACCAGTCCTGCGAGTACAAGCTGTCAGGTACCACGTTGCCCGGGTCGCCGGTGGTGTTCGGCGAAGGCACCTTCCCGAACCCGAGCGCGCCGCCCGACCAGCTGAACATCGCGGCCCCGCCTCCGCCGACCACCACGCCGCCCTCAAGCCTGCCATCGGCGCCGAGCACCAACTTCACCGGTCCACCGACGGGACAGCTCACCGGCCCCGGCCAGTTCATGTTCCAGGCACCGACGGGCCAGTCAGGCGTCACCTACACGTGGACGCTGCTGTACAACGGCCATCAGGTCGACCAGCAGCCCGGCCCCACCTACACACCGCCGAGCAGCATCTTCAGCACACCCGGCCAGTACACGCTGACCCTGACCGCGACGGACTCCACGTACCCGAGCGGGGTGACGTCGGCACCGGTCTCCTTCGAGATCACTCCGCCGGCCCCGACACCGTCGCCGGCGCCCACGCCGGGACCGGCACCGGTGAGCCTGCCGGCGCTCAACGGCTTCGCGACGAAGACCGTGTCGTACGTGCCGCTCACGAACTTCGATGTCCCGACACCGGCGGCGATCCGCCCGGTCACGGTCATCTGGCTGTGGCGCCCCGACTGGTTCCAGACCGCCGAGGCGGCCCGCACGGCCGGTCGCCCGACCTCCGTCAAGCGCGCCACCGTCAGCGTGAACGCCAAGGGCACCGCGGGGCCGAGCGCGGCGCCGTGGCTCGCCGGCCTCGCGACCTTCGCGATCTTCGGGTTCGCGTGGGTGCTCGTGCGTCGCCGCCGAGTGCGCACCTCGATCCTCGACTGACCCGACGCGACCCCCTGCGGGTCGCGGGCGCACGCCATTCATCCGGTGCGCCGCTTCACGAAGAACGTGCCGGTGGCGCGCGACACGAGCGCGCGGTCGTGGTCGTGGACGGTGGCCTCGAGGTAGGCGACGCTGCCGGTGAGGCGGACGACCTCGCCCCGCACCACGAGCGCCTGACCGGCCTGGCTGGCCCGAATGGTCTGATACGAGAGGTCGAGCGTCGCGGCCCGGTCGCCGCGCTCGAGCGCGCTGCTCGCGGCGAAGTTCATCGCCGCGTCGTGCACGACGCCGTAGACGCCGCCGTGCACCGTGCCGAGGGGGTTGCAGGCCAACGCCGTCGGGGTCCAGACCGCCTCGGCCCAGCCCTCGCCGTAGTGCTCGAAGGACAGTCCGAGCTGGGCGAGCAGCGGCATCCCGCCGTCGCCGAGCGCCTGGTCGAGATTGCGGCCCATCCGGCGGAGCGTATCGTTGGCCCGACGCGCCAACCTGTGAGGAGGTCGCGATGCCGAACGCCGTGATCGTCGACGCCGTGCGCACCCCGTTGGGTCGCCGGAACGGCAAGCTCAAGGACTGGCACCCGGTCGACCTCGCCGCGCACACCTTGCAGACGCTCGTCGAGCGCAACGACCTGGACCCGGCCCTCGTCGATGACGTGATCATGGGCTGCGTGTCGCAGGTGGGCGAGCAGGCCATCAACATCGGCCGCGACGCCCTCCTCGCCGCCGGCTTCCCCGAGACGGTGCCCGGCACCACCGTCGACCGCCAGTGCGGCTCGTCCCAGCAGGCCGCCCACTTCGCCGCGCAAGGGGTGATGGCCGGGGTCTATGACGTCGCGATCGCCGCCGGGGTGGAGAGCATGACCCGGGTCCCGATGGGCTCGTCCCTGCTCCCCGGCTCGAACCCGTTCGGACACCAGCTCCTGGCCCGCTACGACCTGGTGCCGCAGGGCATCTCCGCCGAGCTCGTCGCCGAGAAGTGGAGCATCCCCCGCGAGGAGAACGACGCCTTCTCGGTCGAGTCGCACCGCAAGGCGGCCCGCGCCACCGACGAGGGGCGCTTCGCGCGCGAGATCGTGCCCGTCCGCGTCGAGACCGAGGACGGCACCGAGACGATGACGCGCGACGAGGGCATCCGGCCCGACTCCTCGCTCGAGACCCTCGGCAAGCTCAAGCCGGCGTTCAAAGCCGACGGGGTCATCACCGCCGCGAACTCGTCGCAGATCACCGACGGCGCCGCCGCGGTCCTGGTGATGAGCGAGGAGCGCGCCGCGGCGCTCGGCCTCACACCACGCGCCCGAATTCCACGCGTTCGCGCTCGCCGGCGTCGACCCCGTGCTCATGCTGACCGGTCCGATCCCCGCCACCAGCAAGGTCCTCGACCGCGCCGGCCTCACGCTCGACGACATCGACCTCGTCGAGATCAACGAGGCGTTCGCGCCCGTCGTGCTGGCCTGGCAGCGGGAGCACCACCCCGACATGACGAAGGTCAACGTCAACGGCGGCGCCATCGCGCTGGGCCATCCCCTCGGATGCTCCGGCGCCCGACTCCTCGCCACGCTCGTGCACGAGCTCGAGCGCACCGGCGGACGCTGGGGGCTCCAGACGATGTGCGAGGGCGGCGGCCTGGCGAACGCCACCGTCCTTGAGCGCCTCGGCTGAGCCGAGCTCATCGCGGCCGGTGTCCCCGACGCTCCTCGCGGTCTCGGTCATCGGCTGGATCCTGCGGGGCGCGATCGCGCTCATCGCGATGGTGGCGATCTACTCCCTCGGCGCTGGCACCCTCCGCAAGTTCAAGATCGCGCCCGCGACGGAGCCCGACCCCGAGCAGGTCGTGCCCGTGAACGCCCGGTTCCGCTGCATCGTCTGCGGCGCCGAGGTGACGATGACCGCCGCGCAGGCCGGGGACGACCTCGAAGCGCCCCGCCACTGCCGAGAGGACATGGTCCGCGTCGGGCCGGTCGCCTGACCCGTGCCGCGCGGGAGAGCGGCGCGTGCCGGGGACAGCCCCGCAGCGACGTCCCCACCGAACTGCCCGGCCCAACGGGGGGAAGGGTCAGCCGCGGGACCCCACAGCGCCCCGGTTATCCACAGGTTGGGGAGAACCTTGGGGACAAATGACAGTTGTGTGGTTCCTCAGCGGAGCTGGGTGGACAGGATGAAGCCGCCGACGAGCAGCCCCAATCCGAGGAACAGGTACCCGTTGCGGGCCGCGCCGCCGGGGAGGAGCTCGAGGTAGTCGCCGAGGATCACGACCATGCCGAGGCCGAGCGCGGTGAACAGCGTGACGGGGACCCACAGCGGGCTGCGCTTCGCCGTCTTGGGCTTCGGGGGTGTGTACCGCGACGGCTTGGGCGGCGGTGCCTTGCGTCGCTTCGTCTTGGGCACGCCGAAACAGTAGCGGTGGCGAAGGTGGCCTCCACGTAGAGTGCCGCGATGGCGCGGGTCGTGGTCATCGACAACTACGACTCGTTCGTCTACAACCTCGTGCAGTACCTCGGGGAGCTGGGCGCGGAGCCGCTCGTGTACCGCCACGACGCGATCGATGTCCCGGCGCTGCACGAGCTCCGACCGGACGCGGTGCTCGTGTCGCCGGGCCCGCGCCGACCCGAGGACGCGGGCGTGTCGAACGAGGTGATCCGGGACTGCGGGGCTCGTGGCGTCCCGGTCCTCGGCGTGTGCCTCGGCGTGCAGTGCATCGGCCAGGTGTACGGCGGTCAGGTGGTGCGGGCGCCCCAGGTCATGCACGGCAAGACCTCGGTGATCACCCACGACGGCGAGGGCGTGTTCGCCGGGTTGGCGAACCCGCTGCGGGCCACCCGCTACCACTCGCTCGTTGTCGAGCGGGCATCGGTGCCGGACGAGCTCGTCGTGAGCGCCGAGAGCGAGGACGGGCTCGTGATGGGGCTCCGCCATCGTCACGAGCCGGTCGAGGGTGTGCAGTTCCATCCGGAGTCGATTCTCACCGAGTCGGGGCACGCCCTGCTCGCCAACTTCTTGGACCGCGCCGGCCTCGTCCGGGCGTAGCGCTCAGGGCAGCCGGGCGGTGCCCTGCTCGACGACGGCGAGGCCGTCGCGGCACAGCGACGTCAGCGCAGCGGCGTCGAGCAGCGCGGCGGGTGTCGGCCCGGCGCGCAGGCGGGCGAGCACCGCGCCGCGCTGCTGGCGGAACGAGCCGTCGTAGGGCGCCGCCCGCGCCCGCTGCTCCGACGGGAGCGGGCCCCGCGCCGTGCAGCGCCGCCGCAGCGGGCAGGTCTCGCAGCGGGGGGACGTCGGATGGCACACGAGCGCGCCGACGTCCATGAGGGCGAGCAGCCGGTCGCGGCCCGTCAACGGCCGGGCGACGCGCACCATGGCCTCGTCGGCGGCGCGGGGCGTCAACCGCTCGCCCGTCACCCGCTCGACGACGCGTCGGATGTTCACGTCCACCGCGGGGACGTCCGCGTCGTCGGCTTGGGCTCGGACTGCGCCCGCGGTGTAGCGGCCGACGCCAGGCAGTTCGGTGAGGTCGTCCGGCCATCCGTCGGCGGCGATTCGGCGGGCGGCCTCCCAGAGCCGCCGAGCGCGCCGCGGGTAGCCGAGGCGCCCCCAGGCCTGGATGACGTCGCCGGCGGACGCGGCGGCCATCGCGGTCGGGGTGGGGAACCGCGCGAGGAACGCCGCGTAGAGGGCCTCGACCCGGGGGACCTGGGTCTGGTGCAGCATCACCTCGGACACGAGCACGGCCCAGCGGTCGCGGGTGGCGCGCCAGGGGAGCTCGTGGCGTCCGTGCTCGGCGTACCAGGAGCCGAGCGCGGACGCGCGGGCGGGCACTACGCCACGCAGGCGATCATCACGACCGTGTTCGGGGCGACCTGGGTGCCGGCGCCCGGGTTCTCGGAGGTCACCGGGCTGTTCGACCCGCAGGTGGCTTGGACGCTGAGCCCGGCGCCGGTGAGGGTGGCGATGGCGGCGTCGCGGTTCTGACCGAGCACGTTCGGGACCGCGACCGTCTGGGGCCCGGTGGACACGAAGAGCTGCACCGTGGAGCCCTTCGCGACCATCGTGCCGGCCGCTGGGTTCGTGCTGATCACCTTCCCGGCGGGGACGGTGCTGCTGTTCATCCCGACGATCGAGGGCTGGAGGCCGGCCTGCGTGATGGTGTTCGACGCGGTGACCTGGTCCTGGCCCGTGACGGCGGGCACGGAGACCTGGGGCGCCTGGGCGACGGCCAACGTCACCACGGTGCCGCGCGCCACCTTCACCCCGGGTCCCGGTGTCATGGAGAGCACGGTGTCGGGCGGCTGCGCGGTCGTCGGCGTGTCGGCGCGCATGACCTGCAGCCCGAGCGTCATGATGTTCGACTGGGCCTGCTCGAAGGTCATGCCGACCACGTTGGGCAGCGTCACCTGGTTGTTCGCCACGTCGAGGGACACGGTGTCGCCTTTGGTCAGCAGGGAGCCGGCGGCAGGGCTCTGCTTCACGACGTGATCGACCGGCACGCTGTTCGACTCGACGTCGACCCGCTTGACCTTGAACCCGACGTGGACGAGCCGGGCTTGCGCGGCGGCGAACGTCGGGGCGCCGGTCGTCACGTCGGGCACGGTGAGCTGCGGCGGCGCGTTCGACGTGCCGAGCACGTCGTTGCGCAGCGAGGGAACGAGCAGCACGATGATCACCGCGGCCAGGAGACCGAGCCCGAGGGCCACCGCGATGATCGCTCCCCACCGGCGTTTCTCCGGCTCCCAGAGCTGTGCCGCCTGCGTCGCCGCGGCCGCGGCGACGGTGTCGCCCTCGGGCCGGTACGACGCGGTGACGGGCCGGCCGCGCTCGAAGCGGATGAGGTCCTCGCGCATGTCCGCCGCGGACTGGTAGCGGTTGGCGAGGTTCTTCGCCATGGCCGCGAGGATGATCCGCTCGAGGTCGGGTGGCAGGTCGAAGGCGTACTGCGACGGGGGGACCGGCTGCTCGCGGACGTGCTTCATCGCCACGGCGACGGGGGTATCGGCCTGGAACGGCGCGACGCCGGTCACCATCTCGTAGAGCACCACGCCGAGCGCGTACACGTCAGTGCGTCCGTCCACCGCAAAGCCCTGGGCCTGCTCGGGCGAGAAGTAGGTGGCGGTGCCCATGACCGCCCCGGTCTGGGTGAGGCCCTGGGAGGGGTTCGTCGGGTTCGCCGCGATCCCGAAGTCGGCGACCTTCACCTGCCCGGTCGCGGTGATGAGCACGTTGCCGGGCTTGATGTCGCGGTGCACCACCCCGTTGCGGTGGGCGAACTCGAGCGCGTCGGCGATCTCCGCGGCGATCCCGGCGGCTTGCACCGGCGGGATCTGACCCTCGGCGTGCATGATGTCGCGCAGCGACCGCCCCTCGACGTACTCCATGACGATGAAGTACGTCCCGTGCTCCTGGCCCCAGTCGTAGACCCCGACGATGTTGGGGTGGTTCAGCGCGGCGGCGTTCTGGGCCTCGCGCCGGAACCGCTCCACGAAGCTCGGGTCGCGGGCGTACTCCTGGAAGAGCACCTTCACGGCGACGGGCCGGTCGAGGACCTGGTCCGTCGCGAGGTAGACGTCCGCCATGCCGCCGCGGGCGATGGGCCGCTGGATGACGTACCGATTCGCGAAGACGACCGCGGCCTCAGGCATGCGTCGAGTCAGGCTACCGGTCAGGTTCGCCGAAGCGGTGTCTTCGCGCCGCGGGCCGCGGGTCACGGCAGCCCGAGGGCGAGGCGCAGCATGCGGGCTGCGATCGGCGCGGCCACCGCCCCGCCGGTCGCGTCGTTGCCCTGGCTGCCGCCGTGCTCGACGAGCACCGCGACCGCGTAGCGGGGCGCTTGGGCAGGCGCGAAGGCCACGAACCAGGCGTGTGGCGCCTGGTTCGGCGCGTTCTGAGCGGTGCCTGTCTTGCCGGCCACGGTGACGCCGGGGATCTGCGCCGCGGTGCCGGTGCCACTCTGCACGACGTTGACCATCATCTGGGTGACGGCCGCGGCGACCTGGGGTGTGGTGGCGGTCATCCACGGGGACGGGTTGATGCGCTCCACGAGCTTGTTGTTGGCGTCGCGGATCTCGCTCACCACGTGGGGGGCCATGATCACACCGCCGTTCGCGAGACCTTCGGCGACGAGGGCCATCTGCAGCGGGGTCACGGCCACGACGCCCTGCCCGATCCCGGCGAACGCGAACTCGGGTTGGTTGCTCTGGAACGACCCGGCCGCTGGCCCGACGCTGGCGACGGCGCCGGGGCTGTCGTCGAGCGGCGGCGCGGCGCCGATCCCGAACTTGGCCATCCCGGGCACGAACTGCTCGCCGAGCTGGAGGCCGAGCTGCCCGAACGTGGCGTTGCACGACACCGTGAAGCTCTGCGTCAGCGTGCCGCCGCAGGACTCACCCCCGAAGTTCTGGAGGGTGGCGCTGGTCTGGGGGAGGGTGAGCTGGTTGCGGACCGGGAAGGTGGTGTCGGGGTTGGCGATGCCGTCCTCGAGCGCGACGGACGCGGTGATCGTCTTGAAGCTCGATCCCGGCGGGTAGAGCTCGCGGTACGCGCGGGCAAGCGACGGGTGGTCCGGGTTGGCGTTCAAGAGGGTGAACGCGCCTTGTGCGCTCGCGGCGTTGTGCACGACGAGCGGGTTCGGGTCGAACGTCGGGTTCGAGTACATCGCCAGGACGTTGCCGGTCTTGACGTCGAGCGTCACCACCGAGCCGCGCTGAATGCCCAGCGCGGCCTGCGCCGCCCGCTGGAGGTCGGCGCGCAGCGACAGCACCACGGTGCCGGTTCCCTGGGCGCCGGAGAGCAGGTCCCCGAGGCTGTGGAGCTGGACGCGGAGGCTCTGCCCGGTGAGGTCGCTGTTGTAGGACGCCTCGACCCCGGTCGCGCCGAACACGAACGACTGGTAGCCGACGACCTGGGAGAACAGCCCCGCCGTCGGGTACTCGCGCAGGTACTTGAACTCGGTGCCGTCGCTCACCGGCACGGAATGCGCCACGACCGTCCCGTCGGCGGTGACGACGTCGCCGCGGGGTCGGTTCGCGTTCTGCAGCAACGTGCGTACGTTGTGCGGGTTGTGGTTCAGGTTGTTCGCGTCGACGATCTGCAGGTAGGTGAGCTGGCCGACGAGCACGAGCAGCAGCAGGATCAGCCCCACCCCGACCTTGCGGATGGCGGGGTTCATGGCGCCCGGGCGGCGACCCGGCGCTGACGGAGGGGCGCACCGTGCGCGTTGTCGTCGGAGATGCGCAGCAGCAGGGCGAGGATCACCCAGTTGGCCACGAGCGACGAGCCGCCGTAGGAGATGAACGGCAGGGTCACGCCGGTGAGCGGGATGGTGCGGGTCACACCACCGATGATCACGAAGCTCTGCAGGCCGACGATGGAGGTGAGCCCGGTCGCGAACAGCTTCGGGAAGGGCCGGTCGGCGCGGATCGCGATCCGCAGGCCCGTCCCGACGAAGAGGAGCAACGCGATCAGGATCGCGACGGTCCCGATGAGGCCCAGTTCCTCCCCGATCGCGGCGAACACGAAGTCGGTCGCGACGTTCGGGATCGTCTTCGGGTTCCCGAGCCCGAGTCCCGTCCCCGCGAAGCCGCCCGCGGCGAAGCCGAACAGCCCCTGGACGAGCTGGTAGCCCTGGTTGTTCGCGTACTTGAACGGGTCGATCCACACGACGACGCGACTCTGGACGTGTCCGAAGAGCTCATAGGCGGCGACCGACGCCCCGAGGAACATCACCAGCGCGAACAGGGTGTACGCCGCGCGGTCTGTCGCGACGTACAGCATCACGCCGGCGAGCGCGAAGACGAGCATGGCCTGCCCGAGGTCCGTCTCGCGCACCATGATGAGGATCGAGATCCCCCACACGACGAGCAGCGGCCCGAGGTGGCGAACCTCCGGGAGCCGCAGCCGCCCGACGCGACGGACGCCGCTGGCCAGCAGCTCGCGCTTGTCCACCAGGTACGCGGCGAAGAACAGGACGAGCAGGACCTTCGCCGCCTCGCCGGGCTGGAAGTTCACCGGCCCGACCCCGACCCAGAGGCGGGCGCCGTTGATCGTCTTGCCGATCCCGGGGGCGAGCGGCAGGAGCAGGGCGATCATCCCGAGCAGCAGGAACGTGTACCGGTACCGCTCGAGCGTGCGGATGCGCCGCACCACGAGCAGCGTGAGGACGAACGCCAGGACGCTCACCGCCGTCCAGATCGCCTGGATCCGCCCGAGGTTCGTGTCGAGCCGGGCGACGGTGACGAACCCGAGCCCGTTCAGGAGCGCGGCGATGGGGAGCAGCACCGGGTCGGCGTCGGGCGCGAGCCGGCGCACCGCGACGTGCGCCGCGACGAACAGCCCGAGGACCGCGACGAGGATCACCCACAGATCGGCCGGCACGCTCGGCTTCTGCGCGAGCTGGACGAGGAGATAGCCGAACGCGGCGACGATCACCGCGAGGACACCGAGCCCCAGCTCGGAGGCCCGACGGTTGATCGACGCAGCGCTCACGGCGCGGGCAGCCCAGTCGCGACCGTCGGCGGCGGGGCGGGCAGCGCGTTCCCGACGTTGAGGTGGCGGCGCTGCGCGGCGCGAGCCCGGAGCTGGCGGACGTAGGCGCTCGCGGCGCCGACCGACGAGAACTGCCCGTGTCCGGCGTCCACCTGGGCCCGGTCGGACGACACGAGCGTGCGTGTGTCGAGCGACGTGCGGTCCTGCACCGTCGGGTTCCAGAACAGCAGCCCGCCGGGCCGGCCCTCGAACACGGTGACCCGGCCGCCGTCGGCGCCGACGAAGTAGGTGTGGTGCGCGTAGTAGTCGACGATGCCGAACGCGACGCCGAGCACCACGACGACGGGCAGCGCCCACAGCAGGATCCGTCGCAGCCGGCGCCGGCCCGACGGGCGGCCCCGCGGCGGCCGAGGGCTCGGCGGCGCCGCCTCCGGCTCGGGCGCCGTCACCGCAGGCACCGCGGCGGTCGGGCCCTCGGCGTCGACGACGTCGACGACGAGCACGGTGATGTTGTCGATCCCGCCGCCCGCGTTCGCGGCGTCGATGAGGCGGCGCGCCGCCACGTTGGGGTCCGGTTCCTCGGTGAGCACCGCCTCGATGCGGTCCTCACCCACCATGCCCGTCAGCCCGTCGGAGCACAGCAGCAGCCGATCGCCGCTGACGACCTGGACGGGGTACAGGTCGACGTCGACCTCGGGCTCGATCCCGAGCGCGCGGGTGATCATGGAACGGCGCGGATCGGACTCCGCTTGCTCCTCGGTGAGCTCACCCGCCTGGATGAGCTCCTCCACGAGGCTGTGGTCGGTGGTCAGCCGCCCGAGGTGGTGGTCGCGCAGCAGGTAGCCCCGCGAGTCCCCGACGTGGCCGAGGAGCAGCGTGTCGCCCGCGGCGAGGGTGCCGGCGGTGAGCGTCGTGCCCATGCCCCGCAGCCGCTCGTCGGTGGTCGACTTCTCGTACACCGCGTCGTTGGCGCTGGTGACGGCGTCGCGGATCCCTGCCCCGGAGGTCACCGCGGCGCGCAGCGCTTCGAGGGCGGTGGCGCTGGCCACCTCGCCGGCCTGGTGGCCGCCCATCCCGTCGGCGACGGCGAACAGGCCGAGCCGGTCGTCGACCAGGAAGGCGTCCTCGTTGTGGTCCCGGACCCGGCCGACGTCCGTGGCGGCGCGCACGACGAGGTGCACGGTCACCGGACGACCTCGGCGACGGTCTCCCCGAACTGGACGCGGTCACCCCGCCGCAAGCGGATGGGTGACGCGACCGGGGCCCCGTTGACGAACGTGCCGTTCCGGGAACCGAGGTCCTCGACGAACACGTCGTCGCCGCGCCGAAACACGCGGGCGTGGACGGTGGAGACGAAGTGGTCGTCGGGCAGCACGATCCCGCAGCCACCGCCGCGGCCGACGGTGAGCTCCTCCCCGAGCGGGTACAGCTCGCCTTCGTGCGCCACCGGCTCCAGGATCTGCAGCCGCACGCCTTTGCGGGACTTGCGTCCCCGGCGGCCGTCGGCGGCTTCCTCGGGGGCAGGTGCCCGGAGCTCGCCGCGCCACGACCTGCACCACCCGGAACAAGAAGAGGTAGAGGAGCGCCAGGAAGCAGAACTTCAGGATGGTCAGGACGGACTCGGGCACGGCACCCCCGCGTCCGGTGGTCGGTCCGCTCGGTGTCCCGCCGCGCTCACGACTGCTCGAAGCGCAACGAGGTCGAACCGATGCGGACCTCGTCGCCGTCCTGCAGGACGTGCTCGCGGACCGGCGTCCCGTTCACGACCGTGCCGTTCATCGATCCGAGATCGACGACCGCGAACCCGTGCCCAGAGGGCCGGATCTCCGCGTGGCGGCGCGACGCGCGCGGGTCGGCGACCACGACCGTGGAGTCGGGTGACCGGCCGATCATCGCGACCTCCTCACCGAGCGGGATCCGGCGCCCGTCCGGTAGGACGAGCGACCCGAGCCGACCGCCTTCGTGGATCTCCGCCGCGATGTCGCATTCGCCGGCCTTGAGCTCGTCGTCGGCGACGAGCGTCACCGTGACGGGCCCGACGAAGTGGTAGCCCTCGGCGCGGGCGTACTCGCGCGCGACCTCGGCGAGCTCTCGGGCGAGCGTGTCCGCGAAGTCCTGGAACCGGTCGAAATCCTCGAGTGCCAGGTACACCCCGAGGTTGTTCGGCGCGATCGGCACCCCGTCGACCCCGACCGTCCGCTCGGCGTCGATCGTCCGGGTCACCTTGCGGCCCACCTCGACCGGCTGCAGGCCGCTCGGGAAGGCCTTCCCGAAGCTGCCCTCGACCAGTTGCTCGAGCCGACGTTCAAAACCCTGGAGTCCCACGGCGAACGAGTGTATGGCCGCCAGGCCCCGCCGACGTTGCCGGAAGGGTCGCCGGTGGGGCCCCCGGGCGGCGTGCCGGTCGCTTCGGGTGAGTCCCGGGCGGCCCGCCGGGCACCGCCGCGCCCGCCGGGCGATGAGCGGGCAGCGACGCGCCGCCGCGCGGGATCTGCACGACCGGGCCGCGCCGGGACCGTGACCAACGGCGCTCACGCGGCGGACCACCCGAGTCGGGCACGAGCACGATCACGCCGTCGCCCGTCGCGTCGGGGCATCCGTACACGTTGTGACGACGCGCGACGACGCCGCGGTTGTAGGCCGCATCCGTGACGCGCCACACCGGTCGGCCGGCGAGCGCACACAACGTGGCTGGTACCCTGCGGTGCACTCGCCGGGCGAGTGGCGGAATTGGCAGACGCGCAGGATTCAGGTTCCTGTGTCCGCAAGGACATGGGGGTTCAAGTCCCCCCTCGCCCACATTTGTCGTGTGTCGAGACATCGGAGACAGATGTCTCGAGACATCGTAGACATCGGTCTCAGTCTTGGGGCTGGTCGTCGCGGGTGGGTCGAGGGTGAGCTGGCCGATGAGCTCGCCGGTGTTGGCGTCGCGGATGCCGCGTGCAGTTTACGAGACGGTGACGCTCAGGGACATGCCCAGCCGGTAGTGCCCGGGCAGGTTGCACACCGCGACGTAGTGACCCGGCGTGAGCGGTTGGGAAGTCGGCACGGACTCCCCTCCGCCGGGTTTGGTCGCGTTGCCACTGTCGACGACCTTTTTCATCAGCGGCGAGTCTTCGATGACATTGCCGTCCGGCCCGATCGGTAGCGCGTTCGCGGGGAGATCCGTTCGGAACAAGAGGAGCTCATGCGGGACCGACCCTGTGTTGGTGAGGGCGAACGTGTGACGTCCCGGGTGCAGCGTCGTTGGCATCACGATCCTGAAGTTCTCCACTGTGACGGCCACGTCACCCTTGACGCCCTTCGCGGGCATCGCGGCCAAGACGACGACCACGATCGCGCTCGCGGCGAGGACCGTGCTGACCAGTAGCAGCGTGCCTTTGAGGGGCCTCAAGACGAGCGCGTATAGCGTCCATTCCCGGAGTCTGACGGTGCCGCGGGGCCGCGCCGAGGGTCAAAGGTCCCGAATGTCTCACCGGGACTCGGGTACCCGGGGCCCGTTGGTCGCGCGACGGCGCCTCGACCGCGTGATGCACCCCGGGTCGCCGCTTCCGGGCTTCTGAGGCCCCGCGAGGTCACCCGGCCGCGCTGTCATGTGCCGGACTCGCCGGCGGGGGGGGCCGCGCCGAGCGTCGAGGTGGTCATCCGGCGAGCGTCACGCGGCGACCCGTGACCCACCGAAGGAGCCGCGACGGCCGCCCGAGGCGGCTCGATCTTCTCACCTCGTTCTTGAATTGCCCCAGTTCCGCGTTTACGTCGCGCCGTCACGCTCTGCCGCAATGACGCAGAGGAGACACCAGATGCGCTCGATCCTCGCCCCCAGCGCGCACGAGCAGCACCGACACCCGGGCGGCGATCCCGTGGTCGTGGACATGGTCGTGCCGGTCTACAACGAAGCCGCGTCGCTCACCCGCCAGATCCGGCACCTGCACCACACGCTCGCGACCACCCTGCCCGTGCCGTGGCGGATCACCATCGCCGACAACGGCTCGACCGATGACACCGCACGACTGGCCGACCGGCTGGCCGTCGAGCTGCCCAGCGTGACCGCGGTGCACCTCACCGCGAAAGGCCGAGGCCGTGCGCTCCGCGAGGCCTGGACCCGCAGCGACGCGCAGGTCGTCGCCTACACCGACGTCGACCTGTCCACCGACCTGACCGCGCTGTTCCCCCTGGTCGCGTCGGTGCTGAGCGGCCACGGCGAGATCGCCGTCGGGTCACGTCTGCTCCCCGGTTCCCGCACCACACGCGGCGCCAAGCGGGAGGTCATCTCCCGCACCTACAACCAGCTGCTGCACCTCGTCGTCGGCACGCGGTTCCGCGACGCGCAGTGCGGCTTCAAGGCGATCCGCCGCGACGTCGCGGCCCGGCTCGTCCCCGAAGTCGCCGACCAGGGCTGGTTCTTCGACACGGAGCTGCTCATCCGCGCCGAACGACACGGGCTCCGGGTCGTCGAGGTCCCGGTCGAGTGGACCGACGACCCCGACTCGCGCGTCGACATCCTGCGCACCGCGCTCGACGACCTCCGCGGCGTGTGGCGGCTCCTCCGCGAGCTCGGCCCCCGCCGCGCGAGCACCCCGATGGCACGGCCGGCAGCCGTCGCCGTCGGGCACCTGGAGGCGGCATGACCCTGACCGAGCCCCTCCGCAGCCTGCGGGCCGACGGGCCGGCGCGCCGGGTCGTGCGCTGCCTGTCGGTGTCCGTCCTCACCACCACGCTCAGCCTCACGGTCCTGGCCACCCTGACCGCCGGCGTCGCCATGACCGCCTGGGTCGCGAACGTCGTCGCGACCGCCGCCGGCACCGTCGTCTCCTACCGGCTCAACCGCCGGTGGGTCTGGGGACGCCGCGACGCCAGCGACCCGTGGCGCGAGGTCGTCCCCTTCTGGGCGCTGTCGTTCGCCGGCCTCGCCCTGTCGACCGCCGCGGTGGCGACCGCCGACCGGTGGGCGACCGCGACCCACCTCACCGGCGGGGTGCACACCGGCGCCGTGCTCGCCGCCAGCGTCTCGGGCTACGCCGCGCTGTGGATCGCGCAGTTCGTGGTCCTGGACCGCCTGCTCTTCGGGACGCGCGCCACGCGCCCCGCCACCCGACGACCGAGGAGCGTGCCCGGTGACCATCACCGCACCCACCCGCACGACCGACGCGCCGGCTCGGCGACCCGTCCGCCGTCCCGCCACGGTCGATCGCCCGCCGCGACGCGCCGATGTGCGCTCGTGGTGGCCACCGAGTCGCTCCGGCTGGATCGTCGGGGCGATCGGTGCCCTGACCGCGCTGCTGTACAGCTGGAACCTTTCGGGGGTCGGCGACGCCAACTCGTACTACACCGCGGCGGTCAAGAGCGCGTCGGTCAGCTGGAAGGCCCTCTTCTTCGGCGCGATCGACCCGGGCAGCTTCATCACCGTCGACAAGCCGCCCGCCGCGTTCTGGGTGCAGGGCCTCTCGGCGCGGCTGTTCGGCTTCAGCACGTTGAGCATGCTGCTCCCGGAGGTCCTCGCCGGCGTCGCGTCCGTGCTGATCCTGCATCGGCTGGTCCGCAGGTGGGCCGGCAGCACGGCGGCGCACCTCGCGGCCGTCGCGTTCGCGCTCACGCCGGTCGCCGCCCAGATGTTCCGGTACAACAACCCGGACGCGCTCCTGACCTTCTTGTGCCTGGCGGCGGCGTGGGCGCTGTGGTCCGCGCTCGAGACGGGGCGGACGCGGGGGATCGTGCTCGCCGGGGTGCTGCTCGGCTTCGCGTTCAACACCAAGATGCTGCAGGCCTTCCTCGTCCTGCCCGCGTTCGTGCTCGTGTACCTCGTCGCCGGCAAGCCGGCACTCGGCCGTCGGTTGGTGCAGCTCACCGCCGGGCTGATCGCGCTCGTGGTGTCGTCGAGCTGGTGGGTGGCGATCGTCGCCCTCTGGCCGACCGCGTCGCGCCCCTACATCGGCAGCACGACCAACAACTCCATCCTCAGCTTGATCTTCGGGTACAACGGCCTGTCCCGGCTGTTCGGCAACGGCGGGGGCGGTCCGGCGGGCGGCGGGGGTGCCAACTTCGGGGGCACCCCGGGCTGGCTGCGGATGTTCAACGTCGAGAACGGCGGGCAGATCTCCTGGCTGCTCCCGCTCGCCGCGGTCGGGCTCCTCGCCGGGCTGTGGCTCACCCGGCGGGCGTGCCGCACCGACCGGGCGCGCGCCGGCTGGCTGCTCTGGGGCGGCTGGGCCGCCGTGAGCCTGGCGGTCTTCAGCCTGTCGCAAGGGATCTTCCACCAGTACTACTCGATCCAGGTCGCGCCGGCGATCGCCGCGCTGGCCGGTGCCGGCGCGGTCGCGCTGTGGCGGCTCGGTCGCACCAACCGGTGGCTGCGCGCCCTGCTGCCCGCGACGATCGTCGCCAGCGCCGGCTGGGCGGTCGCGCTGCTGGACCGCACCCCGAGCTACGACGCGTGGCTCCGGCCGCTCATCGTCGTCGGCGCCGCGCTCGTCGCCGCCGGGCTCTGGCTCGGGGACCGGCTGCGCTCACGCCCGCTGGTGCTCGCGGCCGCAGGGGTCGCCGCGGCGACGCTCCTCGCGGGCCCGGCCGCTTACACCCTGACCACCGTGCTGCACCCCGCGAGCGGGCCGGTCGCCAGCGCCGGACCGTCCGGCAGCACCGGCGGGTTCGGCGGTGGGCCGGGTGGCGCGACGACGAGCGTCGACGCGTCGCTCATCTCCTACCTCGAGGCGCATCGCGGGAACGCGACGTACCTCGTCGCCGCCTTCGGCTCCCAGAGCTCCGCCCCGATCATCATCGCCACCGGGCAGCCCGTGATCACGATCGGCGGGTTCAACGGCGCCGACCCCGCACCGACCCTCACCCAGTTCGAGCACCTCGTCGCCACCGGGCGGGTCCGCTACGTGCTCGTGAGCAACGCGGGCGGCGGCGGGTTCGGCCCGGGCGGCGCCACCGGCAGCGGCTCCTCGATCTCGCAATGGGTGACCACCCACGGGAAGGAGGTGTCCACGACGAGCACCGGCACCGGGACGCTCTACGACGTCTCGGGCACCTGACACACGACCGCCGCACGACGGCCCGCCCACCCCGCGCCATGCCGCGCGGACACCGAAAGGACACACGATGGAACACGACCAGGACCCCCAGGACCCCGAACAACCGCAGGAACCCCCCGAGAGCGAAGCCCACGCCGCCGAAGCGAGCGACGAGCCGTCCGACGACGACTTCTGGTTCGACGAGGCGGCCCGAGCCCGCCCGCACGCGCGCGGCCGTCGCGCCGCAGTGTGGCCGTCGCGGCCGTGGGCGCGGTCGCGATCGCCGCGGCCGCCGTCGTCGGCGTCAGCGCCATCAGCTCCGGCAGCTCGGGGACGGCCGCGGCCGGCGTCGCCAGCAGGAACGGGCCGCCCGGCAGGAACGGCCCGCCCGGCGGCGGCAACGGCGGCACGATCAGCAGCATCAACGGCTCGACGATCGTGCTGAAGAGCCGGAACGGCACGACGACCAACGTCGAGACGTCCGCGTCGACGACGGTGACCGAAGCCGTGAAGGGCGCGCTCAGCGACATCAAGGTCGGTGACCACGTCGTGATCATGGGCTCCGGCTCGAGCAGCGCCGTCACCGCGCAGCAGATCGTCGACAACGGCGCCATGGTCGAACCCGAGCGGTCCCAGCGGATCCGCTGGGCCGCCCGGCGGCGGCCAGGCGCCGAACGGCAACACCGGCACGTCGAACGGGTCGAGCTCCAGCTCGAACGCCGCCAACGGCAACGCTCCGGGTGGCCCGCCGAGCTCGAGCGAGCAGAGCGGCAACGGCCCGCAGAGTGGGAACGGCCCGCAAGGCGACAACGGCCCGCGGGGCGGCGGGCTCACCGCTGGGCACCGTCACCACGGTGAACGGCTCCACGCTGACCGTGCAGTCGTCGAGCGGCTCCACCGTCACGGTGACCGCCTCGTCGTCCACGACCGTGCTGATCACCAAGAACGGCAGCGTGAGCGACCTGACCGTCGGTGAGCAGATCATGGTGCGTGGCACGTCGAGTAACGGCACCATCACCGCGACCAGCATCCGCGAAGGCGGCTTCGGCCCACCGCAGGGCGCGAGCGGCGGGAACGGCGCCGGTCCGGGAGGTGCCTCCTAACCCGCGCCGTCAAGCGGGCGACGGCCCGCAGCGTCGACGACTCGGCCGGCGCTGCGGGCCTCGTTCGCGGCTCGACACGCGCGTCGCCGCGCTCTACGGCACCCTTACCCGCGTCTCACCTGGCGGCGCTATACACCTCACCATGTCGAAGCGCGTGCTCCTCGCGGAGGACGACCGGGCGACCCGCGAGTCGCTCGTGCGTGCCCTCGAGCTCGACGGGTACGACGTCCGTGCCGTGAACGACGGCGCCGCGGCGCTCGAGGCGCTCGAGGAGCACGACCCGGATCTCCTCGTCCTCGACTTGATGATGCCCAACGTCGACGGGCTCACCGTGTGCCGTCGGCTGCGGTCCCGGTCGGACCACACGCCGATCCTCATCGCCACGGCCCGCAGCGAGGTGTCGGATCGGGTCTCGGGGCTCGACGCCGGCGCCGACGACTACCTGCCCAAGCCGTTCGCGCTCGACGAGCTCCTGGCACGGGTCCGGGCCTTGCTGCGCCGCACGACGTACGACACACCGGACCGGGAGCTGCGCGTCGAGGACCTGCGGATCGACGAGGCGGCGCGTCGCGTGTGGCGGACCGACCGTGAGCTCGACCTCACCAAGACCGAGTTCGACCTGCTCCAGCTCCTCGCCCGCAACGCGGGCATCGTGCTCAGCCACTCGACGATCTATGAGCGGATCTGGGGCTATGACTTCGGCTCGGAATCCAAGTCGCTGGCCGTCTACATCGGCTATCTGCGCCGTAAGACCGAGGAAGGCGGCGCGGCGCGTCTGATCCAGACCGTCCGCGGGGTCGGGTACACGCTGCGCGGGGCATGACCCTCCGGGCCCGCTTCGCGCTGGCGCTGGGGATCCTCGCCGCCCTGTCGGTCGTCGTCGTGGCCGTCGCCAGCTACCTGGCCACCGACCAGCGGCTCCACGACGACCTCGACAACGAGCTGGTGAGCTACGCGGCCCGGTTCACCGACCCGGCCGGTCGCACCGCGCACATGCTCTGCGAGCAGCTCAGCCAGCCGGGGCTGTTCGCGGGCGCCAACCCGCTGCAAGGGCTCGGCGGCGTCCTCGCGGGGCTGCCCCAAGGCGCGATCGAGTGCGTCGACGGCTCGGGGACGGTCACCGGCTGGACGGGGCTCGTGAAGCTGCCCGTCGACCCCGCCGGCGTGCGGGCCGGGATCACCGCGTCGATCCCCGGCGAGCACGGGGCCGGCCAACGCGGCGGCGGGCAGTCCGGCGGCCGGGTCCCCCGACGGGGCGCTGGGCGGGAACGCCCCGCTCAACGGGTCGGGCCCACCGGCGAAGGTGTCGCGGCCCCGCACCGAGCAGGTCAGCGGGTCGTCGTACCGGGTGGTGACGGTCGCCCTGCCCGGCGGCGGGGAGGTCCAGATCGCCCGCAGCCTGGACGACACCACCAACGCGCTCAGCTCGATCCGGACGCTCGCGCTCCTCGTGGGCATCGGCGTGATCGCGCTCGCCGCCGCCGCCGGCTGGTTCATCGCCCGCCGCACGGCCCGTCCCGTCCTGCGGCTCACGACGACGGCCGAGGCGGTCGCGGCCACCGGTGCCCTCGAGATGGATCTGCCGAGCGGCGGACGTGACGAGGTGGGCCGACTCACCCGCGCGTTCCGGTCGATGCTCGACGCGCTGAAGCAGTCGCGTGATCAGCAGCAGCGCCTCGTGCAGGACGCCGGCCACGAGCTGCGCACCCCACTGACCAGCCTCCGCGCCAACATCGACACGTTGCGCCGCCACCCGGACCTGGCGGGAGCGCCGCGCCAGCACCTCCTCGACGACCTGCACAGCGAGCTCGGGGAGCTCTCGGGCCTCGTCGACGAGCTGGTGGCGCTCGCCGCCGACCGCTACGACAACGAGCCGGAGCAACGCGTGTCCCTGCCCGACCTCGCGCAGCAGGCGGCGCGCCGCGTCGAGCGCCGCTCCGGGCATCCCGTCACCGTCGACGCCGAACCCGCGAGCGCGTTGGCTCGACCCGGGGAGCTGCTCCGGGCCATCGGCAACCTGCTCGACAACGCCGCCAAGTTCAGCCCACCCGGCGCGTCGATCGACGTGACCGTCCGGCCCGGCCGCGTCCAGGTCCGGGACCACGGCCCCGGCATCGCGGCCGAGGACCTGCCGTACGTGTTCGACCGCTTCTACCGGGCGGTCGACGTGCGCAGCCTCCCCGGGTCCGGGCTCGGTCTCTCCATCGTGCGGGAAGCGGTCCAGGCGGCCGGCGGCGACGTCACCGCGGCCAACCACCCCGAGGGCGGCGCGGTGTTCACCGTCACGCTGCCCCCGCCCTTGAGCCCGGCCCGCCGGCCCGACCCGCCTCGCTGACCCAGGCGCGCTGCTGCTTTCTTACCTTCTTCCTGGGTGCGTCTCATCGGGCCGTAGGCCGAGCGGTCGATGCTCGGCTTGACCTCGAGCGCAGGCAGGCCCGATGAGCACACCCGTCGCACCGCTCCCCGACGTCGAACGGCGGGCGCCGGCCGTGCGAGTCGACGCCTTCCGGGCGATGGGCAGCGACGCCCGCCTGTACATCGTCGGCGGCGGTGACGGCCTCGTCGCGGAGGGTCGGGCCCGGGTCGAGGACCTCGAGGCCAAGTGGAGCCGGTTCCTCCCGACGAGCGAGGTCAGCCGGCTGAACGGCGCGGCCGGCACCCCGCGGACCGTGTCCGACGACACCGTCGCGTTGATCGCCCGGGGCGTCGACGCGTGGCGGCTCACCGCGGGGCGCTGCGACGCCACCGTCCTCGGCGACGTGCTGCGCGCCGGCTACACGACGAGCTTCGATGACCTCGCGGCGGCCGCCGCCGAGCGGACCGAGAGCGGCGCTGACCCGGGGCTGCGCCGACATCGTGCTCGACGCCGCGACCCGCACCGTGCAGCTCCCGTCAGGCGTCGGGTTCGACCCCGGCGGGATCGGCAAGGGCCTCGCCGCCGACCTCGTCGTCGCCGAGCTGCTCGCGGCCGGTGCTGAGGGCGCCGGCGTCAACCTCGGCGGCGACGTCCGCGTGGCGGGCACACCGCCCGAGGCCTCATGGGCGATCGCCATCGACCACCCGACCCGGCCGGACCCCGCAGCCGTCGTGCACCTCCGCGACGGAGCGGTCGCGACGTCCAGCCGGCTCCGCCGCCGGTGGGAGACCCGCCACGGCCCGACGCATCACCTCATCGATCCGACGTCGGGACGACCGGCCGACGTCTCGCCGTGGACCGCGACCGCGATCGCGGCGACCGGGTGGCAGGCCGAGGCGCTCGCCAAGGCCGCGTTCCTCGGCGGCGTCCCGGCCGGTGTGACCCTCCTCGAGCAGCTCGGCGCCGCGGGGCTCCTCATCGACGACGACGGCGCCGTCCTCACCACCCCGTCCTTCCAGGTCTTCACCGAGCCGTCGTCACGGAGCGTCGCGACCCGCTGAGCTCGCGCTTGCCCGACGCACCGATCAGGTGCGTGGCGGCAGGCCGGCGAAGAACGACCACATCGTCTGGCTCGCGTTGAACTGGCGGCTGGTGCGCCCGACGACCAACGCGGGCAGGTACTGCTCCCCGCCCGGCCAGGTGTGGCCGCCGCCGACGACGGTGTAGAGGATGACCGGCGCGGCGCACCCGGTGTAGGTGTCGGTGCGGACGACGGTGCCGTCGCGCACGACGACGGGTCGCGTCCGCGGTCTGGGGTGACGTGGCGCAGCCGTTCACGCTCGCCCAGTGGGCGATCGTCGCGGGGGCGGAGAGGGTCGGGTTCCCGCCCGGGCCGCGGCCACGGACGTGCCCGCCGGCGTACGGGACGAGCGGGTCGGCGGTGCCCTGGATCTCGAGCACAGGCATCGCGCGGCTCGGGGCGCAGGTCTGCGCGATCGTGCCGATGAGCGTCGCGGCGACGGGCGCGATGCCCGCGATCCGGTCGGCGAGCTGGCAGCCGAGCCGCTGGGTCATGAACCCGCCGCTCGAGAGGCCGGTGGCGAACACCCGGCGGGTGTCGATGCCGTCCTCGGCGGCGAGGTGGTCGATGAGCGCGGCGGTGAACCCGACGTCGTCGACCCCCGCGGTGTCCGCGGGCGTGTCGCCCTTCCCGCCGGCCCAGCTGTTCCCGACCCCCTGGGGGTACACGACGACGAAGTCGTGCTGGTCGGCGACGGCGTCGAGGCCGCTGATGCGGGCCATCCCGGCGGCGGTGCCGCCTCCGCCGTGGAACGCCAGCACGACCGGCAGGCCCGGGCGGAAGCCGGGCGGACGGTGCTCGACGTAGGTGCGGACCCGACCGCCGAAGGTCAACTGGCCGGTGACGTCGGCGCCGCCCGCGGCACGGGTGCTCGCCGCGACGGGGCTGGCGCCCCAGGCCATCGACGCCGCCACGGCCAGCCCGACCGCCAGGCGGCCGGGTCCAGCCCACCGTGACGGGGTGGCAGGGTGGAGATCCTCATTGGTCGGTCGCATCGCTCGCCTCCCCCACCGTGATACAGTCATGCAGCTTGATTGTCAAGGAGATTAACTGAAATGGACGTGGGGAGCGGTGGCGTCCCGGCGGTGCGGGTCGGGGTCCTGGCCCGCCGCCTGGTCCGGGGGATCAGCGAGCGGACCCGGCGGGAGCTGGTGGGGGCCGGGTTCCGCGACCTGCGTCCGGTGCACAACGTCGTCTTCGCGCTGCTGCAGCGCGGGGGGCGGCGGATCACCGACATGGCGTCGGACGTCGGGGTCACGAAGCAGGCGGTGACGCTGCTCGTCGACCATCTCGAGGGCGGCGGCTACGTCGCGCGGGTCGCGGACCCGAGCGACCGGCGCGCCAAGCTCGTCGTGCTCACCGAGCGGGGCCGCGCCGCGGCGGCGTCGTCGGAGGCGATCGTCGAGGAGATCGACCGGGACTTCGCGGCGCGGCTCGGGGCGGCCCGGCTCACCGAGGTGACGGCGTCACTCTGGGAGCTGGTCGTCTCGCTCGACGGTGGCGGGCCCGTGCCCGGCGGATCGGGGGGCAGCGGTTAGTTTCTCAGCGTGATCAGCTACGCGCAGGCCATCATCATCGGCCTGCTCCAGGGCGTGACCGAGCTGTTCCCGATCTCGAGCCTCGGCCACTCGGTCATCGTGCCCGGCCTGCTCGGCTGGCACTCGGTGGTGAACAGCGAGTCCGCCGGGGAGGGCTTCTACCTGGCGTTCCTCGTGGGGCTGCACGTCGCGACCGCGCTCGCGCTGCTCTGGTACTTCCGGGCCGACTGGGTGCGCATCATCGCCGGGTTCTTCCGGTCGCTGCGCACCCGACGGGTCGAGACGACCGACGAGCGTCTCGCCTGGCTGCTCGTCGTCGCCACCATCCCCGCCGGGATCATGGGCCTGATCTTCGAGCACTCGCTGCGCACGCTGCTCGCCACCCCCGTCGCCGCGTCGGCGCTGCTGACGGTGAACGGGGCCATCTTGATGGCGGGAGAGCGGGTGCGGCGCCGCCAGGAGGTGCACGCCCTCGCGGTCGCGCGACGGGGTGACCGAGGAGGGGTCCCGCCGGCTCGACACGCTCGAGTACAAGGAATTGGGGATCATCGGCGTGTCGCAGGTGTTGGCGCTGATGGCCGGCATCAGCCGCTCCGGGATCACGATCGTCGCCGGGCTCGTCCGGGGCCTCGACCACGAGGACGCGGCCCGCTTCTCGTTCCTGCTCGCCACCCCGATCATCCTCGCCGCCGGCGTGTACAAGCTCCCCGACCTGCTCGGCGCCAACGGCAACCACGTCCGCGGCCAGGTCCTGGTCGGGAGCGTCTGCGCGGCGGCGACCGCGTACCTGGCCGTGCGGTTCCTGATGCGCTTCTTCGAGACCCGGACGCTCACCCCGTTCGCGGTCTACTGCCTCGTCGTGGGGATCAGCACGACCATCTACTTCGCGCTCACCTGGTAGCCGGCGAGGCGCGGCTCAGAGCGTCTCGTGGTGCCGGTGGTCGTCGAGCCGGTCGGCGGGGGTCTTCCCGGAAGGCTCGGCGTCGAAGCTCCAGTCCGGCTGCTTCGCCGTCTGGTGGGTGTCGAGGACGGCGCGCCCGTCGACGAGGTCGAGGATCGGGACGATCGGCTCGGGCTCGACGGCGGCGAGCGTGCCGGTGACGTGGTCCTGGAACTGGTCGAGGTACAGCTCGAGGATGCTGTCGACGACGTCGTGCTGCTGGTAGGCGAGGTTGCAGCGGGCGCTCTCGGTGACCCGGTCCAAGAGCCCGTCGAGCGCGTCGAGGTCGTCGTCGGTCGCGTCGGAGCGGGCCACCTGGTCCAGCCGCTCGGAGATGGCGAGCCCGTCCTGCTTGCAGGGGGTGCACTGCCCGCACGATTCGACGGCGAGGAACCGGGAGACGCCCGCGGCGACGGCGACGAGGTCGTCGCGGTCGTCGAAGACGATGTAGCCGCCGGTGCCGAGCCCGCTGCCGAGGGCGCGCATCGCCTCGTGGCTCATCGGCGTGTCGAGCAGCTCGGTCGGCAGGATCGGGTTCGAGACCCCGGACAGCACCGCGGTGATGTGGTGGCCGGGCTCGGCGCCGCCCCCGATCGTCTCGATGACCTCGCGCAGCGGGGTGCCCATGGGGAACTCGGCGACGCCGTGGCGCTGGGTGCGGCCGGTGATCGTGCACACGATCGTGCCGGGCGACTGCTCGGTGCCGACTGACCGGAACCAGTCGGCGCCGTGCACGATGATGCCGGGCACGTTGGCGAACGTCTCGACGTTGCTGGCGAGTGTCGGGGGCGCGAACGATTCGCCGCCGGGCGCGGCCATCTCGACGTGCGCGCCCGACGCGCTCTGGGTGTCCACGTCGGCCGGTGTCTCCACGATCTCCTCGACGCCGCGGCGGTACGGCGGCGCGATGCGCGGGAACGGGTAGCGGCCGTCGATCGTCTCGAGCAGCGCGGTCTCCTCGCCGTAGAGGTACTCGCTCGGCCCGGCGAACACCGACAGGGCGAGGCCGTCGGCCCAGCCGGCGGCCCGGATCTCGTCGAGGGCCCGCTGGACGCGCGGCACCTCCTGCGTGAAGGTGCGCTTCAGGCCGACGATGAGCCGGTCGGCGTCGATCGCCCGGGCCGCGACGAGCGCCCCCTCGAGCACGTGGTACGGGTTGGCGCGCAGGATCGCCCGGTCCTTGAACGAGCCCGGCTCACCCTCGGCGGCGTTCACGACCACGGCCGACGGGAACACCGGGGACCGCAGCGACGCGACGGTGCGCCACTTGCGGCCGGCGGAGAATCCCGCGCCGCCCCGCCCGCCGATCCCGGATGCCTCGACGACGTCGATCACCGCGCTCGCGTCGCGCTCGACGGCCTCGATGGCCGCGCCGCCACCCGCCGCGAGGTAGTCGGCGAGCGTCTCGACGGGTGTGGGCGCCAGGACCCGGGTGAGCGTCGGCACGCGGCGGCAGTCTGTCACGTCGGCCTCACCCGACCCCCTCCGGGGGAGCCAACCGGTAGGTTCACCGCCGTGTCGACGGTCACGGGCGCGCGCACGTTGTGGGAGTTCATCGAGCGGCGCGCCGCCGCCGACCCGGACCGTCGGATGCTGATCGACGAGGCGGACCGCACGCTCACGTTCGGTGCGTACCGTGACCGTGCCGAACGGGTCGCGGCGGGCCTCGCCGCCACGGGCGTCGCGGCGGGCACGCCGGTGTCGTGGCAACTGCCGACCCGCATCGACACGATCGTCCTGTCCGGCGCGCTCTGTCGTCTCGGCGCGGTGCAGAACCCGATCATCCACCTGTACCGCGACCGTGAGGTCGGCTTCGCGCTGCGCCAGACCCAGGCCCGCCAGTTCTTCATCCCGGGGGTGTTCCGCGGGTTCGACTACCGGGAGCTCGCCGCCCGGGTGACGGACGGGCTCGACGACCCGCCGGCCGTCGTCGTGGTCGACGACGGGCTGCCCGAGGCCGACCCGGCGGGCCTGCCCGCCCCGCCGGCCGCGCCGACGCCGGGCGAGGCGCCGGTGCGCTGGATCTACTACACGTCGGGGAGCACCGCCGACCCGAAAGGGGTGTGCCACACCGACGGGTCGCTTCTCGCCGGCGGCTGGGGCCTGGCGGTCGCGCTCGACATGTCCCCCGACGACGTCGGGTCGATCGCGTTCCCGTACGCGCACATCGGCGGTCCCGACTACCTGGTCACCGTGCTGTCCCTCGGGTTCCCGGCGGTGCTCATCGAGGCGTTCGCCGCGGCGGAGACGCTGCCGGTGCTGCGCCGCCACGGGGTGACGATGGTCGGGGGCAGCACCGCGTTCTACCAGGCGTTCCTCGCCGAGCAGCGCGCCCACCCGGGCGAGCCGATCCTGCCGACGCTGCGGCTCATGTCGGGGGGCGGCGCCCCGAAGCCCCCGGAGCTGCACTACGAGGTGCAGCGCGAGATCGGCGGGCGCGGCGTGGCGCACGGCTACGGGATGACCGAGGTGCCCATGATCGCCCAGGGCTCACCGCACGACACCGACGAGCAGCTCGCGAACACCGATGGGCGGCCCGTCGTGGACTGCGAGGTGCGGATCGTCGCGCTCGACGGGACACCCGCGGGCCCCGACGAGGAGGGGGAGATCCGGGTGCGGGGCCCGATGGTGTTCCGTGGCTACACCGACCCGGCGCTCACCGCCGACGCGTTCGACGCCGACGGGTACTTCCGCACCGGTGACCTCGGGCGTCTGCGCGCCGACGGGCACCTCGTCGTCACGGGCCGCCTGAAGGACGTGATCGTGCGCAAGGGCGAGAACATCAGCGCCAAGGAGATCGAGGACCTGCTCTACTCGCACCCGAGGGTGCAAGACGTCGCGGTGATCGGCCTGCCCGACCCCGAGCGGGGGGAGCGGGTCTGCGCCGTGGTGCTGACCGTCGCCGGGGAGGCACCGCTCGGCTTCGACGAGCTGACCGCGTTCTGCCGCGACGCCGGGCTGATGACCCAGAAGGTCCCCGAGCAGCTCGAGCTGCGCGACGACATGCCCCGCGCCGCGACGGGCAAGATCGTGAAGTCGACGCTGCGCGACGAGTACGCGTCGCGGCCGTGGCGTCCCGCTACCGGCGGGTGAACGCCGGGCTCGCCGACTCGGCGGGCACCGCGTCGAGCGTCACCGCGACCTCGTCGACTCGCGGCCCGACCCGCGCCCCGATCGGGGTGAGCGCGGCGACGTCGAACCCGTAGAGGTCGGCGACGTTCTCGCTCGTGACCTGCCGCACCTCGGCGGGGTCCCAGTCGGCGAAGGCCCGGCGCAGCCCCGCGGTGGTGTGCGGGTAGGTGCTCTCGTGGTGCGGGTAGTCGCTGCCCCACATGACGCGGTCGAGGCCGACGGTGCGCATGGCCCGCGCCTCGGACGGGCTCGGGAAGCTGACCCCGACGTAGCAGTTGCGGGCGAAGTACTCGCTGGGCCGCAGCGAGAGCCGCTCCTCGTCGGTGTACTTCAGCTCGCCGATCCGGCCGGACGCCATCTGCGCGTGGAACCCGTCGAGCATGCGCAGGGTGTCGGGGATCCACGAGCACCCGGATTCGGTGAGCACGAACCGCAGCCGGGGATGGCGCTCGAAGACGCCGCCCATGATGAGCTGCCACAGCGGCCGGTGCGAGAACCAGGTCGTCTCGACGATCCACATCACCCCGGCGGCGCTCGAGGCCCCGTAGTCGGGGGAGCCCTGCCCGGAGTGGTGCGTGATCGGCACGTCGAGGTCCTCGCACGCCGACCAGAGCGGCTCGTAGCGGGCGTCGTAGTAGGGGGCGAGGTCGGTGTCGTCCGGGTTCCCGGGGAGCAGCACGCTGGCGAGGCCGTGCTCCTTGACCCAGCGGACGTCCTCGACGGCGTCGGCGACGTCGTTCACGAACAGCTGCGCGACGCCGGCGCGTCGGCCGGGCGCGTCGGCGCAGAAGTCGACGAGCCAGCGGTTGTGGGCGTGGATCCCGGCCCGGCGCCTCGGGTAGCTGGCGGCGGACGGGGGCCGGGCGATCACCGCGCCGGTCGGGAAGAACGGGGGGACGGTGTTGGGGAACAGCACCTCGCCGACGACGCCGTCGGCCTCGAGCTCGGTGCGGCGCCGCTCCCCGTCCCAGTTGCGGGTGCGGCCCCCGCCCTGGAGGTCGCGGAACGGGTTCGAGTACTTGCCCCGCCAGGCGTCGAAGTCGTCGCGCCACACCGGGTCGAGGTACTCGCGGTACTGGTCGACGGACGCGCCGGCGTGACAGTCGGCGGACAGGAGCAGGTACCGGTCGTCCACGGCTACAGCTGGAACACCCGGTGGGCGTTGCCGCGGAGGAACGGCTCCCAGACGTGGTCGCGCAGCGGGACGTGGGGCAGCTCGTCGAAGATCCGCTGCAGCGACAGGCCCATCGGGTAGTAGCCGGCGTACATGACCTTGTCGGCGCCGCGGGTGTTGGCGTAGTCGATGACCGCCTTCGGGTAGTACTTCGGGGCGAACGCCGACGTCATGTAGTGCAGCCCGGGCCACTTCAGCATGAGCTTCACCGCGAGGTCCTCCCACGGCTCGGCGCCGTGGCGCATCACGATCCGCAGCTCCGGGAAGTCGTAGCAGACCCGGTCGAAGCGCATCACGTGCTGGCAGTCCGACGGGAGCCGCGGCCCGGCGACGCCCGCGTTCACGACGACGGCGAGGTCGAGGTCGACGCAGGCGGCGTAGAGCGCGTACGCCTTCGGGTCGTCGACCGGCACCTGGGGCAGGCAGCCGGCCGGGAAGAACGTGACGGCCTTCACGTCATGGTCGGCCTTCGCGGCCCGCACCTTGCGGATGGCGCCCATCACGTCGTTCGGGTCGACCTCGAGGGTCAACGCGACCCGCCGCGGGTCGCGGCGCTGCCCGTCGAGCGCGTCGGGGGACAGCCCGAACAGGCCGGTCTCGATCCCGAAGCGGTCCATCTCGGCGAAGGTCACCGCGACCGGGTCCTGCTCCTCACCCGTCGAGTCGGGGACGTCCTTGAACATGTACTCGGCGGGGAACGCGAAGTCCTCTTTGGACTCGCGGTCCTTCGCGGCGCGGCGCAGCCGGGCGTACACCTTGTCGTGGTTGTGGATCGGGAAGCCGATCATCGCGTCGACGATCCCGATCCCGGTGGGGTAGGCCACGACGGGATCGTCCCACGTCCGGGGCGGGTGCCGCAGCCCCGGCTCAGCGGGGCTTGAGGTCGAGCGACGCCGAGTTGATGCAGTAGCGCTGCCCGGTCGGGCCGGGCCCGTCGTCGAAGACGTGGCCGAGATGCCCGCCGCAGCGGCGACAGACCACCTCGGTGCGGTGCATGAAGTGGGAGCGGTCGGAGCGCAGCTCGACGGCCTCGGCGACCGTCGGGGCGGTGAAGCTCGGCCAGCCGGTGCCGGACTCGAACTTGGTGGTCGAGTCGAACAGCTCGGCGCCGCAGCCGGCGCAGCGGTAGACGCCGTCGTCGTGGCAGTCCCAGTACTGGCCGGTGAACGCCGGCTCGGTGCCCGCCCGGCGCAGCACCGAGTACCGCTCCGGGGTGAGGGTGTCGCGCCACTCGGCGTCGCTGCGCTCGACGGGTGCCTGGTCGCTCATGTCGCCTCCGGGTGGTGGGCCAAGACCTCGAACTCGACGAGCAGCCCGAGGGGCAGCCACGCCACCCCGACGGTGGTGCGCGCGGGACGGTGCTCGCCGACGTGCTCGAGGTACAGCGTGGCGAACGCCGCCATCATTCCCGGGTCGTTCACGGCGAGGAAGGTCGTCACCCGCGCCACGTCGCCCCAGCCGAGCCCGCAGTCGCCGAGGATGGCCTCGACGTTGCGCAGCGCCTGATCGGCCTGCTCGACGAGCCCGCCCGGGGCGGGCTCGCCGGTGGCCGGGTCGACCCCGACCTGCCCGGCGAGCACCACCCAGTCCCCGGCCCGGACCGCGCCCGAGTAGGGGCCGCCGACCCAGGGCTGGCTCGGGGTGGGGATCGGGGTGACGGGCATCGGAGCTCCTCTCAGGTCGCGGTGCGCCACGCGGCGGCGCCGATGAGCCCCGAGTCGTCGCCGAGCTCGGCGGCGACGACCTCGGCGCGTGGCCCGGCGGGGCCGAGTGCCTCGAGCGCGGCCCGGATGGGCGCGTGGACGAGCTCCCCGTTGCGGCCGACGCCGCCGCCGACCACGACGACGGTCGGGGAGACGAGGTGGGCGAGGTTCACGACGCCGAGCGCCACCGCGAACATGGCGTCGTCCCAGATCTGGCGGGCGACGGGGTCGCCGGCCTCGACGAGGCGGACCAGGTCGGCGCCGACGGCGTCGAGCCCGGCGGCGCGGGCCTGCCGGGCGATCGCCGTGCCGGAGCCGAGCCCTTCGACGGTCCCGTCCTCCCCGGCGGCGGCGAGCGCGCCTTCGACGATCGAGTGGCCGACCTCCCCGCCGGAGTAGCGGGGCAGGAGCAGCCGACCGCCGACGAGGATGCCGGCGCCGACGCCGGTCGACACGGTGAGGTAGACGACGTTGCCGTGGCCGCGCCCGGCACCGAAGCGGGCCTCGCCGACGGCGGCGACGTCGGCGTCGTTGCCGAGCGCCACGGGCAGGCCGAGGGCGGCCTCGAGGGTGGCGCGGGTGAGCTGGGGCGCCCACCCGGCGGGCAGGTTGGGGGCCTCGAGGAGGGTGCCGCGCTCGTGGTCGACGCGGCCGGGGACGGCGACGACGGCGTGCTCGACGTCGTGCGTCGCCGCGAGACCCTCGACGAGGGTGAGCAGCGGGTCGATGGTCGGCGCCTGGCGGGGTGTGCGGGTGACGGCCCGGTCGAGGATGGCGCCGGTGGCGTCGAGGACCGCGGCTCGCATGTTCGTGCCGCCGAGGTCGACGGCCAGGGTGTCGCCCACGGATGGTCCGCGTCAGAGGACGGGGTCGTGCCAGCCGCCGGGGCGCGGCACAGCGTCGCCGCCTCGGCGGGACCCCAGGTGTGGGGCGGGTAGGGGATCGCGACGTCGTGGTCGGTGAGCACGGTGTTCACGACCCGCCAGGCGGCCTCGACGCCGTCCTCGCGGGCGAACAGGAGGTTCTCGCCGGCCATGGCGTCGCCGAGGAGCCGCTCGTAGGCGGTCATCTCGTCGGGCTGGTCGTCGGTGAGCCCGAGCTCCACGGTGTGACCCTGGAACGCCTCCCCGGCGGTCTTGGCGCGGGCGCCGACCCCGATCTGGACCTGGGGGCTCATCCGGAACCGCAGGTAGTTCGTGTCGCGGGGCAGGGCCTCGTACTCGGCGAAGACGCGTTGGGGGGGCCGGTGCAGCCCGACGAGCACCTCGGTGCACGTCACCGGCAGCTGCTTGCCGGCCCGCACGACGAACGGGACACCCTCCCAGCGCCACGAGTTGATGTGGAACTTCACCGC
This sequence comes from uncultured Actinomycetes bacterium, assembly GCA_963821325.1. Taxonomy (GTDB): domain Bacteria; phylum Actinomycetota; class Acidimicrobiia; order IMCC26256; family PALSA-555; genus PALSA-555. The sequence continues at coordinate 412,758 of CAWGDC010000006.1, read as the reverse complement.
GGCGTACGTCTCGACGTCGGACTTCGGGTCGACGCCGGGCTCGTCGCGGTAGCCCTCGAACTGGCCGCGGACCAGGTCGGCGCGGCGCAGCGTGTCGATGGCGAAGAACACCTTCTCCTTCGCGTCGCGCAGCGCCTCGACGTGCGGGCCGACCGGCGGCTCCATGGCGAGGAGCGCGATGGTCTGCATCAGGTGGTTCTGCACGACGTCGCGCAGCGCCCCGACCTCCTCGTAGAAGGCGCCGCGGCCTTGGACGCCGAAGTCCTCGGCCATGGTGATCTGCACCCCGCGGACGTAGTTGCGGTTCCAGATCGGCTCGAGGAAGGCGTTCGCGAACCGGAAGTACAAGATGTTCTGGATCGCCTCCTTGCCGAGGTAGTGGTCGATGCGGAAGATGCTCGGCTCGGGGAACACCGAGTGCAGGACCCGGTTCAGCTCCTGCGCCGACGCCAGGTCCCGGCCGAAGGGCTTCTCGACGATGACCCGCCCGTTCGCCGCGATGCCGGCCGAGCCGAGACCCTCGACGACGGTCGGGAACAGGCTCGGGGGGATGGCGAGGTAGCTGGCGGGCCGCTGCGCGTCGCCGAGCGCCTTCTTCAGCGCCGCGAACGTCTTTGGGTCCTTGTAGTCGCCGTCGACGTAGCGCAGCTGATCGGTCAGGACCTTGAACGCGGCCTCGTCGTCGACGCCGCCGCCGGACTGGTTGATGCCGTCACGGGCCCGGTCCTGGAGCTGCTGGATCGTCCACGGTGACGACGCGACGCCGATCACCGGGAAGGTGAGCACGCCCCGCTTCGCCATCCGGTACAGGGCGGGGAAGATCATCTTGTGGGCCAGGTCGCCGGTCGCGCCGAAGAACACGAGGGCGTCGGAGGGGACGGGCTTGGTCACCGGCCGGGGTCCTGCTGCTCGGCGTGCCCGCCGAACTCCTTGCGCATGGCCGACAGGAGCTTGTCGGCGAAGTCGGCCTGCCCGCGGGACGTGAACCGGTCGTAGAGCGCGGCGGTGAGCACGGTGGCGGGCACGCCTTCGTCCACCGCGGCGTGGACGGTCCAGCGCCCCTCGCCGGAGTCCGAGACCCGCCCCTCGAAGTCGGCGAGGTCGGGTGAGCGGCTCAGCGCGTCGGCGGTGAGGTCGAGCAGCCACGACGCGATGACGCTGCCGCGGCGCCACACCTCGGCGACGTCGGGCAGGTCGAGCGTGTACTGGTAGTCCTCGGGGTCGCGCAGCGGGGTGGTCTCGGCGTCGACCGCCTGGGTCTGGGTGCCGACGTCGGCGTGGCGCAGGATGTTCAGTCCCTCGGCGTACGCGGCCATGACCCCGTACTCGATGCCGTTGTGGACCATCTTCACGAAGTGACCGGCGCCGTTGGGTCCGCAGTGCAGGTAGCCGTTCTCGGCCGGGGTCGGCGGCCCCGACCGTCCGGGGGTGCGGGCCGCGGCGTCGACCCCCGGGGCGATGGTGGCGAAGATCGGGTCGAGGTGCGCGACGACGTCGTCCTCCCCGCCGATCATGAGGCAGAAGCCGCGTTCGAGGCCGAACACGCCGCCGCTGGTACCGACGTCGACGGAGTGCAGCTGATGCTCGGCGAGCCGCTTCGCGCGCACGATGTCGTCGCGGTAGTACGAGTTGCCGCCGTCGATGACGATGTCGCCGGCGGCGAGCAGCGGGACGAGCTGCTCGAGGGTGCTGTCGACGACCGCGGCGGGCACCATGATCCACACGGCGCGCGGCGGGGTGAGCTGCGCGACGAAGTCGGGGAGGGTCGTCGCGCCCGTCGCGCCTTCCCCCGCGAGGGACTGCACCGCGTCGGCGCTGACGTCGTAGGCGACGCAGTCGTGGCCGTCGCGCATCAGGCGACGCACCAGGTTGGCGCCCATCCGGCCGAGTCCGATCATCCCGAGCTGCATGCCTGCCTCCTGCGGTGGGCCCATCATTGAAGCCCCCCTCGATTCGGGCAAGCCGCCGTGCTGGATGTTCACCCGGCCGGAGGTGTGGGGCTCCGGTCGGCGAGACTGGTCTTGCCCGGCCCCGACCCGGGGGCCCAGCGAGCGGGGGAGTCATGGCGACGGTGCTCGGGATCGACATCGGCGGGACGGGGATGAAGGCCGCGCCCGTCGACACCACCACCGGGGAGCTCGTGGCCGACCGGCACAGGATCTTGACGCCGCATCCCGCGGTGCCGGACACGATGGCGACCGTGTTCGGGCAACTGACGTCGAACTTCGACTGGAAGGGACCGGTCGGCGCGACGTTCCCCGCGGTTGTGAAGAGCGGGGTGGCGCGCACGGCGGCGAACATCGACCGGTCCTGGATCGGCACCGACGTCGCGGCGACGTTCGCGCCGCGCGTCGCGCTGCGACGTGACGGTCGTGAACGACGCCGACGCGGCCGGCGTGGCGGAGATGGAGTTCGGCGCCGGCAAGGGACGCGCCGGGGTGGTGATGATGATCACCCTCGGGACCGGGATCGGCACGGCGCTGTTCGTCGACGGGCGCATGGTCCCCAACACCGAGCTCGGGCACCTCAGGCTCGGCAAGCAGGAGGCCGAGGCGCGGGCCGCCGACAGCGTCCGCCAACGGCTGGGCCTGTCGTGGGCCAAGTGGGCGAAGCGCCTCGACGCCTACCTGCTCGAGCTCGAGCGGCTCCTGTCCCCCGACCTGTTCATCCTCGGGGGTGGTGTCAGCAAGCGCCACGACCGGTTCATCCCCCGGCTCACGACGCACGCCGAGGTGGTGCCGGCCGGGCTGCTCAACGAGGCGGGCATCGTCGGCGCGGCGATTGCCGCGCAGCAGGCCGCCGGCACCGGCGCCACGATGCACGCCCCGCCACGCGCCGCGGCGTCGTCGGCGAGCTGAGTCAGGTCGGCGGGTCGCGCAGCGGGGTGCGACCGGCGAAGCCGGTGTCGGGCCAGTGCCACCACTCGATGCGGTCCTCGCCGTCGAGCCAGCACAGCAGGTAGTCGCGTCCGGTGGGGCTCCGCGCGGGGAAGTCGATGAGCCCGCGGGCGGGGTCGCGCACGACGATGCCCCGGTCGGTGAGCTCGGCGAGCGCCGCCCGCAGCGCGGCGCTCGTCTCACCCGCGGCGGGGGTCTGGCCGTTGCCGGACGGTGCGCCCTTCCCGCGGGGCCGTGCCGGGGTGGCGGCGAGGGCACGGAGGCGCTGGACGAGGCCGCGGACCTCGGGCAGCGCGGCCGATGCTTCGTCGAGGGTCCAGTAGCGCACGTGCCCAACCTACGCGTGCGAATGCCGCGGCGACACGACGACGGCCGCCGCTACGATCGGTCGTCTGTGACGCGCGTCGGATACCTCGGCCCGCGCGGCACGTTCGCCGAGGAGGCGCTGCTCAGCCAGGCGGACCTCGCGGCGCAGACCGCGGTGCCGCTGCGCACGGTCCCGGACGTCCTGACCGCCGTGGAGCGCGGCGAGGTCGACGTCGGGCTCGTGCCGATCGAGAACTCGATCGACGGGACGGTCACGGTCACGCTCGACACGCTGGCGTTCGACACCGACCTGCTCATCCAGCGGGAGGTCGACCTGCCGGTGTCGTTGCATCTCTGCGCTCGGCCGGGCACGACGCTCGCCGACGTCCGGGTCGTCGTGTCGCACCCGAGCCCGTTCGGGCAGTGCCGCACCTGGCTGGCCGGCAAGCTCGGCCACGCCGACCTGGAGGTGGCGAACTCGACCGCGGACGCGGCGCAGCGGGTGGCGAACGCCGACGCGACCGACCAGGCGTCGATCGGCACAGCGCACGCCGCGGCGCGCTACGGGCTCGAGGTGCTGGCCTCCGACATCGAGGACCACCCGGACAACGAGACCCGCTTCGTACTGGTGGGCCGGGGCGTGCCCGCCCCCACCGGCCACGACAAGACGTCGGTCGTGTGCTTCCAGCGGGAGGACCGGCCGGGGTCGCTCCTCGCGATCCTCCAGGAGTTCGCGGCGCGGGCGATCAACCTGACGAAGCTCGAGTCGCGTCCCACGAAGCGACGCCTCGGCCAGTACTGCTTCTTCATCGACTTCGAGGGCCACGTCGCCGACGAGCTGGCCGCCGACTGCCTGCGCAACCTGGCCGCGAAGCAGGCCGAGGTGAAGTTCCTCGGCTCCTACCCGGTGGCCGGGGAGGCGGGCCCGGCCCGGCGGCAGGCGGCGAGCGAGGCGTGGCGCACGGCGAGCGACTGGGTCGACACGTTGCGGGCCCAGATCCGTCCCGCGCCCTGACCCCGTGATCGACCTGCGGGCCCTCCGCGGCGACCCCGCCTACCGGGCGGGCATCGAACGCAAGCGGGCCGCCCCCGGGCTGCTCGACGAGGTGTTGGCCCTCGACGCCGAGGCGCGCGCCCAACGACAGGCGGTGGAGGCGCTCCGTGCGCAGCACAAGCAGGCGTCGAAGCGCGTCGGGCGCGCCGGTTCCGACGACGACGCCCGCCGCGAGGCCACCGCGCTGAAGGAGCAGGTCCGCGAGGGCGAGGCCGAGCTCGGGGTGCTGGAGCGGCGGCTGCGCGACCTCGCGCTGCAGGTCCCGAACCCCGCGGACCCGAGCGTCCCGGACGGCGGCGAGGACGACGCCGTGGTGCTGCGCACCGTCGGGACGCCCGGCCCGGCGCCGACCCGAGACCACGCGGCGTTCGCCGAGGCGATGGGCTTCGTCGAGACCCACCACGCCGTCGAGGCGGGCGGCTCCCGCTTCGCGTCGCTGATGGGCCCCGCCGTGCTCCTCGAGCTCGCGCTGGTCCGCTGGACGCTCGGGCGCCTCGTCGAGGAGGGGTTCACGCCGGTCGCGCCGCCTGTGCTGGTGCGCGCCGCGACGATGGAGGAGGCCGGCTTCTTCCCCACCGACCGGGCGCAGGTCTACGACGTCGACGGCGGCGAGCTCTTCCTCGTCGGCACGAGCGAGATCCCCCTCTCGACGCTGCACCGCGGGGAGCGCCTCACCCCCGAGCAGCTGCCGGCCCGCTACGCGGGCTGGTCGTCGTGCTTCCGGCGCGAGGCCGGCACCTACGGCCAGGACACCCGGGGCATGTTCCGCGTCCACCAGTTCGACAAGGTCGAGATGTTCGTCTTCGCGGAGCCGGCCGCCTCCGACGACGAGCTCGAACGGCTCGTCGGCATCCAGGAATCGCTCGTCGGCGCGCTCGGGCTGCCGTACCGGGTGGTGAACATCGCCGCTGGCGACCTCGGCGCCGCGGCGGCCAAGAAGTACGACCTCGAGGTGTGGCTCCCCTCGGAAGGCCGCTACCGGGAGGTGACGTCGGCCTCGACGTACCGCGACTACTCGGCGCGCCGGCTCCAGACCCGGGTCGTCGGGCCGGACGGCGCCGAGCTGGTCCACACCCTGAACGGCACGGCGTGCGCGGTGCAGCGCACCCTGGTGTTCCTGTGGGAGCACGGGCAGCGACCCGACGGGACCTTCGCGGTGCCCGAGGTGCTCCAGCCCTACTGCGGCGCCGAGGTGCTCACCCCACCCGCGTGAGCGGGCGGCGCGGAGCGGGAGGGATTCGAACCCCCGGGCCTCATCGGCCGGCTGCTTTCAAGGCAGCTGCGATCAACCGGACTCTGCCACCGCTCCCCGGCCCGACACGTCGGACCGCCCCGAATCCTACGCGGCGTCTCCGCCGGGCCGGGGCGCCACGCCGCGGAACACCGGCGCGGCCGTCCCGTAGCCGACCTCGAGGAGCTCGGCGTGCGGTGCGGCGCGGGCCAGCTCGGCCCGCACCGGCGCGACGTCGAGGTCGCCGCTCGTGAACCCGGGCAGCCAGTCGTCGTGATGGGAGAGCAGCACCCGGCGGGGTCGCAGCAGCGCGGCCTCGCGCGCCACGAACTGCGCGAGCGTCCCCTGGATCGGCTGCCCGTCGAGGTTGCCGCGCCCTGCGGCGGCGAGGATCGCGACGTCGGGGCGCAGCTCGCGCAGCATCGGCGTCCACGCCCCCGACGTGTCCTGGTACAGCAGCCGCCCCGCCGGGGTCTCGAGGACGTACACGAGCGCGCCGCCGTCCCCCAGGGCGTGCTGGTCGCTCGCTCGCAGGTGGGCCAGCACCTCGGGTCCGAGCGACATGAGCCACGCCCCGAGGTCGGCGAAGCGGGCCTGCTGCTCCTGGTAGTCGAGGCCGAGGTCCCCGAGGCACACCGCGTCCGCGCCGGGGAACGCGCGCTGGGACCACACGCACGAGTGCTGGCTCGGGTACACGGCGGCGACGACGTGCGGCCCGAGGCGCACCCGCTCCCCACCGGCCACGGGGACGAGCTGGCGGAACGGGACCCCGGCGGCGGCGAGGACCCGCACCGTCTCGTAGGAGCCGACGACGCGGGCGCCGGTGTTCGCGGCGATGCGCTCGGCGCCCCACAGATGGTCGAAGTGCGAGTGACCGATCAGGATCCAGTCCGCGGCCGGGATGTCGTCCGCCGTCCAGCCGAGACCCGGCGCGCCGGGCACCCGGTCGACGTACGCGTCGAGCATCACCACGAGGTCGTCGAGCGCGAGGCGAAACGTCGCGCAGCCGAGCCAGTCGAGCGTCGCGTCCAGAGCCGCTGAGCGTAGGCGCGCGCCCTAACCTCCGGGTCGTGGCCGACTGGTGGCGCGACGCCGTGCTGTACCAGATCTATCCGCGTTCCTTCGCCGACACGGACGGCGACGGGGTCGGCGACTTGCGCGGCATCACCGCGCATCTCGACTACGTGGCCGGGCTCGGCGTCGACGGGGTGTGGCTCAGCCCGGTGCACCCGTCGCCGAACGCCGACTGGGGCTACGACGTCGCCGACTACCAGGGGGTGCACCCCGAGCTCGGCACCCTCGAGGACCTCGACGCGCTGCTGGCCGAGGCCGACCGGCTCGGCCTACGGGTGCTCCTCGACCTGGTGCCGAACCACACGAGCGTGCAGCATCCCTGGTTCGTCGACGCGCGGAGCGGGCGCGACGCCGCGCATCGCGACTGGTACGTGTGGGCCGACCCGCGGCCCGACGGCGGGCCGCCCAACAACTGGGAGAGCGGCTTCCTCGGCCCGGCGTGGTCCTTCGACCCGGCGACCGGGCAGTTCTACCTGCACCACTTCCTCGACGAGCAGGCCGACCTCAACTGGTGGAGCGACGACGTCCGCGACGAGTTCGACCGGATCCTGCGCTTCTGGTTCGACCGGGGCGTCGCCGGGTTCCGCATCGATGTCTGCCACATGATCGTGAAGGACCGCCTGCTGCGCGACAACCCGCCGGCGACCGGGACGGAGCACTGGATGGACCGCCTCGGCGGCCAGCGCGCCGAGTACAACGCCTGCCGGCCCGAGGTGCACGAGGTGCTGCGCCGCTGGCGTCACGTCGGCGACGCCTACGACCCGCCCCGCGTGTTCGTCGGCGAGACCCACATCTTCGACATCGACCAGATCGCCTCCTTCTACGGGGCGGGCGACGAGCTGCAGCTGGCGTTCAACTTCTGCTTCGTCTTCGCCCCGTTCGAGGCGGACGCCCTGCGCGCCGTCGTCGAGGAGGCCGAGGCGCGGCTGCCCGCCCACGCCACGCCGTGCTGGACGATGGGCAACCACGACGTGGCCCGGTACGTGTCGCGCTGGTGCGAGGACGACCCGCAGCGGGCCCGCGCCGCGCTCGTGCTGCTGCTCGGCCTGCGCGGCACCGTCGTCCTCTACTACGGCGACGAGCTCGCGCTCCCCGACACCGACATCCCGCCCGAGGGGCTGCTCGACCCGGTGAGCCAGAAGTTCCATCCGTTCCTGAACCGTGACGCGGCCCGCACCCCGATGCCGTGGCGCGCGACGCCGGGTGGCGGGTTCACCGACGCGTCGGTCGAGCCGTGGCTGCCGCTCGGGGACCCCGCGGCGGGCACCGTCGCGGACGAGGAGGCCGCCCCGGCGTCGGCGCTGCACCTCACCCGCGGGCTGCTCGCCCTCCGCCGGACGCTGCCCAGCCTGCGCGACGGCGCCTACGCGACGTGGCCGGCACCCGACGGGGTGTGGGCGTGGCGGCGCGGCGGCGACGTGCTCGTCGCGGTGCACCTCGCCGACGGCGACGTCACGGTGCCCGACGTGACCGGGACGGTGCGGATCGGCACCGACCGCGGCCGGGACGGCCGCCGCGTCGACGGTGCCCTGACGCTCGGGCCCTGGGAGGCGGTGATCGTCGAGCGGGGCTGATCAGCTGCCCGGCTCGGCGCCCTCCCGCTCGAGGAGGTGGCGCTTGCGGGCCGGGCCGAGCCCGTAGTTGCCGATCCCACCCGACGCCGGCACCACCCGGTGGCACGGCACGACGACCGGGACCGGGTTCGCGCCGCACGCCGACCCGACGGCCCGCGACGCCCCGGGGGCGCCGACCGCCGCGGCGACCTGCCCGTAGGTGCGGGTCTGGCCGACCGGGATGCGGCGCAGCTCCTCCCATACCCGCCGCTGGAACGCGGTGCCGCGCACGTCGAGGGGCAGGCTGGCGGCCGGGTGGCGGCCGTCGATGCGCCCGACGACGTCCTCCACGACCGCGGCCAGCCCGGCGTCGTCGCGGACGAGCACGGCCTGGTGGAACTCGCGGGCCAGGTCGGATTCGAGGCGCGCCGCGTCGTCCCCGATGTCGATCTTGCAGAGCCCCCGTTCCGTCGCGGCGACGAGGAGCGCCCCGAGCGGCGAGTCGGCCACCGTGTAGGCGATCACGGCGCCCGCGCCCCCCGCCCGGTACGACGCGGGGGTCATGCCCAGGTGGTCGTGCGCGCCCTCGTACAGCCGGCTCGTGGAGCCGTACCCGGCCTCGAACAGCGCGCCGGTGACGTCACCGCCGCCGCGCAGCCGGCGACGCAGCCGCTCCCGCCGCAGCGTGTCCCCGTACTGGCGGGGGGTGACCCCGAGCACGCGGGTGAACGCGTGGCGCAGCTGGTCAGGGGAGACGTCGAGCGCCTGGGCCAGCTCCGGCGCGGTCGGGACACGGTCGTCGGTGGCCTCGATGAGGCGACACGCCTCGGCCACGAGCGCGGTGGGCATGGGACACATGTACGCCCGTCCGGGCGGCTCCGCTATCCGTTTCCCGCGTGGCCGGCGGTCCAGGCCCGGAGCGCGTCGGCGCTCCAGGTGTTCACGATCCGCTCGGTCGGGATCCCCGCGGCGGCGGCCCGGTGACAGCCGTACACCTGCCACTCGAGCTGCCACGTGGCGTGGGCGTCCGAATCGATCGACACCTTCAGGCCCTGCTCGGCGACGCGGGCCAGCAGCCGGCTCGGCGGGTCGAGGCGCTCGGGCCGGGCGTTGATCTCCACCGCCTTGTCGTACGCCGCGGCGGCGCCGAACACCGCGTCCGCGTCGAAGCGCGACTCGGGGCGCCCCCGGCCGACGACCATGCGCCCCGTGCAGTGGCCCAGCACGTCGACGTGGGGACTCTCGAGCGCGCGGACCATCCGGTGCGTCATGGGCGCCTCGTCCATGCGCAGCTGGCTGTGCACGCTCCCGACGACCAGATCGAGGGCGGCGAGCAGCTCCTCGTCCTGGTCGAGGGTGCCGTCGGCGAGGATGTCGACCTCGATGCCGGTCAGGATCTGGAAGGGTGCCAGCTCCTCGTTCAACCCGGCGACGACGTCGAGCTGCTCGCGCAGCCGCTCGGCCGACAGGCCGTGCGCGACCTGCAAGGAGCGCGAGTGGTCGGTGAGGACCAGGTAGTCGTGGCCGAGCGCGGCCGCGGCCCGCGCCATCGCCTCGATCGTGTGCCCGCCGTCGGACCAGTCGGAGTGCACGTGCAGATCGCCGCGCAGCGCGGCCCGGACGGGCCCGGCCAGCTCGGTCGGGGGGCCCTCCTCCGGTTCGGTGGTCTGGACCCGGGTCAGGTACTCCGGGGTCTGCCCGGCGAGCGCCTGCTCGATCACGGTCGCGCTGCTCGACCCGACACCGGGCAGGTCGGTGAGCCGTCCCGCGGCGGCGAGCGCGGCGAGCTCCTCCCGGGACAGGTCGCGGACGGCGTCGGCGGCGCGACGGAACGCCGTGACCTTCGGCCGGGCGTTGCGCACCCGCTGCAGCGCGTCGGCGATGCGCTCGAGCGCCTCGACGGGCTCCATGCCAGCGACCGTAGCGTGCCCGGCGGCGCGCCGATCCGCTGGCGCGCCGCGGGGGTCGGCACGCGACGGCGGCGTGGGCGTCACGCCGGCTGGTGGACGACGGCCTCCATGTCGCGCGCCTCGATCCACTCGCCGCAGGCCGGGCAGGCGAGCTCGGGTTGGACGACCTCGCCGCAGCCGCGGTGCCGCAGGGTGACGGGCGGCTCGGCGGGGTCGGTCATCCACCGGTCCCCCCACCCCAGGAGCGACACGAGCACGGGATACAGATCACGGCCTTTCGGGGTGAGCCGGTACTCGAAGCGGTCCGGCCGCTCCGAGTAGCGGCACCGCTCGAAGATGCCGTCGTCGACGAGCGACCGGAGCCGCTCGGCGAGCACCGGCCGGGGCGCACCGGTCCGCGCCTGGAAGTCCTCGAAGCGCCGGGTGCGCAGGAAGGCCTCGCGCAGCACCAGGAGGGTCCAGCGGTCGCCGACGACCGAGAGCGCCCGGGCGACCGAGCAGTTCTGGCCGCCGATCTCGCTCCAGCGCATGCCCGTGACGATAGTCACGTTGCGTTCGAAAACCAAACTTACTAAGTTCGAAACTAGAACTATGGAGGTGGCGACCCCGACTCCGACCAGCGGCCTGGATCTGTTGCGCGAGTTCCAGGCGCGGGCCCCCGCCGTCGGCGTCGGTCGCCTGCTCGGCCTCTCGCTCGACGACGTCGCCGCTGGGCGCGTCCGCTTCACGTTGCGCACCCGCCCCGACTTCGCGAACCCGAGCGGGACGCTGCACGGCGGGATCACCGCCACGATCGTGGACTCGGCGATGACGTGCGCCGTGCTGAGCGCCCTGCCCGCGGGTCGCCGCTCGACGACCGTCGACCTGGCGGTCACCTTCCTGCGGCCCGTCGCGCTCGACGGGACGACGCTCGCCGCCGAGGGCGAGGTCGTGCACGTCGGACGACGGATCGCCACCGCGCGGGGCCGCGTGCACGACGACGCCGACCGCCTGGTCGCGACGGCCACGACCACCTGCCAGATCCTCGGGGACGGGGCGTGAGACGCGCCGGGTGGGTCGAGGCTGCGCCGAGTCGCTGGCGGGATTCGACGGGCAAGGCGGAGGCCCTGCGGTCGATCCCCGGCTTCGCGGCGCTGCCGCACCGCGACCGCGTGCAGCTCCTCAGCCTCTTCGACGAGGTCCGGGTGCCGTCGGCGACCGTGCTGCGCGGCGCCGGTCAGGTCACCCGCGAGCTGATCCTCATCGTCGACGGGCAGGCCACCGCCACGGACCGGCGCAGTCGCGAGACCCGGCTCGGCGCCGGGCAGGTCGTCGGCGACGTCGCGATCCTCGCCCACGCGCAGCCCGCGATGACGGTGATCGCCGACACGCCCATGTCCCTCCTCGTGGCGGGGCCGCGCACGGTGCGGTCCGCCCTGGACCATCCGTGGGTGCTGCGCCACATCGCCACGAACCTCGCCGCCCAGCTGCTCGACCGGCCGCCCGTCACCGCCCGCCGCCTCGCCGGCTGAGTCGCGCACCGGCGCGAAACGCCCGGTCGTCTCGGCGCGACGGGCCCACCCCGGACCTAGAGTGACGGGCTCCTGGAGGGATGACCGAGCGGCCGAAGGTGCTCGCCTGCTAAGCGAGTAGGGGGTGATAAACCTCCTCGAGGGTTCAAATCCCTCTCCCTCCGCCAACGCACACCTCGACGATGGCCCCCGCTGACCCCACCGCCCCGCTGCTCGACCTCGGCGCGGCGACGCTCGGCGAGTCCGGCGGCCGCCCCATGCGGGCCCGCATCCACCCGGTCTGGGCGGGCGCGCGCCTGGCCGCCCCCGCCTACCCGGTGCGCTGCACCCCGGGCGACAACCTCGCGGTGCACGCCGGGGTCGCCGCCGCACCGCACGGGTCGGCGCTCGTCGTCGACGTGGGCGACGTGCGGGAGCTCGGCTACTGGGGTGAGGTGCTCACGACCGCCGCGGAGGCGCGCGGCCTCCTCGGGCTGGTGATCGACGGCTGCGTCCGCGACGTCGCCGCGCTCGCCGCCCACCACTTCCCCGTGTTCGCCACCGGGATCGCGCTGCCGGGCGCGACGAAGACCCGCCCCGGCGCGGTCGGCGCCCCGACCACGGTCGGCGGGGTCGACGTCGCGGCGGGCGACTGGGTCGTCGGCGACGCCGACGGCGTCACCGTGATCAGCGCGGCGAGCCTCGACGCGGTGCTGAGCGCCGGGCGCGGGCGCGCCGAGAAGGAGGCCGGCTTCTTCGACGCGCTGCGCGGCGGCGCGACGACGGTCGAGCTGCTCGACCTCGACACGTCCCCGATCGAGCAGGCCTGACCGGTCACGCCGCGGCGATCGGCGGCCGCCGGTCGTGCCACGGGCAGGCCAGCTCCAGCTGGGCCGCGACCCGCAGCACGACGTCCTCCCGGCCGTACGCGCCGACGAGCTGCACGCCGACGGGGAGCCCGTCGGAGTCGTGCGCGAGCGGCAGCGAGATCGCCGGCTGTCCGGTGACGTTGAACTGCATCGAGAAGCCGACGAGCGTCCCCATCCGCTGGAAGAGGTCGGCGAGCTCGACGGCGGGGCCGACGTAGCCGAGCGGGGGCGTCGGCGCGCTCACGCTCGGGGTGAGCAGCAGGTCGTGGTCGTCCCACCAGGCCGCGACCCCGCGGGCCCACCGCTGGGCCGTCTCGATCGCCTGGACGTACACGGGCGCGGGGGTCGCGCGGCCGACCTCGCCGAGGGTCGCGTTCCACGGCTCGACGTCGTCGCCCTGGAGCGGGCGCCCGAGCCGCGCACCCCAGCGGTCGAGCTCCCGCCCGATCCACACCGGGATCATCACGGCGATCGCGTCGCCGAACCCGGGCGCGTCGAGGGCGGGCAGCGCGGCGGGCTCCACCGTGTGGCCGAGCGCCTCGAGTTGCGTCGCGGCGGCGTGGACCGCCGCGACCCCGGCCGCGTGTGGCTCGGCGACGCCGGGGGCGTCGGTGCGGAACCCGACGCGCAGGCGACCGGGGTCGGCGCCGACCTCGGCCGCGAAGGGACGGGTCGGCGGCGGCGCCGTGTACGGGTCGCCGACCCCGGCGCCGGCGATGGCGTCGAGGACCGCCGCGGTGTCGCGCACCGTGCGGGTCAGCACGTGCTCGTGAGTCGTCATCGCCCAGAACTCACCGAACTCGGGACCAAGCGTCCCGCGCGCCCGGCTCGGCTTCAGCCCGACGAGCCCGCACATCGACGAGGGGACGCGGATCGAGCCACCCATGTCGTTGCCGTGCGCCACCGCGACCATCCCCGCCGCGACCGCCGCCGCCGACCCGCCGCTCGAGCCGCCCGTCGACCGGTCGGGTGCCCACGGGTTGCGCGACGGCCCGTACGCGAGCGGCTCGGTCGTGGCCGCGGAGGCGAGCTCGGGCGTGTTCGTCTTCCCGACGATCACGAACCCGGCGGCCCGGAACCGCTCGACGAGCCACGTGTCGTCGCGCTCCACCCACCCGGCCTCCTTCAAGGCCCGCATCCCGCAGTGGTAGGGGTCGCCCGCGGTGTGCGCGACCGCGTCCTTCAGCAGCATCGGCACGCCGCGGAACGGCCCGTCCGGGAGCGCCCCGGTCGCCTCGGCTCGGGCCTTGTCGGACCGGTCGTGGATCACCGCGTTCAGCTGCGGGTTCACCGCGTCGATGCGCGCCGAGCGCGGCGTCGACGAGCTCGGTCGGGGTCGCGGCCCCGGACCGGACGAGCTCGGCTTGCGCGGTCGCGTCGAGCCAGGTGTCGTCGGTCATCGTGCGCCTCCCGCCCCGCTCATGGGGGTGTCACGAGGTTGGTGGGCCGCCGCCCGGCGAGCACGGCGACGACGCCGTCGCAGGCGACGCGAGCCATGCGGGTGCGGGTGGCCTGGGACGCCGAGCCGATGTGGGGCAGCAGCACCGTGCGCGGCGCGGCGAGCAGCCGGGGATGGACGCGCGGCTCGTTCTCGTAGACGTCGAGCCCGGCGGCGAACAGCGACCCGGACTCGAGCGCCGCGGCGAGCGCCTCCTCGTCGACGACGGGGCCACGCGCGGTGTTGACGAGCACGGCGGTCGGGCGCAGCAGCGCGAGCCGGCGCGCGTCGAGGAGATGGTGGGTCTCGGGGGTGAGGGGCACGTGCAGCGACACCACGTCGCTCTCGGCGAGGAGCCGGTCGAGGTCCGCGACGAAGCCGGGGTTCCCCGTGTCGTGGCGGGCGTGGTGCAGCAGCTGCATCCCGAAGCCGCTGGCCCGCCGGGCGACCGCCCGCGCGATGCGGCCGTAGCCGACCAGCCCGAGCGTGGCGCCGTGCACGTCCCGCCCGAGGTACTGCAGGATCCCCCATCCCGGCCAGCGGCCCGCGCGCAGATCGGTGGCCGCGTCGCCGGTGAGCCGGGACGCGGCGAGGATCAACGCGAAGGCGAGGTCGGCGACCGTCTCGTCGAGCACGCCGGGCGTGTTGCACACCGCCACCCCGGCGGCCGCGGCGGCCGCGACGTCGATGTTGTCGTACCCGACCGCGACGTTCGCGACGACCTGGAGCCGTCCCGCCCCGGCGGCGAGCACGTCGACGTCGATCCGGTCGGTGAGCAGGCACACGATGGCGTCGGCGTCCGCCGCGGCGGCGCGGAGCGCGTCCGGGCTGCGGGGCTCGTCGGCGTCGTTGGTCTCGACGTCGTGGCCGGCCGCGAGCAGCGGGTCGAGACCGCCGTCCGGGAGCCGTCGGGTGACGACGACACGAGCCAAGTGTCAGTGGTTCGTGTAGTCGATCTCGCCGGCGTCGGGCATCCCGACGGCGAAGCAGAAGCAGTGGATCGGCGCGTGGTCGCTCACCGGACGGAGGCTGTGCACCGCATCCGGCGGGATGTGCACCAGGTCCCCCTGCACGATCTCGTGCTCCTCGTCGCCGATGCGCATGAGCCCCCGGCCCGACGTGACGTAATAGAACTCGTGCGTCGGGTGCGAGTGTGGGTCGACCTCCCCGCCGCCGGCGACCTCGAACTCGCTCACGAGCTCCAGGTACCCCCCGGCGGTGAGGTCGTGCATCTCGCGCGGCGTGACGAGCCACCACACCGGCACCGTGCCGTTGTGCTCCACGACCGGCTCGACGTCCTCGATGGAGCGCACGTCCATGCGGCGCAGCGTCGACGCGACCGCGGCCGGACCGTCGGGGCCGGCGTCCGCGGTCGGCCCGGCGACGCCGGGCCGGTGTCCGTACACTCGGTCGGTGGCTCCGACCGTGGTCTCGTTGCCGGCGACGGCGCTGACCGCCGATTCGTTCGCGCCGTTCGGCTGGCTGCCCGTCGCCGACACCGATCCCCGCGACGGCGAGACGCGGTTGCACTTCGAGTGGGCCGACCCGCACCTGAACGTCATCGCGCACGCCCCCGACGAGGTGGAGCACGCGCCGGGCGGGGACCTGCTCTGCGCCATCCTCTACCGCCACGCCACGCACACCCAGGCGCTCATGTCGTTGAACGTCGACGCGGTCGTCGCCGTCGCGCCGGCGGAGGCGACGTTCAGCTCCCCGAGCGATCTCGGGCAGGTCCGGGCGTTCCGCGTGGCGCCGCTCGAGCCGTTCGTGCTCCACCGGGGCACCTGGCACTGGGGGCCGTTCCCGCTCGGGACGGAGCCGGTGCGGCTCCTGAACGTGCAGGGGCTCGGGTACGCGCGCGACAACACCAGCGTCAGCCTCCCCGACCGCACCGGCGCGGTCCTCGAGGTGGTCGCGGACGGCGCCTGACGGCGGGTGATGCCTGGCCGGCGCAGGCCGCCAGGTAGGTTGCACGCATGGCGAGGCAACGATTCTCCATCCCGCGTCGGCTGGTCATCGGCGGGTCGGCGCTCCTGCTGGCGTGCGCGCTCGGTGGTGCGCTCGCCGTCGGGGCCGGTGCCGCCCCCATGGCGAAGCGGGCGGCGGTGCAGCTCGGTGACAACTTCTTCCAGCCCACCAAGCTGACCGTGACGGTCGGCACGAAGGTGACCTGGACGTGGACCGGCTCGAACACCCACAACGTCACCGTGGAGAGCGGCCCCCAGAAGTTCCGGTCGGTCGACCAGGCGTCGGGCACCTTCAGCCGCACCCTGACGAAGCCGGGCGTGTACCACATCGTGTGCACGTTCCACCCCGGCATGGTGATGACGCTCACCGTGAAGCGCGCCCAAGGCACGCGTGACGACGACCTCGACGCCACCGTCGTCCTGACCGGTCAGCCGGCGAGCACCCCTCGGCAGTAGCTGGGGATGTTCGCCGCCCCACCGGCGAGCTGCACCAGCGTGGCGTAGGCGCGCTGCTCGGCGCCGCCGTGCGGGGTGAGCCCTCCACTTGCCGCGGCGCGGCAGAGCAGCCCGGCGAACGTCGAGCCGGTGTGGGTCGGGGGCGTCCGTCGCGGCGTCGTCGGCGGCGGGGTCGGGGTCGGGTGCGGCGACAGCGGATGGACGACCCGTGGCGTCGTCGTCGTCGTCACCGGGCGGTGCCGCACCGGCGCGGGGGGCGTCGACCGGGTTCCGGAGGGTGTGGGCACCGAGACGCCGACGCTGCCGAACGCGTCGTGCGCCGCCGACTGGACGCTCCGCGGCAGGGTGCCGGTCGCGGCCGCCGCGACGCCGCCGAGGCACAGCACCCCGGCGGCGACCAGCACCGCGACTCGCGCCGGGTGGCGGCGGCGCGGCGCGGGGCCGACACGGAGGGCCGCGGTGAACGCGGTGCGTGCGGCGTCCTCACCGTCGAGCTCCGCGGGCCGGGGTGGCGCCGCGGCGGCCTGCAGCACGGTGGCGACCGCCGCGTAGCCGGGCGGCGCGTCGGCGGGTGCCAGGTCCCCGGCGAGGAGCCGGGCGGCCGTGCCGTCGTCGAGGCGCGTCGGGGCGGGGCGTCGGGGCATCTCGTCGAAGAGACCGTCGTCGAGGCTCACGGCGTTACGACCCCGGTGCTCGGGTCGTCGTGGGGTGCGTCGAGGGTGACGAGGTCGGCGAGGCGGCGCAGCCCGCGGTGCGCGAGGACCCGCACCGTCCCGGGACGCTTGCCGACGACGCTCGCCACGTGGGCGACGTCGAGCCCGGCGACGGCGCGCAGCATCACGACCTCGGCCTGGTCGGCCGGCAGCTGCGCGAGGAGGCGCAGCGCGACGTCGGTCGAGAGCCGGTCGAGCGCCTCGGCCGCGGGGTCGTCGCGCGCGCCGCGACCGTCGAGCTGCTCGACCGGTCGGGGGACGGTCCGGGCTCGACCCTCGTGGCGTCGCCAGTCGACGAGGCGGTGGCGGGCGATCGTGAACACCCAGCCGCGAAAGCCGCGCTCGTCGCCGTGGAAGGTCGCGAGGTCCCGGGCGACGCGGATCCACGTCTCGGACGCGAGGTCCTCGGCGGCCGGGCCGGCCGCGACGCCGAGGTAGCGCAGGAGCGGCGGCTGGAGGTCACGCCACAGCGCGGCGAAGCTCGTCTCGTCGCCGTCCTGGGCGGCCGCGAGCTGGGCCGTGAAGTCCTCGCCGAGCACGCGTCCCACGGTCGCACATCGGTCGTCGGACGTCCCGCGATCGCGGCGGGTGCTCGCCGAGGCCTCACCGGCGCTTGATCGTCTCCTCACACTGCGGGCGGTCTTCAGGCGACCGTTCACTCGGACAAGGAGCACACGATGAGGATCAAGAGCCTGCTCGCCGGCGCAGTCGTGGCCGGCATCGCCACCGTCGGGAGCGGCGGCGTGGCGTTCGCGTCGAGCCCGCCCACGCCTAAGCCCAGCACGACCTCGGCCGACTCGGCGTTCTGCGCCAAGTGGGAGCCGCGCCTCCCGGCGCTCGAGGCGCAGCGCATCCGTGACGAGCAGCAGATCGACGACTTGACGAAGGCCATCGAGGTGGCGAAGGACCATCACCGGGAGGACCTGGTGGAGGCGCTCGAGCGTCGTCTCGACGAAGCCCAGCGGGACCACACCACCGTCGTGGCCGAGATCGCGGTGATCCACTTCCGCTGCCACGTCTGACCTGACCAGCCCCAGCCCGGTGCGGCCCCGCCACGCGGCGGGGCCGCACCGCGTCGCTGGTCGCGTCGGTGCCGCCGGCGGGGGCGCATACCCTCGGGTCGGCCGGTGCGGCGCACGGACGGGTGACGAGGAGCGGTGGTGGGCGTCGAGCAGCAGGACCGAACGGCCGGTCGTGGTCGCCTCCTCCGCACCGCGGCCGGGCTCGCCGTCGTCGTCGGCCTGGGCCTCGGGTCCGGTGCCGCAGGTGCCGCCGCAGAGGGTCTTCCCCGTCAGCGGCCGGCGGCGGGACCGACGCCGTGCTTCAAGTGCCAGAAGGTGCCCGGCAACCCGGCCGGCTCGAGCGGCGCGGGCGCCAACGCCGCGGCGATCGCGGCCCGTGAGGAGCCGGCGATCGTCGACGTCTCTGCCACCCTCGCCGACGGGAGCGGCGAGTCGGACGGCACCGGGATGATCCTCACCGCCAACGGTGAGATCCTCACCAACAACCACGTCATCCAGGGCTCGAACCAGATCTCGGTCAAGGTGTCGAACGGCGTCCAGACGTTCGCCGCGCAGCTCGTCGGCACCGACGCCAACGACGACGTCGCGGTGCTGCAGGCCCAGGGCGCCGTCGGCCTGTCGACCATCAGCCTCGGCAACTCGTCGCAAGTCGCGGTCGGCGACGGCGTGGTCGCGATCGGCAACGCGTTCGCCCGCGTCGGTCCTCCGACCGTCACGGCCGGAGCGGTGACCGCGCTGAACCAGTCGATCACCGTGCAAGGCGACCTCGGCGAGACCGAGCAGCTCACGGGCGTGATCCAGACGAACGCGAACATCGAGCCGGGCAACTCCGGCGGTCCGCTGTTCAACGCCGCCGGCCAGGTGATCGGCATGAACACCGCGGCCGCGAACGGCGAGAGCCCCGGCGCCGACACCAACCAGAGCTTCTCGATCCCCATCAACCATGCCCTGTCGATCAAGAACGCCATCGTCGGCGGCCGCGGTGGCGGCGATGTCAGCGTCGGGCAGGAGGGCTTCCTCGGCGTGTCGGTCCAGACGGGCACGCGTCACAGCAGCGCCACGAACGGCGGCGGGGGCGTGCTCGTGACCGGCGTCGCGCCCGGCAGCCCGGCCGCGACGGCCGGCATCGTCGGCGGTGACCGGATCACCGCCATCAACGGACAGCCCCTCGGCTCGGCGACGCGGCTCAGCCAGCTGCTCGCCGTCCACCACCCAGGCGACCCGTTCGGCGTGACCTGGACCGACCCGACGGGCCAGTCCCACACCGCCACCGTGCAGCTCGCCGCGCCGCCGAGCGCTCCCTAGCCGGCCACCGGCCGGCTCACCGGTCCGGGCGCGACACGAGCCCACGAGCGGCGCGGGGTGCGCAGCTCGTGGGCCCGTGTGACGGACCGTTGCGGATCAGCCCTCCGGTCCGGAGTCCCCGCTCTGGAAGAAGTTCAGGAGCAGCGCCCCGTTCGGGTCGGTCTTTATGAACGCCTCGCTGTAGATCTTCAGCGACTCGTCGGTCCACACGAGGTCACCCGGGGCACTGTTCGTCGACGGCTCGCAGATCACGCGGCCGATCGTCGGGGCGTTGTTCGGGCCGTACGGGTACTCGGTCGGGCACGTGGCCGCGGTCGGCCCAGCCGTCGAGCCCGTGCTGTCCTTCGAGGGCCCGGGGCCGCCCTGCAGGTTGTAGTAGGTCAGGTTGGCCTGGTACAGCGTGAGCAGCGCGTTCAGGCTGCCCATCTGGGCGTAATAGACGTTGTCCGGGCTGCCCTGCGCCGACGGGCTGCACCAGACCGCGGCCACCATCCCGTTGATCTGGGACTTCGCGCTCGGGAACGTCTTGATGAGCGACTTCTTCTCTTGCTTCGTGTAACCAACGCACGTGCTGGCGGTGTTCGGCGGCACGTGGTTGTCGATCAGGCTCTGCTCGGCCTTCGTGTTCTTCGGCTTGCCTTTGGTCGCGACTGCCGCGCCGGCGCTCGACGCCAAACCGAAGGCCGACGAGAGCAGGACGATCAGCCCCGCCGTCAGATACCTCTTCATGTAACGCTCCCCCGCTGGTCGTGCCGATGGGATGTCTCGCCCGACGGGCGAATGGCGATCACCCGCGCCGGTCTGCTCGGTCGGTGTGAGCCCGATCTCGTCGCTCACGCCGAGGCGCACACGGTAACCCGCCCGCCGACGCCTGACAGGGCAGCCCCGCCTCGACGGCGCGGCAGCCCCGGCCTGCGGCGCCACCCAGCGGGCGCGAACCTGTCAGACGACCACGACGCCAGTGTCCCGGTCGCGCTCGGCAGTTCGGCGCGACCTGGCGGGACCGGCGCTGGAACGGTCGGCGCCCGACACGCCGCGTGAGCAAGCGCGCCGGACGCGAGCGCGCTCCGGGGGTCCCGACCGCCGGTCGCTGCTCGCTTCCGAGTCGAGCCGGCCCGGTCGGACGGGGTGCGCCCTACACTGATTTCCCACCACCAGCGCTCGTAGCTCAATGGATAGAGCATCTGACTACGGATCAGAAGGTTGGGGGTTCGACTCCCTCCGAGCGCGCGAACGAAGCGCCTGGTCAGGACCTGCCAGGCTGAACCGCCACCGCGCACGGCGTTGACAAGGCGTCCATTTGTCAACGCGATGTCATCGGGTAGGGCATGGGCACCAGCGACCTTGAGCGGCACCGGGTCGAGCGCCTCGCCGACGAGCTCCTACCGACGCTCCGCGACCAGGGCCAGATTGTGGTGGCCGCTGGTGAGCTCGAGGACGTCGACCGGTGGCGGAAGGCGGTCCGCCGCGCGACGCGACGGCTTGGCTGGCACGTGCGCACCGGGGTTACACCCAGCGGTGTCGCCTGGGCCGTAGTCGACGACTGGCCCGGTGGCGGCGATGGCTACCTCGGTCTCGTCACAGCGCGTGCTGCTCGACTTGCCGCCGGAGCTTGGCCGGGCGCGCTAGTCCAGGCGGTCGTGCATCGGGACGACTTCGTCGGGGTCGCGGGGCCGAAGGATGCGGGCGTGCGTCTTCGGGCGGTTCAGGACGGCGACGACGGCAAGAGGCGCCGGCGGGACGAGGTAGCAGCGCACGTCCTGGTTGTGGTCATCGGGCAGCTCGATGGGCTCGAGATCATCTGCGACTGGGTTCTGCTTGAACCGCTCAAGCCACGACGTAACGACCGACCTGTGCTCGGGATGCGCGTCGGCCCAGCGGTGAAGTCGATCCTCGAACTGGACCTGACACGCCATTGCCCTACCCCTGCGGCGGCTGCCTCGCCGCCTGCCCAAGGGGAGGCTAGGTGTCCTTCTCGTCCTGGTGGCGGACCGTCTCGGCGAACTCGCTGATCTCGCGCTTGGTGATCGGGTCGGCGGGCACCTCGCGCCGGAGTCGATCGATGTACGCGTCGTACTCCTCGCGGGTGGGGGTTTGGCCATTGCTCGCGCGATCAGCCATCGGCATTGACCTCGACCGAATGTGTCGCGCCCTTGAGAGAAGCCGCATGCGCTGCCGTCCTCGAAGATCCCCCGCCCGGTGAAGGGGCAAACGTAGACGACGGCAGGTGCGGTAGCCGAGGCGCGGTCGCTGGCGGCGCCGGTGGGATGCTCCGTAGCCTGTCAGCTGTGGTGCTCGATGCCCAATGCGCCATGCCCATCAGGCATGACCCTACGTCGCGCCGAACGCAACAGCGCGGATGCTGACTCCCGTCCAACGAGATTCGAAGGTCCTGTTCGGCGCGCCGAACCGCGTCGAGATCGCAGCTGCGATCGCCGACCGGCCGACCAGCCGAGTGCTGGTTAGCGACCTACGAGCCGCACTCCCGCACGTCGGGCAGACCGTCATCAGCAAGAACCTCGCCAAGTTCGTCGACGCCCGGATACTCGAAGGCGAGGAGGGCGAGTACGTGCGCCTGAAGAGTGACTACTGGGCCGCGGCGAAGCGGATGCTGGCCGAGCTCGAGCGCCGGCACCGCCCAGCGGACCTGCGCGCCGAGCGCGAAGCGCGGCGGGGCCGCTAGGAGCCGAAGATCGCAGCCGCGACGCGGGCTGCTGCCTGGTCGTCAAGCTCGGGCAGGACGTGCTGGTAGGTGTCGGCCGTGATCGAGATGCTCGAGTGCCCCAGCCGTTCTGACAGGACCTTCGTCGGCACGCCGGCCGCGAGAGCCGCAGTCGCGTACGAGTGGCGGACGCTGTGCAGCGGGATCGCCGGCAGCCCGGCGTCCCGAGCGTGCCGCTCGAACGCCTCGAAGCCACCCCAGAAAACGGCCTGAGCAAGACAGCCCTGCGGGTGCGGGTCAAGGGCCGCGCCGCCTGGATCGACCTTGCCATCGACCGACTCCTCGAGCATGGCCACATCGCCACGACCAGCGGGCCCCGCGGCGCCGTCCTGCACACCATCGTCGACCCGTACCGCAAACCCAGCGACGACCCCATTCCTGACCCCGTCCCGGACCCTGTCCCACTCCGTCCCGGACAGGGTGAAGACCTCGACGCTGACCCTGTCCCGTGTCCCCTGCCTCTAGGCAGGGACAGGGACACGGTCGGGATCACGCCCGCGGGACACCACGACCCTGTCCCGCCATCCATCGACCGCGACCCCGCGCTGACCGCCGCCATCAACGAAGACAAGACCGAGCGCCCCAAGCGCTGTCACGGCCGACCTCGTGGCGACTCGGCGAAATGATGCGCGGAAGATAGGTGCGTCGCCTCCGAGAACCGTTGACACCGCGTTGACATCGCCACGTTGGCGCTGGTCAGCGGCCTGGCATCGGAGTACGTGTCCGATGCGGCCAGGTGTGGCCACGGTGTCGCTGGTGGCGGTCTGATGCCCGGCGAGCCGGCCCGCGGTTACTCGTGGCCGCCGTTCCAGCCTGGCCATCAGCTCTCACGGACACACGGCTTCTACTCGCAGCTCGCTGCCGACGACCCTCGAGCTCCTGGCCACCCTCGAGGGCCTGTTCGCTGATCGTCTCGAGTTCGTCGAGTCCTACCCGGCCGGCGCCGTGCGGGCAGCACGGCTCTGGATCCGTGTTGAAAGAGCGCACGCCGACATCGAACGGCGCGGGCTCGTGATTGTCGATACCGCGGGCGACGAGAAGGCGCATCCGCTGCTTGAGCGCCTTGAGCGTGCCGAGCGCCAGTTCCTCGATCTGGCTCGCGAGTACGGCCTGACGCCGCGCTCAGACGCCGATCTGCAGCGATCCCGCGCTGGCGCGGTCGGTGCTCGCGTCGACCTCGACTTCTTGAAGGCTCAAGGCCGGCGGACAATCGACGCTCGAGCGGCCCGAGAGGCTGCCGCGGCTTCGACGGAAGCGACCGAACCCGCCGAAACCGAGCCGCAGCCGTGACCTGGCGCGACGTCGACCAGGAAGCTGCGGAGGTCGTCGGCGTCTTGTACGACCCCAAGCTCGTGGAGCGTTACCCGGCGATGGCGCTCATGGGCGCCACGATCTGGGTCCGCCGCCGTCGGGCTCTGGCCGACATCGAACGCCGTGGCCGGGTTCTGATCGACGCCGACAGCAACAAGCGGCCTCACCCGCTGGTCGAGTTGGTTGGCCGCTGGGAACGGACGCTGCTCGACATCAGCACCCGGTACGGCCTCGACCCCAAGAGTGACGCCGACCTCGCGGACCAGCCGTGACCCGTGCGTGTCGTGCGCTGTCGTCGGAGCTCGCCGAGCTGGTTGACCGTGCGGACGCTGCGGTGGCTGGTCTGCGTGCTCGTGTCGATCGTGCGCCGGTCGACGAGGTCTCGGGCGTGGTGATCCGTGTCGAGGTGCGGCTGCCGGGTTCGCTCGCCGACGCCTGGCGTATGGTGCTGGCGTTCGCTGGCCGCTGTCGAGGCGGCTGATCGGCGCCCGGCCCGTACAGGATCGACGGGCCGGGGACGTTCGTGCCCGATGCGGTCGCGGCCCGGTATCGGGGGACGTTCGCTCGCTGGCATGCCGAGGCCCGCCGGAACGGTGCCCAGGACGGCGCCGCGGTGATGTGGGCGCTGATGGGTGCCGCCGACCGCCACACCGCTGCCGTTCACGGCAGTTCGGGGACTGCCGAAGGCCCGGCGGGTGACACCGTGGCGTTCGATGAGATCACGACCGAGGAGGCCGCGGAAGTCTTCTCCGGCTGCAAAGTGCGAAACATCCTCGACTTGATCCACAGAGGACGGTTGAGCAACAGGCGGCAGGGACGCGAGTGGCGAGTGGATCGTGGCGAGGTGATGGAGCGAGCCAACCAGAAAGGAGTCACGTGAACTTGTCTCGCAGGTCGGACGGCTCGTGCTCTACTGCGTGGGCGCCGACGACGAGCAGATCCTCGAGGCGTGTGCGGGCTCGAGGTGGTGAGCTGATCCCGGCGAGTGTCGCGGCGGTGCACAGCTCCGAGGAGGTCAGCCTCGACGTTCACGTCGACGGGCTGCGAGATCCGGCGTTCGTGGACCATGTCCGGCATGGTCGACGTCCCGGCGGTTGGGACTGGCGGAGCCGACCCGGTTGACGCGGACCGTGTCGAGTCCGCCGGCGGTGCGCTGATGAACATCGCCGACGTGAGTCTGATGAAGCCTCGGGTGGTGCTCGGTTCGACGCGAGCCCTAGACTGTCGCCTTCCCGCTCCGGTCGACCTCGGACCGTTCGAGGTGCACTGCATCAGCTTCGCGGACTCCGACGGCCACGAGCATCGTGCCCCGATCGGCTTCATCGAGGACATGATCGCCGGCCAGCAGCCCGACTCGACGCAGTACGCCGACCCGCACGCCGGGTTGCGTGAACTCGGTCAGGACGTGACGTCGCCCTTCAAGCCGGAGCGGGTCCGCCAACCCTGCCCGCATGGGGTCGACCACACGCCGATGAGACTGCGCCGTCGCCGCCCGCGGTACCGCGTCGTCTTGGCAGATCGTCTCGAAGGTCGCCGTTCGAGGAGCCGATCTGGCGTGTGATTTCACCGCGCGCCCGTCCGACGACCGCAAGCTCGTCCCGGAGTTGATCGCCGAAGTGCTCGAGGCCCTCAGACCCGCTGGCGAACGTGATGGCGTCGTCTGGCCTTCCTGGCGAGCATCGGTTACATGACCCGCGGGCGTTCGCTGGTCAATCCGCCGCTTGACGAACGAGACCCGGACGCATTGCACGACGCGTTTGCGGACGTCGCACGTAACGAGTTCGCCCGCCTGGTCCGTGAGGCCTACGACACCAACCCCGGCACCTATCCAGTGACTGTTCGAGTCGACGCCGAGGGACGCGTGACCTACGACGGGATGGACGAGGCCATCGCCGCCGTGCGCACCGCCGAGAAGGACGGGACGCTGACGAAGGCGATCAACGCCGCCCCGGCACCCTCAGCCATGACGCGACGATCACGAAGGTGCACGGTGTCCCGAAGCCTCGGGGCCGAGTGACCCCGGCGCGATCCGCAAGGCCATCGAGGCGGCCAGCCCGCACAGTTGCACGCCCTCTTTGGTGACCCGCAGGTCTGCAAGGCGCTCGTCGGTGGGACCGTGCCGGAGTCGTCAAAGGCGTCCCACGCCCAACGGCGAACAATCCTTTTTTTTTTTTAAAAAAAAAAAAAAAAAAAAAAAAAAAAAAAAAAAAAAAAAAAAAAAAAAAAAAAAAAAAAAAAAAAAAAAAAAAAAAAAAAAAAAAAAAAAAAAAAAAAAAAAAAAAAAAAAAAAAAAAAAAAAAAAAAAAAAAAAAAAAAAAAAAAAAAAAAAAAAAAAAAAAAAAAAAAAAAAAAATTTTTTTTTTTTTTTTTTTTTTTTTTTTTTTTTTTTTTTTTTTTTTTTTTTTTTTTTTTTTTTTTTTTTTTTTTTTTTTTTTTTTTTTTTTTTTTTTTTTTTTTTTTTCGGACCAAGCATCGCCGGTAAGCTCGCTGCTCACGATCCTGAACACCACGGCGAACGTGACGGCCTGACGGTGCGATCTGGAACCGCGCCGGGCGTTGCTGATGCGTCTCAGCACGGCCAGCGGCGAGAGCCGCACCGGCGCGCTTTCGACGTGGCGGGCCCCCGGCTCCTCGTCGAGTCGTGAGGCCGATGCGTGGGTCGAGCTGGCGCCGATGGTCACAGCAACTCAGCGCCACCGTGGCGAGCTTGACGGGGCCCCGTCACCAACTCGTCAGCAATGTGGAGAAATCTGCACGTCCGACCCAGCCGCTATCGACAAGGCTGCGTCGCGACAACCACACGTCCGCCGATTGGGGGCGGTCAACTCCTAGCCGGTGAGCGTGATCGTGAGGTCGACGGCGTTGGAAGGTCCGAGTTCCGTCACGAACATCCCACGCGTTCTTGTATTTGCCGGTCCCCGCATTGATCTGCCCGGACGCCGTCGTGGGGGTGTTCTGGGTCACCGTGATGTCGTTCCCGAGGAGGAGGGACCCCCCAATGGCGAACTGGTCATTACATGTCTGGGTCGTGTCGCTCGTGACGGTGCAGGCGATGTGATCGGATGCGCTGAAGTTTGACGCGTGGTGCGTGTGGTTCCCGACGTAGTTCAGGTCCGTCGTGTCATAGCGGGCACCGACGGGGAGATTGGTGTTGCCGGTGATCGGTTGCCCGGCCGCATCGGTCGCCGTAAAGGTCTGCTGCACTGAGTAGAAGTGCAGGGTGGTCGTGGCGGCGGCGCTGGCAGGAAGGGCCGCAACGCCACTGGCGACGACAGTGACTAACCCGAGCCACAACGACACGATGTGCCTAACGAAAGAAATGGACGTCGTTTCCCCCATCGGGTCCCGACGACACGAGATGGTTAGGGGCCCAGCGGACGGCTGTTGGGATGGTTGAGCCCGATCAAACGGGAAGCCTGCGTCAGGTGGCCTTCGCTACGTCACGGTGAACGAGACGTTGGAGTAACTCAAGAGGATGTGTCCAGGAAGTCCTACTGGGTTGCTAACGCACGCGGCACTGAACGTGCCCGTGCCCGGCACGGCGGATGGTTCACCGACGGTTGGCTCGAGCCAAAAGAAATCTTGAACGTCGCCCCAGTCCCCTTCTCCGTTAACGCCGACACTCTTCGCCTCTTGCAGCGGACCACCCAGAGTGCTGACTGGCTCGAAGAAGCCAATATCTACGTGATTCGTTCCAACAGGGCACGGCGTTCGGGAATGGATGTCCAAAGGGCTAACCGGGCCCGCGAGCCGAGAATCCGGAACCACCGCGAACGAGGCCGAAGCTGGCGGTGGAGGAGGCGGCGGCGGAGGTGGTGCGGGAGCGCAGCCACCCGGGGCGCCGGCCGTGAGCAGGAACACTCCACCCAGTAGGAAAACGCGGCACACCGGAAACGCGGGCAACCTCGAAAGCAACCGCCCCACGGGATTCCCCTCCGTCGCCCCAGCCTAGACACACGAGGAACCTCGTCGCATCTCGTGACTGCCACAACCAGTGTGAGCCGAAGCGGCGTCTGCGTCAAGCGGACCGCGATCTGTCAGACACCCTGCGTGGCGACCCGTGCTCTCTGCGCGACGAACGCCATAACTAGTCGCGGGCTTACCCGAACGGCGCTGCTCCGACCCCGGTGATCGTGACCGCTGCATCGTGTCGGCCTGATCGAACTCGCTCACGAAGGCAGGCAGCCGACCGGCCACTAAACCCCAGCCGCAGACCTTGGCAGGCGGCGTCGCTAGGTTTAGATCCCAAAGCCCGACTGGCTTCGCAGGCATGTTCAGCTCTACTCCTTCGATCAGTAGTCGCGGTTGCGCATCATCGCTCGTGGGCGCCTTCCGTGACGCGCGCGACCGCCGACCGTCAATCCGAAACACCCCGTCGTTCTAGCTACCGCGGATGGTGCTCGTGGCGCCACGGCTGCGTGTGGCAATCGAAGCTCGGTAGTTCGCCCTCGAAGTCGTGGCCTAGATGAGTGTTCTTCCATTGCTATTCGGGTACTACCGGCTCACACTCAAGTAGAAGGGTGGAGCGCGGGCGTCTGATTGACGCTGGTGCCAGGAGTTGGGAGGCCGCATTGGCGGCCTGCGGGCATGTGGGCAGCGGGGTTCGGGGTGCGCCGAGCCGTTTCGTCCGAGCGGAACGCGCTCGAGGGCCCATGGTTGTGTTCGCAGTGGTCGTGTCGGTGCTCGGCACGGTAGCGCTGGGGTCCGCGATGACGGGCGGTGCAGCGCAAGCTTCGGTGTCGGCTGGTGCGTCGTTGCGCGTCTGCACGTCGGGGCAAGTCCGCGGTTCGTGTGGAGGCCCACGGAGTCGATCTCGTGCCGCCGCAATCGCGGTGGCCGACCATCTGGTGGTGACGCCCGCGCAGGCGGAGCAGGTCGTGGCGTCCTACGTGTCGGCGGCCAGCGCGGCAAATACCGTTGCGGCGTACAACGCGGTCCAGGGCCCTCCGTTGTCAGTCCTCAGCGACGCCCAAATCGGAGTGGCACCTCCCAATAACACGATGTTCACGCTCACGAACGTGCAGGTCTTCGTGCCGAGGCAGACGACCTATCCAGCGCAGTTCCTCGCCCTGGCGACGGAACCAGGGAGCACAAACCCTGACTTTCGTGTGTTCACGAAGCGATCCGTGGGTGCGCCCTGGAAGGCCGTCTACTTGACTCCAGCGCCGTCGTCCACACCGACCATCTTCGTCGACGCGAACGACTACGCGAGGACCGTCACAGGCGCCGCGGGCCTTCGCGTCGAACCGGCGACCTTGCCCCACACCCTGGCCGCCTATTTTCAACAGAGCCTCAAGGCGAATCGCTCAGCACCTTCGAGGATCTTCGACAGCTCACTTTCCGGGTATGTCCTGAACCTGATCAAGGCCGACACGGCGAACCGAGAAACCGTGACGGCCGCAGCCACCACCTTTCCCGTCTACTCGTACCGCACGTATAACGGGGGAGCACTGAGCTTTGTGACCTTGCGTTTCCATCTGCACGCCGTGCCGGCCGGAACCGCGACCACCGTCGACCCAACCGCGATCTTCGCACTGCTGGGTCAGGTGCCAGGATTGACACAAGCTCAGCCTTACCGCTCCATCGATATCGACCTCCTCGCCCAACTGGCCCTGACCGTCCCTCCCGCGAGCCAACACAACGCCCTGACGCTCGCCGCCGGTAGCGATTTCGGCGCGATCTCAGGAAGCGGCACACCCGGGTAGCCGAACGCCGAGCGGGGCACCGACACGACCGCCAGTCGACGCGGTGCAGCCTTTCTCGAAGGTGCCAATCTTGGAGAGGGACGCCACATCAAGTAGCAGGTGATCCGCCGCGCTCGTCCTCGGCACACTCGATCGCGTCGGCGAGCAGCCCGAGCCCAGCGTGTCCCGACCCTGCCTCGCCGAGCTGCGCCGCGACGGAGTAGCACCGGCTCGTAGTCGGCGAACGCGGCGAGCAGCTCCGCGGCGCGGCGGCTGTCCTCGGCATGGTCGGGCCACAGGTCCGCCTCGAGCTCGATGGCCCGCTGGCGCAGTTCGGTGGGATCCACAGCCGGCGAGGGTACGAGCCAGCCGTGGCCTGGGTAGCAGCGATGGACCGTTCCAAGAGCGCGACTTAGGCTCGCTTGCGTGGTCGACGAGCCCGCAGCAGCGTCTAGTGCGAGCTGGTATCCCGATCCGCTGGGGCGCCACGAGCATCGCTACTGGGACGGGTCCGAGTGGACCGAGCATGTCAGCGACGCTGGCGCTCTCACAACGGACCCGCTCGCGACGACCAACGCGGAGCCGGCAGCAGAGGTGCCGCCAAAGTCCGAGCCGCAACACGCCAGTCCGCCGGTAGCGGCTCGGGCTGCGCTCCCGCTGAAGGCCAAGAGCATCGGCGGCACGGTGATCGTCGACGACACCTGGGTGACAATCCAGCGGAAGGGCGCTCTCGCGAAGGCCACCCACGGTTTCACAAAGGGCGAGAAGCGCATCCCGATCGCGAGCATCACAGCAGTCGAGTTCAAGAAGCCCGGCGCCACCAACGGGTATATCCGTTTCACAGTCCCGGGCGTGATCGAACGCTCCCGGACTAAGGGCGTCTTTGACGCCAACGACGAGAACGCCGTGATGTTCACGACCTTCGCGCTGGCACAGTTCACCGCGATCCGCGACCACGTTGAGACTGCGATTGCGCACGGCGCCGCGCCGGCCTCTCCTCCAACTGGGACAGTTACGGACGTGGCAGGCCAACTCCGCGAATTCGCCAAGTTGCGGGACGAGGGCATTCTTACGACGGAGGAGTTCGAGGCCCAAAAGGCCAAACTTCTTGCCCGTGACAGTTAGCGCCGCTCGCCAGCGTCGGATGCGCGGCGCCCTATTGAGTGAGGAGCTTCGCCTTCTGGGCCGCAAACTCCTCTTCCGTCAGAACCCCGTCGTTGCGAAGGGACGCCAACTTTGCAAGTTCATCCGCGACGCTCAACGGCGCTGACGTTTGCGTCGCCGCCGGCGATGTCTCCTCGCCGATGAGCGGCACCCCTCCGCGCTTCAAGATCGGCACAAGCTCGCGCGGACGCTGACCGGACTCTCATCGTCGACCGTGTAGTACGCCGTCTCGCCATGCTCGGTACGCACGATGACGGCCGACTCGAACTTCGCGCCCTTTGATGCGAAGCCGCCGATGACTCCGAGGGCTAGGACCGCCCCAAGCTTGCTAACGGCCACCTCTCCGCCGCTCACCTCGACGCTCTGTACAGAGACCAGTGGAATGACGGCGGAGGTTGCCTGCTGGTCGCCAATACCAACGGCCTCGGTCGTGAAGAACAGGTGGCCCCGCTGAGGGGGCCCGAGCGCACTGTGACCCCCGACGTAACGCGCAGTACCAAATCTGGTCCGGCTCGAGCCGCTCACCTTCGTCGGGTGGCGCTTGCCACAACGCAAGCATGAGTAGCGCGGGTTCTTCGCGTTCCTCTCACTGAGGCCGACGGGCTCGTGCGTCTTCGGGCACACCGCGACGAAATAGAGGCCGCGCCATTCAGCTGGGTATTGGCTCGAGCAATCGGGGCAGGTCCAGGCGTCAGAGTCCTCGGGCACCTGGCCGAACCAACCGCAGGAACATTTCTGGTCGATCGTGGCCACGGCTTGCCCCCCTCGATCTCTTCGAGGGGTCAGGCTATTGGCACGCGTCCCAGTCGGCTAACGCGGCGAGCAGATCACCGGCACGACGGCCCGCTGGCGAAGCTCGGCGGGATCCATAGATGGCGACCGGGGTCAGGTCGTTGGTGGCGGGCAGTTGGGCGGGCCGCGGAATTCGACGTCGAGGGTTGACCCGATCCGGCCCCCCCGGCCGCCTGTTTATGGGCATCGCGAGCGCCAGGCCCCGAGCGTCGCCAGCATCGCCTCCTCCTTTGCGATCCGCGGCGTGTTAGGCGTCCGTCGCACTCTTGGCAAGACCCGTCGCCCAATCAATCTCCTGGCCGTCGTCGATCGTCGGGGTGGGCAATTCGGCGGCATCGGGCACCGTCTCACCCGACGCCTCGATCAACGCCTCAAGGAGTTGATTAGTACGCCGCTGTTCGATCAGCAGCGCGTCATGCATGTTCCAAACGGAACGGGCGATCGAGAACCAATTGGCCGCGATCTTGTTTCGATCTGCCGCTCGAGCCCCAGTCTCGGTGAGCTGGCCTTTTCGCATCGCCATCCCCCCTCCGAAAAGCCTGCCGAGCGCTACACCTCGGCGCTGCAGTCTGCGATCTCGTAGGCCCCGGATGCCGTATTCGACGCCAGGACTTGGCCGCCTCTGCTGATCGTGCAGGTGACAGTTCCGTCGCCCTGGAGTTGACCCGAGATATCGACAAAGCCGTCTGGCGGTCTCGTGATTGTCACCGTGTAGGTGAAGTTGCCACAGTGCTGCTCGATATCCCCGCTGCCATTGAAGAAGGTCGCGAAGACGTCGTTAGCAGGACAGATGACTGCCGTGCCACCGCTCGAACAGGGAGATCCCGCGTTGGGTAGCAGGTTGGGAATGGTGCATGTACCTGTGAGTTGGTACGTGATTTCTGGAGGCGGCGGGGGCGGCCCTGGCGGGAAGCATGCCGCAAGGACGGCGCCTCCTATTGCAACCGCTAAGGGAACGAGCAACCACCGACGAAGCATCTGGTCTCCCACTCATCGCGGGCCCCTCTTTGGGGTCCGAGATGCTCATCCTCCAACTTAGGGTGATGACCTCGCGATCACTAGGGCCATAGGTCCTCGTCGTTTCGTGACCTTCAGCCAAACGGCGCCACCCCGACACCGGCGATCGTGACGCGTTGCATCGTGTCGGCCTGATCGAACTCACTCACAAGTGCCGCGCCCGCGCGCCCGTCGGGGAAGCGGAGCTCGAAGAACGGCTCGGTGCTCGCCGAGATCCCGATCCAGTCAGCCGGGCCGATCAGCGAGCCGCCCCCACCAGCCGTTGGGCTCGAGGCGCAGGAGCGCCCGCACCTTCGCCTCGTCGCCGTCGGGCTCGACGACGAAGGCGAGGCCGATGTACTCGCTCGTAGCGTGCAGCAGACCGAGGGTCGCGCGGCCTACCTCTTCTTCGGTGGCGGTTGGGCTGGTCGTGCTGGCGGCCCAGGATTCCCTCGAGAGGGACTCGGGCTCGCCGGGCGCGGACGGCGTGACGGAGGTGGCGCTGGCGGTGGTGCCGGCCGGTCGCCGCCCGATCGCTTTTCAGCCATCTTCCATATCCTCCTAGATGTTGTTCGCAGCGAAGACGATCAGCAACACGACGCCGACAAGAAACGCGCCGGCGGACCCGATGTTGAGCGCCCAGGTCGCAGGTCGCCATCGGGTGTTCGTATCGGTTCCATCGTCGTAGAGATGCTTGATGCGGACGTTGTGCGCGGCCTGGCTGGTCATGAACGACGCGAGAATCGCGATCAGGCTCAGCCCGAAGAAGATCCAAGATGCGACAAGCCACTCCGTACGGGCGGGATGCGGAGCAACGTTGTGGACAAAGACCAGCGAGATCGCCAGAGCGCCGCTTGCGAGCGTGAGGATGGTCTTGTCGAAATCGGCGAAAGCTTGAGCCTGAGCGTCGGCGAGCCGCCCTACATCCGACTCTCCCTGACGCTCTAGCGCCTGCTGGTGATCTGACGGGGCAGCGGGCCTCCCCCGAGTCGATGAGGACTGCTTCGAACGGGGCCGCGCCGGCGACTGGCGAGATGGCCTGACCGGCCGACCGGCATTTGCAGGCAATGTTCCTCGCCCCCATCGACCGACGTCTCCATCCAGGATCGCACGCCGACACGGGCAATCCGCGCACTAGCAGGCATCGGCGCGTTAGTCAGGCGTTAGTCGGGAACCCGCTCGTAATCGCCGGTCACGGGAGCGAGTCTCGCGCCGCCAAGAACCTCCACCGGGGGTTCTGCACGGCTGTGGAAAGAGAGCGGACAGGGCATCTAGGCTCCCGGCTGGGGGAAGCCTGCTGAGTGGGCTTGGGGATGGGGGTCGGCATGGCCGACACGGTGCAGTGTCCTGGGTGTCGTGCGGTCGTGCCGGTGGCCCGCCCGCTCGGGGTCGACTATCGAGTGCTGCGGGAGAGCGTCCGCGGCCAAGACTGCGTCACGATCAGGGTGGGCAAGGTCATCAGTGCATCACTGCACGATCTGCCGCGACGGCGAGTGGCGCTGAGGGGTCCGCCGTCGCAGGATGAGAGCGCCCGGCGCGGAGCCCGTCCTTAAGGTTGGCTCCGTGGCCGGGCTTGTGCTCAGCACGGTGCGTGCCCGACTTGTCAACGCGTTGTCAACGGGTCCCGGCTCGGCTCAGATTTTCGAGTCGCGGGGCGTCCACACCGGTCCACGTCGGGAGCACGCTGACCTGCGAAGACAGGACGAGCACGGACTCGCTCGGACCCCGCCAGACCCGATCATCGGCCTACGGATCAGAAGGTTGGGGGTTCGACTCCCTCCGAGCGCGCATCACGACCTGGTCAGACGCTGTCACGCCGTGGCGTCGCCGGGCGCGGCGTTGACAGCCCGGCAGTGGTCCACGCGATGTCGAGCGGGTTCCGTGGGGCGAAACCAGGACGATCGGGAGCGTCGGCGCGTGGAGAGCGCGTCTGGGAGCGTTCCGGGTTCGGGCCCCGATCGCCGACCCGCAGGCGGGCGACCGCGGCGGCGCCGAGCCACGGGGATGGCTCGAGCGGTCGGGGTGGCGTTGGCGTGCGCCTGTCTCGTCGGTACGGCTACCGCGACGGCAGCCGATCGACGTCGGCGTCGTCTACCTGCGACGCGTCGTCGCGACCACCGCAGCGACGGTGGCGGCGGCGCAGCGGCTCACGGCACCGGGCTCGCTGGCCGAGCGGTACGCGGTGGCCTCCGAAGAGCTCGCGAAAGCGGTCACCGACGCCGGCGAAGGGTGCCGCCGACCACGATTACGAGGCACGCGTCCGAGTTGCAAGCGTGCACGGGTCGAGGACACGACCACCCGGTGCGCCACCTTCGCCGCGTTCCGATCGGATCGCCAGGGGCGGCTGGTGTCGTTCACGATCAACCACCTGAGCCTGGCGGGCCGCTTCGCCATCGATGACGGGCAGTCCGACGCCGCGCTCGGCGTGACCGGCAACCTCGACATCGCGTACGAGTCGCCCACGCCGCCGACGCTCTTCATCGTGTTCAGCGCGCGGGGCGCACCCGACGGCGCCCGCGCCGTGAACGTGTCGTCCGCGACGTACGTCGGACCCGACAGCCAGGCTCGCCAGCCGCACGCCGACACCCCGCTGGAGCCGCCCGGTTCGCTGGTCGTCGGACCGGAGGTTCGCACCCTGTTCGCCGTCGCGGTGCCGAGCGCCCCGCTCGGCGGCACCCTGACGGTCCACGTGGTTGACGCCAACGCCGGCACCGACGCGGGGACGCTCCGTCTGACGGTCGGCTAACGCCATCCCGGCATCGTCGTGTGGCGACCAGGCGACCCGGAGCGGGTCGACGTCACGGGGAGCGCGATCAGCGCCACTCGCCGTCGGGGCAGCACCGGCAGCGGTGGACGACGACGCGCCCGACGAGGATGGTCACCATCCGGCCGGCGGGTTCTTGGGTCGGGACGATGTCGAACTCGACGCCGGGCGGCCGCGCCACATCGACGGCTAGACGGCACCCCGGACACTGCACGGTCTCGACCATGCGCGCGCCTCCCCACCGGACGGTAGGCCTGGAGCCGCGCGCGCGGCAAGGGCGCTCAGGGCCCGCGGCGCGCGCGGTCGAACGCGGCGCGCAGCACGTCGATGTCGTGGACATACGCAACCGTCTCGGGGCTGAGCCCTTCGGCCCGCACCGACGTGGAGCCCTGGAGGTAGGCGCCGACCCCGAGGCGCTCGCTGCCGCCGAGCTCGTCGATGACCTGGCGGAGATACCGGGCGGTGAGCCGGATGTTGTCGACGGGCCGGCGGGGGTCGAGGCGCGGCTGGTGCAGCAGATCGTCGGCGACGTAGCGGGAGGTGGCCGGGAGCAGCTGCCCGATCCCGATCGCGCCGGCGGGTGAGACGACGTTCTCCTCCCACTCCGACTCTCGCCACGTGAGAGCCATGACCAGGGTGGTCGCCACCCGGGACTCGCGCGCCGCGCGGTCGAACGCCGGCGCCAGGGACCGTCGCGCCGTGCCGGTCACGAACGACGGCAGCCCCTCGGGTGGCGCGCTCGGCGATCCGCCGCCGCCGGCGATCACACCGACGAGCACGAGCACGCCCAGGATGATCACGAGATCCACGGCCGCGAACGCCAGGATCGTGTTGCGGATTCGACGTCGACGCTGCTGGTTCACCTCGGCCCGCAGAGCGCCGAGCCAGCCGCGCGTGAGGCGCGTCGTGGGCAGGCGCGGGCGTTCGGCGGGCGTCAAGCCCCGTCGACGCCGCGGAACGCGCGGGCGAGCAGCGGGGTGGAGGCGCTGACCTCGACGCTCGCCACCGGCTGGCGGGAACGCCGCGGGGCCGCGACCGATCGATGCGCCGGAGTGATCGCCGGGCGGGGTGCCCGGGCGGGCCGCGCCGCGGGTGGCAGATACCGGCTGGGCGCGGCGGCGGCCGGGCGGGTCACGCGGGCGGGTCGGACGTCACGCAGCTCCCAGTTGCGGGGCGGCTGGAGCCGCTCGGCGTGGAGCGAGCAAAGGTCCCCGGCGGTCGACACGGGTGAGCCGGCGAGGTCGTTCAACCAGACGATGCGCTTCAACCCGTCGAAGTTGAAGGTCGCGGCGGCGGGTGCGCTGCAACTGGGGCGCGCGCACAGCCTCGCCATGCATAGAACCTATCGGCCCGGTCCGCACCGGCCGGGGATGCTCGGTCGCGGCCGGCGGTCCACCGAGAGGTCGAGAGTACGGTCGCCGGATGGGTGGCGACCCGGCCGGGCGCGGGATCACGCGGGTGGGCGCAGGCCCTTGACGGCGCGATGGCTGTGAGCGTCGCCGCCGTCGACGGGCGCGTCGGCCTCCCGGCACCGACCATGGAGCTGGCCGCCCGCGACTGGGACGTCGTGGTGGTCGGCGCCGGCCACAACGGCCTGACCGCTGCCGCGTATCTCGCCCGGGCGGGCTGTCGCGTCGTGGTCCTCGAGCGCCGCGAGCAGGTCGGCGGTGCATGCACCGTCGAGCGGCCCTTCACCGACCAGCGGTACGTCATGAGCCCGTGCGCCTACCTCGTCGGGCTCTTGGACCCGGTGGTGATCGACGACCTCGGGCTGCGACGCGCCGGGCTGCGCATCTTCCCCGTCGATCCGACGCAGTGGACGCCCTTCGACGACGGCACGTCGCTGTACCAATGGCGCGACGCCGCCGCGACGGCCGCCGCCGTGGCGGCGGTCAGCCCTGCGGACGCGGAGGGCTTCGTGCGGTACGACGCCCTCTTCGACCGGATCCGGGATCGGCTGCGACACGGGCCGCTCGGCGACACCTGGGACGATCCGCCGCCCGACGAGGCGGCGCTCGCCGCGCTGTTCGCCGACGACCCGGAGGCACGGGACGTGGTCCTCGAGGCCCCCATCGCGGACGTCGTGGAGCGCCACGTGCGCGACGACCGGTTGCGCGGCGCGCTGCACGGTCAAGGGATCATCGGCACGTTCGCCGGGCCGCGCGACCCCGGCACCGCGTGGGTGCACGCCCATCACCGCCTGGGCCTGCTCGGCGGGTGGGGGTTCGTCGAAGGCGGCATGGGGCAGGTGTCCTTCCTCCTCGCGGACGCGGCGCGGGACGCCGGTGCCTGGCTCGCCGCGGGGACGCCGGTCGCTCGCATCGAGCCGTCGGTCGGCGTGCAGCTCGTCGGCGGCGAGCTGATCCGGGCCCCCGTCGTCGTGGCGAACGCCGACCCGCACCGGGTGCTCGCCCTGCTCGACGGGGCCGCCCCCGCGGTGTTCGCCGACCGGGTGCGACGCTGGCGAGCGACGAGCCCGGTCGTGAAGGTCAACTGCGCACTGGCGCGGCTCCCCGAGTTCCCCGCCGCCCAGGGCGACCCGCGGGTGCACCGCGCCCAGATCGAGATCGCCGGCTCCATCGACGACACGCAGACGGCCTGCGACGCGGCCCGCAACGGCGACCTGGCCGTCGCGTGGGCCGAGCTGTACTTCCAGACGACGCACGACCCGAGCGTCGCCCCATCGGGCGCGCACACGATGAGCGTCTTCGCGCAGTACGCGCCCGCGTCGTCGCTCGACGCCGGGCCGGCCGGGCGGGAGCGAGCCGGTGACGCCGCCCTCGCCGCCGTGGCCCGCTTCGCCCCCGACGTCGAGCGCTGCCTCGTCGACCGTCAGGTGCTGACCGCGAGCGACGTCGAGGAGCGGATCGGGCTCTCCGGCGGGCACATCTTCCAGGGGGAGATCCTCCCCGACCAGATGTGGGACCGCCGCTTCGCGCCGCGCACCTCGGTGCCGGGCCTCTATCTCTGCGGCGCCGCGACGCACCCGGGCGGGTCGGTCATGGCGCGCAACGGGCGCAACGCGGCGCACGCGGTGCTGCGGGACCTCGGACGGGTGGCGCCCGTCGCGGCGGGTCCCCGGTGACCGGCTCGGGTCCGGGCGAGCCGGTCGACGCGCCCGACGCACGCCCCGCGCCGGACGTGGCGTCGTTCGCGTTCACTGACCACGGACCCTGGGTCGTGGACGAGGACGCGCTGGCGTGGCGGGCGGGCCTCGAGGAGCTGCGCGCCCGGACCCGGGCCCAGGTGCCGTCGCTCCTCGCCACCCATCACCTCCCGCCGCTCGGCCGGCTCGCCCGGTCGATGGTCGGGCTCGGCTGGCCCCTCGGCGTCTGGTACGTGCGAGAGCGCGGCACGCCACGCTCTCGGGCGGGGCTGTCCCGGCGGCTGCGGCGGGCGTTCGAGCGGCTCGGCTCGACCTACGTGAAGCTCGGCCAGATCGTCTCGGCGTTCGAGGGCCTGTTCCCCGACGAGCTCGTGACCGAGTTCAAGAAGCTGCGGGACCAGGTGCCCCCCGAGCCGACCCACGCCATTCGGGCGGTCGTCGAGGCCGACCTCGGCGAGCCGATCAGCGCGGTCTTCGCCCACTTCGACGAGCAGCCCCTCGCCGCGGCGTCGATCGCGCAGGTCCACGGCGCCCGTCTCCTCACGGGCGAGGACGTCGTGGTGAAGGTGCAGCGCCCGCAAGTCGCGGCGCTCATGCACGCCGACGTGCGCGCCCTGGCGTGGCTGGCCCCGCACCTCATCGGACGTATCCCGGTCGCGTCGCTCGCGAACCCGCCGGCGCTCGTCGAGCTCTTCGCCGAGCAGATCGTCGAGGAGCTGGACTTTCGACTCGAAGCCGAGAACATGCTCGACCTGGCCCGGGTGTTCGCCGCCACCGAGCAGCGGACCATGGTCGTGCCCCGGCCGCACCCGACCCTGGTCACCCAGCGGGTGCTCGTCATGGAGCGCCTGCACGGCTTCGCGTTCGACGACGTGCAGGCCATGCACGACGCCGGGGTCGACACCACCGCCGTGCTGCGCGCCGGTCTCATCGCCTGCCTGGAGGGCGCCATGCTCTACGGCGTCTTCCACGGCGACCTCCACGGCGGCAACCTGCTCGTCGAGCCGGGCGGGCGCACCGTGCTGTTCGACTTCGGGATCACGGGCCGCCTCGCGGAGCCGCAGCGGCTGGCGTTCCTGCGCCTGCTCCTCGCCGGCACGGCCGGGGACGTGAGAGGCCAGCTGACGGCGCTGCGCGACCTCGGCGCCTTCCCGGCCGACACCGACCTCGCCGCGGTGTTCGAGGATCTCGAGCTCGACCAGCCGGTGAAGGACCCGATGCAGATGGCCGCCACCGAGATGGTCGACGAGCTGCAAGGTCTCGTCACGAAGCTGCTCGGCTACGGCGCCCAGGCCCCGAAGGACCTGATGCTCTTCGTGAAGAACCTCATGTTCCTCAACGCCGCGACGGCGGCCCTCGCACCCGACCTGGACCTGATCGGCGAGATCGTCCACATCCACCAGTACTTCCTCACCCACCACGGGGAACGGCTCGCGCGCGAGCTCGGCGTGGACCCGACGGACGCCCGCGTCGACGTCGACGCCATCAAGGCCGGGTTCATGGTCCCCGCCGACGTCGAGCGGCTCACCTTCGCCGACCTGCAGGCCCGGCGGCGCACGATCCTGCGCCGCATGGGCGAGCACCCGAAGCGCCGCTGAGGCCGCGCCCGCACCGCGGCGTGTGCGCCAGACTCGGGGGATGCCCGAGCAGCCCCAGATGCAGGCGCTCGCGGAGCGTCTCGACGCCGCGCTGCGCGGCCACGTCGTCACCGGCTGGCAGCCCCTCGGCTTCGCCGGCCTGAAGACGGTGCAGCCGTCACCCGACGCCGCGGTGGGCCACGCCGTCCGCCGGGTCGGACGCCGCGGCAAGTACCTCGTGGTCGACCTCGACGACGGGCCCCGGCTCCTCGTGCACCTCTCCCAGGCCGGGCGGGTCGACCTCGAGACGCCGCCGAAGACCACCCGGGGCGGCAAGGGCGGGGTGGTCCGGCTGCGGTTCGACGGGCCCGACGGCGAGACCGCGGTCCTGGTCCGGGAGCACGGCACCGAGCGCAAGGCGGCCTGGTGGGTCCTCGCCGACGGCGACGACGGTCCGCTCGCCAAGCTCGGCCCCGAGCCCGACAGCGACGCCTTCGAGCGTCTCGTCCTCGAGGGAACGGACCGGCGTCGGGTGCACACGCTGCTGCGCGACCAGACGACGGTCGCGGGGATCGGGCGGGGCTACGCCGACGACGCGTTGTGGCGGGCCCGGCTGTCGCCGTACGCGACGCTCGCCGGGCTCGACGCCGAGGAGCGCCGCCGTCTCCTCGACGCGGTGCGTGCCGTGCTCGCCGACGGGCTCGAGCGGGAGCGAACCCGCACCGGCGGGCTGTCCGAGCCGAAACTCGGTGGCCACTTCGAGGTGCACGGCCGGCCCGGGCAGCCTTGCCCCCGCTGCGGGACGCCGATGCGGCGCGTCTCCTACGACGCCTACGAGGTCACGTACTGCCCGCCGTGCCAGACCGACGACAAGGTGCTCGCCGACCGTCGGCTGTCCCGCCTCGTCAAGTGATCCTCACCAGCCGCCGCTGCCCGGGCCGCCCTTGAACGGTCCCGCGACGTCGCGGGTGATCCAGCCGCCGTAGAAGCCGCCCGGTTGCTCGACGACGAGCTCGTCGTCGACGAGGCACGCGTCCATCGCCCCGGCGTAGAACGCGACGGTCCCGGCCAGCGCCTCGTACCCCGCGCTCGGATGGTCGTAGCCCCACGCCGCGTCCGGGGCGACGCGGTCGCGGGCCCGCACTGCGCAGTAGTGCGCCTGGCCCTTGAACTCGCAGAACGAGGTGCGGGCGCTGCGGTCGAGCACGTCGGCTCCGACGTCGTCGACGGGGAAGTAGTAGTTGGGCGGGTGGCTCGTCTCGAGCACTCGGAACCCGCGGCGGGTCTCGGCGATCAGCTGGCCGGCGAAGCGGACGCGCAGCCGGCGCGGCTCCGGCTCGAGGCGTGGGGGGCGCGGGTAGGACCAGACCGACACCTGGCCTGGCCCGACGGGATCGGGGGCGGGTCGAGGCACGACGACCAGGCTGGCACGCTCAGCAGGTCGTGACCGCCCCGGTGTTCACCACCTCGAACGCCGAGCCGGGGACGGTCTTCAGCTGGTTCAGGTCGTTGTCGTCCCAGCGGGCGTCGGACGCGCCGGTGATGTACCAGCTCGTCCCGTTGTCGGCGACCATCATCCCGTAGGTCTTCAAGGCCTGCAGCACGACGAGTGCCTCTCCCGTGTAGCCGGTCAGGGGGAAGGTGGCCTTGAGCCGGAACCGCATCCCCATCGCCGGCTCGTTGGGGTTGAGGTTCGAGGACGCGCAGTGCCGGGCGGGCGCGACGTAGCCGTCCTGGGTGACCCGCACGGTGAAGCGCAGGGCGTGGCGGATGGCGCCGGCGGTGACCTCGTCGTAGCGGACCAGGCCCGGGAAGATTGGCAGCCCCGCCGCGTCAGCCGACGTCCAACCGGCCGGGCGCAGCGCGTCGGAGCGGAGGTCCCACGTCGCGCCGGACCCGGCGTTCCACCGGTTGCCGGCCGGGCTCGCGTTGTAGAGCTCGTAGAGGCGGCAGTGGTCTCGGTCGACGGCGATGACGTGGGCGTCGCTGCCCTGCTCGATCGGCGCGCCGAGCGGGATCGGGAACGGCCCCGGGTCGCTCTCGTCGCCGTACGCCGTGTAGTTGATCGGCACGAGCGGCTGAGTGCCGGGCACCGTCACGTAGGGGATCCCGTACGCGCCACCCCCACCGAAGTCGGCGTGGAGGAACCGGTTGCCCGGATCGTCGGCGAGGACCTGGTTCACGATCTGCGTCGAGTTCGACAGCGGCGCGTACCCCGAGACGTCGGTGTTCCACGCGTTGTCGGCCGGGAACACCGGGCACGAGCCGAGCGAGCCGTTCTGATCCCCGGTCGGCGACGGCGGGGTGCTCGGCGCGGGCGGCGCGCACGCCGCGGCGACCGCGACGAGCACGAGCACCGGGAGCAGCGTCCGGGCCAATCGTGCGGTCACACCGTCCTATCGACCAGACGTGGAAAATCGTTGAGCCCGTCATAGCATCCGTGGCCGATGCCAGCCTGGGTTCCCCCCGTTCCCGCGTTCATCCCCAGCCCGTCCAACGGCACGTTTCATCTCGGCCCGATCCCGATCCACGTGTACGGGCTGCTCCTGGCGATCGGCGTCGTCGTCGCCACCCTGATCGCCGAGCGACGCTGGCAGCGGTGGGGCCACGACCGCCGCGACATCAGCGACATCATCGTCGTCGTCGTCATCTGCGGCGTCGTCGGCGCCCGCCTGTACACCGCCCTCACGGACCCGCAGCGCTACTACGGGCACTGGATCCAGCTCGCGGAGATCTGGCGCGGCGGCTTGTCGATCTGGGGGGTGGTCATCGGCGGGGCGCTCGGCGTGATCGTCATGACCCGCCGCCGTCACCTCGACACCGTCGGGATCATGGACTCGATGACGGTCGGGATCCTCGTGGCGCAGGGCATCGGCCGGTGGGGCAACTACTTCAACCAGGAGCTGTTCGGGAAGCCCACCCGCCTGCCGTGGGGGCTCGAGATCGACCTGATCCACCGTCCAGCCGGCTACACGCAGTTCACGACGTTCAACCCGACGTTCCTGTACGAGTCGCTGTACTGCTTCGCGCTCGTCGGGGTGATGGTGTGGGCGGAGCGCCGGTTCGTGCTGCGGCGCGGCCAGTCGCTCACCCTGTACCTGGCGAGCTACACGTTCGGCCGGTTCTGGTTCGAGAACCTGCGGATCGACCCGGCCCATCACCTCCTCGGGCTGCGGGTCAACGCGTGGGTGGCGCTGTTCGGCTGTGTCGCCGCGATCGCGGTGCTCTGGTGGCTGGGGCGTCACGGCAGCGTCGACGCGCAGCGCTACCCGCAGCACGCGGTGCCGGCGCCCGCCGCGGCGGGCTCGCCGCCTCGGGATTCGACGCCCCACGCGTGACGTCGGTCACTCGCCGGTCGGCGCGACCGATCGCCTACGGTGGCGGCGTCGCCACCCGGGAGCCTCGTTGACGGGTACCTCCACACAAACCGGGGTCGCCGCTCGGGCGGTCGATGCCTCCAAGGTGTACGGCAGCGGAGAGGCGACGGTGCGCGCCCTCGACCGCATCACCGTGGCCTTCGACGCGCACCACTACAGCGCCATCATGGGGCCGTCGGGCTCCGGCAAGTCCACGCTGCTGCACTGCCTCGCCGGCCTCGACCGCGTCACCTCCGGGCAGGTCTTCCTCGGCGACGTCGAGGTCAGCGCCGCGTCCGAGAAGCAGCTCACGCTCATCCGGCGGGACAGCGTCGGGTTCATCTTCCAGTCGTACAACCTGATCCCGACGCTGAACGCCCTCGAGAACATCACCCTGCCGATGGCGCTGGCCGGCCGGAAGCCCGACCGCGCCTGGCTCGACCACGTCATCGACATCGTGGAGCTCGGCGACCGGCTGTCGCACCGGCCCAACGAGCTCTCGGGCGGCCAGCAGCAGCGCGTCGCCGTGGCCCGGGCGCTGGTGAGCCGCCCCGACGTGATCTTCGCCGACGAGCCGACCGGGAACCTCGACTCGCACGCGGGCGGCGAGATCCTCGCGTTCATGCGCCAAGCGGTCGATGACCTCCACCAGACGATCGTGATGGTCACGCACGATCCGAACGCCGCGGCGTTCGCGGACCGGGTCGTGTTCCTCGCCGACGGCCGCATCGTCGACGACCTCCCCGACCCGACGGCGGGCACGGTCCTGGATCGCATGAAGCGCCTCGGCGCGTAGCGAGGTCGGCGTCGTGGGCCGCGTCACGATCCAACAGATCCTGGGGAAGAAGCTCCGCCTCTTCCTCACGTCGCTCGCCGTCGTCCTCGGCGTCGCCTTCATCGCCGGCACCCTGGTGCTGACCGACACGCTCGGCGGCGTCTTCGACAACATCTTCACGACCGCGACCCAAGGCGTCGACGCCGTCGTCCGCGCCCGCGCGCCGTTCACCGTCTCGGGCCGCAACGCCAGTGCGAACGACACGCGCCCGCCCGTGCCGAACTCGATCTTCCCCGTGATCCGGGCCACGCCCGGCGTCGCGGCCGCCCAGGGCGACCTGCTGCGCTACACGCTCGTCCAGGACCGCAACGGCCACGCCATCCAGAACCAGGCGCCGGCGCTCGGGACGGGCTGGTACCCGAACCGCGCCCGGGTGAACGAGGCGCTCCAGCTCGTGCCCACCTGGCAGGGGGCGACGTCGCGGCAGCCGACCACCGCCGGCGAGGTGGCCCTCGACGTCTCGACGGCGCAAGCCGGCGGGTACCGCGTCGGGGACGCGGTGCAGATCGCGTTCGCCAACACCCCGCCGCGCCG
Organism: uncultured Actinomycetes bacterium; assembly: GCA_963821325.1. Classification (GTDB taxonomy): domain Bacteria; phylum Actinomycetota; class Acidimicrobiia; order IMCC26256; family PALSA-555; genus PALSA-555. The sequence goes on along the minus strand of CAWGDC010000006.1, from coordinate 368,632 downwards.
GTTCCGCCTCTCCGGGGTGTTCCGCTTCGGGGGCAGCGACAACGCCCTGGCGGGCGCGACGTTGGCGGCGTTCACCCCCGCGACCGCGCAGGCCGTGTTCAACGCACCGGCCCAGCAGGGCACCTGGGACCTGTTCGACGTCCGGGCCGCCCACGGGATCTCCGAGACCCAGCTGCGGGACCGGCTGACCGCGTCGTTGCGTCGGGCGGGGCTGGGCTCCCAGTACGAGTCGATCACCGGCAGCCAGCTGGCCGCCGAGCAGAGCAACACCGTGAAGTCGAACCTGTCGTTCTTCAACACGTTCCTGCTCGTGTTCGCGCTCGTGGCCCTGTTCGTCGGCGCGTTCATCATCTACAACACCTTCTCGATCACCGTCGCGCAGCGCACCCAGGAGCTCGGGCTCCTCCGCGCGTTGGGTGCCACCGGCCGCCAGGTCGTCGGGTCCGTGGCGCTCGAGGCGTTCGTGGTCGGCGTCGTGTCCTCGATCCTCGGTCTGGCGCTCGGCGTGCTGCTCGTCACCCCGCTGCGTGCCCTGATCGGCGCGTTCGGCATCCAGCTGCCGAGCGGGTCGCTGCGCATCGAGACCCGGACGATCGTCGTGGCGCTGCTCGCCGGGACCGTGGTGACGAGCGTCGCTGCGCTCGCGCCCGCCCGGCGCGCCGCGGCGGGTCTCGCCGATCTCGGCCATCCGCGACCAGGCGGTGACGCCGACGTCGGGTCGGCGGCGCTACCTGTGGGGGCTGGGCTTCACCGTCGTCGGGGTCGCGCTGCTCGTCGTCGGGCTCACCGCCAGCACGAACGGCGCGCTCACGGTCGGGATCGCGGCCGCGGTGGTGTTCATCGGGGTCTCGATGCTCAGCCCGCTCGTCGCCCGACCCGTCGCTCGGCTCCTGACCCTGCCGGCGACGTGGCTGCACAGCGTCACCGGCGAGCTTGCCCGCGAGAACGCCATGCGCAACCCGCGGCGCACCGCGTCCACCGCCGCGGCGCTGATGATCGGCCTCGCGCTGGTGAGCCTCATCGCCATCTTCGGCGCGTCGTCGAAGGCGTCGTTCGCGAACGCGATCGACAACCAGACCCGGGCCGACTTCATCCTCTCGCCGAAGCGGTTCCTGCCCTTCAGCGCCGACGCGGCGCAGGCGGTGCGCAGCGGATTCGCGGCGATCAGCCACGAGCCGGCCACGGTCGTGGAGTTCCGGATGGGCACGGTCGAGATCGCGGGCGCGACCCACGCGGTCGGCGGCCTGTCCTCCGACTTCCAGCAGGTGTCCGACGTCCCGGTGCGCGGGTTCGACCAGCGCGCCTTCGGCCGGGGCGGGATCCTGTTGTGGAAGGACGTCGCGGGGCAGCACGCCTGCGGTGCGGACGGTCGCGCCGCCTGCGAGCCGGGCACCACCCTCCGGGTCCAGTACCCCGTGGGCCCGCCGGTGGCGGTCCCGATCACGGGCGTGTACACGAACCGCAACGCGCTGCCGGCCGCGACCGACTACATCGTGTCCGTCGCCGGGTGGGAGCAGCACTTCCCGGAGACGCTGGACTCGTACGTCATCGTGCTGAAGCCGAAGGACGTGTCGAGCGCGCAGGCGGCGCACGTCGTCGACGGTGTCGCGAACCGCTTCGGTGGGATCAACGCACAGGACAAGGCCCAGTTCAAGGCCACCCAGCTCGCCCAGTTCAACCAGATCCTCGGGCTTGTCTACGTGCTCCTGCTGTTCGCGGTGATCATCGCCCTCGTCGGGATCGTCAACACCTTGGCGTTGTCCATCTACGAGCGAACCCGCGAGATCGGGCTCCTCCGCGCCGTCGGGATGACGCGGGCGCAGCTGCGCCGCATGGTGCGAGGCGAGGCGGTCATCGTCGCGGTGTTCGGGTCGCTGCTCGGTCTCGTCGTCGGGATCGGCTTCGGGAGTGCGATCGTGCGGTCGCTGCGCAGCCAGGGCATCGGGCTCAGCGTGCCGGTCAGCCAGCTCATCCTCTTCGTCGTGCTCGCCGGCCTCGCCGGACTGCTCGCCGGCTGGCTCCCCGCCCGGCGCGCCGCCCGCCTCGACGTGCTCCAGGCGATCAACGAGCAATGAGCCGCCTCGACGGGAAGGTGGCGCTGGTCAGCGGCGCGGCCCGGGGAGTCGGGGAGGCGACGGCCCGCCGGCTCGTCGCCGACGGCGCCCAGGTCGTGCTCGGCGACGTCACCGACGACCTCGGCCGGCAGGTCGCCGCGTCGCTGGGCAGCGCCGCCCGCTACGAGCACCTCGACGTCACGGTCGAAGCCGACTGGGCGCGGGTGTGCGACACCGTGCGCGCCGAGGAGGGACGCCTCGACGTCCTGGTGAACAACGCGGGGATCCTGCGGTTCGGGTCGCTGCTCGACACGACCCCCGAGGTGTTCCTCGAGGTGCTGCGGGTCAACGAGCTCGGCCCGTTCCTCGGGATGCGCGCCGCCGCGCCGCTGCTCATCGACGCCGGCGGCGGGTCGATCGTCAACGTCTCCTCCACCCAGGGGATCGAGGGCTACGCGGGCCTCGTGGCGTACGTGGCGAGCAAGTTCGCGCTGCGGGGCATGACGAAGACCGTGGCGCTCGAGCTCGCCGGCCGGGGTGTGCGGGTCAACTCGGTGCACCCGACGGGGATCGACACGCCGATGCTCGCCGAGGCGTGGGCCACGCTCGGCGCCGGCGCCGAGCACGCGGCCCGCGCCCAGAACCCGCTCGGCCGCCTCGCCCGACCCGAGGAGGTCGCGGCGCTCATCGCGTTCCTCGCGTCCGACGAGGCGTCCTTCAGCACCGGCGCCGAGTTCCTCATCGACGGTGGCGCCACCGCCGGGCCGTCCCGCCCTCGCCCCGCCGAGCCCGACGCCACGACTTCGTAGGATCGACGGTCATGGAGCGCGACGGCCTCCGGGCCGAGGCGCGCACCGAGTTCACGCGTCGCCTGACCCCGCGCCGACGAGACCAGGCGGTCACCGTGCTCGGCGCAGGCGCCGACGACCTCACGCCGGGCCGCGCCTTCCTCGCCGCGCTGGCCCCCGGCGGGTGGGCCGTCCCGACCTGGCCGCCCGACGGCGGCGGCCGCGGCGCCAGCGCCGAGGACGCCGCGGTGATCGGCGAGGAGCTGGCCCGCTGCGCCCTGCCCGACCTGTACCCGTTCCTCGTCGGGCTGCACGTCATCGGCCCGACGCTCGTCGCGCTGGCCACCCCCGAGCAGCGCCGACGCTGGCTGCCGCGCATCGCCGCCGGAACCGACATCTGGTGCCAGCTGTTCTCCGAGCCCGGCGCCGGCTCGGACCTCGCCAACGTCGGCACCCGCGCCGAACGGGACGGCGACGGCTGGCGGGTCACCGGCCAGAAGGTGTGGAGCAGCCGGGCGGCGTACGCGACGCACGGGTTCCTGCTCGCCCGCACCGACCCGAGCGTCGCGAAGCACGCCGGCATCACCGCGTTCGCGCTCGACATGACAACGGCGGGCGTCGACGTGCGGCCCCTGCGTCAGATGAACGGCGACGCGCACTTCAGCGAGGTGTTCCTCGATGACGCGTTCGTGGCCGACACCGACCGCATCGGCGACCCCGGCGCCGGGTGGGGCGTGGCCCGCACCGCGCTCGCCAACGAGCGCGGCGCGCTGAGCGCGGTCGGAACCGGCGGCACCGTCTCGTCGTCGCGGCTGGTCGCGCTCGCCCAGGCGGAGGGCCGCACCGATGACCCGATGCTCGTCGACCGGGTCGTGGCCGCGCACGTCGACGCCGAGGTGGCGAGGATGACCCGGCTGCGGGCCCGGGCCCGGGCGCAGGCCGGCCGCACCCCCGGACCGGAGGGCTCGGGGGCGAAGCTGCAGGGCAGCGCGACGTTCAAGGCGCTGGTCGACGCCGCGCTCGGCACGCTCGGACCGCACGGCGTCGCCGGCGACGCGCCGACGACCGACGAGTGGGCCACCCTGTTCCTCACCGCGCCGTCCGTCTCCATCCGGGGCGGCACCGACGAGATCCAGCGCAACATCGTCGGGGAGCGCGTGCTCGGCCTTCCCGCCGAGCCCCGGGTGGACACCGAGCGGCCCTGGCGCGACGTCCCGCACTGACTGGCGGCTCAGCCGGGGCGAGGGGGGCGGTGCTCGGTCGGCGACCCGGCGAACGCCTGCGCGATCCCGATCCACTCCGCCGCCGCGGGGCCCTCGACGGTGAGATCCGTGTCGGCCGGATTGATCCGCTGGGTCACGACGAGGCAGAAGTCGAGTGCCGAGCCGCGCACCCGGTCGTCGGCCGGGTCCCCCCACACCCACGCGCGCCCCGCCGGGGCCGGTGCAGCTCGACACGGACCGGCGCCGGGTTCGGGGTGCGACCGCGGGTCTCGGTACGCGAAGGGGCGGGTCCGGACCCCGAGGTCGGCGATGTGTCGGAGCCGCGCCGACACCGCCGGGTCGAGGCCGAGCGCGTCGCGGACGTCCTGGCCGTGCGCCCAGGTCTCCATGAGCCGCGCCGTCGCGAACGACATCGCCGAGATCGGCCCGGTGAACCACACCACGCGGTCCCGCGGGCCCAGCGCCGCGAGCCGGTCGAGCGTCGCGGCGCTCGCGGCCCGCCACCAGTCCCGCACCGCCGCGCCGGACCGTCGGCGACCGTCGCCGAGCAGCAGCGTGTCGTCCTCGGCGGCCAGGAGCGCGTCGCGTCGCCCGGTGAACCCGTCCGGGTCGGTGAGCGCCACCATCGCCAGGTCTTCGGTGAACGCCAGGTCGCGCGACGCTGTCGCGCACGTCCCAGCCGGCCGCCGGCGTGGGCGTCGCCCACGCGGCCGGGTCGAGGTCCACGAGGACCGCGTCGAGCGTGTCCTCCTCCGCGGCGACGTCGGCGAGCAGCGCGGCGTAGTCGGGCGGGGTCACACGATCCGGCTGGACTTGGCTCCCCAGTAGCGGTCGCGCAGCAGCCGCTTGTACAGCTTCCCGGTGGGCTGGCGGGGCAGCTCGGCGTCGAAGTCGATCGCCTGGGGGCACTTGTAGTGGGCGAGATTCGCCCGGCAGAACGCGACGAGCTCGCGCTCGAGGTCAGGGCCGGCGTCGCCCATGTCGAGGGGCTGGACGACCGCGTGGACCCGCTCGCCCATCTCGGCGTCGGGGACGCCGAAGACGGCGGCGTCCATCACCCGGGGGTGGGTGATCAGGACGTTCTCGGCCTCCTGCGGGTAGATGTTCACGCCGCCGGACACGATCATGAAGTCGCGTCGGTCGGTCAGGTACAGGTAGCCGTCCTCGTCGAGGTAGCCGATGTCGCCGACCGACGCCCACCCACGCGCGTCACGGGTGCGGGCGGTCTTCTCGGGGTCCTTGTGGTACTCGAACCCGAGGGTGCGCTCCCCCGGCTCGAACCACACGACGCCGGGCTCCCCGGTGGGGCACTCCTGGTCGTCCTCGTCGAGGATGTGCACCGTCGTGTGGAACGGCTTGCCGACCGACCCGGGGTGCGCGAGCCACTCCTCGCTCGTGATCATCGTGGAGCCCATCGCCTCGGTCGCGCTGTAGTACTCGAAGAGGATCGGGCCCCACCACTCGATCATCCGCCGCTTGATGTCCACCGGGCAGGGCGCGGCGGCGTGGATCGCGATGCGCAGCGACGACACGTCGTGGCGCGTCCGGGCCGCCTCCGGGAGCTTCAGCATGCGCACGAACATGGTCGGGACGAACTGGGCGTGCGTCACGTGATAGCGCTCGATCGCGTCGAGGCACGCCTCGGCGTCGAAGTGCTCCAGCACCACGACGGTCCCCCCGATCCGGCTGACCGCGATGCAGAACTGCAGCGGCGCGGAGTGGTACAGCGGCGCCGGGGACAGGTACACGCTGTCCTCGTCGAGGTCGTAGGTGCTGCGGAACCCGGCGAACGTCGCCACCGGGTTCCCGACGGGGACCTTCTCGAGGGTGTAGCGGATGCCCTTCGGCCGGCCGGTGGTGCCCGACGAGTACAGCATGGCGTGCCCCTCGAGCTCCTCCGCGAGCGGCGTCGACGGATAGCCGGCGGTCACCTCGTCGTAGTCCTCGTAGCCGGTCGGCACGTCCGGGCCGAGGGCCAGGCGCGTGGTCACACGCGCCGGGAGCAGGTCGAGCAGCTCGGTGACCATCGGCGCGAGGGCGCTCGACACGATGACGGCCTGGGCGTCGCAGTCGTCGACGATGTACGCGACCTCCTCGGCGGTGAAGTGGTAGTTGATCGGCGTGAAGTAGAGCCCCGAGCGCTGCGCCGCCCAGCACAGCTCCAGGTAGCGGGGGTGGTTCTCGACGCAGATCGCGAGGTGGTCCCCGAAGCGCAGCCCCCGGGCGTAGAGCAGCTGCGCCAAGCGGTTGGAGCCCTCGTCGAGCGCCCGGTAGGTGACCGTCTCGCCGCTGCCCGCCATCACCACCGCGACGCGGTCCGGATGCGTCTCGGCATGCGGTCCAGGCCACATCAGGCGCAGGTCCCAACCTCGTGCGCCACGCGGGGCGTCGACTCCACGACGACGACGCTAGTGGACCGTCTCCGACGTCACCCTTGGCCACGTCCGGCACTCGGCGAGCAGCGCGGCTCGGGCCGTGCGTCGCCGCCGTGGCGTTGATCTGCGAAGCGCAGCCACCCGTTGCGGCATGTCCCGGTGAGTGCTTGGCTGGCGGCCAGACGCGCGCCGTCCGGACCTGCGTCTGGGACGAAGGGCGGAAGATTGGCCACGACGTTTCGATCGTGCCGGTGGGTCCTGGCGCTCAGCGGTGCGCTGATCCTCGGGGTGCTGGCCCCAGTGTTCGGGTGCCTCGAGACGGCCGGGGCCGCCAGCGGCGGCCGTTCGCTGGACGCGTGTGTGGTGGAGCCGGGCTTCGCCACTCCCGGGGACACCTTCGGGCTGCTGACCATTGGACCCAAGAACTTCACGGCGAGAGCGCAACTCCCCGCCTCGGCCTGCGGCACCACGCCGTTGCCCACGTCGGGCACCTACACGGTGACGCAGTCCCAGACCCCGTCGGGCTGGCACCTCGCGCAGATCTACTGCTACGCGGTGGGCAGCGCGGCCACTGCGAACGGCACGGTGGACCTCGGTTCAGCGACGGTGACCGTGAAGGTGAAGGGGCCGACGGCCTGCATCTTCGCGGAGCTTCCTGGTGGTGCCGGCGCGTCCCTCGGGGGCTCGGGATCCTCGCAGCCGGGAGCGACCACGACCACGAAGCCCCGGACGTCGCCCAGCGCCTCGCCGACCGTCACCACGGTCTGCTTTCCGTACGTCCAGTACGTCAACCCGGCCACCAAACAACCCGTCTTCGGCCAGCGGTGTGTTCCCACGTGATGCGGTGAGGGGGTTGCCGACGCGGCAGTGGTGATCGAGCATGACGGGTGACATGGTCCGTTAGCCCCCTGCGGGGTCACGGTGCGCCGAGTGCGTCGTCCTTCGCTCGGACGGCGGCCGCCTGGTCGGCCTGGTGGCGCTCGAGGCGGACGCGGAGTGCGTCGTCGGTGGTGGCGAGGATCCGGACGGCGAGCAGCCCGGCGTTCGCCGCGTTCCCGATGGCGACGGTCGCGACCGGGACACCCCGGGGCATCTGCACGATCGAGAGCAGCGAGTCGAGCCCGTCGAGCCGTTCGAGCGGCACGGGCACGCCGATCACCGGGAGGGTGGTCCACGCCGCGGTCATGCCCGGGAGGTGCGCTGCGCCGCCAGCGCCGGCGACGATGATCCGCAGCCCGCGCCCCGCGCCCGCGTGCGTACTCCACGAGCCAGTCGGGGGTGCGGTGCGCCGACACGACGCGCACCTCGTGGGGCACGTCGAAGTCGGCGAGCACGTCGACCGCGCCCTGCATGACCGACAGATCCGAATCGCTGCCCATGATGACGCCGACCAGCGGCGAGTCCGACGCCATCAACCCAAGTTAGCCTGCCGGCATGCGAACGCCCTTGACTGATCTGTTGCAGATCGAGCACCCCGTCATGCTCGCCGGCATGGGCGGCGTCTCGTATCACCGGCTCGTCGCCGCCGTGTCGGAAGCCGGCGGGTTCGGAACCCTCGGGGCCGGCGCGATGACCGTCGACCAGGTCGTGTCGGAGATCCGCGCCACGAAGGCGCTCACGGCGCGGCCCTTCGGTGTCGACCTGCTCACCGCGCTGCCCGCGCAGATGCTGGCCAGCGTCGACGTGCTCATCGAGGAGGGCGTGCCGGTCTTCGTCGCGGCGCTCGGCGTCCCCGCGAGGTGATCCAGCGCTGCCACGACCACAACGTCCTCGTGGTGAACATGTGCGGGAAGGTGCGCCACGCCGTCGCCGCGGTCGAGGCGGGCTGCGACCTCGTTGTCGCGCAGGGCACCGAGGCCGGCGGGCACACCGGGACGGTCGCGACCATGCCGCTCGTCCCCCAGATCGTCGACGCGGTCGCGGGCCGCGTGCCGGTCGTCGCCGCGGGTGGCATCTTCGACGGTCGGGGCCTCGCCGCGGCCTTGACGCTCGGCGCCGACGGGGTGTGGGTCGGGACCCGGTTCATCGCGACGCCGGAGGCCCGCGCCGTCCCCGGGTACAAGGAGGCGCTCGTTCGGACGCCCGAGGACGGCACGGTCGTGAGCCGCGCGTTCACCGGCAAGACGCTGCGGGCGGTGCGGAACCAGACGACCCAGTACTACGAGGAGCATCCCGAGGAGCTCAAGCCGTTCCCCGACCAGATGCTCGTCTCCACGACCGGCGGGTTCTTGCACCTGCCCCAGAGCGACGAGGCCACCGGTGTCGACCCCGACCGCGAGTGCTACCCGGCCGGGCAGGGCGTCGGCGCGATCCACGACCTCGTCCCCGCGGGTGAGCTGGTGGGACGCTTCGTCGCCGAAGCTGAGGCGGCGCTCGACGCCGCGCTGGCCGTGCGCTGACCGCCGGGGGTGGTCAGCGGTCGAGCTCGGCCCGGGCGGCTTCCTCGGCGAGGTCGGCCTCGTACATCATGCGGACCAGCTCGTCGAAGGTGATCTGGGGCTTCCAGCCGAGCCGTTCGCGCGCCTTCGACGCGTCGCCGCAGAGCACGTCGACCTCCGACGGCCGCTCGAAGCGCGGATCGGTGCGCACGCACTGCTCCCACCCGTCGATCTCGGCGCAGCGGAACGCCAGGTCGAGGAACTCGCGGATGCTGTGGGTCTCCCCGGTGGCGACGACGTAGTCGCCTGGCTCGTCCTGTTGGACCATGAGCCACATCGCCTCGACGAAGTCACCGGCGTAGCCCCAGTCGCGGGCCGCGTCGAGGTTGCCGAGCGTGATCGAGTCCTGCAGGCCGAGCTTGATGCGGGCGAGGCCGTTGGTGATCTTGCGGGTCACGAACTCGAGGCCACGCCGGGGCGACTCGTGGTTGAAGCAGATCCCCGACGACGCGTGCATCCCGTAGGACTCGCGGTAGTTGACGGTGATCGAGTGCCCGAACACCTTCGCCACCCCGTACGGCGACCGGGGATGGAACGGGGTCTGCTCGGTCTGGGGGGTCTCGCGCACCTTGCCGAACATCTCGGACGACGACGCCTGGTACACCCGGATCGGGTTGTTCTGCGTGCCGCCGACGATCCGGATGGCCTCGAGGATGCGCAGCACCCCGAGGCCGGTCGTGTCGGCGGTGAGCTCGGGCTGGCGGAACGACAGCGCCACGAAGCTCATCGCGCCGAGGTTGTAGACCTCGTCGGGCTGGACCTGCTCGAGCGCGGCGATGAGCGACGACAGATCCCGCAGATCGCCCTCGACGAGCTCGAGGGACGGGTTCTCGTCCTGGACGAGCTGGGCCTTCGGGTTGTTCTGGCCCCGGACGAGGCCGAAGACCTGGTAGCCCTTGCCGGTCAGGAACTCCGACATGTGCCGGCCGTCCTGGCCGGTGATGCCGGTGATGAGGGCTCGGCGCACCCTGCGACGTTACTGGCCGCGCTGGGAGGCGGTCCGATCCCAGTCGGGGTCCAGCTGGCGCACGAACACCGCGGTGCGCTCGACCTCGGCAGTCTCACCGAGCGTCCCCGCGGCCCGGCCCAGCCCGTCGAGGGCCCGCAGGAACCCGCGGTTCTCCGGGTGGGTCCAGCGCACGTAGCCCGAGCCGCGCCACCCCGCCTGGCGGAGCTGGTCGAGGCCCCGGTGGTACGCGACGCGGTAGCAGGCGTACGCCTCGACCGGGTCCCGTGCCGCGTCGCCGAGCCGGGCCCACGCCTCGAGGCTCTCCGGCCAGCGGGCCACGACCGCGGCGAGCGCGTCGCGGCGCCCGGCCACCGGCGTCCGGAGCGCGTCGTCGATCGCGGCGCGGACCGCGCCCGGCTCGGGATCGAGGACGGTCTCCTCGTGGTCACTGCTCCCGAACCGGACGGGGAGGGCAGGCACCGACCGAACGTACCGCCCATGCTGCGGGCCCGCGACCGTTCGGCGCGGTGGCCGAGGGACTCAGGCCGCGTTGAGCTCGGCGACCTCGGACGGCGTCAGTTGGAGCGTGGCGGCTCCGAGGTTCTCCTCGAGGTGCGCCACCGAGCCGGTCCCCGGGATCGGGATCATGACGGGCGAGCGGGCGAGCAGCCAGGCCAGCGCGACCTGGTGCGGCGTCGCCTGGTGCGCGGCCGCGACACGAGCGACCGGGGAGTCGCGGTCGATCCGGCCGGCCTCGATGGGCGCCCACGGCAGGAACGCGATGGACTCGCTCTCGCACCGGTCGAGCATTGCCTCCGAGCTGCGGTCGACGCGGCTGTAGCGGTTCTGCACCGACACGATCGGGGTCATCCGCATGGCGGTGTCCAGCTGGTCCTCGGTCACGTTGCTGAGCCCGATGTGGCGGATCTTGCCCTCGTCCTTCAGCTCGACGAGCATCCCGACCGAGTCCTCGAACGGCACCTTCGGGTCCGGGCGGTGGAACTGGTACAGCGGGATCTGCTCGAGCCGCAGCCGCTCCAGGCTCCCGTCGCACGCGGCGCGGAGGTGCTGGGGCCGACCGTCGGGGGGCCATTGCCCGGGCCCGGTCCGCTGCAGCCCGCCTTTCGTCGCGATGACGAGATCGCCGGGGTAGGGGTGGAGCGCCTCGGCGATGAGCCGCTCGCTCACGAACGGGCCGTACGAGTCGGCGGTGTCGATGAAGGTGACGCCCAGGTCGACGGCGCGTCGCAGCACGGCGATCGCCTCGCTGTGGTCGCGCGGCTCGCCCCAGATCCCCTCCCCGGTGATGCGCATCGCCCCGAAGCCGAGCCGGTGCACCGTGAGGTCGCCGCCCAGGTCCATGGTGCCGTTCGTGGTCTGGTCCGCCATCGTGGCTCCTTCCGCCCGATGCTGGCCGGGCTGCGATCGCACCGAGGCGCGCGCACCGCGGCCGCGACGGGGACGTCGGCGCGCTCCGCGTGGCGGGGTGGCGGCGGCGCGACCCGCCGATCTTCATACCACGACGCACCGCGTGGCTCGTCCGGGTGCGCCGCCCGGAGCGGGCACACGGCGGCGGGCGGTTATCGGTCGGGCATCGCCGACTGCACCGCGGCGGTCGCGGCGGCGCCCGCCACGTCGAGCGCGTCGGTGCTGCGCCGCGCTCGACAGAGGATGAAGGCACCCTCGAGCATGCTGATGACGAGGATCGCCAGCCGGCGGGCCTCGTCGGCGCCGATCCCGGCGTGCCCTAGCCGCGCCGCGACGCCCGTGATCCAGTACTCGAAGACGTCGGCGGTGGCGTGGCGGAGCGGCTCGCTGCGGCTCGCGACCTCGAGCGCGACCGTCGCGATCGGGCAGGCGTCGGCGTAGTCGGTCTCGGCCAGGACCGCCGCCGCGCCGGCGAAGAAGTCGCGGACGCCGCTCACCGGGTCGGGGGCCGCGTCGAAGATGGTCTCGAACAGCTCGAAGTACATCTCGCCCGAGCGGCGCAGGACCTCGACGCCGAGCTCCTCCTTGCCGCCGGGGAAGAAGTGGTACAGCGACCCGAACGGCGCGTTGGCGTCGCTGAGGATCTGCTTCAACCCGGTGCCGGTGTAGCCGAACTGGCGGAACCGGTCGGCGGTGACGTCCAGGATCCGGTCCTTCGTGCTGGTCGGCACGGTGCTCCTCTGCTCCGATTTGCTGGCGCCCACCAGCCTACCTACCCTCTCGCTAGAGCGATCTATCTAGTCCCTGCTGGAGGAGGTCGGATGTACCGCTGGCTGGTGAAGACGCAGATCCGCCGGGTGATGGCCCGGTCGCGGGCGGGGGACATGGGCCCCACCCTGGCGCTGTGGGCCGAGGACGGGCACTTCGAGTTCCCGGGCCGCAGCTCGTGGGCGGCCGACCTCCACACCAAGGCGGACCTCGGCGCCTGGTACGCCCGCTTCGCCCGGGTCGGTCTCCAGATCGAGCCCCGCGAGATCCTGATCGGCGGGCCGCCGTGGCGGACCAACCTGTGCGTCCGGTTCACCGACCACGCCACCGGGCCCGACGGCGCGGTCGTCTACGAGAACACCGGCGTGCTCTTCTGCATGATGTCGTGGGGCAGGATCGTTTACGGCACGGTCTACGAGGACACCCAGAAGGTCGCCGACTTCGACGACTACCTCGCGGTCCACGAGCGCGACGTGGTCGGCGCGGTCGCGGCGCACCGGGCCGGGTGACGCTCGGCGCCGGCCAGGCGGCGGCGCGCCGCGGCTGACGGCTCGGCCGCGCCACCCGCGCCCGGCAGCGGCACGGCCGCGAGGCGCCGGTACGATCGTTCCCCCATGCCCGAGGCCACGACCGCTCCCCCCGCCGACGCGCCGGCGCCGGACGGCGCGGCCGCGCCGCTATCCGCCGCGCCCGTCACGCGCCTGGTGCTCGCCCGCCACGCCGTCACCGCGCAGACCGGGCCGCTCCTGTCGGGACGCCAGGCTGGGATCGCGCTCTCGGAGGAGGGGCGCGGCCAGGCCGAGGCGCTCGCCGGGCGCCTCGCCGACCTGCCGGTCGCAGCCGTCTACGCGAGCCCGATCGAGCGCACGACCGAGACGGCGCAGGCCGTCGCCCGCCGCCACGACCTGGAGGTCCGGGCCCTCGACGGGGTCCTCGAGGCCGACTACGGGGAGTGGACGGGTCGCAAGCTCGCCGAGCTCGCCAAGACGGACCTCTGGAAGGTGGTGCAGCGCGCGCCGTCGCGAGCCAGCTTCCCGGGCGGGGAGTCGCTGGCCGCGATGCAGACCCGGATGGTCCAGGCCCTCGAGGGGGTCGTCGCCGACCATCCCGGCGCGCTCGTGGTCGTCGTCTCCCACGCCGACCCCATCAAGGCGGCGATCGCGCACTACACCGGCGTGCACCTCGACTTGTTCCAGCGGATCGTCGTGAACCCGGCGTCGGTCACCGCCTTCGCGTTCTCGGGCGCGGGGGTGGCGCTGCTGAAGTGCAACGACACCGGCACGCTCGATGACCTGCGCCCACCCCCGCCGCACGACGCGCCCGCGGTGGACACCGAGCGGGAGCAGCAGGAGGAGGAGGTGTCGTGACGCCCGACCCCATCGAACTCGACTCGGTCGACGGGTTGAGCACCGGCGCGGTGGGTGAGCCTGGCCGAGCGCGCCTTCTACTTGCAGGCCCGCAAGGAGACGGCGCAGCTGACGGTGCTCGTGGAGAAGGAGCAGGTGGCGTTGCTGGCGTCGGAGGCGGTGGCGTTCCTCGACCGGATCGCCGACGAGTACCCCGAGGACGCGATTGCGCTGCCGGTGTCCGAGGCCGACCTGCACGAGCCGACGGTGCCGCTGTTCCGGGCCCGCCTCATCGGCCTCGGCTTCGACCCCGAGCGTGAGCTCGTCCTCATCGAGCTGCGCGAGCACTCCGCCGACGAGGACGACGAGGAGGACGGCCCGGCCGGCGAGGAGGCCGCCGACGAGGAGGGCTTCGTCGCCCGGGTCTACGCCACACGGCCGCAGGTGCGCGCCCTCGCCGCCCGGGGCGCGGCGGTCGTGGCTGCCGGTCGCCCGCCGTGCCCGCTGTGCGATCAGCCGATGGACCCGGCCGGCCACCGGTGCCCCCGCTGGAACTGACCGGCGACGAGGTCGCCGAGGTCCTCACCCGCGGCGACCTCGAGGTGGTCGGCCGGCTGCGGTACTCGTCGAACGGGGCGCTGCTCGTCACCGCCCGCGTCGGCGACGTCGAGGTGCCCGCGGTGTACAAGCCGCAGCGCGGGGAGCGGCCGCTGTGGGACTTCCCTGACGGGACGCTGGCGCACCGTGAGGTCGCGGCGTACGAGGTGTCCCACGCGCTCGGCTGGGATGTCGTGCCGGTCACCGTGCTGCGCCGCGACGGCCCGATCGGGGAGGGCGCCCTGCAGCGCTTCGTCGACCACGACCCCGAGGAGCACTACTTCACGCTGCTGCCCGACCACGAGGACCGGTTCCGCCAGTTCGCGGCGTTCGACGTCGTCGTGAACAACGCGGACCGCAAGGGCGGCCACTGCCTGCACGACCTCGCCAACGACGTGATCCTCGGCATCGATCACGGGCTGACGTTCCATCGGCTCTGGAAGCTGCGCACCGTCGTGTGGGACTTCGCCGGGGAGGCGGTGGCGCCGGCGCTGCTCGACGACGTGTGCCGGGTCAGCGTCGACGCGCTCGAAGGTCGGCTCGCGGCCCGGCTCGACGGGTTGCTCGACCCGGCGGAGGTCGCGGCGTTGAGCGTCCGTGCGGAAGACCTGGCCCGCCAGGGGCGGTTCCCCGAGCCGGACGCCGGCTACCACTCGGTGCCGTGGCCGCTCGTCTAGTTGGAGATCAGCCGGGGCGCCGCTCGTAGACGGCGATGCCGTTGATCGACGTGTCGTAGCGGTACTGGCTCGCCACGATCTCCTCGAGGCGCGGGAACCGGATGATCGGCGTGTACTCGGCGCCGCGGATGTCGGCGGGCGACGTGTCGACGATGAAGCGCGGCGGGTGCGCGCCGAGGTCCTCGTAGAACCAGTCCCAGATCAGCGTGCTCGACTTCTCGGGGGTGGCGTCGAACGCCGGTCGGCCCGGGAAGCTGTCGGTGAGCGTCGAGGTGGTGATGAAGCGGGTCGCGGGCCGCAGGTTCGACGCCCAGTAGATCTCGGGGACGCTGCCCCACACGAGCACCCGGTCGTTCTTCTTCGAGTGGGTGGCGAGGAACTTGCTCACCGACTGGTACGCGGGCTCGCTGCCGTACGGCGACATGAAGTAGCCAGCGGCGGAGAACGCGACGGCGGCGATCGCGGCGAACGCGAGCGTCATCGTGCCGATCCGGCACGTCGCGCGGGCCAGCGACCCGGCGGTGAGGAGGCACAGGGGTGGGATGAGCTGGATGTAGTAGTGCCCGAAGAAGCGCAGCCCGACCGCGACGGACAGCGCCGCCGAGATGAGCCAGAGCCACAGGTCGGTGTCGGTGCCGCCGTCACGCGCGCGCTGACGGCGCGCCGACCACGCCTCGGGGAGGCGCCACACGATCGGGAGGTTGCACGCCACCCACGCCAACGTCATGAGCACGAACGTCGACACGACGTACAGCGACGCCGCGCCGATGCTGACGTAGGATCCGTTGCCGAGCACGGTCCAGTACAGGAGCTGGCCGGGGCCGAGGGCGAAGGCGACGAGCCCCAACGGGATCGCGAACCCGAGCGCGGCGCGTCCGATCCCCTTCTTGCCCCGCGCCTTCCAGACCAGGTACGCGACGGGCAGCAGCGTCGCGGCACCGGTCTGCTTCGCGAGCGTCGCCACGGCGACGGCGACGCCGGAGGACCCGGACTTCCCGCGCCACGCGAGCAGCACGGCGGCCGTCATCGCCGGCAGCATGAACACCTCGAAGTTGGCCGCCTGCCCGTCTTGGGGCGCGAACGCGACCATGGCGAAGACGCAGAGCAGCCCGGCGATCCAGCCGGCTCGTCGTCCCCAGCGCCGGCGCGCCTCGCAGGCGAGCAGCCAGGCGGTGAGCGCGATGGCGAGCATGGCGATGAGCCGCACCGTCCACAGCGCGGTCGAGCCGAAGAACTCGAAGGACGCCGCGTAGACGTAGGGGACGAGCGGCGGCTTGCGGTCGGCGGCCTCCCGGTAGAGGTTCCCGCCGTCGCGGATCACGTGCGCCTGGGTGGCGAGGAACGTCTCGTCGGAGTTGAAGACGTCGACGAAGAAGCCCGGGAGGCGCAGCGCCACGGTGAGCAGCAGCAGGACGGCGAAGAGCCGCCACCGGGAGCGGCGCCGGGCGCGGGCCGCGACGTCGGAGAGCGTGGACTCGGAGAGTGTCGAGTCGGAACGGGTCGGCTCGCGAGGAGCCAATGCCGGGGGTGGCATCCTGACATTCTGGCCGGTATGGGCCGGCGGCGCCGATCGCGGCGGGGGTCGCGGGCCTCAGGGCCCTAGGCCGGGGCGAGCGCGTCGTCGAGGTACTGGTCCCGGCAGCGGGACCGCTGCAGCTTGCCCGACGACGTCTTGGGGAGGCTGCCGGCCTGCACGAGCACCACCTCGAGGGGCGGGACGCCGACGGCGTCACAGACCCGGTCGACCACGGCGTCGTGGAGGGTGTCGGGGTCGTCGAGGCGCGTCTCGGCGACGACGACGATCCCTTCCTTGCCCCGCCGGCCGGGCATGCCGAACGCGACGACGTTGCCGGGACGCACGCCGTCGACCTGCCCGGCGGCGCGTTCGATCTCCTCGGGGAAGACGTTGCGGCCCCCGATGATGATGACGTCCTTGAGACGCCCGCAGACGACCACCTCGCCGTCGACGAGGTAGCCGAGGTCGCCGGTGCGCAGCCACTCGTCGTGGCGGGCGGCGGCGCTCACCTCGGGGCGGCGGTAGTAGCCGGGGGTGACCGACGCGCCGCGGACCTCGAGCTCCCCGACCTCCCGTTCGGCCAGGGGCGCGCCCGTCCCGGGGTCGCAGGCCCGGACCTCGAGCCCGCGCAGCGGCGCGCCGAGGCGCGCCAGGCGCCGGCTCGGCCGCCCGGGCGCGGGGGCGGCGTACCGTTGGCGCTCGAGCGCGTCGCGGTCGACCTCGTCGACCGTCATCCCGATCCCGGGCTCCGGGAACGAGATCGCGAGGGTCGCCTCGGCCATGCCGTAGACGCACAGCGCGCTGCGTGGGTCGAGCCCGTGGGGGGCGCCGGCGGCGAGGAACCGCTCGACCGCGTCGGGGTCGATCGGCTCCGCGCCGTTCAGCCCGAGCCGCCAGGACGACAGGTCGAGTCCGTCGAGGCGTCGCAGCGCACGCGCGGCGAGCGCGTACCCGAAGTTGGGGGCGCACGTGACCGTGCCCCGGTAGTCGGACATCCAGCGCAGCCAGTCGCCGGGCGCGGCGAGGAAGTCGGTGGGGGCGGCGAGCACGAGGTCGAAGCCGATGAGCATCGGGGTCATGAGCAGCCCGATGAGCCCCATGTCGTGGTAGAGGGGCAGCCACGACACGCCGCGGTCCTCCGCGGTGAGCGCCGCGCCCTCGACGATCGCGTCGATGTTGTGCACGAGGTTCTCGTGCGGGAGCATCACGCCCTTCGGGTCAGCGGTCGACCCGCTCGTGAACTGCAACAACGCGAGCGCCGTCGGGTCGTCGGGCGGCCGTTCCCAGCGGCGCGCGTCGCCGTGCAGCGCGTCGAGGGTCACCACGGGCGGGTCGTTCGGGGCCGCGGGGAGGTACTCGGCGAGCAGCGCGTCGACGACGACAAGGCGGATGTCGGCGTGGCGGATGCGCTCGCGGGTCTGGGCGACGAACTCGTCGACCGAACCGAGCCGCAGCGGGAGCGGCAGGCACACGAGGGTGGCGCCGGCGAGCCACACCGCCTGGATCGCGGTGACGAGCGGCCGGGACGTGGCGCCGAGCAGGCCGACGTGGTCGCCCGGCCCGACCCCGCGGGCCTGCAGCGCGGCGGCGACGGCCTGGGCGTCATCGTGCAGGCGGCCCCACGGCACCACGTCGGGGTCCCCGCCGGCCGCCGAGCCCACGAACGTCACCCCGCTCGACGAGCCCGCGGCGTGCTCGAGGCGTGCGACGACGGTCCGCATCCCCAATTCGACCCGGCCGGGCGGAGCCGCGTTACCGCCCCGGTCCCCCATGGTCACGAGGGTGGCACGGGACCGGAGCCGGGCGCCACCGCCGCGGCCGGGGTCGCGGAAGAACCGGGAGCGGGCCAGCACCCGGTCGGCGCCCGCGGCCTCGGCGGCGGCGAGCGCGGCGTCGTCGACGTGGGCGCCGTAGGCGACGATCCGGACCGTGGGCCGCTCGGCTCGGAGCGGCGCGACGTCGGCCGCGTGGCGGGCCAGGTCGACGATGATCACGTCGGCGTCACCGAGCGCCGCCCGGTCCCGCCCGACCGTCACCGACGGCAGCGCGGCGGTGATCCGAGACCGGTCGAGGAGGTCGTCGACGAGCGCGGCGACGCGCACTCAGGCGCCGACGAGGCGGGGCGCGTCGACGAAGGCGACCTCCGGCCATCGGGCCCGCTGCTTGCGGGCCAGCTTGTGCAGCAGCTCGATGGCGCCGGGATCGTCGTCGCCGGGGCGCACCTCGATCCACCCGTCGGCGCGCATGCCGTCCATCACGTCGCGTCCCACCTCGGTGCGCACGATGGTGAGCGTCCAGTCGTTGAACGCGCCGATTCCCCCGGTCGAGATGTCGGCGTGCTCGGCAGCGAAGTCGGGGCACTGGGTGCAGCCCTCACGGGTCCAGGCGTGGCACTCCTTCAGCGGGACCTCGTGGTAGGCGCCGTCGTGCATCCAGATCTGGAGGCGGCCCTTGATGTTCATCTTCTTGATGTCGGCGCGCTTCAGCCCGTACTTGGCGTCGAGTAGCTCGTCGAAGATGGCGTCGTCGAAGGTCTTTGAGCAGAGCAGCCCGATGTTGAGGCTGAGCCGCCGCGCGACCTTGCCGGCCCGGCGCTGCTTCATGACCGGCGGCACCGAGCTCTGACACGACATGCCGACGAGCGCGAGCCGCTCGTGCCCGGCCTCGACGGCGTCGACGTACGCCATCGTGTTCGCCGAGTAGGTGTACCGGCTGCCCGCCGAGGCGATGATCTGGTCCTTCGTGGTGGCGACGCCCGGGACCGCCTTCCACGTCGACCCGTCCCCCTCGAGGTACGAGACGAGCGCGGCGTCGATCACGTCGTGCTCGAGGCAATAGAGAAGGATGGCGGAGACCAGCCCGCCGTCCTGGCCCACCTCGGCGAGGACGGGGTCGGTGGCCCGGGCCAGCACGATGTCGTCGCTGATGCCGGCCACCTCGTCGGCCTGGCGCACCCGCCCGAACAAGAAGTCGTCGATCTCGGGCTCCCACGCCCGGAAGCGGGGGCAGGCACGGGTGCAGCTCGTGCAGCCCTTCTGACCGTGGGAGCAGTCGTCGGGCCCGAAGCCGTCCTCGGTCTGGAACGGCTTGTAGATGCCGGCGTCGTCGCGGTAGCCGAGCACGTCGTGGGGGCACGCGATGACGCAGCCCGCACAGCCGGTGCAGAGCCCGCTCGTCACGACCTCTTCGTAGAGGTGCTTCCACTGCAGCTTCTCCGGCGGCATCCGGTCAGTCTGGCACGTCGCCGTGTGGGCCTATCGAGGCGTCGCGCCTACGCTTCACGGTCCCCACGACACAGCAGGTCGATGGTGGCCAAGATCAGCGACATCCTCGCCGGCGGACGATCCATCTCGTTCGAGTTCTTTCCGCCGCGCACCCCGGAGGCGGAGGCGCAGCTCGCGCGGACGCTCACTGAGCTGGAGCCCCTCCATCCCTCGTACGTGTCTGTGACCTACGGCGCGGGCGGCACGACGCGTGAGCGCACGCACGACCTGGTCGTGCACATCAACCGGGACACGACGATGACCGCGATGGCGCACCTCACCTGCGCCGCGCACACCCGAGCCGAGCTCGAGGAGATCCTCACCCGCTACCGGGACGCGTCGATCGAGAACCTCCTGGCCCTCGGCGGGGACCCGCCGAAGGATCTCGAGCTGCCCCCGGGCGAGCTCGAGCACGCGATCGAGCTCGTCCGCCTGGCCCGGGGGATCGGCGACTTCTCGATCGGTGTCGCGGTCCACCCGGAGCCCCACCCGCGGTCCCCGTCGCTGGAGAGCGACCGGCGCTTCAGCGCCGAGAAGCTCGCCGAGGCCGACTTCGGGGTCACCCAGTTCTTCTTCGAGCCGCACCACTACTTCGAGCTCGTCGACGCGCTGCGGGCGCGCGGCGTCGACCGGCCCGTCATCCCGGGGATCATGCCGGTGCTCAGCATCGCCGGGATCCGCCGCATGGCCGAGTTGCAGGGCTCGGCGTTCCCCGACTGGCTCGCGGCGCGACTGCACACCGTCGAGGACGACCCGGCCGCGGTGCGCGCCGTCGGCATCGAGGAGGCGACGCGCCTCTGCGCCGCGCTGCTCGACGGCGGCGCCCCCGGCCTGCACTTCTACACGTTGAACCGCTCGCCCGCGACGCGCGACATCGCCGCCAACCTCGGGCTCGCGCCCGCCCGCTGACCCGAGGAGCCCACATGGTCCACCGCGCCATCATCGGCCGCACGAGCGCCGACTCGACCCCGGCGTTCCCGCAGGTGCCGCGCCCGCCGGCCGGCGCGCCGAACGTCGTGCTCGTCGTGCTCGACGACCTGGGGTTCGCGCAGCTCGGCTGCTTCGGCTCGGACCTCGCCACCCCGACGATCGACCGGCTGGCGTCCGAGGGGGTCCGCTACAACCGGTTCCATGTCACCGCGCTGTGCTCCCCGACGCGAGCGTGCCTGCTCACCGGTCGCAACCACCACGCCGTCGGGATGGGCTTCCTCACCGACATCCCGACCGGCTACCCGGGCTACGACGGCCGCATCCCGGCCTCGGCCGCGGCGATGCCCCGGCTGCTGCGCGACGTCGGGTACAGCACGCTCGCCGTCGGGAAGTGGCATCTCGCGCCGCGCTGGGAGCAGAGCGCGGCGGGGCCGTTCGGCCGGTGGCCGCTCGGGCTGGGCTTCGAGCGTCACTACGGCTTCCTCGCCGGCGACACGAACCAGTGGGCGCCCGCGCTGGTGCGCGACAACGGCTACATCGACCAGCCCCGCCCGCCCGGCTCCGGCTATCACCTGACCGAGGATCTCGTCGACCAGGCGATCCGCGTGGTGCAGGATCAGCATCAGGCCGAGCCGACGAAGCCCTTCTTCCTCTACTTCGCGACGGGCGCGACCCACGCGCCCATCACGCACCCCGCGAGTACATCGACCGGTACGCCGGCCGGTTCGACGACGGCTGGGACGCCTGGCGCGACGCGGTGTTCACCCGCCAGGTCGCGGCCGGTGTCGTCCCGGACGGAACGACGCTGACCCCGCGTCCCTCGTGGGTCGACGCGTGGCGCGACCTGACCGGTGACGAGCGGCGGCTCTTCGCGCGGCTCATGGAGTGCTTCGCCGGGTTCCTCACCCACACCGACGAGCAGCTCGGGCGCCTCGTCGCGTTCCTCGAGGGTCTCGGCGTCCTCGACGACACGCTGCTGCTGCTCTGCTCCGACAACGGCACCAGCGCCGAGGGCGGCCCGTACGGGTCCTTGAACGAGCACCGGTTCACGCACCAGCGCCTCGACGACCCCGCCGACACGCTCGCCCACCTCGACGACCTCGGCGGCATCCGCGCGTACAACCACTACCCGTGGGGCTGGGCGTGGGCCGGCAACACGCCGCTGCGGCTCTGGAAGCGCTACAGCTGGCTCGGCGGGGTGCGCACCCCACTCGTCGCGCGCTGGCCCGGTCGGATCGACGGCACCGGCGGCGTGCGCTCCCAGTTCTGCCACGCGGTCGACATCCTCCCGACCGTCCTCGACGCGGTGGGCATCGACCCGCCGAGCGTCGTCGACGGCACCGACCAGCTGCCGATGGCCGGCGCCAGCCTGGTCCCCACGTTCGGCGACGCTGACGCGCCGAGCCCGCGCCAGACCCAGTACTTCGAGATGATCGGCTCCCGCGCGATCTACCACGACGGCTGGAAGGCCACGACCGACCACGTCGGCAACCAGCTCGACGTCGAACGCGACCGGCTCGAGGGCAGCCGCGACTTCGACACCGACCGCTGGCTGCTGTTCCACCTCGACGAGGACTTCTCCGAGGCCCACGACCGCGCCGCCGAGCACCCCGAGCTCGCCCGTCACCTCGAGGAGCGCTGGTGGATCGAGGCGGGACGCAACCAGGTCCTGCCCCTCGACGACAGCCTCATCCACCGCATCAGCGCGCTCGAGCCGCCCCCGTACGGTCGGCACGACCGCGTCGTGCTGCGGCCGGGTGGCGGTCCGGTGAACGAGGACTCGCTCCCGATGCTGCTCGGCGGGTTCGGCCTCGAGGCGCATCTCGACGTCCCCGACGGCCCGGCCCAGGGGGTGATCTGCGCGCTCGGCGACTGGAACAACGGCTGGGCCTGCTATCTCCTCGACGGGCGTCCCGTCCTCGCGTTCAGCATCCTCAGCGCGCGGTGGCGCCTCGCCGGCCCCGACCCGCTCCCCGCCGGTCCCGCCGTGCTGTCCGTGGAGTACCGAACTGGGACGACGCCCGGCGGTGCGCTCACGATGCGCGTCGACGATGCCGTCGTCGCCGAGGGCGTGCTCGCCGACCATCTCCCGTTCCGCTGGCAGATCGGCGGGGCCGGACTGCTGGTCGGGCGCGACCGCGGTCTGCCCGTGAACGACGACTACGAGCCGCCGTTCCCCTGCACGGCTCGGGTCCGCGCCGTCGTCCTCGAGGTGCCGTCGGCACCGCCCCGCGACACCGACGTCGAGCTCGCGGCCGCGCTGCGTCACGAGTAGCCGACCACGCGGCGCCGCACGTCGGGGTCGGTGAATTGGGCGCGTGTCGGCGCGGCGCGGGCCTCGTGCGCCGGCATTCGAACCCTTCAGCCTCGCCGCGGGACCTCCTCGAGGCGGTCCTGAGGTCATCCGCGGACCACGGGCCGCCCGCGGGGCGACCGGAGCCGCGAGCGCTACCCGACGTGCCTGCTCACCACTCGAGCGCACGAACGGTGTGGGTGCCGCGGATGCCCTTCAGCTCGACGGCTCGAGGTGGGCCGAACGTGACGCCGAGCTCGGAGAGGTCGCCGGCCGCGCTGGCGAGCGTGTCGGACACCAGAATCTCGCCGCCCGTCGCCTGCGCCGCGACGCGTGCCGCGAGGATCACGGTCCGGCCGAAGAAGTCGTCGCCTTCGCGGATGACCTCACCGATGTGCGTTCCCATCCGCACCCGGATCGAGCCCACGTCGAACCCGAAGTCGTGCTGCTCGTGCGAGCGTTGGAGGGCAACCGCGGACGCGACCGTGGCCCGTGAGTCTTGGAACACGGTCATGTATCCGTCACCCACGCTCTTCACCACCGTTCCACCGTGGGCCGCGACGGCGCCGCGCACGAGTGCGTCGTGCGCGCGCAGCAGCGCTTGGGTGCGCGTATCCCCCAGCCGCTCGTTCAACGTCGTGTAGCCCTCGATGTCGGAGAACAAGACCGCGACCGTTCCGTCCGACGCCGTGTGGCGGCGCAGGTCTGGGCGCTCGAGCGACACCCCGGCCGCCACCACGTCGATCGACCGTGTGATGGACGCAGAGGACTGCACGCCCTGGAGCTCGAGCTTGGCTGTGAGCACCTCCTCGACGAGCTTCGTCATGCCAAGCGCGCTCGCCGTGTCCAGCGCGTCGTTGAGCAGACCGAGCGCCCGTTCCCGGTCGGCCTGGCCGCGAGCGACGAGCGCGCCCGCGACGTCATAGTGCGTGCGCGCCACCCACGGGACCGCGCGCATCCGTTCGTGCAGGTTGAGCGCGGCCTCGTGGTACGTGAGCGCGTCGTCGTGACGTCCGACCGTGGTCATCAGGAGTCCGAGGTAGCGATCCACCGCGCCGTGGTACGCCGACGCGCCGATGATGGCAGCCGCGCCGGCCCGCGGCGCCAGCACGTCGAAGAGCTGGTCGGCAAGGGTGGCGTCGCGGAGCAGCGCGGTCACCTCGGCCAGCCCGGCGAGCGTGAACGTCCGGAGCACGTCGTCGGCGACGGCTTCGAAGCCGCCCCGGGCCAGCACCTCGACGTGCTCCGCCGCCTCGTCGAGCTTGCCTTGATCGGCCAGGACCTGCGCGAGCCCTGAGCGCCACACGGCGAGGAGGGGGTACGCGTCGACCATCCGCCGGGTGGGCGCCTCGAGCTCTTCGGAGCGTCCCTGCTCGCGCATTACGGTGAACAGCGAGGCCCCGACGGCCTCGACGCTGCTGCGGTCCTGGGTGCGCCGCGCGATGCCGAGTGCGTCAAGGGCGAGTTGCTCCCCGTCGGCGTAGCGACCCTCGAAGATCGCGACGGTGCTGCGGTAGAGCGTGTTGGTGTAGTTGATGAACGGCGATCGGCTCTGCTCGGCGAGACGGGCGTGGATTGCCAGCTCGTCATCGAGGGCCGCCCGGTCGCTGGCGAAGAGAGCGTTGTAGAGAAGCGACTCGTGGCTCCGCACCTCGAGGTCCAGATCGCCGGCTTCCGCTGCGAGGCGCGCCACCTCGAGGTAGCGCTGGCGGCTCTCCGTGTGATCGCGGAGTCGACCCGTGAACCCTTCGGATGCGAGCGCGCTCGCCAGCGCCCCCGGATCACCGGATCGGCGAGCCGCCTCGACCGCCTCCCGTGCGACCTCGGCATGGCGGGGCGCGTCGACGAAGGCGATCTGGTTGCCGAGGCAGGCGAGCAGACGGGCGCGCCACGCGTCGGCGAGCGCCGCTCGTCGCGCCGTCGCCTCTTCGAGTAGCTCCATGAGGAGGGGGTCGGCGCCGGACGTCGTCCACCGCAAGGTGCTGAGCACGATCGCGGCGCGCGCGACCAACGTGGGGTCGTCGACGCGCCGCCCGATGTCGGCGACCTGCGCGAGCGCCGCGCGCGCGTCGCCGATGCTCCCCGCATGGTGATGCGCGTCGCCGAGCGCGAGCAGCAACGCCGCGCGCTGGTGTTCGTCGGGTGCGTCCTCGAGCTCGAGCGCCTGGAGGCCAAGGTCGTAGGAGCGGGCGGCTTCCTCATGCGCGGCCGACGCCGCGGCGCGCTGGCCGGCTCGCGTGGCGTAGTCGACCGCCTTGTCGACGTCGCCGCCGGGGGCGGCCTGGAACGCGTGGTACGCGAGCTCGGTCAGGTGCGGATCGACGCTCGCCGCGTAGTGCTCCTCGAGGGCGCCGAGGATCTGGCGGTGCAGCCGCACCCGTCGAGGTGTGCTGAGCTCGGAGTACAGCGTCTGGCGGATCAGCGCGTGGTTGAACTCGTAGGTGCCGGAGTGGTCCCGCCGCTCGCGCAGGATCTGGCGGGCGAGCGCCTCGTCGAGGAGATCGAGCACGGCGTCTTCGTCGGCGTCGAGGACGCGGCTGACCACCTCGAGCGTGAACCCGCCCGGCATCGCGGCGCCGATCGTGAGCATGCGGTTGCAGTCCTCGCTCAGGCGCGAGAGCCGCCGGCCGATCACCTCCCGCACCCCCTCGGGGAGCTGCTCGGCGATGCCCTCGGTCCCGACCCATTGCCCGTCGACCCGCGCGAGCGCGCCGCTCTCGGCGAGGTGGCGCAGGATCTCGCCGACGAAGAACGGATTGCCCTCGGTCTCGCGGTGGACCGTCTCGGCGAAGGCCCTCGGGGTCTCCTGCTCGCCGACCGCGTCGATGAACGACTTCACCTCGTCGCGGTCGAAACCACGCAGGAGGGTCCGCTCGTAGAGGTGCTCGCGGCGGAGCGCGGCGATCGTATCGGCGAGCGGGTGCGTTCGGTCGAGCTCGACGTCGCGGTACGTGCACACGATCAGGATGCGCTCGCGGCGCAGGTTGCGGGCGAGGTACTGGAGGAGCAGCAGCGTCGACTTGTCGGCCCAGTGCAGGTCGTCGAGGATCAGGACCAGCGGGCGGGCCGCCGACGCGTTGGCGAGGAAGGCCGACACGCCTTCGAATAGCCGCAGCCGCTCGGCGTCGCCCTCCAGCGCGGGCGACATGGGGAGGTCGGGGAAGCGAAGGCGCAGGTCGGACACGATGGTCGCGACCTCGGGCGCGCCGGTGCTCAATTCGGCGCGCAGCTCGTCGTCGGCCCGGTCGCGGACGTAGGTACGCAACGCCTCGACGAAGGGAAGGTACGGCACCCCGAGCTCACCCTCGTAGCAGTGGCCCCAGCACACCTGGGCGCCGCGCACCGCGGTGTACACGCCGAGCTCCTCGACCAAGCGCGTCTTGCCGATACCCGGCTCGCCGACCACCATCACCAGCCGTCCCCGGCCCGACATCGTCTCGTCGAACCACGCCTTCAGCGCCTCGAGTTCCTGCGCGCGCCCGACGAAGCGCCCGAAGGACGCCGCCTGCGTCATCGGCGCCGAGGCGGGAACCGGGGCGTCGTCCGTGGTCAGCGACGGGACGGTCTGGAGGCGTCGGAGCTCGGACGCGACCGTGCCCGCGTCGGCGGGTCGCCTCGCGGGATCCTTCTCGAGCAGCGCCATGACGAGCGCCTCGATCGGCGGCGTAACCGCCGCGTTGTGCCACGTCGGCGAGACGGGCGCGGTGTTCAGGTGCTGGGAGATCACCGTGACCGCGTCGTCACCCAGGAACGGAGGGCGGCCGGTGAGCATCTCGTAGAGCGACGTACCCAGGGCGTAGAGGTCGCTTCGCGTGTCGGGAGCGCGTCCGACGGCCTGTTCGGGGGCGAGGTACGCGACCGTTCCGACGACCATGCCCTCGGACGTGATGCGCGATCGGTCCGCCTCGGCCGCGAGCCCGAAGTCGCCGAGGCGCGCGGTACTGTCCGCCGCCAGCCACACGTTCGCAGGTTTGAGGTCACGGTGCACGACCCCGTGCGCGTGGGCGTGCTCGAGCGCACGGGCAACCTGCTCACCGATCCGCAACGCTTCGTCAACTGGGAGCCGGTGGTCGTCGGCCCGCTCGATCGCGTCGGCGACCGATCCGCCGGGCATCACCTCGGACACGATGTAGGGCTCACCATTGTCTTCACCGACGTCGAACACCGTGACGATGTTCGGGTGATCGCCGAGACGCGCCATCGCCCGCGCCTCTCGATCGATGCGCCGGCGCCCGGCGTCGTCGAGGCCGTCCGTCTTGATGATCGCAACCGCGACATCGCGGCCAAGCCGCGTGTCGCTGGCCGCGTAGACGACCTTGCGGGAGCCCTCGCCGAGGAGGCGCTGCACCCGGTAGCGGCTGTGGCCGACCGTCGCCGGCAGCGACCGCGCCGCGCCGGGGTCGCTCGGCGTCGCGGTGAGCACCGCCCCGCACTCCTCGCAGAAGCGGGCGCCGTCGCGATTCGCGTGCTCGCACGTTGGGCACGCCCGCATGGCCCTCCAGATGTCGCCGAGGCCCGGTTTCGCAACCTTTCCGGCTGATCTGCCGAGACAGTGTGATTCTGGCAGGAGCGGAGGGAGTGGGATTTGAACCCACGGTGCCCATTGCTGGACACAACGGTTTTCGAGACCGCCCCGTTCGGCCGCTCCGGCATCCCTCCGGGGTCGATCCTACGGGGGGCGCGGCCCGCTCCCGCCGGGTGGTCAGCCCCGCCGGGCGGAAAAGAACTCGGTGAGGAGTGCCCCGCACTCGTCGGCGAGGACACCGTCGACGACGGTGAGCTCGTGGTTGAGACGCGGGTCGGCACCGAGGTTGTAGAGGCTGCCCAACGCGCCGGCCTTCGGGTCGGCCGCCCCGAAGGCGACGAGGTCGAGCTGCGCGGCCACGGCCGCGCCGGCGCACATCGGGCACGGCTCGAGGGTGACGACGAGCACGCAGCCGGTGAGGCGCCACGACCCGCGGACGGTGGCGGCGTCGCGCAGCGCGAGGACCTCGGCGTGCGCCGTCGGGTCGCCGGTGCGCTCCCGCTCGTTGTGCCGCCGGGCGAGCACCGTGCCGTCGGTCGCGGCGACGACCGCGCCGACGGGCACGTCGTCGTGGTCGGCAGCGGCGCGGGCCTCGGCGAGGGCGGTGGCCATCAGCGTCTCGAGCGGGGGCGGTGCCACCTCAGGCGGTGACCGCGTGGCGGCCGATGACCGTGGTCGGGGTGACGCGGACGAGCATCTCGCCGGGGACGCCGTTGCGCTGCCCGAACTCCTCGGCCCGGTCGGCACCCATGTAGCGGCCGCCGATCGCGGCGGCCCATCGGCGCAGCTCGGTGAGGTCGGTGTCGATCCAGGCGCTGCCCTGCACGGTGACGAAGGCGTAGGGCGGCTGCTCGTCGTCGACGCACAGCGAGACGCGCGGGTCGCGGCGCAGGGCGCGGCCCTTCCGGCTCGTCTCGTGGGTGGTGAAGAGGAGGTCGTCGTCGTCGAGCACGAACCAGACGGGGGTGACGTGGGGCTGGCCGTCTCGGCTGGTGGTGGCCAGCTTGGCGGTGCGGGTGCCGGCGCGCAGGAACGCCCGCACCTGCTCGGGGGTCATGATCTCCACCGCGCCCAGTATCCATCGCGGGTGCGTGGCGCACGGCCCGGTGGCCGCGGGGCGGAGGGAGTGGGATTCGAACCCACGGTGAGTTACCCCACACACGCTCTCCAGGCGTGCCGATTTGTCCGCTCTCGCATCCCTCCCGGAGGCGGGCATGGTACGCACCGGCGGTAACCTCACCGCGCGGACCGTGCTAGGCGGGGAGCTCGTGGTGCCCTGTACCCCAAATCCACGTATGGGGGGCTGATCGCTCGTCTGAGGCCCGGGCCGCCGCTCGATCGGACTGCTCGCCGGTGTTGAGGGTCGGGTCCTGCGCAACGGGATCCCGCGAACCGAGTCAGGTCCGGAAGGAAGCAGCTCTCAGCGGAAGGTCCCGGGTGCCGCAGGCATGCCTGGCCGGAGCCGACGGCGGCCCCCGGCCGGACGGCGGTCAGGTCGAAGCGGGTGCACGGTCCGCATCACCGAGCCGGTTTGGGGCCATCGCCCCCGTCGGTACAGTCCGTCCGTGGCCTACCAGGCGCTCTACCGGACGTATCGCCCCCAGCGCTTCTCGCAGCTGGTCGGCCAGGAGCACGTCACGCAGGCGCTGCGCAACGCCGTGCGGGAGGGCCGCGTCGGGCACGCCTACCTGTTCTCTGGGCCTCGCGGCACGGGGAAGACGACGACGGCCCGCATCCTCGCGAAGGCCCTGAACTGCGAGAATCTCGGCGCCGACGGGGAGCCGTGCGGCGAGTGCGAGCCCTGCCGGGCGATCGCCGCCGGGACGTTCCTCGACCTCTTCGAGATCGACGCGGCGTCGAAGCGCAAGGTCGACGACGCCCGGGACCTGCGCGAGCAGCTGTCGCACAAGGGCTTCGGCGGGCAGCGCACCGTGTACATCCTCGACGAGGTGCACATGCTCACGAAGGAGTCGGCGAACACGCTCCTGAAGAGCCTCGAGGAGCCGCCGGCGCACGTCGTGTTCGTGCTGGCGACCACGAACCCCGAGGAGGTGCTGCCGACGATCCGGTCGCGCACCCAGCACTTCCAGTTCACACTGCTCAGCACCGAGCAGCTTGTCGACCGCCTCGCCGACCTGCTCGGGCAGGAGGGGATCGAGTACGACCCAGCGGCGCTCGAGACCATCGCGATCGCCGCGGGCGGGTCGGCGCGGGACGCCGAGTCGCTGCTCGACCAGGCGATCGCCGGCGCCGACGGGCGCCTCGACGCCGGCCGGGTCGCCGAGGTGTTCGGCTCCACGCCGTTCTCGCAGCGCGCCGCGGTCCTGGATGCCATCGCCGACGAGGACGCGGCGCGGGCGCTCGTGTCCCTCGACGCGCTGCTCGAGGCCGGCCACGAGCCCCGCCGCGTCGCCGAGGACCTGCTCGTCGCGGCGCGCGACACGTTCCTGCTCACCGCGGGTGCCGGGAAGGTGCAGCTGCAGGCCCCCGCCGCGGAGCAGGGACGCCTCGCCGAGCTCGGCGAGCGGCTCGGGAACGCGGCGATGGTCCGGATGGTCGAGACCCTCGGCCAGGCGATCGTCGACATGCGCGGCGTGGACGCCGCGGACCCGCGCCTCGTCCTGGAGGTCGCGCTCGTGCGGCTCAGCCGACGCGACGCCGGGCCGCCGCTGCAGACCGTCGTGGAGCGCATCGAGCGGCTCGAACGCACCGTCGGGACCGGCACCGGCGCGGCGACCGGCACCGTCGCGCCGGCGGGTGCAGCCCCGTCGGCGCCCCGGGCGCCCGGCCGCGCGCTCGGCGCGGTGCGCGCCGAGGCGGAGGCCGCCCGCGCCGCCGAACCGTCCGCGCCCGCGCCGCCACCCGAGCCCGCACCGCCGCCGGAGCCTGCCCGGCCCGCCGTGGCGCCGCGCGACCTCGACCTCGACGACGTGATCCTCGCCTGGGCCGAGCTGCTCCCCGGGTTCTCCCCCGCGACCCGCGTGGCCGTGCAGGCCGCGCAGCCGCTGCGCGTCGAGGGTGACGTCGTGGTGTTCGGCGTCGCGCCCGAGCTCGTCGAGGCCGCCCGGCCGCGCTTCAAGCGCGAGGCCGACACGATCCGCGCCGCGCTCGCCGACCGGTTCGGGCGCAACGTGAAGTTCAACCTCGTCGCCGCGGCCGACTTCGCGGCGGCCGCCCCGGATCGCGGGCCGGCGCCGGCCGACCCCGTGCCGGAGGAGCTCGACGCGGACGAGGTGCTGGACGCCACCGACGCGCCCCCGGAGCCACCCGAGGCGCGGCTCACCGAAGCGTTCGGCGCTACCGTCGTCGACGACATCCAGCGCGGTAGGAGCCGGTGTTGGCGAAGCAGAAGCCGCCGTCGAACCCGCAGTCGAACCTCATGCGTCAGATGCAGCGCATGCAACAGGACATGGCGAGCGCGCAGGCGTCGCTCGCCGAGGAGATCGTCGAAGGGTCAGCCGGCGGCGGCGTCGTGAAGGCCACGGTGACCGGGGCGGGCGAGCTGCGCGCCGTGTCCATCGCGCCGGACGTCGTTGACCCCGACGACGTCGAGATGCTCGAGGACCTGGTCGTCGCGGCGGTGAGCGACGCGTTGCGCGCCGCCCAGGAGCTGCAGGCCCGCACGATGGGCGGCATGACCGGCGGACTCGACCTCGGCGCCCTCGGTGGGCTGCTCGGCTGAGGTCGCACCGCCCGCGTGGATGTCTACGAGGCGCCGGTCCAGGCGCTGATCGACGAGCTCGGCCGGCTGCCCGGCGTGGGCCCCAAGTCGGCGCAGCGCATCGCGTACTCGCTGCTGAAGGGCCCGGCGGAGGACGCCGACCGGCTGGCGGCGGCGATCCGCGAGGCGAAGGCCCGGGTCACGTGGTGTCGGCGCTGCTTCAACCTCTCCCAGGGCGAGCTGTGCCGCGTGTGCCGCGACGAGCGGCGCGACGCCACCGTGGTCTGCGTCGTCGAGGAGCCCCGCGACATCGTGGCGATGGAGCGCACCCACGAGTTCCGGGGCCGCTACCACGTGCTGCAGGGCGCGATCTCGCCGATCGAGGGCATCGGTCCGGAGCAGCTCCGGACCGGGGAGCTGCTCCGACGGGTCCGGGACGAGGGGATCACCGAGGTGATCCTCGCCACGAACCCGAACATCGAGGGGGAGACGACCGCGCTGTACCTCATCCGGGCGTTGCAGCCGCTCGGGGTGAAGGTCACCCGCCTGGCGAGCGGCCTCCCCGCGGGTGGTGACCTCGAGTACGCCGACGAGGTGACGCTCAGCCGGGCCCTGGAGGGCCGCCGCGAGGTGCAGGCCTGACGGCGAGGCTCAGAGCGCGGCGACCGGCTGCCCGGTGAGGAGCCGGTACACGTACGCGAGCGCGGTGGCCGAGATCGCGGAGGTGACGATCAGCCCGACGAAGCACAGGGACAGCCCCGCGAGGTTCAAGAACACCAGGACGGCGGCGAGGCCGCAGAGCCGCAGCCGGGCCCCGCGGGTGATCTGCGCGGAGCGCCGCAGCGCGACCGTGGCCGGCACGTCGGGATGCTCGGCGACGACGTAGCCGTAGAACTGGAACACGATCGCGAAGAAGATCCCGGGCACCACGAGCAGCAGCAGCCCCAGCTGGGTCCCGACGAGGTAGAGCACCGACGCCACGAGGTACGGGCCGTACCCGTCGGGTCGGAACGCCTCGCCGACCGAGGGGGTGCGCCCCTCGACGACGTCGAGGGAGGCGCGGATGAGCCCGAAGACGAGCAGGACGTCGACGAGGACGGCGAGCAGGTTGAACGCGTTGCTGAGCACCGAGGTGCTCGTGGCCAGGCCGATGATGACGAGGGCCGCGTTCCCGCCGAACACGACGAGGGAGACCCGGCACATCGCCGCGAAGTTCCGCCAGCAGGCGTTCCAGCTGTAGGTGACGGCCTCCGCGATCGTGAACTTCGGGAGCGGCCGGGCCGAGTCCACGTCAGAGCGCGCGGCCCGTCGCGTACTTGAACAGCTCCCAGGACCACATCAGCCCGAGGAGCACGAAGACCACCCACACCGGGATCTTCACCCGTTTGGTGCGCCAGGCCACGAGCACGAGCAGCGAGATCACCACCGCGGCGATGCTTCCGGGGTTGAGGAACACGGCGCGGCCAAACTCGAGGTGCACGGCGGCGGTGACGCCCCGAGTCATCCCGCAGAGCGGGCAGGGGATGCCGGTCAGGGTGCGCAGCGGGCACGGCGGCACGAACTCGAACGGGACGAGCGGTCGGACGGCGGCGACCCCGAGCATCGCGACGCCGACCCCGCGCAGCGCGTTCAGGTCGACGGTGGTCTCGTTCTCCAGCGCCTCACGGAGCCGCACGGGGACCATGGGGGCGAAGCGTAGCGATCGGCTCTGGGGTGACCGTCGCGCCGTGGCGCGGTCAGGACACGGCGACGATCGCGGCGTCTCCTTGCCCGCCGCCGCCGCACAGCGCGGCGGCGCCGAGCCCGCCACCCCGGCGGTGCAGCTCGTTGATGAGGGTCAGCAAGACCCGCGCGCCCGACATGCCGATCGGATGGCCGAGCGCGATGGCGCCGCCGTTGACGTTGACGACGTCGTCGCTCAACCCGAGGTCCCGCATGGACTCGAGCCCGACGGCGGCGAACGCCTCGTTCAGCTCGACGAGGTCGAGGTCGGCGACCGTCTTGTCGATCGGCTCGAGGGCCCGCTTGATGGCGCGGGACGGCTGTTGCAGCAGCGACGTGTCGGGGCCGGCCACCATCCCGAAGCTGACGAGCTCGGCGACCGGGGTGAGCGACAGCTCCTCGGCCTTCGAGCGGCTCGTCACGACGAGCGCCGCGGCGCCGTCCGAGATCTGCGACGCGTTGCCGGCCGTGATGGTGCCGTCCGGATCGAAGGCGGGCCGCAGCGTCCCGAGCGACTCGGCCGTCGTCTCGGGGCGCACCCCCTCGTCGGCCTCGACGAGGATCGGGTCGCCCTTGCGCTGGGGGATGGCGACCGGGGTGATCTCGTCGGCGAAGCGCCCTTCCTTCTGCGCGGCGGCGGCCCGCTCGTGGCTCCGGGCCGCGAGGTCGTCTTGGGCCTGGCGGGTGAGGCCGCCGACCTGCCCGGTGTAGCGCTCGGTGCCGGTCCCCATGTGCACGGCGTCGAACGCGCACCACAGCCCGTCCTGGATCAGCGAGTCGACGAGCTCGCCGTTGCCCATCCGGTAGCCGGCCCGGGCCTTGGGCAGCAGGTACGGCGCGTTCGTCATCGACTCCATGCCGCCCGCGACGACGATCTCGGCGTCACCCGCCTGGATCATCTGGTCGGCGAGGTACACCGCGTTGAGCCCGGACAGGCACACCTTGTTGATCGTCACCGCCGGCACGCTCATCGGGACACCCGCGAGCGCGGCGGCCTGCCGCGCGGTGATCTGACCCTGCCCGGCTTGCAGCACCTGGCCCATGACGACGTAGTCGACCTGCTCGGGTCCGACCCCGCCGCGCTCGAGCGCGGCCTTGATCGCCGTGCCGCCCAGGTCCATCGCGGTGAGCGACGCGAGGGCACCCGACAGCTTCCCGATCGGTGTACGGGCGAACGAGACGATCACCGAACCTGGCATCGAGCCCTCCTGACGTGCCGCGGGCACGGGTGAGCGATGGTACCTCCGGGCTGGCGCAGGCGCGCCGGTCGAAGCGCCGCGCGTAGGGTTCCCGGTCGATGTCCGCGTGCATGTCTGCGCCACGCGCCGCCGGGCGCCCGGCGAGTCACCCCCGCGGCGACCGACCCGGTCGCCGACCGTGGCGGCGCGTGTGAGTGAGATCGACGCCATCCGCACCGCGATCCTCGACGGCGCGCCCGGCGACGAGATCGGCGCGTTGGCGCTGCCCGACAGCTACCGCGGCGCGGTGGTCCGCGCCGACGAGCAGGAGATGTTCGCCGGCCTCCCCTCCGACGAGAAGGACCCGCGCGCGTCGGTGCACCTCGACGAGGTGCCCCTGCCCGAGCTGGCGCCCGATGAGGCGTACGTCGCGGTCATGGCCTCGTCGATCAACTTCAACACCGTCTGGACCGCGATCTTCGAGCCGCTGCCCACGTTCCAGTTCCTCACCCGGCTCGGCAAGGAGAGCGTCTGGGGGGCCCGCCACGACCAGCCGTTCCACGTCCTCGGCAGCGACGCGGCCGGGGTCGTCCTCCGGGTCGGGTCGGCGGTGCGGCGCTGGCGGCCCGGGGACGCGGTGACCGTGCACTGCAACTACGTCGACGACCAGGACCCGTCGTCGCACGACGACGCCATGCTCGCCGCGAACCAGCGGATCTGGGGCTTCGAGTCCAACTACGGCGGCCTCGCCGAGCTCGCCCTCGTCCGCGCCAACCAGCTGATGCCGAAGCCGGCCCACCTGACCTGGGAGGAGGCGGCGGTCAACGCCCTGTGCAACTCCACGAGCTACCGGATGATCGTCAGCCCCCACGGCGCCCAGATGACCCAGGGCCAGACCGTGCTCATCTGGGGCGCCACCGGCGGGATCGGCGCCTACGCCTGCCAGTACGTGCTGAACGGCGGCGGCACCCCGGTTGGTGTCGTGTCGTCGGCCGACAAGGTGGCGCTGCTCCACGAGCTCGGCGTCGAGCACGTGATCGACCGCCAGGCCGACGGGTACCGGTTCTGGTCCGACGAGCACACCCAGGACCCCGGCGAGTGGCGCCGCCTCGGCAAGACGATCCGCGGCCTGGCCGGCACCGACCCTGACATCGTGTTCGAGCACCCGGGCCGCCAGACGATGGGCGCGTCGGTGTTCGTCTGCAAGCGCGGCGGGATGATCATCACCTGCGCCGCGACGAGCGGCTACACGATCGAGTACGACAACCGGTACCTGTGGATGATGCTGAAGACGATCAAGGGCTCGCACTTCGCGAACTACCGGGAGGCGTGGGCCGCGAACCAGCTGCTCTGCGACGGGAAGATCCATCCGACGCTGTCCCGGGTCTTCCCCCTCGAGGAGACCGGCACCGCGGCGTACGAGGTCCATCACAACCGCCACGAGGGCAAGCTCGGCGTGCTGGCGCTCGCGCCCGAGGAGGGTCTCGGCGTCACCGACCCCGAGCGGCGCGAGCAGCTCCTGCCCCAGATCACGCTGTTCCGCCGGCACGACGGCTGACGGCGCGACGTAGCGTGGTGCCGTGCGTGAGCTGACCGCGATCGACCACGTGGCGATCGCGGTGCACGACCTCGAGGCGGCCATCGCGTACTACCGCGACACGTTCGGCGCCGAGGTGGCGCACCGCGAGGTCGTGGAGTCCGACGGCGTCGAGGAGGCGCTCCTCGCCGTGGCCGGCTCCTACATCCAGCTCCTGACCCCGATCCGGGACGACTCGCCGGTCGCGAAGTCCCTCGCCACCCGGGGGGAGGGGCTCCACCACGTCGGGTACCGGGTCGACGACTGCGCGGCGGCGCTCGCCCGGGTGAAGGCCGAGGGGCACCGGGTCATCGACGAGGAGCCCCGGCCGGGGAGCCGGGGGA
This sequence comes from uncultured Actinomycetes bacterium, assembly GCA_963821325.1. Lineage (GTDB taxonomy): Bacteria > Actinomycetota > Acidimicrobiia > IMCC26256 > PALSA-555 > PALSA-555. The sequence goes on along the minus strand of CAWGDC010000006.1, from coordinate 332,981 downwards.
CCACGGTGGCCTTTGTGCACCCCAAGTCGTCGTTCGGGACCCTCATCGAGCTCGTCCAGGAATGACCCCCCGGAGGGGCCTCGCGCGTCGCCCCGTGGCCAGACTGGGGGGATCGGCCCCCTCCCCGACGACCCTCGCCGCCGCCGCCTCGTCCTGCTCGCCTTCGGTGGGGCGTGCGTCGTCGCGCTCGCCGTCGTGTACCTCGTCGCGGTGCGCACCCACGTCGGCCAGCATCTCGACGACGACGCGCTGCTCGGCCGGTCCCTCAACTACCGGGTGCAGGAGGCGACGCAGCGGCTGTTGAACAGCATCGACGTGTCGTCCCTCGTCCTCGTCGGCGGGGCGATCGTGGTGCTCGCCATCACCCGAGCCCAGCTGCGTCTCGGGGTCGCGGCCGCGGTGCTCATCGGCGGCGCCACCGGCACGGCCGAGCTGCTGAAGCGGATCCTGACCCGCCCGGCGCTCACCGGCCCGGCCCGCCTCGCCACCGCGAGCTTCCCGAGCGGGCACACCGCGGTCGCCGCGTCGTTGGCGCTCGGGGTCGTGCTCGTCGTCCCACCCCGCTGGCGGGGCGTCACCGCCGTCGCCGGCACCGGGTACGCCGTCGCGGTCGGGGCGGCCACCGTCACCGCCGGGTGGCACCGTCCGAGCGACGCCATCGCCGGGCTGCTCCTCGCCGTGGCGTGGGCGGCAGCGATCTGCGCCGTCCTCGTTGAGGCCCCGAGCGGGACCCGGGCCGAGCGGCACCGCGCGACGCGGGGTACCCGGCTCGCCGTCGGGACCCTCGTGGTCGGCGCCGCGCTGCTCGCCCTCACCGGTCTCACCGTGGCCGGGACCGTCGCCGCCCTCCGGGACCGCAGCCTGGCGACCGTGCCGGTCGGGGCGGCCTATGTCGGGTCGGTGGCGGTGATCCTCGCCGCCGGCGGGCTCCTCATCGCCTCCTTCCTCGGCGCCCTCGGCGGGGCGCCCCTCGGGACGCCGACTCCCCTCCCCGCCACCAAGAGTTGATGCCGTCCCACTGAACTTTTCTCAGTCGGAGCGGAATAGTGCCTCCGGGGCGGCCGGTTGGCTCCTGGTGGGAGGGCCCGCCCGGGCTCCCCAGACGATGGAGGTACGAAAGTGGTGTGGTACGACCCCTTCCGGGAGCTGGACCGTTTCCACCGCGCCACCTCGGCGTGGATGCCGATGGACGCCGTCCGCCGTGGTGACGCCGTCGAGTTGCGCTTCGACCTGCCCGGCGTCGCGCCCGACACGCTCGACGTCGACATCGAGCGCAACGTCTTGACGGTGAAGGCCGAGCGGCACTGGACGCCCGGCGACGGCGAGCAGGTCCTGGCCCGCGAGCGGACCCAGGGCACGTTCAGCCGCCAGGTGCTCCTGGGTGACGCGCTCGACGCCGACCGGCTCGAGGCGAGCTACGAGCACGGCGTCCTCACCGTCCGGGTCCCGGTGGCCGAGCAGGCCAAGCCCCGCAAGGTGCAGATCCACGTCGGGTCGCCCCAGGCCCAGCCCGAGGCGCTCGACGTCGGCGCCACCGCCTGACGCCCGCACCTGCGCCGATGGCCCCGCCCTCGTGGCGGGGCCTCGTCGCGTCCCGGCCCGACCGCCCGGCGGAGGCCCAGCAGTAGCCTGCAGCGATGGCGGCCCAGGAGGACGAGGTTCGCGGGGAGGCGGCACCCGCCGCGGCGGTGGCGCCGGTGCCCCACCCGATCGAGGAGCGGCTCAGCCAGCTCGGCGCGCTGCGCGAGCAGGCGGCGCACGCCGGCAGCCCCGCGGCCGTCGAGCGCCAACACGCCCGCGGCAAGCTCACCGCCCGGGAGCGCCTCGAGCGGCTGCTCGACCCGGGGTCGTTCGTCGAGCTCGACATGCTGGCCCGGCACCGGGCCCACGGGTTCGGGATCGAGCAGACGCGGCCGCTCACCGACGGGGTGGTGACCGGCTGGGGCGCGATCGAGGGCCGCAAGGTGTTCGTGTTCGCGCAGGACTTCACCGTGTTCGGCGGCGCCCTCGGCGAGGTCTTCGCCGAGAAGATCCACAAGGTCATGGATCTCGCCGAATTGGTCGGCTGCCCGGTCGTGGGGCTGAACGACGGCGCGGGCGCCCGCATCCAAGAGGGCGTGGTGTCGCTCGCCGCCTACGGCGGGATCTTCTTCCGCAACGTGAAGGCGTCGGGGGTCATCCCCCAGATCAGCGTGATCCTCGGCCCGTGCGCCGGCGGCGCCGTCTACTCGCCGGCGATGACCGACTTCGTGTTCATGGTGAAGGGCACCTCCCACATGTTCATCACCGGGCCCGACGTCGTGAAGACGGTGACCGGTGAGGACGTCACCCAGGAGGAGCTCGGCGGGGCGATGACGCACGCCTCGAAGTCGGGGGTCGCGTCGTTCGTGGCCGAGAGCGAGGAGGCCTGCCTCGAGCAGGTCCGCTATCTGCTGTCGTTCCTGCCCCGCAACAACTTGGAGGACCCGCCGTACTTCGAGCCGGCCGACGACCCGGACCGGCGCTGCGAGGGGATCGTCGAGCTGATCCCCGACGCACCGAACAAGCCGTACGACATGAAGCGGGTGATCGCCGAGGTGGTCGACGACGGCGACTTCTTCGAGGTGCACCAGCTCTGGGCGATGAACATCGTCTGCGGGTTCGCGCGCATCGACGGGCATGTCGTCGGGATCGTCGGGAACCAGCCCCAGGTGCTGGCCGGAACGTTGGACATCGACGCGTCGGAGAAGGCGGCGCGGTTCGTGCGGGTCTGCGACGCGTTCAACGTGCCGCTCGTGACGTTCGTCGACGTGCCCGGGTTCCTGCCCGGCACCGACCAGGAGTACGGGGGGATCATCCGCCACGGCGCCAAGCTGCTGTACGCGTACTGCGAGGCGACGGTGCCCCGGGTCCAGATCGTGACGCGGAAGGCGTACGGCGGCGCATACGTGGTCATGAACTCCAAGTCGATCGGTGCCGACCTGGCGTTCGCGTGGCCGTCCGCCGAGGTGGCGGTCATGGGGCCGCAGGGCGCGGTGAACATCATCTTCCGCAAGGAGATCGACACCGCTGCCGACGCCGAGGCCCGGCGCGCCGAGCTGATCGAGGAGTACACCGAGCGGTTCGCGAACCCCTACATCGCGGCCGAGCGGGGCTACGTCGACGACGTCATCGACCCGCGCGAGACCCGGCGGGTGCTGGTGCGGTCCCTCGACATGCTGCGCACCAAGCGCGAGCAGCTCCCGCAGCGCAAGCACGGCAACGTGCCGCTGTAGGCATGGCGCCGCCGGCTCCGAGGCTGCGGGTCATCACGCCCGACGCCACCCCCGAGGAGGTGGCGGCCATCGTCGCCGCGGTCGCGGCCTGCGTGCCCCGGGCCCATCACGCCGCGCCGATCGACCTGCTCGACGAGTGGGTGCACACCGCCCGGCTGCGGGCCCACCGGGGAGGGCTGCGCCGCGGCCCGTGGCGCCTGTCGGGCCGCCGGCCCGGCCGCTCCCGGGCGTGACGGCCTCGCCGGTCGCCCCCGAGCTGATCAGCGTCGGGCCCGACGAGGTCGTCGTCACCTTCACCACCCCGCCCGGCGAGGCGGTCACGACCCGGGTCGGCGCCCGGGAGGTCACCACGGTCGGGCCGCAGCACGCGGCGCGGGTCACCGGCCTCGAGCCCGACACCGAGGTCGCGCTCGAGGTGGAGGGCGCCGCGCCGGGCCGGTTCCTGCCGGCCCGCGTCCGGACGCTGGCCCGCCCGCCGGGTCGGCTCCTCGCGACGGTCGCGACCCGCGAACGACACCCACCTCGGTGAGCGTCGGGCCGGCCTGACCGGTGACCCGGCGACCGACGCCATCGGCCCGATCCTCGAGTCCGCGCCGGGCGACCCGCCGTATCCCGAGACGATGAACCGGGCCGTGGTCCGCGAGATGCGCGCCCTCGACCCCGACGCGGTCGTGGTCAAGGGCGACCTGACCGCGGTGGGCAGCGACGCCGAGTACGCGGCGTTCCTCGCGGTGTACGGGGGGCTCGGCGACCGGATGCGCCACGTGCGCGGCAACCACGACGCCCTGCTCGACCCGACCCTCGCGGTCGAGGACGCGCCGTACGCCATCGACCTCCCCGGGGTCACCCTCGCGGTGCTCGACACCGTGATCCCCGGCACCGACGCCGGGCGGCTGCCCGCCGACCAGGTGCAGTGGCTCGACGACCTCGCCGTCGAGCGGACCGGCCCCGTGCTGGTGTTCGGCCACCACCACTGCTGGAACGTCGAGGCCCCCCAGCGCCCCGACGGCCCCTACTTCGGGATCCAGCCGGCCGACAGTGAGGCGCTCGTCGGCGTGTTCGCCCGCCACGACCACCTCGTCGGCTACTTCGCCGGGCACACCCACACGAACCGGGTCCGCCGCTTCGCCGCCGCCCGCAAGGTCCCCTTCGCCGAGGTGGGGTGCACGAAGGACTATCCGGGCGCCTGGGCCGAGTACCGGGTCTACGAGGGCGGGTACACGCAGGTGATGCGCCGGGTGCTCGACCCGGCGGCGTTCGCGTGGGCCGAGCGGTGCCGCTCGATGATCCAGGGCATCTACGGGGAGCTGGTGCTCGGCGGTCTCGAGCACCGGTGCTTCGCCGAGCGGTTCTGAGCCCGGGACGCGACGCGTCCCGAGGAGGGTTCGGCGTAGAGACCCGGCCCGGCTGCCGGGCGCCCCAACGGCCTCCTCGGGACGCGGTCGGCGCCAGTATCCACCAATCTCCACAGGTTTTCCACCTGGTGGGCCGGGTTGTCCACCGGCCCTGTGGACAACGGCTCGGTAGTGGGCCAGGTTCGGCCCCCTCATTCGGCGTTACGTCGGCAGCCCGAAGGCAGTTTCACGCTCCCTCCTACCGAGGGACCGACGGCTCTCGCGACGCGGAAAACAGACGGTGTGACAGACCAACCCTGAGCCAATACCAACGGGTGCGGGGGGCGGGGCGTCGGGCCTGGGCCCTGGCCGGCGCGCGAGACTGCTGCGCGAACAGGGGGGCGACGGTGGCGCACGTCACGTCGGAGCAGCTCGCAGCGAGGGTCGCGGGCCAGACGGTCGCGACGTGCTTCCGTGACACGGTCGTGGCGCGGCCGGGGGCGGTGGCGTTGCGCTGGCAGGACGGCGACGCCTGGCGGGAGTGGACCTGGGCCGACTACGGGGACCGGTCGTGTCGCCTCGCGGCGGCGCTCAGCGACCTCGGGGTGGTCCACGGCGAGCGGGTCGTGCTCATGATGCGCAACCGGCCCGAGTTCCACATCGCCGACGTCGCCACCGTCCTGGTCGGGGCGACGCCGGTGTCGATCTACAACTCCTCGGCACCGGAGCAGATCGAGTACCTCGTCCGCCACTCCGGCGCGGTGACCGCCATCGTCGAGGACGTCGACTACCTCGAGCGGCTGCTGAAGGTCCGCGACGAGCTGCCCTGCCTCGAGCACGTGGTCGTCATCGACGACGACGGTCGGGCACCAGGCGACGTGCTGCACTTCGAGGAGCTGTGCGGCGCGGCGCCCGTGGACCTCGACGCTGCGGCGGGCGTCGCGCGCACCGACGACCTGGCCACGATCATCTACACGTCGGGGACCACCGGGCCGCCGAAGGGCGTGATGCTCGATCACGCCAACATCGTGTGGACCACCGAGAGCATGCGCCTCGCGATGGAGCCGATCGACCCGACCGGGTTCCGGGTCGTGTCGTATCTGCCGATGGCCCACATCGCGGAGCGCGAGATGTCGCACTACCAGGGCATCAGCTTCGGGTACGAGGTCACCACCTGCCCGGAGCCGTCCCTGGTCGCCGGCTACCTGCCCCACGTCCGGCCCCAGGTCCTCTTCGCCGTCCCGCGCATCTGGGAGAAGCTCCACGCCGGGATCCTCGCCGTCGCCGGGAAGGACCCCGACCAAGCCGCGGCGCTCGAGGCGGGGCTGGCCGTCGGCGAGCGCGAGCAGGCCTTCCGGGCCCGCGGCGAGCCCCTGCCCCCCGACCTGGCCGCCGAGTACGAGACGCACGCCCCGACCCTGACGTTCGTCCGCGAGCTGCTCGGCCTCGACCAGGTGGTGACGGCGATCACCGGCGCCGCCCCCATTCCCCGCGAGACGCTCCTGTTCTTCCGGTCCCTCGGGGTCGAGCTCTCCGAGATCTACGGGCTGTCTGAGACCACCGGGCCGCACACCTGGACGCCGCTGCGGGTGAAGGTCGGGACGGTCGGGCCGGCGATCCCCGGCGCCACCGTCCGCCTCGCCGACGACGGCGAGGTCCTCGCCCAGGGCGGCAACATTTTCCGCGGCTACCTGAACGACCCGAGCCGCACCGCCGAGGCCGTCGACGAGGGATGGCTCCGCACCGGTGACATCGGCGAGCTCGACGACGACGGCTACTTGCGCATCGTCGACCGCAAGAAGGAGCTCATCATCACCGCCGGCGGCAAGAACATCTCGCCCGCGAACCTGGAAGCGGCGCTGAAGTCGTCACCGCTGATCGGGCAGGCCGCCGTGATCGGTGACAACCGGCCCTACATGGCCGCGCTCGTCGTGCTCGACCCCGAGGTCGCGCCCGCGTGGGCGAAGGCGCACGGTGTCGACGCGTCGCTGCCCGAGTTGGCCCGCGACCCCACCGTCGTCGCCGAGGTCGAGCGCGAGGTCGCGGGCGTCAACGAGCGGTTCAACCGGGTCGAGCAGATCAAGCGCGTCGCCGTGCTCGGCGAGGAATGGCTCCCGGACTCCGAGGAGCTGACCCCCACGATGAAGCTGAAGCGGCGCGGCATCGACGCGAAGTACGCCGACGAGATCGAGGGCCTCTACCGCGCCACGGCCTGAACCGGCGTCGCGCTCGGCCGGGCGACGCCGCCCGACCCGCTCGCGCGGCGAGGCTCCTGGGCGTCAGTGCCGGGCGGGCCGCTTCGGCGGGGGCTGGGGGTCGGGCGCGGCGAGCAGCTGGTACTCGGGGTTGAGGATGACGCGCGTGCCGGCCCGGGTGCCGACGATCCCGTCGACGACGATCCGGGCGCCCGGCTCGATCCCGGCGATGTGGCGTCGGCCGAGGAACACCACGGTGAGGCGCCCGGTGCCGTCGGTGATCGTGCACTCCAGGGTGGGCTGCCCCGCCCATGGCTGGACGCGGAGGGCGTGGACCCGCCCGGCAACGCGGACCCGCTCGCGGTCGTGGATCGCGTCGATCGGCACCGCGCCATCGACGGCGAGCCCGGGGTCAGGTGTGGGGCCCTGCGGGGGCGTGTCCGGCCGTCCCCGGCCGTTGCGCCGGAGCCGGGCCGGCGGCCGCGTGCGGCGGTGGCCCTGCCCGAGATGGAACGGCACGATCGTGACGTTGGCGTGGGGCAGGTCGCTCAGCACCGCGGCCATCTGGTTGGCGGTGCGGTCGTGCAGCGCCCGATGCCAGAATCGGTTGTACTCGCGTCGCGGCAGCAGCACGGTGGCTTCGGTCTCCCCGTCAGCGACGACCTCGGCGACCACATCGAGCGCGCCCCGCGCCAGCCGACGGTCCGGGCACTCGAGCAGGTCGAGCGGCAGCCGGGCCAGGCCCAGGCGACGCCAGTTGACCGCGAGGTCCTCGGTGCGCACCGGATCGAGGTCGAAGTGTACGGCCCGCAGCTCGTCGGGCATCAGCGTCCGTGCGTACTGGATCGCACGCGCCGCGGACAGGTCGAGGCGGTCCACGAAGACGAGGACGACGTGGCGGCGCAGGATCGGCGCCTCCGCGGCCTGCGGCGCGTTCTCCTCGAGCTCCTCCGCCTCGGCCTCGTACTGCTTGTTCAGCCGGGTCAGCCCGTACACCATGACCGGGACGAGCAGGATGATCACCCACGCGCCGAGGATGGCGCCGGCCGGCTTGAACTTCGTGACGGCGATGATCACGTCGACGATGAGCGACAAGAGCGCGCCGGTGCCGTTGATGAAGAGTCCGCGCCGCCAGCCCGGCTCCTTGATCCGGATGTGATGGCGGGCCATGCCCGCCTGCGACAGCGTGAACGAGGTGAACACGCCGATCGCGTAGAGCGGGATGAGTCGGTCCACCCGAGCGGCGGTGATGACGACGAGCACCGTGGACGCGACGGCGAGGGCGATGATGCCGTTCGAGAAGACGAGACGATGCCCGCGCTTGGTGAGCTGGCGGGGCATGAAGTTGTCGCCGGCGTGGAAGCTCGCCAGCCGGGGGAAGTCCGCGAACGAGGTGTTCGCGGCGAGCACCAGGATCAGCATGGTGCCCGCCTGCAGGCAGTAGTAGAGGGCGTTGCCGGCGGGGCTGGATCCGAAGACGATCTTGCCGATCTGGGAGATGACGGTCGGCGTGCCCTTGGCGTAGGGGGCGATGTGCATGTGCGCGGCGAGGAGCGAGAGGCCGAGGAACATGGTCCCGAGGGTCGAGCCCATGATGACGAGGGTGGTGCGGGCGTTGCGCCACTCCGGGACCCGAAACGCGGGGACGCCGTTCGAGATCGCCTCGACGCCGGTGACCGCGGCACCGCCCGACGCGAAGGCCCGGAGCACGATGAACAGCGTCGCCCCGGCGAGCCAGCCGCTCCCGGCGTGCCCGACGGTCACGAGACCCGCGTGGTGCAGCGATTCAACGGGAAGGTGGCCGAACAGCATCTTGCCGACGCCGATCCCGAGCAGCGCCACCATGCTGCCGATGAAGAAGTACGTGGGCAGCGCGAACATCCGACCCGACTCCCGCACGCCCCGCAGGTTGCCGAACGCGATGAACACGATGAAGAACACCGAGATCGGCACCGCGTAGGGGGTGAGGCCGGACGCGACCGAGGTCAAGGCCGCGGTTCCCGCCGCCACGGACACGGCGACGGTGAGCACGTAGTCGGTCAGGAGCGCGACGCCGGCGACCTGCGCGGGCAACAGCCCGAAGTTGTCTCGCGTGACGATGTAGGCGCCACCCGCGCTCGGGTACGCCTTGATCGTCTGACGGTACGACAGGATCAGGAATGCCAGCACGACGAGCAAGCCGATGGTGATCGGCATCACGAGCGCGAACGCGGCGACGCCGACGTACGGGACGAGGTGCGTGAGGATCTCCTCGGTGCCGTACGCGACCGACGACAGGTTGTCGGACGCGAACACCGCGAGCGCGGTGGGCTTGCCCAGCCGCTCGTGCGCGAGTGCCTCGGTGTTGAGCGGCGGCCCGAGCAGCCGGTTCTTGATCCGGTATCCGAGCGACTCCGGCACGTCGGGCGCGGACGAGGACGCGGTGTCGCCGGCGGACGGCGGCGAGGTTCGGAGATCGGGCTCGGTCTGCATCGGGCTCCGGAGGCCGGTCGAACGGCTCGCGCCGCCGAAACGACACCCTACGCCCGACGACGCCCGTCCGTCGGCGCTGTGTCAGGATCTGGCGTGCACGTGATCGTCGTCGGCTGCGGCCGGGTTGGTGCGGAGCTGGCGGTCGGCCTCGACCGGGACGGCCACAGTGTGGCCGTCCTCGACAAGCGCGACGCCGCGTTCCGAAGGCTCCCGGTCGAGTTCTCGGGGCGGACCGTTCACGGGTTCGGGTTCGATCGCGATCACTTGGAGGCCGCCGGCGTCCACGAGGCTGGGGCGCTCGCCGCGGTGACCAGCGGCGACAACTCCAACATCCTGGCGGCCCGGATCGCACGGGAGACCTACGAGATCCCCCGGGTGGTGGCCCGCATCTACGATCCGCGGCGGGCCGTCATCTACCAGCGGCTCGGGATCGCGACCGTCGCGACCGTCACCTGGACGACAGATCAGGTGATGCGTCGGCTGTTCGAGCACGAGAGCGTCACCGAATGGTCCGAGCCGAGCGGCCAGGTGGTGCTGGTCGAGCGCGCCCTGCCCGACGCCTGGGCCGGTCACAGCCTCGGGGCGCTCACCGACGATCCGCGGTTCCGGCTCGTGTCGCTCAACCGGGCCGGGCAGGCGGCGCTCGCCGCCCCCGGCCTCGTCGGCCAGGAAGGCGACGTGCTGCACCTCGCGGTGCGCAAGGCGGACCTGGACGAGCTCGCCCACACCCTCGCCGAGCCGCCCCGGAAGGCGGGGCACTGACGTGAAAGTCGCGATCGCCGGCGCCGGCAACGTCGGGACCTACATCGCCGGTGATCTCCACGAAGCGGGCCACGACGTCCTCATGCTCGACAAGAGCCCCGAGCTGATTCAGCGGCTGCGGGATTCGCTGGCGGTCGACTACTTCGTCGGTGACGCCTGCGAGGTCGCGTCGCTGCACGCCGCGGGCGTGGACGGTGCCGACGTCATGGTCGCCGCGACCGGTGACGACGAGGACAACCTCGTGATCTCGTTGCTCGCCAAGCAGGAGTTCGCGGTCCCGCGGGTCGTCGCCCGGGTCAACCACCCCAAGAACCAGTGGCTGTTCAACGAGACGTGGGGCGTCGACGTCTCGGTGTCCACGCCGCACCTCCTGAGCGCCCTCGTCGAGGAAGCGGTCTCGGTCGGGTCGCTCGTTCGCTTGCTGCAGTTCGAGGGTGGCCAGGCCCGCCTCGTCGAGGTGACCCTCGCCGAGGACTCCCCCGCCGCGGGGCACACGATCGCCGAGCTGCAGATCCCCCGCGACGCGGTGATCGTCGCCGTCGTCCGGACCGGTCACGTCATCGTCCCACGCGGTGACACGACGGTGACCACGGGCGACGAGGTGCTCGCGCTCGTGACACCCGAGTCCGAGGACGCGCTCCGGTCGCTGCTCATCGGACCCTGACGAGACGCGGCGTCGTCCCGGTCCGTGGCCGGCCCGACACCGCGGAGCGCCGGTTACCATCCGCGCGTGTCGGTGCTCGGCGCACCGACGTTCCGAGAGCAAAGGCCGACCGGCCGTGGAGGAAGAACCGGAGGGATCGAGGTCCGGCGAACGCCTGCCTGCGCTGGCGGTCGTCGTCGCGGTCGCCGGCCCCATCGCCGCGGCCCTCGTGATGCTCCCGCTCCGCCCCCAGCTCCGCACGTCGAACGTCGCGCTGATCCTCGTTCTCACTGTCCTCGTCGCCGCCATCATGGGCGGCCGACTGGGCGGGGCCGTCGCCGCGATCTCCGCCGCGGTTTCACTCGACTTCTTGTTCACCCGCCCCTACTACTCGTTCTCGATCAGCAGTGGCGGCGACGTGCAGACCGTCGCCCTGCTCCTGGTCGTCGGTCTCGTGGTCGGCGAGATCGTGGCGCGCAGCCGCCGCAGCCACGCCGTGGCCCGCCGAAGCTCGCGGGAGGCCGAACGCCTGCGGCACCTCGCGGAGCTCGCTGCCGGCGGCGAGTCCACGGGCCGCCTCGTGGCCCTCGTGCAGAACGAGCTCACGAGCCTCCTCGACCTGAAGAGCTGCCGGTTCGAACGGCCGCCGTTCCGCAGCACGCTGCCGCAACTGCGCCACCGGGGTGTGCGGGTCGACGCTGGCCAGCCTGACGCCGAGGGATTGAACAGTCAGCTGGAGCTCCCGGTGCGAGGGGGCGGCCAGCTGCTCGGCCGGTTCGTGCTCACCATGCCCGCTGACGGAACCGGCATCCGCCTGCCCTCAGAGAACCGCGCGTTGGCCGTGGCCCTCGCCGATCAGCTCGGTGCGGCCATCGCGGGTCCGGGCCGCGACGCGCCGGGGTAGGAGCGCGCATCGCGGTCGCCGCTGCCGCGGGGCTCGGCGACGGATCATCGGCACTCGGCCCCGCGTGGTGGTCGGTGACGGGGTTTTGCCCTCAGGTGTCCTCGAGGTAGCGGTCCCGCTCCCAGTCGGTGACGAGGCCCCGGTACTCCTCGGCCTCGGCGCGTCGCCCGTCGAGGAGTCGGGCGAGGAGCTGATCGTCGAACGTGTCGACCAGGAGGTCGTCGGCGACGAGCGCGTCGAGCGCGTCGTCGAGGTTGCGGGGCAGCGGCTCGAGGAGCGTCTCACCGACCGCGGGGTCGTAGCCGTACGCCGACTCCTCCGCCGGGCTCGGCAGCTCGAGGCCCCGCTCGAGGCCGTCGAAGCCGGCGGCGAGGAGCCCGGTGAGCAGCAGGTACGGGTTGGCGGACGGGTCGGCGCCCCGGTACTCGATCGACGCCTCGGCTCCGCGGTAGGAGCTGACCCGCAGCAGCGCGGCCCGGTTGGTGTGGGCCCACACGACGGCGCCGGGCGCCTCGGGGCCGGCGTGGAGCCGCTTGTAGGAGTTGACGGTCGGCGCGGCGAGGGCGCTGAGCCCCCGGCCGTGGGTGAGTTGCCCGGCGACGAAGCCGCGACCCTCGACGTCGAGGGATCCGGCGGCGTCGACGAGGCGGTCCCGCATCCGCTGGTGGACGTGGAGACCCGAGCCGGGTTCCCCGGCGAAGGGTTGGGGCATGAATGTGGCGTGCATACCAGTGGCGCGCGCCTGGTCCCGCACGATCTGCTTGGCGAGCACCAGCCCGTCCGCGAGGCGCAGCGGGGGCAGGGCACCGAGGTCGAGCTCGTACTGGCCGGGTCCGGCCTCGTGGTGGCAGGCGTCGACCGGCACGCCGCAGCTGACGAGCCGCTCCGCCGCGGCACGCGCCACCCTCGTCCCCTCGTTCTCGATCTCGTCGAAGTAGCCGCCGGTGTCGACCGGCTCGTCGTCCAGGTCGAGCAGGTAGAACTCGAGCTCGGCGGCGGCCGTCGTCTGGTCGCCGACCTCGCCGACGTCGTCGAGCAGCGACTCGAGTGCGTAGCGCGGGTCGCCGGGCCAGCGGGTCCCGTCGGGGGTGTGGGCGGTGCACACGACGCGGGCGACACCGTGGCCGAGTTCGACGAGGGTGGCCGGCACGGGGCGCAGCAGCATGTCCGACTCGAGGTAGCGGGCCCGTCCCTCGAGCGCTGAGCCGTCGAAGGGGGTGCCGCGGTCGGCGGCCTCGTCGTAGCGGCCGGCGGGGATCTGCACCGAGTTGCTGGTCCCGAACACGTCCACGAAGCTCAGGCGCACCCACTGGATGCCCGTTAGGTCGGATCGGGTCACCGCAGCACCACTGCGAGGGTGATGATCACGGCGCACACGCCGACGAAGCTGACGGCGACGAGCGCCACGAACGCCCACAAGCGCTTCGCCGACTCGGTGGCGGCCATCCCGCCCATCGGCGGCTCCGGGGACAGGTCGAAGTTGGCCGGGTCGAGCTCGTCCAGGTGGTCGAGGTCGTGGGCCAGCGCGGCGGCGCTCTGGTAGCGGTGCTCCGGGTAGCGGCGCATCGCCTTCAGCACGACGGCCTCGAGTTGGGGCGAGACGTCTTTGCGGTGGCTGCGCAGCCACTTCGGGTCGGCCTGCAGGTGCGCGGCCATGGTCGCCATCCAGTTGTCACCCGTGAACGGCGGCTCACCGGTCAGGAGCTCGTACATGAGCACGCCCCAAGCGTAGAGGTCGCTTCGGGCGTCACCCCGGTTGCCCTTGATCTGCTCGGGGCTCATGTAGTCGGGGGTGCCCAGGCTCTCGCTCAGGTGCCGCCACGTCAGTCGCTTGGCCCCGTCGAGCATCGCCGTGCCGAAGTCCATGATCCGCAGCTGTCCGTCCTTCGTGACGAGCACGTTCTCGGGCTTGAGATCCCGGTGGACGATGCCCTGCGCGTGGAGGTACTCGAGGGCGTCGACGAGCTGGCGGCCCCACTCCACCGCCGTCGTGACCGGCACCGGCCCGCCGAGGGATCGGGCGTGCACGCGGAGGTTCTCGCCGTCGAAGTACTCGAGCACCAGGTATGGCTCGCTGCGGTGGTGCTCGTCGTCGAAGCTGTGCAGCACGTTGGGATGGTCGAGCCGGGCGACGATCTGCGCCTCGCGGCGGAACCGCTGGAAGTTGTGTGGGTCCGCGAACAGCTGGGGATCGAAGCACTTCAGCACCACGACGTCGTCCGCTCCTCGTGTCGCGGGCCTTGTATGTCTCCGCGTAGGCGCCTTCGCCGAGCGCCTCGAGGATCTCGAACTGGTCGACGTGGCTTCCCGGTGACAGACGCATCTCAGGTCCGTCCCCGACGGAAGAGCCGGCGTCCGCCGGCGGCGGGGAGGGGCAGCGCCGACGTGACGATGATGATGGCGGCCGTCACGTTATCGGGTGCCCCGCGCTTCACCGCCAGCTCCACGATCGTGTCGGCGAGTGCCGGCGCGGACGTGGGATCGTCGCTCGTCGCGAACGGCGTCGACCATCTCGGCGCGCGACGACCAGGTCCCACAGCCCGTCGGTGCACAGCACGAGCGCGTCGCCCTCCTCGATCGGCTGACGGGTGAGGTCGACCTGCACCGCTGGGTCGGCGCCGAGGCTGCGGGTCAGCTGCGAGCGTGCGGGATGCCGGGCGGCCTCCTCGGGGGAGAGGAGCCGCATCCGCACCATCTCCCCGACGCGGCTGTGGTCGCCGGTGAGCTGGAGGCCTTCCTCGCCGTCGCACCAGGTAGGCGCGGCTGTCCCCGACGTGACCGATGATCGCCTCTCGGCCCGGCGAGGGTGACCGCGACGATCGTGGTGCCCATCCCGCGGCGGTCCGGCTCGAGCGCCGCGTCGTACACCGCGGTGTTCGCGGCCCGCAGCGCGGACCGCACGGCTTGCGGCGGCGCGGCTCGGCGTCCCACGGGTCCAGGCGTCCAGCGCCGCCTCGACGGCCACCGCGCTGGCGATCTCCCCGGCGGCGTGGCCGCCCATCCCGTCGGCGACGACGAGCAGCGGGCCGCGGTCCCAGGCGTCGTCGGGGACGGTGGGCACGAACGCGCCGGCGTAGTCCTCGTTCGTCTCTCGCACCGGTCCCGGCTCGGACCGAAAGGCCCACGACAGTTTCGCGACGACGCCGTCGCGCGGCGAGGCTTCCGTTGCCGGGCCCTTCGACGCGGGAAGTCGTCGCTCATCGCCGCCGGCGCGCGACGCGAGGCGCGCGCTAGGGTGCGACGCGCATGGCCGGGTCTCGCAAACGCCGTCGTCCGGTCGTCGAATCGCGGCCCGTGCGAAGCCGCGCACGCCGGACGAGAACGTCCGCCCGGCCAAGTCGGGCGGCGGCCGAGCCCGCCGGTGTTTCCTCCTGGCCGTCGGCGTCGCCTGGGTCGGCGTGCGGCGATCGTGGCCTTCGTCGCGCTGACCGCCAGCTGGAAGCTCGATCCCGGGCGTCTTCTTCATCGGGGTCGGCCTGTTCTGGATCCGGGGCGCGGTCACCGCCGCGGCCCGCCAGGGCCGCGACCCGTCGTCCTAGTCCGCGACCCGGCGCAAGCGTGAGCGCCTCGAGGCCATCGAGGCGTCGGAACCGCACGATGTTGCGACCCCGGGGGGACGATCAGCAGCAGTCGCGCCTGATCTATCGTGCCACTTGCGCAGGGTGGCGAGGGCGCACGATGGAGCGTCGACCGCCACCGCGAACCGCTGACACCGAGCGTCGCTCGGATGTCTGGACCAGGAGATCGACCCGGTCGCGGTCGGTGACCGCGACCTCGGTCAAGCGCACGCTCCGGGAGGCGGGCCCGCGCCGCTCGGCGCGCGGCGGAACAGGCTCAGCGCCCGGAGCTGGTAGCGCCACGCCCAGGTCCCGGCGAGGATCACCACGACGGGGACGCAGCAGCACGAAGACGATCACCACCACGGCCTTCACCTCCTGCGGGCCGGTTCCTGTACCGATCGCCGCCGGACCCCGGCCCCGGCGTTCCGGGCCGACGCGAAGGGAGCCGGGCGCTGGCCCGGCTCCCTTCCGCTCCCAGCAGTTCGCTCGCTCGTCTAGGTGACGGCGACCGCCTCGCGTTGGCCGGGATCGTGGAACACCTTCTTCCCTCGCATGTTCGGGTTCGAGAGCACCCACACCACCCCGATGACGCACCACACCACCACGACGCCGAGCGCCTTGAAGGCGTCGCCCGGTGAGGTGCCCGACGCGTTCACGGCGATGTACACGACGCCGAGGAGCTCGGCGATGTTCATCAGCGCGCCGACCCCGGGTATCAGGAAGTGCTTGATCGGATGCTTGTCGTGACGACTCGCGAACGCGATCAGGGCGATGACGCACGTGAACCCGTACACGAGGAACGTCCCGGTGTTGGACGCCAACGTGATCTGGGTCAGGTTGTCGACCTGGTGCGGGTTGGCTCCGAACATCGCCGAGCGCCGCCGAGATGGCCACGAGGACCCAGATCCCGCCGTGCGGCGTCGCGAACCGCCCGTGCAGCAAGCCGAGCAACCCCGGCATCTCCTTGTCCTTCGCCATCGAGTACGTGACCCGCACGCCGGTGTTCAGGCAGGCGAGCGTCGTCCCGATCAGCGCCAGCAGCACGGTGAAGGCGACGAGCACCGACACCGTGGTGCCCCCGCTCCCAACCGTCGATTTCAGCATCGACCGATCGGCGCCGAATCGGCGGCCGCCGCGTTGTAGCCCGTGATGAGCGTCTTGCCGCTGCCCCGACGAGATTGTCTCCTTCGCGATGGCGAAGTTCGCCGCGAAGTACTCGAGCAGGTAGCAGAAGCCACCCTGGATGATGAGGCTGATCAGGACACCGCGCTTGATGTCCTTCTCGGGCCGGATCGCCTCCGCTCCCAGTGCGGTGATCGATTCGAATCCGACGAGCAGCAGGATCGCGATCGTCGACTGGTACAGCAGGTTGACGAAGCTGTGCGGGATCAGCACCTTCGTCGCGTTCGCCAGCTCGTAGTGCAGCGTACGGGTTCCCGATCCGATAGGCGATGAACCAGATGCTGAGCAGCGACCAGCGACACGTCTGGATCGTCAGGATGATGATCGAGACCATCGTCGAGCCGCGTGATCCCGCGGTACGCGATGTAGCCGGTGACGAACGCGAAGATGACCGCCACGGTGCCTAACGCAGAATACGACAGCGTGCCCCCGATCACCGCGCTGTAGATGTACCCGAACAGGGTCGCGGTGAACGCCACCATGATCCCCGGGTAGATCCAGTAGTACAGGTGGCTGATCCATCCGACGCTCAGCTTCGCGAACCGAGCGAATCGCCGATGCGCCGGGCTCGCCTTGTCGAGCAACGCGGCCTCGGCGAAGTAGTAGCTCGACCCGGTCCCTGCGTCCGGGTAGATGCGCGCCAGCTCGCTGTAGCTGTACGCCGTGAGCAGGGCGAGCACCAGCGCGAACAGCAGGCCGGTCCACATGTCGGTCGCCGTGGACTTGCCGCCGTTCGCCAACGCCGACTGGGCCTGGAACGTCGTCCAGAGGAACGCACCCGGCGCGATCAGCGCCATCGCGTTCACCGTGACGCCAGTCAGGGTCAGGCTGCGTTTCATCTCCCCGCTGCTCGTAGCGGCGGTCTCCGCCATCTCGGTTCTCCTCTCTGGTCGGCGGCGCCGCAGCGCTGCCGGTCGGGCACGCCGACGAACTCGGCGCCTGGCCTGTGCCGTTCGGCGGCGTTGCGGAACGACCGTCTCAGGGTCAAGCAGCCCGGTTGCGGGGGCGGCGCGGGAGGATTACGCCACCGCGACAGAAACCTGACGGCTCTCTGTCGGTTCGGTGTCAGCCCGCGTGGGCGGGGGCCTGCTGGCGGCGCCGGTGCTCGGCGGCCAGCTCGGCGAGGTCGCGGACGATCGCCGCGAGCCGGAAGTCCTTCGGCGTGTAGATGGCGGCCACGCCGGCGGCGCAGCAGCGGCGCGCTGGTCGGCGTCGGGGATGATCCCGCCGACGACCACCGGGGCGTCGACGCCGTGGTCGCGGAGGCGGCGCAGCGTGTCGGGGACGAGCTCGCGATGCGAGCCGGAGAGGATCGAGAGCCCGATGACGTCGACGTCCTCGTCGCGGGCCGCCGCGGCGATCTGCGCCGGGGTGAGGCGGATCCCCTGGTAGATGACCTCGAAGCCGGCGTCGCGGGCGGCGACGGCGAGCTGCTCCGCCCCGTTGGAGTGCCCGTCGAGGCCGGGCTTGGCGACGAGGAGGCGCAGCGGGCCGTGCAGCTCCTCGGCGACGACGCGCAGGTGTTCGCGGACGGCGCGCAGATCACCGGTGGGGGCCGACACCGCGGCGCCGACACCGGTGGGCGCCCGGTACTCGCCGAACGTGTCGCGCAGCGCGTCGGCCCACTCGCCGACGGTCCCGCCGGCCCGGGCGAGCGCGATCGTCGCCGGCACCAGGTTCTCGTCGGTGCCGGCGACGCGGCGGACGTCGTCGAGCGCGGCCCGCACCGCCGTGTCGTCCCGTTCGGCGCGCCAGCGGGCGAGGCCCTCGAGCTGCGCGGCCTCGGCGGCTGGGTCCACCACGAGGATGTGCTCGGCGTCGTCGGTCAGCAGCGGCGACGCGGCGGTCTCGGTGAGGGTGTTCACCCCGACGACGGGGAGCTCGCCGTCCTCGATGCGGCGACGCCGCTCGGCGTGGCTCTGCACCAGTCGGCCCTTCATCGCGTCGATCATCTCGAACGCGCCGCCGCCGTCGAGCACCCAGGCGAGCTCGGCGCGGGCCTGCTCCTCGAGCTCGGCGGTCTTGGCCTCGACGACGGGGGAGCCCTCGAAGAGGTCGCCGTACTCGAGCAGGTCGGTCTCGTAGGCGAGCACCTGCTGGATGCGCAGCGACCACTGCTGGTCCCAGGGTCGGGGCAGCCCGAGCGCCTCGTTCCACGTGGGGAGCTGCACGGCTCGGGCTCGGGCGTCGCGGGACAGGGTGACGGCGAGCGCCTCGAGCACGATGCGCTGCACGTTGTTCTCGGGTTGCGCCTCGGTGAGCCCGAGCGAGTTGACCTGCACCCCGTAGCGGAACCGGCGGAGGGTCGGGTCGGTGACGCTGTAGCGCTCGGCGGTGAGCTGGTCCCAGAGCCGGCCCATGGCCCGGAGCTTGCACATCTCCTCCACGAAGCGGATGCCCGCGTTCACGAAGAACGACATCCGCCCGACGACGCGGGGCAGCTCGTCGGCGGGGACCTGGCCGGAGTCGCGTACCGCGTCGAGCACCCCGAGGGCGGTGGCGAGCGCGTAGGCGATCTCCTGGACGGGGGTCGCGCCGGCCTCCTGGAGGTGGTACGAGCACACGTTGATCGGGTTCCACCGGGGCACCTGGCGGACCGTGTGGCAGATCAGGTCGACGGTCAGGCGACGCGACGCCTCGGGCCCGAAGATGTAGGTGCCGCGGCTCAGGTACTCCTTGACGATGTCGTTCTGGGTCGTGCCGGCCAGCACCGCCGGGTCGACGCCGCGCTCGTCGGCGAGCGCCAGGTAGAGGCCGAGGAGCCACATGGCGGTGGCGTTGATGGTCATCGAGGTGTTCATGTCCTCGATGGGGATGCCATCGAAGAGGGCCCGCATCTCGCCGAGGTGCGGGACGGGGACCCCGACCTTCCCGACCTCCCCCCGGGCGAGCGGGTGGTCGGGGTCGTAGCCCGTCTGGGTCGGCAGGTCGAAGGCCACCGAGAGGCCGGTCTGGCCCTTCGCGAGGTTGGTGCGGTACAGCTCGTTCGAGGCGGCGGCGGAGGAGTGCCCCGAGTAGGTCCGCATGAGCCACGGCCGGTCGGTCATCGGCTCCATTCTCGTCCTCCCGGCGGTCCCCGCCGTCCCGTCCGGCGCCCGGCAGGGCCGCTCAGCGGCGCCGGTACTCGTAGAACCCCGCACCGGACTTTCGGCCGTACCGCTCGGCGCTGACCAGGCGGCGCAGCAGGGGCGCCGGCGCGTAGTTGGGATCCTTGAACTCGGCGTAGAGGGCCTCGAGGATCGCGAGGCTCGTGTCGAGGCCGACGAGGTCGAGCAGGCTGAGCGGCCCCATCGGGAAGTTGCAGCCGCCCTGCATCGCTGCGTCGATGTCGTCGCGGGTGGCCACCCCGGCCTCGAGCAGCTTCACCGCGTTGTTCAGGTACGGGAACAGGAGCGCGTTGACGATGAACCCGGCCTGGTCGCGGACGTCGACGACCGTCTTGCCGCACCGCTCGGCGAAGGCCCGGGCGGTGCCGAGGGTCTCGTCGGAGGTGGTGATGGCCCGGACGACCTCGACGAGGCTCATCACCGGCGCCGGGTTGAAGAAGTGGATGCCGCACACCCGGTCCGGTCGGCCGGTGGCCATGGCCAGCTCGACGACCGGGAGCGTCGAGGTGTTCGTCGCCAGGATGGCGTCGTCGGCGCACACCCGGTCGAGCTCGGTGAAGAGGTGCGCCTTGGTCGGGAGGTCCTCGACGATCGACTCGAGGACCAGGTCGCACGGGGCGAGCTCGCGGAGGTCGGTCACCACCTGGAGGCGGCCGAGGGTCGCGGTCCGCTCCCCGTCGTCGAGCGTCCCCTTCTCGACCTGCTTGGTGAGCGACTTCTCGACGCCGGCGAGGAGGGCGTCGGCGCTGGCCTGCGCCCGGCTCCGGACGACCACCTCGAACCCCGACTTCGCGGCCACCTCGGCGACGCCGGCGCCCATGATCCCGGCGCCCACGACGCCGATCCGCTTGACCTCCACCCCGTCTCCTTCGTCCGGCCGGGCAACGGACGAAGGTTACCGCCCAGTAGCAAAATGGCGCAGACGGAGGGCGCCCGCCACGGTGAGCACCGGCCCGCACACGAGCAGCTTCACCGCGGCGATCCACAAGGTCACGGTCTCGGCCGCCCCGCCGGTGTCGACGACGAGGAGCGCCACGGCGGCCGCGACGCCGAGCACGAAGAGCGCCACGCCGGACACGACGGCGGCCCGGGCCCGACCGGCGGTGCGGAAGAACGGCTCGTGGTGGCGGGCGACGGTCGCGGGCGCAGCCGGCGCGCCCCCGGGAAGGTGGCGCCGGTCGTAGGCGTCGCGGCTGCGGGGCCGCATCAAGGTCTGGTACGCGAGGGTGAGGACCTTGAAGCGCTCGGCGGCGTCGGCGTCGCCGGGGTTGCGGTCGGGGTGCAGCCGGCGGGCCTGGGTGCGAAACGCCACCCCGATCTCGTCGGCGGTGGCGGTCGGGGTGACCCCGAGCACCTGGTACAGGTCGCTGCGCCGGACGGTCACCGTCGCCATGTCGCCCAGTATGGGGCACGGCGCCGCCCGAGGAGACGCCGGGGTCCCGTTAGAGTGCGCCGATGCCGGTCGCCAAAGGGGCCGTGCGCGGGGTGGGGACGTTGGCCCTCATCGGCGGCGGCGAGTGGAGCGACGGCTGCCGCGAGTTCGACGCCGAGCTGCTCGCCACGTCGGGCACCGACGAGGTCGTCGTCCTCCCGACCGCGGCGGCGTTCGAGCATCCCGAGCGGGCCGCCGACCGGGCCGCGGCGTACCTCGAGTCGCTGGGCGTCACCGCCCGTCCCTTGATGGTCCTGCACCGGGGCGAGGCCGAGGACACCACGATCGCCGAGACGGTGCGCAAGGCGCGGTTCGTGTACCTCGCCGACGGGTCACCGCTGCATCTCCGCTCGGTGTTGAAGGACTCGAAGTTGTTCGAGGCCATGCTCGCCGCCTATCACTCGGGTGGGGTGCTCGCCGCGTCCGGTGCCGGCGCCACGCTGCTGTGCGACCCGATGGTCGACCCGCGGGGGGCGCGTACACGGTGGGGCTGGGGGTGGTCTCGCGGCTCGCGGTGTTCCCGTACCACGGCAGCGCCGCCGAGCATCTCCGCGAGCGGTCGATCGACCTGCTGCCGGATCGGGCCCGGCTGGTCGGGATCGACGCGCACACCGCGCTGATCCGCGACGCGGCGGGCGGCTGGCGCGTGGCGGGCGCCGGCACCGTGACCGTCTACCAGGGCCGCGACGCGGTGCGGTACGCGGCGGGCGCGCCGGTCGAGCGCCTCGACGACCTGTAGGGACGGCCGGTCAGGACTTCGGCGTCGTCGCGCTCGTCGGGGTGGTGATGCGCACCGACTTGATGACCACGACGGTCGTGGGTGGGCCGTCGCCCTTCGAGGGCGCGAACGTGTCGATCTGCTGCGCGACGTTGAGGCCCTTCGTCACCCGGCCGATGATCGCGTAGGTGGGCGGCAGGTTGAGGGCCTCCTTGCCGGTCACGATGAAGAACTGTGAGCTGGCGGTGCCCGCCGGGTCGGAGCCGCCGGTGGCGAACGCGACGGTGCCGATCGGGTAGGCCGACCCGCCGGGCGCGGTCGTCGGCACCTCGGCTTGGACGTTGTACCCGGGCCCGGTGTTCGTGGTCGAGTTGCTCTGGTCGGGGCTGCCGGCCTGCACGACGAAGCCCTTCGCGGCCCGGACGAACGCCATCTTGTCGTAGAAGCCCTGGTTGGCGAGCGACACGAAGTTGTTTGCCGCTTTCGGGTACTGCGCGGCGTCGAGCGCGACGGTGATGGCGCCGCAGGTCGTGTTGATCGTCGCGTCGTACGTCACTGAGGGGGTGATGCCGATCGGCGGCGCGGTGAGTTTCGTGGTCTTCGGCGGGGGCTTCGTGGCGTGCTGGCAGGTCACGCCGCTCGAGGAGCCGGAGCCGCCGTTCGTGATGGCGAGGACGATGAGGACGACGACGAGCGGCACGCCGAGGATCGCGAAGCGGCGGCCGGTCCGCAGCGCCCGCTGACGCTTGGCCCGTCGCTCCTCGTAGGCGCGCCGCGCCGCCCGGTTCTGGCGTTGCCGCTCCCGTCGCGAGGCCTTCGACACGGTGGCGCAGTCTAGGGAGTCCGGTCCGCGACGGGTGGGGCGGGACGTGACGGAACCACCCCGGGTGGGCGAAGGGCCCACCGGTACCATCGGAGGTCGTGAGCCTCGTCGTGCAGAAGTACGGCGGCACGTCGGTGGCGGACCCTGCCCGGATCCAGGCGGTCGCCGACCACATCGTGGCGACCCGGCAGGCCGGTTCGGACGTGGTCGTCGTCGTCTCCGCGATGGGTTCGACGACCGACGAGCTCGAGCGGCTCGCGCATGAGGTGTCGCCGAGCCCGGCGGCGCGCGAGCTCGACATGCTGCTGACCGCCGGGGAACGGATCTCGATCGCGCTGCTGTGCATGGCGATCCTCGACCGCGGGGAGCACGCCGTGAGCTTCACCGGGTCCCAGGCGGGGATCCTGACCGACACGTCGCACGGGCGGGCGAAGATCGTCGAGGTGCGCGGCGACCGGTTGCGCGAGACGCTCGCCGACGGCGCGATCGCGGTCGTCGCCGGGTTCCAGGGGGTGTCCACCACGGCGGACGTCACCACCCTCGGGCGGGGCGGCTCGGACACGACCGCGGTCGCGCTGGCCGCGACGCTCGGCGCCGACGTCTGCGAGATCTACACCGACGTCGACGGGGTGTTCACCGCCGACCCGCGCGTCGTGTCCGAGGCCCGCCAGCTCGGGCGGGTGTCCTACGAGGAGATGCTCGACCTCGCCGCGACGGGAGGCCGAGTCTTGTCGCTGCGGTCGGTCGAGTTCGCCCGCAACTACCACGTGCCCGTGCACGTCCGGTCCAGCTTCACGTGGGCGGCCGGGACGTGGGTCGGGGAGGAGGAGGGCTCGATGGAGCAGGCCATCATCTCGGGCGTCACCCACGACGTGTCCGAGGCGAAGGTGACGATCACGCGGGTGCCCGACCGTCCGGGGATCGCCGCGAAGCTGTTCCGGACCCTCGCCGACGAGTCGGTGAACGTCGACATGATCGTCCAGAACGTCTCGAGCGCCGGCCAGACCGACATCTCGTTCACCGTGCCCCGCGACGACCTGACCCGCACCCGCAAGGTGATGGAGACGATCGTCGAGGATCTCGAGGCCGCGGGCGTGACCCACGACGCCGACATCGGCCGGGTGTCGCTCGTCGGTGCGGGCATGAAGACGCATCCGGGTGTCGCGGCCGAGATGTTCGAGGTCCTCGCCCGGGAGCGGATCAACATCGAGATGATCTCCACCTCGTCGATCCGCATCTCCTGCGTCGTCGCGTCGCAGGACGTGGAGCGGGCGGTGCGGGCGCTGCATCGCGCCTTCGGGCTGGACCGGGGCTGACCGTGCGCGTCGGGGTCGTCGGGGCGACCGGCCTGGTCGGCACGGAGATGCTG
This sequence comes from uncultured Actinomycetes bacterium, assembly GCA_963821325.1. Taxonomy (GTDB): domain Bacteria; phylum Actinomycetota; class Acidimicrobiia; order IMCC26256; family PALSA-555; genus PALSA-555. Next base: position 309,226 of record CAWGDC010000006.1, on the reverse strand, counting down.
CGCGTCCTCGAGGAGCGCGCCTTCCCCGTCGACGAGCTGCGGGCCTACGCGTCGCCCCGGTCCGCGGGGCGCCGACTGGTGTTCGCGGGGCGGGAGGTGGTGTGCGAGACGCTCGGCGACGGGTGCTTCGACGGGCTCGATCTCGTCATCGTCGACGTCGACGACCCGCTCGCGCTCGAGTGGGTGCCGCGGGCCGCGGCGGCGGGCGCGCTCGTCGTCGACAACTCCGCGGCGTTCCGGATGGACCCGGACGTGCCGCTCGTCGTCGCCGAGATCAACGCGTCGGATCTCGCGTCGCTCCCGAAGGGCGTGGTGGCCTGCCCGAACTGCACGACGATGGTGCTGGTCACCGCGTTGGCGCCGCTCCACCAGGCGGCGGGCATCGAGCGGCTCGTCGTGTCCACCTACCAGTCCGTGTCCGGCGCCGGCCAGGCCGGCATGCGCGAGCTCGCCGAGCAGTGGACCAAAGGTGCCGGCCGCGAGGACGCGCTGCGCCGGGCCGGGGCGAACCCGGGTGGCCTCGAGTCCGGCGACGTGTGGCCCAAGCCCATCGCCGGGAACGTCATCCCGCTCGCCGGCCGGCGCCGCGACGGGGGCGCCACCTCCGAGGAGTGGAAGCTGGTGCAGGAGAGCCGCAAGATCCTGCACGCGCCCGACCTCGCGGTGAGCGTCACCTGCGTGCGCGTCCCGGTCTACGTCGGGCACGCCATGGCCGCGAACGTCGCGCTGTCGTGTGCGCTGCCCCGCGACGACGCCGCGGCCGTCTTGGCGCGCGCGCCCGGCGTGGTGCTCGTCGACGGCGGCGACGGTGCACCCACGCCGCTCGACGCCGCCGGGATCGACCCGGTGCTTGTCGGGCGACTGCGCGAGGACGCGTCTCAGCCGCGGACGCTGGACCTGTGGGTCACGGGCGACAACCTCCGCAAGGGCGCGGCCCTGAACGCGGTGCAGCTCGCCGAGCTCCTGTTCGCCGCGCCGCTGACCCGCCCGCGGGCCGCCGAGGCGCTCGCGCGTCGAGGCGCTCCTCGAGGCGGACGGTCACGACGTCGCCCGCGTCCTGGCCGATGGCGCGGCGCGTGGCCGCCTTGATCGGGAGCTTGTGGGTGCCGTCGCCGAGCGCCATGAACGAGCTCCGGGAGGCGTCACCGTTGACGCTGCCTCGCACCTTCACGAGGCCACCGGTGCCGAAGCACGCGGCCGAATTGGGCATGACCACCTAGGTCCAGCCACCCTTGCTCGGGCTCCGCGGCAGTGTCGCCCTGAACTGCGTCCGCAACGCGCTCATCAGCGCCTCCTCGGTCGTCGCACCGCTCGGTCAGGAGACGAGGCGGCGGGGGCGCCGGCGAATCATCGGCCGCCGGGCGCACGGCGGGGAGGCAATGGTCGGGCTGCCGGGACTTGAACCCGGGACCTCTTCGTCCCGAACGAAGCGCGCTACCAAACTGCGCTACAGCCCGTGAGCCCGCCGAGTGTAGACGCCGCCCTCGTCCACCCGACCGGGCGTTGGTGTCGGCTCAGACGCCGACCCGGTCGGTGAGGACCTGCTTCACCGTGCGCCGCAGGACCCCGGCGTCGAGCGGCTTCACGACGACGGCGTCGACGTCGGCGCGCTTGGCGAGGAACCGGTCGCATTCGCGGTCGAGCAGCAGCACGATCGGCACGTCGGGGACGCGCCCCGCGGACGCCTCGAGGCGCAGGTCGATGGCGACCGCGATGCCGCCCATGTTCCCGATCTGGAGGTCGAGGATGACGAGGGCGGGCTCGTGCGTCGCGACCGTGGACCGGACGTCCTGGCCGCGGTCGAGCTCGATGACGGTCTGGTCGGGTCCGGCCAGCGCGGTCCGGAGCTGGTTGCGGAGCCAGGCGCCGTCGGCGGCGACGAGGACGGTGGTCACGGACCGAGACGTTACCCAGCGGTCGTCGGCGGGCCGGCGTCGTCGAAGAGCAGCCCCGCCACGGTGTCGAGGGCGTCGAAGTCGACGACGTCGTGGGCGAGGGACGGGACGTACGCGACGGTGGCTGCGCCGATGCGGGCCCCGACGTCGGCGAGGCGGCGCCGCTCGTCGACGCCCAACGCCGCGTAGTCGGCGAGGTTCTCGTACCGGTCCGCGAGGCGCGCCGCGGCGTCGCCGCCTCGCGCCCGCACGATGCGGGCCTGCTCGCGGAGCGGCGCGACGGGGCCGTCGACCCCGAAGTCGGGGTGGACCCGGTTCACGACGAGCGCCGCGACGCCGAGCGCCGCGGCGTGGAGGCGACCGGCGAAGAACTCGGCTTCGTCGACGGCGTCGCGGCGCGGCGACGTGATCAGCACGAACCCGGTGGTGGGCGCGAGGAGCAGCTCGTCGACGCGGGCGGCGCGGGCCCGGAACCCGGCCTCCATGCCTTCGAACGCGCGGAAGAACGCCACGATGTCGTCGAGCACGTCCCCGCCGATCACCTTCCCGACCGTGCGGAGAAACCGCTGCACCGCGGTGCTCGCGACCCGCACGTACCTGCGCGTCGGCATCATCAGAAACCGGAAGATGCGGTTGTCGAGCAGTCGGGTGAGGCGCTGCGGCGCGTCGAGGAAGTCGAGCGTGTGCCGGGACGGCGGCGTGTCGACGACGATCAGGTCGTACCCGCCTTCCTCGTGCAGCTCGTGGAGCTTCTCCATCGCCATGTACTCCTGCGTGCCGGACAAGGCGCCGGCGATGTTGCGGTAGAAGCCGTTGACGAGGATGCGGCTCGCCTGCTCCTCGTCGCGCGGCGTAGCGGCGCACGAGCCCGTCGAACGTGGCGCGGGTGTCGAGCATCAGCGCCGACAGACGGCCCGTCGGCGGCGCCGCACCGTCGTCCCAGCGGGCCCGTGGGATCTCGTGGGCGGTGTTGCCGAGCCCGACGAGACCGAGCGTGTCGGCCAGCCGCTTGGCGGGATCGATCGTGACCACGATCGCGTTGCGGCCCCGACGCGCCGCGGCGAGGCCGAGCACCGCCGCGGTCGTGGTCTTGCCGACCCCGCCGGTGCCGCAGCACACGACGACGCGCCGGTCGGCGACGAGCTCGGCCAGGCCGCTCACGTCGGGAGCGCGCCGATGGCCGCGGCGAGCGCGTCGGCGAGGCCCGCCACCTCGGCCGGCCCGATCTCCCCGAACACGAACGGCAGCGCGAGCTGGGGCAGCGGCAGCCGCCGCGCCAAGCGGTCGGCCTGCTCCAGCGCCAGCGTTCGCCGGTCGTGCCGGAAGCGGGCTGCGGCGTCGAGCGCTGCCGCCTGCTGCTCGGTGAGCGGCACGCCCACCGCCGCGGCGTCGGCCTGGGCGGTGTGCCCGTCGACGTCGAGGTCGCCGGGCACGGCGTTCACGATGACCGGTCCCAGCTTCACGCCGACCCGATCCTCGAGGGCGTACGCGGTGTCGACGAGCTCGTTCACCGGGGTCTCCTCGGGCAGGGTGACGAGCAGCACGCGGCAGCGCCCCGGATCCGCCAGCAGCCCGATGACGTCTTCGGCCTGGGTGCGCACCGGCCCCATCCGCACGGCGTCGAGCAGCCCGCGGGGCGACAGCAGGAACTGGACGGCGTGACCGGCGGCGGGCGCGTCGATCACGATGAGGTCGGCGGCCTCGTCGCGCTCGAGGGCCTTCACCTTGCCGAGCACGAGGATGTCGCGCATGCCGGGGACGGCGGTGGCGACCACGTCCAACGCGCCGGAGCGCATGAGCCGCCGGGAGATCCGCCGCAGCCCGTGGTCCTCCAGGTACTCGAGCAGCGCGCTCGTCGGGGGTGAGCGTCCGGGCCCGGAGCCGCTCGCCGACGGGCTGCTCCACGTAGGTGAGGGGCGCCACACCGAGCGCCGACGCGAGGCCCGATTTGCCTTCCACCTCGACGATCAGCACGCTGGCTCCGGCACGGGCGGCGGTGGTCGCCAACGCCGCGGTCACGGTCGTCTTGCCGACGCCACCCTTGCCCGCCACGATGACGACGCGGGAGGCGGAGCAGAACTGCTCCACGTTCATGGTTGATTCTGCAGGGCTGCACTCCCTCCTCGACCGCAATGCTAGGGGCGCGCGGTCCGCGAACCGTCGCCGACGCGCCATGCTCGCGCTGGCCTTCGGCGGCCTCGTGCTGCTCGCCACGGCCGGCTCCGCCGCGGCCCTCACCCGGCCGGTCCCGGCCCACGCCGCCGCGACGAGCGGACACGGCGGCATCACCGTCGTGCAGCTGCAGGGCGACATCGACCCGCCGCTCGCCGCGCTCGCCCGCCACGCCATCACCAACGCCAACGCGGCGCACGCCGCGCTCGTGCTCGTGCAGCTCGACGCGAGCGGTGTCGTCGCGACCGACGTCACCGCCCTCGCGCAGCTCATCCACCAGTCCCACGTCCCGGTGGTCGTCTGGGTCGGGCCGTCCGGCGCGCAGGCCGCGGGCGGCGCCGCGCTGCTCGCGGAGGCGGCGTCGGTGCTCTACGTGTCGCAAGGCTCGAGCCTCGGTCCGGCGCTGCCCGTCCGCCTCGACGCGCCGCACGCGGTGACGCGGGCGGCCGTCGCCGACGAGCTGGCGGTCCTCGCCACGTCGCGTCGACCGCGACGGTGGCCGCGCCGCGTCGTTGGCGACCACAGGGCTCGGCGCCGCGGCCGCGGCGGCGGCGCACGTGACGAACGGGGTCCGTCCCACGATCGGCGAGGTGATCGTCACCCTCGACGGCGAGACGGTGCCGACCTCCGCCGGGCCGGTGCGCCTGTCGACCGCCCGGGTGGTCGGCACGGGGCAGGCGCGTCGCCGCCAACCCAACCAGGAGGTCGTCTTCGCCGGGCTCGGGCTCGGCGCTCGGCTCCAGCACACCCTGCTCAGCAGCCGGGTCACCTATCTGCTGCTCGTCGCCGGGTTGGCGCTCATCGCGTTCGAGTTCTTCGCCGCGAGCGTCGGCTTCGCGGCCGGGGTCGGCGCCCTCGCGGTGCTCGGCGCCGGGTACGGGGCTTCGCATCTCCCGGTGTCGTGGTGGGCGGCGGCGCTCCTCGCCGCCGGGATCGTCGCCTGCTCGGTCGACGTGCAGGCCGGCCGCGTCGGGTTCTGGACCGTGATCGGCACCGCCGCGCTGCTCCTCGGCTCCCTCACGCTGTTCGGCGGGTCGAGTCGCCTCCACGTGCCGTGGTGGGAGCTGGTGGTGGTGCTCGCCGGCACCCTCCTCTTCTTCGTCGGTGCCCTCCCCGCGTTCGTGCGAGCCCGGTTCTCGACCCCGACGGTGGGCCGGGAGGGGCTCATCGGCGAGCTCGGCGAGGCCGAGGTCGCCGTCGACCCGGACGGGGTGGTGGTGATCCGCGGCAGCCGCTGGCGGGCCCGCACGAACCGGGCCACCCCCGTCGCGGCGGGCGACCGCGCGCGGGTCGTGTCCGTCGAGGGGCTCGTCCTCGAGGTCGAGCCCGAGCACGGCGGCGCCCGCGACCACCGGGAGCGGGCCCGGACCCGACGTCGCGACGGGGGCGACGACCCGCCGGCCTGACCGACCGCCGATCCTCAGCCCCCTTTTCCTCCGCGGGGACGGCAGGTAGCGTCGCGGCGCCGGCTGGGTATCGGGCGTCACACGGCCGGTGAGGAGGGGGAGCGTGACGCTGCGCCGCGTCGACGAGGGCTGGTCCCGCCGGGCCGCCTGTCGGGGCCCGGACGCCGCCTTGTTCTACCCGCCCGCGGCCGCTGAGCCGCGCCGCGGCTCGGGAGGCACGGGAGCTGCGGGCCAAGGCCATCTGCGCCGTCTGCCCGGTCCGTGACCCGTGCCTGGCCGTCGCGCTCGACACCCGCGAGCCGCACGGCATCTGGGGCGGGTTGAACGAGGGCGAGCGCCAGGCGCTGCTCGAACGCCGCGCCGGATAGGCGTCGGCTCAGGCTCCGAGGCGGCTCGTCGGTCCGGGGACGCGGTCGTCGCCGCGGCGGCGGGTGACGCCGGTGCGGTCGAGCCAGCCGCAGATCGGCACCACGTACTTCCGGGTCGACCCGAGCAGGGTGCGGATGTCGGCCACGGTCAGGCGGCCGGCGTCGGCGAGCGCGTCGACGACCCGGTCGCGGGCCTGCTCCAGCGCCGGTCGCGGCGAACACCACGCCGTCGACGTCGACGAGCGCCCCTTCTCGGACGAGGCCGCGGACGACCGGCGCGTCGCCGCCGGTGGGCGCGGGCGGCGAGAACGGCGTCGCCTCGTAGGCGGCGAGCACCCGCCGCCCGTCCGGGGAGTCGCGCACCTGGCCGGCATGGTCCCGGTGGCGGACCACGCCCCGTTCGAGGACCAGCGTGTCGGGCCCGGCGGCCAGCGCGACGCGCAGCTGCTCGGGCTCGACGCCGAGCGACGCGGCGAGGCGGGCGAGCTCCAGGCCGGGCTCGCGGGGCCGGGCCCGATGGTGGGCCTCGACGCGCTCGAGGGCGGCGGCCTCGAGGCTGCGCCGCGCGGCGGCGTCGACGAGCCAGCTGCCGAGCCGCGCCGCGGCGCCGTCGGTGACGAGGGTGTCGGCGAGGGCCGTGGCGTCCGCCGACGCGAGGCCCCCGTGGGTGGCCAGCACGTCGGGGGTGAGCCACGGCGACGCGGCGAGCAGCCGGGCGCCGAGCGGCTGGCCGAGCCGCGGCGGGGCGTCCTTCGCTCGTCGGGTCGGCGTGACGTCGAGGACCTCGGCACCGGCGACGGTGCGACGCCGCCCGAGGTCGCGCAGCACGAGCCGGTCGCCGGGGGCGAGCGGCCGGGGCGTCTCGAGCCGCACCCGGGCGTACCGGCCCGCCTCGTCGAGGGTGCGCCACACCACGCGCTGCTCACCGGAGCCGATGGCGGCGTGGAGGCGTCGCCGGCGGGGTGGGTCCTCCCCCTCGAGGGTCGTGACCGCGACGTCGACGACGGTCGGGGTCACCCACTGGCCCGGTCGCACGACGGCGTCGCCGCGGCGCAGGTCGCGGTGCTCGACGCCGGCGAGGTTCAGCGCGACACGGGTGCCCGGCTCGGCGTGTTCGAGGCGCTGCCCGGCGGTCTCGATACCCCGGATCCGGGCGGGATGCGCACCGGCGACGACGTCGTCGCCGACGGCGAGCCGTCCGGTGGTGAGCGTGCCGGTCACGACGGTGCCGGCGCCGTGGGCCGCGAACACCCGGTCGACCCAGAGGCGGGGACGGTCGAGGTCGCGGGGTGGTGGCGCGGCGGCGAGGACGGCGTCGAGGGTGGACCGGACCTCGTCGATCCCGCGGCCGGACAGCGAGTCGCACACCACCACCGGCGCGTCGGCGAGCGGCGACCCGGCGAGGTGCTCTTCGACCTCGAGCTGGGTCACGAGGAGCGTCTCGGGGTCGACGACGTCCGCCTTCGTGATCGCGATCACCCCGTCCCGGACACCGAGGAGGTCGAGGATCGCCCCGTGCTCCTCGCTCTGGGGCATCCAGGATTCGTTGGCGGCCACGACGAACACGGCGACTTCCACCGCGCCGACCCCGGCGAGCATGTTCTTGATGAACCGCACGTGGCCGGGCACGTCGACGAACCCGACCTCGGCGCCGGACGGCAGGGTCGTGAACGCGAACCCGAGGTCGATGGTGAGGCCGCGTGCCTTCTCCTCGGCGAGCCGGTCCGGGTCGGTGCCGGTGAGCGCCCGCACCAACGCCGACTTGCCGTGGTCGACGTGACCGGCGGTGGCGACGGTCCTCACGTGCCGCTGGCGGCGAGGGCGGCGGCGAGCCGGTCGTCGTCGCGGGGGTCGACGGTGCGCAGGTCGCAGACGACCGCGTCACCGTCGATCCGGGCGACGACCCCGTGGCGGCGCAGCGCGGCGAGCACCCGGTCGGGGGCGGCGGCCTCGAGCACCACCGCGACGGACGCGATGGTGAGCCCGGGGAGGGACCCGCCGCCGGCGACGGCCTCGCAGTCCTGCACCTTGGCGCCGGGGACGTGCCGCGCGACGGCCTCGGCCCGGACGGTCAGCTCGACGGTCGGCGTCGTGGCCATCCGCCAGAGCGGCAGCCGGGTGGCGTCGCCGTCGAGGTACGCGGCGGCGACGGCCTGCAGCGCGCCGAGGGTCATCTTGTCGGCCCGCACCGCCCGGGCCAGCGGGTGCCGCGCGATGCGCTCCAGGAGATCGGCGCGGCCGACGATGACCCCCGCCTGGGGGCCGCCGAGCAGCTTGTCGCCGGAGAACGTGACGACGGCGGCACCAGCGTCGAGCGCCTGGCGGACCCCCGGCTCGTCGTGCAGCCACGACGGCCGGTGGGGCAGCCACGGGGTCGTCTCGTCGAGCAGCCCGGAGCCGACGTCGACCATCACCGGCGGGCCGAGCGCGGCGAGGGCGTCGACCGCCGTCGATTCGGTGAACCCGATGAGGCGGTAGTTGGAGGCGTGCACCTTCAGGACGAGCGCGGTGTCGTTGGAGCGCGCCGCGCGGTAGTCGGCGAGGCGGGTCCGGTTCGTGGTCCCCACCTCGACGAGGCGGGCGCCGGACTCGGCCATGATCTCGGGGACCCGGAACCCGCCGCCGATCTCGACGAGCTCGCCGCGAGACACGAGGACGTCGCGGCCGCGGGCCAGCGCGGCGAGCGAGAGCAGCACGGCCGCGGCGTTGTTGTTCACCACGAGCCCCGCCTCGGCGCCGCAGGCTTGGGCCAGCAGGTGCCCAGCGTGGTCGTGGCGGGACCCACGCCGCCCGGTCTCGAGCCGGTACTCGAGGTTCGAGTAGCCGCCGGCCACCGCCGCGGCCGCGGCGAGGGCCTCGTCGCCGATGGGCGCCCGTCCGAGGTTGGTGTGCAGCAGCACCCCCGTGGCGTTCACGACGGGGCGCAGTTGCTGGCCGACGAGCGCGTCGACGCGGCGCCGGGCGTCGTCGATCACCGCGTCGGCGTCGACCGCGGTGCCGTCGACGCTCGCCGTGCGGGCCTCGTCGATCGCCCCACGGGCGCACTGCACGAGCAGCGCGGCGGGCAGGCCGGCCAGCTCGGCGAGGACACGCTCGACACTCGGCAGCGCGCGCCGGGGGTCCGTCACGGCGCAAGCGTAGGTGGTGGGTCCAGTTTGGCTGTCACAGCAGGGTTCTGACGTCGACGCTGCGAGAGCCGTCGGTCCCTCGGTAGGAGGGAGCGTGAACCTGCCTTCGGGCTGCCGACGGAAAGCCGAATGTGCGCAGAGGACCCACCTGGTCCACCGCCCAAGCGTACGACGGTGACGTCGAGCGTTGGCCGGGAGACGCGGACACGAATCGGCCCGCCCGTAGAATGTGCGGGTGGAACGGCGCGACGAGGACATCCCGACGCGGGTCGCCGGGGCGGTGCGGCGCTGCGCCGCGTCCGGCCGGGCCCGCCTCCCCTCGGAGAGAAGCCGCGGCTCGAAGACGTCGGTCTGATGCCCGACCTGACGCCGGGCGTCCCGAGCGCGCTGTCGCCGCTGGTGCGGCGGGTCGTCGCCCCGAACCCTGGGCCGTTCACCGGTCCCGGCACCAACACCTACCTGGTCGGTATCGACGAGGTCGCGGTCATCGACCCCGGCCCCGACGTGAAGTCCCACATCGACGCCATCGTCGGCGCGTCGATGCGGGAGCGGGTGCGCTGGGTGGTGCTCACCCACACCCATCCCGACCACTGGCCGGGCACCGCTCGGCTCGTGAAGGCGACCGGCGCCGAGGTGCTTGCCTTCGGGAAGCACCGCGACAAGGACGCCGCGATCGTCCCGGACCGCACGATCGGCGAGGGGGACACCATCGAGGGCAGCGAATGGGGGCTCGACGTGCTCCACACGCCCGGTCACGCGCCGAACCATCTCTGCTTCCTCCTCGAGGAGGAGCGGGTGCTCTTCACCGGGGACGTCGTCCTAGACGGCATGTACTCGGTGGTCAGCCCGAACCGTGGGGGTGACATGGCGGTGTACGTGCGGACCCTCGAGCGGCTCCGGCGGCTGCGCCTGTCGCGCATCTGCCCCGGGCACGGCGACGCGATCGACGACCCGAAGCCGCGCCTCGACGACTACCTCAGCCACCGCCGCCAGCGCGGTCAGCAGATCCTGCGGCTGGTCCGCAAGCACGACGGGGTGAAGATCCGGGAGCTCGTCGACGAGATCTACGGCCGGGCCGACCTGCCGCCCGAGCTGGTGGAGGCCGCCGGATGGCAGGTCCACGCCCATCTGCTCGAACTGAAGGCGGACGGCAAGGTCGTCGGGACCAGCGCCAAGGCCGCCTGGCGGGCCCCGTAAGTCAGGACACGCCGCGGTTCACCAGCTCGAAGAGCCGGGCGGTGCAGCCGGCCATCTCGACCGGTGGGAGCAGTTCGGTGGCGAGCCGCGCCGCGAGGGCGTGGAAGGCCGCCCCGGCGGCGCTGTCGGGGTCGTGCTCCGCGACGGGCTCGCCGGTGTCACCACCGGCCGCGAGGCCGGTCTCGAGCGGGATCTGCGCGACGAGCGGCGCGCCGCTCAGCTCGGCGAGCGCGGCGCCGCCGCCCTCTCCGAACACCGGGTGGCGCTGCCCGTCGGGCGTGACGAACGCGCTCATGTTCTCGACGATGCCGAGCACCTTCAGGAACGAGCGCTGCGCCATGTCGACGATCCGGGCCGCGACCCGCTGCGCGGCGCGCGCCGGCGTGGTGACGACGAGCAGCTCGGTTTGGGGGAGCATGCGCGCCAGCCCCATCTGGACGTCGCCGGTGCCGGGCGGCATGTCGATGAGCAGGTAGTCCATGTCGCCCCACCGGACGTCGTGGAGGAACTGCTCGACCGCCTTCGTGAGGATCAGGCCGCGCCACATGAGCGCGGTCTGCTCGTCGTCGACGAGGAGTCCCATCGACACGACCTTGAGGCGACCCGGCGCGCCGTTCGGGTCGAGCTGGTTCGCGACGGTGCGCTCGTTCGGGTGGATCTTGCCGTCGGCGCCGCCGAGGCGGCCCTCGACCCCGAGCATGCTCGGGACGCTGAAGCCCCAGATGTCGGCGTCGAGGACGCCGACCTGGAAGCCGCGGGCCGCGAGCGCGACCGCGAGGTTCACGGTGACGCTCGACTTGCCGACGCCGCCCTTGCCGCTCGCCACGGCGAGGACGCGGGTGGAGGCGGGCACCTCGGTCGGGTCGGCCTGCTCGCGGGCCTGCCAGCGGGCCCGCTGCATCGCCGCGCTCTTCTGCGCGGCGGTCATCTCGCCGTACTCCACCGACACGTCGGTCACTCCCGGGAGGCCGCGCACCTTCGACTCGACGTCGTCACGGATGCGGGTGCGGAGGGGACAGCCCGACGTGGTGAGCGCCACCCGGACGCGGACCCGGCCGTCCTCGACGAGGACGTCGTCGACCATGCCGAGGTCCACGATGCTGACGTGCAACTCGGGGTCGAAGACCCCGGCCAGGGCGCGACGGACGTCGTCGGCCGTCGGGGCCCGCCGGTTGGCGGTGGAAGGGTCACGCATCATCGAATAAAACCAGTCTCCCTTGAAAATATGCCCGGGTGCGGGTACCGTCAAGGGCGTGCTGGACCTCGGGGTCCTCAAAGCGTTGGCGGACGAGACGCGGTATGCCGTCTACCGGGAGCTGGCCTCCTCGGCCGCCCCCCTGTCGGCTCCGGAGCTCGCGGAGCGCCTCGCGGTGCACGCCAACACCGTCCGGCTCCACCTCGAGCGGCTGCGCGACGCCGGGCTCGTCGACGCCGAGGCGGTGCACCGCGGCACCGTCGGGCGACCCCAGCACCTCTACTTCCTCGCCCCCGGCGCCCCCACCCTCGGGTTCGACCCACCGGCCCACGCCCTCCTCGCCGGCCTCCTCGCGGCGCTCGCCGAGCGGGTCGGCGCCGACGTCGACGACGCGGCCGACACCGGCCACGCCTGGGGCGCCGAGGCCGGCCGGCGGACCCGCGCCGGGTCCTGTGTGCAGGCGCTCGCCGCCGAGCTCGAGCGGCTCGGGTTCGAGCCGGCGCTCGCTCCCGGTGACGGGACCTCGGAGGGCGCGGCCCGGATCGATTTCTTGCACTGCCCGTTCCGCGACCTCGCGGAGGCGTACCCCGAGCTGGTGTGCAACCTGCACCGGGGCCTCTGCGAAGGCATCGTCGACGAGGTCGGGCGGGGAAGCGTTGAGGAGTTCGCGACGTTGTACGACCATGAGCCGTGCCACGTCACGGTCGCGACGCGCCGTGACGACCAGTAGGCTGAGCGCAGGAGGAGACGCACGATGACGATGTTCGAGGTCACGGACGCCGCCGAGGTGTTTCTGCTCACCGACGCCGCCGCGACGAAGGTGCAGAGCCTGCTCGACGCCGAGGCCAGCGACGAGTTGCTCGCGCTGCGGGTCGCGGTGCGCCCCGGCGGGTGCTCCGGCTACAGCTACGAGATGTTCTTCGACACCGACATCGCCGCGGACGACCTCCGAAGCGAGCACGCCGGCGTGCAGGTGGTCATCGACCCCGCGAGCTTCCAGCTCCTGAAGGGCGCCACGCTCGACTACAAGGACGGCCTCCAGGGCGCCGGGTTCGCGATCAGCAACCCGAACGCCGAGCGGTCCTGCGGCTGCGGCCAGTCCTTCTCCTGACACCACCCTCGGTGGCGCCGGCCCGCGCCGAGGAGCCGACCTGACGCCGCGACCAGCGGGCGGCGCGCACACGACGCGCGCCGTCGTTTTGGGCCGAGAATCCTGTATCTCGCGTCGTGATCGGATTACGCTCACTCTCATTCTCGTGGTTGTTTCGCGAGCGTTGGCCTGAAGGGAAGGACGCCCATGTCATCGTGGCCACCTAACCCACCGATCGGCGGTGGGCTCTCGACGCCGCCGAGTCCGCCCCCACCCCGGCCGTGGGAGCCGCCGACACCAGCGGCTCCGTCTGCCGCGCCGGCAGCTCCGAAGCCGGCGAAGAAGGCGGCCAAGAAGCGCAAGGCGGTCGCGAAGAAGCGCCCGGCGAAGAAGCGCGTCGCCAAGAAGGCGACGAAGAAGCGTCCCGCGAAGCGCAAGGCCGTGAAGCGCAAGGCCGTGAAGCGCAAGGCGACGACGAAGCGCAAAGCCGTCAAGCGCAAGGTGACGAAGCGCAAGGCCGTCAAGCGCAAGGCCGTCAAGCGCAAAGCCGTCAAGCGCAAGGCGACGAAGCGCAAAGCCGTCAAGCGCAAGGCGACGAAGCGCAAGGCCGTCAAGCGCAAGGCCGTCAAGCGCAAGGCCACGAAGCGCAAGGCGACCAAGCGCAGGGTCACCAAGCGGCGCTAGTTCGTCAAGAGCTCCAGGTCGGGCCCGCCGGCGTTGCCGGTGGGCCCGGTCGCGTCAGCGACTAGGACGGGGTGACGAGCGCCTGCAGCAGCGGGGTGATCTCGTCCCGGCCGAACGCGCTGTCGAGGCGACCGCGGATGACGCCGGTCCCGTCGATCGTGAAGAAGAACGGCTCATACGGGATCCCCCACGCCAGGACCGTCGGGGCCTCCTGGACGCCGGTGAGGGACTGGTAGATCTCGACGTGCACGAAGCTGATGTCGTGCTGGAACGGGGTGCTCGCGACTAGCAGCTCGTCGAGCACCGGCCCGCAGTAGCGGGTCTGGCACAGCGCTGGGGTGGCGAAGAGCGCGGCGACGGGTCGTCCGGTCCCGATGACGTCGGACAGCGAGACGGTGTGGAGGGGGCAGGGCGGCTGGCGCGTGCAGATGGGGTTGACCCCGAGCGGGTTCTGCTTGGTCGGTGACGGGGCCCTCGACGCCGTCCCGCCCGGGATCGGCGCGTCGGCGGTGGCCTTGACCTCGAGCGCGAGGGGCAGTCGATGGCCCTGGAAGAGCACCTCACCCTGGTAGGTCCCGGCTTGGTCGAGGACCGCGTCGACGACGTAGACGCCGCGACCCTTCGGGAGGCCGGCGCTCATCTTCACGGCGGTGGCGATCTGGCCCCGGGCCGCGCCCGGCGGGGCGAGGCCGAGGCGGGCGGTGGCGCCCGAGTCGGGGTTCGGGCCGCGGTAGATGACGAACGCCACCCGCTGCGGGGCCGGTGACACGTAGAGGTCGTTCGAGACGAGCAGCGCGCTCAACGCCGTGGAGGCGCGCGCCCGGGTCGCACCGGCGAGGTCGGGCCAGCCCAACGCCCCGACGACGGCGGCACCGGCGGACGCGGCGAGAAACGCGCGGCGACTGGGGGTGACCGGAGGCATCGCTCCTATCCTGCCGTAGCGCGATGGCTGGTTCGCATCAGGTCGAGTTCGTCTGCAACGGCGCGCCCGTCTCGGTGCGCGTCACTCCCGGCGAATCGCTCCTGTCGGTGCTGCGAGAGCACCTCGGGCTGCGCTCACCGAAGGACGGGTGCGCGCCCCAGGGCCAGTGCGGCTGCTGCACCGTCCTCGTCGACGGTGACGCACGCGTCGCGTGTGTCACGCCGGCGGCCCGCGTCGCCGGCCGGGCGGTCACCACGCTCGAAGGGCTCGACCCGGCGCGGCGGGCGTCGCTCGCCGCCGCGTTCGTGGGCGGCGGTGCGTCCCAGTGCGGGTTCTGCACCCCGGGGATCCTGCTGCGGGCCGCCGCGCTCCAGGATCGCGGACGGGGGGGAGTGGCGGAAGTCGAGCGGTCGCTCGGCGCTCACCTGTGTCGCTGCACCGGCTGGCGCAGCGTCGTCGACGTCGTCGCCGGGGTCGCTGCCGAGCCGGGCCGGCGCCGCCTGGGCGGCGCCGCGGCCCGCGCCACCCTCGAGGGTGGCGTCTCCCAGCGCGTCGGGCCCGACGTCCCGCTCGGCGACGGCGGCTTCGCCGACGACACCGCGCCGCCCGACGCGCTCGTCGCGGTGCCGCGACCGCCCGGCTCTACCGCCGAGTGCCGGGACGCCGCCGGGCAGGCGTGGGTGATCGCCGACACGCTCGCCGCGGCCCGGGCGCTGGCCGCGCCCACGCCGGGGCGGCGCAGCACCCGAGACGAGCCGGCGCCGCTCGCTCTCCCGGACGCGGTCCCGGGCGGGGTCCGCCTGGTGACCGGCTGGGTTGAGCCGGCGTACCTCGAGCCCGACGCGTCGTGGTGCGAACCCGGCGGCGTGCCCGCGTCGCCGCTCGCCAACGGTGGCGCGTTCGGCGGGAAGGCGACGTCGCTCGCCCCGGCGGCGGCGCAGGAGCTCGAGCGCGCAGCTCGACCGGTGCGTCCGCGTCGTCTACGCCCGCGAGGACGTCGTGCGCCTCGGTCCGAAGCGGCCGCCGATCGCGGCGACGGCCGTCCTGCGTGGCGGCGTCGTCGTCCTCGAAGGTCGCGTCGTCGCCGAGACGACGACGTGGCCGCCCGCACCCGCGGTGCTCACCGTCCCGGTCGAGGAGCGGTGGGAGGCCGTCACCGTCCCGGGACCGTCGACGACGACCGCGCTGCGGGCGTTCCCGCTCGCGGAGCAGACCCTGCTGCGCGAGGCCGCGCTCGCCGCGGCCGGGCGGGACGGCGCGGCGTGCTGCATCGACGAGCGGGTCGCTCGCACCCGGCTTGCCACCGTCGCCGCCGCGCCGGGCGGCGGCCTCGCCGGCGCGGCCGTGCACCTCGACGCGGGGACCGGTGCCCTGGCGCGCGTCGAGATCCGGGTGGCGGCCGGTGACCCGCTCGACGCGGTCGTGCTGCGCTCCTACTGCCAGGGCGCGGCGCACATGGCGCTCGGCTGGGTCCTCACCGAGGGCCTCGCCGTCGACCCCGCCACCGGGGAGGTCCTGGACCTGACGATCCGGTCGTTCGGGATCCTGCGAGCCCGCGCCACGCCGCCGCTCGACGTCACGATCCTCGACGATCCGGGCCCGCCTCGCCCCGTGAGCGACGCCGTGTTCGCCGCGGTCGCGTCCGCGGCCTGGGAGGCGCTGACCGTCGCCGAGGGTCACCGACCCGAGGTGTTCCCCGCCCGGTCGTCGCGGGCGGCGCGCGTCGCCCGCACCTGACGGCGGACGGTGCGCGGCCGCGGCGCTACCGTCAGGGCGTGCCCGGTGCGCTCGTGTTCGTCGTGGCCCTGGTGGTGGTCGTCCCGGTCGGCGTGATGCTCGTCGGCGCGGCGTGGAGCGCCGTGTTCGGCTGGCTCGAGTCCGCCGACGCCGACGCGACGGCCGACGCGTCGACGAGCACCTAGCTACTCGACGACGCCGCCGCGGGTCTGCCCGAACCGGTACCCGACCGAGCGGACCGTCTGGATCCAGCCGGCGTGCTCCTCACCGAGCTTGGCCCGCAGCCGCCGCACGTGGACGTCCACGGTGCGCGCCCCGCCGTAGTACTCGTACCCCCAGACGCGGGACAGGCAGCTGCTCGCGGGTGAACACCTTCCCCGGATGGGTGGCGAAGAACTTCAGCAGCTCGTACTCCATGTAGGTGAGGTCGAGCGGACGGTCCCCGAGCTCGGCCTGGTACGTCTCGAGGTTCAGGACCATGTCCCCGTACTCGACGATCTCGGCGCGCACCCCTCGACCGGTGCGCCACAGCAGGTGACGGAGCCGCGCCTCGAGCTCTTGGGGGTGGAACGGCGTGAGGCAGAAGTCGTCGAAGAGGTCCTCGCGCAGCTCGAGCTCGGCGAGCTGCGCGCCGGAGATCAGCACGAGCACCGGCGCCTGGTGGGTGTCGCGGCGGCGCAGCACCCGGCACACCCCGAAGGCCCCCTCGGGGTCCTCGTCGCACACCACGACCGCGCCGACCCAGCCCTCGCGCGGTTCCGCGGCGTTCGCCGCCGACGCGTTCGCGACCGCCTTCC
Source organism: uncultured Actinomycetes bacterium (assembly GCA_963821325.1). Classification (GTDB taxonomy): domain Bacteria; phylum Actinomycetota; class Acidimicrobiia; order IMCC26256; family PALSA-555; genus PALSA-555. The sequence continues at coordinate 292,635 of CAWGDC010000006.1, read as the reverse complement.
AGCAGTGCCCGCTCAGGTCCAGTGTCTGGGCCAGCAGGGGCGGCGCCGGGTCGGGGAAGACGAGGAGGGGCTCGTCCATCACAGCGTCCCGAGGTACCGGGCCAGCTCGTAGGGGGTGACCTGGGCCCGGTAGTCGTCCCACTCGGCACGCTTGTTGCGCACGAAGTGCTCGAAGACGTGCTCGCCGAGCGCCTCGGCGACGAGCTCGGAATGCTCCATGACGTCGATGGCCTCCCCGAGGGACTCGGGTAGCGACGCGATCCCCTCGGCGGCGCGCTCCTCGGGTGTGAGCTCGAAGATGTTGTTCGTCGCCTCGGGCGCCAGCTCGTAGTTCTCCTCGATGCCCTTCAACCCGGCGGCGAGCATCACCGAGAACGCCAGGTACGGGTTGCAGGCCGGGTCGGGCGACCGGAACTCGATTCGGGTCGAGCTCTCCTTGCCCTCCTTCGTGACCGGCACCCGCACGAGCGCGGAGCGGTTGTTGCGGGCCCAGCAGACGTATACCGGCGCCTCGTAGCGGACGCTGAGACGCTTGTAGGAGTTCACCCACTGGTTCGTCACCGCGGTGATCTCCCGCGCGTGGTACAGGAGCCCGGCGATGAAGCACTTCCCGACCTTGGAGAGGCCGTGGTCGTCGCGCGCGTCGTGGAACGCGTTCACGTCGCCTTCGAACAACGACAGGTGGGTGTGCATCCCGGAGCCGAAGTCGCCCGAGAGCGGCTTGGGCATGAACGTCGCGTACACGCCGTGGTCGGCGGCGATCTTCTTCACCACATGGCGGAACGAGATCACGTTGTCGGCCATGGTCGAGCGCGTCGCTGTAGCGCAGGTCGATCTCGTGCTGGCTCGGTCCGAGCTCGTGATGGCTGTACTCGACGGGGATCCCCATCGCCTCGAGCGCCACGATCGTCTGCTTGCGCAGGTCGGACACCTGCTCGAGCTGGGTGACGTCGAAGAACCCGGCGTGGTCGAGCGGCTCGGCGGCGTCCGCCGACGCGAAGTAGAAGAACTCCATCTCGGGGCCGGCGTAGAACGTGAAGCCCTTCTCCCTCGCCCGCTCCAAGTTGCGCTTCAAGACGAAGCGCGGGTCACCCTCGAAGGGCTCGTTCGAGATGCGCAGCACGTCGCAGAAGATGCGCGCCGTCAGGGCGTCCGTGCCGTGCCACGGCACGATCACGAACGTGTTGGCGTCGGGCTGGAGCAGCATGTCCGACTCTTGGACACGGCTGTAGCCCTCGATCGCCGACCCGTCGAAGGTCATGCCCTCCTCGAGGGCGGTCTCGAGCTCGGCGGGGGTGATCTCGAAGCTCTTCAGGAACCCGAGGACGTCGGTGAACCACAGCCGCACGAAGCGGACGCCGCGCTCCTCGACGGTGCGCAGCACGTAGTCGAGCTGGTGCTGCATCTGGGCAATTGTGGCAGGCCGGCGCGGGGGGACCCGCCTCGGATGCGGGGAGCAAAGGTGCTGTTCACACGGCATTCACGGACGCGAATGGGACCCGTCACGCCGGGCGTGACAGCATCCCGCGTGAGATCTCGGCGAGCTGCGGCCGTGGGGCCGGGTGGGATCGCCGACCGGAACGGAGGGTACGTAGGTGGAGAGCCGTAACCCGAACGAGGTCCTCGATCTGGCCAAGCGTGCCGGCGCACAGTTCGTGGACCTTCGCTTCTGCGACCTGCCCGGTGTGATGCAGCACTTCTCGATGCCGATCCACGAGCTGACCGCCGACGGCTTCGATGACGGCTACGGCTTCGACGGGTCGTCGATCCGTGGCTTCCAGGAGATCCAGGAGTCCGACATGCTCCTGATCCCGGACCCGAACACCGCGGTGATCGACCCCTTCCGGGAGCACGTGACGCTGAACCTGAACTGCTTCGTGCGCGACCCGGTGACGGGGGAGTCCTACACACGCGACCCGCGGTACGTCGTCGCGCAAGGCCGAGGAGTTCCTGAAGAGCACCGGGCTGGCCGACACGGTGTACTTCGGGCCCGAGGCGGAGTTCTACATCTTCGACCAGGTCCGCTTCGATCAGAACCAGTACTCCGGCTACTACTACGTCGACTCGGTCGAGGGCGTGTGGGGCTCCGGGAACGAGTTCGAGCTCGACGGCTCCCCGAACCTCGGCTACAAGCCGCGGTACAAGGAGGGCTATTTCCCGGTCCCGCCGATGGACTCCTACCAGGACCTGCGCTCCGAGATGGTCTCGGTGATGGAGTCCGTCGGCGTCGAGATCGAGGTGCAGCACCACGAGGTCGGCACCGCCGGCCAGGCCGAGATCGACATGCGCTTCGACACGCTGCTGCGCATGGCCGACAAGCTGATGCTGTACAAGTACTGCACGAAGAACGTGGCCCGGGCGCGCGGCAAGTCGGTGACGTTCATGCCGAAGCCCGTGTTCATGGACAACGGCTCGGGGATGCACGTCCACCAGTCGCTGTGGAAGGGCGAGACGCCGCTGTTCTTCGACGAGAAGGGCTACGGCGGCATCTCGGACATGGCCCGCTGGTACATCGGGGGGCTGCTCACCCACGCCGCGTCGATCATCGCCTTCTCGAACCCGACGACGAACTCCTACAAGCGGCTCGTCCCGGGCTACGAGGCGCCGGTCAACCTCGTCTACTCGCAGCGGAACCGGTCGGCGGCGGTGCGGATCCCGCTGTACTCGAAGAGCCCGAAGGCCAAGCGCCTCGAGTTCCGCTGCCCCGACCCGTCGTGCAACCCGTACCTGGCGTTCGCTGCGATGATGATGGCCGGCGTCGACGGCATCCAGAACAAGCTGGAGCCGCCGAGCCCGGTCGACCGTGACCTGTACGACCTCCCGCCGGAGGAGCTGGCGAAGGTCCCGCAGGTGCCCGGGTCGCTCGACGACGCCCTCGCCGCGTTGGAGGCCGACCACGACTTCTTGCTGGCCGGCAACGTGTTCACGCCGGACGTCATCGAGACGTGGTGTGCCTACAAGCGGGAGAACGAGATCGACGCGATGCGGCTGCGCCCGCACCCGTACGAGTTCTACCTCTATTACGACATCTGAGCGTCGGGCGCGGGGACGTGCCGACGCGAAGTACGGACGACCCGCGGCGCCGCGTTACGGGCAGTCGATCCCGAGGTCGGCGGCGACCGCCGCCGGCGGCGGCGCCGCGGCCCCCCCGGGGCAGCCGACCTCGGCCGTCCCGAAGTCGGTGACGGCCCACATCCCCCCGACGCATTGCACGAGCCCGGAGCCGCCCTGGTAGGTGCCCTCCTGCCCGGGCATGGGGAGCGTGTCGAAGCGGCCCCACGTCGGGTCCGACGCCGCGGTGCTCACGTTCTCGACCTGGTAGACGGTCGGGTTCTGGTTCAGGCCGGCGACGGGGCTGGCGCGCACGGCCGGCGGGACGGCGGTCGGGCCGTCGCAAGGGAGGCTGGCCGCGTCGGTGGTCGTGGTCGTCGACGCCGTCGTGCTCGTCGACGCGGACCGGGCCGTCGAGCCCGCGCCCGCGCCGCTGCACGCCGCGGCCCCCACGGCGAGCGCGACCACGACCGGTCCGACGGTCCATCCCGGTGACCAACGCGGGCGCCACCGTCGCGCCGCGCGCTCCGACCGCGCGAGCCCCCTGCACGCGGCGGAGCCTACCGATGGGGTGTCGGGTCCCGAGGTCGGTCCTCGACCGCGCCGTAGAAGACGCGCTCGACGACGTGGCGGGCCCGGCGGGTGACGCGCCGGAAGTCGTCGCGCAGCGCCGCGTCGGGTCGTCGCTGCTCGCCGAGCAGGCGCCCGACCCGGGTGGCGTCGGCCCCGCTCGGCAGCGCGTCGGTGGGCCGGCCGGTGACGAGGTAGCAGGCGTTGCGGGCCCGCTCGCAGAAGATGTACGCCTCGGCGAGGACGGCGGCGTCGTCGCGGTCGAGGAGCCCGACCGCGGCGAGCGCGTCAAGCGCCGGCAGCGTCGCCGGGCCGCGCACGCTCGGCTCGGTCGCGCCGTGCTGGAGCTGGAGGAGCTGGACGGTGAACTCGATGTCGGTCAGGGCGCCGCGGCCCGACTTGAGGTGGAACTGGGGGTCCTCGCCGGGTGGGATCCGCTCGCGCTCGACGCGGGCCTTGATCCGCCGCACCTCGCGGGCGTCCGCCTCGGGGAACGGGTCCCGGTACACGATGGGCTGCACCAGGTCGACGAAGCGTCGACCGAGGTCGGGATCACCGGCGACCGGTCGGGCCCGCAGCAGGGCCTGGTGCTCCCACACGAGCGCCCACCGCTCGTAGTAGGCGCGGTACCCGTCGAGGGATCGGGCGAGCGGGCCGGCCCGGCCCTCGGGGCGCAGCTTGGCGTCGACGCGGAAGGTCTGGCCCGCCGCGGTCGGCGCGCCGAGGGCCCACACGAGCTGGCGGGCGATCTCGGAGGCGGTCTCGAGGTCGGCCGGGTCGTCGCCGTCGTAGACGAAGAGCACGTCGATGTCCGACGCGTACGACAGCTCCCGCCCGCCGAGGCGTCCCATGCCGATCACCGCGAACGGGAGCGGCGGCTGGAGCGCGGCGAGCGCGGCGTCGACGCAGCCGTCGGCGAGCCCGGCGAGCTCCCGGCAGGTGACGTCGAGCGGGGCGAGCCCGACGATGTCGCGTGCGGCGATGCGGAGCAGCTCGCGGCGCTTGAAGCGTCGCAGCCCGTCGTGGCGGCTCGACGCGTCGGGTCGCCAGCCGAGCGCGGCCTGCGCCGCGGCGCGCAACGCGTCCGGGCTGCGCTCGCTCGCGAACCAGTCGTCGGCGCCGAGGAGTTCGACGACGTCGGGTTGACGCACGAGCTCGTCGCCGATCACGCGGCTGGTGCCCAGCACCCGGCACACGCGCGCCGCCGCGCCGGGCTGGTCCCGGAACGTGGCCGCGACGGCCGCGCGCGGGTCGGGCCGTCAGTCAGGCGTCGCAGCTGGAGGAGCCCGAGGTCGGGGCTCGGGGTGGTCGAGAGCCAGTCGAGGATGAGCGGCAGCATCGCCTGCAGCACCCGCGACGTCCGGGTGAGGCCGGCGGTGAGGTCGCGCAGCGCGACGCGGGTGTGCTCGGCGTCACCGAAGCCGAACGCGGCGAGGCGGGTCTCCGCGGCCTCCGCCGTCAGATGCCCGACGCCGGCAAGCGTGTCGAGGATCGGGGCGAAGAACAGCCGCTCGTGGACGGCGCGGACCCCGGTCTGGTGGGTCCGCAGGTCGGCGTCGAAGGCGTCGAGCGCGCTCGCCGGGCGTCGGTCGCGGTACCCGAGCACCCGTGCCAGCGCGGCACGGGAGTCCGGGTCGGCAGGCACGGTGTGGGTCTGGGCTTCGTCACGCAGCTGGAGGCGGTGCTCGACGGCGCGCAGGAACGTGTAGGAGCGGGCGAGCTGGTCCGCGTCGGCGGGCTCGACGTAGCCGCCGGCGGCCAGGGCGTCGAGCGCGTCGAGGGTCGTGCGAGACCGCAGCGACGCGTCGTGGCGACCGTGGACGAGCTGGAGCAGCTGGACGGCGAACTCGACGTCGCGGATCCCACCCGGCCCGCGCTTCAGCTCCCGAGCGGCGACGCCGCGGCGGCGCTGCTCGGCCTCGCTGCGGGCCTTCATCGTCCGCGCGGCGCGCACCGTGTCAGGGTCGAGGACGTCGGGCCAGACGTAGGGGCGCGTCTCGTCGACGAACCGGGCCGCGAGCGTGGCGTCGCCGCTGACCGGGCGGGCCTTCAGGAGCGCCTGGAACTCCCAGGGCTGCGCCCACCGCTCGTACCACGCGGCGTAGCTCTCGAGGGTCCGGGACAGCGCGCCGGCGTGCCCTTCGGGCCGCAGCGCCGCGTCGGTGCGGAACACGATCCCGTCCTCGGTCGGCTCGCTCATCGCGGCCAGGACGCGCCGCGCGGCGCGGAGCGCGGCGTCGGTGTCGCCGTCGTGGACGAAGAGGACGTCGACGTCGCTGGCGTAGTTGAGCTCGCAGCCGCCGAGCTTGCCCATCCCGACGACCGCGAACGGCAGGGGCGGCGCGGCGATCTCGACCGCGACGCCGAGGCAGGCGTCCGCGAGGCGGGCCAGGCGCCGGGCCACGGCCGGCAGGTCGGCCTCACCCAGCAGGTCCGACGCGGCGATCCGCAGCAGCTCGCGCTGCTTCCAGCGTCGCAGCGCGCCCGGGTCGGGCGGTGGGGCGGGGGCGAGGTCGTCGCCCGGCTCCCGGAGCGCGCCGACGAGCGACGGGTCGTGGACGAGCGCGGTGGTCAGTGATCGGGACGCGCAGCCGATCGCGACGACCGCGTCACGGAGGCGCCGCGAGTCGACGAGGTCGTCGGCCAGGCGCGGCTCCGCGTCGAGGAGCCGCTCGAGGGTGCGGCGCGCGAGGGGCGCGTCGGCGGCGGCGTCGATGGCCGCCCGCACCGCGGGCTGCGCGAGCGTCCCGGCCGCGATCGTCACCCGGCCAGTGTGTCGCGCCGGTCCCCGACCCGGTTCGGGAGGGTCGCCGTATCCTTGGAGGCATGCCGCGACTGCGCCTCGCTGCCGCTCAGCTCGACCTCGTGGTCGGCGACCTCGAGGGCAACGCGGCGCGGATCCTCGACGCGTACGACCGTGCCGAGGCCGACGGCGCCGATCTGGTGGCGTTCCCCGAGCTGGCCGTGACCGGCTACCCGCCCGAGGACCTGCTGCTGCGGCCGGCGTTCGTGGCGCAGGCCGGCGAGTGGCTGGAGAAGCTGGCGGCCCGCACGGGCCGGGCCGCGGCGGTGATCGGGTTCCCGCACGCCGACCGCGACCTGTACAACGCGGCCGCGGTGTGCGCGCAGGGCCGGGTGATCGGCGTGTACCACAAGCACCTGCTGCCCAACTACGCGGTGTTCGACGAGCAGCGCTACTTCGAGCCGGGGCGGGTCGACGGGCCGCTGTTCGTCGTGGCCGGCACCCGGGTGGGCGTGAGCATCTGCGAGGACGCGTGGAGCCCGACCGGGCCGGTGCTCACCGAGGCCGCCGGTGGTGCGGAGCTGGTCGTCAACATCAACGCGTCGCCCTACTCGGCGGGGCGTCTGCGCGAGCGCGAGACGATGCTCGCCACCCGGGCGGCCGACGCCGCGGTGCCGATCCTCTACGTGAACCTCGTCGGCGGTCAGGACGAGCTCGTCTTCGACGGCGGGTCGCTGTTCTTCGACGAGACCGGCCGGGTGCTGGCCCGGGCCCGCCAGTTCGAGGAGGACCTGCTCCTCGTCGACGCCGACGTCCGACCGGCGTCCCGCCGCCGGGCGCTCGACCCGCGGGGCCGGTCACGGGCCGGGGCGCTGCCCGAGGTGCTCGTGAGCGACGTGCGCCTCGGGGAGGCGCCGCTCCCGCCGCGGGTGGAGGAGCCGCTCCCGCCCGTCCGGGAGGTGTACGAGGCGCTGGTGCTCGGCACCCGCGACTACGTTCGCAAGAACGGGTTCACCGACGTGCTCGTCGGGCTGTCGGGCGGCATCGATTCGTCGCTCGTGGCGGCGGTCGCGGTCGACGCCCTCGGCGCCGACCATGTCGTCGGGATCCTGATGCCGTCGCGGTTCTCGAGCGCCGGCAGCGTCACCGACGCCGAGACGCTGGTCGCCAACCTCGGGATCCGCGACTTCGTCGTGCCGATCGAGCCGGCCCACGAGGCGTTCCTCGACATGCTCGCCGAGCCGCTGTCGAGCGGGCCGCCGGGCCTCGCCGAGGAGAACCTGCAGGCTCGCATCCGCGGCACGATCCTCATGACGGTGTCGAACAAGCGCGGCTGGCTGGTGCTCACCACCGGCAACAAGAGCGAGACCGCCGTCGGGTACTCCACGCTGTACGGCGACATGGCCGGCGGGTTCTCGGTGATCAAGGACGTGCCGAAGACGCTCGTGTACGCGCTCGCGCGGGACCGCAACGACCGGGCCGGCCGGGCGGTGATCCCCGACGCGGTGCTCGAGAAGCCCCCGAGCGCCGAGCTGCGGCCCGACCAGCGGGACAGCGATTCGCTGCCCGACTACGCGGACCTCGACCCGATCGTCGAGGAGTACGTCGAGGGGGACCGGTCGGTGAGCGAGCTGATCGACGCGGGCTACGACCCCGACATGGTGCGCCGCGCCGCGGCGCTCATCGACCGCAACGAGTACAAGCGACGGCAGGCCGCACCCGGGGTGCGGGTGTCACCGAAGGCGTTCGGCAAGGACCGGCGGCTGCCGATCACGAACCGCTGGCCCGGCTGAGCCCTCGCCGGCGACGATGCGCCGCTACGCGCCGCAGGGGGCGCTGGTCCTCGCGGCGCTGCTGTTCGGTGCCACGTTCCCGCTGGTCCACGACGCGCTCGGTGACATCGAGCCGTTCGCGTATCTGGTGCTGCGCTTCGCGATCGCCGTCGCCGTGCTCGGGCCGTTCGCGGTGCTCATCGCCCGCCGCACGGGGGAGGACCGGCGCCTGCTGTGGCGCGGCGGGCTGCTCGCCGGCGCGCTCCTGGCCGGCGGCTACGCGGCGCAGACCGTCGGCCTCCGCCTCGTGTCCCCGTCGACGTCGGCGTTCATCACCGGCCTGTACGTGGTGCTCACCCCGCTCGTCGAGGGGCTGGTGCGCCGCCGGCTCCCGCCGCGCTCGGTGCTCGTCGGCGTGGCGGTCGCCGCGGTCGGCCTGTACCTGCTGACCGGCGCGACCGTCGCGTTGAGCGGCGGGGACCTGGCGACGCTGCTTTGCGCCGCGCTCTTCGCCGTCTGGATCGTCTACCAGGACGACTACGCGACGCGGCTGCACCCCATCCCGTTCACGACGGTCCAGATGCTCGTCATCGTGGTCGTGTGCCTGCCGCCGACCGCCGTGCAGGGCGTCGGCCACCTGTCGGGTCTCGCCCTGTTCGCGGCGGCGTTCACCGGCGTGGCCTGCTCGGCGGTCGCGCTCTCCCTGCAGATCTGGGGGCAGCGTCGCGTCGGACCGAGCCGCACCGCGCTCATCTTGATCCTCGAGCCGGTCTTCGCCGGGTTCGCCGGCTACCTCAACGGCGAGCGTCTCGGCGCGGCGCGCCTCGCCGGCGCCGCGGTGATCCTCGCCGCCATCCTCGTCGCCGAGCTCGGGGGCCGCCGCGTCCCCGAGCACCCGGAGTTCGACCCCAAGCCGTTCTGACCCGACCGGCGCGGCGGCCCCCCTACCATCGCCGCCGTGCTGGGCATCGACGCCAACGCCGCCCGGGTCGCGGACGCCTGCTGGCGGGAGCAGGCCGCGTTCGCCGTGCTGGGCGGGTGGGTGCCGACCGTCCCGGAGGCGGCGGCCAAGCTGGTCGTCGCCCGCCACAGCCGCCATCACGGCTGGCACGCCGAGCTGCTCGCCGAGGTGCGGCCCCACACCCGGACCCACGACGGCGCGGCCGACCCGGCGCCGCTCGACGACCGGTGGGTCGGCGGCGATCGACGTGGTCCGGGGCCCGCCCGACCTGCCGACCGTCGAGCGGCTCACCGGCGTGTACCAGGCGCTCGTCCCCCGCCTCCTCGCCGACTACGACCGGCTGCTCGACGCCACGAGCCCCTGGAGCGACGGTCCGCTCGCCCGCCGGCTGCACCTCATCGTCGACGACGAGCGCGCCGCCCTCGGGGAGGGCCTCGCCATCCTCGAGGGGCTCCTCGCGGGCGACGCCGACCGGGCAGCGCGCCGGCGCGCCGCGGTGGAGACGGCGCTCCCGCCGGCCTGATCGGTGCCGGCGCCGCGGCCCCGAGCCGGTAGCGTGGACCCCCCCGACGGGCGGCCGGCGAGGCGAGCGGGCCTCGCCGCCTCGCTTGACACGGACCGTATGGTACGGGAGGAACCCGCCCCCCACCTGCGGGAACACGCTTCCGGGCCCGGTCCCGCCGGGCTTCTCACCCTCGAAAGGCACCAGTGGCGAAGGAGCGCGTGGAGCGGGACGAGGAAGATCTCGTCCGGCTCTACCTGACCGACATCGGCCAGTACCCGCTGCTGACGAAGGACGACGAGGTCCGCCTGGCCCAGCAGATCGAGGCCGGCAACACCGCCCGTGAGGACCTCGACCGGCTGCCGGCGAAGAAGCTGACGCCGACGAAGAAGCGCGAGCTGCGCCGCGCCTCGCGCGAGGGCGACTACGCGCAGCGGACGTTCGTGCAGTCGAACCTGCGCCTCGTCGTGTCGATCGCCAAGAAGTACCAGGCGTCCGGGTTGCCGCTGCTGGACCTGATCCAGGAGGGGAACCTGGGGCTGATGCACGCCGTCGAGAAGTTCGACTGGCGCAAGGGCTTCAAGTTCTCGACGTACGCCACCTGGTGGATCCGCCAGGCGATCACCCGCGGCATCGCCAACACCGGGCGCACCATCCGCCTCCCGGTCCACGCGGGCGACACGCTCGCCCGGCTCCAGAAGGCCCGGTCCCGCCTCGAGCTCAAGCTCGGTCGTCCGGCCACGCTCGCCGAGCTGGCGGTCGAGGTGGAGATGCCCGAGGACAAGGTGACCGAGGCGCTGCGCTTCGCCGCCGAGCCGCTCTCGCTCTCCGAGCCGCTCCGCGAGGACGGTGACGCCGAGCTCGGCGACATCGTCGAGGACCGCTCCGCCGAATCGCCGTTCGAGGTGGCCGCCACCGCGCTGCTCCCCGACGAGATCGAGAAGCTCCTCGGCCCCCTCGACGAGCGGGAACGCCAGATCCTCGCCTTGCGCTTCGGGCTGGACCGCGGCGAGCCCCGCACCCTCGAAGAGGTCGGCGAGTACTTCAACCTGACCCGCGAGCGGATCCGCCAGATCGAGGCGCGGGCCATGTCGAAGCTGCGCCACCCGTCGGCCGACACCGGCGCACGCGACCTCCTCGCCGTCTGAGCGCCGCCGCGCCCGTCGTCGGGCGGCCCGGGTCGGGGTGTGGCGGAGGTGGCAGGAATCGAACCCACCGGACAGGGTTCACCCGTCCCACTCGTTTTGAAGACGAGGGGGGCCACCAGGCCCCGTTCACCTCCAACCGGCGGGTCTATCAGGCGGGCAGCGGCGCCGCGACGGGCGGCACGGCGCGACGACCGGTTCGCTCCCGGGCCCGCCAGTAGAGGCCGACGAGGATCCCGAAGCTGAACCCGCCGACGTGCGCCCCCCACGCGATGCCGGCGTTCGACGCGACGTACTGGAACTGCAGCACGAACCACAGGATCAGCAGCCACGCCGCGGTCACCTTCCGCAGCAGCAGCGGCCCGAAGAAGATCATCGACTTGATCCGCGCCTTCGGGTAGCAGGCGAGGTAGGCGCCCATCACGGCGGCGATCGCCCCCGACGCGCCGATCATCGGCACGGTCGAGCTCGGGTCGATGGCCACCTGCGTGGCGGTCGCGATCGCCCCGCCGACCAGGTACAGGAGCAGGAACCGCCACCAGCCTTTGCGGTCCTCGATGTTGTTGCCGAACACCCAGAGGAACAGCATGTTGCCGAACAGGTGCGGGATGCTCTCGTGCAAGAACATGGTGAGGAACGCGGCCAGGTAGACGTTCTTGCCGGGGTCGTGCGCCGGCCCGGTGCCGTGCGTGCACGCGTCGGCGTTCCCGTTGTCGAAGGTGTCCTGGTACTCCTGCTCGGTGAGCGGCCGGCCGCGCACCAGCTCGCAGGGGATGCCGGCGTGGTCGACGTCGAAGCGCAGGTCGTTGGTGTTCACCGACTCGGCGATGCCGCTCCACGAGAAGTGGATGGCCTTGCTCGGCTGCACCCCGAAGTACACGACCGTGCACGCCAGGATCAGCAGCACCGTGCACCACGGGAAGTGCCGGACCGGGTTCTCGTCGGCCATGGGGATCACGACGCGCCACCCCCGGGTGGCGGCCACGTGTACCCCGTCCACTGGTGGCCGTCCCACCAGCGCAGCGGGCTGCGGCGCCACGGGTCGGGATGCCAGCCCGGCGGCGTGACCGCCGGCCCGGCGCTCGCGGCCCGCTCGCGGGCGGCGGGGACCGCCTTCTCGAGGACGCGCACCAGCTCGTCGCGCCGGTTCGTGCCGACCGACAGCCAGTAGCGCTTCCCCCCGTCGGTGCCCCGCACCCCGACCGAGTCACGGGTCCAGATCGGGTTCGCGCCGAGGTAGCGCTGGTTGAAGGACCGCCACGGCCACGTGTTGCTGGCCCGGCCGAGCGTGTCGAGGTCGAGGGCGGCGAGGCGGGCCCAGCGGCGGTTGACCCAGACGTAGTCGGCGTCGACCCGCACCACGACGCCCCGGTACCGCAGCACGTTCACGAACCAGGCGATGACCGCGAGGGGCACCACGACGGGTGAGATCGCCAGGGCGGTGATGACCACGATCACCGGCAGCCAGATCCACGCCCGGGGTGACGGCCCCACCCGCTCCTCGAACTGGAGGTGCTGGGCCGCCTCGATGCTCACGAGCGGCGGAGCGTAGAAGGTCCAGCCCACCGGGCGGTAGCCTCACCGTGGACCGTCGCCCAAAGGGAGGCACCGTGAAGAAGCTGCTCGTCCTTCTGATCCTGGTCATGGTCGGCGTCGCGGTGGCCCGCAAGCTCCGCGAAGCCTGATCGTCCCGACGTCGGGCCCGCCGCCGGCGGGCTCGACGCCGCGGGCTCATCCCACCGAGCCCCGCAGCGACGCCGCGTACCGGTCCGCGAACAGCGCCGGCGCGCCTCCGGTGTGCCAGAACACGACGGCGCCGTCGCCCCCGAGTCGCCCGTCCCGGACCGCCGCGACCAGCCCGGCCATCGCCTTGCCCGTGTACACCGGGTCGAGGACCAGCCCCTCCAGGCGCGCCGCGAGCTCCATCGCCTCCACGGTCGCGTCGGTCGACGCGCCGTACCCCGAGCCGAAGCGGTCATGGTCGATGTCGACCGACGGTCGGCGGCGCCGGGCGTCGCACCCTGCGACGCGGCCGCGGCGGCGAGGCGGGGCACGACGACGTCAAGGTCGGGGCGGGTCCCGACGTCGACGCCGAGCACGGCGGTGTCGGCGCCGAGGCCGGCGAGCAGCCCGGCGTGGGTGCCCGCCCGACCCGTCGGCGACGACGACCGCGTGGACCTCGATCCCTGCGCCGGCGCACTGGCCGAGGAGCTCGTCGGCCGCGTCGGCGTAGGCGAGCACCCCCGTCACCGACGCACCCCCGACGGGGATCGCGAAGGGACGGCGACCGGCCCGGGCGAGGTCGGCGGCGAGGCCCTCGATCGCCGACTCGAGCGCGTAGTAGTCGGCGGGTCCCGTGTAGTGGAGGTGGATGCCGAGCAGCTTGTCGACGAGCAGGTTGCCGCTCGGCGGGTCGGCCGGGTCGCCGGCGAGCGCCACGTGGCAGTCGACGCCGATCCGGTTGGCGGTCGCGCCGGTCATGCGCACGTGGTTGCTCTGGGGGCCGCCGCCGGTGACGAGCACGTCGCAGCCCCCGGCCAGCGCCTCGGCGGCGAGCCACTCGAGCTTGCGGGCCTTGTTGCCGCCGAGCGCGAGGCCGGTGCAGTCGTCGCGCTTCACGAACAGCGGCGGGCCGCCGAGCGCGGCGGTGAGGCGTGGCATCGCCTCGAGCGGGGTCGGGAGGTGCGCCAGGCACACCCGATCGGGTGAGGCCATCAGGCGGCGACGCGCTCCCGGTGCCGCCACCACCACCACACGGCGACCCCGGCGCCGGCGGCGGCGAGCGCCCCGCTCGCGGCCCACGCCGGCCCCCCTTCCATGCGGTCCCGCAGCCGGACCGGCTTGGCGAAGCGGCGGATCTCCCAGCCTTCGGCCTCCGCGAGCCGCGCGAGGTCGCGGTCGGGGTTCACGGCCACGGGATGCCCGACGGCGCGCAGCATCGGCTCATCGGTGATCGAGTCCGAGTACGCGTAGGACCGGTCCAAGGGGATGCCCTCGACGGCGGCGAGGGCCCGCATCGCCTCGGCCTTGAACGGCCCGTAGCCGTAGAAGGCGAGCTCGCCGGTGTAGTCGCCGCGCTCGTCGACCTCGGCTCGGGTGGCGATGACCTCGTCGACGCCGAGATGCTCCCCGAGCGGCCGGACCACCTCCTCGGGCGCGGAGCTGACGAGCACCACCATGCGCCCCGCGGCGTGGTGCTCGTCGATGAGGTCGAGGGCCTCCTTGAAGATGATCGGGGTCACGACCGCGGCGAGGGTCTCGCGCACGATCTGGGCGACGTGGTCCTGGTTCCAGCCCCGGATCATCTGGAGCATCGCGGCCCGCAGCTTCTCCATCTTCTGCTCGTCGGCGCCGACGAGCATGAAGAGCACCTGCGCGTACGCGCTCTTCACGATGGCGGAACGGGACAGCAGCCCCTCCCGGTAGAAGGGGCGCCCGAACGCCAAGACGCTGCTCTTGGCGATGACGGTCTTGTCGAGGTCGAAGAACGCGGCCTCCACCCACGGGAGGGTACTGCCGGGCCACCGCGGGCCCGGGGCTCGTGTCCGGCCCCGCGGTTCGCGGCGCGGCAGCCCACCGAGTAGGTTGCGGCTCTTCCCGGCATGGCCGGGCTCGGCCGCAGGTCACCCTCGGACCGGCGGGACCGACGGGGGAGCGAGGGGAAGGAGCTCGGGGTCATGAGCGTCAGCGTCCTCGCGGCCGAGGGCGGCTACCAGCGGTTCCACCTGGCGGGCGGCGAGTGGGGCTGGCTGCTCTTCTCCGTGGCGACGGCGGTGACCGCCATCGTCGTGGGCTTCGGGCTCGTCCAGGGGGTGCTGGCCGCCGACCAGGGCACCCCGACGATGATCCGCATCGCGAAGGCCATCCAAGACGGCGCGATGACCTACCTACGCCGCCAGTTCCGGACGATCCTGCTCATCCTCGCCCCGGTGGCGGCGCTGGTGTTCCTCAGCTCGACGAAGATCGCGAAGCCAGGCGGCGGAATCGCCCTCTCCTTCGGCGCGTCCGGCGCGTTCCGCACGACCGCGTTCATCGCGGGCGCCTTCCTGTCGGGGCTCACCGGGTTCATCGGCATGAGCCTCGCCGTGCGGGGCAACGTGCGCACCGCGGCCGCCGCCCGGTCGGGCTCGCTGCGCGGCGCGCTGAAGGTCGCGTTCCGCACCGGCGGCGTCGCCGGCATGTACACGGTCGGCCTCGGCCTCCTCGGGGCGACGGCGATCATCATGATCTTCCAGAACACCGCGACGGCGATCCTCGTCGGCTTCGGGTTCGGCGGGTCGCTGCTTGCCCTGTTCATGCGGGTCGGCGGTGGCATCTTCACGAAGGCCGCCGACGTGGGCGCCGACCTCGTCGGCAAGGTCGAGCAGGGCATCCCCGAGGACGACCCCCGCAACCCGGCAACGATCGCCGACAACGTCGGCGACAACGTCGGGGACTGCGCCGGGATGGCCGCCGACCTCTTCGAGTCCTACGAGGTCACGCTCGTCGCCGCGATCATCCTCGGCGTCCCCGCGTTCCAGTCCATCGGCGCCAACCCGGCGCTCGGGCTGATCTTCCCGCTCATCGCCCGGGCCGTCGGCGTGCTCGCCTCGATCGCCGGGGTGTTCATGGTCCGCGCCACGGACCGGGACAAGTCCGCGATGGCGCCGATCAACCGGGGCTTCTTCACCGCCGGCGTGCTCACCGTGCTCGGCGTGGGCGCGGTGGGCCTCTTCTACATCGGGAACCACCACGGCAACGAGGGGTGGCGCGTCGTCGGCGCGGTGGTCATCGGGCTCGTGCTCGCCCAGGGCGTCAGCCGGCTCACGGAGTACTTCACATCCACTGAGACCCAGCCGGTGCAAGAGATCGCCCAGGCCACGCGCACCGGGCCGGCCACGACCATCCTGTCGGGCATCAGCAGCGGCCTCGAGTCCACGGTCTGGTCGATCATCGCGATCGCCATCGCGATCGGGGTCGCCATCGCCCTCGGCAACGGCAACCTCCAGTTCTCCCTGTACCTCATCGCGCTCACCGGGATGGGCATGCTCGCCACCACCGGCGTCGTCGTCTCCGAGGACACCTTCGGCCCCGTCGCCGACAACGCGGCGGGCATCGCCGAGATGTCCGGCGAGTTCAGCGGTGAGGCCGAGCGCGTCATGGTCAGCCTCGACGCGGTGGGGAACACCACGAAGGCGGTCACGAAGGGCTTCGCGATCGGCTCGGCGGTCATCGCCGCGGTCGCCCTGTTCTCCTCCTACATCGAGACGATCGGCACCGAGCTCGGCCTGCGAAGCAAGTCGGGCGCCCTGCTGGTCGGCAGCGCGCTGTTCCGCGACGCTCGGGCGGCGATCAACGTCGCCGACCCCAAGATCTTCATCGGGCTGCTGATCGGCGGGTCGATCGCGTTCCTCTTCTCCTCGTTGGCGATCCGGGCCGTGGGCCGCTCGGCCGGCGCGGTCGTCGAGGAGGTCCGCAAGCAGTTCCGCGAGCGTCGCATCATGGAAGGCATCGACGAGCCCGATCACGAGCGGGTGATCGACATCTGCACCACGGCGGCGCTGCGGGAGCTCACCACCCCCGCGCTCCTCGCGGTCCTGACGCCGGTCATCATCGGGTTCGGGATCAGCTACCTGGCGCTCGGCGCCTTCCTCGCCGCGGTGATCCTCACCGGCCAGCTCATGGCCGTGTTCCTCTCCAACTCCGGCGGCGCGTGGGACAACGCCAAGAAGTACATCGAGGACGGTCATTACGGCGGCAAGGGTTCCGAGCGCCACAAGGCGGCGGTCATCGGCGACACCGTCGGGGACCCGTTCAAGGACACGGCGGGCCCGGCGCTGAACCCGCTCATCAAGGTGATGAACCTGGTCTCGCTGCTGTTGCTCCCGGCGATCATCACGACCCGCAACGATGACGTCGTCCGGTTCGCGATCGCCGGCGCCGCGCTCGTCGTGCTGCTGATCGCGATCCGTTACTCGAAGCGCCAAGGCGGCGGCTTCGCCGAGGAGGCCGAGGAGGTCGACGAGGCGCTCACCGCCGAGGGGCTGCCCAACGGCTCGTCGGCCGGGGAGTGACGCCGGCGCCTGGGTGTGCCGGTCAGGCCCCGCCGTCGGTGGGTGGTGCGGCGGCTGGCGGTCCGCCCTCAGCGAGGCGGCGCTTGGCCCGGCGCCACTCGAAGAACACCGGCACGAACGAGATCAGGATGATCAGCGCGATCAGCGGCAGCAGGTAGGTGTCGATGTTCCCGCCGATCGCGTTGCCGAGCACGTAGCCGAGCATCGTCACCCCGACGACCCAGACGAACCCGCCGACCACGTTGAAGACGGTGAACGTGCGCCGGTCCATCTCCCCAACCCCGGCGAGCACCGGCATGAAGGTCCGCACCACCGGGACGAACCGGGCGAGCAGTACGGCCTTCGAGCCGTACCGCTCGAAGAAGTGGTGCGTGCGCTCGACGTACTCCTGCTTGAAGAACCGAGAGTCGGGTCGACGGAACAGCGGCGGTCCAGCCCGGTGGCCGATCGTGTAGCCGAGCTGGTCGCCGAGCACGGCCGCCGACGAACGCGCCGGGCAGCAGCAGCCACAAGTCCAGCTTGCCCTGCCCGGCGAGGACGCCGGCGGTGAACAGCAGCGAGTCGCCGGGGAGGAAGAAGCCGACGAGCAACCCGGTCTCAGCGAAGACCATCAGCCACGCCACGAGCTCGCCGTAGGGGCTCAACGAGTCGAAGATCTGCTTGGGGTTCAGGCTCAACGAGCCGACGACTGCTTTGAGCACGGGCGGGAACCTTAGACTCCGGCGCCGTCCGGGCTGGATGCTCCGCCTCGGTGATCTCCGGGGCCAAACTGGGCCGGCGCCGCGGACGACCGCAGGCCGCAAAGGTAGGAACAGGACGTGTCGAAGTCGCTCGTGATCGTCGAGTCGCCGGCGAAGGCGAAGACCATCGAGGGGTTCCTCGGTCGCGCCGACTACACGGTGCTCGCCAGCCGCGGGCACATCCGGGACCTGCCGAGCAGCGCCAAGCAGGTGCCGAAGAGCGTCACCGACCCGGAGATCCGCCGACTCGGCATCGACGTCAACAACCACTTCGAGCCGGTGTACGTCGTGGTCGACAAGAAGCGCGACGTCGTGAAGGAGCTGCGCGCCGCGCTCCACGACGCCGACGAGGTGCTGCTCGCCACCGACGAGGACCGTGAGGGTGAGGCGATCTCCTGGCACGTGCTGGAAGTCCTGAAGCCCAGCGTGCCGGTGAAGCGCCTCGTGTTCCACGAGATCACCGCCCAGGCCATCGGCCACGCGCTCGCCCACCCCCGCGACCTCGACATGCGCCTCGTCGAGGCGCAGGAGGGGCGCCGCAAGCTCGACCGGCTGTTCGGCTACGAGATGTCGGTTGTCACCCGCCGCCGCGCCGGGGGCGCCACATCCGCCGGCCGGGTGCAGAGCGTCGCGGCCCGCCTCGTCGTCGAGCGGGAACGGGCCCGGATGGCGTTCCGGGCCGCGTCCTACTGGAACCTCGAGGGCACCTTCGCCGCCCGGGACGCCGAGTTCCCGGCGACGCTCGTCAGCCTCGACGGGCAGCGCCTGGCGAGCGGCCGGGACTTCGAGGCGACCACCGGCCGCCTGGCGGCCGGCGCCGACGTCGCCCTCGTCGACGAGGCCCGGGCCGGCGCCCTCGCCGCCGCGCTCGCCGGCGCCGACGTCCGGGTCGAGTCCGTCGAGGCGAAGGCCCAGGTCGAGCGGCCGAAGGCGCCGTTCACCACCTCGACCCTCCAGCAGGAGGCTGGCCGCAAGCTCGGGTTCACCGCGGCCCGCACGATGGCCGTCGCGCAGGGCCTCTACGAGCACGGCTACATCACCTACATGCGCACCGACGCCACCTTCCTCTCCGACCAGGCGGTCACCGGCGCCCGCGCGCAGATCCGGGACCGCTACGGCGAGGAGTACCTGCCCGCCGAGCCCCGCCAGTACCGGGGGAAGGTCAAGAACGCGCAGGAGGCCCACGAGGCGATCCGCCCGGCCGGTGACACCCTGCGCCTGCCCGACGACCTCGCCGGGGAGCTCACCACCGACGAGCGCCGCGTGTACGACCTCATCTGGAAGCGGACGGTCGCCTGCCAGATGGCCGACGCGCGCGTGTCCGGCGCGTCACCGCCCGCCTCGGCGCGAACGCGACGAGCGGTGAGCACGCGGTCTTCCAGGCGACGGGCCGCGTCATCGAGTTCCCCGGCTACCTGCGCGCCTACGTCGAAGGTGCCGACGACCCCGACGCCGAGCTCGAGGACCGCGAGGTGATCCTGCCCGACCTCGAATCGGGTGACGCGGTGCGCTGCCAGACCCTCGAGCCGTCGGTGCACAGCACCCAGCCGCCCGCCCGCTACACCGAGGCGAGCCTCGTCAAGGAGCTCGAGGAGCGCGGCATCGGACGCCCGTCGACCTACGCGGTCGTGATCGACACGCTGCTGCGCCGCGACTACGTCTGGAAGAAGGGCGCGGCGCTCGTGCCCACCTGGACGGCGTTCGCCAAGCAGCAGCTCCTCGAGCGCTTCTTCGCGCACCTCATCGACTACGAGTTCACCGCCACGATGGAGGAGGCCCTCGACGCGATCGCCCGCGGCGAGGGCGAAGCCGAGAAGTGGCTGCACGCCTTCTGGTTCGGGAACGGCCAGACCGGCCTGAAGGACCTCGTCAACGAGGAGCACCTCGCCACCATCGACCCCGCCGAGGTCAACGCCGTCCCGATCGCGGCCGACGCGCAGGGCCGCGAGATCATCGTGCGCGTCTGGAACAACGGCGCCAGCGTCGTGCGCGGCGAGGAGCGTGCCCCGGTGCCCGTCGACCTGGCCCCGGACGAGCTCACCGTCGCCGTCGCCGAGGAGCTGCTCGAGAAGGGCGCGGCCGGGCCGCGTGTCCTCGGCGACGATCCCGAGACCGGGCTGCCCGTCCTCACCCTCACCGGCCGGTACGGGCCGTTCGTGCAGCTCGGCGAGATGGTCGACGGGTCGAAGGACAAGCCCAAGCGCGCGTCGCTGCTCTCCGACATGGCGGTCGACACGGTCACCCTCGACGACGCGCTCGCGTTGCTGTCCCTGCCGCGCACCGTCGGCGTCACCGACGGCGTCGAGGTCACCGCC
The DNA here is from genome assembly GCA_963821325.1 of uncultured Actinomycetes bacterium. Taxonomy (GTDB): domain Bacteria; phylum Actinomycetota; class Acidimicrobiia; order IMCC26256; family PALSA-555; genus PALSA-555. Next base: position 272,783 of record CAWGDC010000006.1, on the reverse strand, counting down.
CAGAACGGCCGGTATGGCCCGTATCTGAAGAAGGGGACGGACAGCCGCAGCCTCGAGACCGAAGCCGAGCTGTTCACGGTCACGCTCGAGCAAGCCGAGGCCCTGTTCGCGCAGCCCAAGCGCCGCGGGCGGCGAACGAAGCCGCCGATCGCCGAGCTCGGCCCGCATCCCGAGTCGGGGGTCGCGGTGCGCGTCCTCGACGGCCGCTACGGCCCCTATGTCACCGACGGCGAGCTGAACGCCACCGTGCCGCGCGGTGTGGACCCCGCAACGGTGGACCTCGACCAGGCCGTCGAGCTGCTCCGCGAGCGAGCGGCCCGGGGCCCGGCCACGAAGCCGGCGAAGCGGACCAGCGCCCGCAAGAAGCCGGCCAGCACGACCCGCCGCACCGTCAAGAAGGGCGCCACCCGCCGGTAGCCCGCTCGCCGCGCCGCCGGCTGGTGGTCCCGACGCTCCATCGGGCACGCTCACCCGATGCATCGACGACGCGGGCCTCACCGGCCCGGCACCCCATGAGTCTGCCCGGCAGCTTCGTGGTCCTCGAGGGTGGGGACGCCACCGGCAAGACCACCCAGACCGCCCGGCTGGCGCACCGCCTCCGCGCCCAGGGCCGCGACGTGCTGGCCACCTTCGAGCCCGGCGGCACGGCGCTCGGCACGTCGTTGCGCCAGTTGCTCCTCCACGGCACCGCCACCGTCGAGCCCGAAGCCGAGGCGCTGCTCATGGCCGCCGACCGAGCCCAGCACGTCCTCGAGGTCGTCCGACCCGCCCTTGCACGCGGCGACTGGGTGGTCAGCGAGCGATTCGTCCCCTCGTCGCTCGCCTACCAGGGCGTCGGCCGCGGGCTCGGGGTCCCCGCCATCGAGATCGTCAACGGGATCGCGACCGGCGGTCTCGAACCCGACCTCGTCATCGTCCTCGACCTGGCGCCCGAGGTCGCCACCGAGCGGTTCGGCGCCGCCCGCGACCGTCTCGAGGAAGAGGACGACGCGTTCCGCCTCGCGGTCCACGAGGCCTACCGCGATCTCGCCGGCACCCGAGGCTGGGTCCTCCTCGACGCGGCCGGCTCGATCGAGGAGGTGGAGGAGCAGATCTGGACGGTCGTCGCGGAGCACCTCGGATGACCGACCCGTGGCGCACCGTCGTCAGCCAGCCCCGTGCCGTCGCGGCCCTGCAGCGTGCCCTCACCCGTCCGGCGCACGCCTACCTCATCGCCGGACCGCGCGGCGCCGACGCCCCCACGGTGGCCCGGGCGTTCGCCGCCGCGCTCGTCGCGCCCGACGGCGACGAGCGGGTGGTCGACCTCGTCGAACGGCGGCTGCACCCCGACGTCATCGAGTTCGAGCCGGAACGCACGGTCATCACCGTCGACCAGGCCCGCGACGAGATCATCCCCGAGGTGTGGCGCTCGCCCATCGAGGCGGCCCGCAAGGTCGTGATCCTCCTGGAGCCGGAGCGCCTCCAACCCGAGGCGGCCAACGCGCTGCTGAAGACGTTCGAGGAACCACCCGAGCGCACGGTGGTCCTCCTCGCGAGCGAAGCGGCCGACGAGCTGCTCGACACCGTCCGGTCGCGTTGCCAGCGCGTGGAGCTCGGCGTCGTCGCCGACGCCACGATCCAGGCCAGCCTCGTCGACGCCGGCGCGGACGCGGACGCGGCGCGGCTCGCTGCCCGCCTCTCCGGCGGGCAGCTCGGGCGGGCCCGGGAGCTGCTCGGTGACACCGGCCAGCTCCGCGACGCCTTCGTCGCCGCAGCCGCGACGCTCGACGGCACTGGCGCCGCCGCGGCACGGGCGGCGTCGGACATGCTCGCCGCCGTTCACGACGCCATCGCGGCCGTGAAGCAGCATCACGCGGACGAGCTCGCCGCGTTCGACGAGGAGGCCCGACGCGCCGGCTACGAAGCACGCGACATCCGGCGGTTCCGGCGCCGAATCGAAGAGCGGCAACCTGCTCGTGAGCGACTCGCGCGCCGCAAGGTTCTCGGGGAGGGCATCGCCGCGCTCGAAAGCCTCTACCGCGACAGCCTTGCCGGGCACGACGCACCGCGACGGAACCTCGACCGCGAACCACAGCTCCACGAACCACGCGCGTGCGTGCGCGCGCTCGACGCATGCCGTGAAGCTCGCGACGCGCTCGAGTTCAACCCCAACGAGGGACTGCTCCTCGAACGACTCGTCCTCCATCTTCCCGGGTCGGCGCGAGCACCCGCTGGATAGACTCGCCGCCCCCGCCGGGATAGCTCAGTCGGCAGAGCAGCTCACTCGTAATGAGCAGGTCAAGGGTTCGAGTCCCTTTCCCGGCTCCCGACCTCCTGATCAGCGCGCCGTGCCCCGCGGGGATCGCGGCCAGGCGGGTCAGGGGAGTGGCGCGGGTTCCCCGAGGAGGAACCCTTGGCCGTAGTCGACGCCGTAGTCGCGGAGCAGCGCGAGGGTCTCCGCGTCTTCGACACCCTCGGCGATGGTGTCGTATCCGAAGCCGCGCGCGAGCTCGACGACCGCCTTGACGATGTGCTGGTTCGCCTCATTGGTGACGAGGTCGCGCACGAACTCGATGTCGATCTTGAGGGATCGCAGCGGCAGCTTCTTGAGGTAGGTGAAGCTCGCCGAAGCCGGTGCCGAAGTCGTCGAGGCTGAGTCCGCAGCCGATCCGGGCGAGGCCCTGCGCGAAGGCCTCGCCATCGTGGAGGTTCTGCATCAGGGCCGTCTCGGTGACTTCGAAGACGAGGTTGGCGGGGTCGGCGCCGGTGTCGTGGAGCTCGCGCTCGATGATCGGGAGCAGGAAGAAGGGGTCGATCGACTGGGCGGAGACGTTGACCTCCACGCCTTGGCCTTGGGCCGCGAGGCGGATGGCCTGCCGGAGGACCCAGCGGTCGATCTCGGCGATCATCCCGTACTTCTCGGCGATGGGGACGAAGCTGCCCGGAAGGATGACTTCGCCGTCACGTCCGATCATCCGGAGGAGCAGCTCTTCGATCGGCGCGCCGCCTCGGAGCGGCACGATGGGCTGGGAGTACAAGACGAGTCGGTCCTCGTCGAGCGCTTCGCGGATGCGGCCGATCCAGGCGAGCGAGTCGAGCTCGCGATGAACCCGCTCCCGGTCGGTGCGCTCGTCGGTGGTGTCCCGGAACACCACGACCACACCGTCGGTCGTCGAGCCGTTGAACAGGGGTGCCGCCGAGTAGGCGACCGGGAGGATGGTGCCGTCCTTACGGGTCAAGGCGTCCTCGGCCACGTGGACGGTGCGGCCCTCTGAGCGGACCTTCAGGAGCTCGCATTCGTCCTCGGGGTGTGGCGAACCATCAGCGCCCTGGAAGTGGATGAGCGAGTGCATGGACTTGCCGAGCAGCTCCGTTCGGCTCCAGCCGAGCATCTCCGACGCCAGGTCATTGACGAAGGTCACCCGGCCGTCGGCATCGAGGGCGTAGAGCCCCTCAGCCATGTTGTCGATGACGGCGCTGCGGAACGCCTCGGCCTGCTTGCGTTCGGTGATGTCCAGGATGACGATGCCGACGCCGATGATCTCGTTGTCGAGACGGACCGGGTAGTAGCTCGCCAGCCAGGAGTGGAGACGACCCGGATCCCGTGTCGTGGGACCGCTCACATCGAGGTTGACCTGCGCTTTGCCGGTCGCGAGGACGCGCTGGTAGATCGGCCCGAGCTGGGGCCAGAGCGCCGGGACCACTTCGGCGACGGTGCGGCCAACTTGGTCCTCGGCCGGGGAGCCGCTGACCGCCGCGAGCTCGGCGTTGAGTCGCACGATCCGAAACTCGCGATCCACGAAGCCCAGGCCGACCGGTGCGCTGGTCTGCAGCGTGTCCAGCATGGTCAACGCCTCCGCCGTCTCGCGGTGGGCGACCTCGAGCTCCTCTCGGGACCGGTGCTCTGCATCGATGTCGGTCGCGGTGCCCACCCATTTCATGACCGCGCCGTTGCGATCGCGCATCGGCAGGGCTCGGAAGGTGTGCCAGCGGTATGCGCCGTCGGCGCGCCGGATCCGATACTCGAAATCGAAGGGCTGCTCCGTCTGCGTCGCCCGTTCCCATGCCCGGCGAGCTGGGTTGGCGTCGTCGGGGTGGACGAAGTTGGTCCAGTCCCACCCGTGGCCGGCTGACGCCGACCGACCCGCGTAGGTGGTGCCACGACGGTTGACGTACTCGGTTGACCCGTCGGGTCCTGCCACCCACACGATGTGGGGGATCGACTCCGCGATCAGCTCAAAGTCGAGCTCATCGACACCGGCTGCGGGCGTCTGAGGCGCGGTGACGGACATGTCAACGCTCCTCTCGGCTACGTGTTGTCGGAGGCCGCGTGGCGGCGACGAGCAGGCCGCCTGAGACCAGCAGCTGGACGCCCGGGACGGGTGGCAACCCGGTGATCGCAGGGCCAGCGCGCATCCCGAGGTACCCGTGCCCCGCGCTCGGGTCGGCGCTCGCGACCCTTGAGCCGCCCAACCCGGAATTGATCGCCGCACGACCGACCCTGGAGCCCAGGTCCAGCATGGCAACCCCTCAGTGGCTGCGCCAGGGGCATTGCCGGCGTCCGGTGCAGGACAAACCATGGGGCCCGCCCACCGGGACGGACATCCGCTCGCGGTATCGGCCTGTCGAGCGACGTCCTTGAGCCCGCTCGTTCGAGTGCCCGGCGGCAGCCGCCCCGGCCAGCCGCGGCGCTGACCTCGTCGCGACGACAGCGCTACCGTTTCGGCGTTTGGATCCGGGACAGCTCGCTCGGCGCCCGTGACCGTCGGGCGTGTCGCCTCGCCCAGCAGGAGCGCACGATCCTCACCAGCTTCTATCAGGCCTTCGCACCGACGAGCTTCACGCTCCTAGGTCTGTGGCTGATCGTCGTGCAGACCCGTCACGCGGAATGGCGACGACACGCCGGGCAGCGGCGGCGAACCTACGCGATCACCCTCAACTTCGCGCTGCCCGGGCTCATGAGCCTGCTGTCGCTCGTCGACCCCACGAGCAGCACCATCTGGCGGGTCTCGTTCGCTGCCACCGCCATCGGGGGAGCGCTCGCCCTTGTGGCGCTGTCGCGTGCCAACCGCATCGCCGATCGCGTCGATCGGGTCGTCACGGCGGCATCAGTGACCGTGGTGGCGCTCTACGTCGTGATCGCGGTCATCGCGATCCACCCGGCGATCCTGGCCGACATTGGGATCGAGCTCGCGGCCCTCCGCGCCGAAGCGATCATCTTGTCGCTGCTCGTCTTCGTCGGCATCAACGTCGCCTGGCTGCTCATGTTCTACGAGGTTGACGACTGACCGCGCCCGCGCCATCGACAGCTGGTGGCCGGCACTTGGACGGGTGCCTCCCGGAAAGGTCGTCGGCGTATCTCGTTCCTGCGGGTGGCGTTTCGTCCCAACCCCTGTCACGCCTCCCAATCGAGCTGCGACTCGGGGACGCCGACACCGCGGCGTAGTCCTCGACGGCGCGGCGGGCGCGAGCGTCGCCGCGCCGGTAGCGGAACTGGCGGCCGGCGAAGACGACTCGCATGTCCTCGTGCGAGCCGAACGAGCAGTACCAGCCGCCCGACGCGGCCAAGGCCGTCACGAGCGAAGCGGCGAACGCGTCGGCGTCGCCGGGCTGGAGCTCAAACTCGATGAACGTCCAGAGCGACGGTTGGCCGGCGTTCGTGTCGCCGGCCGCGGCGCGCCAGCACCGGGTGACGTCGAGCACGGTCGCGTCGAGCACGGCGCCGACGCGGAGGCTCTCCCCGAGCAGGACGCCCGAGTAGCGGTCGTCGACGGATCCTGTGGTCATGGGCGACAGTGTCGACGACCGATCCGCCGCCGGCGAATGACGTCCCGTCGCCCCCCGCTTCGACGCCCTGACCGTCGCCGCCTGGAGGTGCTTGCATCGCTCGCCGCGAGGACGGTGATCTGTGCTCGGCGAGCGGTCGCCGCACGGGTGGCCTTCCAGCGACAGGCCGACTCGAACCCGGAAGGCGGGTGCGCCCTCAGGGCTGGGCTCGACAGGCGAGCAGCCCGCGCAGGCGCGGGAGGAGCGCCGCGCGCGCGCTCGTGCAGACGCTCGGCCGAGGGACGATCAGCAGGATCCGGCGATGCGTGCGCGTGACAAACCGCGCCAGGGCCGGGTCGTCCTGTCCGCTCGTCAGCCAGGTGAGCTCGAAGTCGTGGGCGGTCAGGTCCAAGCGACCCACGCTCGCGTTCACCCAGCGCGTCTCGAAGAACCGGGTCGCGGCGGGAGCGTGGTCACCGGGGTCCCAGACGAAGAGCGTCGTCCCGTCGCGTGGCGCCGGTCGCAGCGTGAACGCGGCGGTCAGCACACCGGGTGAGGTGGGGAGCCGGCTCTGGCCTTCGATCCAGCTCACGAGCGGCCGGCTGTCGGGCGCGGTGAGCACGCCGGTCGCGCCGGCGACGACGACAGAGGCGACGCCCACCAGCAGGGCCGACGCGACCCATCCCGGCGCTGGGAGCGACCGCACGGCGCGTTCGAGCAGCAGCGCGCCCACGGCCGCCGCGGCCACCACCACCAGCACGAACGTCGTGTACACGGACTTCTCGTAGTAGTAGTGGGTCGCGCCGAGCGTCACGTCTTGGTAGGCCAGGACCCCGAGCTGCAGCCCCAGGGCCGCGAGCGCGGTGAGGACGAAGGTGAGCGCACCCGTCCGAGCCGCGTGTCGCACGGCCGGGACCACGAGGCCGCCCGCCGCGAGCAGCCCCATGCCGACGAGGGCCGGACGGGACAGCACGGGCACCAACCCGGTGTCGCCGAGATGGCCGAACGACCCGCCCTCGAGGCCCGCCGCGATGGGCAGGAGCGTGGCGGCGCCGAGGATCAGACCGGCGGGCGCCACGATCCGCCAGTCGGGCCAGGTGCGGCGCAGCCGCACGAGCTCGACGGCGACCAGCGGCGCTGCGACCGGGAGGATCGTGAAGTAGGTGTTCGAGAGCCCGGCGATGAGCAGCTCGAGCAGGACGAGCCGGACGGCGGTCGCGGCGCGGCTCGACGGTGACGGGGACAGGCTGACGAGCAGCAGGGCGAACAGCAGCGCGAAGCTCGCGATCTGGGCTTGGAAGCCGAGCGCCAGCATCTGACCCAACGGGCCGAGCGCGAGGGCCACGCCGGCCGCGAGGCCCGCCACCACCTGGGCCACCACGCCGGCGCCGACCCGTCGGGCGACCACCGCGGCGCACAGCGCCCCGAGCGCGACGAACAGCGCGGCGCTGGTGAACGATCCGAGCGCGAACGACTGGAACAGCCGCGTCGCGGTGGTCAGCGCACCGAAGACGGCTCGGCCGGCGACCGCGGTGCTGAGGTGAAACCCCTGCGGGTACGGGTACAGCCCGGACGCGCCACCGGTCGTGCGGGTGTCCGCCCAATACAGCACCCCGCGCTGGTCCGCCACGAGACGCACCAGGTAGAAGTGGGTGGCGTTGTCCGGCGCGCCCATGAAGAACGTCATGGCGCGGTCCACGCCGTGACCGACCCACGTGGTCAGCAGCGCGCCGACCGCCGCGATCCCCGCGAGGACGCACGCCAGGTCGGCTCGCCACGCGCCGGTCCCCACGCCGAGCGACGGCCCGTCGTCCCGCGACAGGAGCTGGCGGATCAGCACGGCCAGCACGGCGTCGCCGGCCGCGACCACCACGGCACCCGGCCGCACCCCGAGCACCTGGAGGGCCGGGAGGACGACGACGTTGACGCTGGCCCACACGGGGACGGCGAGCGCCAGGCGGCCCGGGATCGACACGTCGACGGGGAGCGCGCAGCCGAGCACGAGGAGGGACAGGACGAGCCCCGCGACGGACGCGCCGACGGCGCCGAGGAGCAGACCCGCGCCGCAGACCCCGAGCCCCACCCAGGCCCACGACAGCGCCGACGGGCGCAGCCGCGCTGGTATCGCCGTGTCCACCATCGATCTGCTCGATCCCCCGTCGTCGGCGCCCAACTCTGACCGGCCGTGACGACGAATCGGGCGCGGGCCGAGGTCTCGGTCGGGTCCGTCGGCTGCGGGTCCTGCCGGCCGCGGGCGAGGCCACTGCCGACGGAGGTGTTCACGGCGCTGCGGGACAACCTCAAGGAACGGGTGCAGCCGCGGCTCGAGCCCGGGGAAGCGGTGCAGGATCTGGTGGCCCCCCCGAGCTTCGCCCTGCTGACCTGGCTCATCAGCGTCTTCTCCCGCTACTGGGTCTGCGCGGGACCAACCAGGGGGATGGTCATCTGCCGGGTGAGAGGCGGCGGTCGCTGCGGCCCCGAAGCCGTGGCGCACGGCTCCCCCGCGGCACGCACCTGGGTTCCCTCACCGGGGCGCTCTGGTCGAAGGCCGCAGTGACGATCGACGGCACGCCGCGGTGGATCGCGCGTCGCTTCGACCAGGACGTCGAGCGCGCCGACGCGGCGGCGTAGCCGGCCGGCGTCCGCCCCGTCACGGTCGGGCGGGCCGACGCCGCCCGACGTCCGCGGCGACGCACGCGCCTCGCGGCCGACGTAGGGTGGGGATTCGAGTGGCGGAGGCCCCGTGCGCGCTGCAGAGGTGAGCAACCCAGGCGAGGTGCAGGTCGGACAGCACGCCCGACGCGCGCTGGGGACCGACTCCAGCCGACGGGTGGGAGTCCGCTGGGCGCTCGCGCGCCGTCCTGCTCGCCGGCGGGTGCACCCTGCTCGGCGCAGTCCCGGCGCTCGCCGCGGCCACCCACGTCCCCGGCACCGCGCACGCGGCACGGGTCGCGCATCAGCTGGCGGCGAACCCGAACCTGGCGTTCGTCCTGTTCGTGCTCGGCCTCGGTGGCCTCATCTTCGAGCTGATCCACCCCGGGTTGCATCTGCCCGGCGCCCTCGGGCTCGTGGCGTTCGTGATCTCGCTGATCCTGCTCGGACGCCTCCCGGTCAACGCCGGCGGGGTGATCCTCCTCGCCGTCGCCTTCGTCTTCTTCATCATCGAGTTGAAGGCGGGCGGGCACGCGGTCGCCGCCCTCGCCGGTACCGCGTCCTTGGTCCTCGGCGGGCTGTTCCTCTACGACCCGTCCGTCCCGGACGCCCGGGTCTCCCGGCCGCTACTCATCGCGATCGCGGTCGTGCTCGGCGGGTTCTTCGTGCTCATCGCCCGCGCCGCACTGAAAGCCCGCAACGCGCCCGTCGTCACCGGCACCGATACGCTCATCGGCGAAGAGGCGGTCGTCACCGAGCCACTCGACCCCTCGGGATACGTCCGCGTCCGCGGTGAGGTGTGGGCAGCGACGCTCGACAACGGGGCGGGACCGGCGCCGGTCGGCGCCACGGTGATGGTGTGGGACGTGCGCGGCCTCACGCTGCACGTCGCGTCAGTCGAACGTCAACGCGGCGAGTCCGAGAGCGACGCGCCGACGGGAGGGAAGGCCAATGCCGGGTAGGACAACGAGGATGCAGGCGGCGTTTCTGCCGTTCCGCGTGGTGTCGGAGTACTCACGGCTCGTGGTGTTCCGCCTCGGCCGGATGACCGGCGTGAAGGGTCCGGGCATCGTCGGCATGCTGCCGATCGCGGACCGGTTCATCCGCGTCGATCTCCGCGAGTTCTACCTCGAGATCCCCCGTCAGACGGCGATCACGAAGGACAACGCGCCGATCTCCATCGACTTCATCACCTTCTTCAAGGTCGTCGACGTGCAGGCCAGTGTGGTGGCGGTCGCTGACTTCTCCGGCGCGGCGCAGAACATCGCCGCGACGACGCTGCGCTCGGTGGTCGGTGACATCAGCCTCGACGACGTGCTCGCCAAGCGTGACGAGATCAACCAGCTGCTGCGCGCCAAGCTCGACGAGGTCACCGAGCGGTGGGGCGTGAAGGTCACGAACGTCGAGATCCGCGAGATCACACCCCCACCGGCCGTCCAGGAGGCGATGACTCGTCAGATGTCGGCCGAGCGGACCCGGCGGGCCGTGGTCACCGAGGCGGAGGGCGACAAGGCGGCCGCCGTGCTGCGCGCCGAAGGCGACAAGCAGTCGAACATCCTCCAGGCCGAGGGTCAGAAGCAGTCGAACATCCTCCAGGCCGAAGGCGAGCAGCAGGCCGCGGCGCTGCGCGCCCAGGGCTTCGCGCTTGCGCTGACCAACATCTACAACGTGGCGAAGGACGTCGACGCCAAGACGATGGGCCTGCAGTACCTCGACGCGCTGAAGGCCCTCGGTGCCTCACCGAGCACGAAGTTCGTGCTGCCCCTCGAGCTGAGCACCCTGCTGCAGGGCCTTGCCGGCTACGCGGGCGACGCCTTCCACGACGGGGACCGAGCCGTCCGCGCCAAGTAGGCCGACACCGGTCCCGCGTCGTCGCGGCCTCCTGACGTGACCCGCCTCGACGGGAAGTCCGCGCTGATCTCGGGCGCGGCCCGCGGGCAAGGCGCGGCCGAGGCCCGGCTCTTCGTCCAGGAGGGGGCGAAGGTCGTGATCGGCGACGTGCTCGACGATGTCGGTCAGGCCCTCGCCGACGAGCTCGGCGACGACGCCCGGTTCGTTCACCTCGACGTCACCCGTGAGGACGACTGGGCCTCGGCGGTGGCGGTCGCGGACACCGAGTTCGGTGGCCTCAACGTGCTCGTCAGCAACGCGGGGATCTCCCCGCCGCCGACGCCGATCAGCGCGACGTCCCTCGAGGACTACGTCCGGGTCGTGACCGTGAACCAGGTCGGGACGTTCCTCGGGGTGCGGGCGGTCATCGAGCCGATGGTGGCGGGCGGCGGCGGGTCCATCGTCGTGATCTCCTCCGCCGGCGGGATCGAGGGGACCTGGGGGCTCGCGCCCTACGTGTCGAGCAAGTTCGCGGTGCGGGGGCTGACGAAGGTGGCCGCCCTCGAGCTGGCCCGTCAGGGGATCCGCGTCAACTCGGTGCATCCCGGGCCGGTGGACACGGCGATGCTCGACCCGGAGGCCTGGCACGGCCACGACGTGCGGCCGACGATGGCGGCGGCGATGCCGCTCGGTCGGCTGGCCCGGCCCGCCGAGATCGCCGAGCTGGTGCTGTTCCTCGCGAGCGACGCCAGCTCGTACTCGACCGGCTCGGAGTTCGTCGCCGACGGTGGCCACCTGGCCGGGCCGTTCGTGCAGCCCGGCTGGCACTGACCGTCAGGCGCTGCGCGCCTCGACGTCGGCGACGAGGACGGCGGTCACGGGGTGATCGCGGTCGCTCCACGCGAGCGCGGCCGTGTCCGTCGGTTCATCGTCGGGCACCGCGACGACGTCGACCATGGGGTCGGTGAGGTCGATCTCCCGCAGGACGGGCCGATCACGCGTCGCGTCGGTCAGCAGCTGCTCGAGGGCGGCCGCCTCGGTCACGAAGACGTCGCGGAGCCGGCCCCGGACCTCGGCCGCGAACCGCTCGAGCCCGTCGACCTCACGCTCGAGCAGCGCTCGCCGCTCCAGCAGGCCGGTGATCGCGGCCCGGGCCTGCGCGGCGCGCGCCTCGACGAGCTGCTCGGCGGCGTGCTCGGCCTCGGCGACGAGCCGGCTGGCGCGAGCCTGGGCGTCGGCGACGACCGACGCCGCCGTGGACTCGGCGTCGGCGAGGTGGTGGTCGGCGCTGGCCTGGGCGAGCAACAGGGTGCGGTGCAGCAGGTCGGCTTGGAAGCGTCGCCGCTGCTCCATCGCCGGCTCGTCGAGGGCTTGGAGCCGATCGATCGTGGCCGCGGCCCGTTCGAGCAGCTGGTCGACCGCGTCGGGGTCGTAGCCCCGCTTCCCGATGGGGATCTCGGCGTGCAGCAGCCCGTCGGCGTCGATCTCGCGGCGGTCGTCGTCGCCGCTGTCGGGTGTCGTGCCCCGCACGGCTGCCTCCCCTGGCCGCGTCGCCCGCGGCCCCTGATGCCAGTGTGGCCAATGTGGACGATGATCCTCGCGAGGAGGCGCCGAGGTGTCAAGGGCCCCGCCGTCAGGCGACCGCCGAGGGTGGTGGAGGGCCGGGACTTGGCCGCGCCCGGATCAGCCGCGGTCACGGTGCGTGGGCACGGCCCGCGTCAGGTCGACGCGGGCGCGGGGGGCGTGGCGTCCCAGAGCGCGCGGGCACCCCGGATGATGAGGTCGACGCAGGCTTCGAGGGGCAGCGCCGTGCTGTCGATCACCAGGTGGTACAGGGTGGAGTTCGTGGCGTCGCAGTCATAGAAGCGGCGCAGGTACAGCGCACGGGCGCGGTCGGTCTCGCGGAGACGGCGCGTCGCCTCGGCCTGGCCGATGCCCTCGCGTGCCATCGCCTGGCGGATCCGACGGTGCTTGGGCCCGTCCAGGCGGACGTGGAACGCGTCGGGCCGGTCGGCGAGCACCGCCATGCCGCCGCGTCCGAGGATCACGCCGCCGGTCGTGTCGGCGAGGTGCCGGATGCTCGACTCGACGTCGATGCGGACCTGCTCCTCGGTGCTCACGTCCTCGACCGGTTGGGGGGCGCCGGCGCCGAGGGCGAGCGGCAGCGCGGCGAGCGCCTCGACGATCCGCTGGAACAGCCGCTCGGGGCGCTCGTCCTCCGCGAGGGACTCGTCGCCCCGCGTCGTCGTCTGACGAGCCAGGTGCGGGGTCATGACCCGCTCGAGGTACGGGAGGTCCAGGCGATCGGCGACGGCGCGGCCCACGGTCGTGCCCCCCGAGCCGTAGCTCGCCGAGATCGTCACCACATGGGGCACGGGCCCGTGATCGTAGCGGTGCCGGTCAGCGGCCCTCCCGAGCGGCGGCGATGGGAAAAGATGATCGCCGTCCGCGACGCGGCGGCGCGCGGGCACCGCTGACGGGAGCCCACCACGGACCCTGACCCGCGAGCCGATCAGGCGGACCCGCGTCGATGGATCACGCTCGTCATCGTCCTGAGCGCGGCGTTCATCGTCGTGCTCGACAACTCGGTGTTGAACGTCGCGATCCCGACCATCCTGCGCGACTTCCACACCGATCTCCCGAGCGTCCAGTGGGTCGTCACCGGGTACGCACTGACGTTCGCCAGCTTGCTGATCATCGGTGGGCGTCTCGGCGACCTCTACGGGCACCGGCGGATCTTCATCATCGGCGCCGCGCTGTTCGGGATCGGCTCCCTGCTGGCGTCGGTGTCGTGGTCGGTGTCCTCGCTGGTGCTGGGGGAGGCGATCATCGAGGGGATCGGCGCGTCGCTGATGCTCCCGGCGACCCTGGCGATCATCTCGAACACCTTCCAGGGCGCCGAGCGCGGCCTGGCGTTCGCCGGGTGGGGCACCACCGCCGGGGCGGCCGCGGCGTTCGGCCCGCTCGTCGGCGGCTTCTTGACGACCGAGTACTCGTGGCGATGGGCGTTTCGGATCAACGTGGTCATCGCCCCGGTCGCGATCGTCGGCGCCCTGCTCGCCATGCGGCGCAACGAGCCGGTCCAGCACGACCGGCGGCGGCTCGACGTGGTCGGCGCGGCGCTCGTCGCCGCCGGCATGTTCCTGCTCGTCTTCGCGCTGAGCGAGGGCGCGACGTACGGGTGGTTCCGACCGGTGAAGGACTTCTCGGTGCTCGGCGCCCGGCTCTGGCCGACGTCGCTGCCGGTGTCGATCGTCCCGCTCATCTTCGGCGCCGCCGCGGCGATCCTGACCGGCTTCTACCGGCTCGAGCGGCGTAAGGAACGCGACGACCGCGGGCCGCTGTTCGCGTTCGGTCAGCTGCGGATCCTCACGTTCCGGTACGGGCTGCTCACCACCATGCTGCTGGCGATGGGCCAGCTCGGGCTGCTGTTCGTGCTGCCGGTCTTCTTGCAGGACGGACGGCATCTCTCGGCGGAGACGAACGGCGTGTGGGTGCTGCCGACCGGGCTGTTCATCGTCGTCGGCGCGCAGCTGGGCGGTCGTCTCACCCGACGGGTCGGGACGACCGCCGTGGCGCGCACCGGGCTCGTCCTCGAGACGATCGGGCTCGTGGTCGTCGCCGTCGTCGTCTCCCCCCAGCTGAGCTTCTTCGCCCTGCTCCCCGGGTTCGCCTGCTACGGGTTCGGGATCGGGTTCGCCAGCTCCCAGCTCACGAACATCGTGCTGTCAGCGATCGAACCGGAGGCGGCCGGCGCGGCCAGCGGCGCCAACACGACCGTCCGCCAGATCGGGGCCGCGCTCGGCGTCGCGGTGATCGGCTCGGTCGTGACGAGCGAGACGATCCGACGGGCTGTGCCCGCGGTGCGGGCCGCCGCCGCGCTGCCCCACGCGGTGAAGCAGCAGGCCGCGGCACGGCTGCGGGCCCTCGGGCCGAACTTCGCGCCGCCCCACGCCGCCAGCTCGCACCAAGTCGCGGTCCTCGAGCGGATCGTGGCCGCCGCCGTGGCGAGCGCGACCCGACCCCGCGCTGCTCTTCGCTGCGGCGGTCGTCGGTGTCGGCGCCCTCATCTCGATGCTGATCCCCCGGATCGGCCCGCCCGTCGAGCTCGAGGAGATCGAGGCCCTCGAGCTGGCCAACGCCTGAGCCGACGCGACCTGGACGGTCAGCCCGCGCCGGGCGGCGCCGGGCCGTCGGCCCGCCGGGCCTCGGCCCACGACCCCGGCGCGTGGCCCTCGACCGTCGCGGCCCGCTGCGTGAAGCGCCACTCGTCGCCGACCCGAGCGAGCCGGTCGCGGTAGCAGCCCCAGTGGTCCGTACCGATCGCGGTGACGGCGAGGAAGTACGAGGTGGCCCGCGCCTCGTCCCGGGTCGGGAACGTCACGTGGACCGACGACACGTGGTGGCGGATCCGGCCGGCGCCGCTCGGGCTGGCCGCGAGGGACCGCTTCGCGTCCTCGAGGAACGCGGCGATCGCCGCGGGGCCGCGCGCTTCACCCCCGTCGGTGCGCAGCACCCCGTCGTCGGTGAACAGCGCGGCGAGCTGCTCGGAGCGGCCCGAGTCGGCGTAGCGGACGTAGCACGCGAACGTGTCCTGCACGGCGAGGCGGGCCTCGATCTCCCAGGCCTCCACCCCGCGGACCTCCTCACCAGCTGTCGACCGGCGGCGCCAGTCCAGCACACCGTCGGCCGCACCGGCCGAGCCGCGCAGTGGTAGAGAGACGCCGGTGAGCGACCTCGAGACCGCGCTGCTCGACGACGTCCGCGCGCTGCTCGCCCGCTGGCAGCACGATTTCGCCGACGAGCCCGACGTCGAGCGCGAGCACCTGTGGCTCCTGGCGCTGGAACGCGAGCAGGTCGTGGCCGTCGCGTACCGCGAGGACTTCATGGCGGAGCGTCTCGCCGACCTGCCCGTCGACGACGCCTGGCGCGCGCTCGTCCGCCAGACGCTGGTGTGGATCTGGAAGGACGAGGAGCTCCACGCCGAGTACCTGCGCGGGTTGCTCCTGCAGCGCGGCGGGTTCCTCGCGTCGCTCGGCGTCTACGGCCGACAGGCCCAGGGGGCGCTGTCGGGCTGGGCGACCGCGACCGAGCACCACCGCCGGGCGCGGTCGGCGCCGCTGCGGACGGGTGCGGCCCGGGCGCTCGTCACGGTCGGGACGCTCTCCGGTCAGGTGCCGCCCCTGCTGCGGCGCGAGCTGCGCTACCAGACGTTCCGTCGCTACTGCGAGCTCAACGTGGCGCTCGAGGCGACGGCCGAGCTCGCCTACCGGCGGCTCCTCGAGCTGTCGTCCGCGCCGGAGGCGCACGCGACGTTCGAGCGCATCCACGCCGACGAGGCGCGACACGCCGAGGCGTTCCGTGTCCTGGCGGGCTCGCTGACCGACGACGACCACCCGGCCCCCGGCGTCTCGACCGAGGCCCTGCACCGGTCGTTGGCGGCGATCAGCCCGTGGTTCGTGCCGGCGACCGCGCGGGGCGACGCCGCGGACCACCGACGCCGCTTCGGTTCGGGGGCGCCGGTCGCGGTGCGCACCGGCCGGGACGACGACGACCGCGTCCCGACGCTCGAGGCGTGCCTCGACGCGGCTGGCCTCGCCACGCGCGCGGCGGGTGCCCGACGGGCTGCGGTCCGGGTGTCGTTCATGCTCGGCTACGACCGTCGGGACCGGTCGAACGTGAACGACCCCGTCCTCGTCGAGGGGCTCGCCCGCTACCTGCGCCGCCACGGAGTCGAGGACGTCGCCGTCCTCGAGGCCCCGACGGTGTACGGGCACAGCTTCGCCCACCGCTCGGTCGAGGAGGTCGCCCACTACTTCGGGTTCACGTCCGACGCGTACCGGGTGGTGGACATCAGCGCGGACCTGCGCCCCTTCGCGTACGAGCGGGGATTCGTGCAGCGCACGATCACCAGGACGTGGCTCGACGCCGATCTGCGCATCGTGATGCCGAAGCTGCGGACCGACCCCACCGAGTTCGCGCACCTGTGCCTCTCGACGCTCGAAGGCAGCACCGGCGCGATCGACGAGACCTTCTACGCCAAACGGCAGGTCGACTTCCGGTCGGCGACCATGATGCTGCTCGACGTCGCGCCACCCGACTTCGCCGTCGTCGACGCCTGGGCGCCCGTCGCCGACGGCCCGTTCGGCGTGATGGGCTGTCACCACCCCGCCGGCGTGCGCCACCTCTACGCCGGCGCGGACGCGCTCGCCGTCGACGAGGTGGTGCTCGAGGATCTCGGGATCGACGA
Organism: uncultured Actinomycetes bacterium; assembly: GCA_963821325.1. Lineage (GTDB taxonomy): Bacteria > Actinomycetota > Acidimicrobiia > IMCC26256 > PALSA-555 > PALSA-555. The sequence goes on along the minus strand of CAWGDC010000006.1, from coordinate 256,306 downwards.
CCCGCGCCGCGCCCCGATCGTGCGCCGCGCCCACCACTGGTTCGGACTCGGCCGGTCGCGGGCGACGGTCGACGGGGAGCGTCCGTCGCTGCGCACCGAGCTGCGCGGCGCCCACGACTCCCGGGTCCTGCGCGCCCTCGGCACCCTCTCGTACCCCGTCTACGTGTACCTGAGCCGCGACGGCGACCTGTTCGTCCCGGCGATGGACACCGCGGCGTTCCCGCCGGCGCCGGTGGCGGGTCGTCCGACGCGGCTGGTCCGGTGGGCGGCACAGCGGGCGTTCGGGCTGCGCCCGCCGGCGACCTCATGAGGCGCGCCGTGGAAGGCCGGGCCCGCGGTGTGTGGAACACCCTGCGCAGCGGGCACACCGCGGCGCGGGCCCTCGCCGTGGCCGACAGCCGCAGCCTCGTGCGGTCGTTGTTCCTCGCGTCGGCGGTCCAGCTCGACGTGCTGTCGCGGTTGCGCACGGCCCGCACGGTCGCCGCGCTCGTCGACGAGCTGGGCTGCACCCGTCCCGACCGGCTGGTGGCCTGGCTGACCGTCGGTGTCGAGCTCGGTGAGCTCGGCTGCCGCGACGACCGGTACGTGGTCCGGGGCCGCCGGGCGCGAGCGCTGGCCGACCGGGACCCGGTCCTGGAGGCGCACTACCGGTCGATGCTCGACTACCAGGCGGGCGTGTACGCCGAGCTGGGGTCGTTGCTGCGCGGCGGGCCCGACGACGGTCGACTCGACCTGAGCGAGCACGCCACCGTGATCGCCGAGGTGTCGCTCGCCGCGGCGCCGTTCGTGGTGCCGTTCCTCGCCGACGTCGTCGGCGAGCTGACCCCGGCCCGGGCGCTCGACGTGGGGTGCGGCACCGGCGTGTACGTCCGCGCCCTGCTCGACGCCGACCCGCGCGTCGAGGTCGACGGCGTCGACCTCGCGGCGGACGTCGTCGCGGACGCGACCTCGACGCTGGCGCGCGACGGGCTGAACGGACGGGCCCGGCTGTTCGTCGGCGACATCCGAGCCTGGTCACCGCCCGCCGGGCGCCGCTACGGGGTCGTCACCCTGCTGAACGACGTCTACTACTTCCGCGAGACCGAGCGGGCGGCGCTGTACGAGCGGCTCGCCACGATGCTCGACGACCACGGGGAGCTCGCCGTCGTCACGATGACACGCACCGGGTCCATCGCCGCCGCGCATCTGCACCTGATGCTGTGCTGCCAGCGAGCGCCGGCATCGCTGCCCGACGCCGACGACCTGGCCGCCGACCTGGTCCGAGCCGGGTTCGTCGTCGTCGAGCAGCGCGCCCTGGTGCCCACCGAGCCGTTCGTCGGGATCCGCGCGCGCCGCGCGGTCACCTGACCTACGACGCGCGTCGCAGCAGCCGCGCCGGTCCCGTCGGGGCGTGCGCCACGAGCTCGGCGCGCAACGTCTCGAGCACGGTGGTGCTGGCCCGCCAGTAGGCGGCGACGAGCCCCACGGTCGGGGGGCGCAGCGGACGGAGTCGCAGCTCGGCGCGGGTGCTCGACCACGGTGCGAGCTCCAGCTCGACGGTGAGCGGGCGACGCCACCGGGACAGGGACAGACGGCCGGGGAAGGTCCGCAGGCTCCCGGTGGCGGGCGACGGTGCGACGACGAGGCCGTCGTGGAGCCGCGCGGTCGGGTTCGCAGCCCGGCTGCGCCGCGCCTCGAGGAGCTGACCGAGCGTCCCTGCGGCGACCGGAGGCGCCAACGCCACCTGACGGGTGACGCACCAGCTGAGCGGCGTCATGTCGTCCATGCTGCATCTCCCGAGATCGTCGTCGTGTCGAGTCGAGTCTCGTCACGGCGTGTGTCCGGGGTGCCACGACGACATCACGGGTGCACGTCGAGTGTGTGAACGAACGGCGTATGACGGCGGTCACGTTGCGTCGGTGCCCGCGGCGCGCTGGACACCGGGTGGCGGTCGCGACGAGGGTGTCGTGGCGCACGCGCACGCGAGGAGACGCGGTCATGGTCTTTCCGGTCCGTCTGTCGCTGGTGACGTACAACCTGTGGGGCGACGAGCGGTGGCCGGAGCGGGCACCGGCGCTGGGCGCGTTCTGTGACCTGTACCGCCCCGACGTGCTCTGCGTCCAGGAGCTCACCGCCGACACGCAGCAGTTCCTCGACACCCAGCTCGGCGGGCACGCCCGCGTCGACGATCCGTACGAGGGCTGGACGGTGCAGAGCAACCTGTGGTGGCGTGTCGACCTGTTCGACGAGGTGGAGCACGGCGCCGCCGACGTCGGGATCGTCGCCTACCCGCTCCGACGCCTGTTCTGGGCACGTCTGCGTCCCCGGGACCGGGACCGGTCGTTCGTGGTCTCGACCGTGCACCTGACCGACGCCGCCGGTGACGAGCTGCACAGCGGCGTGACGCCGCGCGTGCGCGAGACCGAGGCGGTCATCGCCGCGCTGGCGACGGTCGTGGCCGACGGGGAGCCGGCGTTCGTGACCGGCGACCTGAACGACGGGCTGCTGCCCACCGCCGCCCTGTTCGCCGCCGGGTACCGCAGCTGCTTCGGGTCACTCGGCCAGCTGCCGCCATCCACCATGCCCACCAGCGTCGGCCGCTTCGGCGCCCCCGGCTTCGCCGCCGCGTTCGTCTACGACTGGATCCTCGCCAACCGCCACGCCCGCGCCGTCGCGGCCTCGAGCCCGCACGTCTACGTCGACGAGCGCGCGCCGTCCGACCACTGGCCGGTCCACGCGGTCTACGAGCTCGGCTGAGACCCGGCGACACGCCGGGCCGCGACCGCTACACGCCGACCGAGGTCCAGAAGTCGTTCAGGCGACCCTGCACCTTGAAGAGCCACACAACCCCGCCGACGAACGGCAGCAGGACCCACAGGCCGGTCAGCGCCGAGATCGGCGCCTCGCGCCCGGCACCCTCGTAGAGGCCGGCCACCTCGGCCGGCAGCAAGAAGATGACGATGATCCCGCAGAAGATCGAGAGGATCAGGCCGAGTACCCCGCCGACGCCCTGGCTGCGGTAGCGCTTCAGCTCCTCGAAGGTGTTGTAGTACCAGAACAGGCCGTAGATGCCCAACGTGACGATCATGAGGAGCAGCACGTTCAGCGGCTTGCGGACCTTCCCTGGTGTTCCGGTGGCGACGCTCCCACCCTGGCTCATCTCCGACCTCCCGGGACGAACAACTCCCAGCGTTCCTAGCACGGACCCGCCCCGACGCGGGAGGTCGACGCGGGCGTCGAAGTTGGCGGACGTGCCCGCGCCCGTCGCATAATCGAGGGTGGTGCTACGGGCTGGGGCGTTCGAGTGGGTGGCGATCGGGCTGTCGCTCGCCGCGGTCGCGGTGCTGCTGCGCTACGCCAGCCGACCCCGGTGTCCCCTGTGCGCCCGACGCCACGACCGGCGGGTCGTCGTCGTCACCCATGTGCCGCGCCCGGCCCAGCCCGACGTCGAGATCGACCTGACCGCGATCCGTTGGCGGGCCGAGCCCGTGTCCCTCTCCGCTCCCCGCACCGACGTCGCGTCGCTGAACTGACTGCGTCGTGGTCGCGCCCCGGGCTGCCCGGGGCGCCGCGTTCGAAGGAGGCGCCATGGTGACCGTGTCCGGCTCGGTGGCCGTCGTCACCGGCGCCTCGTCCGGGATCGGCCGGGCGATCGCCCGGGCGCTCGCCGCGGCCGATGCCACGGTGATCGGCGTGGCCCGCCGCGAGGCCCGCCTCGCCGAGCTCACCGTCGAGCTCCGTCGCAGGACACCCGCGTCGGGGTATGTGGTCTGCGACGTCCGCGACACCGACCGCTACGTCGCGGTCCTCGGCGACATCGAGCGCGACCACGGCCGGATCGACATCCTGGTGAACAACGCGGCGATCTCCGAACCGGACGGTGAGGGCCTGGCGCCCTACCGGGCGCTGATGGACGCCAACTACTTCCCGGTCGTCGCCGGGACCCTCGCCGTCCTGCCGGGGATGCGGGCCCGCCGCTGCGGCGCGGTCGTCAACGTGTCCTCGGACAGTGGCCGCGCGCCGACGCCCGGCGAGCCCGGCTACTCGGCGTCGAAGGCCGCGGTCAGCGCGTTCACCGAGGCGCTCTCGTTCGAGACCGAGGCCGACGACGTGCGACTGCACGTCCTGTACCCGGGGTGGGTGCCGACCGAGATGACCGAGCCCGACGGGAACCCCGACCCACACCAGCCGCCCCGGTTCGTGCGGCGCACCCCCGAGCAGGTCGCGCGGCTCGTGGTCGCCGGCCTGAGCCGCCGGCGCCTGGAGCTCGACGCCACCCGGGTGGCGCGCGTCGCCCCCGTCGCCCGGACCTTCTTCCCGGCCGCCTACCGCAAGGGCGTCCGCGCCACCCTCGGGATGTAGCCCGTCAGATTCGCGACACCTGTCCGTCGCCGATCGGGTTCGCGTGGCCTACATTGCGGGCGAGCCCAGTCGAAGGACCGCGTCTGATGGATCCGCTGGCGGCCTACCAGCAGACCGTGGTGTGGACCGGGCAACGCGTCGCCGGTGTCCGCCCCGAGGACCTCGAGCTTCCCACCCCCTGCACGGAGTGGAATGTGCGCGCCCTCCTCGCGCACCTCGTCGCCGCCATCTGGTACTTCAAGGCGCTCGCCGCGGGCGAGCCCGTCGCGGAGCTGATGCGCACGCTGTCCGACCTCGTCGGTGACGACCCGTTCGCCTCCTACGACCAGGCGGCCCGCGCCGGACTCGACGCATGGAGCGCGCCGGCGGCCCTCGAGCGCACCTACGCGCTCCCGATGGGCGAGCGGTCCGGCGCGGACGCGCTGCGCATCCACCAGGCCGACCTGCTCCTCCACGGCTGGGACCTCGCCGAGGCCACCCACCAGGACGCCACCCTCGGCGCCGACCTGGCCCGCTTCGCGCTCGAGACCGAGCGGTGGTTCGTCCAGCCCGCCATGCGCGGCCCTGGACGCGCGTATGCCGCGGAGCTACCCGGCGACGGCGAGAGCGACGAGGCGCGACTCATCGCCTTCACCGGCCGTCGCGTCAACTGGCGATGATCGACCTCGTGGACTGACCGGGGCAGCGACGCGGCTACGGGAGTCTGATCTGCAGCATCCCGGTCGACGAGCAGGCGACGTAGGCCGACGACCCGAGGATCGCGTTCGCGCCGAACACTTCGCCGCTGCACGCGTTGTCGAGCCGTGCCGCCGGTGCGTCGTTGTTCGAGCCGCCGAGCTGGTTGATGTTCAATAGGAAGGCGTTGTGCTGCTTCCCGAGGATGAACAGCTGCGTTCCGCCCGGACGGATCACCGGCGCGGCCGAGCCGAGGTCGGCGTCGGCGTTGTTGTCGTTCCGCCACTCGGCGGGCTGGAAGTAGTCGGCCGGCGCGGTCACCGTCTGACCTCCCGACAGCGCCGGCAGCTTCACGACCGCGTCGCTGTAGTCGGTGCCCGGCGGGCTGGGACTGCTGAACGCGTTTCCCGTCGACGCGTACACGTTGTTCGAGCCGTCGACGGCGAGGCCGCCCGTGGCCCACACGGCACCCGCGTGGTCGCTCTCACCGTTGTTCGCTGCGATCTCGAGGCTGCCGACGATGCTCCCGCTGGACTCCGTCGCTTCGACGACCCAACCGTGATATTGACCGCAGTCGCCAGCGAGGCCGCCAAAGCCGATGTACACGTTGCCGTTGACGGCCACGAGGCCGGTGCGCTGCTGCTGCGCGACCTGCTGGTTCGAGGGAATGTTCGTCGTGTCCATCGCCGGCGGGTCGATCGACACGGCTGACAGCGTGACCGTTCCGTCGGCAGGCTTGACGCCAACGAGCTCGTGTACCGGTGGCGTCGCTCGGACCTCGCCCACGGCGTAGACGGAACCGTTGTCGAGCACCGGGTTGCTCGTGATTCCCAGCGGGAAGATGTCACCGCACGGCAGGAGGCTCTGCGGCTCGGGCGCACCGAGGACGGCGCTCGACTGGCCGGTCAGGTGCGACCACACGATCTGTCCCGGGGTCGTCCCGTTCGTCCCATCAAGGCTCAGCCCGTACAGCGAGTTGTTCTCGGTGGCGACGACGACGACGTGGTCGCTCTCGTCGATGACCGGGCGCGCTTGGATGATCCCGTCCAGCACCGGCGAGACCCAGGACGTCGGGGTGGATACCGCCGGGGTCGAGAAGGCCCTGACTTGGTGGTCGCTCTCGATCGCCACCGAGTGCGCGGTGACGGCAGGGGTGGGGAAGTGCTCCTGGGAGTCCAACGAGATCCCCGAGTGCGACGCCACGACGTTGCCGCTGGCGGCGTCGAGGCCCTCGAGCGTCCCCGAGCCCTTGTCCATGGCCCAGAGGAGGTTCTCGGCCGGGTCCGCGGCGATTGGGCCGTCGACACCGGGACGGTTCCAGCCGAGGGTCATCGGGCGCGGTGGGGGTGGCGGCGCCGGTGGGGGCGCGACCGGCTGGCAGGCGACGAGCACGACGCCGAAGACGAACGCGGCCACGAGACCGACGGATCGGGCGCGCATGGGGCGGATCCTCAGGTCGAGTAGTCGTTGGTGTCGACGCCCGGCACGGCGAACCTTAAGTGAGGCCGCCCCGGGGCCGTCGCTGAACGGAACTGAGGGCGGTCGGCGGACACCTCGGGCGTATGCTCCGCCCATGGCCGACCAGGCCCGCTTCTCTGAGCTCGCGATGCCGTACATGGACGCGCTGTACTCGGCCGCGCTCCGGATGACCCGCAACCCGGCGGACGCCGAGGACTTGGTCCAGGAGACGTACCTGCGGGCCTACCGCGGCTTCGGGGGGTTCAAGGACGGCACGAACCTCAAGGCGTGGCTCTACAAGATCCTGACGAACACGTTCATCAACACGTACCGGGCGAAGAAGCGCCGCCCGGAGCAGACGGATCTCGACGACACCGAGGACTTCTCGCTGTACCGCCGTCTCGGGGGCCTCGAGGCCGCGGCCGCGGACCGCACCCCGGAGACCGAGGTGCTCGAGGCGATGCCGGAGGCGGTGGTGAAGGAGGCGCTCGAGTCGCTGCCGGAGCAGTTCCGTATGGCGGTGCTGCTGGCCGACGTCGAGGGGTTCTCGTACAAGGAGATCGCCGAGATCATGGGGGTGCCGATCGGGACGGTGATGAGCCGCCTCCATCGTGGAAGAAAGCAGCTGCAGTCGCGGTTGTGGCAGTTCGCGGGGGAGCGGGGGCTGCTTCCCGAGCCGGCGGCCGCCGCCGGGTCCTAGCCGGGCCCGGCGTCATTCGAGGGGGATGAGGACCGGTACATGGATTGCGAAGCGGCGTCGCACCGGATGTACCACTACCTGGACGGCGAGTTGACCGTCTGGCGGCGCTGGGTCCTCACCCGGCACCTCGACCGGTGCCCGCCGTGCGCCCAGGGCTTCGACTTCGAGATCGAGCTGCGCCAGGTGATCGCGGTCTCGCTGCCGGGACCGGGTGCCCGAGGACCTGAAGAAGCGCGTGGCGGACGCGCTGGGGATCCTCGAGAACGAGCAGCGCTGACGTCGATCGTATGATGGCGGCGATGCGAGCTGTCCGTGCCGCCGCGCTGGCCGCTGTGGTCGTGGTCGCGGCCGCCGCGCCCGCGGGCGCGTCGACGACGGTGCTCGCGAACCAGAAGTACCCGTGGTTCTACTGGGCCGCGCCGATCCTCGCCATCACCGCCGTCCTACTGATCCTCGCGGTGTGGGCCGGCTACACGATGAAGGTCCTCTTCCCGAAGTACCGGGGCCGCAAGGTCAAGGAGTGACGAGCCTCACTCCCGTCGCGCCAGGTCGGGTGGGGCCGGAACCGGTCGACTGGGCGTTGGCGTCGCGGGTGGCGCGCCGGGTGGCGGGACGTGACCCGCTCACCGATTCGTATCTCGCCGAGTCGCTGCGCGAGGACTTCGCCGACGTGACGACCCGCGCCGAGGCGCTCGTCGCGGCGTTCACCGGGTTGCGCGCCCCGGGCGTGGCGACCGCGGTGGTGCTGGACCGCCACGACTGGGTCGACGCCAACGTGGCGTCGATGCGACGCCTGCTCGGGCCGCTCACCGACCGTCTCGGTGAGCGGATGGCCCGCAGCCCGATCGCCCCGGTGGGCCGGTCCGTGGCCGGGACCGAGCTCGGGGTGCTGCTCGGCTGGTTCGCGCAGCGGGTGCTCGGCCAGTACGACCTGCTCGTCCCCGACGACGGCGGCACGCCGGCCGGTGACGCTGTCTACTACGTGGGCACGAACGTGCTCGGGCTCGAGAAGCGCTTCGCGTTCCGGCCCCGCGACTTCCGGCTGTGGATCGCGATCCACGAGGTGACGCACCGCGCCCAGTTCGGGGGCGTGCCGTGGATGCGGGACTACTTCCTCGAGCTCGTCGGGCGGGCGATGGAGATCGTCGACACCGACCCGCGGACGTTGGTCCGTTCGCTCGGGCGGGCGCTGGACGAGCTCCGCCAGGGCCGCAACCCCCTCGACGACGGCGGCCTCGTCGCGCTGCTCGCCAGCCCCGAGCATCGCAGCGTGCTGGACCAGATCCAGGCGCTCATGTCGGTGTTGGAGGGGCACGGCAACCGGGTGATGAACGAGCTCGGCCGGGAGCACGTCGCCGGCCAGGACCGCATGGCGCGGGTGCTGCGGGCCCGCCGCCAGTCGAACGGGATCAGCGGCCTGCTGTACCGGGTGCTGGGCCTCGACGCCAAGATGCGCCAGTACGAGGTGGGCGAGCGCTTCTTGGAGGCGATCGAGGAGGAGGCCGGGCCACGCGCGCTGGACCCCGCGTGGCGGGCACCGGAGTTCCTCCCAACCCTTGATGAGCTCGCCGCGCCGAGCACGTGGCTGGCGCGGGTCGGCCGCGGGGAGCCCGCGCCGGCGCGCTGATGCTCGACGAGCTGCGCGCCCGGCTCGTCGGGCTCGCAGCGACGGACCGCCCCTGCGTCGTGGGCTGCTCGGGCGGCCCGGATTCGCTGGCGCTGCTCGTGCTGGCCCACCACGCCGCCGTCGAGCCGGTCGCGGTGCACGTCGACCACGGCTTGCGGGCCCACAGCGACGCCGATGCCGAGGTCGTCGCCGACGCGGCCGCGCACCTCGGCGTCCCGTTCGTCGCCGAGGCGGTGACCGTCCCGCCGGGCGCGAACGTCGAGGCGCGGGCCCGCCACGCCCGCTACGCCGCCCTTGAGCGGGTCCGGGTGGCGCGGCGCGCGCCGGCGCTGCTCGTCGGCCACACCGCCGACGACCAGGCCGAGACCGTGCTGCTGAACCTGCTGCGGGGCAGCGCCGCGGCAGGGCTCGGGGCCATGGCCCCGCGGCGCGGGACGGTCGTGCGGCCGCTGCTCGGCATCCGGCGGGCCGAGACCGAGGCACTCTGCGCGTTCTTCGGACTCGTCCCGGTGCGCGACCCGATGAACGACGACCCGGCCGGGCGCCGCAACTGGATCCGCCACGAGGTCCTGCCCCGGCTCGCCGACGGCGCCGCCCGGGACCTCGTTCCGATCCTCGCCCGGCAGGCAGACGTGCTGCACGCCGAATCCGACTACTTGGACGGGCTGGCCGTCGCGGCCTGGCCCGGTCACGCCGCACCGGCCGCGGCGACCCTCGCGGCGCTGCACCCGGTGCTCGCCCGCCGGGCGGTGCGCTGCTGGCTCGGCCCGCCACCCCCGTCGCTGGCGGACGTCGACCGCGTCCTGGCCGTCGCCGACGGGACGTCCCGGGCCACGGAGCTGAGCGCCGGGCGTCGCGTCTGGCGCAGCGGCGGTCGGCTTCGCGTGGCGCGCGGTACGGTCGAGGCGTGAGCGGCGCCGTCCCGACCGGCGGGGACGACCGGGTGGCGGACGGCCCGAGCGTGCCCGACCCGCACCTCGGTCCGGTCGTGGTGAGCGAGGTCGATCTGCAGGCTCGCATCACCGCGCTCGGCAAGGAGATCACCGCCGACTACGCGGCACGTGCGCCCCTCCTCGTCGGGGTGTTGAAGGGCGCGTGCATGTTCATGAGCGACCTGGCGCGCGCCATCGACCTCCCCGTCGAGTTCGACTTCATGGCGGTGTCGTCGTACGGGTCCGCGACCCGCACCAGCGGCGTGGTGCGCATCATCAAGGACCTCGACTTGGACCTCACCGACCGCGACGTGCTGATCGTCGAGGACATCGTCGACTCCGGGCTCACGCTCCAGTACCTGCGCAAGAACCTCGCGGCGCCGCGGGCCGTGCACCCTCGAGGTGTGCGCCCTGCTCGTGAAGGAGGGCCTCCAGAAGCTGGACCTGGATCTGCGCTACGTCGGGTTCCGGATCCCGCCGGCGTTCGTGATCGGCTACGGCCTCGACGTCATGGAGCGCTACCGCAACCTGCCCCAGGTCCACGAGTACCGGGGCCCCGCGCCCGCGTAGCCGCGCGGATCCCGACCGGCCCGCCGGTAGCCTGGTTCGCTCTGAGCGCGCCCCCTCCCCCGCCGCTTCGCCGACGCCGCCGGCCGGCCCGGACGGCCGGCCCGCGGCCGGGCGGCCCGGTGAGCGCCCCCGACCCGACCGCGCCGGTCGACCTGGGCCGCATCGAGAAGGCGGTCCGGGAGATCCTCGAGGCGATCGGCGAGGACCCCGACCGCGACGGGTTGGTGGCCACCCCGGAGCGGGTGGCGCGCATGTACGCCGAGATCTTCCGGGGCCTCCACGAGGACCCAGCCGCGCATCTCGACGGTGACGTTCGAAGTCGACCACGACGAGATGGTGCTGGTGCGCGACATCCCGCTGTACGGGTCCTGCGAGCATCACCTGATCCCGTTCGCCGGCCGCGCGCATGTCGCGTACATCCCGGGCCGCGACGGTCGGATCACGGGCCTGTCGAAGATCGCCCGTCTCGTCGAGGGGTTCGCCCGTCGCCCGCAGGTGCAGGAGCGGCTCACGACCCAGATCGCCGACGCGCTCGCCGAGGCGCTGCAACCCGACGGTGTGCTCGTGATGATCGAGGCCGAGCATCTGTGCATGTCGATGCGGGGCGTCAAGAAGCCGGGCGCGCTGACCGTCACGTCCGCGGTGCGGGGCCTGTTCAAGACCAATCCGGCGACACGCGCGGAGGCCTTGAGCCTCATCACCGCGCAGGGCAACCGGCACTAGTCCGCCCCGGCGGGCCCGCCGCGCCCGCGGGTGACCGCCAGTACCATCCGGGCGTGTTCCGGTGGGCCAGCGTGTGTGGGCGTCGCCCCGCCGTGATGGGCATCGTGAACGTGACACCCGACTCGTTCTCGGACGGCGGCCGCTTCCTCGACCCGGATCGTGCCGTGGCCCAGGGCCGGGCGCTCGCCGCGGCCGGCGCCGACGTCTTGGACATCGGCGGCGAATCCACCCGGCCGGGCGCCGAACCGGTCGACGAGTCCGAGGAGCGGCGCCGGGTCGTCCCGGTGATCGAGCGGCTCGCGCTCGATCCGGCGGTCCCGCTGAGCGTGGACACGACGAAGCCCGGGGTGGCCGCGGCGGCGCTCGACGCGGGCGCGGTGATCGTGAACGACGTGTCGGCGGGGCGCCGCCATCCCGCCATCCTCGAGGTCGCCGCCGACGCCGGGGCCGGCTACCTGGCGATGCACATGCGCGGGGAGCCGGCGACGATGCAGGACGACCCCCGCTACGACGACGTCGTCGCGGAGGTCGGCGACTTCCTGGTGGGTCGGCTCGAGGCGGCCCGCGCCGTGGGGATCGACGACGCCGCGCTCGCCGCCGATCCCGGCATCGGGTTCGGCAAGACCACCGAGCACAACCTGACGCTGCTCGCCCACCTCGACGAGCTCTGCGACCGGGTCGGGGTGCCGGTCGTCGTCGGCCCGTCCCGGAAGCGGTTTCTCGGCGCGTTGACGGCCGACACGGCCGGGACGGTCGGGCCGCCGCCCCCCGACGAGCGCGACGACGCCACCCTCGCGGTGGTGGTCTGGGCGTTGGAGCGCGGCGCCCGCGTGGTACGGGTCCATGCGGCCCGCCCAGCGGCGCAGGCGGTGGCGCTCCTCGCCGCGCTGGCCGAGGCGTCGTAGTGCGCGGCCGGTGGGCGCAGGGCCTCGAACCCCGTGGGTTCACCTGGATCATCAAGGATCGTCTCGCCGCGTCGGAGCGTCCGGGCGGCTTCGCGCGCAACCACCGGAAGGTCCGTCGCCAAGAGGAGCTGATCTGGCTGGCCGGCAACGGGTTCACGCACGTGCTGTCGCTCCTCGAGTCGCCGCACAACCTCCACGCGTACGACGAGGCGCAGCTCGCGTACGAGCACCTGCCGCTCGGCCGCCGCGACGAGTGGCCCGACCGGCTCCCGGTTGTCTACGCGACGTTGAAGAAGTGGCTCGACGACCCGGCCGAGCGGGTGCTGATCCACCATGAGGAGTTCGGGGAGCGGCTCCTCGGCGTGCTCGCCGGGTACCTGATCTACGACGGGGTCGTCGTCGACGGGGCGCACGCCATCGTGCTGATCGAGAAGCTGACCGGCCGCCAGCTCGGCGCGCCGGGCCGCGAGGTCGTCGCGGCGACGATCGACCAGGGGCTCGCCGGTGCGGGCGGCGCCCCGGCCTGATGGACCGCATCCTGATCACCGGTCTGCGGGAGCTCGGCGTGCACGGGGTGCTCGCCGAGGAGCAGACCCGCCCCCAACCGTTCGAGGTCGACGTGGAGCTGCGCGTCGACGTGTCCCGCGCCGGCGAGTCGGACTCGCTCGAGCACACGGTCGACTACGCGGCGGTCGCCGAGTCGGTGAGCCGGGTCGTGCGCTCGGAGCGCTACCAGCTGATCGAGCGGCTCGCGACCCGGATCGCGGAGGTGTGCCAGGTCGACGAGCGGGTCGTCGCGGTCTCGGTGACGGTCCGCAAGCTGCATCCCGCGGTCCGGGCGATGGTCGAGCACGTGGCTGTCCGCATCGAGCGGTGACGCGCCGTCGGGCCTACCTGGGCCTCGGCTCCAACCTCGGGGACCGCCTCGGCCACCTCGCTGCCGCGTTGCGGGGCCTCGCCGCCGCCGACGGGATCGCGGTGGTCGGGGTCTCGCCGGTCTACGAGACCACCCCGGTGGGTGGCCCGGCGCAGCCCGACTACCTGAACGCGGTCGTCGCGCTCGACACCGACCGCAGCGCCCGCCAGCTCCTCGGGGTCGCGCAGGACCTCGAGGCGCGGGCGGGCCGGGTCCGCGCCGAGCGGTGGGGGCCCCGCATCCTCGACGTCGACGTGCTCGTCGTCACCGGCGAGACGGTCCACGACCCCGACCTGGAGGTCCCCCACCCGCGGATGGCGGAGCGGGGCTTCGTGCTCGCCCCCCTCCACGACCTCGATCCCTGCCTCGCCGGGACGGCCCCGCCGGGCGGGTGGCCGGGTGTCCGGCGCACCGATCTAGTGTTGGGGCTCTGAGTCGACCGGCACCCCGTACGGGGGCTGGATCGAGAGGGCAGATGGACGACAGCACACGACTTCGGTTCGCGCTCGTCGGACCAGGACGCGCGGGCCGTGCCGTCGCCGCCCGGCTGGTCACGGTCGGGTACCGCTGCGGCGCCGTCGCCGGCCGCACCCCCACCGCCGCGTCGACCCGCGACGCCGCGGCGCGCCTCGACGCCCCGGTGGTCGACGTGGGCGACGCCGGCCGCGGCGTCGGGCTCGTCGTCGTCGCCACCCCCGACGCGGCGATCGACGCCGCCGGGGCGGCGCTCGCCCCGGGGCTGCGGGCCGGGGCGCTCGTGGTGCACCTCGCGGGCGCGCGGGGCGTCGACGCGCTCGCGTCGCTCGCCGCGGCCCGCCCGGACGTGACCGTCGCCGCGCTGCATCCCCTCCAGACCCTCACCGGGTTCGACGACGCCGACACGCTCGTCGGCGCCTGGGCCGCCGTCGGTGGGCCACCCGCGGTGCACGCGCTCGCGCGCACGCTCGGGCTGCGCCCGTTCGCCGTCCCCGACACCGCCCGGCCCGCCTACCACGCGGCGGCGGTCGTGGCGTCGAACCATCTCGTGGCGCTCCTCGGGCAGGTCGAGCGCCTCGCCGCCCGTGCCGACGTCCCCTTCGACGCGTTCGCGCCGCTCGTACGGGCCAGCGTCGACCACGCGTTCACCGCCGGCCCGGCGGCCGCGCTCACCGGCCCGGTCGCCCGCGGCGACGTCGAGACCCTCGCCCGCCACCTCGACGCGCTCGACGACGACGAGCATCGCGCGTACCGGGCGATGGCCGACGCGGCGCGGCGGCTCGCCGGCCGCGACGAGCTCGCCCTCCGCGAGGTGCTGGCGTGATCACGATCACCGACGTCGACGCGCTGCGCCGCCGCTGCGACGACGCCCGAGGCGACGGGCAGCGGGTCGGCCTCGTCCCGACCATGGGCAAGTTCCACGAGGGCCACCGGGCGCTGATGCGCGCCGCCCGCGCCGACACCGACCTCGTCGTCGTCAGTCTCTTCGTGAACCCGACCCAGTTCGGCGCCGACGAGGACCTCGCCGACTACCCCCGCGACCCCGACGGGGACGCCGCGGTCGCGGCCGCCGAGGGCGTCGACGTGCTCTTCGGCCCGGGGGTCGACGCCATGTACCCCGACGCGCCGCGCACCACCGTCCACGTCGAGGGGCTCACCGCACGGCTGTGCGGCGCGAGCCGGCCCACCCACTTCGACGGCGTCGCGACCGTCGTCACGAAGCTCTTCTCGATCGTCGGGCCGTGCCGCGCCTACTTCGGTCGCAAGGACGCCCAGCAGCTCGCGGTCGTGCGCCGCCTCACCACCGACTTGAACCTCCCGGTCACGGTCGTCGGCGTCCCGCTGGTCCGCGACGCCGACGGGCTCGCCCGGTCCAGCCGCAACACCTACCTCACCGACGAGCAGCGACGCGCCGCCACCGTGCTCTCCCGGGCGCTGCGCGACGCCGCCGACGCGCTCCACGCCGGGGAGCGCGACGCGGCCACGGTCGTCGCCGCGGTGGCCGCGACGATCGACGCCGAGCCGGGGGTCCGCCTCGACTACGCCGAGCTGGTCGACGCCGCCACCGTCGAGCCCGCCGCCCGCGTCGACGGGGACCAGATCCTGGCCGTGGCCGCCCAAGTGGGCCCGACCCGGTTGATCGACAACCTGGGGATCACGACGCACGACGGCGCGGTCGACACCGACCTCGGCGTCGTCGTGGAGGAGCAGCTCGCGTGATGCAACGCACGATGATGAAGTCGAAGGTCCACCGGGCGACGGTGACCGGCGCCGATCTCAACTACGTCGGCTCGATCACCCTCGACGCCGCGCTGCTCCACGCCGCCGACATCCTCGAGCACGAGCAGGTCCACGTCCTCGACCTCGACAACGGGGCCCGCTTCGAGACCTACGCCATCGCCGGCGGCCCCGGGGATGTGATCCTGAACGGCGCCGCGGCCCGGCTCGTGCACACCGGTGACCACGTGATCGTGATCAGCTACGCCGCGTACGACGAGGCGGAGCTGGCGCGCTATGAGCCCCGGATCGTGCACGTCGACGAGCGGAACCGCATCGTCGCGCCCGCGCTGTCGGCGCTCGGCGGAGAGGGTCACGAGCGGGCGTCGTAGGCTCCGCCGACATGCCCGACGTGCCGGACACCGACGTGCTCGTGCTCGGCAGCGGCGTGGCGGGCCTCTCGGTCGCCATCCGGGCCGCCCGGGCCGGCCTCGCGGTCACCGTCCTCACCAAAGGCGAGCTGGCGTCGTCCGCCACCCAGTACGCCCAAGGCGGCGTCGCCGCCGCCCTCGAGGACGACGTCGACTCCCCGGCGCTGCACCTCTCGGACACCATCTCGGCGGGCGGCGGCCTCTGCGACGTCGACGCCGTCGAGCTCCTCGTCACCGAGGGCCCCGACCGGGTGCGGGACCTGATCGGCCTCGGCGCCGAGTTCGACCGGGGCGTCGACCGTGACCTCGCCTACACCCGGGAGGGCGGCCACTCGGTGGCGCGCATCGTCCACGCCGGCGGGGACGCCACCGGCGCCGAGATCGAGCGGGCGCTCGTCGGCGCGCTCCACGCCACCGCCACCACGGTGCGGGAGCGCTGGTTCGCGCTCGAGCTGCGCAGCGCCGACGGGGTGTGCACCGGGGTGCGGGCGCTCGACCCCGACGGGGCGCCGCACGACCTGACGGCCCGCCACACCGTCCTGGCGACCGGCGGCGCCGGGCAGTGCTTCGCGGTGACCACGAACCCGGCGCTGTCCACCGGCGACGGCGTCGCGATGGCCCGCCGGGCCGGCGTCGCCGTCGCGGACGTCGAGTTCATGCAGTTCCATCCGACGGCGCTGGACCACCCGTCGATGCCGCGGCCGCTGCTGTCGGAGGCGCTGCGCGGTGAAGGCGCGGTGCTCCGCGACGAGCACGGCGTCGCGTTCATGGCCGCCGAGCACCCGGCCGGCGACCTCGCCCCCCGCGACGTCGTCGCCCGGGCCATCACCCGCCGCCTGAACGACCGCGACCTCGCGCACCTGTGGCTCGACGCGACCGGCATCCCGGACTTTCGCACCCGCTTCCCGACGATCTGGCGGGCCTGCCAGAGCGTGGGGCTCGACCCGGGCCGCGACTGGCTGCCCGTCGCGCCGGCGGCGCACTACCTCTCCGGCGGCGTGTGCGCCGACCTCGACGGCGCCACGACCCTCCCGGCGCTGTGGGCGTGCGGCGAGACGGCCTGCTCGGGGGTGCACGGCGCCAACCGGCTGGCGTCGAACTCGCTGCTCGACGGGCTCGTGTTCGGCAGCCGCTGCGTCGACGCCATCCTCGACGGCAAGGACCGCCCCGACGCCAGCGGCGTGCTGCGCGGCGTCGACCTCGGCGTCCCGCGGCCGCCCCGCATCGCCCCGACGGGCCGACACGACGTCCGCCGCGACGAGCTGCAGCGCATCATGACCCGCGACGCTGGGGTGCTGCGCGACGCCGCGAGCCTCACCCGGGCGCGCGACGCGCTCGCCGCGCTCGCGCCCGCCGACCGGGAGGTCGCGAACCTGCACACCGTCGGGGTCGCGCTCGTCGAGGCCGCGCTCGCCCGCCACGAGTCGCGGGGCACGCACACCCGCCTCGACTACCCCGAGCCCGATCCCGCCTTCGCCGGCCGGCTCGTGTTCGGTGCCGGGTCGACGCCGACGTTCGTGCGGCTCCCGGAACCGGCCGGGACCCGGTGAGCGTCCTCGACCCGCCCCGCCACCTGGTCCGCGAGGCCGTGGCGCGCGCCCTCGCCGAGGACGTCGGCGTCCTCGGGGACCTCACCGCGGCGCTCGTCCCCGACGACGCGCGAGGCGTCGGGGTCCTCGTGGCCCGCGCCCCCGGGGTGCTGGCCGGGCAGGCCTGCGCGACCGAGACGTGGGCCCAGCTCGACCCCGACGTGCACCTCGCGTGGCGCTGCACCGACGGCGCGCCCCTCACCGCCGGGACGGTCGTCGCGGACGTCACCGGCCCGCTGCGCAGCGTCCTCACCGGCGAGCGCACCGCGCTCGAACTTCCTGTGCCACCTCTCCGGCGTGGCCACGCTCACCCGCCGCTTCGCCGACGCGGCCGGTGACCACACGCGGGTGCTCGAGACCCGCAAGACCCTGCCCGGGCTGCGGGCCCTCGAGAAGGCCGCGGTGCGCGCCGGCGGCGGCGTGAACCACCGCGGGTCGCTGTCCGACCTGGTGCTCGTGAAGGACAACCACCGGGTGGGCCTCGACGTCGCCGACGCCGTCGCCGCCGCCCACGCCGCGTGGCCCGGACGCGGCGTCGAGGTCGAGTGCGACGACGCCGACCAGGTCCGGTGCGCGCTGGCCGCCGGCGCCGACCTCGTGCTGCTCGACAACCAGTCGCCTGAGCAGGTCGCAGCGTGCGTGCAGCTCGTGCGGGCCGGGCCGCGCCCCGACACCCCGGTCGAGGTGTCCGGTGGCGTCACCCTCGACACGGTCGCGGCGTACGCCGCCGCCGGCGCGGACCTCGTCTCGGTGGGGGCGATCACCCAGTCCGCGCCCGTGCTGGACCTCGCCCTCGACCTCGACCCGCCGGGTGGTGGCTGATGCTGCTCGCCATCGACGCCGGGAACACCCAGACCGTCATCGGCCTCTTCGACGGCGCGACCCTCACCGACCACTGGCGCATCGCGACGGTCGCCGAGCGCACCGCGGACGAGCTCGCGCTCATGATCCAGCACTTCCTGGCGTTCCACGGCTTCACGCTGCGGATCGAGCCGCCGGCCGACCCGCACGCCGAGGCGTCGGGCCCGGCCGGCGACCCGTCCGCGATCGGCGGGGTCGTGATCTCGTCGGGGGTGCCACGCGTCACGGTCGAGCTGCGGGCCATGACCGCTCGCTACTTCGGGTTCCCGGCGCTGGTCCTCGAGCCCGGGGTGCGGACCGGCATGCCGATCCTCTACGACAACCCGAAGGAGGTCGGCCCCGACCGGATCGCCAACGCCGTCGCCGCTTACGACCTCTACGGCGGCCCGTCGATCGTCGTCGACTTCGGGACGGCGAACACGATCGAGGCGATCAGCGAGCGCGGCGAGTATCTGGGTGGTGCCATCTTCCCGGGGATCGAGATCTCGATGGACGCCCTGTTCGGCCGGGCCGCCGCGCTCTCCCGGGTCGAGCTCGTCGAGCCCCGCCGGGTGATCGGCAAGTCGACCGTCGAATCGATCCAGTCGGGCTGCGTGTACGGGTACAGCGGCCAGGTCGACGCGCTCGTGGACCGGTTCCAGGCCGAGCTGGGGGAGTGCACCGTGGTCGCCACGGGCGGCCTCGCCGACCCCATCATCCGGTTGTCGCGGACCATCCAGCACTACGAGCCGTGGCTCACCCTCCAGGGGCTGCGCACCGTCTTCGAGCGGAACCGATGAGCGGCGCCGACGACGGGTACGCCGCCGAGGACCGCCGCCGTCGGCTGGCGAAGCTCGCCACCTTGCGCGCCGCGGGCACGGACCCGTACCCGGTGCGCTTTGACCGGACCCACACCGCCGCGGAGCTCCACGAGCACTGGGACCATCTCGAGCCCGGCGCCGAGACCGACGACCCGGTCCGGGTTGCCGGCCGGCTGCTGCTCATCCGCCGGCAGGGCAAGCTGACGTTCGCGACGCTGCGCGACGGCACGGGGACGATCCAGCTGTTCGTCTCCGACGCCGTGATCGGCGAGGCGGCGCATCACGCCTTCGACGACCTGGACCGCGGCGACTGGGTCGGCGCCGACGGCACGGTGCTGCGCACCAAGCGCGGTGAGCTGTCGGTGAAGGTGGTGTCGTGCACGCTGCTCGCGAAGGCGCTGCGGCCGCTCCCCGAGAAGTGGCACGGCCTCGCCGACGTCGACACCCGGTTCCGGATGCGCTACGTCGACCTCATCGCCAACGACGACGCCCGACGGGTCTTCGAGACCCGCTTCGCGGTGGTCGCGGCGATCCGGGCGTTCCTCACCGAGCGGGGCTACGTCGAGGTCGAGACGCCGGTCCTGCACGCTCAGGCCGGTGGCGCCACCGCCCGGCCGTTCACGACCTACCACGAGGCGCTCGACGTGCCGCTCAGCCTGCGCGTCGCCCTCGAGCTGCACCTCAAGCGGCTCCTCGTGGGCGGGTTGGAGCGCGTCTTCGAGATCGGTCGGGTGTTCCGCAACGAGGGCCTCTCCACCCGCCACAACCCCGAGTTCACGATGCTCGAGTGCTACGAGGCGTTCAGCGACTACACCGACATCGCCCGGCTCACCGAGGAGCTCGTCGCGGCCTGCGCGCGCGCCGCGACGGGCGGCACCACCGTGACGGTCGGGGACGGCCCGACCCTCGACCTCGCGCCGCCGTGGCCGCGCCGCACCCTCCTCGACCTGATCCGAGAGCACACCGGCGTGACCGTGCACCCCAGCCAGCCCGTCGCCGACCTCGCGGCGGTGTGCGACCGGCTCGGCGTCCCCCACGAGCCGGGGTGGGGTCCCGGGAAGCTCGTCCTCGAGCTGTACGAGAAGACGGTCGAGCCCCACCTCGTCGGCCCGGTGTTCGTCCTCGACTACCCGCGGGAGGTGTCGCCCCTCGCCCGTGTGCACCGCGACGACCCGACGCTCGTCGAGCGCTTCGAGGCCGTGGTGCTCGGCCGGGAGCTCGGCAACGCGTTCAGCGAGCTGAACGACCCGCTCGACCAGCGGGCCCGCTTCGAGGACCAGGCCCTCCTGGCCGCCGCCGGCGACACCGAGGCCCACGGGGTCGACGAGGACTACGTCCGGGCCCTCGAGTACGGTCTGCCGCCCTGCGGCGGCCTCGGGGTCGGCGTCGACCGGCTCGTCATGCTCATCGCCGGGGTCACGAGCATCCGGGAGGTGCTCCTGTTCCCGCACCTGCGCCCCGAGGCGGGCGAGACTGGGGGCGAAGGGGGAATCGAACCGTGAAGCGCGTGCTGGTGACGGGCATGGGCGGGGTGATCGGGACCCGCGTGGCCCAGCTCCTCGAGGCCCGCGACGACGTCGAGGAGGTGGCCGGCTTCGACTTCATGCCGCCCCGCCGCCGGCTCCTCCGCGCGACGTTCAAGCGCATCGACCCACGCGACCGGGACCGGCTCGTCGGCTTCGTCACCGACTTCATGCCCGACGCGGTCGCGCACGTCGGCGTCTACGAGCCGGACGCCCGGATGGGCGCCCGGGACGCGGCGGTGAGCACCGAGGCGTGCACCGTGAACGCGCTCGGCGCCGCGGCGCCGCGCCGGGCGCCTCGAGCGGCTCGTGGTCCGCAGCGGCCTCGAGGTGTACGGCCGCGGCGGCGGGCACCCGCTCGTCCCCGACGAGTGGGCGCCGCTCCAGCCGACGACCCCCTACGGGCGGCTGTGCCTCGACGTGGAGACCGTCGCCGCGGGCATCGGCCGGCGCCACGACATCCGCTTCGGGGCGGTGCGCTGCGCGGTGGTCGCCGGGTCGCACGCCCCGTCGCCGCTCGCTCGGGTGCTGCGCCTCCCGGCGGTGCCGGTGCCGGCGCTCGCCGACCCGCCGTTCGCGCTGCTCGACACCGACGACGCGGCCCGGGCGATCGTCGCCGCGCTCACCGGGGACGTCGACGGCCCCTACAACGTGGTCGGCCCCGGGGCCGCCAGCCCCTGGCAGGCGGTACGGCGTGGCGCGCGGGTCCCGATCCCCGTGCTCGGACCCGGCTGGCGGGTCGCGGCGCGGGTCGCCGAGCTCGCGGGCGCGCCCGTCCCGGCGCACGTCGCCGAGCTGCTGCGCTGGGGCCGCACCGCGGACGGGGCCCGAGCGGTCGCCGACCTCGGCCTCGACGCGCTGCGACCCACCCAGGAGGTCCTCGCCGACCTCTTCGCCTGGGCGACCGTCACCCGCCTCGAGACCCGCCACCGGGCGGTCGTCGCGTCGTGAGCCGCGCCGCGAACTACGGGCTCGACACCGACCGGGTCCTCGCCGCCGATTTGCCGGCCACCGCGCTGCGACGCCGCGTCGCGGGCCGCTACGCGGTCGACGAGTTCGGGGGCGACCCCCACCTGATGGACCTCGTCGCGCCCCTGTTCCCGCTGCCCGTCACGGTGGAGCACGGCGAGCGGATCCCCCGGAGCGGACCGGCGCTGCTGATCGCGAACCGCGGGTTCGGGCTCGTCGAGCCGCTCGCCGTCGTCCGCGCCGTCCGAGCCGCGACCGGCCGCCGCACCCGGGTGCTCGGCGCACCCGAGCTGCCCGTGTTCGGCGAGGCCCTGCGCACGCTCGGCGCCATCGGCTCGCGCCCCGACGACCTCGCGGCGATGCTGCGCGCCGGCCACCTCGCCGCCGCGCCGCTCGCGCCGACCTGGCTGGGCGTCGGCGCGGGCGAGCCGCCCCGTGCCCTCTTCGTCGCCACCCTCGGGTTCCCCGTCGTGCCCCTCGCCATACGGCCCGGCTTCCCGTTCGCGCGACCAGGGCGTCGGTGGCGGGTTCGGGTCGGATCGCCGCTCGGCCCGCCGCCCGGCACGCGACCCGGCGACCAGCTGGCCGCCGCCGAGCTCGCCGAGACCGTCGGCGAGGCCGTCACCGCCCTGCTCGCCGAGCAGTGAGGACCATCCGCGCCGGGGACGGCGCCGCGATCGCGTACGAGGCCACCGGCCGCGCCGACGGTCCGCCGGTGCTGCTCCTCCAGGGCCTCGGCGTCGACGGGCGCGGCTGGGCGCTGCAGCGCCTCGCCCTGGGACGACGCCATCGGCTCCTCGCGGTCGACAACCGGGGGGTGGGCGGCAGCGCCGCGGCGCCGCGCCCGTTCTCCCTCGCGCAGATGGCGGACGACGCCGTTCGCGTCCTCGACGCCGAAGACGTCGCTGCGGCGCACGTCGTCGGCGCGTCGATGGGCGGCGTCCTCACCCAGCTCGTCGCCGTGCAGCACCCCGACCGGGTGCGGTCGCTCGTCCTGGCGTGCACCGCGTGTCGCCACCACGAGTGGCGACGCGAGGTGCTCGAGTCGTGGGCGAACGACGTGCTCGCCGGCGGCATGGGCGCGCTCGGCGGCGACGGGCTGCGCTGGCTCATCGGCCCGCGGCTGCACCGCCGCTTCGGGATGTGGCTCAACCTCATGGCGCGCCTGCTGCTGCAGGCCCCGCCGGCGAGCTTCGCCGCGCAGGTGCACGCCATCCTCGACGCGCCCGACCAGCTGCGCTTCGAGCTCGCCCAGGTCCGCGCGCCGGCCCTCGTGATCACCGGCTCCCAGGACCTGCTGACCCCGGTCGGCGACGCCGAGGAGCTCGCCGAGCTGCTCCCCGACGCCCGCCTCGAGGAGCTGCGCGGCGTCGGCCACGCGCTCATGGTCGAGGCGCCGAACGTGTTCAACCGGGCGGTGCTGGCCTTCCTCGCCGAGGTCGACGCCGAGCAGGCGGCGGCGTGATCAGCGCTCGCGGGTGACGAGCCCGTCGACGAGGCGGCGCAGCGCGTCGCACACCCCGCCGTCGAGCGTGTCGGCGCCGCTGAGCGCCTCCCCGGCCTTCGTGGCGTGATCGCGGGCCACCGCCAACGCCGCGTCGACCGCGCCGTTCGCCGTCGCCCGGCGGCGCACGTCCGCCAGCCGCGCCGCGTCGAGCGGCCCGCCGAGCCCCTCACCCAGCCCCGGGTCGCTCGCCAGGGCGTAGATGACCGGCAGCGTGTAGATCCCCTCGACGAGGTCCTGCCCGACGGGTTTGCCGAGCACCGCGTCGGTGGCGGTGAGGTCGAGGCAGTCGTCGACGATCTGATAGCAGAGCCCGAGGTGGGTGCCGAAGCGGGTGAGCGCGTCGAGGGTGGGCTCGTCGACGTCGCTGACCATCCCGCCGATCCGACAGGCGGTGGCGAACAGCGTCGCCGTCTTGCCCTCGATCGCCGTCGCGTAGTCCTCCTCGGTGCGGCCCACGTCGAAGAGGTGCTGCAGCTCCAGGACCTGGCCCCGGCACAGCTCCCCGATCGTCGCCGCCAGCAGCGCGGCGACGGGGGCGCCGAGCGACGCGGCCAACGCCGACGCCCGGGCCAGCAGGAAGTCGCCGGCGAGGATCGCGACGATGTTCGACCAGCGGGCGTTCACCGACGGCACGTTGCGGCGCGTCTCGGCCTCGTCGATCACGTCGTCGTGATACAGCGACCCGAGGTGGACGAGCTCCACGGCGACGGCGCCGGTCACCGCGGCCGCCGCCGCGGGCTGGTCGGCGCTCGTCGACGCGTACGCCGCGCCGAGCGTCAACGTGGGGCGGATCCGCTTCCCGCCCGCCCGCACGAGATGCGACGCCACGTCGCCGAGGAACCGGTCCGGGTGGCGGACCGCCGCGACGAGCTCCTCCTCGACCCGCCCGAGGTCAGCAGGCAACGGCGGGAGCGCGAGCGTCTCCGCCAGGCCCATGAGCCCACGCTAGGCAGGGCGGCTCGGATGCACCAAGCCGGGAACAAATTCCCGCCCGGGGGTGCTGCATCCATTCTCACGTGCGGCACCGAATCGGCCGAGAATCCCCTGAGCGGGGTGCCTCAAGCGCAGAAGTCGCACGGACCCTGACAGGTAGACTGGCTTCGAGGCGGCCTCCGGCCCCACCGCCTTCGGGCAGCGGCGCATGGGGACCCTGATCCACGAAGGACACGGCAGGCACAGTGTTCGAACGCTTCACCGACCGGGCCCGACGAGTGGTCGTGCTGGCGCAAGAAGAGGCGCGCCTGCTCAACCACAACTACATCGGCACCGAGCACATCCTCCTCGGCCTCATCCACGAGGGTGAGGGCGTCGCGGCGAAGGCCCTCGAGTCGCTCGGGATCTCGCTCGAGGCGGTGCGCGCCCAGGTCGAGGAGATCATCGGGCACGGCGGGCAAGCCCCCTCGGGCCACATCCCCTTCACCCCCCGCGCCAAGAAGGTCCTCGAGCTGTCGCTCCGCGAGGCGCTCCAGCTCGGGCACAACTACATCGGCACCGAACACAT
The DNA here is from genome assembly GCA_963821325.1 of uncultured Actinomycetes bacterium. Lineage (GTDB taxonomy): Bacteria > Actinomycetota > Acidimicrobiia > IMCC26256 > PALSA-555 > PALSA-555. The sequence goes on along the minus strand of CAWGDC010000006.1, from coordinate 232,085 downwards.
CCTCCTCGGCCTCATCCGAGAGGGGGAAGGTGTCGCCGCGCAGGTCCTCGTCAAGCTCGGCGCCGACCTGTCCCGTGTCCGCCAGCAGGTCATCCAGCTCCTGTCCGGCTACGCCGGCGCGAAGGAGGGCCAGGGCCAAGGCGGCGCCTCCGGCGAATCGCAGCCGTCCGGCTCGCTCGTCCTCGACCAGTTCGGCCGCAACCTCACCCAGCTGGCCCGCGAGAAGAAGCTCGACCCGGTCATCGGGCGCGAGAAGGAGATCGAGCGGGTCATGCAGGTGCTGTCGCGCCGCACGAAGAACAACCCGGTGCTGATCGGCGAGCCCGGGGTCGGCAAGACCGCGATCGTCGAGGGCCTGGCCAGCGACATCGTCGGCGGTGAGGTCCCCGAGACCATCAAGGGCAAGCAGCTCTACACCCTCGACCTCGGCGCGCTCGTCGCCGGGTCCCGCTACCGCGGCGACTTCGAGGAGCGCCTGAAGAAGGTCCTGAAGGAGATCCGCACCCGCGGCGACATCATCTTGTTCATCGACGAGCTGCACACCCTCGTCGGCGCCGGCGCCGCCGAGGGCGCCATCGACGCGGCGTCGATCCTCAAGCCGATGCTGGCCCGCGGCGAGCTGCAGACCATCGGCGCGACGACCCTCGACGAGTACCGCAAGCACCTCGAGAAGGACGCCGCGCTCGAGCGGCGCTTCCAGCCGATCAAGGTCGAGGAGCCGACCGTCGCGCACACCATCGAGATCCTGAAGGGGCTGCGCGACCGCTACGAGGCGCACCACCGGGTCACGATCACCGACCAGGCGATCGTCGCCGCCGCGAACCTCGCCGACCGCTACATCTCCGACCGGCACCTGCCCGACAAGGCCATCGACCTGATCGACGAGGCCGGGTCGCGGCTGCGCATCCGGCGCATGCAGGCCCCCCCGGACTTCCGGGAGCTCGAGGACCAGATCGCCACCGTCCGCAAGGACAAGGAAGAGGCGATCGAAGGCCAGCAGTTCGAGCGCGCCGCGTCGCTGCGCGACCGCGAGAAGGAGCTGCTCGAGCAGCGCCGCAGCAAGGAGACCGAGGCGCAGCGCGAAGGCGTCGACCTGTTCAACGAGGTGAGCGAGGAGTCCATCGCCGAGGTGCTGGCCCTCTGGACCGGCATCCCGGTCTACAAGCTCACCGAGGAGGAGACGGCCAAGCTGCTGCGCATGGAGGACGAGCTGCACAAGCGGGTCGTCGGCCAGAACAACGCGGTGAAGGCCGTGTCCCAGGCCATCCGCCGCACCCGCGCCGGCCTGAAGGACCCGAAGCGCCCGTCGGGGTCGTTCATCTTCCTCGGCCCCTCCGGGGTCGGGAAGACCGAGACGGCCAAGACCCTCGCCGAGTTCCTCTTCGGTGACGAAGCCGCGCTCATCCAGCTCGACATGAGCGAGTACATGGAGAAGCACACCGTGTCGCGCCTCGTCGGCTCCCCGCCCGGCTACGTCGGCTACGACGAAGGCGGCCAGCTGACTGAGGCCGTCCGACGCAAGCCGTTCTCGGTGGTGCTCTTCGACGAGATCGAGAAGGCGCACCCGGACGTGTTCAACACGCTGCTGCAGATCCTCGAGGACGGGCGCCTCACCGACGCGCAGGGCCGCACGGTCGACTTCAAGAACACCGTGATCATCATGACGTCGAACCTCGGCACCGCCGACCTGCGCAAGGCGACCATCGGGTTCGGCCCGGCCGACGAGGCGGTCAGCTACGAGCGGATGAAGGACAAGGTCATGGAAGAGCTCAAGCGGCACTTCCGGCCCGAGTTCCTGAACCGCATCGACGAGGTGATCGTCTTCGCCGAGCTGTCCATCGACGAGGTCGGCGAGATCGTCAACCTGATGATCAAGCGGGTCCAGGACCAGCTCGAAGGCCAGGGCCTCGGCCTCGAGCTCACCCCGGAGGCGAAGCTGCTGCTCGCCAAGAAGGGCTACGACCCCCAGCTCGGCGCGCGGCCGCTGCGCCGCGCCATCCAGCGCCTCGTCGAGGACCCCCTCTCGGAGAAGATCCTGTGGAAGGAGTTCCACGCCGGGGAGACGATCGTGGTCGACGCCGACGGCGACGAGGTGTCGTTCCGGGCGGTCGAAGGCGTCGAGCCGCCGCCCGTCGAGCTCGCCGGCTCCGGATCCGAGGGTCAGCCCGCGTAAGCCGGGTCCCGTGGCCGCCGCGCCCGCGCTCGTGGCGGCGCGTCCCCGTCGCCGCTGGGCCCTGCTCGCCGTCGGCCTCGCCGTCCTCCTCGCCGGGTGCAGCACCCGCGCCACGCTCACCGTCACCGTCCACCCCGACGGGTCCGGGACCGTCGCGCTGCGCGTCGCGCTCGACGCCGAGGCGGTGCAGGCCGCTGAGGCGGGCGGCACCCCCCTCGCCGACGAGGTGCGCCTCACCGACCTGTCGAGCGCCGGCTGGCACGTCGGCCGCTGGGCCCGGGCGAAGGACGGCTCGGCGTCCCTCGAGCTGACGAAGCCATTCCAGAACACCGGGCAGGTCGCGGGCATCGCCCGCGAGCTCAGCGGACCGCAGGGGCCGCTGCACGGCGTCACCGCCTCGCATGCCGGCGCGTGGCTCGGCCTGGCGCACACCTCGACGCTCGACGGGGTCGTGGACCTGCGCGACGCCCGCAGCGGCGTGACCGCCGACCCGGCGATCGCCGCCATCCTCACCGCGCAGCACGTCAACATCACCGCGCTCGACGAGCAGCTCTCGGCGCAGGTGCGCGCCGGCCTCACCGTGCAGGTCGTCGCCGACCTGCCCGGCGGGTCCCACACCGTGACCGTCGCGGCCGGCACCCAGGGCCGCGTCGCGGCGTCGTCGACCGCGCCCGACACCCGCCGGGCCGGGCTGCTCGCCGCCGCGTTGGCGCTGCTGGCCCTCGCCGTGCTCGCCTGGCGCCGCGGTCGCGGCGGCCCGCGCCGACGACCCGTCGAGACGAGACGCCCGACGCGCCGCCCGCCGGTCAGCCCCCCGCCGCCCCCCAGGCGGCGAACCACGCCGGGAACTCGGTGAGGGAGCCGAGCACCACGTCGGCGCCCGCGGCGCGCAACGTCGCCGCGTCGTGGGGGCCGGTCGGCACGGCCACCGCCAGCACCGACGCGTCGTGCGCGCCGGCGATGTCGTCCGGGGTGTCGGCCACGTACAGCGCCGCGCCGTGCTCGGCCAGCGCCGCACCCTTCGCCGGACCCCACCGCCAGCCGACCACCGCGTCGACGACGAGGCCCACGTGGTCGAGGCAGGCGCGCGCGTTCGGCTCGTGCTTCGCCGTCACCACCACCGCCCGGCCGCCGTCGGCGCGCACCGCCGCGACCGCCTCCGCCGCGCCGGGCAGCAGCACGGTGCCCGGGACACCCCGCTCGGCGTAGAGCGCCCGGTACCGGTCCGCGGCCGCCGGCACCTCCGCCGCCGGGTACCAGCAGGCCAGCTCGTCTTCGAGGCGCGCCCCGAGCCGCCCGACGATGACGTCGACGTCGAGGCGGGTGCCGGTCTCGGCGGCGAGCGCCGCGAGCGTCGCCCCGATCCCGGGACGCGAATCGACGAGCGTCATGTCCAGGTCGAAGCCCACGACCGCCACACGGTCAGTGTGCCCGGCGCGGCGCCGCGGCGGTATCGTCGCTGGGCCGTCGCCCGTCCCCACGGGCACCCGGCCAGGTTCCCCCCCATGCCCGCCCCGCCGCGATCCGACGCTCTCCTGGCCTCCCTGCGCCTCGTCGCGCCGGGCACCGCGCTGCGGGAGGGCATCGAGCGGGTCATCCAGGGTCGGATGGGGGCCCTGATCGTGATCGGCGCCGGGCCCGACGTGCTCGCGGTCTGCTCGGGCGGGTTCCTGCTCGACGCCGAGTTCAGCCCCCAGCGGCTCTCCGAGCTCGCCAAGATGGACGGGGCGATCATCGTCACGAGCGACTGCGCCCGGGTGGTGCGCGCCAACGTGCATCTCGTCCCGGACTCGAACATCCCGACCTCCGAGACGGGGACGCGGCACCGCACCGCCGAGCGGGTCGCCCGCCAGGTCCCCGTGCCGGTCATCACGGTCTCCGAGGACCGCACCGAGGTCGCGATCCACGTCGGCGGCTTGAAGCGCGCCATCGAGCCGACCCAGCGGGTGATGGCCCGCGCCGACCAGGCCCTCCAGATCCTCGAGCGCTACAAGGCGCGCCTCGACGCGGTCAGCGCGTCGCTGTCGGCCCTCGAGATCGAGGACCTCGTGACCCTCCGCGACGTGGCGACGGTGTTGCAGCGCGCCGAGATGGTGCGCCGCATCGCCGACGAGATCGCGGGGTATGTCGTCGAGCTCGGCGCCGACGGCCGTCTCGTCATGCTGCAGCTCGACGAGCTCGTCGGCGGCGTCGAGGACGACCGCCGCCTCGTCGCGAAGGACTACATGCGGTCCTCGCCCGGCTGGGAGCTGCCCGAGGTGATGCGACGCCTCCGCGAGCTCGACGACGAGTCGCTGCTCGAGCTGCACGAGGTCGTCGGCGTCCTCCAGAGCGGCCCGGCCGCCGGGCTCGACGCGGCGATGCAACCCCGCGGGTTCCGGATCCTGCACCGGATCCCGCGGCTCCCCGAGATCGTCGCCGACCACGTCGTGGAGCGCTTCGGGAACCTGCAGAAGATCATGCGGGCCAACGAGAACGACCTCGTGCAGGTCGAGGGGGTCGGGGACGCCCGCGCCCGGGCCATCAAGGACGGGCTGGCCCGCCTCGCCGAGACGAGCATCCTCGAGCGCTACGCCTGATGGCGGCCCTGGAACCGGGGGCCCACCCGGCGTTCGCTGCCCGCGTCGTCCTCGAGGGCCGCGACGGCGCGCCGGTCCCAGCCATCGCGGCACGGCCCGACGACGGCGACCCGACCGGCGCGCTCGTCGTGCACCCCGACCTCATGGGCATCCGCCCGCTCTTCGACGACCTGTGCCGCCGCGTCGCCACCCACGGCTACGCGGTGTGCTGCCCGGACCCGTTCGCCCGCGCCCCCGCCGTCGTGCGCGACGCCACCCATCCCGACGCGCGCCTCGCCTACCTGCCCGAGCTCGACGACGACGTGCAGCTCGCCGACCTGGCGGTCGCCGCCGACCAGCTCGGCACCGAGCGCGTCGCGGTCCTCGGCTTCTGCCTCGGCGGCATGCAGACGTTGAAGGCGGCCGCGACGGGCCGCTTCGCCCGCGCCGTCCCGTTCTACGGGATGCTCCGGGTGCCGGCCGCCTGGCGCGGCCCGCGCCTGCACGCGACGCGCTCGCCACCGCGGCCGACGTGTGCCCGACGCTCGCCGTCTTCGGCGACGCGGACCCGTTCACCCCGGCGGCCGACCTCGACGCCCTGCGGGCCGCGTGGCGTGACCGGCCCGACTGCGAGATCGTCGTCTACCCCGACGCCGAGCACGGCTTCGTGCACGACCCGGCCCGGCCGGCCCACCGGGCCGACGACGCGGCCGACGCCTGGCGTCGCACCCTCGCCTTCCTCGCCCGCCCGGCGCGCTGACCGCGCGTCAGAGGGTGGCGCGGTCCTCGAGGGCCTGACGGTCCAGGATCCGGTACCGGTTGCGCCCCTCGAGGCTGAGCCACCCGAGGCGCATGAACAGCGACAGCGCCTTGTTGACCCGCTCCCGGGAGGCGCCCACCATCGCCGCGAGCTCCTCCTGGGTGACCGGCAGCGAGAACCGCTCCCGCTCACCGGCGAGCTCGAGGACCCGCTTGGCGGTGCGGGCGGGCACGTCGAGGAACACCGCGTCGGCGAGCGCCTCGTTCGTCTCGCGCAGCCGGCGGGCGAGGAGCCGCACGATCACCCACAGCACCTCGGGCTGGGCGTGCAGCACGGCGCGCAGGGGCTCGTAGCCGAGCGCGACGACGTCGGAGTCGGTGAGGGCGCGCGCGTCGGCCGAGCGGGGCGCGTCGTCGAACAGCGGCATCTCGCCGAGGAGGCTGCCGCCCTCGAGGACGGCGACGACCGACTCGCGTCCGTCACCCGACGGTTGCGCGACCGCGATCCGACCGCGGTCGACGACGAAGAGCTCCGTCGCGGGATCACCGTGACGGAAGATCACTTGGTTGCGCGCGTAGTGGCGCGGCTCGGCCTGCTCGGACAGCGTGGCGAGCGCCGCCGGGGGCAGCGTCGCGAACAGTTCGGTCGTCTCCAGCAGGCGTCGTATCGGCACGGGACCTCCCGGCGCGCCCGAGCGTATTCGACGCCATGTCGGCCCGGCCCGGGCCCTCTGGTATCCTGGTGTCTCTTCTCCGCACCCTGGTGCTCCCTCCGCGAGGAACCCGCATGTCGTTCGCCGTCGGTGACAAGGTCGTCTATCCCCATCACGGCGCGGCGATCATCGAGGGCAAGGAGAAGCGGGTCTTCGACGGGCACAAGACCGACTACTTCGTGCTGCGCATCACCTATGGGGACCTGAAGGTCTCGATCCCCGTCGACAAGGCCGACGAGATCGGGCTGCGTGACGTCATCAACGACGAAGAGGTCGAGGAGGTGTTCGCCGTCCTTCGCAAGAAGGAGGCGCGGATGCCGACCAACTGGTCGCGGCGGTTCAAGAACCACGTCGAGAAGCTGAAGAGCGGCGACATCTACCAGGTCGCCGAGGTGGTGCGGAACCTCTCGCTGCGCGAGGCCGACAAGGGCCTCTCCGCCGGGGAGAAGCGCATGCTGGCCCGCGCCCGCCAGATCCTCGTGTCCGAGCTCACCTTCGCCCTGAACGTCGACGAGGAGACCGCCGAGTCGCGCCTCGACGACGTCCTCGCCGGCAAGGAGGTGCCGGTGACCCGGCGCCGGCGGGCCCCCGCCAGCAACGGCAAGAAGGCCACGACCCGCAAGGCCCCCGCCCGCAAGGCGGCCGCTGGGCGCACCGCCACGCCCAAGAAGGCCGCCGCCCGCCGCAAGTAGCGGCGGCCGGCCGTGGGGTCGACCACGGCGATCGTCGTCGCCGCCGGGGGCGGGACCCGATTCGGGGCCCCGAAGCAGTTCGCCGACCTGGACGGCGTCCGCCTCGTCGACTGGGCCGTGGCCGTCGCCGACGCCGCCTGCGACGACGTCATCGTCGTGGTCCCCGCCGGCCATGCGTGGCACGGCGCACCGGTCCACGCCGCCGTCCCGGGGGCGCGACGCCGCGCCGAGTCGGTGCGCGCCGGCCTCGCGGCCCTGCCCGCCGGGAGCGACGTCGTCGTCGTGCACGACGCCGCCCGACCGCTCGCGCGGCGATCCCTGTTCGTGGCCGTGATCGCCGCGGTGCGCGACGGCGCGGACGCCGCGGTGCCAGCCGTCCCGCTCCCCGACACCGTGAAGCGGGTCGACGGCACCCGCGTCGTCGAGACGGTGCCCCGCGACACGCTCGTCGCGGTGCAGACCCCCCAGGCGTTCCGCGCCGACGCCCTCCGCGCCGCGCACGCCGGGCACGGCGACGCGACCGACGACGCCGCGCTCGTCGAGGCGACCGGTGCCACCGTCGTCATCGTCCCGGGCGACCCCGGCAACCTGAAGGTCACCACGACCGCCGACCTCACCGTCGCCGCGGCGCTCCTCACGGTGGACGACTGAGCGTGCGCGTCGGGCTCGGCTACGACGTCCACGCGGTGGGCGGCGACCGTCCACTCGTCCTCGGTGGCGTCACCCTCGACGGGCCCGGTCTCGTCGGGCACTCCGACGCCGACGTCGTGGCCCACGCCGTCGCCGACGCGCTGCTCGGCGCGGCCGGCCTGCCCGACCTCGGCACCCTCTACCCGGCGGACGACGACCGCTACCGCGACGTCGACTCGATCGGCCTGCTCGCCGACGTCTCGGCGCGGGTCCGAGCCGCCGGCTGGCGGGTCGGGAACGTCGACGTCGTCGTCACCGCCGAGACGCCGCGCCTCGCCCCGCACCTCGCCGCGATGAGCTCGACGCTCGGCGCCGCGGTGTCCGGCCCGGTCGGCGTCAAGCCCAAGCGCGGGGAGGGCGTCGGCGCGGTCGGACGGTCCGAGGCGATCGCCGCCTGGGCCGTCGCGCTGCTCGAGCCCGTCGAAGTCACCGGGGGATCGTGAGGGCCCGGCGGTACATTCGTCGTCGATGACCGTCCGGCTCTACGACACGCGGGCCCGGGCCAAGGTCGATCTCGAGCCGCGAGCACCGGGCCAGGTGTCGATCTACGTGTGCGGCCCGACCGTCTACGACGTGCCCCACATCGGGCACGGCCGCACCGTCCTCGTCTACGACGTGATCCGCCGCTATCTGCGCTGGCGGGGCTTCGACGTGACGTTCGTGTCGAACATCACCGACATCGAGGACAAGATCATCGCGCGGGCGCACGAGACCGGCGCGACCGAGCCCGACCTGGCCCAACGATTCGAGGCGGCCTACTGGGAGCAGACCGACCGGCTCGGGGTCGAGCGCCCGGATCACACCCCGCACGCCACGGAGTACGTCGACGCCATGCTCGAGCGGATCGGCGAGCTGGTCGACGACGGGCACGCGTACGTGGCGCCCGGGCGCGGCGTGTACTTCGACGTGCCGAGCGACCCGGACTACGGCGCGCTGCCCCATCAGCGACTCAGCCAGCTGCTCGAGTCGGCCGGCGCCCGCGTCGAGGTCGACGACGCGAAGCACCACCCGGTCGACTTCGCGCTCTGGAAGACCGCCAAGCCCGGCGAGCCCACCTGGGACTCGCCGTGGGGCCCCGGCCGGCCCGGCTGGCACATCGAGTGCTCGACGATGGCCCTCGACCTGCTCGGCGAGGGCTTCGACATCCACGGCGCCGGCGACGACCTCATCTTCCCGCACAACGAGAACGAGCGCGCCCAGGCCGAGTCGGCCGGCCATCCCTACGCCCGCCACTGGCTGCACTCGGGGATGGTCGAGGTCAGCGGCGAGAAGATGGCCAAGTCGCTCGGCAACTTCCGCACCCTCGCGGACGCGCTCGACGTGCACGGCCCCCGCGCCTTCCGCCTGGCGGTCCTCCAGACCCACTACCGCAAGGCGACCGATCTCGGGGACGGTGAGCTGACCGCCGCGGCGAGCGCCGTCCAGCGCCTCGACGCGCTCGATGCGACGGGCCGCGGCGGCGGGGGCCGGCGCCGGCGCGGGGGTCGACCCGGAGACCGCGGCGCGGTTCCGCGCCGAGATGGACGACGACTTCGGCTCGCCCGGTGCCCTCGCGGCGATCTTCGACGCGGTCGGCGCCGCGAACCAGGCGATCGACGAGGGCGACCTCGCCCGGGCCGCGCCGCTCGTCGCGGCGGTCGTCGAGCTGGTCGGGGTGCTCGGCGTGACGGTGACCCGCGGCACTGGCGCCGACGCCGAGATCGACGCGCTCGTCGCCCGGCGTGACGCGGCACGAGCCGCCGGCGACTACGGGGCCGCCGACCAGGTCCGGGCAGACCTCGCGGCCCGCGGGATCGTGCTCGAGGACGCCGCCCAGGGCACCCGCTGGCATCGTCGGTGACGCGCCGACCCGACGAGCTCGGCGGCTCGGTGGTGCCGGGCCGTCGGGCCGTCGTCGAGCTGCTGCGGGCCCGCCGCCGGCGGGTGCGGTGGGTGTCACTCGCCCGGAGCCGCGGGACCGCCGTCGAGGAGGTCGCGGCCCTCGCCGCGTCGGCCGGGGTCGAGACCCGCTGGCGTGACCCGGAGCAGCTGCGCGAGGAGGCCGGCGTCGAGGCGGCGCAGGGCATCGTCGCGCATGCCGACGGGCTCGCCCCCGTGCCGCTCGCCGGCCTGCTCGACACACGCGACGTGTTCCTGGTCGCGCTCGACGGTGTCACCGACCCGCAGAACCTCGGCGCCGTGCTCCGCAGCGCGGCTGCGGCCGGCGCGACCGGTGCGGTGCTGCCGCGCCGACGGTCCGCGCTGCTCTCCCCGGCGGCGATGAAGGCTGCCGCAGGTGCCGCCGAGCACCTGCCCGTCGCGCTGGTCGGCGGGATCGCCGGGGCGCTCGAGCAGGCAGCGCGCGCGGGCGTCTGGGCCGTCGGGCTCGACACCGGCGGCCCCGCCACTGTCTATGACCTCGCCGTCGCCGACCGCGCCCTCGTGCTCGTCCTCGGCGCGGAGGGTTCCGGTCTGGCGCGCCTCGTACGCCAGCGCTGCGACGTCGTCGCGCGCGTTCCGATGCCCGGCCCGACCGAATCGCTGAACGTCGCCGCCGCCGCCGCGGTCGCGTGCTTCGAGGTCGCGCGCCAACGGCGTCACTAGCCCGCGGGTGACGCCGAGTTCGCGCGAGCGCCCCGTACGGACGGGAGCCGGCGGTCGAGGCCGGCGAACGCGTGGTCCGGTGCCGGCGCCGCAGCTCCACGACCCCGGCGCAGGCCAGGATCGCGGTCACCCAGAGGATGGTCTGGGACCTGGCGGCTCACCGCACCGACGTGGAGCCGGGTGTCGGGGTCGAACCGACGACCTCTGCTTTACAAGAGCGACCAGTTGCGGGAACGAGTGGCCCTCGGTGACCGTCACCCTTGAATATCCGGCGTCGCGCGCCCGTGCTGGACCTCTTCGCGCGCCCTGGACACTACCTCTTTGAGATGGATCTTGAGACGCGCCAATCGTGTCGGCTCGTACGCGTGCGGGCGCAGCACGGTCGTCGTGCCGGCCGGGGCGGACGAGCACCTTGCCGTGTCGTCCTTGCCCAGTGACCTGGACGCCGGTCACTGCGCTGTTCCACAACAAGCGTCGGGTTCCACTCCGCGACCCGACGGGCGATCGGCTCGGCGTCGGTTCGGCCGATGAGCCCGACCGCAGCCCGTCATTCCTGCCGGCCTCGACGGAGGGCTCTGTGTACCTTTGGCTCCTTGGCCCGCGACACTGAGCACCTCGATCCGGTCGTCGTGCTGATCGAGGACGATGAGCCGACGAGGACGTTCGAGGACTGGCTCGCACGGCTCGGAGAGCGTGAGCGAGTCGACTTGGGTATAGCGCCGCCGAGTTGCTCGCCGAGGCCCGCGAGACTGGCGAGGTTTGAGCGACCCGGTCGTGCTCGACGCCTCCGCTGGCCTCGAACCCCCTGAACACTGAGGCCGTCGAGCAGTCCGCAATCGGCTTCCACAGCGCGGAGAGTCCCGGCAGGCGTGCGAGTTCGTCGGCACCGCGCTGGGGCCAATCCAGCGTCGCTCACACAGGCTGGGACGCGACCGGACGGGGGCCGGGGCAACCCAGTGGGATCAGTGGGCGGTTTCCTCGCGGCGGTGGAGCTCCGAGAGATGCAGGAGGCTGACTCGATCGATCTGGTCTGCGCCGGCGACGGCGACGACACAGTCGGTGAGGGCACGGACGGTGGCGGTTCGGTGCCCGCCTTCGAGGACGGCGCGTTCGCCGATGACCGCGCCGGGACCGAGCTCACCGACGGGCGCGTTATCGACGGACACGCTGAGAACCCCGTCGAGCAGGAGGTACAGCTCCTCGCCCGGCTGGCCCTGCTCGGCGAGCAGCGCGTCCTTCGCCAGCTTCCGGATCGTGGGCTTGGTGCCGCCGCGCATGATCGTCGTGGACAGCTGGCGTTCGAGCGCGCTCTCGGCCAGGGTCACGAGTGGCTGGGAGTCCTCGTTTCCCCATGGGCTGTGCCGCCCGAAGGTTCCGTGCTGCCACTTCTGGAACGACGCGAGCCCTGCCCTTGGCGACGAGCTGCCCGGTGTCGTCGTAGACCCAGTGGCGGGGGAAGTCGCTCGCGCCGATGAGCTCGCCGGTCGAGGACCCGTCGGCCCGAAGGGTGAGCCGCAACGTGGTCCAAACGGTCGGCGACGCCCACTGGAAGAACGGCTTGCGTCGCACGGGTCGAGGGAACGGCATGCCAGTGCGCCCGCCGTTGGTCTGCACGAACGTGACATGGGAGAGCTGACGATCGGGCTCGGCTCGCAGCTCGGGGAACTCGGCGGGCTCGAAGGCCACCTCCGCCTTGCCGAGGCGCGCCCGGGTGCGCGTGATGTAGCCACACCCCGAGTAGCCGGCGTCCACGATCTCCCCGTCCTCGACGTCGACCCACGCCGAGAGCCGGTTCGCGAACCGGAAGCGCTCCGCCTCGTGCAGCGCTGCCAGGCTCTCGATGCGATCAGGCGGCGGGTCGTCGTAGTGCAAGAGACCAGACATGAACCCGGCCTTCGGGAGCCCCGCGATCGCTTCCGAGGGGATCCACGAGACGCTGGTCACCGACGAGTCGACACGCATGCGGCTTCCTTTCGGTTGGTACCGCTCGGCTCCGCACCGACGCCGCGGACGACGCGGAGCCCGGATGCAACGACGGCACTTTCGGACATGCTGAGCCCTACTCGCCGCGCAGCAACGTCGCGGTCGGCGTCCGCGCCGCGACCCGCCCCGGGATCGCGGCGACAACGTTGGCGAGCGCGAGCGCGCCCAGCGCGATCACGGCGATGGACAGGATGGGGATGCTTGGCTGCGCGACCGCGTGGATCGCGTCGGCGAAGACGATCCAGAGGGAGCGGCCGAGCGCGATCCCGACGGGGACGCCGACCGCGGCCCCGATGAGCACGGCGATGCTGGACTGCCAGGCGACCGTGGCGGCGAGCTGGCGTTTCGTGAAGCCGAGGGTCTTGAGCAGCGCTAGCTCCCGGCGTCGGCGTCGCACCGACGCCATCAGGGTGAGACCGAGCGCAACGAAGGCGCCGACGCCAACGCCGGCGCCGAGGATGGCGGGCGCCGTGCCCATCGAGCGGTAGTTCACGATCTCGGCCGGGCGCTGGACAGCGAGCAGCGTGACGCCGTAGTTGGTCGGCAGGGAGAGCGCGGCGGCGATCCGGTTCAGCGCCCGTCGCGCGGTCGGGGGGTCGACATTGCTGTGGAGCCGCACAAGGATGGCGTTCGGGCCGTCGGGCGAGTTCTGGAAGCTGTTGCGCACCGACGGGGGAATGAGCTGATACGAGAGCAGCGCGCCGGTGCCCATCGTCGGGTGCTGCGCCGCGACGACCGCCCCGATGGTAGGCATCGTCGCCGTGCCGACCACCCGAAGACGGGCAGGCGGCATGGTGCCGTAGCGAACCTCGACGGTGTCGCCGAGATGCTTGTGCAGCGCGGCGAGGGTCGTGGAGCCGAGCACCACCTGGTTCGGCGCGTCGAACCCGTGACCGCTGAGCAGGGGCGGCGCGACCGGCGCCCGCGTGGTGGCGCCCAGCGCCGGGACCGTCTGCCCGTCGATCTGGAGGGTGGCGAAATAGACGTCGGCGGCCGCGGCGACGGAGCGGTCGCCGCGCAACAACGTGCCGGCTTGCGGTTGAGGGATCGTCCCGATTCCTTGCCCGCCGCTGAGCAGGTAGCTCCAGTTCCACCCGTAGAGGGCGGGGTGCGAGACGAGGGTCGAGAGGCTGGCGCCGAAGGTGAGCGTGGCGGTGGCGACGAGCATCGCCATGGCCGCGCCGAGGATCGCGGAGCGCACCGGCACGTTCCGGGTGGCGGCGGGCTCGAGCGCGAAGCGGATCCCCGCCACCGCGGGGGGCGCCAGCCCGGCAGCTGCCGCGCTGTTCGCGACGCTCGAGGTGCGGCCACCGATGGCCTCGTCTCGAGCCGCGGCGCGTTGGGGTGCTTCGCGAATCGCCAGGGCGAGCGCGGCGGCTGCGAGACCGAGGATGAGAACGGCAGCGCCCCCGGCGAGCACGGTCCAGTCGAACGCGACACCTGGGCTGGGATAGACGGAGCGGACCGGGCCCAGTGGCGCGAGCGGTGACAGCGCCACAGCCGCGCCAACGGCGAGGACCGTTCCGGCGAGGATCGCGAGCACGAGACCGACGAGCCCGTCGCCGATCGTCATCGTCGGGTCGGCGCCGAGCGCTCGCAGCGTGCGCGTCTCCTCTGCGCCCAGCCGGAGCTGGCGGCCGATCACCTGGCCGGCGATGAGGAGTGCGGCGAGCGCCACGATCCCGCCGAACACGCCCAACGCGATCGCCTCCGGCTCGAGGGCACGATCGGCCTTCCCCGCGATGATCGAGGTCGACGTGAAGTCACGGGGCAGCGACGATGGGAGGACGCGGCCCAACTCGGCTTCGACGGCACTGACGTCGTGGCTGCCGTGGTCCAGCTGCAATCCGCTGAACGTGTAGGTGACGCAGCACTGCGTGAGGCGCCGGGTCAGCGCCGGCGTGAACAGCGCGGTGAGCGAACTGTTGGTGGCGTCGGTGGCATCTTGCACGACGGTGTTGCTGAAGGTCACCGTCCCGACGAGTGTGGCGTCGATCCGCAGGAACGGTGCCGTCGTCGGCGCGAGGCTTGAGAGGCCCACCTGGCTGTTCGAGTAGAAGCCCCATGTGAGGACCTGGCCGACGTGGAGCTTGAAGACCCGGGCCGCGTTGGCGTCCACGACGAACTGGTCCGGTCGGTTTGGGTTGGGGAGGCGTCCCTGCAGCACGGTGACCCGGGCCTGGGTTAGGTAGAGACCGTCGATGCTGCCTTCCGACGACGTATTGGCGTTGTAGTAGGCGCTCGAAATCGTGCCGCTGGCGTTGAGGATCCCCGCGGAGAACCCGGCGACGGACTCGACGTGTCGCACGTGGGGCAGATGCGCGATGGTGCGGATCCGCGCTGCGTCGTCGCCCGAGCTGTTGCCCAGCGCCGGGTTGTACAGCGAGGTCCCGAGCTGCAGGTCGGACGGGTTCGTGCTCGCGATGAACGACGAGAACGACGACTGGGTGCGGCGGGCCGCGGCGAGTGCGCCCATGGCGAGGCCACCGAGGACCCCGATGAGCAGGACCAGTGTGAGATAGCCCGGCCAGCGCAGCCGCAGGGTGGCCCGGAACCGATACCAGGCGACGCGCCACGCGGCCCGGGTCACTGCACCCCGCTCCGCCCCGATGACTGGCTCATAACGCCGCGATCCTCAGCTGCCGGACTTCCGCTCCCGCCAGCGTGACGCGACGGTGCGTGCGGTCCAAGGTGGACAGCCGCCGGATCGGCTTGGTGCCAGCACCCCTGCGACGCACCGCGCGCCCGCCGGCGGTCGTGGGTGCGAGAGGAGCGCTGGGTAGCCTCAGGTCGGCTGGACCGGACGTGGCCGCGTCGTGGATGAAGGCAGGACCGATGATCCGGGTTGTGGTGGCGGAGGACCACTACCTCGTCCGAGAGGGGGTCGTGCGGCTGCTGGAGTCTCAGGACGGGATCGAGGTGGCCGGCGTCTGCGAGGACCTCGACGGCCTGTACGCCGCCGTCGAGACCCATCGACCCGACGTGGTGCTGACCGACATCCGCATGCCGCCCAGCGGCACGGACGAGGGGGTCCGGGCCGCCGCCGAGCTGCGCGAGCGCCATCCCGAGGTCGGAGTCGTGGTCTTGAGCCAGTTCGTCGAGCCCGGCTACGCGCTCGCGCTGTTGGAGCACGGCTCGGCAGGGCGGGCGTATCTGCTGAAGGAGCGGGTGTCTGACGTAGACGAGCTGCTGCGCGCCATCCGCGAGGTGGCAGCGGGCGGGTCGACGATCGATCCGCGGGTCGTGGAGGTCCTGGTGGAGGCCCGATCGCGGCGCCGCGAGTCGCCGTTGACGCGTCTGACTCCGCGGGAACGCGAGGTGCTCGCCGAAATGGCGCAGGGCCGCAACAACGCCGGGATCGCCGGCGCGCTCGGGTCTCTCGGAGCGGGCCGTGGAGAAGCACATCAACTCGGTCTTTTCCAAGCTGGGGCTCTCCGCGGAGCCCGACGTCCACCGTCGTGTGAAGGCGGTGATCCTGTACCTCGCCGAGCAGTCCTGACCGGTCCGACCACGCCGAGCAGAGTCCGCCAGCTCGGCCGGTCAAGTTCGCTGGTCGTGCTAGCACCACCGCGTCGCCCGGTGCCGCCACGGTCGGCGCGCCGTGACGCGGATGCGAGAATGGGTCGTGACCGCCGTCGACGTGCCGGTGCTGATCGTTGACGATCAGGCACCCTTTCGGCGTGCCGCCCGGGCGGTCGTCGGCGCGACGCCCGGCTTCGTCGTCGTGGAAGAGGCCGACAGCGGCGAGGCGGCGGTCGAGCTCGTCGAGCGGCTCGCGCCGGGCCTGGTGCTGATGGACATCAACATGCCGGGCATCGGGGGGATCGAGGCGGCGCGTCGTATCACCCGGGAGCACCCCGACACCGTCGTGATGCTGCTCTCGACCTACCAGGAGACGGACCTGCCCGCCGACGCCCGGGCGTGCGGCGCGGCGGCCTACGTGAACAAAGAGGCGTTCGAGCCCCAGGTCATGCACGACCTCTGGTCCCAGCGCCGCCGCCCCTGACCTTGGGACGTCGAGCCCGGGTCGGGTTGCGGTCACGCGCCGAGCGGGATCCGACCGGCGACGCTCGTGCCCGCCCCGGACGCTGACTCGACCGTCACGGTGCCGCCGATGGCGCCGACCCGGTCGGCCATGTTGACGAACCCGTGACCGCCGAGGACGCCGGATGTGGTGTCGAAGCCGGCGCCGTCGTCTGCGACCTCGAAGAGGAGCGCCCCCTCGTCTTCGCGCACGGTGATCGTCGCCTGCGCGCCGTCGCCGGCGTGCTTGGCTGCGTTCTGGAGGGCCTCGAGCACACAGAAGTACACGGCCGCCTCGGTCGGCTGGGGATAGCGGCCGAGATCGTCGGTGTGGACGCTCGTCGGCAGGGCCGCGCGCCCCGCGGCCGCGGCGAGCGCCTCTGCAAGGCCCCGCTCGGCGAGGAGCGGCGGGTAGATCCCGTGGGCGAGGTTGCGCAGCTCCCGCACGGCCTCTTGGAGGTCCGTGCCGAGTTGGTCGAGCATCTGGCCAGCCTGGTCGGGGTCGGTGGTCACGAGCTGACGGGCCAGCCGCACACTGACGGCAAGTGCGACGAGGTGCTGCTGCGCGCCGTCGTGGAGGTCGCGCTCGATGGCCCGACGCTGCTCGTCGCCGGCTTGAACGATGCGAGCGCGGGAGGCGCGCAGCTCGTCGGCCTGGCGGCGGACCTCGTCGATCGACTCTTGAAGCGCGGAGTCGAGAGTGACGTTGTGCAACGCCAGACCGACCTGCCGGGCGAGCTCGGTCATCGCCTGGTCGTCGTCTTCGTCGAAGGGCACGCTGCCGTCGGCGCGACGCACAACCATGAGGCCGAGTAACTCCCCGGAGTTGGTGACGGGTGCCACGCGGAGCACGGGGTCGAGGTGGTCGTCGGGCACGAGCGCCGGCAGCCACACGCGCGCCCATGCCGGTCCCGATACGCCGGCGCGCGCGACGACGCTCTCCTCGGCGGCGCCTAGGGTCAGAGCGGCGCTGCCGCGCTCGGGCACGGAGACGGCGCGCTCGAGTCGCCCCGTGGACGCCCGAGTCCAGACCTCGGCGGTGTCGAGCAGCATCGTCTTCTTCAGCGACTCGGCGAGTTGGAGCAGCAGCTCGTCGAGGGGCAGGGCCCGGGTGAGCCGGCTCCCGAAACTGCGCAGCAGCTCGTCGGGCGCGTGCCGCTCGCCGTAGACGCGGCGCGTCGCGAACGCGACGAGACGTTCGCGTACGGGCAACCAGAGGAGGGCGGCGACCGCGGCGGCCAGCATCGACAGGCCGAGGAGCGACCGTTCGCTGCTCGTCGGGGTGTGCCCGAAGCCCAGCACGACGAGCACGTACGCGGCGCCGACCAACCCGAGGAGGCCGACCAACGCGATCGTCAGAACCAAGAGGCGGTCGACCCGAATCATCCGCTCGAGCGCCACCGACGCCGCGAGCGCGACGGGCACGACGACGGTCGCACCGACCGCGATCGCCGCGGTGGGTCGGGGCCAGGTGACGAGCAGGTTGAGGATCGCCGCGGCCCCGGCGATGATGCCCGTGACGAGGACGCCCCACCCTGCCCACTGCAGGCGCGACCTGTCGGCGGGCGCGGCCCGCCGACATCGCACGACGTACCCCACCCCGCCGGCTGCACCGCAGCCGACCGCCAGGATCGCGAGGCCAGCCCATGGCAGTGCTGGCCGCGCGCCGAAGTCGCTGAGCGCCACGCCAACCGCAGCGAGATAGGCGACGGCGACGACGGCGCGCCGGGCGCGGCTGCGCAGCCGGCCGTCCGGCAGGCCCAGCGACACGTGCAGGCCCACGGCCGGGACCGCGGCGAGACCGAGGGCCCGACACGCGGCTTCGACATCGTGGAAGGTTGCGGCTCCCCCGCGGCGCGAGAGCAGCACGGCAGCGAGCAGTGCCACCGCACCCGCCAGCGCACCCACCAGCACGACCGGCGCCGACGGCTCGTCGGGTTCGACGCGCGGCGACGACGAGGCCACCGCCCACCCACACAAGGATCACCGCAGCGCACAGAACCGGACTGGGTCCCATCGCGAGCCGCGACGGCACCGCCGCGGCCACCAGCGCGGCGGCCGCGGCCAAGAGCGCGAGCAGGACGGCGAGCAGCACGGCCGCGTCTGAGCGGACGACACGCTGGGCCTCGACGTCGTCGCGCAGCCCCGCGATCGTGAGGGGCTGGGATGACCGGTCAGGCGGGTGAGCACCGACGGTCACAGGCACTGTCGCGTCCCTCGCCATGCGTCCTATCCGAGGGTGGTCATCGTGCGGACCCGCGGCGCCTCGTCACGGCCGGTGTCGAGATGGCCGTCGCGCATGCGCACGATGCGGTCAGCGACCGCCGCGACGACGTCGTCATGTGTGACAAAGAGGATCGTCTGGCCGCCAGCGTGTAAGCGCCGGAAGAGTTCGAGCACCTCGTGACCGCCGGCGGAGTCGAGCGCTCCGGTCGGCTCGTCGGCGAGCAGCAGGGTTGGTTCGTTCGCGAGCGCGCGGGCAATGGCGAGCCGCTGGCGTTGGCCACCAGACAGCACCCGCGGTGCCTCCCCCACCTTTTCCGCGAGCCCGAGGAGGTCAAGCAGGTCGCGGGCACGCGTCTCGGCCCGTCGGCGCGGCGCGCCGGCGATCACCGCAGGCAAAGTGACGTTCTCGAGGACCGTCATGCTCTCGAGGAGATTGAAGAACTGGAACACGATTCCGATGTGGCGGCGTCGCATGACGGCCAGCTCGTCCTCGGTCCGCCCGACGAGCGACTCGCCAGCGACGATCACCTCGCCGTCGGTTGGCACGTCGAGGCCGGCGACCAGGTTGAGCAGCGTCGACTTACCACACCCTGACGGGCCCATCACGGCGACGAACTCGCCGGCGCCCAGCGTGAGGTCGATGCCGCGCAGCGCCCGAACCGGGGCACCATCGGCCTCGAAGGTCTTGCGCAGCGCGCGGGTCTCCAGCACAGGCGTGGTCATGGCGCCGCCATCGTCGTGTCGATCATGTAGGCCACCACCTCATGCTGGCGCCCTTTCACGGCCTGGGGGCCAAGCGCCGTGCAGCGCAGCGGCTCGCTGAGCGCCTGACGCGTGGCCGCGCTCAGCACGATCCGCCCCGCGGGGCGTGCCAGGTCCTGCAGGCGCTGCGCCAGGTTCACGGTGTCGCCGACCAGCGTGTACTCGAGACGGTCCTCGGACCCGAGCAGCGCGGCGGCGACCGGCCCAGTCGACACGCCGATCCCGAGGCCGAAGCAGGCCCGCCCGTCAGCGGCCCACCGCTCGTTCACGGCCCGCTGTCGTTCATGCATTGCGCGCGCCGCGGCGATGGCACGGTCCGCGTGGTCGGCCTGCGCTACCGGTGCGCCGAAGCATGCCATGACGGCATCCCCGACGAACTGCATCACGGTCCCGTCCGCCTCGAGAATCGCCCGGTTCATCTCGCGACGGTGCTCGTTCAACTGTCGGGCCAGACTGCTCGGATCGGTCTGCTCCGCGATGCCGGAATAGCCGCGGATGTCGGACATGACGACGGTGACCACGAGCTCCTCGGTCTCACCGATCCGTTCGCCGTCCCGGCGCAGCTTGTCGGCGACTCCGGTGGGCAGCAGGCGGCTCAGTGTCTCGCCCTGCTCCTCACGGTCGACGATCGCCTGATGCAGCATCCGCAGACGCCGCAGCGACCCCGACATCCCAGCCGTCGCTCCCCGCGACAACTGCAAAAACAAGGACTCGACCGCCGCAGCAACGGCGGCCGGCGTCGTGTGCTGACTGACAGCGATCGCCTTGATAGGACGACCCGCCGCAATGTCGGTGAGCAGCGCCTCCTCGTCGGGGCGCAGCTCGGTGTCGCTGGTGACGGGGCGCACGAGCGCCTCCACGATCATCGGGTCCAGCCGCGAGCCGCCCGCGGCGACGTCTCGGACGGCACGCGCCAGCTGGTCGCCTTCAGCGACGCGGTCCTTCAACAGATAGGCGTAGCCGGCCGCGCCGTCGGCGAGCAACGACACGGCATACTGCGGGTCGTCGTACTGCGAGAGGACCACGACGCCAGTGCCCGGGTGCCGCTTGCGTAGCTCCTTGGCCGCGTCGATCCCCTCGCTCTGAAAGTTCGGGGGCATCCGGATGTCGGTCACGAGCACGTCGGGTGCGGCGGCTTCGGCGCCGACGACGAGCTCGTCGTAGTCGCCGGCGGTCCCGATCACCTCGAGGTCGGGCTCGAGTCCGAGCAGCGCCCGGACACCCTCGCGCACGATGACGTTGTCGTCAGCCAGGAAGACGGTGATCGCACGCTCCCCCGTCCCAGCGTCGGCCATGGCTCCAGTGGAACCCGGCCCGCCCCCGACCCGCAAGGTGGCCCGCTTCCACAAACTGGTGGTGCCAGCCCCCCCGGGCACCGCCATGTGAACCGCGCCCGGCCGGCGCCCACGTAACGGCGCTCCCAGCGGCGTCGGGTCGGGTCCTCCGCAATCGCGTCACGGTGAAACAGATGGAGATACACGACGGCAGGTCACGCCCTACGCGGTGCGACCTGCGCAGGGTAGGTGCGCGATCAGCGCGCCTGGGACCGGACATCGGTAGGTCCCAGGTAGGGCGACCTCGTTCCCAGCGCGGCCCCTGGGAGGTCAACTGGGAGGTACCTGGCTCATGCTCGTGGTCCACGACATCCGCCAAATCACGGGTGCGTCAAGCACGGTCCAGTGGATCACGAGGAGGTAGCCACTCATGGAGCGACTCACCTACACGGTCAGCGAGGTCGCCGAGCTCTTGGGGCTGTCGCGCTCCAAGACCTACGAGCTGGTCGCCGCCGGCGCCATTCCCGTGGTGGCGATCCCGGTCGGCGCAAGCTCGTCGCCCGAGCCACCCTGCAACGCCTTGTCCAGCAGCCGCTCAGCGCCCACGGCTCACCCACAAACCCGGATCACCAATTTCACGACGATGACCCTTCGAGCATCCACGACCCGACAGGGCCATCGAGGCGACCACTCCTAGCGATCCCCTCCCAACCCCGTCATTCCCTTCACACATCTGCACCGGCGGTGCCTGGTAGGTACCAGGTAGCCGGGGAGTGCTGATCCAGTGCTCTCAATCGCCAAGCTACGCGTCGACGCGGAGGCCTACTACCTGAGCCTGGTAGTAGACGGCGTCGACGAGTACTACTCGGAGCGAGGCGAGGTGCGCGGCCGCTGGATACGGCAACGCGACGTGGATGAGCTCAACTGGCTCGCGCGCCACCGTCTCGCCGCGATCGGCGAGCTCTCGCCGTGCGGTGTCACCATCGGAGACCGCAGCTTCGCCGTCGGCGACCGGATCATGACGCTGCACAACCAGCGCCGCATCGGCGTCACCAACGGAGCCCGCGGCACCGTCAGCTCGATCGGATCGAACGCTCTGACGATCGCGTTCGACCACGGACCGTTAGTTTCGCTGCCCGACGGCTACGTGCGCGCCGGTCATCTGACGCACGCGTACGCGGTGACGGTCCACAAGGCCCAAGGTCTCACCTGTGACCGCGCCTTCGTCCTCGCCCACGGTGGCATGTCCCGGGAGGCTGGCTATACCGCCTTGACCCGAGGACGACACGAGAACCGGCTCTACGCCGCCAGTCCCGAGCCGACGCACCTCGACGTGGGACATGGCGTCGAGACCGCCCCACGAGGCGAGGGCCTAAACGAGCTCGTGTCATCCCTCGAGACGACTCGGCGGAAGCAGCTGGCGCTCGATTCCGTTGCGCTCCGTCGTGAGCCAGCGTCGGTGGCGATCGAGCCACCAGCCCTGAGCATCGGGCTTGAGCTGTGACGACGCGCCGGTGCTCGTGCGGAGAAGGCTGTGGTGCGACGCTGCTGATGAGCCCACACGCGGCGTTCTCGATCGACGAGACGGCCGCGGTCCTGCGTGTGAACCGCAAGACCGTCGTGGCCATGATCGAGCGTGGCGAGCTGCCCGAGGTCCGCTACGCACGTCGTCGCTGGGTCCCTGCGCCGGCGCTTCGCCGCCTCCTCGCTGGTGACGGTGACGACGGCTCGGCCTCGTCGAGCTCCGCGCCGATGATCGCGGCGGCGTCTCGGTCACGCTCAGGCAGCCAATGGGCGTAGACGTCGAGCGTGGTGCTGGCGTGGCGGTGACCGAGGCGCCCCGCGACGGTGCGCACGTCGACACCGGCGGCGATGAGTCGAGTCGCCGCCAAGTGACGCGTGGCGTCCTTGAGGCTCAGGCCCTCCATGCCGGCGGTCCGGGCTAGCGTGGAGAAGATCGCGGTCGCGTTGTCCGGGCGGATCGGCAGCGTGCCTCCCGGGCGGCGCGAGAACACGAAGGCGTCGGGCCCGAGCTCAAGGCCACAGGCCCGAGCTGCGGATTCGTCGCGCTCGTGGTGCTCGCGCAGCACCCGCACCGTTCCGGCGTCCAGCGCGATCACGCGACGGTTGTGCGTCTTGGTCGGCCGTTCCTCGAGGCCACCGGCGACCACGATGATCCCGCGCTCGATCACCGCCTTCCCCTGGCCTGGGTCGATGTCGGACCAGCGCAGTGCGCACAGCTCTCCCCGCCTCGCTCCGGTCGCCGCGCCGAGCCGCAGGTACACCGCGAAGGCTGGGTCGGCGGCTTCCGCGGTGGCCAGCAGCTTGGTCAGCTGCTCTCGACTCGGCGTCACGATGGGTCGTCGTCGAGCCGACGGTGGCGTGGCGTCGGCGGCGGGGTTCCGAGAGATCCAGCCCCACTTGAGGGCTCGGGCCAGCGCGGACCTCGCGACCAGGTGCACCTTCAGCACGGTCGAGGGCTGCAGACGCCCCACGAGGTCCCGGTGGAGGTCGTCGAACGCCTTCGTCGTGAGGCGCCCGAGGGGGACATCGCCGAGCGTCGGCTTGAGCTGATGCTCGATGACGTTGCGGTAGCGCTCGACGGTGGTCGGCGACCGGCCGGCCGCCGCGGTGAACGCCAGCCACTCGTCGAGGAGCCCCCCGAGGGTCGGCGCCGCGTCGACCGAACGGGCCCGGCCGCCCTCGACCTCCTCAATCAACTGGCGCAGCATCCGCTCCGCCTCCGCCCGGGGGCCGCGAACCGTCAGCGACTTCTGTCGGTACTTCCCCGTCGACGGATCCCGGCCCAGCGAGACCCGCAGCTCGTAGACCCGGCCGGGCTCCTTGACCGTGATGTTGCCTCGCATCGCCCTGAGGACCCCTTTGAGACGTCTTTGAGACGCGCAAGAGGGCCAGGCGAACGCAACGCCGATGCAGGCGGCTGACCTGCATCGACGCGGAGCCGGGTGTCGGGGTCGAACCGACGACCTCTGCTTTACAAGAGCAGCGCTCTGCCAGCTGAGCTAACCCGGCGCGTCCCGCAGGGTAGTGCCGCGCCGGCGCGTCAACCGTGCGGGTCGCGGCGCGTGCGGTCGTGGCGCGTGGAGCCTCAGCTGCCGAGGCGCGACGCCGGCTCGAGCGCGGATGCCGGACCCGCATCAGCCGCCTCGTCGGGCGCCGCATCGACCACGACACGGTCGCGGCCCTGGGACTTGGCGCGGAGCAGTGCCGCGTCGGCGAGCTCGACGGTCTCGCCGAAGGCGAGGTCGGGCTGCCCGAGCGCGAGCCCGAAGCTGACGGTGAGCGAGGGGACGACCCCGCCGCGCTGGGCGTCGGCGAGCCGAGTCCGCACCCGGTCGATGACGGTGTACGCGTCGGTGATGGTGCAGTCGGGCAGGACGACGACGAACTCCTCGCCGCCGTACCGGGCGGCGATGTCGTTGGGGCGGACGCTGTCGCGCAGCACCCGGGCGAAGAGGCGCAGGGCCCGGTCGCCGGTGTCGTGACCATGGATGTCGTTGAGCAGCTTGAAGTGGTCGAGGTCGCCGTACGCGACCGCGTAGGGGTGCGACTCCGCGGTGAGGTCGCGGACCGCGGCTTCGAGGCTGCGGCGGTTCAACAGACCGGTCAGCGGGTCGGTGCGGGCCTGGGCCTCGGAGCGGCTGAAGGCTCGGATGATCCCGATGCGTTCGCCCGCTTTCCGGGCGATGAGCTCCAAGTCGGCGGTCGTGATCGAGTCGGGCGGGCTCTGGTCGGAACCGGTGGCGTGCAGGACGCCGACGGTCTTGCCCGCGATGCTGACCGGGACGCAGACCGCCGAGCAGGCGCGGGTGTCGCGGTCCCGGAGATGGGGACACGTGTCGATCGCCGTGCTCGAGGGCCACGTCTGGGTCTGGCCGCGGCTCGTGGCCGGGCAGTCGTCGGGCGACATGACCGGGCAGCCGGGTCCGCCCTGGGGATCGGTGGTGACGACCTGATGGAAGTGGGCGCGACTCGAATCGGCGACGAGGAACTCACAGGGGAGCTCGGGTGAGCTCCGTTCGACCGCGTGCTGCATCAGCGTGCAGCACGCGGGTTCGGTGCGCACCAGTTCGAGGGCCCGCTGCAGGCCGGACTCGAGCTCGTTGCGGCGAGCCACAGCGAGCTGGATGCGGTAGCGGCGCCGGATCGAGCGGATCACGATGCCGAACGCGATGATGGTGACGACGAGCACGGCGAGGAAGACGAGCAGCAGGCCGCTGTTGCGGGTGTCGAAGCTGCGGTTCGCGCTCGCGACCACCGCGTTGATGCGGCTCTGGTAGAGGGTCTGGATCGCGGTCAGGTCTTGCTGCTTCTGGTCGGAGAGCGCCGCGAACGTTGGCCACGGCTCGGCGCCGGCGACGGGTTCGAGAGCAGCGCCACGCCCTGATCTGAGATCTGCTGGGTCTCCTGGTCGATCTTGTCGCGGAGCTTCGCCTCGCCCGGCAGGTTGGCGGAGAACCGCTCGTAGTTCTTCCACGCGGTGACGGCCGCGTTGTTGAGGTCGGTCAGTTGGCCGGCCCCGGCGGCGAGCGAGCCCGAGTTCGGCGACTGCACCAGGTTCTCCAGCGCGGTGCTGCCCGCCCCGTAGTTCTGGATCGCCTGTCCGAGCGCCGTGGACGCCGGCACCAGCTGCGTGGTGGCCGTCTTGACGTCATGCTCCGAGCTGGCGAGAACGACGGATCCCGTGACGATCATGGCGACGACCACGAGGACGGTGAGGACCCACAACAGCTCGACTTGATGGTGCGGCGCCACCTCGCGACGAACGACGCGGCGCGCCCACCACGATCGCAACGTGGAGGCCATGGTCATCGCCGGCGTCAGCCGGACGCTGCTCTCCAGGACCGCTCGGCCGCGTCCTGGACGGTGTTGGTCCACGCCTGGGCCTCGTGCCACAGGGCGGGTGATGCTTCCCAACGGCGGGGGTCGAAGACGGTCGTGAGGCGTGGGTACGCCGATGCGACCTCGGCGTCGGTCGCGTGCCGCGACACGCCGAGGAGCTGGTACGGGTCAGAACCCATCATGAGCCTCTCCTCCCAGTCCCCAAGCGACCTCCTAGGTGTCGGTACGGCCTGGGCAATCTTGAGGCGTGCCGGGCCCCAGCACCCGAGATGGTGCCGGCGGGCGAGTCCCGAGCCGCCAAAGTGGGGGACGTCGACTCCTGCGTCTGCCGGAGGTGCCCGGGCGGGCGGCTGGCGCCGTCGCCGGGTGGCGGGACCGGGGGCCCGCCCCGGGCCGGGTCAGAGGCCCCCCACGGCCGGGGTGAACCGGGCCAGATACGAGGTGACGAACGCGTAGCCGCCAGTGGCGAGCAGCAGCCCGAGGGCGACGAGGAGCACCCCGGCGACCCGTTCGATGGTGGGCCCCATGCGCTGGAGGCGCGCCGCGAGGCCCGGAAACGACGCCAACCCGAAGGCGGCCAGCAGGAACGGCACCCCGATCCCGAACGCGTAGGCCCCGAGCAGCAGCGCCCCGCGGCCGACCTGGCCGCTGCGGGCCGCGAGGGTGAGCGCGGCCGCGAGCAGCGGCCCGACGCAGGGGCTCCACGCCGCGCCGAACGCGACGCCGACCACGAAGGGGCGGAACCGCCCTCCGCCGGTCGGGAGCCGCGGCACGAGGCGCCGCTCGCGCGTGAAGGGGCCGCGCAGCACGCCGAGGAGCGCCAAGCCCATGATGGCGACGAGCACGCCGCCCGACGCGCTGCACGATCGTCTGCACGTCGTGCAGCGAGGAGCCGAGCAGCCCGGCGGCGGCGCCGAACGCGGCGAATACCACGGCGAAGCCGAGGACGAAGACGAAGGTGGCGGGCACGGCCCGGGCCGGGTCGTGGGCGTCGGCCGTCTCCCCGGCGATGATCCCGAGGTAGGCGGGCAGCAGCGGGAC
This sequence comes from uncultured Actinomycetes bacterium, assembly GCA_963821325.1. GTDB lineage: Bacteria > Actinomycetota > Acidimicrobiia > IMCC26256 > PALSA-555 > PALSA-555. The sequence continues at coordinate 205,745 of CAWGDC010000006.1, read as the reverse complement.
GATGCACGGCGCGAGGAACGACGCGACGCCGGCGCCGAAGAGCGCGACGAGCTGGGTGACGCACGGCGCCTTAGGCGCCGAACGTGAAGGCGAACGCCTGCAGGCCCGGGCTCTCGGCGGTGAGGCGCAGCGTGTGCCCTTCGATCCCGGGGCTCAGCACGAGCCGGTACAGGTCGGGGGCGGTGACGGTGATGAACGTCTGGCCTTGCGCGTCGACCTGCGTCTCGGCGGTGCGGTCGGCGGGCGGCAGCGGCTGCCCGTCGAGGCGCACCTCGACCTGGATGGCGGCGCCGGTCGCGGTGGCGAGCACGAGGTTCGCGGACCGGGCCCGGTAGCCGAGGACGATCGACGCACCGGGCGACGCGGCCTGCACCTGCTGCTGGTCCGCGGTCCAGGAACCGACGAGCGCCGCGGCGCCGTTCGGCAGCGTCGGCGCGACGTCGGGGTAGGTGGTGGTGCCCGGCTGGGCGTTCGCGGCGCCCTTCTCGAGGCCGAGGTAGGTCTCCTGGGTGATGCTCTGCGTCGTGGTCGGCGGCTGCCCGAGGGTGTCGCTGCCGACCTCGGCGCGCCGCGGCGAGCGGGCGGGCACGCCGAGCAGGGCGCGAAGCACGTCCTCGGTCTGGGCGTAGTTGCCCTCGCCGATGTCCTGGTAGCGCAGATGGCCGGTCCGGTCGGCGACCCATTCCTCCGGCCAGTACTGCGCGCCGAACGTGTTCCAGATGTCCATGTTCGGGTCGAGCGCGACCGGGTAGGTGACCTTCAGGCGCTGCACGGCCGCGGTGACGTTCCCGCGGTCCTGCTCGAACTGGAACTCGGGGGAGTGGATGCCGATCACGACGAGCCCGTCGGGTCCGTACCGGTCATAGAAGGCGGCGAGATGGGGGATGGTGCGGACGCAGTTCACGCACGAGTAGGTCCAGAAGTCGTAGAGGACGACCTTGCCGCGCAGCTCGGCCGGGGTGAGCGGCGGGCTGTTGAGCCAGCCCTGCGCGGCGGTGAGCGACGGTGACGTCGGCCCGACGGGGAGGTGCTTGACGTTCACGCCGCTGCCCGAGACGCTGCTCGGGTTCGAGCCGCTGGCCACGATCACCGCCGCGATCGCGAACACGGTGAGGCCGGCCGCGAGCACCCCGTACTTGCGTCGCGACGACCACCGCCCCGCAGGCGGCGCGGCCGCGCCCGTCTCGACGGCTGACGTCGGCCGGGGACGGCCGTCGTCGTGGCTCTCACTCATGTGTGGGTCCTCTCGGCTCGTCGCCGGCGTGCTCCAGTGAAGCGCCCGGCGGCGCTCGTTCCAACGCGGGTGGGTCAAATCCCCGGCGTTGCAGGGCTCGGCGGCCATACTCGGTCGCGATGTCGTTGTCCGCGCACGAGCGCGCCATCCTTGATTTTGAACGGTCCTGGTGGTGCTTCCCCGGACCGAAGGAGTCAGCGATCCGTGCTCGGCTCGGGCTCTCCACGAGTCACTACTATCGGGTGCTGGGCGAGCTCATCGAGAAGCCCGCTGCCCACGAGTACGACCCGCTCACTGTGAAACGCCTCCGCCGCTCCCGTGAGGTTCGTCGTCGCAGCCGCCTCGAGAGTCGGCGCGCCGACCCAGGCACGAGATGACCGCGGGTCGCGCCGGCGCCCGACCTGGGCGCCCGGGTGTGGCGCACCGCCGCCCGCGGCGCCGCGCTCGTCGGCGCAGCCGTCATCGTCGGCATCGTGTTGCTGCAGGTCGTGAACGGCACCGGTGTCCCAAGCAGCGGCAGCCCGCGAGGCGCGGGGACGACGAATACCAGCTCGGTGGGTGGCACGACGACGACGGTGAAGCTGGCCGGTCGCAACCCGGCGGACATCAAGGTCGCGGTGTACAACGCGTCGGGGGTCAGCCAGGCCGCGACGACCGAGGCCAACAAGCTGCGCGGGCTCGGCTACGCCATTGTCGCGACGACCAACGCGCCGGCCCTGCAGACCGGCACGACGGTGGCCTGCAAGTCCGGGTTCAGCGTCGAGTCCGACACCCTCGCCAAGCAGGCGGTGGTCGGCGCGACCGTCTCGGTGTTCCCGAACCCCGTGCCGACGACCTCGAACAACGCCGACTGCATCGTCACCCTCGGCAAGTAGCCCGCGCCGCACCGCGCCCGTGACCGAACCCGGTCCGCTCGCCCCACTCGCCGCCGACCCGGCGCGCGCCGCGATCCTGGCTGACTTCGACGGCACGCTCGCGCCGATCGTCGCCGACCCGGCACGCGCGCGCGTCCGCTGCCCGCGGCCGTTGCCGCGCTCGCGGAGCTCGCCGCGACGCTCCGGCTCGTGGCCGTGGTGAGCGGCCGACCGGTCGCGTTCCTGCGCGAGCACCTCCCGGTGCCCGGGCTGGTGCTCGCCGGCGTGTACGGGCTGGAGCGGTTCGTGGGCGGCGAGGTCGTCACCGATCCGCGGGCGGTCGCGCACCTCGACGCGGTCGCGGCGGCGGCCCGCGAGGCGTCGGCGCGGTGGCCGACGCTGCTGGTCGAGCGGAAGGGCGCGACCGCGTTCACCGTCCACTGGCGCCGCGTCCCCGGCGACGCGCCCGACCGGGCCGCGCTCGAGGCGCTCGCCGCGTCGCACGGCCTGCGGCTGGCGTTTGGTCGGCAGGCGGCCGAGCTCCTCGTGCCGGTCCCGGTCGACAAGGGCACCGTGGTGGCCGCGCTGCTCGAGGAGCACGCGGTGTCGGTCGGCGCGGCGGCGGGCGACGACGTCGGGGACCAGGCGGCCTTCGACGCCCTGACCGTGCGGGCCGCGGCGCAGCCGGGGTTCGTCGGCGTGCGGATCGCGGTGCGGTCGGCCGAGGCCCCGGCCGGGCTGCTCGACGCGGCGGACGCGGTCGTCGACGACCCGGCGGCGCTCGCCGCGCTCCTCGCAGGGCTGGCCGCGGATCTCAGCCGGCGTGGGTGAGCTGGTCCGTCGAACCAGTCGGCGGGGGTGCGGGCCGCGCGCAGGGCGCGCGAGCTCGGCGCGGCTCGTGCCGCCCGCTCGTCGCCCGGCATCGTGAGCGCGCGGTCGAGCGCACCGGCGGTCTGCTCGATGTCGAAGGGGTGCACCTCGAGCGCGGCCGGGCCGAGCTCGTCCCAGGCACCGGCGTCGGCCGACAGGCACAGCACACCGTCGCGGTCGTTGACGATCGGTCCCTCCTTGGCGACGAGGTTCAGCCCGTCCTTCACCGGGTTGACCAGCAGCGCGTCGTAGCGGGTCATCGCGGCGACGGTGAGCGCGTAGTCGTCGCGCGTGTCGAGCACGACGGGCTGCCAGTCGCCGTGCGGCCCCACCGGTCGTTCACCCGCTCGGCGGCGAGCTCGACCTCTCGCTGGTAGGCCTGGTACTCGGCGAGCGTCTCGCGGGACGGGTTCGAGCCGGGCGAGGAACACGACGCGCGTCCCGCCAGCTCGGTGTGGCCTCGAGGAGCCGGTCGTAGGCGGCGAAGCCGCGCAGCACGTTCTTCGACGGGTCGATGCGGTCGACGCGCGAGCACCAGCGCCCGGTCGCCGACGCGGGCGTCGAGGTCGGCCACGGCGGCGCGCGTGGTGTCGGCGGCGGCGAGCTCGGCGAGCGCGGCCGGATCGGGGCCGATGCGGCGCCACGAACGTCGGCGCGACCGACGGCGTCGTCGCCGAGCACCTCCCGGGCCGACGCGGCGAACGCCGCGGGCCCACCGCGCGGCGTGGAACCCGCACGGGACGCTCGCCATCGACGCGCACAGCGCCCGCGCCGCGTCGTGGGGCAGCACCCGGATCGAGTTCGGGCCGCAGAACGCCGTGTGGGTGAAGTGCGTGAGGCGCAGGTCGGGGCGCTTCGTCGCGGAGCATCCCGGGCACGAGCGCCAGGTGCATGTCCTGCACGAGCACGACGTCGCCCGTCGCCGGCGAGCTCGGCGGTGGCGTCGGCGAACGTCCGGTTGACCGGCCTCGTAGCCGGCCCACGCGTCGCGCCACCGCGCGTCGAAGCGGGGCCGGCGGGGCAGGTCGAAGAGCCCGTGGTAGAGGAACCACAGCGTCGCGTTCGACACCAGGTCGTACGCGAGCCGGTAGGCGTCGGGGTCGAGGTCGAGCAGGCTGGAGCCGGATCCCGGGGACCTGCACGGCGTCGGCTCGCACCGCGGCGCGGTCGCCGTCGCTCATCGCGGCGGCGAGCCACGCCCCGTCCGGGCCGCGGCGCCCAGACCCGAGCAGGGGCCGCAGCGCGCTCGCCAGCCCGCCGGCGCCGGGTCGGGCGGCGAAGCCGCCGCCGCCGTCCTCGCTGAACTGGTACGGGCCCCGGTTCGAGACGACGACGGTCAACGCAGCTCGCCGAGCAGCCGGAGCCAGTCGAGCAGCTCCCGGGTCGCGAGGAAGTGCGAGCGCACGTGCTCGCGGCCCTGCGACGCCGAGCGCGTCGGCGCCGACCGGGTCGGCGAGCAGATCGATGACCCGCTGGGCGCACTCCTCGATGCCGTCGACGAGGTAGCCGTCGTAGCCGTCGATGACCTGCAGCGTGATCCCACCGGCCCGCCCACCGACGACGGGCCGTCCCTTCCACAGCGCCTCGCTGACGGTGAGGCCGAACCCCTCGCGGACCGACTTCTGGACCATCACCGTCGCGATCCGCTGGAACGCGTTGATCTGCACCGATCCGACCTGGTGCAGGTTCGAGAGGAGGTGGATGTCGCGGTCACCGTCGCGGGCGAGCTCGGTCTCCTCCCAGACCCGGAACCCCTCCGGGTCGTCGGTCGCCATCGACCCGGCGAGCAGCAGCTGCGCCTCGGGGACCCGCTCGCGCACGACGCCGGAACGCGTCGATCACCCCGACCGGGTCCTTCCACGGGTCGTAGCGGCTGATCTGGCACACGATCGGGCGCTTCGTGTCCACCCCGTACTGGCGGGTGAGCTCCTCGCAGAACGGCCGCGCCAGATCGAGGTTCTTCACCGACAGCGGGTCGATGCACGGCGGGAGCACGACGACGTGGTCCATCTTCAGCGACGCGGGCACGAACGACTCGCAGGGTCCACACCGACGCGTCGTGCAGCTCCACGAAGGGCCGGAAGAACTCCCACACGGTCGGGTTCGCGACGGTCAGGTCGATGTGGCAGCGCCACACCCACCGGGTGCGGTCCCCGCTGCCGAGGCCGGGATGGTCGCGGAGGAAGTGCAACAGCGCGGCGGGCTGCGGGTCGTGGACGACGACGAAGTCCCATCCGTCCTCGAGCAGCAGCGCGTTGTCGAGGATCCGCTCGAGGTAGACGCGCTGCATCGCCGGGGTCCACTCGATGTCGGCGCCTTGCAGCGCGTTGTGGACCTGCTTGGTGATGGCGAAGAACTCGTCGCTGCCGTGGATGACCTGCCACTCGGACTTCCACGCCGATGCTGCGCAGCAACGGCACGTGGGTCGCGAGGAGCTCGGCGACGCCACCGCCGTAGGCGGTGGCGCTGAGATGGAGGACCCGGGCACCACGCAGCGGCTCGGCGGCCTCGCGGATCTCAGCGATGGTCTCCGCGCCGACGACGTCGGCGTACTGGTCGAGCTCCTTCTCGAGAAGCGGGACGCGCTCGAGCATTCCAGGCCAATCTAGTGAGCGTGAGTGTCGCGATCGCGTGTCCCGACAAGTTCCGGGGCACCCTCACCGCGCCCGACGCGGCCGAGGCGATGGCGCGGGGCATGCGGACCGCCGGGTTCGACGAGGTCCGGGTCGTCCCGCTCGCCGACGGGGGCGAGGGCACCCTCGACGCGCTCCTCGCCCGCGGCGGCAGCCGCCGCCGGGTCGCGGGTCACCGGCCCGCTCGGCGACCCGGTCGACGCCGAGTACGGGGTCACGCCGTCCGGGCTGGCCGTGCTCGAGATGGCGCAGGCCAGCGGCCTGGCGCTCGTCGAGCGCAACGACCCGCTGCGCGCCTCGACGCGCGGCACCGGTGAGCTGCTCGCCGCCGCGGCACGCGCCGGCGCCACCGCGCGTCCTCATCGGCGTCGGTGGCAGCGCGACGACCGACGGTGGCCTCGCGGCGCTCGAGGCGCTCGGCTGGTCGCTCGGCGGGCTCGACGTCACCGTCGCGTGCGACGTGACGATCGGTTTCCTCGACGCCGCGGCGCGCTTCGGCCCCCAGAAGGGCGCGAGCGACGCGCAGGTGGCGTTGCTCCGACGCCGTCTCGAGCGCCTCGCCGACGTCTACGAGCGTCGCACGGGCGTCGACGTCACCACCCTCGAGGGTGGCGGCGCGGCCGGGGGCCTCGCCGGCGGCCTCGCCGCGCTCGGCGCGCGGCTCGAACCGGGCTTCGAGGTGGTCGCGCTCGAAGCCGGGCTGGAGGAGGCGCTCGAGGGCGCGACGCTCGTCGTCACCGGCGAAGGCCGCCTCGACGCGAGCAGCTTCGCCGGGAAGGTCGTCGGCGGTGTCCTCGACTGGGCCGGCGAGCTCGGGATCGACGCACCGCGCCGTCATCGCCGGGCAGGCCAGCCCCGACGGACGCGAGGAGCTGCAGCGTCCACGGCCCGGCGCAGCTGCTCGTCCTGACCGACCGGGTCTTCCAGTCCGGTGAGGCGTTCGGGCGGGCCGCGCTGCTCGTCGAGGAGGCGGCCGTCGAGGCGGCGCGCGACCGCCCGGGCGCTACGCGCTCGAGCTCGCGCCCGAACTTCGCCTGGTAGGCGACGACGGTGACCATCGGCGGACGTTCCCGCACCGGCACGGGCACGAGCGTCGACGTGCCGGCCTCGTCGACGCGCACGAGCGTGCTCGCCACGTCGACGGGCGCGGCGCCGGCACGGCGCAGCCCGGTGAGCAGCACCGCCATCGCCTGCGGGGCGAGCTCGTCGAGGTCGCGGTTGCGGTGCTCGCGGATCCCGAGGTCCGCCTCGGCGATGGCCGCGACCCCGAAGCGGTCCGCGATGTCGATGAGCAGCCCGAGCTCGACGCCCCATCCCTCCACGAACGGGAGCACCTCGAGCAGCTCGCGGCGCGCCGCGTACTCACCGCCGAGCGGCTGACGGATCCCCGCGAGGCTCGGGAACAGCGCGTTGAGGAGGGGACGGGCCATCAGCTCGGTGACCCGCCCGCCGCCGCGGGGGCGGCCGTGCGAGCGGCCGCTCGTAGTGGCCCTTCACGAACGCGACCGTCGGGTCCTCGAGCAGCGGCGCGAGCAGCCGGGTGACGAAATGCGCCTCGAAGTTGCGGACGTCGGCGTCGAGGAAGCACACGAGGTCCCCGGTCGCCACGTACAGCGACTTCCAGAGCGCGTTGCCCTTGCCCTCGCCGGCGCCGAGCTCGGGGAGCACGTCGGCGACCGCGTGGACCTGCCCGCCGGCCGCCCGGGCCGCCTCGGCGGTGCCGTCCCGGGACCCGTCGTCGAGGACCACGACCTCGTCGACGAGGCCCCCCTCGACGAGCTCGGCCCGCACCGCGGCGACGATCCGCGCCGATGGTGGCGGCCTCGTCCCGGGCCGGGAGGCACACCGAGACGGCGACGCCCATCCGGGCCTTCCGGTCGGCGAGCGCCTCGACGTCGGGGGCGGGAGCCATAGCGACTGGAAGCGTAGGGCCCCTGCCGCTACCATCGAGGCCTAGTACGCGCTCATCCAGAGCGGCTGAGGGACAGGCCCGTTGACGCCGCGGCAACCAGTTCCCGACCGAGAGGCCGGGGGCCAGGTGCCAATGCCTGACCGATGAGCAGCCGAAGAGCGGTTCCTCCGCTCGAGGCGCTCGAGAGCGCGTCGAGGCAAGGTGGCTCCGGCCACCAGGAAGAGGAACCGACATGGCGCACGTGCAGAGCCTGCGGTGCCGCGAATGTGGCCGCACCTACGACGTCTCCCCCCGGTACGCCTGCGAGTGGTGCTTCGGCCCGCTCGAGGTCGCCTACGACCACGACGCCGCCCGGCGGTCACCCGGGAGTCCATCGCCGCCGGCCCGCCCACCATCTGGCGCTACGCCGGCCTGCTGCCCGTGGACGAGGTCCCCGGGTCCGCGCCGGTCGGCTGGACCCCGCTGGTGCGCGCCGACCGGCTCGCCGCCGAGCTCGGCCTCGGCGAGCTGTGGGTCAAAGACGACACCCGCAACCCGACGAACTCGTTCAAGGACCGGGTCGTCGCCGTCGCGTTGGCGCAGGCCATCGAGTTCGGGCTCAAGACCGTGGCGTGTGCCTCCACCGGCAACCTCGCGAACGCGGTCGCCGCGGCCGCCGCCCGGGCCGGGCTGCCCAGCTACGTGTTCATCCCCGCCAACCTCGAGCCGGCCAAGATCGCGACCACCGCGGTGTACGGCGCCAACGTCGTCGCGGTCGACGGCAGCTACGACGACGTGAACCGGCTCTGCACCGAGCTCGCCGCCGAGCACCCCTGGGCGTTCGTGAACATCAACGTGCGGCCCTTCTACGCCGAGGGGTCCCGGACCCTGGCGTTCGAGACCGCCGAGCAGCTCGGCTGGCAGGCCCCCGACCACGTCGTCGTGCCGATCGCGAGCGGCTCGCTGCTCACCAAGATCCACCGCGGCTTCACCGACCTGGTCGACGCCGGGCTGCTCGACGAGGCGCCGCGTGCGGATCTCGGGCGCGCAGGCCGCCGGCTGCTCGCCCGTCGCGACCGCGTTCAGCGAGTCGAGCGACACCATCCGGCCCCAGAAGCCGGACACGATCGCCAAGTCGCTCGCCATCGGCAACCCGGCCGACGGCTACTACGCGCTCGACGTGGTGCGCAGCACCGGCGGCGCAGTCGGCTCGGTCACCGACGACGAGGTCCGTGCCGGGATCCGCCTCCTCGCCCGCACCGAGGGGATCTTCGGGGAGACCGCCGCCGGCGTCACCGTCGCGACGCTGCGCCGCCTCGCCGAGGAGGGCGTCGTCCGCTCCGACGAGCGGGTCGTCGTCTACGTGACTGGTCACGGCTTGAAGACGCTCGACGCGGTCGGCCCGGCGGCCCCGACGGCCACGATCCCGCCGACGGTCGACGCCTTCCGGGCCGCGTTCCCCGGCGCCGCCGAGATCTGACGCGTGCCCGTCACCGTCCGGATCCCGACCCAGCTGCGTTCCCTGGCGGCCGGCGCGGCCGAGGTGTCGGTCGACGGCCGCACCGTCGGTGAGGCGCTCCACAACCTCGAGGCCGCGCATCCCGGGTTCGGGGAGCGGCTCTTCGACACCGGTGGAACGCTGCGCCGCTTCGTGAACGTGTTCGTCGCCGAGGAGGACATCCGGTTCCTCGACGGGGTCGCGACCCCGATCGCCGAGGGCACCGTGGTCAGCATCGTGCCCGCCGTCGCCGGCGGCTGACCCGCGCCCGCGCCGCCGAGCGCGGCGCGGCGTTACAGGGGGACGACGAAGGTGAGCCGGGCGACGTCGTCGGGGACGGTGCGCTCCCCGTCGTCGCCGGCGACCCGCGTGCCGTTGATGCCCCGCCCGAGCACCGACGCCTCCGACCCGGGGATCAGCCGCGCCGCAGCGAGCAGGGAGAGCGCCCGGTCGTCGAGCTCGAGCTTCTCGCTGATGCGTGCCACGCGCACGGGGCCGGGCGCGGCCTGCGCCAGGGGCACGCTCGGCGGGGCTTCGACCCGGTGCGCCGAGCCGGGGATCGGGTTGCCGTGCGGGCAGGTCGCGGGGTCGCCGAGCAGCTCGACCAGCTTCTCCTCGACGTCGGCCGAGATGGCGTGCTCCCACCGGTCGGCCTCCCGATGGACCTTCTCCCACTCGAGGCCGATCACGTCGACGAGGAGCCGCTCGGCGAGCCGGTGGCGGCGCACGATCGAGGTGGCGAGGTCGCGGCCCCGGGGGTGAGCCGCAGGGTCCGGTCGTCGAGCAGCTGGGCGTAGCCCTGCTCGACGAGCCGATTGACCTGCTCGGACACCGCCGCGGCGGAGAATCCGAGCCGCTCGACGATGCGAGCCCGGATCGGGGTGACGCCCTCCTCCTCGATCTCGAGGATGGTCTCGAGGTAGGCCTCCGTCGCGTCGTGCATCTCGGCCACGGCCGCAGCGTAGGGCTCCTCAGATCGGGCCCGGGCCGGCCGCCCATTTGCACTCGCTCGGACCGAGTGCCAACATGGGCTTTAGCACTCGCAGCCGCTGAGTGCCAGAGCCGTCGACCGTCCCTGACATGCCAGGGAGGAGCCAGATGCCCAAGCAGATCGCCTACGCCGAGAGTGCCCGCCGCTCGCTCGAGGCAGGCATGAACAAGCTCGCCGACGCCGTGCGCGTCACGCTCGGCCCCAAGGGCCGCAACGTCGTGTTGGAGAAGAAGTGGGGTGCCCCCACGATCACCAACGACGGCGTCTCCATCGCCAAGGAGATCGACCTGGAGGACCCCTACGAGAAGATCGGCGCCGAGCTGGTCAAAGAGGTCGCCAAGAAGACCGACGACGTCGCCGGCGACGGCACCACGACGGCGACGGTGCTCGCCTGGGCGATGGTCCGTGAGGGCCTGCGCAACGTGGCGGCTGGCGCCAACCCGATGGTCTTGAAGAAGGGCATCGAGGCGGCGGTCGACACCGCGGTCACGTCGATCAAGTCGTCGTCCCAGAAGGTGGAGACCGACAAGGCCCAGATCGCCAACGTGGCCGCGATCTCCGCCGCGGACGTCGAGATCGGCGCGATGATCGCCGAGGCGCTCGAGAAGGTCGGCACCGACGGGGTCATCACCGTCGAGGAGTCCCAGACCTTCGGGATGGAGCTCGACCTGGTCGAGGGCATGCGCTTCGACAAGGGCTACATCTCCCCGTACTTCGTCACCGACCCGGAGCGCATGGAGGCCGTCCTCGACGACGCCTACCTGCTCTTGGTGTCCTCGAAGATCGCGGCGGTGAAGGACCTGCTGCCCGTCCTCGAGAAGGTCATGCAGGGCGGCAAGCCGCTCGCCATCGTGGCCGAGGACGTCGAGGGCGAGGCGCTCGCCACGCTGGTCGTCAACAAGATCCGCGGCACGTTCAAGTCGGTGGCGGTCAAGGCCCCCGGCTTCGGCGAGCGCCGCAAGGCGATGCTCCAAGACATGGCGATCCTCACCGGCGGCCAGGTGGTCTCCGAGGAGGTCGGCCTCAAGCTCGAGAACGTCGGGCTCGACCTGCTCGGCACCGCCCGCAAGATCGTCGTCACCAAGGACGAGACCACCATCGTCGAGGGTGGCGGCACGAAGGCCGACGTCGCCGGGCGCATCAAGCAGATCAAGCAGGAGATCGACGACACCGACTCGGACTACGACCGCGAGAAGCTCCAGGAGCGCCTCGCCAAGCTGTCCGGCGGGGTCGCGATCATCAAGGTCGGCGCCGCGACCGAGGTCGAGCTCAAGGAGAAGAAGCACCGCATCGAGGACGCCGTGCAGACCACCAAGGCGGCCGTCGAGGAAGGTGTCGTGGCCGGCGGCGGCGTCGCGCTGCTGCGGGCCCAGGCCAAGGTGCTCGACGCGGCCAAGAAGGTCGAGGGTGACGAGGCGACCGGGCTGCGGCTCGTGGCCCGGGCCCTCGAGGAGCCGATCAAGCAGATCGCGCTGAACGCCGGCATGGAAGGCGGCGTCGTCGTCGAGAAGGTGCGCGGCCTGACCGGCAACGACGGTCTCAACGCCGCCACCGGCGACTACGAGGACCTCGTGAAGGCCGGCGTCATCGACGCCGCGAAGGTGACCCGCTCGGCGCTGCAGAACGCCGCCTCGATCGCCGCCTTGTTCCTCACCACCGAGGCCGTCGTGGCCGACAAGCTCGAGGAGAAGCCTGCGGCGCCGGCCGGGATGCCCGGCGGCGGCATGGGCGACATGGACTTCTAAGCTCCGCCGCAACAGGCGAGCAGTGACCCGGGGCGCCCGTCAGGGCGCCCCGGTGTCGCGTCTGGAGGCCGCTTCCCGGGGTGCTTGGCGGGCGGGTCCGGGCGGCTCACACTGGGAGGGTGCAGGAGGGCCGCATCCGGTCGGTGGTTCTGGCCAAGTGGTCGGACTACGCGCCGGCGATGCCGTCGACGCACGTGCGGTTTCTCCCCCGTGACGCCTACCTGGACGAGGCGCGCCACGACGAGCAGGTGCGCGCCGACCTGCACGCCGGCTGGTTCGCCGACTTCGAGTCCGAGTTCCGCGACCCGGTGCTCGCCGACCCGATCAGCGAGCTCGTGACCGTGTGCCCGTCGATGATGCACGACATCGTCGAACCCGAGCCGCCGCGCATCCAGCGCGCCTACGTCGAGGGGGCGTTCCTGCGGCGCCTGTTCCGGCTGCTCGTCGAGGGGGAGGGCTGGGAGGCCGACGCGCAGGTGCGGGGCGTGATGGCCCGCCACTTCCCGTTCCAGCTCGTCGCCGTCGAGGCCGTCGAGAGCCAGCCGCGTCCCGCCGCGTAGCATCGGTGCGTGATCCGGCGCCCCGCCACGCAGGCCCCGGCGCCGTGAGCGATCCGGTCGAGGCGTCGAACGGCTGGGGGGTCCTGCACCTCTTCTATCGCCTCGACGCCGCACGGGCCGAGGAGGAGCCGGGGGGCGCGAAGCACGTCCTCGACGCGCTGGACCGCCTCACCGGGGACGGCACCCACCAGGTGCTCACGTTCGTCGTCCTCGGCCACAAGGCGGACCTCGGGGTGATGGCGTTCGGCCCCGACCTGGCCCGCCTCTCGGCGTTCGAGCAGGACCTGCGCCGCGCGCCGCTCACCCCGGCCTGGTCCTACGTGTCGCTCACCGAGCAGTCCGAGTACGCCGCGACCGAGGACGACGAACGGGCCCGTCTCGCCGCCGACGAGGGGATCACCGACCCGGCCGTTGTTGCGGAGCGGCTCGAGGTCTGGCGGGACCGCATCACCCACTACCGGGAGCAGCGGATCCATCCCCGCCTGCCGGCCAAGCGGACGATCTGCTTCTACCCGATGTCGAAGCGCCGGGTCGCCGACGCCAACTGGTATGCGCTCGACTTTGCCGCCCGCAAGGCCCTCATGGCCGGCCACGCCCGTGTGGGGCGCACGTACGCCGGTCGGGTGCTCCAGCTCATCACCGGCTCCACCGGCCTCGACGACTGGGAGTGGGGCGTCACCCTCCTCGCCGACGACCCCGGCGCGTTGAAGGACATCGTCTACGAGATGCGATTCGACGAGGTCTCCGCCCGGTACGCGGAGTTCGGTCCCTTCTACACCGGGCTCGTCCTCGAGCCCGCCGACGCGCTGCGACGCGTCGGGCTCGACGCCTGACCGGCGACCCCGCCGCCGCGGCCGCCCGCCTCGACGCCGCCGGTGCGGTCCTCGTCGCCGGCGTCGAGACCCACCTCCCCGCCTACGTCCTCGCCGGCGCCCGCCGCGTCCTCGACGCGTGGGGACGCCTCCCGGCACCCGAGCGCGCCCACGTCGACGAGCGGCTCGTCGCCGCGACCGACGCCGGCGCTCGCCGCGTCGCCGGCGAGCTGCGCGCCCTGCTCGCCACCGACGTGACCGAGCAGCGCGTCACACCGCTGCAGCTCGTCCGGGGCGCGACGACCGAGGCGACGACGGTCCTCGCCGACGCGGGCATCGCGGCGGTGCTCCGCGACGAGCACGAGGAGCGGATCGCCCCCGACGACCGGTACGGGCTCGCCCCCCGCACCTTCGCCGACCTCGACCCTGAGCTCGGCGCGACCCAGCTGGTCTGGGGTGCGGCGAAGGCCGCGCTCCTGCGCGCCGCGCATCCCGCCCCACCCGATCGCTAGGCCCGGCTCGTCAACTCCGGCCCGGCGGCGACGCGTGTCGCGGGGTCGTCGGTAGGGTGCTCGGCGTGAGCGACCGGGACGCCATCTCCGGTGTCGACCTGCTGCGGTGGGCCGAATCCCTCGCGGGCGTCGCGCGCACCGGTCTCGGGTTCACCCAGAGCCTCTACGAGCGCGAGCGCTTCGAGGAGGTGCTGAAGATCGCGGCCGACATCCGCGCCGCGGCGCTCGAGGAGGTCGAGGCCGACGTCCTCTTCGACGAGTGGCTCGAGACCGTCGGGGAAGGCGTCGCCGGGTACGTCACACCGAAGACCGCGGTCGCCGCGGTCGTCGGCAACGACGCCGGCGAGATCCTCCTCACCCAACGGGCCGACTCGGGGGTGTGGCTGTACCCGGTCGGCTGGGCCGACGTCGGGTACTCGCCATCCGAGGTCGCGGTGAAGGAGGTCTACGAGGAGACGGGCATCGAGGTCGAGCCGGTGTCGCTCATCGCGGTGTTCGACGGGCTGCGGCTCGGCTTCGCCCGCCTGCCGCTGTACTCGCTGGTGTTCCACTGCCGCATGCTCGGCGGCGAGCTGCGCGGCCACCCCCTGGAGACCAGCTCGGTGGGGTTCTACGCCCGCGACGCCTTGCCCTGGCCGCTCGCCGGCGGCGCCCGCTGGGTCGACACCGCGTTCGCGGCGATCGCCGGGGAGGACCGGCCGGTCGACTTCGACCGCCCGCGCACCCCGCCCTGGCGAGAGGCCTAAGGCCGAGACGCCTCGAGGGTCGCCATCGTGAACAGCGGGCGCAACCGGACGCCGATGTCGGCGAGCGCCGCGGCACCGCCCGCCTCGCGGTCGATGACGCAGAGGGCGTCCGCGACGACGGCGCCCCGCTCCCGCAGGTCGCCGACCGAGGTCACGACCTGGCCGCCGGAGGTGATCACGTCTTCGACGACGGTGAGGTGCCGACCGTCGACCGTGGCCCCTTCCGCGAGCTGGCACGTCCCGTAGGTCTTCGCTTCTTTGCGGACGAACACCGCGGGGAGCCGCGTCACCTGGGACAGGCGCACGGCGAGCGGCACGCCGCCGAGCTCGAGGCCGGCGAGCGCCTCGGTGCCGTCCGGCACGAGCGGCGCCATGGCGTCGGCGATGGCGCCGAGCAGCGCCGGATCGCTCTCGAAGCGGTACTTGTCGAAGTAGGTGTCGCTCACCGCGCCCGACCGCAACGTGAACGTGCCGGTGAGGTGCGCGACCGTGTCGATGCGCCGGGCGAGATCGTCGGTCGTCATGGCGTGTGTCCCAGTTCCTCGAGCAGCATTCCCATCAGCGACCGGGTCCCGTGCGAGCGGGTCCACTCCTCCCCGGCGCGTTCGTGGTCGACGAGCCCCGCCGCGGCGGCGCGACGCCGAGCACGGCACGGGCCGCGCCGGCGAGCACCGCGGGCTCGAGGTCCTCGCCGTAGGCGGGGAAGCACTCGAGGCCGTCCCACAGGGACGTCAGCGGCCGGTGCTCGGCGCCGAGCGGCAGCGCGTCGGGAGAGGCGCCGCCCCGCAGGGCGGTGGTGACCAGCTCCCAGAGGTCATGGTGGGAGACGCCACGCGGCGGCGTGTAGGCGCCGACCGGGTGCAGCCGCCACTCGAGCGTCGCGGTGTCGGCCTCGTCGCCGGTGAGCCACGTCTGGGTGCCGTTCACGTACCCGTCGAGGGGCAGCCCCAGCCGGTCGTCGAGGGCCAGCACGAGCGGCGCCGAGACCGGCCACACCGCCGCGGGCGACGCGCTGCTCACGCCGCCGCGGCGGCGGCCGCCTCGATCGTCCCGTACCGGATCAGCGGCTCGAACAGGTCCACCACCGTCCGGTCGTCGTCGAGGATCCCGCGCACCGGCGGCGGGGCGAGCCGGGCCCGCGCGAACGACCGGGCGACCACCGCCTTGCGGGCATCGTCGCGGGCGAGCGCCCACGTCGCCTCGTCGAGCAGCAGCGCACCGGCGGCGACGTCGGCCAGCAGGTGCGTCAGCCGGCGAGCGTGCAGCAGCTGCAGGTCGTTCGACGCGCCGAGGACGTGCGCCAGCGCCTGTTTGGCCTCGACCGCGGCGGCGGCGACGGCGTCCACCGCGGGCGCGAGCACCGGCGCCGGGTCGGCGCCGAGCAGCGACCGGTCGATGCGGGCGAGCAGCGCCTCGTGCGCCGCGTCGTTCAGCGCGGCGCGACGCACGTCGAGGCAACAGATGTTCTCCGTGCCCTCCCAGATGGTGTGGCACTGCGCGTCGCGCAGCTGCCGGGCCATCGGCCAGTCCTCCATGTAGCCGTTGCCGCCGAAGATCTCGAGCGCCTGGCTCGCGGCCCCGACCGCGTCGCGCGTGGCGCGCACCTTCGCGAGCGGCACGAGGATGCGGCGCAGCCGGCGGCCCTCGTCCTCGTCGACCGGACCTCGGGTCGCGGCTGCGCACTCGAACGTGAGCGCGGCGGCGGCCTCGAGGGAGACGAGCAGGTCGACGAGCGTCTCACGGACGAGCGGGTACCGGTCGATGCGCTGCCCCCACTGCTCACGGCGCGCCGCGTAGATCGCGGCCTCGAGGAACGAGCGGCGGTGGATCCCGAGCCCCATCACGGCGACGCCGAAGCGGCTGCCGTTCACCATCTCCATCATCGTGTTCAGCCCGCGTCCCGACCCGCCGCCGCTGCCCGTCGCGGCGCTCGGGGGCCGCGCGATCCACGCGCGTGCGCCCTCGAGGGTCACCTCCCCAGTGGGCACTCCCGTCGTGCCCAACTTGGGCTTCAGCCGCTTGATGCGGAACCCGTTCGCGGTGCCGTCCGGGCGGAGCCGCGGGACGATGAACGTCGCGAGCCCCCGGGCGCCCTCCGGGGCGCCGTCCGGGCGGGCCAGGACGATGAACACCTCGGCGTCGACGTTCGAGCAGAAGTGCTTCTCGCCGTGGAGGCGCCACTCGGCGCCGTCGGGCACCGCCCGGGTCGTGTTCGCGCCGACGTCGCTGCCCCCTTGGCGCTCGGTGAGGAACATCCCGCCCTCCCACGCCTCGGACGGGTCCACGCTCGTCAGGCGCCGGAGCAGGTCGTCGCGCACCTCGTCGGGCGCGAAGCGCTCCACCATGTCGGCCGCGCCGGCGGTCATCCCGAGCCCGCAGTAGATCGCCGTCTCCGCCTGGCACACCAGGTACGCGAGCGACGCGGTGACCACCGCCGGCACCGGACGCCCGGCGTGGTACGGCAGCCCGGTGAAGCCGGCCCGCACCAGGTCCGCCTTGCTCGCCAGCCACGACGGGTGGTGCTCGACGACGTCGACTTCCTCGCCCCAGCGGTCGTAGCGGCGCAGTACCGGCCCGTGCTTGTCCGTCACCTCGGCCCGGCGCGCCAGGGCGCCGCCGCACAGCTCCCCGTACCGGGCGACGTGCTCCTCCGCGAACGCCCGGTCGTCCGGATCGGGAAGGAGCCGGTCGAGCAGCCCGGCCAGGTTCGGGTCGAGCGCGTACCAGTCGAGACCGACCGCGCCGTCATAGCTCGCATAATCCGCCAGCATGACCCGAGGGTACCGTGCCCCGATCGACGACCGGGAGGGCCGGGTGCGCACACGCGCGGTAGCGGTGATCGTGACGCTCGGGATCCTCACGGGGTGCGGCGGCGGCGGCCCGACCGGCCCCGTCGCTCACCCGCGCGCAGCTCGTCGACAGGGTCAACGCCGAGTGCCTCAAGCTCGCAACAGCCGGGAACGATCTCGTCGCCGCGCAGGACCCGAGCGCGCAGGGCACGCAGGTGTCGAAGTACCTGCACGCCGCCGCCTCGCAGCTGCGTGCCCGCGTCGGCGACATCGCCAAGCTCGTCCCGCCCGCGAACCTTGCCAGCCAGGTCGCAACGTTCGTGTCCGTGCTCGACAACTACGCGGACCAGCTCGACGCCCTCGCCAACCGCGTCCGCCGCGGCGAGACCTACGAGGCGCTCCTGTCGCGCAGCGGTTCCCAGGTCAGCGCGCTCAACGGCCTGAGCGACCAGTCGAACAAGATCGCCGCGAAGCTCAACTTCAAGGACTGCGCGACCTGACCGACGCGCGCGTCACCGCGGCGCCTGCGCCGTGTCCCCCGGGTCGACCCGGGGCGCGAGGACGCCCGGGCGCCCACCAGGAGGTCCAGCGTGCGTCCCAGCTCCTTCACGCGTTCGCGTCGCGACCGTGTCCGTCACCCTGCTCGCCAGCGGCCTCGTCATCGCCGCCACGTCCGGGCCGGCCGGCGCGGACCAGACGACCTGTCAGACGGGCACCCTCGCCCGGCAACGCACCGAGGTCGACGCCGACATCACCGTCCCTCGCTTCGATTCCAGCCTCGGCACCCTCGTCAGTGTCAGCGTCCCCACCCAGACCGTGCACCTCGACACCGACGGCAAGTTCCAGAACACCGCACCGTCCTCCGTCGTGTTCTCCGAGGACATGCAGTACCAGTTCACGCTCGCCAGCCCCGGCGGGCTGGCCTCCCCGGCCCCGCTCACCGGGATGATCCCGCGGGTCCCCACGACGACCCTCGCCCCGTTCTCCGGGACGCTCGACTACACGGGGCCAAGCTCGGTCGTCGAGCCGTCCACCAGCCGCGATGCCGCCGCGGCGGCGGTCACCTCGACCGACCCCGCGGTCCTGGCCGCGTTCAGCGGCGCCGGGACCGTCCCGTTCCACGTCCAGAGCATGATCAGCGAGGTCTTCCACGGCGGGGGCGGGAACATCTCGTTCGTCGTCGACACCTTCGTCGCCGCCACGGTGCAGGTCTGCTACACGTACGCCGTCACCCAGGTGTCCGCCGCGCCGCCCGTCACCGCGCCGCTCGCCCCGGCGCCGCTGTTCACCGGCTGACCTTGCATTGGCCGTCGCCGCTCCACGATGATGCGGGCGGCGCGGCGACCGCACCCGGCACGGTCGCCGCTGGACGCCCGGACGGGCTCCCGCGCCAAGCGGTTACTGCCCAGCCCCACCGCAGCGGGATCCGCCGGGCCGTGGGGCGCCCCGTTGAGCCGGTCGTTGCCCAGCCGACTCCGGGGCGCCCCCCTGTCGCTCGCCACGGCCGCCTCTGGCCGCGGACCGCGGCGGCCCGTAGCCTGCCGGGGTGCCCTACGAGCGGCTCACCGCGCTGGACGCCAGCTTCTTGCACCTCGAGCGGCTCGAGACACCGATGCACGTCGGCGCGCTCACCGTGTTCGACGGGGCGCCGTTCTTCGACCCGACCGGACGGTTCCGGCTCAGCGACGTCCGGAAGCTGGTCGCCGCCCGCCTCGACCAGATCCCCCGGTTCCGCCAACGCGTCCAGACCGTGCCGCTCGACGCCGGGCAGCCGATCTGGGTCGACGACGACCGCTTCGACATCGGCTACCACGTGCGGCTCACCGCGCTGCCCGCTCCGGGTGAGTGGCCGCAGCTGCTCGCCCTGTTCGAGCGGCTGCAGGCCCAGGTCCTCGACCGGAGCCGACCGCTCTGGGAGCTGTGGTTCGTGGAGGGCCTCGAGGCCGGCCACGTCGCGCTGATCCAAAAGACCCACCACGCCCTCGTCGACGGCGTGTCCGGCGTCGACGTCGCGACCGTGCTCCTCGACTTCGAGGCCGACGCCGCGCCGCGACCAGCCGCGCCCGATTGGACGGCGCAGCCGACACCCACGCCGGGCCGCCTGCTCGTCGACACCGTGCGCGAGCAGCTCGCCGGCGCCGCGGGGCTCGTCCGCCGCGCCCAAGCCGCCGCGGAGGACGCAAAGCCGCGTGCCGGGCGCGCCGCGACCCTCGCCCGGTCGGTCGCGACGCTCGCCGACCACGGAGTCGTCGCGCCGCGCACCTCGCTGAACCACCCCGTCGGCCGGTCCCGTCGCTTCGGGCGGGTGAGCGTCCCCCTCGACGAGGTGAAGACCGTCCGCGCCGAGTTCGGCGGCACGATCAACGACGTCATCCTGGCGGGGGTCGCTGGCGGGCTCGGCCGGCTGCTCGACAGCCGCGGCGAGCTGACCCCGGGCCTCACCTTGAAGGTGTTCTGCCCGGTGTCGGTGCGTGCCGAGCACGAGCACTTCCGGCTCGGGAACCGTGTGTCGGCGCTCTTCGTGCCGCTCCCCGTCGCGGAGCCCGATCCGCGGCGTCGCCTCGACCAGATCCGCGAGGCCACCCAGATGTTGAAGGCCAGCGGGCAGGCGGTCGGCGCCGCCGCGCTGCTCGGTCTCGGCGAGTACGCCGCGCCCACGCTCCTCGGCCTCGGCGCACGCCTCGCGCACAACCAGCCGTTCTTCAACCTGGTCTGCACGAACGTGCCGGGGCCGCAGGTCCCGCTGTACTGCATGGGCGCGCGCATGCTCGAGGCGTACCCGATGGTCCCGCTCACCAAGAACATGAACCTCGGGATCGCGATCCTCTCCTACTGCGGCTCGCTGCACCTCGGGCTGCTCGCCGACCGCGACCGGTGGCCCGACCTCGACGTGCTCGAAGCCGGCATCGACGACGCGTTCACCGAGCTCCACAAGCTGGCGTCCGTCCGATGAGCGAGGTCGGGCGCGACGCCTGGGCGATCGCCGACGACGTCCGGGCCGGCACGCGGGCGCGCCCGTGACGTCCTCGATGAGCACCTCGCGGTCATCGAGACGGCCAACCCTGCGCTGAACGCGCTCTGCTACCTCGACGTCGACGCGGCATGCGCCACAGCGGAGGCGGTCGATGACGCCGTCCGCGCCGGCCGCGACCCCGGACCGCTCGCCGGCGTGCCGATGGGCGTGAAGGAGCTGTGCAGCGTGGCCGGCTGGCCCGAGACCCACGCCTCCCTCGCGTACCGCGACGCGATCGCCACCGCCGACGACACCGAGGTGTCCCGGATCCGCGCCGCGGGCGCGGTGCTCGTCGGGCTCACCACCGCGTCGGAGTTCGGGGCGGTCAGCTACACGAACACCCCGATCCACGGCGTGACCCGCAACCCGTGGGACCTGACCCGCACCCCCGGCGGCTCCTCCGGCGGCTCGTCGGCCGCAGTCGCCGCCGGCCTGTTCCCCGCCTGTACCGGCAGCGACGGCGGCGGGTCGATCCGCATCCCCGCGTCGTACTGCGGCCTGCCCGGCATGAAGAGCACCTACGGCCGCACCGGCGCCGGCCCGGGCCCGTTCTCGTTCTCGATGACGTCCGTGCCCGGGCCGGTGGTCCGCTCGGTGCGCGACGCGGCGCGGTACCTCGACGTGATCGCCGGCCCCACCCTCATGGACCCGACCTCGCTGGCCCGCCCCGCCGGGTCGCTCGAAGCCGAGCTGCAGTCCGGCGAGGCGGTCGCCGCGCTGCGCGGCCTGCGGGTCGGCTGGTCCTCGACGCTCGGCTACGCCAGCGCCGAGCCCGACGTCGAGGCGGCGGCGCACGAGGCGGCGGCCGTGCTCGTCGAGCGGGCCGGCCTCACCCTCATCGACGTCGACGTGCACTTCACGAAGCCGGGCACCTCGTGGAGCATCCTGTCGACCCTCGACACGCTGGCCAGCCACTACGAGGCCCAGCACGACCACGAGGACGAGCTCACCGAGGTGCTGCAAGCCGGCCTGGCGTCCTACGAGCACCTCCGTCCCGACCTGATGCTGCGCGCCATCCGAGGCCGCCGCGCGGCTGTCGCGGCCGCCGCGCCGGTGTTCGAAGCCGTCGACCTGCTCCTCACCCCCACCACGCCGACCCCCGCGTTCGAGGCCGAGGGGCGCCTGCACGGCACCGTGAACGGCAAGGAGGTCTCCCTCGCCGGGCTGTCCGCGCCGTTCACCATGCCGTTCAACCTCACCGGGCAGCCGGCGTGCAGCATCCCCGCCGGGTTCGTCGACGGCCTGCCCGTCGCCCTCCAAGTCGTCGCGCACCGCCACCACGACCGCCACTGCCTCGCCGCGGCCGCCGTCCTCGAAGACGCGCGACCGTGGCCGAAGCAGGCACCCACGCCGACCACCGCGACGCGCCGCTGAGGACGTGACCGTCGAGCCGAGCGTCGAGGTCCGCCCGTTCGTCTCGAGCGACGTCGACGCCACCGTGGACCTGCTCGACGCGGGCCATGCAGGACAACCCGATCAACGTCGCGGTGTACGGCGACGAGCCGACCCGCCGGGCGCGCGCTTTGAGACGGCTCTTCGCCACGCTGCTGGGCACCATGACGAACCAGACCCCGGTCGTCGCGATCGACGGTGGCACGCTCGTGGGCGCGGCCGGCATCGCGCCCCCAGGGACCTGCCAGCCGTCGGGCGCGCAGCGGCTCCGGTTCGTGCCCGGCGTCCTGGCCGCCGGCCCGCTCACCGCGGCGCGCATGAACCGCTGGCTCAGCAGGTGGGCGGCACACGACCCGAGCGAACCGCACTCGCACTTCGGTCCGTTCGGTGTCGACCCGAACCGGCAGGGCTGCGGGATCGGCACCCAGATCCTCCAGCAGTACGCCCGCCAGGTCGACGAGCTGGGGCTCGTCGCCTACCTCGAGACCGACAAGGCGGTGAACGTCACGCTGTACCAGCGGCACGGGTTCGAGATCGCCGACGAAGACGACGTCCTCGGGGTCCACTGCTGGTACATGCGCCGACCCGCCCAGGGCTGACGCGCCGCGTCGCCCGCTTAGAATGCCCGTGTGACCGACGTCGCGCGTCGGCCGGGCGACTCCCCGACGGGAGCGCCCAGGCCACCCAAGCAGGAGCAGGAGCCGGCGTCCGAGGAGGTCACCGAGGTCGCGCCGGGGATCCTGCGCATGCAGCTCCCGATCTGGATGCCGGGACTCGGCCACGTCAACACCTACGGGCTGCTCGACAACCGCGGCCTCGCCGTCGTCGATCCCGGGCTGCCCGGCCCGTCGTCGTGGCGCGCGCTGAAGGACCGGCTCAAGCAGGCCGGGTTCCGGCTGCGCGACGTCCACACGGTGATCGTCACCCACTCGCACCCGGACCACTTCGGCGGCGCGGGTCGCATCAAACGCGAGGTCGGCGCCTCCCTGATCACCCACCGGGCCTTCACCACCTGGTCGCTCGAGGCGAAGCGCCGCCGCCGCCCGTTTCCCACCGAGGAGGCGGCGCGTGACGCCGAGCTGACCGCGGCCGCGGCCGCGCAGCTCCTCGACCTCGGCGAGGAGATCCCGACGGTCGCCGACCACGCCGACGACTACGCCGGCGACCCGCTGCGCGACAACCCGACCAAGCAGCTCCAGGCCGATTCGGTGCCGTGGGGCACCGAGACCCCGTGGGGGGGTAGCAAGCACGTCGGGCCGCCGCTGCGCCGCCGACTCCTGATCCGGGCGCTGCGCTCCCTGTTCTCACCGCCCGACCCGACGATGCGGGTCGTGCACGGCCAACGGCTCCGGCTCGCCGACCGGGACTGGGTGTCGATCCACACGCCGGGCCACACCATCGACCACCTGTGCCTCTACGACCCCGACCGGGGGATCCTCCTGTCGGGCGACCACGTGCTGCCGAGCATCACGCCGCACGTCTCGGGCGTCGGGAACGGTGCCGACGCGCTGAAGTCCTACATCCAGACGCTCGACCTCGTCGCCGCGCTCGACGGGATCACGCTCGGCCTCCCCGCGCACGGCCACCCCTTCGACGACGTGCCCGGCCGGGTCGAGGCGATCAAACGGCACCACGCCGAGCGCATGCACCTCTTGGCCGAGGCGTCGCATCAGCTCGGGCCGGCGACGGTCGTCGACCTCTGCCACGAGATCTTCCCCAAGCGCCACTGGGGCGTGATGGCGGAGAGCGAGACGTTCGCGCACCTCGAACACATGGTCCTCGCCGGCGAGGCCGAGCGGTGGCGCGAGGACGGCCGGCTGCTCTACCGCGCCGCCTGACGCGCCCGGCGCGACGTCGGCGGGGGGTCGCTACCCTGGCTCGGGTGACGGGCGTGTCGGACCGGACGACGGCCGAGACCACCGACCTGCTGCAGGTCCTCATCCGCAACGCGTGCGTGAACGACGGGCACGTCGAGTCGGGGAACGAGACCCGCAGCGTCGAGGCGCTCGAGAGCTACCTCGGCACCGCCGGCCTCGACGTGCAGCGCTACGAGCCCCAGCCGGGCCGGACCAGCCTCGTGACCCGCATCGAGGGCACCGACCCGCACGCGCCGAGCCTGCTGCTGATGGGCCACACCGACGTCGTCCCGGTGAACGTCGACGGGTGGAGCCGCGACCCCTTCGGCGGCGGAGCTCGTCGACGGGTTCGTGTGGGGCCGCGGCGCGGTCGACATGCTGAACATCACCGCGTCCCAGGCGGTCGCGATGCGCCACCTCGCCGAATCCGGGTACACGCCGCGGGGCACGCTCATCTACCTGGCGGTCGCCGACGAGGAGGCGCTCGGCACGTGGGGCGCGAAGTGGCTCGTCGAGCACGAACGCGACGCGGTGTACGCCGACTACGTCCTCACCGAATCGGGCGGCTACCAGATGCCGTCCCCGGAACGGGGTGCGCCTGCCCGTCCTCACCGCCGAGAAGGGCACGCTGTGGTCGAAGCTGCGGGTGCGGGGCACGCCGGGGCACGGCTCCCAACCGTTCCGCACCGACAACGCGCTCGTGACCGCCGCCGAGGTGGTCCGGCGCCTCAGCAGCTACCAGCCCGCGGCGCAGCTCGGTGACGTCTGGCGCCGCTTCGTCGCCGGGATGGGCTACCCGCCGGAGCTGGAGCGGGCGCTCCTCGACCCGGCGGAGCTGCCCGGGGTCCTCGCCGAGCTGCCGCTCGGCATGTCCCGCTTCGTGCACGCCTGCACCCACACCACCTTCGCGCCGACGATCGCCCACGGCGGGACGAAGACGAACGTCATCCCCGACCTCGTCGAGCTCGAGGTCGACATCCGCACCCTGCCCGGCCAGACCGGCGACGCGGTGATCGCCGGGATGCGCGACGCGCTCGGCGACCTCTCGGACCGTGTGGAGATCGAGTCGAACGACGACCCGTCGACCGCGTCCACCGATCGACACGCCGCTCTGGGACAGCCTCGCCCGCGTCACCGGCCGGCTGGTCCCCGGCTCCGGGCTGGTGCCGCTGCTCATGGTGGGCGGCACCGACAACCGCTTCTTCCGCCGGGCCGGGGCCGTCGGGTACGGGTTCGCGCTGTTCTCGCAGCGGCTGACGTTCGAGGAGTACGCCACGATGTTCCACGGCAACGACGAGCGCGTCGACACGGCGTCGCTCGGGCTCTCCGAGCAGCTGTGGGAAGCCGTCGCCCACGACCTGCTCGACTGACCTACGGGCCCTCGAGGACGGCGCGGGCGGCGTCGAGGCCGTCCCGCAGGGCCCGCCGGTAGGGGCGGCGCAGCGGCGCCGACACGAGCCGGGCGACGTAGCGGATCGGGACCGACCACTCGATCGACGCGTCGACGCGGGTGCCGTGCGCCGTGGGGGTGAACGCCCGGGTGGCGGTGGCCGCGATCCCGGACTGGACGCTGCGGGTGACGGTGCGGCGCGGCGGCTCGTAGACGACATGCTCGCTGCTCGCCTCGTGGCGGGTCCCGTCGCGCCCCGACGTGACGTACTCGACGCGTCGGCCGCCGTTCGGCAGCGGCGACACCCGGGTGATCGCCGCCAGGTTCGGGACGAGCGCCGCGGCGTTGGCCAGGTCGTCGAAGAAGTCGAACACGACGTCGACCGGGGCCGCGATGTCGACGCGGGCCCGGACCCTGCTCACGTGTCGTCGCGCTGCTCTCGCAGGTACCGCTCGACCTCGGAGGCGAGCTCGTCGCCGCTCGGCAGCCGCCCCCACGACCGGTCGGACACCGATCCGTCGGCGGTCGCCTCGGCGTCGAAGCGCTCCTCGAGCGTCGACACGTAGTTGCGGACGTCGTCGTCGCCGGCCGCGACCTCGTCCACCTTCTCGCGCCACGCCTGCGCCGTGCGGGTGAGACCCTCGAGGTCGACGCTGAGGCCGGCGAGGCCGGCGAAGCGCTCCAGCAGCGCCAGGGTCGCCGGCGGGTTCGGCGGCGCGGCGAGGTAGTGGGGGACCGGCGCCCACAGCGACACCGACGGGACCCCCTGGGACCGGCAGTGGTCGTTCAGCACGCCGACGATGCCGGTCGGGCCCTCGTAGCGGGACTGGGCGAGCCCGAGGCGGTCGACGAGGTCGCGGTCGGTCGCGGTGCCGGTGATGCGGGCGGCGCGGGTGTGGGGGACGTCGGCGAGCAGCGCCCCGAGGGTGATCACCATCTCGCAGTGGGTCTCGTGGGCGACGTCGGTGACCGCCCGGCAGAACGACCGCCACCGGTAGCTGGGCTCGATGCCCCGCAGGACGACGAGGTCGCGGTCGTCGAACCCGACGGTGAAGAACACGTTCTCGGGCCAGCTGATCTCGCGGGTGACCCCGTCGACGAGCGCCACCTGCGGTCGTCGGGACTGGAAGTCGAAGTGCTCCTCGGGGTCGATCGACGCGACGCGGGTCGTCTCGCCGTGCTGGGTCAGCCAGCCGGCGGCGGTCGACGCGGCGTCGGCGGCGTCGTTCCACCCCTCGAACCCGGCGACGAGCAGGGGCCGGCGCAGCGCCGCGGCGGGCTGCTCCCAGGTGAGGCCATCGGGCATCCGGTCACGTTACGTCGCCCGGGCTCACGCGACCGCGCCGAGCGCCCGCAGCGCCGTGATCTCGTCGGCCGGGTAGCCGAGCTCGCCGAGGACCTCGTCGGTGTGCTCGCCGGTCTCGGGCGCGGGCCGGCGCACGACGGTCTGCTCGTCGTCGAACTGCATCGGCGCGGTGGCCAGCCGCACCGACGGGCGGGTGGGGTGCGCGGCGAAGTAGCCGTTAGCGAGCACCTGGGGGTCCTCGATCACCTCGAGGGGTGAGGCCAGCGCGGAGACGATGGTGTCCTCGGCGTCGAGGCGGCGGCGCAGCTCGGCGAGAGTGCGACCACCGATCGCGTCGGCGAGCCGGTCGTGGAGCGCGACGCGGTGCTCGGCGCGCGCCGCCGTGTCGGCGAAGCGGGGGTCGTCGAGCAGGTCGGTGAGGTCGAGCGCCCGGCACGTCGGGGCGAAGTGGCGGGTGTCGTCGAGCATGTTGAGGAGCAGCCACCGGCCGTCGGCGGTGCGGTACGGGCCGACGAGCGGGTTCGACATCACCCCGCCGCCGCCGAGGGCCTTCGGGTTCTCGCCGGTGATGGCGGTGGCGGTGAGATCGAAGCTGAGCTGCCACACCGCGGTGTTCAGCAGCGCCACGTCGACGAGCACGCCGTGCCCGGTGCGCTCCCGGCGGAACAGCGCCGCGGCGACGCCGCCGGCGAGCATGGCGCCGCTCGGCGCGTCGCCGAACGCGCCGCGGGGGTTCACGAGCGGCCCCGACGGCGGGGTGAGCACGTGGCCGATCCCGCCGCGGGCCCAGAACGACACCGCGTCGAACCCGCCGTGGTCCGCCTCGGGGCCGCGCTGGCCCTGCCCGTGCCCGCGGGCGTAGACGAGCCGCTCGTTCACCGCCCAGCAGTCCGCCGGCTCGACGCGCAGCTTCTGGCGGGCCGACGGCAAGAAGCTGGTGAGGAGCACGTCGGCGTCGAGCAGCAGGCGGTCGAACACGGCGCGGCCCTCCGGGACGCGCAGGTCGACGGCCACGCCCCGCTTGTTGCGGTTGTACAGCTCCCAGAGGAAGTTGACGTCGCCGGTGTCGGGCGCGAAGCCGGCGGCTTGGATGGCGCGCAGCGGGTCGCCGGTCGGTCGTTCGACCTTGATGACCTCGGCGCCCCAGTCGCCGAGGATCGCCCCGCACGACGGGACGAAGCCGTGCTCGGCCAGCTCCACCACCCGCACCCCGTCGAGCACGCCCATGCCGCTCCCCTCGTCGTCTCGGCGCTGCCGCCGGCCGCGATCTTGGCCTGCCGGCGCGGCGCGTGCCGCCCCAGCCCGCCAGCGGCGAACCCGGCAGGTCGCCGGCACGAGTCTGGGTAGTGGGTCAGTTTCGGCCCTCTGCGTACCTTCGGCTTTACGTCGGCAGCCCGAAGGCAGTTGCACGCTCCCTCCTACCGAGGGACCGACGGCTCTCGCAACGCGGAACCTAGAACCAGGGTGCGACAAACCAAGCCGAGCCACTCCCGGAGTCTGCGACACTGTCGCGATGCCTGAACCTGCGGCGGCGCTTCGCGCGCGCGGCCTCGTGAAGCAGTTCAAACGGGTGCGCGCCGTGGACGGCATCGACCTGACGGTCGGTGCCGGTGAGCGCGTCGCGCTCCTCGGGCCGAACGGGGCGGGGAAGACGACGACGCTCATGATGCTGCTGGGCGTCATCACCCCCGACGAGGGGACGATCGAGCTGGTCGGGCGGGCGCTGCCCGGACAGCGCAGCGAGGCGATGGAATCGGTCGGGTTCGCCGCGGGCTATCTGCCGCTCCCGGAGCGGCTCCGCGTGCGGGAGTTCCTCGAGCTGTTCGCCGACCTCTACGGCCTCGCCGACGGGCGGGAGGCGGTCGCCCGCGGCCTGACCCGGTTCCGCATCGAGTCGCTCGCCGACGTGATGGGCAACGAGCTGTCGTCGGGGCAGCGGACCCTGGTCGGCATCGTGAAGGCCACGCTGCACCGCCCGCAGCTACTGGTGCTCGACGAGCCGACGGCGTCGCTCGACCCGGACGTCGCGCACCGGGTGCGGGGCGGCCTCGAGCGCAGCTGCGCCGAGGACGGCACCGCGCTGCTCGTCACGAGCCACAACATGCAGGAGGTGGAGCGGCTCTGTGCCCGGGTGGTGTTCCTCGCCCGCGGGCGCGTCGTCGCCGACGGTGCCCCCGACGCGGTCGCGGCCCGCTTCGGCCGCGACGACCTCGAAGGGGTGTTCTTGCACCTCGCCGAGGGGGGCGTCGACCCGATCAGTGACGCCCGGGCGGTGTCGTGATGCGTGCCCAACGGGTCCGGGCCATCGCCCGCCGGCAGAGCTACGTGCTGCGCCGGGCGCCGCAGCGCTGGTTCGACGTCATCGTGTGGCCGGTCGTCGACGCCATCCTCTTCGGCGCGATCGGCGTGTACTTCGGTCGCCAGCACGGCGTCGCGTCGGCGACCGCGGCGTTCCTGCTCGCCGGGATCGTGCTGTTCCACGTCGTGTTCCAGGCTGAGATCAGCCTCGCCACCGGCTTCCTCGAGGAGACGTGGTCCCGCAACCTGCTGAACCTGATGGTGACCCCGCTCACCGAGCTTGAGTACGGCGCCGGGGTGGTGCTCTTCGGGCTCGGGCGCCTGGCGATCGGCGTCTCGGTCGTGTCGGTCGTCGCGCTCGCGCTGTTCGCGTTCAACATCACGAACCTCGGGCTGGGGCTTGTGCCCCTCGTCGTCATCCTGCTCGTCGTCGGCTGGTCGGTCGCGCTCGTGGTCATCGGGTTGATCCTGCGGGTCGGGCAGGGTGCGGAGATCCTCACTTGGGGGTTCATCGCCTTCCTGCTCCCGATGTCGGGGATCTTCTACCCGGTGAGCGCGCTGCCGGCCGGGTTGCAGCCGCTCGCGCAGGCGCTGCCGACCACGCACGCCTTCGCCGCGGCACGGGCGCTCGTGCAGGGCCACCCGCTGCCCTGGGGCGAGGTCGGGATCGCCGCTGCGGGCGCGGTCGTCGTCGCGCTGCTGTCCGTGTGGTTCCTGACCCGCATGCTCGCCACGTTCCGGCGACGCGGCTTCATCAGCCGCCACACTTAACGGCGCAGCGCGGCGTCCTCGGAGCGGTCGGCGAGGCCCAGGGCCTGCTGGGCGAGCCCGTCGACGAGCGCGGCCATCTCCGAGAACCCCTCCCCGAGCGTCTTGCCCATCAGGTAGCGGGCGTGGATCCCCTCCACGATGATCGCCAGCTTGTACATGGCGAACACCTCGTAGAAGTCGAGGTGCGCGACGTCGCGGCCCGACTGCGCGGCGTAGCGGGCGATGACCTCGTCGCGGGTGAAGAACCCGGGCACGTCGGCCACGCCCTGGGCGGTGAGGGTGGCGAGCTGCGCGCCGCCGCCCCAGTAGACGAGGAGGAGCCCGACGTCGGTGAGCGGGTCGCCGATCGTCGACATCTCCCAGTCGAGGACCGCGGCGATGCGCCCCGGGTCGTCGGGGGCGAGCATCGTGTTGTCGAGGCGGTAGTCGCCGTGCACGATCGCCGGCGGGCCCGACACGGGGAGCGCGCCGTCGAGGCGGCGGGCCACCTCCTCGAGCGCGGGCAGGTCTCGGGTCTTGTTGGCCTGCCACTGCTTGCCCCAGCGGGCGACGTTGCGGGCGAGGAACCCGTCGGGCCGGCCGAAGTCGCCGAGCCCGACCGCCGGGTAGTCCACGGCGTGGAGGGCGGCGAGGACGTCGACGAGGCACGTCGAGCAGGCCCGCGCCTCGTCGGGGGTGAGCGCGGCCATCTCCTCGCGGGTGCGCAGGATCCGACCGTCGACCCGCTCCATCACGTAGAAGGGCGCGCCGAGGACCGTGTCGTCCCCGAACGCGAGGACCTGGGGGACGGGGACGTCGGTCGGGCCGAGCGCGTCGAGGACCCGGTACTCGCGGCGCATGTCGTGGGCCGTCTCGACGACGTGGCCGAGCGGCGGGCGGCGCAGCACCCACGATCGCGACCCGTCGGAGATGACGTAGGTGAGGTTCGAGCGGCCGCCGGCGATGAGCTCGGCGTGGAGCGGCGCGTCGGTGGCACCGTCGACGTGCGCGGCGAACCAGGGTCGGAGGCGGTCGACGTCGACGCCCTCGGGCGACACGACGGGGGAGGTTAGTGAGGAAGCCCCGGGGGCTCAGGCGACGCGGAACTCGCGGGGCTCGACGGGCTGCCCGTCGCCCTTCGGGTAGCGGGCGACCCGGCCGACCGGCATGTCGACGCGGTACCCGGCAGCGGCGCGCTCCTCTTCGGATTCGCCGCCCCAGAACCCGTACTCGCGGTGCTCCCGGGCCCAGTCGCGGCAGGGCTCAAGGGCGGGGCAGGTACGGCACACGGCCCGGGCGCGGGCTTCTCGGAGCACGCGGGTCTCGGGACGCTCCCCGGCCGGCGCGAAGAACAGGTCCGTCTGGCCGACGCAGGCCCCGTCCGCGGTCCAGGTCAGGGGACCGGTGAAGATGAGGTTCGACACCGTGTCGAGGGCCACTAAGCGTCCTTCGCGGGGGGACTACCGGTGTTTCGATGCAGTGCCGGGGAGCCGACCGGGGGGAGGCCGGCTCCCATCGGCGGCCTGCATCCCCCATGGTGCCCCAACCCGGCCAATCTGTCCAACAGTCAATATTGATGTTTACCATCACTCACAGCGATGCTACGGTGGAGTGGTGGAGCTGCGCCACCTCGACACCCTCCTGGCCATCGCCGAGGAAGGATCCTTCACCGCGGCGGCGGACTCCCTGGCCACGGTGCAGTCCAACGTCTCCCAGCAGGTCCGCCAGCTGGAGGCCGAGCTCGGCGCCCAGCTGCTGACCCGCACCCGACACGGCGCGATCCCCACGGAGTGCGGCGAGCGGGTCCTGGACCGGGCCCGGCGGATCCGCCGCGAGCTCGAGGCGCTGCGCGCCGACCTGTCGATGCTGCAGGGCCTCGAGGCGGGCGACGCCAGCTTCGGGATCGTGGGGACG
Source organism: uncultured Actinomycetes bacterium (assembly GCA_963821325.1). Taxonomy (GTDB): domain Bacteria; phylum Actinomycetota; class Acidimicrobiia; order IMCC26256; family PALSA-555; genus PALSA-555. The sequence goes on along the minus strand of CAWGDC010000006.1, from coordinate 174,691 downwards.
GCGAGCCGCTGGGTCGTGCCCCGCCTCGTGGCGGTGTTGCGGGGCCGCGCCCCCGGGATCCGGCTGCGGGTGAACGAGGGCGCGTCGGAGCGGCTCGTCGCCGAGGTGCTGAGCGGCGAGCTGGCGCAGGCCGTCGTGACCGAGCCGGTGCAGGAGCGACGCCTCACGATCGAGACGCTGCTCGACGAGGCGCTCGTCGGCGTCGTCCCCCAGGGCGCGCCGTTGCCCGACGGCCCCGTGCCGCTCGACGCGCTGATGACCCTGGGGCTCGGCTTCGTGCTGCCCCCCGCGGGGAACCCGCTGCGCACCGAGGTGGATCACGCCGCGGCGGCGCGCCACCTGCAGCTGCCCGTCGCCGTCGAGGTCGAGGGGATCCGGCTGATCAGCGAACTCGTCGCGTCCGGCGCCGGCTGCTCCGTGCTCCCCGAGACCGCGGTGCCGACCGAGCTGCACGGGGTGCGGATGGTCGCGTTGACGGGGGTGCCGCCCCGGCGGCTGGCGCTCATCAGCGCCCGCGACTCCGCGTTGTCCCTCGCCGACCGGGCGGTGCGCGAGTCCGTGCGCGCCCTGGTGGCCGAGCGTCCGGTGCCGATCAACCCGGTGCTCCACGTCACCGACGCGCTGGCACGCACCCTTCGGTAGCATCAGCGGCCCGACGAGGGGGACGACGTGACCCAGCACACGGGCGGACAACACACGGGCGGACAAGACGGACAACCGGCCGACAAGTCGGCCTGGCAGCCCAGCGGTCGGCTCATCTTCGCGATGGTGCTCATCGCGATCATCATCATCTTCGCGGTGGCGAACACCGAGAAGGCCAAGATCGACTTCGTATTCGGTCAGGTCAACCTGCCCGTCGTCTTCATCATCGCCATCCCCGCGTTCCTCGGCTTCGGGGCCGGGGAGCTCGTCTCCCACCACCGGGCCAAGCAGCGCCGCCGACAGCGGCTGCGACGCGCTCAGGACCCGACGAACCGGGTCCCGGCGATGCGCCGCTCCGGGGACGGGCCGGCGAGCTCGAGGCGGTCGATCCCCGGCGGGCCGTCGTGGTCCTCGAGGCAGAGCCGACCACCGCCGGGCCACACCAGCTCGGTCGTGTGGTCGCCGGCCGGGCTGGCCTCGCCGCCGAGCAGCCCGCCGAAGAAGCGGAGCGCCTCGGCCCGATCCGGGGTGCGCAGCACGACCCGGCGCAGCTCGGCGGACCGGGGGGCTCGGGCGGGCAGCGGCGGCCACCAGGCGGGGTTGGCGAGCGGCCCATTCGTCTCGGCGTGGGCGATGAGCGCGGCGAGGTCGAAGGCGTCGGCCTGGGCGGCGAGCTGCACCACCGTGCCGCACGCCTCGGCCGGCACGAGGAACGCCTCCATCCAGCGCGGGTCGGCGCGGTTGATGCCCACCGGGGACCGGCCGGTGGCGCGGGTCGCGGCGAGCGCGGCGTCGAAGTCGTCGACCTTGACCGTGAGGTGGTGGGGGCCGTCACCGTGCCGGGCGAGGAACCGGGCGAGGAAGTCGTTCTGGTGCACCGCCCAGGGTTCGAGCAGCTCGATGGTCATGCCGCGGGTGGCGTCCCCGACGCGCACCTGCATGGGCCGGAACCCCCGGGACTGCCCGCCGGACAGGACGAGGGCGCCGAGCTCGCCGACGAGCGTGGTGAGCGCCGGGCCGGCGTCGGTGGTGGCGAGCGCCACGTGGTCGAGGTCCACCCTCAGGTCGCCGGCCGGGCGGTGGGGGGTCGTCGCCCGGCGCGGGTGCACAGCCGGGAGATGAGGTAGCCCAGGCCGAGCGCGGTGAACCCGGCGAGCGCGTCGACGACGTAGTGGTTGGCGGTCACGACGATCGCCGTCACCGTGAAGAGCGGGTAGAGGCCGGCGAGCACCTTCGCCCACCGGTGCCGGAGCCGCGGGACGAGCGCGCACGCGCAGAACAGGGCCCAGGCGCAGTGCACGCTCGGCATCGCCGCGAACTGGTTCGAGATCTTGTTGATCGCCCCCGACTTGAACGACCAGAACGTCGGGTACTTCGCGAGTGTGTCGACGAAGCCGTAGTGGGCGGGCAGCAGCCGGGGCGGCATGAGCGGGAAGAAGATGAACCCGAGCAGCGCCAGCGCGGTCGCGACGGCCATGGCGTTGCGCCACAGCGGGTAGTCGTCGCGCCAGCGGGTGTACAGGTAGAAGAGCACGCCGGCGGTGACGACGAAGTGCAGCGAGCCGTAGAAGTAGTTGCACGCGACGACGAACGGCGTGAAGTGCAGCGCCCACTGCTGGATCTGGTGCTCGACGTTCAGGCTGAGATGGGCCTGGAACCCGATGATCTGCAGGGCGTGGTGGCGGGCGACGCTGGTGCCGCCCTCGTTGAGGTTCCGGATCGCCGAGTAGATCGCGTAGTAGGCGGCGATGAACGCCACCTCGACCCACCAGTACAGGACGGCGCCGTTGCCGAGCACCCGCCGGCCGGGGAGGCGACGGTGCAGGGACGGTGCCGGCGGGTTGGGGGGCGGCGGGGCGGTCGGGGGCGCGACCGTCACGTCGCGTCCTCCGTGGCGACGCGGCGACGGTCACCGAGCGCGACGAGCGGCGCGCCGCCGAGGCTGGCCAGGAGCACCATCGCGTACCAGAGCAGCCCGACCGCGACGGCCTGGGTCGTCGTCGCGCCGAGCGGCTTGAGCAGCAGGACGAGCATGCCCTCCCGCAACCCGAAGCCGCCGACCGAGATGGGCATCACCTGCGCGATGGCGACGGCGGGGACGTAGGCGACGATCGCCGCGGTGGGGATGGTCCCGAGGCCGATGGTGTGCACCGCGCAGTAGATCCCGGCGGTGTAGAGGAGCTGGTAGCCGACGGCGACGGCGAGCGTCTCGGCGGCGAGGCGCGGCCGGTGGCGCAGCCGGTCGACGCCGATGTGCAGCACGCCGATGTAGCGCATCCAGTTCTCGTGCTCCTTGAACCGGCCGCCCAGGCTCGGGTGACCGGCGACGACGAGCAGCAGCCCGAACACCACGAGGGTCCCGCCGGCGCACAGCACCGCGAGCCACGCGTGCGCCTCGCCGAGGAGCGACGGCCGGGCGAGGAACCCGACGGCGATCAGCACGGGCAGGGACACGAAGCCGGTGAGGCGGTCGATCACCACCGACGCGAACGCCGTGTCCTTGCCGACGTCCTTGACCGAGCGGGCGACGCGGAGCACGTCACCGCCGATCGTCGAGGGGAGCACGTTGCCGACGAACTGGCCGGCGAAGTTGTGGCCGACGAGGCGGCGCATCGGCACGTGGGCGTCGAACGCCTCGAGGATGAGCTGCCAGCGTCGGGCGCCGACCACGATGGTCGACGCCATGAGCGCGATCCCGGCGACGAGGAACGCCACGGCGCCGGGCAGGCTGCGATGCGCCGGGACGAGGTCATCGAAGTCGATCTCGTTGACCAGCAGCGCCAGCAGCCCCACGCTCACCGTGACCCGCAGCGCCGGTCCCCACAGCGCCCGGTGGCGCGACGGGACCGCGTCGGGGAGCGCCATCCCCGTACATTACGAGGCGGGACGGTCAGCGCTTCGGGCGCGGGGAGGCCGCATGCGCATCGAGATGGACGACGGCGTGGGGCTCGCCGTGGAGGTCACGGGCGACGGCGCGCCGCTGCTGCTCGTCCACGGGTTCGGCGGCGCCAAGGAGGACTTCGCCGACCACGTCGAGGCGCTCGCCGCGCACGCCACCGTCGTCGTCTTCGACCATCGGGGCCACGGCGAGAGCGACCATCCGACCGGCGAGGCGTCCTACTCGCTCGACCGGCTCGCCGCCGACACGCTCGGCGTCGCCGACCAGCTCGGGTTCCGACGGTTCCGGCTGCTCGGCCACTCGATGGGCGGGATGGTCGCGCGCCTCGTGGTGCTCGCCGAGCCGGACCGGGTCGATGCGCTCGTGCTCATGGACACCGCTGCCGGGCCGCCCGCGACGCTGGACGCGGCCACCGTCGACCTCGGCGTCGAGATCGCCCGCACCGACGGGATGGCCGTGCTGAAGGCGGTGCAGGATGAGCTCGATCCGCTGGGCTCCGCCGCGAACCAGCGGCTGGTGGCGACCCGCCCCGGCTACCAGGCGTTCGGTGACCGCAAGTGGGCGGCGCTCAGCCGCGACATGTGGACCGCGCTCGCCCCCGCCATCGTCCGCCAACCCGACCAGCTCGAGTCGCTGCGCGCCGTGGGCTGCCCGACGCTCGTCCTCGTCGGCGAGGAGGACGTCGCGTTCCTCGACGCGTCGAAGGCGATGGCGGCCGTCATCCCCGGCGCGTCGCTCGTGATCGTCCCGGACGCGGGACATGCCCCGCAGTTCGAGAACCCGGCCGTCTGGTACGCGGCGGTCGACGGGTTCCTCGCCGCGCACGCCGAGGCGGCGTGAGCCGACCCGACGCCGGCCAGCCGCGGCCCGCACCTTCGCCGGGCACGACGTCGACACGCTCTTCACGCTGAACGGCGGGCATCTCTGGCCGCTGTACTACGGCGCCCGCGACGCGGGCGTCCGGCTGATCGACACCCGCCATGAGCAGACCGCGGGCTTCGCCGCCGAGGGGTGGGCGAAGGCGACGCGCCGCGTCGGCGCCGCCGCCCTCACCGCCGGCCCGGGGGTGACGAACGGGATCAGCGCGCTGACCACCGCGTCGCTCAACGGGTCGCCGGTCGTCGTCCTCGGCGGGCGCGCGCCGCAGGGCCGGTGGGGCGTCGGGTCGCTCCAGGAGCTCGACCACCTGCCGATCGTGGCGTCGATCACGAAGCACGCCGTGACCGCGACGAGCCCGGACGCGGTGGCGGCGGCTCTGCACGACGCGATCACCGCGGCGCGGACGCCACACCGGGGGCCGACGTTCCTCGACGTGCCGCTCGACTGCTGGGGCCCCACCGACGCGCCGCTGCCCGCGCCGCCCGCCCCCGACGCGATGGCCGGCGCCGAGCCCGACCCCGACGCGGTCGCCGACGTGGCCCGGCTGGTCCGCGCCGCTCACCGGCCGGTGCTCTTCCTCGGCGGCGACGTCTACTGGGCGGGCGCCGACGAGGAGGTCGCCACGTTCGTCAGCGCGGCCCGGCTCCCCGTGTTCGTCAACGACCTGGCCCGCGGGTTGCTCCCCGCCGACCACGAGCTCGTGTTCGCGCGGGCGCGTGGCCTGGCGTTCGAGCGGGCCGATCTCGTCGTGGTCGCCGGCACCCCGCTCGACTTCCGGCTCGGGTTCGGCGCGTTCGGCGACGCGGCGGTGGTCCACCTGGCGGACGCGCCGGAGATGCTCGCCCGCCACGTCCCGCTCGCGGGCGCGGTGGCCGGCGATCTCCGCCGCGTGTTCGCCGGGCTGGCCGCGGACGCACCGGCGGGTGGTCCGGCCCGGGCCGAGCGCGACGCGTGGGTGGCGACGCTCGACGACGAGGAGCGGTCGCGGCGGGGCGCGGACGAGCCGCGGCTGCACGCCACGACGACCCCGATCGACCCGGTGCGCGTCTACGGCGAGCTCGCGGCGCGCCTCGACCGCGACGCGGTCGTGGTCGGGGACGGCGGCGACTTCGTCTCCTACGCCGGCCGGTACGTCGACACGTTCACGCCGGGCTGCTTCCTCGGCCCGGGCCCCTACGGCTGTCTCGGGGTCGGGATGGGCTACGCCCTCGCCGCGGCCCTCGCCCACCCCGACCGTCAGGTCGTTGCCCTGTTCGGCGACGGCGCGCTCGGCTTCACGCTCGGCGACCTCGACACGCTCGCCCGCCACGACGTGCCCGTGACCGCCGTGGTGGGCAACAACGGGATCTGGGGCCTCGAGAAGCACCCGATGCGGCTGCTCTTCGGCGAGGACCTCGTCGCCGACCTGGCGCCCGAGACGCGCTACGACCAGGTCGCCGCGGCGCTCGGCGTGGCCGGCGAGCTGGTCCGCGACCCCGAGGAGCTCGGCCCGGCGCTCGACCGGGCCCTCGCCGAGCCGGGCCCGGCGCTCGTGAACGTCCTCACCGACCCGGGCGACGCCTACCCGCGCCGCAGCAACCTCGGCTGATTTACGGGCAGGCCTTCCAGCTGCCGCCCTCGTCGACGACGGTGAGGTGGAAGGTGTGCGTCGACCCGTCGTTCGACGTGATGGTGTAGCCGACGGTCGCGGTGCTGCCGGACCGGTCCACGCCGAACGGGTTCACCGAGAGCGACTTCCCGTTCGAGAAGGTGTCATCGACGTTCTGGAGCGCCGTGGTCGGATCCCCGCTGTCGTTGCTGCAGAGCCGTCCGGTCGCCGCGTCGGTGTTGCCGTGGTTCACGTCGTCCAGGAACTCGCGCGCGCCGTTGTAGGGCGGCAGGGTGCGGGTGACGAACAGCGCGGTCCCGACCCCGAGGCACGCCACGATGAGGGCGAGGACGCTCAGCAGCACGACGAGCCATCGGCGGCGCCGGCGCGGCGCGCCGACGGTGATCGGTGGCGCGCCGTAACCACCCGTGGGGTCGCTCGGGACGGTGAGATCCGGGATCCATCCGCCCGAGCCCGCCGGTGGGTTCGGCGAGGCCCAGCCGGGCTGGTCCGGCGGCCGGTCGGTCATCCGCCACCCGCCGCGGTCTCGAGGAACCGCGCCCGGTCCACGACGACCCGGGTGAGACGCCCCGCGGCGACGAGCCCGTGGGCGTCGGACACCGCGACCCGAAACGTCAGGCGGCGGCTCTCGATCGTCTCGAGTGTCGCCTCGGCGCGCACCTCGCCGCCGACCGCGGTGGGCGCCAGATGGTCGAGCTGCACCCGGTAGCCGACGCTCGTCGTGCCCTCCGCGAGCTCGTCCGCCACCGCCAGGACCGACGCCTCCTCGGCCAACGACACCACGCGTGGGGTGCCGAGCACGTCGACGTCGCCGCTGTGCAACGCCACCGCGGTGTCGGCTTCCGTGACCGCCATCGTTGCGCAGGCGCTCAGGCCGGGACGCAGCGGCATTCGCCTACCCTAGACGTTCGCGTGCTTGACCCCGATGTGTTGGCCCAGACGCTCAGCGTCGCGTTGCGCTCCGGCGGTGACTTCGCGGAGGTGTTCGCCGAGGACCGGGCGTCGACGAACGTCACGTTCGACGACGGGCGCGTCGAGGACCTGGTGTCCGGTCACCGCCGCGGCGCGGGGGTGCGGGTCGTGCGCGGCGAATCGACGGGCTACGCGCACACCGCCGACCTGAGCGAGCCCGGCCTGCGCCAGGCGGCGACCGCGGCCGCGGCCGCGGCGCGCGGGACCGCCGACGAGACCCGGGTGGTGCAGCTCGGCGCGCGTCCCCGTCGACGCCGCGCCGGTCACCGTGCCGCCCGACACGGTCGCCAAGCAGCGCAAGGTCGACCTGCTCGAGCGGGCCGACGCCGCGGCGCGGGCGCGGGTGGCGCGGTCCAGCAGGTCAGCGCGGCGTACGCCGACGGGCGCCGCCGCATCCTCGTCGCCAACTCCGACGGCCTCCTCGTCGAGGACGAGCAGGTCCGCACCCGGCTGTCGGTGAGCTGCGTCGCGGTCGGTGACACCGGCCGGCGCACCGGGACCGAGGCCCCGGGCCGCACCGTCGGCTTCGAGCTCTTCGACGAGGTGCCCCCGGAGGAAGTGGCCACCATCGCGGCCGACCGGGCGCTGCGCATGCTCGACGCGCGCCCGCGCCGTCGGGCCCGATGCCCGTCGTGCTGCGACGCGGCGCGGGCGGAGTGCTGTTCCACGAGGCGTGCGGCCATGGCCTCGAAGCCGACCTCGTCGACCGCGACGCGTCGGTGTTCCGCGGCCGGATCGGTGAGCAGGTCGCCGCGCCGGGTGTGACGCTCGTCGACGACGGCGCCTACCCGCGCGAGTGGGGCACGTACGCCGTCGACGACGAAGGCACGCCGGCGCGCCGCACCACCCTCATCGAGGACGGCCGGCTCACCGACTACATGTTCGACTGGCTGCGGGCCCGCAAGGAGGGGCGGGCCAGCACGGGCAACGGCCGTCGGGAGAGCTACCAGCACCTCCCGCTGGTCCGGATGACGAACACGTTGCTCCTCGCCGGCGATGCCGACCCCGACGCGATCATCGCCGGCACCCCGAACGGGCTGTACTGCGTCGCGCTCGGCGGCGGCCAGGTCGACCCGGCGACCGGCGACTTCGTGTTCGGTGTCACCGAGGCCTACCTGATCGAGGACGGGCGCATCACCGCGCCGGTGCGTGCCGCCCAGCTGATCGGGAACGGGCCCGAGGTGCTGCGCCGCATCGACGCCGTCGGCTCCGACTTCGAGACCTGGGCCGGGACGTGCGGCAAGGGGCAGCGGGTGCCCGTGTCGGCGGGGCAGCCCACGCTGCGGGTCGCGGAGCTGACCGTCGGCGGCACGGCGCGTGCCTGAGCCGCTCGGCGTCGCCCGCGCCGTCGCCGAGCAGGCCGAGCCGGGCGAGGCGATCGAGGCGTACGTCCTGCGGAGCCGCGAGACCGACGTGGCCGTGCTGCGCGGCGACGTCGAATCGCTCACCGTCGCCGAGCAGGCCGGCGTGGGGATCCGCGTGCGTGCGCGACGGCCGGCAGGGCTACGCCTGGGCCGGCGCGCTCGACCCGGCGCTGCTCGACGACGCGCTCGCCGAGGCCCGCGACAACGCCCGGTTCGCCGCGCCCGACCCGTGGCTCGGCCTGCCCACCCCCGACGAGGCCGCGGCCCCGTCCGCCCGCCTCGACCTCTGGCGCGACGACCTGGCGTCGGTCGCCACGAACGCGAAGATCGACTTGACGCTCGCGCTCGAGGCGGCGACCGCGTCCGCGGACCCGCGGGTGCGCGGCGTCGAGAGCGCCGACTACCACGACGCGGCGATCGAGGCGGCCGTGGCCAGCTCGCTCGGCGTCGAGGCCGCGACGCGGCGGACCGCCTGCTCGTGCAGCGCCACCGCGCTCGCCAGCGCCGGCGACGAGACCCGCACCGGCTTCGGCTTCTCGGTCGGCCGGTCGGTCGACGAGCTCGACGTCGACGCCGCCGCCCGCGACGCCGCGACGCGCGCCACCCGGCTCCTGGGCGCGGTGCAGCCCCGGACCCAGCGGCTGCCCGTCGTCCTCGACCCGCTCGTCACCGCGTCCCTGCTCGCGGTGATCGGCGCGGCGCTGAACGGCGAGGCGGTGCTGAAGGGACGGTCGATGTTCGCCGGCCGTGACGGCGAGCAGGTCGCTGCCCCCGTCGTGACCCTGGTCGACGACCCGACCGATCCGCGTGCCCGCGGCGCCACGACCCACGACGCCGAGGGTGTCCCGACGCGCCGCACGCCCCTGCTCGACGGGGGGACGCTCTCCGGGTTCCTCCAGAACGTCTACACGGGGCGGCGCTCCGGCGTCGGCACGACCGGCGCCGCGGTGCGCGACCTCGCGTCACCGCCCGGGGTCGGCGCCCGCGCCCTCGCGCTCACGCCGGGTGACCACACCCCCGACGCGATCGTCGCGTCGCTGCCCGCCGCGCTGTACGTGCAGACGGTGAGCGGGCTGCACTCCGGCACCAGCCCGGTGAGCGGCGACTTCTCGGTCGGCGCTGTCGGTCTGATGGTGCGCGACGGCGCGTTCGCCGAGCCGGTGCGCGAGGTGACGGTCGCGTCGACGCTGCAGCGCATGCTCCTCGACGTGGTCGAGGTCGGCGCCGACCTCACCTGGCTGCCCGGGTCGGCGGCCGGGGCGACGCTGCTGATCGACGAGATGCAGGTCAGCGGGTCCTGACGCCGCGGCGGGTGAGGATGGCGTCCAGCTCGGCGAGCGACGCCACCGGGTCCGTGCCGAAGCGCACCGTGTCGAGCCCGACCGCCGCGGCCGCGGCGACGTTCTCCTCGACGTCGTCGACGAAGACGGTGGCATCCGGGGCGACCCCGAGGCGCGCGCACGTGTGCTCGTAGATCGCCGGGTCCGGCTTGCGCATCCCGACCTCGCTCGAATCGACGACGATCCGGAACAGCTCGTCGACCGGGAAGGTGGCGCGCCAGGTGTCCCCGAACTCGCGTACGTTGTTCGTGAGCAGCGCCAGCGCGACGTCGTCGTCGCGCAGCCGCCGGATCCGGTGCACGACCGGCCAGTGCACCGCGACGGCGGACGCGGCCATGAACTGCTGGTACGCGCCGTAGTCGAGCGGTCGGCCGAGCACGTCGGGGGCGCGTCGGTGACAGCCCGGCGAGGTAGTCGGTGAGCGACAGGCGGCCCATCTCGAGGAGGTGGAAGTCGTGGACCGTCGCGCCATCGGCCACCCCGCCGAACATCAGCTCCGTGACGCTGCCCGGCGGGTAGCCGAGCTCGGCCTCGAAGGTCCCGAGGTCGGCGAGGAAGCGCACCGAGATCACGCCGCCGTAGTCGAAGATCACCGCCTCGACGGGGCGGGCACCGCTCGAGGCGGCGGGCGCCGCCGCGCTCACGACGTGGTGCTGGCTCGCCGACGACGAGCCGCTCGTCGTCGTTTCTCCACCCGACGACGTCGACCCGCCATCGCCGTCTTTCTTGGCGGCCGGCTTCTTGGTGCCGGCGCCGTCGCTCGACCCGCCGTCGCTCGAGCCGCCGTCGCTGGAGCCGCCGTCGCTGGAGCCGCCGTCGCTGGAGCCGCCGCCACGCTTGCCGGACCCGGTGCGGCTGTCGTTGCGGTAGAAGCCTGGCCCCTTCAGCACGATCCCCGCCGGGGTCAGGACCTTGACCAGCTCGCCGCCGCAGCCGTGATCGTGGGTGTGGAGCGGGTCTTCGGTGAACGACTGCCAGACCTCGAACTCCTCGCCGCATCCGCCGCAGCGGTACCGGTAGGTGGGCATGACCCTCCGCTCCCGACTCGGTCGACCCGTCAGCCCGGGGCTGGCACTCGGAGCCGTTGACTGCTAAGCGTAACGCCGGCGGGGGCCTCCGTCATCCCTGACCGCTCCGGAGCGAGAGACTTTCGACCGTGCTCCTCATCGGGTCCCTCTTCCCGGTGGCCTACCTCCTCGGGACGTTCCCGAGCGCCGCCCTCGTCGCCCGCGCCCGGGGCCACGACATCCTCCACGAAGGGTCCGGCAACCCGGGCGCGTCGAACACGTTCCGGCTCCTCGGCTGGAAGGCCGGGCTCCTCGTGCTCGTCCTCGACATCGGCAAGGGCGCCGCCGCGGCGGGCGCCGGCGTCGCACTCGACGGGCACCGCGGCGCGTTCATCCTCGGCGTGGCCGCGGTCGTCGGGCACGTGTTCCCCATCACCCGGCGCTTCAAAGGCGGCCGGGGTGTCGCCACCGCGGCCGGCGTCCTGGCCGTCGTGTTCCCCCTCGAGACCGCGGTGCTCGGCGCGGTGTGGCTCGGGATCGCCCGCGGGCTGCGGAAGGCGTCGGTCGCGTCGATCGTGTGCGCGCTGGCGTTCCCGGCGATCGTGGCGCTGCGCGACGGATCGGCGCTCGACATCGCGGTGACTGGCGGGCTGGCCGCGCTCGTGATCGTCCGTCACCTCTCGAACCTGCGTCGACTCGTGCGCGGCGAGGAGCATGGGCTGGGCCAAGAAGACGACGGCGGTAGCGTCGCAGCGTGACGACGCCCTCGGTGCACAAGGCGGTGATCCCGGCCGCGGGGATCGGCACGCGGTTCCTGCCGGCGACGAAGAGCCAGCCCAAGGAGATGCTGCCCATCGTCGACAAGCCGTCGATCCAGTACGTCGTCGAGGAGGCGGCCCGGGCCGGTCTGCGGGACGTGCTGGTGATCACCGGGCGCGGCAAGCGGGCCATCGAGGACCACTTCGACCGCAACTTCGAGCTCGAGTTCTACCTGGAGCAAGACGGCAAGGACGAGCTGCTGCGGCAGGTGCAGGCCACGAACGACCTCGCGGACCTCCACTACATCCGCCAGCGCGACCCGCTCGGTCTCGGCCACGCCGTGTCGGTGGCCCGCGACCACACCGGCGCCGAGTCGTTCGCGGTGCTGCTCGGCGACGACATCATGGTCGACGACGCGCGGCTGCTGCGCCGGATGCTCGAGGTGCACGCCGCCGAGGGCGGCGCCGTCCTGGCCCTCATGGAGGTCGCTCCCCGCGACATCTCGGCGTACGGCTGCGCCGAGGTCGAGGTCGTCGAGGAGGGGCTGGCCCGCGTGCACGGCGTCGTCGAGAAGCCCGACCCGGCCGACGCGAAGTCGAACCTCGCCGTGATCGGCCGGTACGTGTTCTCGCCGGCGATCTACGACGCGCTCGACCGCACCGAGCCGGGCGTCGGCGGCGAGCTGCAGCTCACCGACGCGGTCGGTGTGCTGCTCGAGGACGCGCCGGTCCACGGGGTGGTGTTCTCGCAGGGCCGCTACGACATCGGCCAGAAGCTCGACTTCCTGCGCGCGAACGTCGAGCTGGCGCTCCAGCGGCCCGACCTGGGTCCTGGGCTCGCCGACATCCTGGCCACGATCGTCGAGCGTCACCCCCGGCGATGAGCCTGGTCCCGCTCGCCGCGGTTCAGGAGGAGGTCTTGTCGGCGGTCACTCGCCTCGAGCCGGTCACCGTGGCGCTCGCCGACGCGCACGGGCTGGCGCTCGCCGAGGAGGTCCGCAGCGGCGAGGCCGTCCCCCCGTTCGCGAACACCGCGATGGACGGCTACGCCGTGCGCGCCGCGGACACGGCCGCGGCCACCGCCGAGTCACCGGTGCGGCTGCGCGTCGTCGGGCTCCTGCCCGCGGGCCGGGCACCGGACCGGGCGGTCGGGGAGGGCGAGGCGATCCGGATCATGACCGGCGCGCCCATCCCGCCCGGGGCGGACGCCATCGTGATGGTCGAGCGCACGACACCCGACGGCGACGACGGGGTGCTCGTCGCGGCCGCGGCGACGGCCGGTGACCACGTGCGGGCCGCGGGCGGCGACCTCGTCGCGGGGGCCTCGGTGTTCCCCGCCGGCACGGTGCTCCGCGCCGCGTCCCTCGGGGTGCTCGCCAGCGTGGGGATCACCCGTGTCCGGGTCACGCGCCGCGCGCCGCGTGGGTGTGCTCTCGACCGGGGACGAGCTCGTCGCAGCCGAGGACGATGCCCGGCCGCTGGCGCCCGGCCAGATCCGGGACTCGAACCGACCCATGCTCCTCGCGTTGACCCGCGAGGCGGGCTGTGAGGCGATCGATTTGGGCATCGTCCGTGATGACGAGGCGGCGATCACCGCGGCGCTCGCGGCCGCGGTGGCGGAGTACGACGTCGTGCTGACGAGCGGGGGCGTGTCGGTCGGCGACTTCGACTTCGTGCACGCCGCGCTGGGGCGGCTGGGCACGCTCATCGCCCGGCAGGTGGCGATCAAGCCGGCGAAGCCGCTCGCCGTCGGGTTCGTGGACGGGACCCCGGTGTTCGGGCTGCCCGGCAACCCGGTGTCGTCGCTCGTGAGCTTCGAGTGCTTCGCCCGCCCCGCGATGCTGACCCGGCTCGGGCATCCCCACCGCTTCCGGCCCGAGGTGTCCAGCGCGCACCGAGCATCCGTTCGCGCGGCGCCGGGACGGGCGACTGCACCTGGACCGGGTCCGGCTGCGCAGCACCCCGGACGGCTACCGGGTGTCGCGCGTCGGTGACCAGGCGAGCAACGTGCTGTCCGCCACCGCGGCGGCGAACGGGCTGGCGTGCATCCCGGACGGCGACGGCCTCCCGGCGGGCGCGCCGGTCACCGTCGTGTCCCTGGATGGTGTGCCCGACCACTGACATGGAGGGGGTCGGGCTCCGGCCTGCCCCAAGAAGGCCGGAGCCTGCGCCGACGGTTCGTCAGCCCAGCCCGACACCCGACGGCGACGACATCCCGTGCGGGACGCGCACCGTCTCCGTCGACGACGTGTCGACCCCACCGCCGCTGGCCCACGTCGACCCGCGTCGCCACGCATCCGTGCGTCCCCCACGCGACGGTGCGATGCGACCGGCCGGGATGCCGGAGGTCGCCGATGACCTCCGGTGTCCGGGCAGACCGGCGCTCGAGGCAGGACCGGCGACGGCCAGCCCCAGCCGACGGTTCCGGTGCTCCGACCTCCGAGCCACGCTCTGCCCTCTCGTCCAGCAAACGGCGACAGCCGGCCCACGGTTTGTGGGGCCGGTTTCGCCTGGCTCCCCGCTGGCTAATGCGACCAGTTTCCCGGCCAGCGGATCGTCGCCTCCCCGAGAGGTGGCTCGGTTGTCCTCCCCCTACCACGCTCGGTGGTAGGGCCCGCCCATGAGACCACTCACGGTGGTTCCTGTCAAGCCGGTTCTGGGCCGGGCATACCCTGACGGTGTGGCCACCCCGCTCGTCGACGGTTTTGGCCGCCAGGCGAAGGATCTGCGCCTCTCGATCACCGACCGGTGCAACTTCCGCTGCACCTACTGCATGCCGGCCGAGGGGATGGTGTGGCTCGACCGCGACGAGCTCCTCACCTACGAGGAGCAGGCCCGGGTGGCCCGGATCTGCGTCGAGCGGTTCGGGTTCGACGCGGTGCGCGTCACCGGCGGGGAGCCCACCATGCGGGCCCACCTGCCCCGCCTCTTCGAGCTGCTCGCCCCGCTCGGCGTGAACCTGGCGATGACGACGAACGGGGTCCGGCTCCCCGAGCTCGCGCACGACCTCGCCGCCGCGGGACTCAACCGCGTGAACGTGTCGCTCGACTCGCTCGACCGGTCCACCTTCCAGTCGTTGACGCGCCGTGACGAGCTCGACCGGGTCCTCGCCGGCGTCGACGCCGCGCTCGACGCCGGCCTCGACCCGGTGAAGCTCAACTGCGTCGTGATCCGCGGCGTCAACGACCACGAGGTCGTCGACCTCGCCGCCTACGGACGCGACCTCGGGGTCGGCGTGCGCTTCATCGAGTTCATGCCCCTCGACGCCCCCGGCCGCTGGTCGATGGACCAGGTCGTCCCCGCCCACCAGATCCTCGAGCGGATCGACGCCGTCTTCCCCCTCGCGCCGGCCGCCACCGACCATCATGTCGAGCCCGCGGCCCGGCACCGCTACGCCGACGGGCGCGGCGACGTCGGCGTCATCGCCAGCGTCACCGAGCCGTTCTGCGGGGACTGCGACCGGGTGCGGGTGACCGCCGAAGGACGCTTCCGGACCTGTCTGTTCGCCCTCGGCGAGACCGACCTGCGGGCCCTGCTCCGCGCCGAGGGCCCCGCCGCCGACGCCGACGACGCGGTCGCCGCCGTCATCGCCGACGCCGTCGCGGCCAAGTGGGCCGGGCATCGCATCGGCCAGGTCGACTTCGTCCGCCCGGCCCGCACGATGAGCCAGATCGGCGGCTGACCCTCGAGGCGGGACCAGCCGCCCGCCGCGGGCGGCGGACATCGGGGCGCCGGCCTCCCCGTACACTGCACGCTGCGTGAGCGCGTCCGAGTTCACCCATCTCGATCCGCTCGGGCGCGCCCGGATGGTCGACGTCACCGCGAAGGAGGCGAGCCACCGCCGGGCGGTCGCCCGCTGCCGGGTGCACATGCAGCCCGACACCGCCTCCCAGATCGCCTCGGGCGCCATCACGAAGGGTGACGTCCTCGCCGTCGCCCGGGTGGCCGGCATCCAGGCCGCGAAGCAGACCCCGAGCCTGTTGCCGCTCTGCCACCCGCTGCTGGTCGGCGCGGTCTACGTGAACTTCCGGATCGAGGAGGCTCACGTCGAGGTCGAGGCGCAGGTCGACACGGTCGACCGGACCGGCGTCGAGATGGAGGCGCTCACCGCAGCCGCGGTGGCGGCGCTGACCATCTACGACATGTGCAAATCAGTCGATCGGGGCATGCAGATCGGGGAGCTGGCCTTGTGGGAGAAGACCGGCGGCCGGTCCGGCCACTGGCGGCGCGCGGACGACCGCGAACCGGGAACCTGACACGGACCCGAAGAAATAGCGGATTCTTGACCCGCCCGGGTTGACCCTCGCCGCCCCCCACTGACTAGCCTTTCACTCAACTTCCACGGCGTGATCCCTGAGGGTCCGCCGTGGCGCTGTTTAGGCGGAGCAGCTGGCGGAGAGGAAGAGGAGCAGCACCGGATCATGGCCATCGTCGTCATTCTCGTCCTGTGCATCCTCTGGGCCGTCGTCCTCATCCCCCCGATCCTGCGGTCCCGCGCGGAGAGCGGTCACGGCCAGGTCACCGGCGGCATGGGCCAGGTCCTGTCCATCTTCAGCTCGGCCGTCGGCCGGGTCCGCGGCTACGACCGCGACGGCGGGGGTGTCGAGGCCCTGATGGGCCCGGTCGGTCCGACCGGCCCGATGGGCGGGATGGGCCTCGGAGCGCCGGCCCGGGCGCCCGGCGGGATGACCACCTCCCAGCGGCGCCGCCGCGACGTGCTCGTCGGGCTCCTCTGCGCCGTCGGCATCACGCTGATCATGGCGGCGTTCAGCAACGGCAGCATCGTGTTCTTCGGGCTCAACTTCATCTGCGACGCGGCGCTTGGCGGCTACATCTACCTGCTGCTCCAGATGAAGGCGCGGCAGCAGAGCCCGCGGGCCACCTTGCCGGCCTCGGAGCTCGCCGGCCGCCGGCTCCGGTCCGTGCCGCCGCTGGCGGACACGAACCGCGGCGCCGAGCCGGTGTTCGCGCTGCGCCGCACCGCCACGTACTGAGCTCCCCGGTGGCGCCAGGAGGTTCGCCGGACCTCCGCCGGGCCGCGGCCGCCGCCACCGACACGCTCCAAGCCCGCCACGACGCCCGCGAGCGGACCCTGCCCCTGTGCCGCCGCGCCACCCGCGAATCGGCGCTCGCGGTGCGCGCCGTGCACCGCGGCACCCTCGAACCGGCCCGCGAGCACCTCGCCGCCGCCGCGGCGGCGCTCGACGAGGCCGCCGCGGCGACGGCCGACCATCCCGCGGTGCGGGAGGCCGGGTTCCTCCACGACGCCCAGAAGGAGTACGCCGAGGCGAACCTCACCCTCGCGTTCGTGACCCACGACCCGCCACCCGACGCGGCGACGCTGCACGTCGACGCACCCGCCTTCCTGCACGGCATGGTCGAGGGGGCGAGCGAGCTGCGCCGCGCCGTCCTCGACCGCCTCCGAGCCGGTGACGCCGCCGAAGCCGAGACGCTGTTCGCCGTCATGGAGGACGCCTACGACGTCGCGGCCAGCGTCGACTACCCCGACGCCCTCACCGGCGGCCTCCGGCGCGCCACCGACGCGCTCCGCGCCGTGCTCGAGCGCACCCGCGGCGACATCACGAACGCCGTCGTGCTCGCCCGCTTCGACGCTGTGCTCGACGGGCGCAGCCCGTCCGCGCCACGCTGAGACACCGGCCCGTCGCCGGCCGCGCCGCGAGAGGCAACTGGTACCCTGCACCGCGCACGGGGGTGTAGCTCAGCCCGGTAGAGCGCTTCGTTCGCAACGAAGAAGTCACGGGTTCAAGTCCCGTCACCTCCACTGCCGTGCCGCGCCGGCGTCCGACGACAACGTCCCAGCACGCCTGCCCTGGAGGGCATCGGCCGGCACCGAGCCAGCACGCACCCTTCTTCCCATTCCAAGCCTGTTCGGTCGCCATGCGCACCGGCGGACCATCGTGGCCTGCGGTTGCGGTCGTCGCGCTGGCCGCGGTCGGGTCCGTTGTCGCGCAGCACAGCTACCGCTCCAGCTCCGGTCAGACCCGTGACTACCAGTACTCGTACGCCGGTCTCCCGTCAGCGAACGCCAAGGACGTCATCTCGATCGTCGCCACCCTCTTGTCCGTGACGCCGGACACACAGGAGGCCCTCGTACGCCTCGAGCTCACACCGCAAGGTACCTATGCTGACGCCGAAGGCCAGCTGAGGACGCCGGTCACCGTGCTGGTCAGAGGCACCACCGGTACGTCGGCGTATTCCTTCGACGCTGGCCAAGTGATGCCACCGACCGACGTGACCCTCGACATCGTCGGTCAGGTCACGAGCTACCCGTTCGACACGTACCGCGAGTCTGGACCGTCCTACTTTGACATCGCCGTGATCAAGACCGGCGGAAGCCTCCGGGATCTCGCGGCGCGTGTGCCGTCCGTCGTCTCCCTGGGCTCGTACATCGGCGGCTGGAAGGTCAACGTCCAAGTCATCACCCCCTCTGACGTGCAGCCGGGAAAGTATGTGCAGTCCTTCGACGTGCACATTCAGCGAGCCAGCGCCACCGTCTTCTATGTCCTCTTCATCATGGTGCTCATGTGGGCGCTCGCCCTTGCCGGTGTGGCCATGGCCTTGATGCTGACGCTGCTCCACCGATCGCATCGATGCCGGGCCACTCACCTACCTCGCGGCACTGCTCTTTGCGTTCCCGCTCATTCGCACCCAAGCACTCCCGGGTGCGCCGGCTCTGGGGACATTGACCGACTACGCGGCGTTCTTCTGGACCGAGGTCATCGTGGCGGTCACGCTCGTCTGCCTTCTCGTGACGTGGATCATCCGCGAGGGCCACGCCGAGCAGCACCCCACCGAACCGGGTGAGTAGCGCGGCGGCGAGCTCTGAGCGCGGCGGGGCGCAACCTGTGCGGCAGTGGCCGAACGGCGACGCGTGAGGCTCCGACCCTATGACACCGCGTCGCGTCCGTGCAGTGAGGATCTCGTCGCCACGATCACCTCTCAGCGTGTCCGAGTCGCCTCTCGCAACGCGTTGAGCGCGGAGCCGGCCTGGAACCAGTCGATGTGCTCGTTCGACATGGTGTGGGTCGTGAGCACGTGGTCGACGCGGCCGTCGGCATGGTGGACCACCACGCGTACGGGTTGTCCGGGGGCCAGGTCGGCGAGCCCGACGATGTCGACCGAGTCGAGAGCGAGGATGCGCTCGTAGTCGTCGGGATCCCTGAAGCTCAGCGCCAGCACGCCCTGCTTCTTCAGGTTCGCCTCGTGGATCCGGGCGAAGGATCGGGCGATGACCGCCCGACCGCCCAGGAACCGGGGCTCCATGGCCGCGTGCTCGCGAGACGAGCCTTCGCCGTAGTTGCTGTCCCCGACGGCGACCCATCCGATCCCAGCCTGCCGGTACGCGCGCGAGCCAGTTCGGGCAACGGGACCAGCGACTCGTCGCGCACGTCGATGCCGCGGCCCGACCCACTGAGCGTGAAGGCGTTGTTTGCCCCGAGGAACAGATTCTGCGAGATGTTCGTGAGATGGCCGCGGTAGCGCAACCAGGGTCCGGCCGGCGAGATCTGGTCGGTGGTGCACTGGCCTGCCGCTTTCAGCAGCACCCGCAAGCCCGTGAGGTCCGTGCCGTCCCAGGGGGGAAAGGGCTCGAGCAGCTCGAGACGCTCCGAGCCGGGCTGGACGACGACGGCGACCGACGATCCGTCGAGGGCGGGCGCCACGAAGCCTGACTCATCCGACACGAAGCCCTTCGCCGGGAGCTCGTCCGCGACCGGCGGCTCGAGGAGCATCGAGGCACCGTCGCCCGCGCGGACCGGCTCGTCGACGAAGTCGACGTCGAGTCGACCGGTCAACGCCATCGCGACGACGGTCTCGGGTGATCCGATGAAGGAGAACGTGTCGGCGTTGCCGTCGTTGCGGCGCGGGAAGTTCCGGTTGAACGACGACACGATCGTGTTGCGCTCGCCGATCTGGGTGTCGTTACGCTGCCACTGGCCGATGCACGGCCCGCAGGCGTTGGCGAGCACGGTGGCGCCGATCGCCTCCAGATCTGCGAGCAACCCGTCGCGCTCGATCGTCGCCCGGATCTGCTCCGAACCCGGTGTGACGAGCAGGGGCGCCCGGACGCGGAGCCCCGCGGCCTTCGCCTGGCGGGCGACATGGGCGGCACGGCCGATGTCCTCGTAGGAGGAGTTGGTGCACGACCCGACCAGCGCATACGAGATGTCGAGCGGATAGTGGTGGTCTCGGGCGGCTGCTGCGACGTCCGAGATCGGACGGTCCAGATCCGGCGTGTGCGGCCCGACGAGGTGCGGCTCGAGCTCGTCGAGGTCGACGTCGACCACTCGGTCGAAGAAGCGCTCGGGCTCCGCCTCCACCTCGGGGTCAGGCCGCAGGTGCTCGGCGTACCGCTCGGCGAGGTCGGCCAGGTGCTCGCGACGGGTCGCCCGGAGATATTCGGCCGAGCGGTGGTCGTAGGAGAACAGCGAGCAGGTCGCGCCCACTTCGGCGCCCATGTTGCAGATCGTCGCCCGGCCGGTGGCGGAGATCGTCGAGGCTCCCGGACCGAAGTACTCGACGATCGCGCCGGTCCCACCCCGGGTGGTCAGGGTCCCTGCGACCTTGAGGATGACGTCCTTCGGCGAGGCCCAGCCCGAGAGCCGTCCGGTCAGGTGGACACCGATCAGCGTCGGGACGTGCGAATTGAACGGCCGTCCGGCCATCACGTCGACGGCGTCGGCGCCGCCCACGCCGATCGCCACGCTCCCGAGCCCGCCGGCGTTCGGGGTGTGGCTGTCGGTGCCGACGATCATCCCGCCGGGGACGGCGTAGTGCTCGAGGACGACCTGGTGGATGATGCCCGAGCCCGGCTTCCAGAAGCCGATGCCGTACTTCTCGGAGACCGTGCGGAGGAACTCGTACACCTCGGTGTTCGCGTCGAGTGCCTCGGTAAGGTCGGCGGCGGCGCCGACGTGGGCGCGGATGAGATGGTCGCAGTGCACGGTCGTCGGCACCGCCACCCGCGCCAGTCCGGTGGTCATGAATTGGAGCAGCGCCATCTGGGCCATGGCGTCTTGCATCACGACCCGGTCGGGTCGGTAGTCGACGAAGTCGCGCCCCGAGCCAGGCCGACCGTCTCGACGTCCTCGGCGTGGGCGAACAGGACCTTCTCGGCGAAGGTCACCGGCCGGTCGAGGCGCCGACGAGCACAGGCCACCGCCTCCGGGTACCGGGCGTAGGTGTCGGCCGTCATAGCGCCTCCTCGATATCTCTTGATATCGAGATACTGGCACTACTTATCTCTTGATGTCAAGATATGGGGCGAGGCTACGGGTTGCTCGGAGTCGGAGGCGGGTGATGGAAGACGAAGTCGACCGGCTCGTCGGGGGCTGGCGCCGCGCGCTGCCCAGCGTGGACGTCTCGCCCCTCGAGGTGCTGTCGCGCGTGACGCGCCTCGCCCGACACCTCGACCGTCAGCGCAGCGTCGTGTTCGCCCGCCACGACCTCGAGACCTGGACCTTCGACGTGCTCTCCGCCCTCCGCCGAGCCGATCCCCCGCATCAGCTCTCACCGGGTCAGCTGGTGGCGCAGACGCTGGTCAGCTCGGGCACGATGACGAACCGAATCGATCACCTCGAGCAGCGCGGTCTCGTGCGGCGACGCCCCGACCCGACCGACGCCCGGTCCGTGCGAGTGCAGCTCACCGCCACGGGACGTCGACGCGTGGACAGCGCGCTCCAGGACCTGGCCCAACGCGAACACGCCATCCTCGGGGCACTCGACGCCTCCGAACGCGCCGAGCTCGCTGCGCTGTTGCGGCGCGTGGTGGCGCCCTTCGACGCCTGAGGCCTCGGGCGACCGGTCGCCGAGGTGTCGAGTGATCCGGTCTCGGCCCGTCAGGCGGTCGCGGAGCGGTGCGCGATCTGGAAGGTGTTGCCGAACGGGTCGCGCACCATCGCCCGTCGGTCGCCGTAGGGCGTGTCGAGTGGCGCTTCGACGCTCACGGCGCCCGCGGTGAGCGCCCGCTGGTAGACCTCGTCGGCGTCGTCGACGTAGATGTACAGGAAGGCCGGGAACAGCGGACGCACGCCGCCGGGGGTCACCAGGACCAGCGAGTCGCCGATGCGCATCTCCGCGGGCCGGCCGTCGTGCAGGTCGCCGGAGGCGTCGAACACCGCCCGGAGGAACTCCACCTCGCCGGCGACGTCGCTGACGACCATGCGTGGCGTCACTGAGTGGTACCCGGCCGGAGGCTCGACCGCGGACGGCACGCCCGATTCCGTCATAGCCTCACCTGTCGCCGGGCGCGGCCCGGCCCTTGACGCACCGTTCCTGCGACCGAGCGGCGCCTCGAGTCAGGGCGACTCGGTGCTCTTCGGGACGTAACTGCCTCGTCCCATCGCGACGCTTGCCGCCTCGTCGATGCTGTCGTCCACGTCCCCGACGACCTCGGTGACCCAGGACAGACGGTCGGTGAGGATCCGACGGACGCCGACTTCGAGCGTGGCGGTGCTGATGGCGCACGTGCTGCAGGCCCCTTGCAGGGTGACCTGCACGACACCCGTCTCCGGGTCGGCGCTGACGACCTGCAGGTCACCGCCGTCCTGCTGGACGGCGGGCCGCATGAGCGCCATCACGTCCTCGAGCTCGGTCAGCCGCGCCGGCGCGCTCCGCGGCCGACAGCGTGGAAGTCGCCATATAGGCAGTGTGCCACCGGATTCGCCGTGCTCCAACCGACGACGCCGCCACCGCGAACCCCACGCGCCCGGGGATTCGACGGGCTGGCGCGTCGCGGCGCCCGGAACCGGCCTACACTGGTTTGTCCACCGCGTCGAGGGCGGTCGAGGACGGCACATCGGGCTCGGCCCGACCTGCAGCGTCTCGAGCCGCCGGCCGAGTCGAGGACCCCGGGCCCGGCAGCGCTGGCCGGCCCCGAACCACGCGGCGGTTGAAGGAGACACACCATGGCAACGCGGCGGGTCACGTTCGAGAAGCAGCAACGAGAGCGGGCCAAGAAGGAGAAGGCCGCGCTGAAACGCGAGCGGCGCCAGGAGCGCAAGCTCGAGAAGGAGCGGGGTGACGTCGACCCCTTCGCCGATGCCGATCCCTTCGCCGACCCGTTCGCTGACCCGTTCGCCGACCCCCTCGCGGCCGAGACCGTCACCCCGGACGACTGACCGGCGCGTCGTCGCCGACGACCGCGACCCGGATCACGGCCGGGACGGCGCCACGGCCTGATGGGCGTCGTCGGGCTCGCCGGTGCTGCGGTGCCGGTACAGCCAGTACAGGTACGCGAAGACGGCGAGGAACACGATGTTCAGCGCCGTCGTGTAGTTCCAGTGGAACGTGGTGTCGACGATGCGGTGCCCGTGCACCGTCGGGATGAGCCCGAGGACCGAGAAGAGGCCCTCGACCGCGAGGCCGGCGACGGCCATCACCGCCCAGAACCACACGACGAGCCGGAGCATCAGGCGGGTCCCGTAGTACTTCCGGTAGATGAACAGCAGTGGGAACGTGATGAGGTCGGCGAAGATGAACGCGATCACGCCGCCGAACCTGATCCCGCCGTACCACAGCGCCGCGGCGAGCGGCACGTTGCCGATCGAGCACACGAAGCTGATGATGGCGATGAACGGGCCGACGACCACGTTCTCGATCGACGTCCACACCCCGTGCCCGTGGAGGAACACCGCGTTCCACGCGGTGTTCGGCACAAGGATCGCGAGGAACCCGGCGATCAGGTAGCCGAGGACCAGCTCGCGACGCAGCATCGACAGGTCCGCCATCGTGTACGCAGCCGCGTCGCCCCAGGCTCGCCGCGAGCGCAGCTTCGTGCGCCACGGCTCCCGTTCCAGCTCGGCTTGCCGGGATGCGCTCACCATCGCCGCGTGGTCGTGGTCCCCGGTGGCAGCGTCGACGCGGCGGCGGACCGTGGCCAGGCGGGCCGTCCCGACCACCAGCGTGCCGGTCAGGGCGAGGAGCAGGATCATGATGGGCCCGCCGACGAACTCGGCCGCGGCGAACTGCCAGCCGAGGAGCACGATGAGCACGACACCGAGCTCCACGACGAGGTTCGTGGACGCGAACATGAAGATCATGGCGGTCGTGAAGTCGGCGCCCTTCTGGAACAGCGACTTCGCCATCGCGGTCGCGGCGTAGGAGCACGACGACGACACGACGCCCAGCCCGCTGGCCCGCGCCACCGCGGCGGGGCGGTGATCGCCGAGCACCCGGTGCATCTCCGACGGTGACACGAACGCCTGCACGGCGCCGGCGAGGGAGAAGCCGAAGATCAGCGGCCAGAGGGTCTCCCAGAACATGAAGAAACCTTCGCGGAGGCTGCGCCCGATGTCGCCGAGCACGCTGGCCAGCATGACCACGGCTACGCCGAGCCCGACGGTCGGCAGCCCGCGGCCGTGACCGGACCGGTCCTCGCCGGGTCGGCGGCGCGGGATGCGGTCACGCCGCCCCGGCGGTCCGGGGCCGCGGCGGTGCCCAGGCTGTCATCGCACCACCCTTCCACGGCCGCGACGACCGGAATCGGGTAATGGGTCGATTTCGACGCTCTGCGTACATTCGGCTCTACGTCGGCAGCCCGAAGGCAGTGTCACGCTCCCTCTCACCGAGGGACCGACGGCTCTCGTAACGCGGAACCTCGAACCAGTGTGCCAGGACGAGCTGAGCCAAGACCGGAATCGCACCGGCGCGGCACCGTTTGGTTGAATGGCGACGCCGGAGAGGGGGACTCCGGGGGTCACACGGGCGTCGGGCGGAGCTGGGTAGCGCAATGGGCAGGCGAAGTGGCCGACGAGCGGGCCGGCGGCGACGGGTCGCGCTCGGTGCGGCGATCGGGGCCGCGGTGGTGGTCGTTGCGGTGGTCGTCGCGTCGATGAGCGTCGGCGCGCCACCCCCACCGGCCCGTCGCGCCGCGCCGGTGGTGACGACCAAGCCCCTCACCGTGCCGACGACGGTGCTGCCGCCGCCCCCACCGATGCCGCCCGTGTTCTACAACGGCCCCCGCGACCGGCCCCTCGTCGCGTTGACGTTCGACTCGAACCTCACCGACGCGATGATCCAGGAGCTCAACTCCGGCCGGGTGGCGTCGTTCGCGAACGTCGCGGTGATCGACGAGCTGGACCAGCTGCAGGTCCCCGCCACGATCTTCCTTGCGGGCAAGTGGATGGAGCGCTACCCCGACCTGACTCGGCGGCTCGCCGCCGACCCGCTGTTCGAGCTCGGCAGCCACTCCTACGCGCACGAGGCGTTCCACCAGCCCTGCTACGGGCTCGGCACGCTGCCGGTCTCGGCGATGGCCGCCGACGTGGCCCGCTCGGAGCTGCTGCTGCGCAGCTTCACGACCCGACCCAGCCCCTACTTCCGGTTCCCGGGCGGCTGCTTCGACGACGCCGCGCTGCGGGCCATCGCCCCCACGGGCGTCACCGTGATCCAGTACGACCTCCCGAGCGGCGACGCGTTCGGCACGTCGGTCCCGGCGATCGTGCACAACGTGCTCGACAACACCCGGCCGGGCTCGATCATCGTGATGCACATCACCGGCGGCAACACGGCGCCGCTCACCGCGTACGCCCTCCCGTCGGTCGTCGCCGGGCTCCGCCAGCGGGGCTTCGTCCTCGTCCGGCTCTCCGACCTCCTCGCCCCGCTCACGCCGGCCAACTAGCAGGCGTCGTCAGCGGAACACGCCGAGCTGGTCCAAGAGGTAGAGGCCGCTCATGACGCCCATCGTCGCGGTGACCACCCACCCCGCGGTGCGGAGACCGCCGCCGATAGGGCGGCCGCGCATCACCGTGCCGTCGCGGGCGAGCACGAGCAGGCACGCGAGCGCGAGGGGGGTGCCGATCCCGCCGGCGATGCTCGCGTAGAACAGCAGCTGGATGGCGCTCACGTGCACCAGCGTCACGAGGACGGCGGCGGCCGTCGACACCGCGAGCGCGGTGTAGAAGCGGGGCGCCCGGGCCACCGGCTCGGAGAGGCCGCGCCGCCACCCGAACTCGGCGCCGACGACGTACGCGGTGGTGCCCATGAGCACGGGCACGGCGATCAGCGCGGAGGCCAGCAGCCCGAGCCCGAAGACCGTGCTCGCCGCGCTGCCGGCGAGGGGCGTGAGGGCCCGGGCGGCGTCCTGCGCGGTCTGCACCGTCTCGTGGTGGACGCCGAGCGTCGCGCCGGTCGCCACCAGGATGAACCAGATGATGACCACGGCGAACACGATCCCGAACGCCGCGTCGAGCTCCTTCGGCCCGAGCTCGTCGGGCGCGGGGCGCTCCTCGGCGAGCCCGACGGTCTGCCAGACGAAGACGTAGCTCGTGATCGTCGTGCCGACGAGCGCGAGGGCACCGGCGATGTCGTCGTGGGTGAGCGAGAAGCTCGGCACGAAGCTGTGGTGCAGCACCTGCGACCAGCTCACGTTGGTGAGGACCGCGGAGACGGCGTAGGCGAGCAGCGCCAGCGTCAGGTACTTGAGGACCCGTTGCACGCTGCGGTTGGTGCCGAGGACGAGGAGCACCACGATCGCCGCGGCGAGGGGCGCCACGAGCCATCCGGCGGAGATGCCACCGAGGAGCCCGATGGCCGCGGCGCCCACGCTGAGGTCGGCGGCGAGGGTCAGGACGGTGACGGTGATGATCGACACGGCGACGGCGTGCTGCACCGCGGGCCGGAACCGGGTCCGGGCGGCGGTCTGGAGGTCGGTGCCGCCGAGCACCGCGAGCCGCGCTGCGATGACCTGCACGACGATGAGCGCCGGGGCCATGAGCAGTGCGAGCCACGCGAGGCCGAAGACCGTGGTGGCGCCGATGACGGCGACGGCCGCGACGGTCGTCGGGTCCGTGTCGGAGGCGCCGGCGACGAGGCCGGGACCGAGGGCCCGGAGCGCGGCGCGGAGCCCGGGGCGCGGAGGCGCGGCCCCGACTCGGTTCGGTTGGCGCCCCGCCGGCCTGCGCTTCGACGCCGCCACCCTGTGCTCGCCTCGACTCGCTCGGGGACGCCTCGGACGTGCCCGGGACCGGCGACCCGCCGGCCCCGCATGTTCGCGCGGCGCGCGCGACCGCGGGTCAGCCGACCGGCAGCGTCCCGACGAGCGTGACCTCGTTGAACTCGCTGAGCTGCGCGTCCGCGGTGATCCGCCACCCGCCCGAGAACGGAATGGTGAAGCCGGGCGAGAGGTAGTGCCCGGGACCGAGGTGCCGCAGCGGTATCTCGAGTGGCGGGATGTGCCGGCCGGGGAAGTCCATGGTGGTCGTGAGCTGCAACAGGTTGAGGGGCGCACCACTGGGCAGGAGCGCCGACGCGTGCACGTCGTTGGCGCCCGGCGCCACCCCCGGGGTGAGGTAGATCGACACCCAGACCTGCGACGACTTCAGCGTGACTTGGGACGACCCGGTCCCACGCTGGGCGGCGGCGACCTTCGCGGGCGCGGCGTCGACGAGCAGGGCGGTCACCGAGATGATCAGGACGGCGACGAGCACCTCGAAGAACACCGAGCGCTTCAGGCGTCGGAGCTCGAAGGCCTCGTCGAGCTCCCAGTCCTCCGCTTCGTCGTCGAGGAACGGGTCGTCGTCCGACCCGCCCGCCACGACCGGCACTTTGGGTGGCGCGGGAACGGGCTCGACCCTCCCGTACAGGTACCCGACGACCTGGCGGCTCATCGCGCCGAGGATGACGAGCACGAGCACGAGGACGAGCTTGACCAGCAGCGTCTGGCCGTAGTCCGTCGTGCGGAGCGCGTGGAGGCTGCCGACTTGCCGCCACGCCTGGAAGCTGCCCGTGACGACGAGCACGACCACGCAGCCCACCGCCGTGCGCGAGAAGCGAGGGACGACCTCCCGCAGCTCGTCGACCGCACGATGCGGGAACACGGCGTACGCGAGGACGGCCAGTCCGCCGAGCCATATGGACATGGCGAGGATGTGGAGCACGTCCGCCGGGACGCCCAGGGTGGGGAGGGTGCCCGTGTGGGCATGACCCGACAGCGCGAAGGTCACGGCGAGGCCGACCGCGCCGGCCACGGCGACGGGTCGCCACCAGCTCGGCAGCGGGTGGGTGTCCGGGTCGCGCAGCAGGAGGCGCAGCATCGGCACGCCCGCCAGCAGCAGCCCGAGCCGCAGCAGCGACATGTGCCCGAAGGACGTGTGGAGCACGCCGCTGATGAGGGACCATCGGAAGATCGCGCTGAACGACAGCGCGGCGCCGTAGATCCCCTGCAGGAGGACGGCGAGGATCGTCGCGACGAACGTTAGGATCCAGCCTGCCCACAGGAGCTGCGCGGTGCGCCGGAGCCGACGCGACGCGCCCCACACGAACATGGTGAACGCCAGCGTCCCGAGCAGCAGCGCGATCCCCGTGTAGTAGGTGCCGCGGACGATGCCGTAGACGACGCCGACGCTGCGCGAGCCCCCCTGGTTGTGGAGCAGGTTCTGGGCGAGGCCGGTGACGTTGGGCGCCGTCGCGTTGGCGAGGAGCCCGACCTGGAACGTGAAGGCCCCCTCGACGGGGTGCGTGTCGGCGGAGATCACCCGCCAGGTCACGACGTAGGCGCCGTCGGGCAGGTGGGGGCGCACGCCGACCTGCACGACGTCGGGGGAGGGCTTCGTGATTGTGCCGGTGTCTTCCCGCGCGCCCCGCTCGTTGTAGACGCGCACGGCGCCGGGCAGGTAGGTGACCTGCTCGTCGTAGCGGAGGCTGACGACCGTCGGCGGCGTCGTCAGGACGGCGCCTTGCGCCGGGGTCGTCTGGAGCAGGACGGCGTGCGCCGACGCCGGCCCCGCGAGGAGCACGACGATTGTTGCCGCGAGCCCGCTGACGACCGCGACGCGGAGGAGTCGCCTGCGAGACCTCATGCCAGGGCCAGCTCCGGTTCCGACTCGGGCCAACGTTGGGCCCGGTCGAGCAGCCAGAGGCTGACCAGGCCGAGGATCTCCACGATGTGGGTGAGCTCGCTCGTGACCGCGGCGTGTCCGGTGGCGACGTCGGCGATCGCGCTGCCGATCAGGCAGATGACGAGCGCGGTCGCGAGGGGGAGCAGCCCGGCGATCCGGTGGGGTCGCCAGGCGGCGACGAGCAGCCCAACGGCGAGGGCCACGCCGAACGAGCCGAGGTGGCGCGCCTGGTGCACGGGGATCCCGGCGTCGGAGCCGAAGAGCAGGGCGGGCAGCGAGAGGCCGAGCTGGACGAGCCCGATGACCGCCAGGCCCAGGCGCAGCCCTTGGCGGGCCGCGGCCGGCTCGGACTGCTCTCGGGCCAGGGCGAACATGACGCGGCTGGTGAGGTCGGGCACGGCGGGGGCGGCGCTCACCCCGACCCGGCGTCGCAGCGCCCGCGCTTCGGCGCGGAAGGCCCGGCAGGCCGCGCAGCCGGCCACGTGGGCGTCGACCGTCGCGGCCGGCACGCCGAGCTCCTCACCGTCGAGGTCCGCGGAGATGGCCATCCGGATCCGGGCACAAGTCATGCCTAGGTAGTCGTCGGACCTCGCCCGGCGGTTCCCGAGGACCCTGGAACTCGGAGGGTTCGGGCGACGACTACCTCGTGTCACGTCGCCCATGAGGAGAGGAAACCATGATTTAGCGTGCGTGGCGGTGGCGGCTCGCCGTGGCCGTGACCGTGATCGGGGCGGTGGTGTTCGCGGCCAGCCCGGCCTGGGCCCACGTCGAGATCGACCCGGCGTCCGAACCGAAGGGGGCCACGGTCGTGTTCGCGTTCAGGGTCCCGACGGAATCGCCGACGGCTTCGACGGTGCGCCTCGATGTCCAGTTCCCGACCAACACTCCGTTCGCGAACGTGCTGGTGCAGCAGAAGGCGGGGTGGACGTTCACGACGCAGAGCGCCCCGCTGGCCAAGCCGATCACGACCGATGACGGCACGTTCACCACCGCGGTGACCGAGGTGTCGTGGGTGGCGACCGCCGGCGGGATCCTGCCGGGGGCGTTCGACCTGTTCAACGTGTTCGCGACGCTGCCGAGCAACACGAGCAAGCTGACGTTCAAGGCGGTGCAGACCTACAGCGACGGCACGGTGGTGAGCTGGATCCAGCTGCCCACGAAGGGCGCACCACCGCCCGACCATCCCGCCCCGGTCTTGAACCTGACGAAGGCCCAACCGGGGAGCTGACCCGTCACGACGGTGCGGCACCACGTCGCGGCTGACGC
The DNA here is from genome assembly GCA_963821325.1 of uncultured Actinomycetes bacterium. GTDB lineage: Bacteria > Actinomycetota > Acidimicrobiia > IMCC26256 > PALSA-555 > PALSA-555. Next base: position 145,099 of record CAWGDC010000006.1, on the reverse strand, counting down.
GCGGCGTGGTGCTGTCCCGTCAGTCGGTGCGGGTGGGGTCCCGCAGGTAGCGGAGCAGGGCACGCTGCCCGGCGCGCCAGCGGGGCGCGTCGAGCTCGACGGGCGCGCCGTTGGTGCCGTAGCGCAACGCGACGCGGGTCGCCGTGAGCCGCTCCATGCGGTCCACGGTCGTGGCGTCGCGGTCCCACACCTCGAGGAGGTCGCCGATCGCGCCGCCCACCGCGGTGAACGCGTACAGACGCGTCGGGCTCACGGCGAGCCACACGCCGTCGGGCGGGATCCGACCCCCCGCCTCGTCTGCCCCCCGGCGGTGCCGGGTCCGGGCCGGCTGGAGCTGCGCGGCGGCGAGGACGCGCTCGGGGACGTGGTCCTGCAGCCGGTCTCGGGGCTGCGCGGGGTGGTGGGGCGACCAGCGCACGACCGGGCGGGTCACGGGGCCGCGGGGGCGAGCTGGTCGGCCGCGTCGGCGTGCTCGAGGATCTTGGTCAGCAGCGCGGCGAGCTGGTGCTGCTCGGCGTCGGACAGCGCCTCGAAGAGGGTCACGGTGGTGAAGAGCCGCTCGTCGAGGTCGGCCCGGATGGCGCGCCCAGCGCGGGTGAGGGCGAGCAACTTGATCCGCCGGTCGTCGGCGTGCGGTTGGCGTTCGATGAGGCCGCGCGCCTCGAGGCGGTCGACGACGCCGGTGATGTTCGACGGGTCGAGGCCGAGCTGCTCGGCGAGGGCGCCGGTCGCGAGGGGCTGCTCGAGGCGCCACAGGGCTCGGGACTGCAGGAACGAGAGGTCGAGCTCGGCGGCGAGCTCGGCGGCATCGTGGCGCAGCGGCCGGACCACGGCGAAGCACAGGTCGGCCAGCTGACGCCGGGCCTGGGGGGTCGGGGCCGGCGGGCTCGTCTCCGACGGGTGGTTATGCATCACCGTAAGGGTAGAGTACCTGGGTTTGGGAAAGAAAGGAGGTGCCAGTGAAGGCGAGGCCTGTGCCGGCAGCGACGGACGAGGCGACGGTAGACGTCGAGAACCTCCAGAAGCGCTATGGCGACCTGGAGGCGGTCCGGGGGGTCACGTTCAGCGTCGCCCCCGGCGAGACGTTCGGTTTCCTCGGTCCCAACGGGGCCGGCAAGTCGACGACGATCTCGATGCTCTGCACCTTGATCACCCCGACTGGGGGCCGGGCACGGGTGGCGGGCTGCGACGTGGCCTCCGACCCGCTCGGCGTCCGACGCCGCATCGGCCTCGTGTTCCAGGACCCGACGCTCGACGAGTACCTGACGGCGTACGAGAACCTCCGGTTCCACGCCGAGCTGTACCGGATGCCGAAGGAGCGCACCCCCGAGCGCCTGAAGACGGTCATCGAGATGGTCGGGCTGTGGCACCGCCGCGACGACCTGGTGCGGACCTTCTCGGGCGGCATGAAGCGCCGCCTCGAGATCGCCCGCGGCCTGCTGCACTCGCCGAGAGTCCTGTTCCTCGACGAGCCGACGGTCGGTCTCGACCCGCAGACCCGCGTGAACATCTGGGACTACATCCAGGCGCTGCGCGACCGCGAGGCGATCACGATCTTCCTCACGACCCACTACATGGACGAGGCCGAGTACTGCGACCGCATCGCGATCATCGACAACGGCGAGATCGTGACGATGGACACCCCGGACGCGCTGAAGGCGGCGGTCGGCAAGGACCGCATCTCGATGCGCACCGACGACGACGCGCGGGCGACGGTCGAGCTGCTCGACCGGTTCGGGCTCGAGGCCCGGTCGACGAGCGAGGGCCTGACGTTCCAGGTCGCCGGCGGCGAGGAGTTCGTCCCGCGCCTCTTCGCCGAGCTGGACGTCCCGATCGAGGCCGTGAGCATCGCCCGGCCGACGCTCGACGACGTGTTCATGAGCCACACCGGGCGGACCATCCGAGACGCTGAGGCGTCGACCGCCGAGCGTCTCATGACCAACCCCATGGTTCGAGCGAGAAGAGGACGATGAGCGCCACCGCGACCACCACGCTGACGTCCGGCGCCGTGCACGACATCGCGCCGGTGACCGAGCACCCCCAGGGTGCGACCTGGCTCGACGACCTGCGGGCGGCGAAGGTGGTCTGGAAGCGCGAGATCCTGCGGTTCCGCCGGAACCGCATCCGGATCCTCACGTCGCTGGCCCAGCCGATCCTGTTCCTCTTCGTGCTCGGCACCGGCCTGGGCACCGTCATCAAGACCAGCGGCCACTTCCGGTTCACGACGTTCATGTTCCCCGGGGTCATCGCCATGACGATCCTGTTCACCGCCATCTTCTCGGCGGTGTCGATCGTGTGGGACCGCGAGTTCGGGTTCCTCCGCGAGATGCTCGTGGCGCCCGTGCGGCGCGGTGCGATCATGATCGGCAAGTGCGCGGGTGGCGCCACCGTCGCGACGCTGCAGGGCCTGATCATGCTGGTCCTCGCCCCGCTCGTGCACGTGCCCTACTCCTTCGTGCTGATCGTCGAGCTCGTGGGGCTCATGGTGCTCACGGCGACGATGCTGACCGCGTTCGGGCTGTTCCTCGCGGCGCGGATCCAAGAGATCGAGTCGTTCCAGGTCGTGATGCAGCTCTTCGTGCTGCCCGTGTTCTTCCTGGCCGGCGCGGTGTTCCCGATTGCCAAGCTCCCCACCTGGCTCGGGACGTTGACCCGCTTCGACCCGCTGGCGTACGCGGTCGACCCGATGCGCCGCGCCGTCTTCCACGCGGTGCACGCCCCGGCGACGGTCCAGGCCCAGCTGAGCCCCGGTCTCCACTGGGGTTCCTGGCGGCTGCCGGTCGCCTTCGAGATCGGCGTCGTGATCGTCGTCTCGGCGGTGCTGCTCAGCGGGGCGATCTACCAGTTCACCCGGGCCGAGTAGGCGCCCCGCCCCGCCCGGCGGGAACATGGGCGGCGCCGGGGCGTTGAGCACCGGCACAGCCGTCGATCGTTGGGGGTTGCGCCGTGCCCGTCCCGTTCCCGAGCACCGAGGTCCCCGAGCTCGGCCCGCCCGACGCGGCCGAGGTCGCCTTCTTGACCCGCGGCCTGGTGAGCGCCGTCGCACCGCCCGGCGGGCTGACGCCGCTGCAGCGGACGCTGCTGGGCGCCACGGTGCAGGAGATGACGGGCTTCGAGCCGGACCCGAGCCCCGCCGCGGTCACCCCCCGCGAGTTCGCGGAGGGGCTGGCCGGTCGCACCGAGGCGTTCCGGACCCGCATCGTGCAGCTCATGGTGCTCGGCGCGCTTGTGCTGCGCCCGCTCCCGCCGATGGTCGCGGACCAGGTCCGGGCGTTCGCCACCGAGCTCGGGATCGACGAGGGCATGGTCACCGTCGCGCACGAGTTCGCCGCCGGGACGCTCGGCATCGCGGCGGTCGACTTCCAGCGCAACGGGTACACGGCCGACTGGACGGCTGAGCACCAGGCGGCGTTGCACACCAGCCGACCCCTCGCGGACGCGTGGGAGCAGTCGGTGTGCGACGACGAGCTCGCGGCCCGCTGGTGCGCGCTGGAGCGGCTGCCCGCCGGGTCGCTCGGTCGACGCATGACGGAGTTCTACCGGGCCCGCGGCTTCGTCTACCCGGGCCGTCCGGGGTCGGCGCCGCCGCTGCTCGCCCAGCACGACTGGGTGCACGTGATGGCCGACTACGGCACCCGCGTCGAGTCCGAGCTCGAGGTGTTCGCGTTCATCGCCCGGGCGAACGACGACCCGCGCGGGTTCAGCCTGCTGGCGATGGTGGTGTCGCTGTTCGAGACGGGGTACCTGCGGACCGGTGCCGGCCTCTTCGAGGCCGCCCCGGGGCAGCTGTCGCACGAGGGTGTCGCCGAGCGGGTGGCCGACGCCATGCGCCGCGGCGCGCGGTGCCTCGGCAGCGTCGACTTCCTCGAGGTCGACTGGTTCGAGTACGCCGACCGCCCGGTGGGCGAGGTCGCGGCGCACTTCGGGGTCCTGGCGAAGAGCGCGCGGGCGATCGCCGCCGGGTCGGTGGGCCCGTGGGAGGCGGGTGGGATCAGCGAGTTCCAGTGGCGTGCCGGGGAGGCGCTCGCCGCGGCGGAGGGCCGCGGCTACGACGCGTTCGGCGCGGCGCTGGCCTGACTCACGCGGCGACGGTGACCCGGGTGAGGACGCGGGCGTCGTCGCCGTGGTCGTGGTGGGCGCGGTGCAGCAGCGCCCGGTTGTCCCAGACCACGAGGTCGCCCGGCGCCCACGCGTAGTCGAGGCAGACGCTCGGGTCGAGCGCGACGCGGAACAGGTAGCCGAGCGTCGGGCGGCTGGCGGCCACGGTCTGGTTCTCGAGGCGGCGCGTGAACCCGGGGTTCACGAACAGCGAGCGGCGGGTGGTCGTCCCGTCGACGCGCACGACCGGGTGCAGCACCTCGCCGAGGCCGGGGGCGCGTCGCAGCATCATCGGGCCGGGGGCGTGCACGGCGCGGAGCCCTTCGAGGCGCTGGCGCCACTGCGGGTCGAGGAGCTCCCAGGCGGCCTGCTGGTTGGCGAACGAGGTGGCGCCGCCGTGCTCGGGGAGCACCTGGGCGGAGAGCATCGTGTACGCCGGCGGCTGCAGGGTGAAGGTGGCGTCGGCGTGCCACACCTCGGCGGCTCTCCCGGCGCGAGGGGCGCGGCGGCTGTCGACGACCGCCGCCGCGGCGTCACGGTGGCGGGCGGCGGGGTGGAGCCAGAGCGGGCCGAACGACGACGCGAAGCGCTCCTCCTCGGCGAGGCTGAGGTGCTGCTCCGGGAACGAGACGAGGAGCCGGTCGGCGAGGACGCGGCGCACCGCGGCGCGGTCGTCGTCGGTCAGCGGCTCGTGCAGGTCGACGCCGGTGATGACGGCGCCGAGGGGGCCTTCCATCGGGGTGATCGCTGCTGTGCTCATGCCGGGATCGTGGCGCCGTTCCGTGAAGGACGCGTCAAGGCGGCGTCACCCCCGGGTCACGGTCGCCGGGCCTGCACCGCGGCCCGGAACTGGTCCCCGCGGTCGAACTCGTCGACGAAGAGCCCGAAGCTGGCGCAGCCGGGCGACAGCAAGACGACGCCGCCCGGGACGGCGAGGGCGGCGGCGGCCGCGACGGCGGCGTCCATCGAGTCGACCGGCCCGTGCACGGGGACCGCGCCCTCGAGCACGGCGGCGAGCGGGCCGGTCGCGGTCCCGTCGAGCAGCACCACGCCGGTGGCGTGGGCGGCGAGCGCCGCGGCGAGCGGCGCGAGGTCGAGGCCCTTGTCGGAGCCGCCGGCGATCGCGACGGTGGGCCGGCCGGCGTAGGCGTCGAGCGCGGCTGCGGCGGCGTCGGGGGTCGTGGCGGCGCTGTCGTTGACCCAGTCGACGCCCTCGAGCGTCGCGACGTGCTCGAGGCGGTGGGGCACGCCGCGGAACGCGGCGATGCCGCGGCGCACCTCGTCGGCGGACACCCCGACGGCCAGCGCCGCGCCGGCCGCGGCGAGGGCGTCGCGCTGGTTGTGGGCGCCGGGCACGGCGAGGGCGTCGACCGGCCCGAGGTCGAGCCGGCGGCCGGACCAGTCGGCCACGAGCCGCCCGTCGGCGACGAAGAGGGTGCGGTCGCCGGGATGCGCGACCGACGCGAAGGTGATCGGGCGCCCCGGGCTGTCGGCGACGAGCGCGCCGACGGCGGGATCGTCGGCGGGGTACACGGTCCAGTCGTCGGGGCGCTGGTGGCGGGCGATCTGGGCCTTCGCGTCGGCGTACTCGGTGACCGACGCGTACCGGTCGAGGTGGTCGGGGCGCAGGTTCGTGAGCACCGCCACGTGGGGGGAGCGGGCGTGCTCGCCGAGCCCCTCGAGCTGGAACGAGGAGAGCTCGAGCGCGACCGGCACGCCGGGCTCGACGTCGCCGAGGCGCGCGAGCGCGGAGCGGCCCATGTTCCCGGCGACGACGCTCGTCGGCCAGTGCTCGCGCAGCATGGCGTGGAGCAGCAGCGTCGTGGTCGTCTTGCCCTTCGTGCCCGTCACCCCGATCGTGGGGGCGGGGCTGGCCGCCAGGAACAGCGTCATCTCCATCTCGACACGCGCGCCGTGCGCCTCGGCGACGGCGAGGTACGGCGAGTCGCGGCGGACGTCGGGGTTGCGGACGACGACGTCGGCCCACTCGAAGTCGTGTTCGTCGTGCCGGCCCAGCACGAAGGTGACCGGCTCGCCGCGGAACGCCTCGACGATCGCCTCGAACGCGGCCGGGTCGGCCCGGTCGGTCACGCGCACCTCGGCGCCCGCGTCGAGCGCGTAGCGGATCACGCCGACACCGCCGGCGCGCCGGCCGATCCCCATCACGAGGACCCGCGCCCCGGCGAGTCCCGGGCTCACCCCCCGCCCACCACGCGTTTGGGCGGGTAGTCCCGGAAGGTGCGCAGGTGCTCGCGGATCCCGGTCTGGAACGACTCGAGGTACGCGAGCTTGCGGATCAGGTAGCTGCGCGTCTCCTTCGGGTCCAGGTACAGGTTGTACAGCCGCCCGTACGGGTACTGCTGCACGACGCCGGTGAACCCGCCGGGGTTCAGCACGTCGCGGTCGTCGTCGGAGATCGACGACAGCATGAACTTGTACTCACCGACCCGCAGCGCCGAGAACCGGTCGAGAAGCCAGTAGTACTGGTACTTGCGGTTCGAGCGCCCGTCGGGCGCGAGGAGGAACGAGGTCTGGTCGACACCGTCGATGAACCGGTCGGTGGGGACGGCGTCGGGAACGCCGGCCAGCCCGGCGACGGTCGGGACCAGGTCGGTGAACGCGAACAGCCCGTCCGAGGCGCGGCCCGGGTCGATGACGCCGGGCCACGAGAACAGGGCCGGGACGCGGACCCCGCCCTCCCAGGTCGAGCCCTTCGCGCACCGGAACGGCGAGTAGGCCGCGTCGGGCCAGGTCTCCATCTCGGGCCCGTTGTCCGAGCTGACGAGCACGAGCGTGTCCTCGAGCTGGCCGGTGTCGCGCAGCACGGCGAGGAGCCGCCCGACGATCGCGTCGAGCTCGACGATCGTGTCCTTGTACGGGTGGCGGGCCGGGGACGCGCCGAGGTAGCGCTCGTGCGGGTAGTTGTCGAAGTGGGCGCCGCGGGTGCAGTGGTACAGGAACCAGGGCTCGTCGCGGCCGGCCATGCGCCGCAGGAAGTCGCTCGAGTAGGTGCACCAGTCGTCGTCGAGCCGGGCGAGGACCGGGATCGTCACCTCCTCGACGTTCTCGGTGTCGCCGCCCTTCGTGGCGTGCACGAAGCACCGGTTGAACGGCTGGTTGCGTACCCACTCGGTGCGCTCGGCGCTGTAGACGATCTCGGGGAAGAAGTAGGGGTCGCGCCACTCGGTGTACATGTCCGACACGGACAGGAACCCGTAGAAGTCGTCGAAGCCGACGTGCTGGGGCTGGGACACGTGGTTCTCGCCCATGTGCCACTTCCCGACCGCTTGGGTGACGTACCCGGCGTCGGCGAGCAGCTGGGCGAGCGTCACCTCACCGTCGAGCCCGCCGGGCTCGCCGTACATCGGGGGGCGCAGCAGCCCGTGGCGCATCGGGAGCCGGCCGGTGAGCAGCGACGCCCGGGACGGGCTGCACGACGGCTCCGAGTAGCAGGAGGTGAGGAGCAGCCCGGCGCGGGCGAGTTCGTCGAGATTCGGGGTGGGCGCGCCGACGGCGACGCCGCCGCCGTAGCAGCCGAAGTCGCCCCAGCCGACGTCGTCGAACAGGATCACGAGGACGTTCGGCGCGCGGCCGCGCCGGGCGCGGTGCTCGGCGAGGCGCGCCGCGGCGGCCCGCTGGTCCTCGTCGTGCACGAACGCCGGCTCGCGGTGCGCCGCCACCGGGGTGGTCGACGCGACGATCGGGTCGAACGCCATCGGTCAGCGCCTCGCCGCCGGGACGCCGCTCAGGTGACCCGCTCCCGCATCCACCCCGACGTGTTGTGGAAGTCGGCGACGGCGCTGCCCGGCGGGACGAGCGCGTCGCAGGCCGCTCGGGCCTCGTCGTCGAGTGGGCGGTCGAGGACCGCGACGGCCTCCTCGAGCTGGGCCACCGTGCGGGGCCCGACGATCGGGGCGGTGACGCCCGGCTGGTCCTTCGCCCAGACGAGCGCGAGCTGCGCGGTGGTGAGGTCCCGCGCCGCGGCGAGGGCCGCGAGGCGCTCCGCCACCTCGAGGGCGCGGGGCGTGACGCGCTCGCGGAGCTGGGGGCGGCGCGCCGCGCGGGAGTCCTCGGGGACCTGGTCGGCGCGGTCGTAGCGGCCGGCGAGGATCCCGGCCGCGAGCGGCGACCACGGGAGCACGCCCAGCCCGTGGGCTCGACACAGCGGCAGCAGCTCGTTCTCGATGCGCCGGTCGAGCAGGTTGTAGGGCGGCTGCTCGGTCGCGTACGACGGACGCCCGTCCCGTCCGGCGAGGCACAGCGCCTCCATGACCATCCACGCCGGGTGCGTCGAGCAGCCGACGTGGCGCACCTTGCCCGCCGCGACGAGCTCGTCGAACGCCGCGAGGGTCTCCTCCTGGGGGACGACCATCGACGGGCGGTGCAGCTGGTAGAGGTCGATGCGGTCGGTCTGGAGGCTCTGCAGCGACCGGTTGCACGACGCGACGATGTGCTCGCGGCGATGCCACGTCCCGGGCTCGGCGCGACCGCGCGGCATCCCGACCTTCGTGGCGAGCACGATGTCGTCGCGGTGCCCGTTCGCGGCGAGCGCCGCGCCGACGATCTCCTCGCTGCGCCCACCGGCGTACACGTCGGCCGTGTCGATCATCGTGATGCCACGGTCGAGGGCGGTGTCGATGATCGCTCGCGATTCCGGTTCGTCGGTCGGGTCGCCGAAGTTCATCGCACCGAGGCACAGCGGGCTGACCTGCAGGCCGGTCGGCCCCAACGCGCGCGGCCCGACGCTCACGGTCGTGGGTGGTCGGACGACACGCGCCGTCTCGGGTGGTGGATCGGTTTGAGTGTCACACCAGGTTTCTCGTGTCGACGCTGCGACAGCCGTCGGTCCCTCGGTACGAGGAAGCGTGAAACTGCCTTCGGGCTGCCGACGTGAAGCCGAATGTACGCAGAGGGCCGAACTGGCCCAGTACCCAGTCTCGCGTGGCGGGGCGGCCCCGGAGGTGGGCGGACCCACCTCGACGGGGCGCCCCACCGTCTCGCCCGAGTCCGCCAGCGGGTGGGGCGGGGCTGGGCATCGCTGGGGACGCCGGGCGAGATTGCGTGCGGGCTAGGGCACGCCGATCGTGTACTCCTGTTCTACCGCGCGTGGTCAGGTTCTCACACACGGCGGCGACTGGCGAGCGTTTCGCCGGGGACCGGATCCTGCGAGAGGCTGCTGGAAACGGACATTTCCGACGTGGAGGGGCGGTGGCGCCATCTGGGATGCTCCCCCGATGGCGCAGGCGCCCCCGGAGATGCACCAGTGGGGCACGGTGACGCCGGCCGAGCTCACCCGCCTGGTCGTCGTGTCCCCGCACCTCGACGACGCCGTCCTCGGCTGCTCCTACCTGCTCGCCGCGCACCCCGGGGTGCCCGTCGTGACGGTGTTCGCCGGCCGCCCCGTCGAGTACCCGGACCCGCCCGGACACTGGGACGCGCTCGGCGGGTTCGGGCCGGGCGACGAGGTGCACGTGACCCGCCGCGCCGAGGACGCCGCCGCGCTCGCCGGGTTCGACGCCCGACCGATCTGGCTCGACTTCGTCGAGCACTCCTACCTTGAGCGGTCGGACTGGGTGCGTCCCGACGACGTGGTCGACACGCTCGAGGCGACCCTGCGCGGCCTGCGGCCCACCGCGGTGCTCGCGCCGTTCGGCCTCGGCAACCCCGACCATGACTGCACGCACGAGGCGGCGATGCTCGTGCGGGCCCGGATGCTCGACGACGCCGACGGCGGCCCGGCGTGGTTCTGCTACGAGGACATGGGCTACCAGCACATCCCGGGGCTGCTCGCCTGGCGGGTGTCGCGGCTGTTCCGTCAGCGGGTCTGGCCGACGCCCGTCGCGGCGCCGGTCGACGTCGACCACCCGCGCAAGCTCGCCGCGGTCGCCTGCTACCCGACCCAGGTCGCGGCGCTCGAGGCCGAGTGGGGGCTCACCGACAAGCTCGACGCGCAGCCGCCGGAGCAGTACTGGCGGCTCGCGCCGCCACCGCCCGGCTGGGAGGCACTCACGGAGGTGTAAGGCCCCCGGGCGCGGCCGCGGCGGGCCGTACACTCCCGCGCCCGGACGCCCGCCGGCGTCCCCGACCGGGAGGTGCCCGTGCGGATCGGTCTCGACGTCGCCCAGCAGCGGATGCCGTGGGCCGAGGTGGCCTCGCGGGCCCGGCTGGCGGACGATCTCGGCTTCGACGGGATCTGGGGCTTCGACCACTTCCAGCCGATGTACGGCAGCGGCCCCGGCGAGTGCTTCGAGGGCAACACGACGCTCGCCGCGTTGAGCGGGATCACGACCCGCGCCCGCCTCGGGCTGCTCGTGTCGGGATTGACGTACCGGCACCCGTCGGTGTTCGCCGCGGAGGCGATCACGATCGACCACGCGTCGGGTGGCCGCTACGAGCTGACGTACGGCGCGGCGTGGTTCGACGAGGAGCATCGGGCGCTGTCGATCCCGTTCCCCCCGACCGGGGAGCGCGTCGCCCGCTTCGAGGAGGCGGTGCAGATCGTGCGGGGGCTGCTCACCGCCGACGACTTCAGCTTCGAAGGCCGCTACTACCAGGTGCGCGACGCGACGATGCGGCCCCGCCCGGTGCAGACGCCGCACCCGCCGATCTGGATCGGCGCGTCAGGCGAGCGGATGCTCGGCATCGTCGCCCGGTACGCCGACGTGTGGCACTGCTTCGGCTCGCCGGACCAGCTGGCGGCGCGGTCGGCGCACCTGAGCGACCTCGCCGCGGCGGCCGGTCGCGACCCGTCCTCGATCCTGCGGGCCGGGTCGCTGTCCCTCGAAGGGGACCTCGGCGAGGTGCGGCGCACGATCGACGGGTGGCGCGACGCGGGGTTCGGCTACCTCGTGGCGGGCTGGCCGAGCTCGGGCCGGGCGCAGGTCGAGGCGTTCGCCGCCGCGACGCTCAACGCCTGACCGGTCAGGTCAGCGGCGACCAGCGCGTCGTCCGCAGCAGCCGGCTCTCCCAGTCGTCGCGCACCCGGAGCGCGTCGTGCATCCAGGAGCCGGGCGCCCGGAACTCGGGGGGCACCTCGCTCTCGAGGAGCCGCTGCAGCTTCGCGTTGTCGAGGATCCGCTGCCAGAGCACCACCTCGGAGCGCCGCCCCGTCCCCCAGGCGGTCTGGAACGCCGCGAGCAGCTCCAAGATGGCCCGGCCGCCCTGGCGGCTCTCGACCAGGCTCGGTGCGTAGTGGGTGTGGGCCGCCTCGAGGTAGTCGTCGAGCATCCCGTCGTGGGGCCAGGCGGTGTCCTCCATGAAGATGGTGAGCGGGTGGTCGCCCGGCTCGGTGGGGACGGCGTCGAGGTCCTCGACGAGCGGCGGCGACCACGGGACGGTCAGCAGCGCCTTGGCGTGGACGCCGTGGCGGGTCTGGTCGACGTCGTGGGCCCAGGAGCGCAGCGGCCCGTCCTGCACCGAGCGGGCGAGCCGCTCCCACGCCGCGCCGTCGCGCACGCCGGTGACGGTCACGGCGGTGTACGCCCGACCGGACCCGTCCGCGAGATGCAGGAAGTACAGGAGGCGGGCGTCGTCGCCGCGCGCCAGCTCGGGCATCCAGCGGTCGCGGAACGCGGCCTCGAAGTCGTCTTCCTGGGTGCCGCGCACCCGGTGCACCTCGTGGAGCAGCAGCACGGCGCTACCCGCTCACCGCGTCGACGACCGCGTCGACCGCGTCGTCGGCCAGGTGTCGCAGCTCGTCGTCGGTGCGGTCCTGGATCGGGTGGGCCACGAACACCCGCGCTGGGTCGGCGCCGAGCGCGCGGGCCTGCGCGTCAGCGGCGTCGACGAACTCGCTCGAAGCGACGAACACGGTCGGTACCCCCAGTGCCTCGAGGTTGATGGTGTCGTGCACACTGCACGACGTGCACGATCCTCAGTCGGCGAGCGCCTCGATCACCACGTCGCACTGCTCGGCGATCTCGCGACGCAGGTCGATCGGCGCGACCTTCGTGAACGTCGGCTTCGCGAAGCGCAGTACCCGCGCCCCACGACGCGCCAGGTGCTCCTCGAGGCGGTCGAGGAAGACGTCGCCTCGCGCCTTGCTGATGTCGAGGAGCCCCACCGACCGGTCGGTCAGCGACGCCGGGCGGGCGCTGCGCTCCCGCAGCGCCGCGGTCCGCTCCCCGGTCGGGTCGAGCACCACTCGCGGTTGGCTCACGGGTCGATCTCCTTCGTCACCGGGGCGCTGCCGGTCGCGCCGCTGGCCCAGCCCCCGATGATGGCCGAGAACAGCCCCGCGCCACCACCGGCGTGGACGATGAGCAGCCCACCGTCCCGGAACTTCGGGAGGGTGAGGTCCCCGACGCCGGCGGGTAGGCCCTCGGCCATCCCGCCGGCGCCCCGGACCAGCTCGGCGCCGGGCAGCTGGAGGCGGGCCATCAGCTCCTCGAGGAGCCGGGCCTTCGTCCAGCCGGCCTCGTGGAACACGCGGGCGTGCTCGGGGGACACGACGAGGATCGCGTCGAACGCGAGGGCGAGCTTCGGATGCGTCGTGGCCCGCAGGCACGCCGCGAAGCTGGTGGCGAGCGAGTCCGCGTCGCGGGAGAGCTGGTCGATGATCCCGCGCGGGCCTTCGGCGGCGAACAGCGTGACCGCCGACGACGAGGCGGGCAGGCCCCGGGTCACGTGCAGCGGCTCCCACGGCGAGTCCTCCTCGCGCTCCGCGAAGCAGAACGTGTACTTGCCGGGCTGGCCGAGCGTGGCCCGGTCGACCTCGCCGGGCCGGCCACCGCCGACGTTGCGGATCACGAGCTGGAGCGCCCGGCCGATGGTCGCGTTCGCCCGGTTGCCCTGCCCGAGCGCGTTGATCCCCGCGTTCATGCCGATGGCACGGGCGCGGGGCCCGTTCACGATGACGAGCGGACCCGAGAACCAGGTCGTGGCGAGGAGCCCGTGGATGTTGAACTCGTCGGTGCAGGCCGCCTCGACCGCGGCGAGCACGACCGGCAGGTAGTCGGGGCGGGCGCCGGCGAGCACGGCGTTGACCGCGACCTTCTCGACGGTGCAGGGCACGAGGTCGGGCGGGACGACGGCGACGACCGCATCCGCGTCGCGGGTCGTGCCCGTGAGCATGCGGGCGACGCGCTCGGGGGTGGGGGGCACCACGGGCAGCCCGTCGGTCCAGCCCCGGTCGAACATCGCCTCGACCTCGTCCTCGCTCGGTCCGAGCTCGACGCGGCGCGACGTCAGCTGCTTCGCGCCCGCGGCGGCGTCGCGGGCGGCGACGAGGTCCGGGTCGCGGGTCCGCGACCCGCAGCCGGGGCGGTAGGGGGGCAGGTCGGCGCCGAGGTCGGTCACGCCGGTGAACGGCACCCAGGCGTCGCGGCTCCAGCCGACGAGACGGTCCTGCTCGCGGCCGCCCTCGACGCGCACGAGCGTCGGGACGGTGTCGACGTCCAGCGCGAACGACAGCTCGAGATCGGTGTCGTCGCGGGCGTCGAGCCCCGGCGGGAACATCGGGTCGTCCTGGCTGTACACGGTCAGGGTCGGCTCGCCGCGGGCGCGGAGCTCCTCGAGCACGGGGACGACGAGCTGGCAGGTCGGGCAGTCGCGCTTCACGATCGCGACGAGCCCGTCGGGCAGCGCGACGCTCATCCGAGCGCGGCGATCACGTGGTCGATCGCCTGGGTGAGGGTGGCGACGTCGTCGAGCTCGATCGCGGGGAACAACGCCACGCGCAGCTGGTTGCGCCCGAGCTTGCGGTACGACTCGACATCGAGGATCCCGTTGGCCCGCAGCACGGCCGCGAGCTGCCCGGCGTCCACGCCGTCGATGTCGATCGTGGCGGTCACGTGGCTGCGCTCCGACGGCTTGGCCACGAACGGGGTGGCGTGGGGGCTGGCCTCTGCCCAGCCGTACACCAGCTCCGCGGCCTGGTCGCAGCGGGTCGCCGCCCACTCCAGGCCGCCGTGGGCGAGCATCCACTCGAGCGTGTCCGCGAGGAGGAACAGCGTCGCGAGCGCGGGGGTGTTGTAGGTCTGGTTCTGCCGGGCGTTGCTGAGCGCGATGGGCAGGCTGAGGAACGCCGGCTGCCAGCGTCCCGACGCGCCGAGCGTCTCGATGCGCTCGATGGCCGCGGGGGAGCAGAGCGCGAGCCACAGGCCGCCGTCGGACCCGAACGCCTTCTGGGGCGCGAAGTAGTAGCAGTCGAAGGCGCTCGGATCGACGCGCAGGCCGCCCGCCGCCGAGGTGCCGTCGACGAGCACGAGCCCGTCGCCACCCGGGCGGGCGATGCTCATCATCACGCCGGTCGAGGTCTCGTTGTGGGTGAGCGCGTAGACGTCGACGTCGGGGTTCGCCCGCGGCTCGGGGTGCGTGCCGGCCGGGGACTCGATGACCTCGGGGTCCTCGAGGAACGGCGCGGCCGCCGCGACGCTCGCGAACCGCGCCGAGAACTCCCCGAACGCGCAGTGCTGGCTGCGCCGCTCGATGAGCCCGAAGGTGGCCGCGTCCCAGAACGCCGTCGTGCCACCGTTGCCGAGCAGCACCTCGTAGCCGTCGGGGAGGGTGAACAGGTCGGCGAGCCCGGCCCGGATCCGGCCGACGAGGTCTCGCACCCCGGGCTGGCGGTGGCTGGTGCCGAGGAACCCGTGCGCCGCGTCGGCGAGGCGAGCGACGGCCTCGTCGCGCACCTTCGAGGGGCCTGACCCGAACCGCCCGTCCCGTGGCCGCAGCGCGGCGGGGAGGCGGACGGTGGCGGGGTCGGCGGGCATCTGCCAGCGAGGCTATCCGTGCGTCGCGACACGACGGCCGGCCACTCGAGGTGACGGCCGCGCCGCGGCTCGGCTCAGGTGGACGGCGCGGGTGTGCTCGGCGCGGCGTCGCGCCGCGTCCCGGCGGGCTCACCGGTCTCGGCCTCGTACCAGCGCGGCCGCTCGGCCCGCGCCCACCGGGCGGGGACGTGGCCGCGCAGCATCCCGCGGAGCGCGACGGGGTCGCGCATCGCGATGAGGATGTGCCCGGTGACCGAGATCCAGACGCCGAGCGCCACCCAGTCGTGCACGAACGTGGCGCCGGTGCGCGTGCTGAGGGCGAACAGCGAGAACCACTTCAACACGATCCCGGACGCGAGCATCACGACGATCGCCGAGCCGAGGAACGCCGCGTTCAGCTTCTGACCCGGGTTGAACTTGCCGAGCCGGGCGTCGGGGCGGCTCGACGTGTGCAGCCAGCGGCGGTCGTCGTCGTCGAACCGGCCGAGCCGCGCGAGGTCGCCGCGCAGCTTGCGACCCCACCGGCCCACGACCCCGACGAGGAGGGGGATGGGCAGGGCGAGGCCGGCGCTGACGTGGAGCAGCCGCACGAGCTCGCGCTGGCCGACGGCGGTGGAGATGGGGCCGGCGTACAGCGCGGCGCCGGTGAGCATGCACACGCCGAACAGCGACGCGGTGGTCCAGTGCGCGAGCCGCTCGACGCGGTCGAAGCGCAGGAGCTCAGCCGGTGCGGGCATCGTCGCGATGGTTCGAGTGTCCGACCCAGCCGTCGACGTCGTAGCCGCGCTGCTCCCAGTAGCCGGGCTCGACCGTGCGGGTGAGCTCGATCGTGTCGAGCCATTTGCAGGACTTGTAGCCGTACATCGGCGCGATGTACATGCGCACGGGCCCGCCGTGCTCGCTGGTCAACGGTGCGTCCTCGAGCTCGTACGCCACGATCACGTCGGGGCGGCGCGCCTGCGTCAACGTGAGGCTCTCGGTGTACGCGCCGTCGAAGGACACGAACCGGAGCGCTCGCGCTTCGGGTCGGACGCCGGCCCGGTCGAGCACGTCGGCGAGGCGCACCCCGGCCCACGGCACCTGCGGGACCCGCCAGCCGGTCACGCACTGGAAGTCGCGCACCAGGTGGGTCTTCGGCATGGCGGTGAGCTCGTCGTAGGTGAGGACGAGGTCGTGGTCGACGAGGCCGCGCACGTGCAGCCGGTAGTCGGCGCGGCTGCGGCTGGGGAGGTTGGCGGTGACGCTGTAGATGCGGAACCGGCCGATCGGCAGCAGCGCGAGCAGCCCGGTCGGGTCCTTCACGAGCAGCGGCCCGACGTTGCGCTCGAGCCAGCCCTGGATCTGGGACCCGAACACGAACCCCGTGGCGGCGAACGCCGCCAGGCCGAGGAACACGCGGCGGCCGACGGCCGTCTCGTGCGAGCCCTGGTCCATGGTGGACGACCTCACGTCGACGACGGTGCCCTCCACATGATGGCAGCGCCGCCATGCCGTCCGGTCGTCGGCCTACGGGCGGCGGGTCGTCGTCGTCGTGGCGCGACCGGTGGTCGTGGTGGTGGCGCCGGTGTGCTGCCCCGGCTTCGTGGTCGTCGTCGGGGCGGTCCTCCAGGACGTGAGGTCGAACGCCTGAGCCATCTGCTGGAGGATGGCGTTGGCGACGAGGTCGCCGCCGGCGCGCGTGAAGTGGATCCCGTCCGCGCTGCGCACCTGGGTGACCGTCCCGTCCGGGTTCGGGAGCCCGTCGGTGTACGAGTAGCCGGTCGGGGTCCGCGCGCCGATGACCGAGGCGGTGTCGACGTAGTACACGCGGCCGGGCCGCATCGCGGCTTGGGTCTTGAAGATGTTGTTGATGAGCACGTAGTCGTTCAAGTAGCGCCCCATGTCCCGGATGGGTGGGATCCCGACCATGAAGAGCCGTGGGTGGCTGGCGAGCCCCAGGACCGAGTCCATGAGTCCACCGATGCGCCGCGAGTACTCGGCCTGCCACGCCAGGCTGCCGAACGTCTCGCCGCCGTTGTCGCCCGTCAGGGTCTGGTCGTCGTTCGCCCCGAGGGTGAGGACCACGGCGTTGGGCTGGTCGGCCGTGAGCACCTCGTTGAGGTAGTTCGGCCAGTTGAAGACCTCGGGTCGGGCGAGCCCCGTCGCGATGTGGGTGTCGACCGGCCCGACGATGCCGACTGCGCCGGTCGCGGTGGCGTCGTTGATGAGCGACTGGCCCGGCGTGTCGCCGAGCGAGTCGCCGCCGATCCAGAGGCGCAGCATGTGCTGGGGGGTGAACGCCTGGCGTGGTGGCAGCGTCGTCGGGGTGGCCCCGAGCGTCGGGCTGTGGATCGTCGGGCTCGGGAGGCGGTTGTTCACCGTGTCGTCGCTGCTGCGCCCGAGCAGCGACTTGAACTCGACGCGGAGGCGATCGAGGTAGAAGGCGTGACTGACGTCGTAGATCGGGGTGGCGACCAGCTTGGCGACGTCACGCTTCCACCCCACCGGCTGGCCGAGAGCGTTCTTGCGCAGCCCGGCGGCGTTGAGGAGCGCCCCGACGAGCAGCGCGATGAGCGCCACGGCGATCACCTTGCCGGCGGGGAGCGGCACCCGCGGCGGGCTGCCCTGGTCGCCGGTCAGCTCGTCGAGCGAGGCGGTCCTCGTCGAGCGCCGCGGTGCGGGGGGGGTCGTCGTCACGTCAGAACCGGAAGTAGATGAAGGGGGCGACCCCGCGGGGGCCCATGCTGTTGATGACGAGGAACGCGACGCCGAGCACGAGGCCTTGCGCGACCGGGGAGTAGCGCGAGAAGCGGCTCATGAGCTTCGCGATGGCGTCGCGTGGAATGTACTGCTCGCCGATGCCCGCGGCGATCGCGAGGAGCACCCCGCCGGTGACGAGCGGCGCGCCCGCGACCCAGTGACTCGGGTCGAAGATCCGTGTGATCACCGCCGCGGCGTTCGAGAACGATTCTGCTCGGAAGAAGATCCAGGCGACGCACACGACCTGGAAGATCACGAATCGTCGGAGCATGCGCCGGCGCCAGCTGTCGGGCACCTGGTGGTGGTGGCTCGCGGCGCGACGCGTCGACTGCCAGTGCTCGTAGCTGAGGAACGTGCCGTGGATCCCGCCCCACACCACGAACGTCCAGGACGCGCCGTGCCAGAGCCCGCCGAGCAGGAACGTGATCATGATGTTGCGATACGTCTGCCATTTGCCACGGCGGTTGCCGCCCAGCGGGACGTAGAGGTAGTCGCGCAGCCACCGCGACAGGGTCATGTGCCATCGTCGCCAGAAGTCCTGCAGCGACAGCGCGGTGTAGGGACTGTCGAAGTTCTGGGGGAACCGGAACCCGAGTAGCAGCGCCAATCCGATCGCCATGTCGGTGTAGCCGCTGAAGTCCGCGTAGATCTGGACGGCATAGGCGTAGACCGAGACCAGCACCTCGAGGGAGCTGTGCTGCCTGGGGTTCGCGAACACGATGTCGACGAAGTTCGTCCCCAAGAAGTTGGCGATCACCACCTTCTTGAACAGCCCGAGAAAGATCAGGTAGAAGGCGCGGCTCGAGTCGACCTTGCGTGGGTCGTGCCGCTCCCGCAGCTGCGGCAGGAACTCCGCGGCCCGCACGATCGGCCCCGACACCACGTGCGGGAAGAACGACAGGTAGACGGCGAACTCGAGCAGCCCCCGAGGCTCGAACGTCTTGCGGTAGACGTCGATGATGTAGCTCATCGCCTGGAACGTGAAGAACGAGATCCCGATCGGGAGCAGCACGGCGGGCACGGTCGGCGACACGCCGAGCCCGAGGCGGTGCAGCAGGTTCGTCGCGTTGCTGACGAAGAACCCGTAGTACTTGAAGTAGCCGAGGCCGGCGAGGTTGGCGGCGACCCCGACGGCCAACCAGGCGCGGCGGACGTTCTCCCGCTCGTTGCTGTGGATCTGCAGCGCGACGATCTGGTTGACGAGCGTGGACCCGGCCAGCAGGAAGATGAACCGCCAGTCGTAGTAGCCGTAGAAGAAGTACGACGCGGCCAGGATGAACAGCTGCCACTGGAACCGCTTGTGCATCAGGATCCAGCTGGTGGGCAGCACCACCATGAAGAAGATCGCGAATGTGATCGTCGGGAAGAGCATGGGGGCGCCAGTCTCGCATCCGGCGCGTGTGCCGCCCGAGTGCGCCGCGTGTCGCCCCGACATCAGGACGCCGCCGGGCACGCTGTCCCCCTAACCTGCGGGACCGATGCGCGCGGTCTTCGAGGCGGACGGCGACCGGATGGTCCCGACCGAGCTCGCCCGCGGGCCGTGGTCACCCGACGCGCAGCACGGCGGCCCGCCCGCGGCGCTGCTCGCCCGGGCGCTCGAGCAGGCCGACCCGGGTGACGCCCACTTCGTGAGCCGCCTCACCATCGAGCTGCTGCGGCCCGTCCCGCTGGAGCCCCTCGAGGTGCGGACCCGCACCCTGCGCCCGGGCCGCAAGGTGCAGTGGGTCGAGGGATCGCTCCTGGCCGGCGACGTCGAGGTGGCACGCGCCGACGGCGCTGCGCCTGCGCACCGACCCGACGCTCGATCTGCCGGTCCCGGAGCCCGCCCCGCTCCCGCTGCCCCCGCCCGCCGACGGCACCCCGTTCAGGATCCAGTTCCCCGGCACGACCGTCGGGTTCTGGCACGCGATGGAGCTGCGGGTCGTCGCGGGGACGTTCGCCGACGTCGGCGAGGCGACGATTTGGTTCCGCCTCGCCGTCCCGCTCGTGGCGGATGAGGCCCCGAGCCCGCTGCAGCGCGTCGCGGCAGCCGCGGACTTCGGCAACGGGGTCAGCGCCGCGCTCGAGCGCGGCAAGTACCTCTTCATCAACCCGGACCTCAGCGTGTTCCTCCACCGCTATCCGGTCGGGGAGTGGGTCGCCCTCGAGGCCCGGACCTTCGCCGAGGCGCACGGCGTCGGCCTCGCCGAGAGCGCCCTGTACGACGAGCGGGGCCGGATCGGGCGCTCGCTGCAGAGCCTGCTCGTCGACCGCCTCTGACCCCCGGCTGGCCGGCCCGGTCCCGGATATCTACTATCCGGGATCGTGCGGCTGTCCGAAGGCGTCGAGTGGGGGCTGCACTGCGTGGTGCTGACGGCGATGCTGCCCGCCGACGCGGCGCTGCCCGCCGGGCGGCTCGCCGAGTACCACGACGTGCCGACCGCGTACCTGGCCAAGCACCTCCAGGCGCTGTCCCGTGCCGGGATCCTCGAGGCGCTGCCGGGGCCACGCGGCGGGTACCGCCTGGCCCGACCGGCGGCGCAGGTCACCGTCCTCGACGTGGTCGAAGCGCTCGAAGGGCGCGAGTCGGCGTTTCGCTGCACCGAGATCCGCCGCCGCGGCCCGGCACGCGTCGCGGCCCACGAGTATCGGGTGCCTTGCTCGATCCACCTGGTGATGGACCGAGCCGACGAGGCGTGGCGGGCCGAGCTGCGCGACACGTCGATCGCCGACCTGGTCGATCGGGTCGTGGCGTCGGCGCCGCCGCCGACGCTCGAGAAGGGGTGGGGCTGGATGCAGGAGGTGCTGCGATGAGGGTGTTCCTGACGGGTGCGACGGGTGCGATCGGACCCGCGACGGTGCGGGGGTTGCTCGACGCGGGACACGACGTGCGGGCCCTCGCCCGCACCGACGCGAAGGCCGAGACGCTGCGACGGGCCGGCGCGGAGCCGGTGACCGTCGACCTCTTCGACCCGGCGTCGGTGCGATCGGCCACCGCCGGCTGCGACGCGATCGCCCACCTGGCCACGAACGTCCCGACGGCGACACGCGCCGGCCGCCGCCAGGCGTGGTCGACGCACAACCGGCTGCGGACCGAGGCGACCCGGCATCTCCTCGACGCGGCACGACACCACGACATCGGCGTGTTCGTGAAGGAGTCGATCACCTTCTTCTACCCGGACCGTGGTGCCGACTGGATCGACGAGTCGGTGCCGCCGGCCGCGCCTGGCCTGCTCGCCGCGACGCTGGAGGGCGAGGACCTCGTGGGTGGGTTCACCGACGCCGGTGGGCGTGGCGTCGTACTGCGCTTCGGGCTCTTCTACGGGCCGACCAGCCGCGGCGTCGACGAGGGGCTGCGGCTCGCGCGGTGGCGCGCCTCGACGGTCGCCGGCGCGCCCGGGGCGTACCTGTCGTCGATCCACACCGACGACGTCGCGTCGGCGGTGGTGGCCGCGCTCGAGGCGCCGGGTGGGCGGTACAACGTCGTGGACGACGAGCCGCTCACGCGCCGTGACTACCTGGACGCCTTCGCGCACGCGTTCGGGCTGCCCCACCTCCGCCGCACCCCGGCGATCCTGATCCGCCTGGGGGCCGGTTCGGCGGCGGGCGCGTTCCTCGCCTCCCAGCGGGTGGCGAACACGCGGTTCAAGACGACGATGGGCTGGTCCCCGAGCCAGCACGACGCACGCGTCGGCTGGATGGCCGTCGCGGCCGCGCGGCGGGCCACGGCGGCGTCGCGATGAGCGCTCGGCTGACGCTGCGCATCGCCCTCGGGGTCCTGGTCGTGAGCGGCCTCACCGTCGGCGTGTGGGCGTCCGTCGCGCCGCACGCCTTCTTCTCGAGCTTCCCCGGCCTGGGGCACGCCTGGGCCGCCGGGGACGGCCCGTACAACGAGCACCTCACCCGCGACGTCGGCGACCTGAACCTCGCGCTGACGGTGGTGACGGTGTGCGCCGTGGTGTGGCTCAGCCGGCCGATCGTGCTCGCCACCGCGTTGGCGTGGCTCGTCTACTCGGTCCCGCACCTCGCCTACCACGCCGCCAACCTGCAGACGGTGGCGGCGGACGACCGGGTCGCCGAGCTGGCGTCGCTAGCCGTCCCCATCGTGCTGGGCGTCGTCGTCCTGGCGGTGCTCCGCACGGGCAACGCTCCGCCGCCCGCCCCCACGGCGGGGGAGCGCGGCTCCCAGGTCGACTAGGTGCGACGACCTGCGTTGGGCCGTCTCGACGCCGGCCACGCGGTCGCGGCCGCCGGCCACTGACGGTCAGGAGGGCGGCGCCGCCGGGAAGTCGCCGTCGGTCCACACCGACCGCTCGATCCGCTCGGTGATGCGCCACCCCGCTGGGGTGCGGGCCAACCGGTCGTGATACTCACCGCCGACGAAGAAGATCCCGCGCGACCCGTCGCGCTTGGCGGTGACCATCGGGTTGTAGAACTCGGCTCGGCTCGTCGCGGTGTCGCCGTCGATCCGGATGTCGGTGTTCGTGACGAGATGCTGGTACGCGGGGAAATGCGGGAGGACGGAGGCCAGCCACGCCTTCACCTCGGGGAACGCCCCAGCGACCCCACCCGAGCTCGTGTAGTCGAGGTGCGCGTCGTCGGTGAAGACGTCGTCCAGTCCGTCGAACTCCTTCGAGTCGAGCGACCAGGCGTAGCGCGTCAACACATCCGCGATCGCCAGGCGATCGGCGAGCAGCTCCAGGTCCGTCATCGGTCCCTCCCCCGTGTGTCGCCCGCCAGTCTGCCCGCGCGGCCCGTTAGCCTCGACCCGCGATGGAGCACCTCGGGCTCGTCGGGCTGCCCGACTCGGGCCACGACGGCGTCTTCGCCGCCCTGACCGGGCACGACACGGGCCACGCCGCGGAGCGGCTGCTCGGGAGCGTGGCGATCCCCGACGAGCGCCTCGACCGGCTCGCCGAGATGTCCGCGTCGAAGCAGGTGGTGCGGGCCACCTTCCAGATCGCCTGGCTGCCGGCGCTCTCCACCGAGGCCGGCAAGGGGCTCGGCAGCCGCTTCCTCGGTTCCCTGCGCGACTGCGACGCCCTGCTCCTCGTGGTGCGCGCCGGCGAAGGCCACGAACCGGCCGGCGAGCTCGCCGCCCTCGAGGAGGAGCTGATCCTCGCTGATCTCGGGTCGGTCGAGGCCCGCCTCGCCAAGCAGCGGCGCGCCGCGAAGGGCGACGCGTCCCTCGCCGCGGAGGTGAGCGCGCTCGAGCGCGCCGAGGTGGCGCTCAGCGACGGGGTGCCGATCTATCGCTCCACGCTGACGGCCGACGACCGCGCCCAGCTCGAACCGGTGTTCTTGCTGACGAACAAGCCGGCGCTCGTCGTCGTCAACGTCGACGTCGACCAGCTGGACGACGCGGCGGCGCTGGCCGCGCCGTTCGGCGACGACGCGCTCGCCGTGTGCGTCGAGCTGGAAGGCGACCCCGACGTGGTCGCGGTCGACGGGCAGGAGCGGGCTCACCTCCTCGCCGATCTCGGGGTGAGTGAGAGCGTCGTGCCGCGGCTCGCCCGCCAGGCTCTCGCCCTGCTCGGCCGCCAGACGTTCCTGACCACCGGTGAGAAGGAATCGCGGGCGTGGACGTTCCGGGCCGGTGCGACCGCCCCGGAGTGCGCCGGTGTCATCCACTCCGATCTGCAGCGGGGCTTCATCCGCGCCGAGGTCATCGACTGGGCTGCGCTGCTCGCCATCGGGTCGTGGGCACGCGCGCAAGGAGCTCGGGAAGCTGCGGGTCGAGGGCAAGGACTACGTCGTCGTCGACGGGGACGTCCTCGAGATCCGGTTCAACGTGTGAGCGCCTCGCACCCCACCCCGACGTCGTGACCGCCGGCCGGCTCGTGGTCGTCGGCACCCCGATCGGCAACCTCGCCGACCTGTCCCCCCGCGCCGTCGACGCGCTGCGGGCCGCGGACGTGGTAGCCGCCGAGGACACGCGCCGCACGCGTGCGCTGCTCACCCACGCCGGTGTCCCCGCCGCCGGGCGGCTGGTCGCGGTGCACGAGCACAACGAGCGGGCCCGCGCCGTCGAGCTCGTCGACGCCATCCGCCGCGGCCGCACGGTGGCGCTGGTCACCGACGCGGGGATGCCGGGTGTCGCCGACCCCGGCCATCGGCTGGTGCGGGCCTGCGCCGACGCGGACCTGCCGGTCGAGGTCGTCCCGGGCCCGAGCGCCGCCGTCGCGGCGCTCGCCGTGTCGGGCCTGCCCGCCGACCGGTTCGTCTTCGAGGGGTTCCTGCCCCGCAAGGGTCCCGCCCGCCGCGAGCGTCTGGCCGCGGTGGCCCGTGACCCGCGCACGATCGTGTGCTTCGAGTCCCCGCACCGGGTGGCCGGCACCCTCGACGACCTCGTCGGGGTGTGTGGCCCGGACCGGGCGGTCGTGATCGCCCGTGAGCTCACGAAGCTGCACGAGGAGGTCTTCCGCGGCACGCTCGCCGCCGCGGTCGAGCACGTCCAGTCGGTGCCGCCGCGCGGTGAGCACGTCCTCGTGCTCGCGGGTGCCGAGTCTCGGGACGCGCCGACCAACGACGACGTCGCGGCCGAGGCGCGCGCCGCGCTCGACGCTGGCCTGTCCGCCCGTGATGCGGCGGGGCAGGTCGCGGCCCGGCTCGGCGTGTCGCGCCGTCGCGCCTACGACGCGGTCCTCGCGTCCGCCAATCCCGGCCGAAGCCGGACAACCGGTCGGTAGCCTGGCGTCGTGGCGACACCGTTCTACGTGACGACGCCGATCTATTACGTCAACGACGCGCCCCACATCGGCCACGCCTACCCGACGGTGGCCGCCGACGCGCTCGCCCGGTGGCGCCGCTTGTGGGGTGACGACGTGGTGTTCCTCACCGGCACGGACGAGCATGGCCTGAAGGTGGCGCGGGCGGCGGCCGAGCAGGGCGTGTCGCCTCGAGCGTGGGCCGACCGCACGAGCGAGCGGTACCGGGACGCCTGGCGGCTGCTCGACATCACGAACACCGACTTCATCCGCACGACCGAGCCCCGCCACGACGAGGCGGTGCAGCAGTTCCTGCAGCGCGTCTACGACAACGGGTTCATCGAGCTCGGCACCTATGAGGGCCTCTACTGCGTGGCCTGCGAGGCGTATTACACCGAGGACGAGCTCGTGGACGGTCTCTGCCCGGTGCACGCCCGCCCGGTGGAGCGGGTCACCGAGGAGAACTACTTCTTCGCGCTGTCTCGGTTCGCCGACCAGCTGCTCGAGCACTACGCCGAGCATCCCGACGCGGTGCAGCCCGAGTCCCGCCGCAACGAGGTGCTCGGCTTCATCAAGGGCGGGCTGCGGGACTTCTCGATGAGCCGCACCTCGATCGAGTGGGGCATCCCGCTGCCGTGGGACCCGGCGCACGTCACGTACGTCTGGTTCGACGCGCTGTTCAACTACTGCACCGCGATCGGCTACGGGAACGACCGCGCCCGCTTCGACCGCTACTGGCCGGCGAACTACCACATCGTCGGGAAGGACATCCTCCGCTTCCACGCCGTGTACTGGCCGGCGATGCTGCTCGCCGCCGGTGAGGTCCCGCCCCGCTGCGTGTTCGCGCACGGCTTCCTGCTCGTCGGCGGCGAGAAGATGAGCAAGACGGGCCTCAACCAGATCGCGCCGGCCGATCTCGTCGCCGACTTCGGCTCGGACGGGTTCCGCTACCACTTCCTCGCGGACATGCGGTTCGGACCCGACGGGGACTTCAGCTACGAGTCGATGCTGGCGCGCTACAACGCCGATCTGGCGAACAACTTCGGGAACCTCGCCAGCCGGGTGCTGAACATGACGGCCAGCTACTGCGACGGGATCGCCCCGGACGCCCGCGCCGAGGGTCCGCTCGTCGCCGCCGCGGCGCGCGCCCTCGACGGCATGACCGAGGGGATGGCGCGGGTCGACTTCGCGGCGGGACTCGCGGCGGTGTGGGAGCTGATCCGCGCCGCGAACGCCTACATCGAGGCCGAGGAGCCGTGGCGGCTCCACAAGACCGGTGACGCGGCCGCGACGGCCGCCATGCTCGGGGACTGCCTCGAGGCGCTGCGGATCGTGGCGCTGCTCGCGTCGCCCGCGATCCCGCGGGCCAGCGCCGAGCTGTGGCGCCGCCTCGGCCTGCCGGGCACGCCGGAGGACCAGCGGCTCCCCGACGCGGCGGCGTGGGGCCTGGGCCCGACGGGCACCGCGCTCGACAAGGGCCAGCCGCTGTTCCCGCGCCTCGAGGGCTGAGCCGCGCCCGCGTCGCCCGTCCGCTGGGTCGATTCGCACGCCCACCTGCCCGCGCTGCAGCTCGACCCGTCGGAGGCGCTGGCGCGCGCCCGCGCCGCGGGTGTGACGGCCGTCGTCTGCGTCGGCACCGACGCGGCGTCGTCCGCCGCCGCGGTGGCGCTCGCCGCCGAGCATCCCGACGTGCGCGCCACGGTGGGGCTGCACCCGCACGACGCGGCCCGGCTCGACGACGAGTGGGCGCACCTCGCCGCGCTGGTCGGCGACGACGGCGTGGTCGCGGTCGGGGAGACCGGCCTCGACTTCCACTACGGGTACAGCCCGGCCGACGACCAAGCGGCCGCGTTCCGCCGTCACATCCGCCTGGCGAAGGAGCGCGGGTTGGCCCTCGTCGTGCACAGCCGCGCCGCGTGGGACGACACGTTCCGGATCCTCGACGACGAGGGCCCACCCGAGCGCACGGTGCTGCACTGCTTCACGGGCGGTCCCGACGAGGCCCGCCGCGCCCTCGACCTCGGTGCGTGGCTGTCGTTCAGCGGCATCGTGTCGTTCCGCAACGCCGACGACGTCCGCGCCGCGGCCGCGGTCACCCCGCTCGAGCGGATGCTCGTGGAGACCGACGCCCCGTTCCTCGCACCGGTGCCGCACCGCGGCCGCGAGAACGAGCCGGCGTTCGTCCCGCTCGTCGGCGCCGCCGTCGCGGCGGCCGCCGGGATCGACCCGGGCGACGTGGCCTCGGCCACCGCGGCGGGAGCCGCGGCCGTGTTCGGGCCGTGGGCAGGCCTCTGACCTGCCCGAATCCGCTCATCACGAGGTTCGGGTGGGTGGTTGCGACAAGATGACCCCTTCGATACCGTCCCGGTCACTCCTCACCAGGTCGAGGGGGTGGCGCGCGGGCGCGCACCGGAGTCTCGAGAGGCGGAGTCCCATCCCGAAGCACGACCGGCCGAGCCTGTTCTCCCGCCGGCACGTCGCCCGCGCCGGGCGGCCCTCGACCGCCCACGTCGCGGACGTGGCGCGGCCGTCACCCGCGCGCGCCGAGCCGCACGACGAGACGGCCTGGCTGCCGCTCCCCGAGATCGAGGACCTGCCCTCGATCGAGGACTTGCGCACCGAAGGGACGGACGAGCCCGCCGAGCCCCGCGACATCCCCGTCGGGCTGCCCTCCCCCGCGCGCGCCGAGCCGCACGACGAGACGGCCTGGCTGCCGCTGCCCGAGATCGAGGACCTGCCCCCGATCGAGGACCTCGTCGACCCGGACGCCATCGGCGAGCTGCCTCCCGCCCGGGACCTCACACCCGCCCCGCCGTCCCCGGCGCGCGCCGAGCCGCACGACGAGACGTCGTGGCTGCCGCTGCCCGAGGTCGAGGACCTCCCCGAGATCACCGAGCTCGTCGACCCGGACTTCGCGACCGCCGCGCCCCCCGCCGGGGTTGCGGCTCGTCGGCGGCGCGTCGCGGTCCCGCCGCGCCGCGCCCTCATCGCGGCCGCGGTGGCCGCCACGCTCGTCCTCGGGATCTACGCCGTGCCGAAGCTCCTCCACGGCGGCGACCACGTCCAGCTGCGCGTCGACGGGCGTGACATCAGCGCGCAGAGCAGCGCCGCGACCGTCGGCGGGTTCCTGCAGGACCAGCACATCACGCTCGGCCCGGCCGACCAGGTCGTCCCCAAGGCGGGCACCGCGCTGTCGGACGGTCTGACCGTCCGGATCGTGCGGGCCTTCCCGGTGACCGTGGCGATCGACGGCAACGTCCAGACCATCTACACCGCGTACTCGCAGCCGAAGGACTTCATCGCCAGCCTGAAGCTCACGACGGCCGTCGGGATGCTGAACGGCCCGGCGCGGCTGAAGGCCGGCGCGCACATCGAGCTCAACACTCGACGCGTCGGGACGCTCGCGGTCGACGGGCAGGCCGTCAACTTCAGCCTGCCGGTCCTCACCGTGCAGGAGCTGCTCGACAACTACCAGGTGAAGCTCGGGCCACAGGACTTCACCACCCCGGCCGTGAGCGCGGTGATCCCCGTCGACAACCCGTTCGTGAGCGTGACCCGCGTGGCGTTGGCCACGACGAGCCAGGAGGTTCCGTACACGCTGCCCACGGTCACGATGGACGACCCGAACTCCGACGTCGGCACGACCCACGATCAGCCCGGCACGCCCGGAGTGATGAAGATCACCTACGAGATCACGAAGAACAACGGGTCCGCGGTCGGGAACGTGCCGATCTCGCAGGTGCCGGTCGTCGCCGCGGTGGCGCCGATCCACTACGTCGGGTCGCGGGCGGACCCGCGCTGGGACGAGATCGCCCGCTGCGAGACCGGTGGCAACTGGTCGATGGTCGGCCCGACGTACTCGGGTGGGCTCGGGATCTACAACGGGACCTGGAACGCGTTCGGCGGTCAGCAGTTCGCGTCGAACCCCGGGTACGCCACCCGCGAGCAGCAGATCATCGTCGCCGAGCGCGTCCGTGCCCGCTACGGCTTTGGTGCGTGGGGTTGCGGCCGCAAGCTCGGCTTCGGCTGACGTCGACCCCTCCCCGAGCGGTACCGTCGTCCTGATGCCCGTCCTGACCCCGACGTTGGTGCGCGCGCTCTTGGCCGAGCACGACGTGGCCCCGAAGCGCCGCGCTCGGCCAGCACTTCCTGGCGGACCCGAACACGGCGCGTCGCATCGTGCGCCTCGCCGACCTGGACCCGGGCGCCCGGGTGCTCGAGATCGGGCCGGGCCTCGGGTCGCTCACCGTGGCGCTCGCCGAGGCCGGCGCGCACGTCGTGGCGCTCGAGCTCGACGCCAAGCTCATCCCGCTCGTGGAGGCCACCGTCGCGGGGAGCGGTGACGTGACCGTCGTGCACGGTGACGCCCTCCACGTCGACGTCGCGGCGCTGGGCCCGGGCCCGTGGGCGTGCGTGTCGAACCTGCCCTACAACATCGCGACACCCGTCGTGGTCCGGCTGCTCGAGACCGCCCCGAGCGTCACCCGGCTGCTCGTCATGACGCAGCGGGAGGTTGGGGAGCGGCTCGCCGCGCGGCCCGGCGACCGTGCTGCCGGGGCGGTGTCGGCGAAGGTCGCGTACCACGCCGACGCCCGGATCGTCGGCTCGGTGCCGCCGACGGTGTTCGTGCCGCCGCCACGGGTCGAGTCGGTGCTCGTGCGCTTCGAGCGGCGTCCCGTGCCGGCCGTGGACGTGCCGGACCCGGACCGGCTGTTCGCGCTGGTGCGCGCCGGGTTCGCGCAGCGCCGCAAGATGCTGCGCCGCGCCTTGCGGCCGCTCCTCGGCGCACGCACCGACGGCGCCCTCGCGGACGCGGGGGTCGCGCCGAGCGCGCGTGCGGAGACGTTGACGCTGGAGGACTGGGCTGGGCTCGTCCAGGCGGTGGACGCCGGTCCTTGAACGAACTGAGGCAACCCGGGCGGCTGCGGCGTGTGCGCGCCGACCGCGCACGCCAAGCTCACGCTGAGCCTCGCCGTCTACGAGCGGCGCGACGACGAGTACCACGAGATCGAGGCGCTCGCCGTGTCCGTCGCGGACCCGAACGACGTCCTCGAGGTCGAGGCGGTCCCGCATCCCCCCGGCGTCACGTTCGAGGTGGCCGGCGCCACCGAGCTGGTCCCGTCGGGACCGACGAACCTCGCGGCTCGCGCCGCCGAGGACCTCCTGATCGACGCCGGCCGCTCCGGTCACGGGGTGCGCATGTGGCTGCGCAAGAGCATCCCGGTCCGGGCCGGGCTGGGCGGCGGGTCCGCCGACGCCGCCGCCGCGCTCGCCGCGGTCCGCCGGCTCCTCGACGTCGACGTCGACCCGGACCGGCTCGCGGCGCTCGCCGCCGAGCTCGGCTCCGACGTCCCGTTCTGTCTGGCCGGCGGGGCGGCGTGGCTGCGCGGCCGCGGCGAACTGCTCGAGCCGATCACCCTCGATGGGCCGCTCGTGCTCATCCTGGCGCTGCCGCCGCTGGAGCTCGCGACCCCGGACGTGTACGCCGCCTGGGACGAGCTCGGTGGTCCGATCGCGCAGCGGCGCGTGCCCGCCCCGCGGGCGGTGGCGCCGTTCATCGCCGAGCTGAGCAACGACCTCGAGCTCGCCGCGGAGCGCGTCGAGCCGCGCCTCGCCGACTTCCGTGCCGACCTCGAGGCCGCCGCGGACGCGCCGGCGATCCTGGCGGGGAGCGGCTCGGCGTACGCCGTGCTGCTCGAGACCGACTCGTCGACCGAGGCGACGGCCCTGGCCCGCCGGCTCAGCCGGCGCCTGAAGGTCCCCGTCGTCGGCACCCGGGCCGTGACCCACGGGGTGCGCCTCTCGGCCTGACGCGACGACGGCCGCCCCGGAGGGCGGCCGTGCCAGCTACCGACCCTGCTGGCGGCGCTGCCAGCGGGTCTTCTTCAACAGCTTCTTGTGCTTCTTCTTGCGCATGCGCTTGCGGCGCTTCTTGATCAGTGAACCCATGTCACCGAGCACGCTACCCGGGGCTCTCCCCCGGGTTCACACCGGGGTGGGTCAGGTTCGGTCCGCTGCGTCCCTCCGGCGTTCCGCCGGCCGCCCAATCGCAGGTTCACGCTCCCGCCGACCGAGAGAACCGACGGCGCTCGCACGGTGGAACCTGAGCCACCGTGTGACCGGCCAGGCAGAGCCGATACCCACCGCGGCGGCGGCGGGACCCGGCGCTAACGTCGCTTTGATGTCGGGGGTGGTGTAACGGCAGCACGGGGGCCTTTGGAGTCCCAGGTCGAGGTTCGAAACCTCGCCCCCGAGCAGCACCACCCACGCTTGACTGGCAAGGGGGTGAACGAGCTGGCCTACCGACCGATCGCCGCCGTGGTCCTCGCCGCGGGTGAGGGCACCCGCATGCGCTCGACCACACCGAAGGTGCTGCACCCGCTGTGCGGCCGGCCGATGATCCTCCACGTCCTCGACCGGCTCGTCGAGCTGCCGCTGGCCCGGATCGTGGTCGTGGTCGGGAACGGGGCCGAGCGGGTCGCCAAGACCGTCCAGGAGCAGCTCGCCACCGAGATCCCGCTCGAGTTCGTCGAGCAGAGCCAGCGGCTCGGGACCGGTGACGCCGCCGGCGTCGGCCTCACCGGCTCCGGCTTCGACCTCGACACCGAGGACGACGTGCTCGTCCTGACCGGCGACACGCCGCTGCTGCGCTCCGACACGCTGGCCGCGCTCGCGACCGAGCATCGCCTCGCGGACGCCGCGGCCACGATCCTCACTGCCGAGCTCGACGACCCCACCGGCTACGGCCGCGTCATCCGCGACGCCCGCGGTGCCGTCGAACGCATCGTGGAGCAGACCGACGCCAACGACGCCGAGCTGGCGATGACCGAGGTGAACTCGTCGATCTACTGCTTCCGGCGCGGCCTCCTCGCGCCGGCGCTGCGACGCCTCGAACCCGAGAACGGGAAGGGCGAGTACTACCTCACCGACGTGATCGGGGTGCTGCGCGCTGCGGGGCACCTCGTCGTCGGCACCCCCGCCGGGGACCCCACCGAGACGCTCGGGGTGAACGACCGCGCCCAGCTCGCGGTCGCGGAGGCGCTGCTGCGCGGTCGCATCAACCGACGCTGGATGCGCGAAGGCGTGTCCATGACCGACCCGGAGCACACCTACGTCGACGCCGCCGTCGAGCTCGAGCCCGAGGTGCGGCTCCTGCCCGGCACGCTGCTCGAGGGGCGTACCGTCGTCGGCGCCGGCTCGGTGATCGGGCCCCACACCCGTCTCGTCGACGCCATCGTCGGCGACGGCGTCACCATCGAGCAGACCGTCGCCCGCGAGGTCGAGATCGGCGACGGCGCCACGATCGGGCCGTACGTGTCGCTGCGGCCGGGCACCCGAATCGCGGCGGGTGCGCACGTCGGCACGTTCGTCGAGATGAAGAGCGCCGACATCGGCGAGGGCGCGAAGGTCCCGCACCTCGCCTACATCGGTGACGCCGAGATCGGCCCGGGCGCCAACATCGGCGCGGGGACGATCACCGCGAACTACGACGGCCGCCACAAGCACCGCACGAAGGTGGGGCGCGACGCGCGGCATCGGCTCGAACAACGTGCTCGTCGCCCCGGTCGAGGTCGGGGACGACGCCTACACCGCCGCGGGCGCGGTCGTGAACCGTGACGTCCCGCCCGGGGCGCTCGCGAAGGGCGTGCCGGCCCGCGGTGGAGCCCGGCTGGTCGGCGGCGCGCCGCGCCGCCGAGGGGGAGGACGACCCGGTGTGAGCACCAAGCAGCTCGACCAGAAGAAGAGCCTCATGGTGTTCTCGGGGCAGGGCAACGACGAGCTGTCGACCGAGATCTCGGAGTGCCTCGGCGTCCCGCTCGGCGAGGTGGTGCTGTCGAGCTTCGCGAACGGCGAGCTGTACTGCCGCTTCGGGGAGAGCGTCCGCGGCGCCGACGTGTTCTTGATCCAGAGCCACTGCCCGCCGATCAACGACCACATCTTCCAGCAGCTGATCATGGCCGACGCCGCGAAGCGGGCCTCCGCGAAGCGGATCACCGCGGTGTGCCCGTTCTACGCGTACGCCCGGCAGGACCGGAAGGCCGAGGGCCGTGAGCCGATCACCGCCCGGCTGCTCGCCGACCTGCTCACCGCGGCGGGCTGCGACCGGGTGGTCACCGTCGACCTGCACACCGGGCAGATCCAGGGGTTCTTCGACATGCCGGTCGACCACCTCACCGCCGTCCCGATCCTCGCCGCGCACCTCGGCGAGGGGCTCGACGGCGACATCAGCGTCGTCTCCCCCGACGCCGGCGGCGGCAAGCTCGCCTACCGGTGGGTGAACCAGCTCGCCCAGCAGGGCATCGACGCCGAGATCGCGTTCATCGACAAGCGCCGCCCGAAGGGCACCCACAACGTCGCGCAGGCCGTCGAGGTCGTCGGCGACATCGCCGACCGCACCTGCGTGCTCGTCGACGACATGATCGACACCGCGGGGACGATCACCTCCGCCGCCGATCTGCTCCACGCCCGCGGGTGCCCGCGACGTGATCGTCACCGCCACCCACGGGGTGTTCTCCGGCCCGGCCATCGACCGGCTGAAGAATGCGCCCGATCCGCGGGGTGGTCGTCACGAACACGCTGCCGATCCCCGACGACAAGCGCTGGGACGCCCTCACCGTCCTCTCGGTCGCGCCGATCATCGCCGAGGCGCTCGACGCGGTGTTCGCCGACACGAGCGTCAGCGAGATCTTCCGCGGCGACAACGTCTGAGTCGCCGCCCGACGCGGGTTTGGTCCCCCGCGGTCGCGGCGACCAGAATGGACGCTCCCCGAGCACCGAAGGGCCCTGATGGCCGACGAAGTGATCCTCACCGCTGAGCGCCGCGCCGAGCGCGGCTCCCGCCCCGCGGGGCGGCTGCGCCGCGCCGGTGTCGTGCCCGCCGTCGTCTACGGGCTCGGCGGCGACACCGTGTCGGTGAGCGTCGGGTCCCGCGACGTCACCCACATCCTCGCCCGGGGCGCCAACACACTCATCACGCTGCGCCTCGCCGGCGACGACCAGCTCACCCTCGCCCGCCAGGTGCAACGCCACCCGACCCGCGGCGACATCCTCCACGTCGACTTCATCCGGGTCAGCACCGACGTCGCGGTGACCGCCGAGGTCCCGCTGCGCCTCAACGGCGAGCCCGAGGGGGTCCGCAACGGCGGCCTCCTCGAGCAGCTCGTGTTCGGCCTGCCCATCGAGGCCCGCCCGCAGGACATCCCGACCGAGATCGAGGCCGACGTGTCGGCGCTGCAGATCGGCGACCAGCTGCGCCTCACCGACCTGACCCTCCCCCCGGGGGTCACCCCCACGATCGAACCCGACGCGCTCATCGCCCAGGTCGTCGCGCCCCGCGTCGCCGAGGAGGCCGCCGAGGCTGCCGAGGGCGAGGCCGCCGAGGTTGCCGAGGGCGAGGAAGGCGCCGAGGCGCCCGCGGCCAGCGACACGACCCCCGACGAGGGCGGCGGGGAGTAGCCGGTGCTGCGGCGGCGGGGACAACCGCCGGCGCGGACCGGGACGCCGGCCGACCTGCTCGTCGTCGGGCTCGGCAACCCTGGCGCCGAGTACGCGCGCACGCGCCACAACGTCGGCGCCGAGGTCGTCGAGCGGCTCGCCGACCGGCACGGTGGACGGCTGCGCGTCGGCAAGGAGCGGGCCCGCGCCGACGAGGTGCGCATCGGCGACCGCCGCGTGGCGCTCGCCGTGCCCGAACAGTGGATGAACGACTCCGGTGACGCCGTCCGTCGCCTCGTGCGCCGCTACGGCGTCACCCCGGAGCAGCTCGTCGTCGTCCACGACGAGCTCGACCTCCCCACCGCCGTGCTACGGATCAAAGCCGGCGGGGGGCTCGCCGGCCACAACGGCCTCCGCTCGATCAAGGCCCACCTGCACAGCGACGCGTTCGCGCGGGTCCGCATCGGCGTCGGGAAGCCGGCGTCGAAGGAGCGGGGCGCCGACCACGTCCTGTCCGGGTTCTCGAAGCGCGAGCGCGCCGAGATCGACGTCACCCTCGAGCACGCCGCCGACGCCGTCGAGGTCATCGCCACCGACGGGCTCGACGCAGCCATGAACCGCTACAACGGCGCCGCGTCCCCGACCCTGAGCCGGGATCCCGGACGGGCGACGCACCCTCCGCGACACTGGAGCGCATGCCCAGCGAATGGGACATGGTGGCGCGGGTCGCGCTCGGCTTCGCGCTCGACGTTCCTGATCGGCTTCGAGCGCGAGGTGCGCGGCGGCGCCGCCGGCGACCGCACCTACTCCCTCCTCGGGACCGCCGCCGCGGCGCTCGCGGCCGTCGCCCTCGCCCACAACGCCGGCAACGCCATCGCCGGGATGATCACCGGGGTCGGCTTCGTCGGCGGCGCGCTGCTGTTCCGCGGCCAGACCGGCGTCCTGCGCGGCATCACGAGCGCGTCGGCCGTGCTCGCCGCCGCGGTGATCGGCGTCGTCGCCGGCGCCGGCTACCCGCTGCTCGCCACCGCCAGCACCGCGCTCGTGCTGCTCACCCTCGAGCTGCGCTACCTGCCCGCGCTCCGCTACCTCGACTCGCGCCGCTACGCCGCCATGTTCCCGGGTGACGAGGACCCCCCGAAGGCCCGCCGGCCCCGCCCACCCCGCGAGCGCTGAGCGTCAGTCGGGCTCGGCTCGGATCCGTCCACTCTTCGCGGCGCTTGCAGCGCCGCGTGGTCCCGGGCGGTCTGGTCGGCGTACGCGACCGCGAAGCGGGTCAGCGCCCGGTCGAACGCGACGCCCTTCCCGAGGTAGCCGGCGATCTCCGGGGCGGCGCCGGTGCGGGCGTGCGCGCGGGCCAACGTCCAGCCGCAGAGCCGCAGGTAGTCGGCGAGCACGGCGGCGCGCATCGTCGCGAAGTTGGCGGAGCCCTTCATGTCGCGCAGCTGGCGGACGTAGAAGTCGAGGTGCTCCGCCTCGGCCCACCCGAGGAAGATGTCGGTGTCGGCCTGCATGATCCGCTGCCCGGCGACGACGCGGCGCCCCTCCGACGCGGTCCCGAGCCGCACCCCAGAACGGCGCGAGCACCGAGCGGTCCGCCTCCTTCACCTGCAGGAACAGCGGCTCGTCCATGTCGCTCACGAGCAAGCGCGACGTAGCAGCGGGTGCCGACGCTGCCCACCCCGACGGCCTTGCGGGCGAAGTCGCGCAGCTCGAAGCGCTCCAGGAGGACCCGCCGGTCGTCGGTCAGGGTGTCCCGGTAGGTGCGCACGAGCCGCTCGAGGTCGCCGCGGTGCTCGGCGATCCCCTCGTGGGTCACCGACCGGCGGGTGGTCGACGATGCGCCACGTGCCCGTCTCGGTGAGCTCGGTGAGGGCGGGCAGCGCGGTCGCCGACGTCTGACGGCGAGCGAGCGTGAACAGCTGCTCGAGCTGCGCCGGCGAGCGGCCGTGGCGCAGCACCTGCGTCGTGTGCTCGTCGACGCGCGCGTACCAGACCCCGAGCGCGGTCGTGTCGGCGAACTCGGCCATCGCCTTCCGGTAGGCGCGGATCCCGGCCTCCGCGGCCGCCAGGCACGCCGACTCCCCGATCCCCGCGTCCCGACCTGCGACCACCGCGCTCGTCGCGAGCCGCTTCACGTCCCACTCCCACGGGCCGCGGCAGCGTCTCGTCGAAGTCGGTCACGTCGAACACGAGCCGGCGCTCCGGGGTGGCGAACACCCCGAAGTTCGCGGCGTGGGCGTCCCCGCAGACCTGCACCATGACCCCGGTCACCGGCGTGGCCGCCAGGTCGTGGGCCATGACGACCGCCGCGCCCCGCAGGAACCCGAACGGCGACGCGAGCATGCGCTTCCACCGCAGCGGGACGAGCTCGGGGATCCTGCCGGCGGTTCTCCGCCTCGAGGAGCGCCACCGGGTCGGCCCGGTCCGCGGGTGGCGTCCACGCGGCGTGGCTGGAGCGCGGCACATCGGCCCGCCGGTCACGGCCGGCGGTCCGCCGCGCCGCCGACGAGCGCCGCGCGTCGCCCGCCCTCGTCTGTGGGTGCGCCGTGATGCCCCGACCGTACCGAGGCCGCCCACCCGGACCAACGCCCGGGCCGGTCGACCTTGCCGCGTGCTCACCTCCCGCGCCCGGTCGGGTAGGGCGGGCCCGTCGGTAGGCTCGCTCGGGGACCCCGGGTGCCGTGCGGCGCCCGGGTGTCGCCGCGCGCCCATGCCCGACGCCCCGCCGCTCGCTGACCTGCCGCCGCTGCTCCGCGGCGACGCGGCGGTGCGCGCCGTCGTGGCCCGCGCCGCGACGGTCGCTGTCCCGGCCAGCGCGCGGGCGCTGTTCGTCGCCGCGATCGCCGGCGTGAGCACCCGCCGGCCGATCCTCGTGGCCGTCCCGACCGGCACCGAGGGGGAGCGGCTGGCCCACGACCTGCGCTGCTTCCTCGACCCGGGCAGCGTCGAGTGGTTCCCCGCGTGGGAGACGCTGCCGTTCGAGCGGGTGTCGCCGTCGCTCGAGACGATGGGTCGGCGCCTCCGGGTCCTGTGGCGGCTGCGCCGCGGCGGCGACGCTGCGACCCCGCGTCGTCGTGGCGCCGGTGCGGGCCCTGGTGCAACGCCTCGGCCCCCACGTCGAGGACGTCGAGCCGGTCGCGGTGCGGACGGGGGAGACCGTCGACCGCGACGAGCTCGTGGCCCGGCTCGTCGCGCTCGGCTACCGGCGCGAGTACCAGGTGGAGGCCCGCGGCGAGGTCGCGGTGCGCGGCTCGATCGTGGACGTGTACCCGGTCACCGACGACCATCCGGTCCGCGTCGACCTGTGGGGCGACGACGTCGAGCGGCTCTCGGCGTTCTCGGTCGCCGACCAGCGGTCCACGCACGACCTCGACGACGTCCTCGTGTTCCCCGCCCGGGAGCTCCTCGCCACCGCCGAGGTGCGCGACCGCGCCGCCGCGCTGGTCCGGACCGCCCGGTGGGGCGCCGAGCAGTGGGAGCGCCTCGCCGACGGGCAGCACTTCGACGGGATGGAGTCCTGGCTGCCGTGGCTCACCCCCGACGAGCGGCTCCTCCCCGACCTCCTCGACGACGACGCGCTCGTGCTGGTGTGCGAGCCGACGCGGCTGCGCGACCGGGCGCAGGAGCTCGTCGACGAGGAGGAGGCGCTCGCGGCGACGCTCGCCCAGACGTGGGGCGCGTCCGGGACGTTCCCCCGCCTGTCGCTGCCCTTCGAGCGGGTGCTCGCCCACACCCGCGGCCGGGCGCGACGGCGGTGCTCGCCACCCCCGAGGGCCCGGACACCGCCCACCTCGCCGGCACCACGTTCGCGCCCCTCGCCGGCGACACCGACGGGCTCGCCCGCCGGCTCGCGGACGCCTCGCCGGGGACGGCTACCGCGTGGTGCTCGCCGCCGAGGGCGCCGGCTCCGCCGACCGGCTCGCCGAGGTGCTCGCCGAGGACGGCGTCGACACGACGCCCGGACGGGCACGCCCCGGGCGTGATCGGCGTGACCGTCGCGCCCCTCGACCGCGGCGTGGTCCTCCCCGAGCGCGCGCCTCGCGCTCGTCGCCGAGGCCGACCTGACCGGCCGCCGGCGCGTGCACCGCGCCCCGCGTGGCGCGCGCCGCTCCGCCGACCTCTACGACGCGCTCGAGGCGGGCGACTACGTCGTGCACGCCACCCACGGGGTCGCCCGCTACGGCGGGATGGTGCAGCGCGCCATCGGCGGTGTGGCCCGCGACTACCTGCTCCTCGAGTACAAGGGCGGCGACAAGCTCTACGTCCCGACCGACCAGGTCGGGGTGGTGCGCCGCTACACCGGCGGGGAGTCGCCGGCGCTGCACCGGATGGGCGGCGCCGACTTCGAGCGCACGAAGTCGCGGGTGCGGGCCGCGACCCGCGAGATCGCCCAGGAGCTCATCGTCTTGTACCGGCGACGCCTCGTCAGCCCCGGTCACGCCTTCCCCGCCGACACGCCGTGGCAGCGCGAGGTCGAGGAGGCGTTCCCGTTCGAGGAGACCCCCGACCAGGCGCAGGCCATCGACGACGTGAAGCGCGACATGGAGGCCAGCCGCCCGATGGACCGGCTGGTGTGCGGCGACGTCGGCTTCGGGAAGACCGAGGTGGCGCTGCGCGCCGCGTTCAAGGCGGTGCAGGACGGCAAGCAGGTCGCGGTGATGGTCCCGACCACGCTGCTGGCCACCCAGCACGGCCAGACGTTCCGCGAGCGCTTCGCGAACTACCCGGTGCGCGTCGAGGTGCTGTCCCGGTTCCTCACCACCCGCCAGCAGCGCGACGTCGTCGCCGGGGTCGTGGCCGGCTCGGTCGACGTGGTCATCGGCACCCACCGGCTCCTCTCCGACGACATCGCGTTCCACGACCTGGGCCTCCTCGTCATCGACGAGGAGCAGCGCTTCGGCGTCCAGCACAAGGAGCAGATCAAGGCGCTGCGCACCGGCGTCGACGTCCTCGCGCTCTCCGCGACGCCGATCCCGCGGACCCTCGAGCTGTCGCTGACCGGGATCCGGGACCTGTCGATGGTCAACACCCCGCCCGAGGACCGCCAGCCCATCCTCACCTACGTCGGTGAGGACGACGACCGCGCCGTCGCCGAGGCGATCCGCCGCGAGCTGCTGCGCGAAGGCCAGGCGTTCTTCGTCCACAACCAGGTGAAGGACATCGACTTCGTCGCCGAGCACCTCCGCGACCTGGTGCCCGAGGCGCGCCTGGCGGTCGCGCACGGCCAGATGGACGAGGCCCGCCTCGAGCGGGTCGTGCTCGACTTCTGGGAGCGCGAGTACGACGTCCTGGTCTGCACCACGATCGTCGAGAGCGGCCTCGACATCCCGACGGTGAACACCCTCATCGTCGACCGGGCCGACCGCCTCGGGCTCGCCCAGCTGTACCAGCTGCGGGGCCGCGTCGGTCGCCGCGGCCAACGCGCCTACGCCTACCTGCTGCACCCGGCGAACCGGGCGCTGTCCGAGGAGGCCTACGAGCGGCTGAAGACGATCGGCGAGTTCACCGACCTCGGCTCGGGCTTCTCGATCGCCATGCGCGACCTCGAGCAGCGCGGCGCGGGGAACCTGCTCGGCGCCGACCAGTCGGGCCACATCGCCGCCGTCGGCTTCGACCTGTACTGCCAGCTCGTCACCGAGGCGGTGAGCGAGCTGAAGGGCGAGCCGGTACCGGAGCCGGTCGAGGTCACCATCGACCTGCCGCTCGACGCGCACCTGCCCCGCGACTACGTGACCCGCGACGACGTGCGCATGGAGGCGTACCGGCGGCTCGCCGCGGTGCGCGACCCGGCCGACGTCGACGACGTGCGCGCCGAGTGGGAGGACCGGTACGGGCCGCCGCCCGCCCCGGCCACCGCGCTGCTCGACGCGGCGCGGCTGCGCGCCGAGTGCGTCCGCCTCGGGGTCCGCAGCGTCGCCGTCGGCGGCGGCGCGGCCCGGCTGCGCGGCCTGGAGCTGCGCGCGTCGCAGCAGGTGCGGCTGCAACGCCTCGCGCCGGGCGCGAAGGCCAGCGCCGAGGAGCTGCTCGTCCCCCTGCCGGCGCCGCCCGCCGACGTGGCGGCGACGCTCACCGCGCTGCTCGAGGAGCTGGTGCCCCGCGCGCAGGACGTCCCGGTAGGCTCCGCCGCGCCGTGAAGCGCCTGCCTGTCCTCGTCGCCGCGCTCGCTCTCGTCGCGCTCGTCGGCGGCTTCGTCGCGTACCTGGCCGTCGGGACGGGCGCGCCCGCGTTCAGCGTCGACGGGCACACCGTGTCGCAGTCCGACGTCGACGGCGAGCTGCGCGCCCTGGCCGACAACGCGGCGTTCGTGAAGGCGATCAAGCAGTCGGGCAGCACGCCGCTCGTCGCGCACCCCGGATCGATCGACGCCCGCTACACGGCCGGGTGGCTGTCCCTGCGGGTCCTGCAGGTGTTCGTCGACGACGCCGTGACCCGCCGCCACCTGACGGTGACGGCCGCGGACCGCACCCAAGCCGAGGGGCTCGCCGTGAACCTGCTCGGCAGCGAGGCGGTGCTGCGCACCCTCCCGTCCTCGGTCCGGACCAACCTGCGCACCCGCTTCGCCCGGATCGTCGCGGTCCGCGACGACGACCTCACCCGCCAGGCGGCCCAGCTGCGCACGGCCGCGCTCGCGGACGTGCCCGTCGCGGCGCTTCGTGGCCCACATCCTCGTGGCCAGCCAGGCCGAGGCGCTCGCCCTCCAGGCGCAGCTCGCGGCCGGCGCCGACTTCGCCACGCTCGCCCGGCAGCACTCGATCGACGCGGCGTCCGCGGTGCAGGGCGGTGAGCTCGGCTGTTTCGACAACCAGCAGTTCGTCGCCGGGTTCGAGCAGGTCGCCCAGACCCAGCCGATCGGCCTGGTCTCGGCGCCCGTGCAGACCCAGTTCGGCTTCCACCTGATCTTGGTGCGCGACGCGCCCCAGACCGCTGACCTGCAGGGCGTGGCGCTGAACGCCGTGCTCGGCCTCGCCCGCGGCGCCCCCGTCACCCTCGACCCGCGCTACGGCACCTGGGACCGCCGCAACGGTCGCGTCGTCGCGCCCAGCCCGTCCGGCTGATGCCCGAGCGGGGTCGGGTCGTCGTCGTCGGGCTCGGCCCGGGTGGCGCCGACCTCGTTCTCCCCGCGGCGCGCGCCGCGCTCGCCGCCGCGCCCGTCCGGTTCGCGCGCACCGCCCGCCATCCGGCGGTCACCGACCTGGCGGCCGACGGGCTGGACCTCGTCGGGCTCGACGACCGCTACGACGCCGCCGCCGACCTCGACGAGGCGTACGGGGCGATCGTCGCGACGCTCGTGGCGGCCGCCGCCGAGCACGGCGAGGTCGCGTACGCGGTGCCGGGCAGCCCCGCGGTGGCCGAGCACACCGTGACGCTGCTCCACGAGGCCGCGGCCGCCGGGCAGGTCTCGGTGCGGGTCGTCGCCGGGCTCTCGTTCGCGGACCTCGCCTGGGCGCGTCTCGGCGTCGACCCGCTCGCCGGGCTGGCCCGGGTCGTCGACGGGCGGGCCCTCGAGTCCGCCGGGCTCGACCTCGGCGGCACCGTCCTGGTCGCGCAGTGCGACGACCCGCTCGTGCTCGGCGACGCCAAGCTCGCGCTCCTCGAGCACGCCGACCCGGCGACCCCGGTCACCGTGCTGCGCCATCTCGGCCTCCCCGACGAGACCGGCACCGAGGTGGCGCTCGGCGACCTCGACCGCGTCGAGCCGGACCACCTCACGAGCCTCGCCGTCACCCTGCCCACCCCGGCGGCCGGCCTCGAGCTGGCCCGCCTCCTCGAGCTGGCCCGCCGGCTGCGCCGCCCCGGCGGCTGCCCCTGGGACGCCGAGCAGACCCACCACTCCCTGACCCGCTACCTCCTCGAGGAGGCCTACGAGGTCGTCGACGCCGTCGAGGCGCTCCCCGCGGCCGCGCCCGACGGGACCGCCGCGACCGACCCGGCGTACCCGGCGCTCGTCGACGAGCTCGGTGACCTCCTCTACCAGGTCGTCTTCCACGTGATCCTCGCCGAGGAGACCGGCGCGTTCGGGTTCGGCGACGTCGAACGCGGCATCCACGACAAGCTCGTGCGCCGCCACCCCCACGTCTTCGGCCCCGTCGACGCGGCGACCAGCGCCGACGTGATGCGCAACTGGGAGCAGATCAAGAAGGAGGAGCAGGCCACCGACTCGGTCGTCGCCGGCATCACCCCCGGCCTGCCGTCCCTCCTCTACGCGCACAAGCTGTTGCGCAAGGCGACCGCCATCGGGCTCGCGCCCGCCGACGTCGACGTCGCGCTCGACCGCATCGAGGGCGCGGCGCGCACGCTGCGGGACGGCGGCGACGAGGCGACACTCGGCGAGCTCCTCGCCGCCGCCGTCGAGCTCGCCCGGGCCCTGGGCGTCGACGCCGAGTCCGCGCTGCGGGGCTGGTCGGCGCGTTTCCGTGCCCGCGTCGAGGCGGTCGAGGTCGACGCGGCGCGTGACGGGGTGGACCTGCACCGCCTCGACGCGGGTGCGCTCGCCGACCGGTGGGCGGCCCACTGAGCGACCCGCCACGGGTCGCCGCGGGCAGGCGCCCGGCGAGCGGTGGGTCAGAGGGTGACGGGGAGCTCGTCGACGCCGCGGAGCACCATCCGCCCGTTCCAGCGCGGCGTGTCGTCGCGTCGCGCCAGCGCCGGGAAGCGACGGACGAGGGTGCCGATGGCGACGCGGGCCTCGGCACGGGCGAGGACGGCGCCGAGGCAGTGGTGGATGCCGCCACCGAAGGACACGTGGTGCGGTGCCTCGCGGCGTCGGAGATCGAGCTGCTCGGCGGTGGGCCCGAAGTGCTCGGGGTCGCGGTTCGCCGCGCCGAGGCAGGTGAAGAGGAACGTGCCGGCCTCGACGTGCTCGCCGCTCAGCTCGAGGTCCTGGAGCACGATGCGCCGCGAGAACTGGACGGGGCTGTCGTAGCGGAGCAGCTCCTCGATCGCGTTGCCGATCAGGTCGGGGTCGTCGCGCAGCGCGTGGAGCTGGTCGGGGTGGCGCAGCAGCGCCAGCGTGCCGTTGCCGATGAGGTTCACCGTCGTCTCGTGCCCCGCCAGGTAGAGGAGCACGACCTGGTCGCGCAGCTCGTCGGGGGAGAGCCGGTCACCGGCCTCCTCGGCGGCGATGAGCGCGCTGAGCAGGTCGTCGGCGGGCTGGGCTCGCTTCCACTCGATCGCGGCCTCGACGTGCTCGATGATGTGGTCGCCGGCCGCGAAGATCGCGGGCAGCTCCTCGGGCACCACGATCGGCTCGAGCGTCTTGACCAGGGTGTGCGACCAGGCGCGCAGCTCGTCGCGGTCGTGCTCGGGCATGCCGAGCATCTCGGAGATCACCGCGAAGGGCAGCGGGAACGCCAGGTCGGCGATCACGTCCATCGCACCGGTCGGCTCGACCCGGTCGAGCGCCTCGTCGACGAGCGCCTGCACCCGGGGGAGCAGCGCCTCGACGCGCCGCGGCGTGAACGCCTGCTGGGCGAGGCGGCGGATGCGGGTGTGGTCGGGCGGGTCGATGTTCAAGATGGCGCGGCTGCCCCGCGCCCGGCGCTCGACCCCCGCGGCCTCGAGCAGGACGCTGCGCGGCATGGCGGTGGCGTGCTGCTCCTCGACCGACAGGGTCGGGTCCCGCAGCAGCCGGGAGCAGTCCTCGTAGCGGGTCACCGTCCACGGGCCGACCGGGCTCTGATGGACGGGGGCCACCGACCGCAGGGCCCGGTACTGCGCGTACGGGTCGTCGAAGAAGCCGGGGGCGAACGGGTTCAGGCCGATCTCGGCGATCGACGCCGTCCCCGCCTCGTCGTGCACCACGTCGGCCACCCGTCGAGTGTACGGACGGTCCGCCACCCCAGCGGGTGTCCGGTTTGTCCCTTCCCTTGCCGTCCGGCTCCCGGCGACTACATTCGTTGCTCCCACCACACGAGCCACACAGGCCACAGCGCAGGGGGGTGGGGGAACGCGTCATGAGCGAGATCGTCGAGGTGATCGGTCGCGAAGTCCTCGATTCGCGTGGCAACCCGACGGTCGAGGCCGAGGTCGAGCTGGCGTCG
Organism: uncultured Actinomycetes bacterium; assembly: GCA_963821325.1. Lineage (GTDB taxonomy): Bacteria > Actinomycetota > Acidimicrobiia > IMCC26256 > PALSA-555 > PALSA-555. The sequence continues at coordinate 101,386 of CAWGDC010000006.1, read as the reverse complement.
GGCGCGCACGGCCGGGCGATCACGCCGAGCGGGAAGAGCACCGGCGCGCACGAGGCCGTCGAGCTGCGCGACGGCGGCGACCGCTACGGCGGGGCGGGTGTCCGCGACGCGGTCGAGCACGTGAACGGCGAGATCGCCGACACCGTCACCGGCCTCGAAGCCGCCGACCAGCGTCTCGTCGACGACGAGCTCGTCGTCCTCGACGGCACCCCGAACAAGGGGCGCCTCGGCGCGAACGCGCTCCTGGCCGTGTCGCTCGCCGTGGCGCGGGCCGTGGCCGACGAGACGGGCCTGCCCCTCTACCGCTACGTGGGCGGCGTCGACGCGCACGTGCTGCCGATGCCGATGCTCAACGTGCTGAACGGCGGCGCGCACGCCGACTCGAACGTCGACGTGCAGGAGTTCATGCTCGCCCCGGTCGGGGCGGCGAGCTTCGAGGAGGCGCTGCGCTGGGGCGCCGAGACGTACCACCAGCTCGGCCGGCTGCTCCACGACCGCGGGCTCAGCACCGGGCTCGGCGACGAGGGCGGCTTCGCGCCGAACCTCGACACGAACGAGCGCGCGCTCGAGCTGCTCGTCGAGGCGATCGGTGCCGCCGGGTACGAGCCGGGCCGCGAGGTCGCGCTGGCGCTCGACGTCGCCGCGACCGAGCTGTACCGCGACGGCGTCTACCACCTCGCGGGCGAGGGGCGTCGCTTCCCGGCCGGCGACTGGGTCGAGTACCTGCAGGGGCTCAGCGATCGGTTCCCGATCGTGTCGATCGAGGACGGCATGGCCGAGGACGACTGGGACGGCTGGGCCGCGCTCACGGCGCGGCTCGGCGGCTGCCAGCTCGTCGGCGACGACGTCTTCGTCACGAACCCGGAGCGGCTGCGCCGCGGCATCGACGCCGGCGTGGCGAACTCGATCCTCGTGAAGGTGAACCAGATCGGCACGCTCTCCGAGACCCTCGACACGATGCTGCTCGCGTCGCGGCACGGGTACACGAGCGTGATGTCGCACCGCAGCGGCGAGACCGAGGACACCACGATCGCGGACCTCGCCGTGGCCACGAACTGCGGGATGCTGAAGGCGGGCGCGCCGGCCCGCAGCGACCGGGTCGCCAAGTACAACCAGCTGCTGCGCATCGAGGAGGAGCTCGGCGGGGTCGCCGCCTACCTCGGCGGCGCGGCGCTCGCCCGGGCGGGTCGGGGGCCTGAGCAACGTGGCTGAGCCGCGCCGGCGGGCAGCCACGCCCCCGTCCCGCCGCCGCGCCGCGCGCCGGCCCGGCGGCACGACGCGGGCCGGTGGCCCGTCGCGCCGGGTGCGCCGCCGCCGCGCCGTGCTCGTCGCGACCCTGGCGGTGCTCGCCGTCGTCGGCCTGACCTTCGCGTTCGGCTACCCGATCGGCACGCTGCTCGGCCAGCGCGGCCAGATCAGCGCCGCCGAGCAGCACCTCCAGGACCTGCAGCACGCCACCGCGTCGCTCCACCGTCAGGCGAAGGCGCTGCAGGGCGACGCCGCGGTCGAGCGCATCGCCCGCCAGGAGTACGGGCTCGTGCGTCCCGGTGAGACGCCGTACGTGCTCGTCCCCGCCGCGCCGCCACCACGCTCCCGCCCGGCAGCACACCGACGACCGTTCCGTAGACTCCGGCGGATGGCCGCCGCCGATTGGGACGCGGTGCGCGCCAGCCTCGGACGCGACCCCACCGCCGCCTTCGAGGTCGTGGTGCGCGACCCATCCGGCGCGCCGGTCGTGCTCCGCAACGCCCCCCTCACCGACGACGGCGTCCCCATGCCGACCCGCTACTGGCTCTGCGACCCGACCCTCACCCGGCAGGTGGCCCGCCTCGAGGCCGCCGGCGGGGTCCGCGCCGCTGAGGCGGCCGTCGACCCCACCGCCCTGGCGGCGGCCCACGACGTCTACGCCGCGGAGCGCGACGCCGCCCTCCCCGACGGCTGGGACGGCCCCCGCCCCCACGGCGGCGTCGGCGGCACCCGTCGCGGCGTGAAGTGCCTGCATGCCCACTACGCCTGGCACCTCGCCGGCGGCGACGACCCGGTCGGCGCCTGGGTCGCCCACCAGCTCGCATGACCCGCGTCGCCGCCGTCGACATCGGCACCAACTCGGTGCGCCTCCTCGTCGCCGACCTCACCGGCGGCCCGGACGGGACGCTCACCACCGTGGATCGCCGCATGCGCGTGACCCGGCTCGGCGAGCGCGTCGACACCACGCATCAGCTCGCGCCCGCCGCGATCGACCGGACGGTCGCCGTGCTGCGCGAGTACCGCGACGCCATCGCCGCGCAGCAGGTCACCACGGTGCGGGCCACGGCGACCAGCGCCGCCCGCGACGCCACCAACCGCGACGACTTCTTCGCCGCGGCCAGCACCGCGCTCGGCACCACCCCCGAGCTGCTCTCCGGTGACGAGGAGGGCCGCCTGTCGTTCCACGGCGCCACCGCCGGGCTCACCGACGAGCCGCCCCCGTTCCTCGTCGTCGACCTCGGGGGCGGCTCCACCGAGTTCACCGTCGGGACCACCACGCCCGACGCCTCGATCTCCGTCGACGTCGGCTGCGTCCGCATCACCGAGGCGTACCTGCACACCGACCCGCCGACCCCCGAGGAGCTCTCCCAAGCCGTGTCGGTGGTGCGCGACGAGGTCGGCGACGTGGCCCGCAACCTGCCCGGCGTCGACGACGCCCAGACGGTCGTCGGGCTCGCCGGCACCATCACCACCGTCGCCGCCGTCGAGCAGGGCGTCCCCTACTCGCGGGAGGCGATCCATGGGTTCCGGCTCACCCGCGCCGCCGCCGAGGAGGTCTTCCGCACCCTCGCGCTCGAGCCCGCCGCCGAGCGTCGCCACAACCCGGGTCTCGAACCGGCACGGGTCGACACGATCGTCGGCGGGGCCGTCGTGCTCGTCGCCGTGCTGCGCGGCCTCGAGGTCGACGAGCTGCTCGTCTCCGAGGACGACATCCTCGATGGGCTCGCCCGCACCCTCGCCTGACCGCCCGAAATCCACCACTTTCGGGGCAGTCGGCCGGACAATGCCCCGATGGGGGGCAACACCCGGCCGACGGGTCCACCGGACCGGTTCCACGCCGCGCTGCGCGCCATGAGCGCGGACGATCTGCACCGGGTCGCCGCCTCCCTCGATGCCGAGCAGATCTGCGACGAGGTCGACTGGTGGCGCGCCACCATCGCCATCGACAAGCTGCTGCGCCGCACCCGCGGCAGCCGGCGGGCCGCGCAGGCCGCGACCGACGCCGCGAAGGCCGTGCAGGCGGCCGCGTGCCGGGCGGGGATCCTGCTGCCCGACGCCGAGGTCACCCGCGTCGCCCGCGCCGCGGCCGACGTCGCCCGCGGGTTGGCGGCCGGCTCCCCGGCCCGCCCCGTCGTCGGCCTGCTGCTCGAGCACTGGGAAGCGCTCGTCGCCGTCTGATCGACGCGTCTCAGGGGGCCGACGCCGGGACGTCGTGTCGCGTCCACACGTTCGGCTCCCAGTACTCGCCACGAGAAGCGCGGGATCAGGGCGCCGAAGTACTGCGCCGCGACGTCACCGTGCTGGTTGTACTCGGGCCAGACCGTGTGGAACGTGGGCTCGGCGTCGACCCACCAGTCCGGACGCTCCGCGGCGGTCACGACGGCCAACCCGCGCGACCCGCGCGGGACCGCGTCGCGCGGCGGGTCATCCCCAGCGCTCATGACCTCTCCCGGTGTCGATTCGGGCATGCCACTCGACCTCACGGTGCGTCGCAACCGGATAGGGGCGGGAGCACCGACGGCCTCGTAGGATCGCCGGCCGTGCCGTGGCCGGATCGGCTCCTGCTCGGGCCGGGTCCCTCGAACCCGTATCCGGAGGCGACGTCGGCGCTGACGCGCCCGATGCTCGGGCATCTCGACCCGGAGTTCCTCCGGGTCCTCGACGAGACGATGGAGCGGCTGCGCGCCGTGTTCCGCACGGAGAACCCGCTGACGTTCCCCGTGAGCGGGACGGGGTCGGCGGGGATGGAGGCGTGCTTCGTCAACCTGCTCGAGCCGGGCGACACCGCGATCGTCGGCGTCAACGGGGTGTTCGGCGAGCGGATGTGCGAGGTCGCCCGGCGCTGCGGCGCCCAGGTGGTGCGTGTCGAGGCCCCGTGGGGCCGGACGCTCGACCCCGACGCGCTGCTCGCCGCCCAACGCGCCCGGCCGGACGCACGGCTGGTCGCGGTCGTGCACGCCGAGACGTCGACGGGGGTGGAGAACGACGTCGCGCCGCTCGCCGCGCTGGCCGACACCGACACGCTGCTCGTCGTCGACACGGTCACAAGCCTCGGGGGGATCCCGGTCGAGGTGGACGGCTGGCGGGTCGACGCCTGCTACGCCGGCACCCAGAAGTGCCTCGGGGTCGCACCGGGTCTCGCGCCCGTCACGTTCTCCGACCGCGCGCGGGCGCGCCTCCGGGACCGACCGTCGCCACCCCAGTCCTGGTACCTCGACGTGGGCCTGATCGAGCGCTACGTCGCGGGGGCGCAGCGCGCCTATCACCACACCGCGCCCGTCTCGATGATCCAGTCCCTGCACGCCGCGCTTGGAGCGATCCTCGACGAGGGCCTCGACGCCGTGTGGGCCCGTCACCGGCGGGTCGGTGCCCGGCTCCAGCATGAGCTGCCGCGTCTCGGGTTCGGGCTCGTCGCCGAGGCGGGCCACCGCCTGCCCCAGCTCACCTCGACGTGGCTCCCCGACGGCGTCGACGACGCGACGCTGCGCAAGGAGCTGCTCGAGACCTACGGCATCGAGGTCGGCGGCGGGCTCGGCGAGTTCGCCGGGAAGGCCTGGCGGATCGGGCTGCTCGGCCACGCCGCCCGCGACCGCAGCGTGACCACGCTCCTCGGCGCGCTCCGCGACCTCCTGCCCTGACGCCTACCCGGCGGGCGCGGGCGGCGGGTCGACCGGTCGCAGGATCGTGTCGCGGTAGTAGGCAAGCTCGGCGATGGACTCGCGGACGTCGTCGAGCGCCCGGTGCGTCTCGCGCTTGCCCGGCCGATGCTGGTACGCCCCCGGATACCACCGGCGGCACAGCTCCTTCAACGACGACACGTCGATGCTGCGGTAGTGCAGGTAGGCGTCCAGCTCGGGGAGCTGACGGTCGAGGAACCGCCGGTCGACTCCGATCGAGTTGCCGCACAGCGGCACCTGGCCCGGCCCGGGGACGTGGCGGCGCAGATAGGCGAGCGTCTGGTCGCCGGCCTCGGCGAGCGAGACGGAGGACACCTCGATCTCGGTGAGCAGCCCGGACTTGGTGTGCATCGTTCGCACGGTGTCGTTCATCTCGGCGAGCGCCGCGGGCGGCTGGTGCACCACGACGTCGATCCCGTCGTCGAGCGGCGCGAGCTGGGCGTCGGTGACGAGCGCCGCGACCTCGACGATCACGTGGCGGGTCACGTCGAGCCCGGTCATCTCCAGGTCCAGCCAGACCAGTCGCCCGTCGGCGGGTGGCGCCACGCCCGAAGCCTCCCACGCCGAGGCGCGTAACCTGCGACCTGATGGGGCGAGGTGACGCGCTGCGCGGCTCCCGGGTGACGTTGCGGCCGCTGAAGGGCGGCGACTGGGAGGCGTGGCGCGAGGTGCGGATCCGCAGCCGCGACTGGCTCGAGCCCTGGGAGCCGCTCGCCGAGCCGGGCGCACCCGATCCGATCACGGACCCGGAGGCGTTCAAGGCGCGGTGCGGCGCCTGGGAGCGCCAACGCCACTTCGACGCCGCCTACGGCTTCGGCATCTTCCAGCGCAAGGGGGTGTTCGTCGGCGAGGTGAGCCTCGGCAGCGTGCAGCGCGGCCCGTTCCAGTCCGCGAACGTCGGCTACTGGATCGACGTCGACCACGCCGGCCGCGGCTACATGCCCGAGGCGGTCGCCGTCGTGCTGCGCTTCGCGTTCGACGAGCTGTCCCTGCATCGCGTCGAGGCGGCGATCGTGCCCCGCAACGCCAAGAGCCGCCGCGTCGCCGAGAAGCTCGGGTTGCGCGAGGAAGGGACCGCGGCCCGGTTCCTCCAGATCCGCGGGGTGTGGGAGGACCACGTCCGCTACGCCATCACGGCCGAGGACTGGGCGATGCGCCGCACCGAGCTCGAAGCGGCATTCCTCGTCCGGCACTGATCGACGTCGGCGCACCGTCGACGAGGCGTCGAGCAGGCGGCGCGTCGCGTCGGCCCGCTCCGCACGCTCGCTCCGCCAGGCGCGCTACCCCGTCACCTCGTTGTGCACCTCGAAGGTGGTCTCGGTCGGCGGGGCGGGCAGGCCGTTCGGGAGGCTCCCCAGCGCCGGCAGCAGCTGGTCGTCGCGGAAGCGCTCCCACGACGCCGGCGAGTCCCAGATGGCCACGACGAGGAAGCCGTCCGCCGTCGGACCGGCCGCGTGGTACACCTGGCCGGCGGGCAGTCCCTTGCCGTCGTTGGGGTGCACGACCTTCACCGTGGCGTCGTACTGCTCCTTCGTGCCGCCCTTGAAGTGGTGCGTGAGACCGAACTTCGCCATGTTCCTGCTCCTCTGATCTCGGGGCGCCCACCACGCCCTTCGGATTGTGCCTGGTCTTACTAGTCCGGGATCGACCCGTACACCTCGAAGCGGCTCACCGAGGTCGGCGCGGGTCGCGGCCGATCCGGGTCCTTCGCGCGGGCCTCCCGCACAGAGCCTGCTCTCAAGCACCACGCCGCAGGAGCGCGCCACGCTGCGGCGGTTGTGGCGACGCCTCGGCGAGGCGCGGGCCGACGCGACGGTCGACGGGTAGCTCAGCGGCGACGGGCGGCGAGCCGCTCGGCCACCCAGCCGGCCCGTAGCGACGCGGCCTGCCGGTCGAGTTCGAGGGTCACGGCCGCGGCGAAGTCGAGCGCCGGCGTCTGGCGGAGCGATGCCTTCACCGACCGGGCGAGCTCACGGGGCAGTGAGGCGACGGGCCCGGCGAACGCCACGGCCGCGTCGAGCAGCTCGGCGTCGGGCACGCAGGCCCACGCCAACCCGAGCTCGACCGCGCGCCGTCCGTCGACCCGGGCGCCGAAGAGCGCCATGGCCGCGGCGGCGTGCGGTCCGACGGCCCGGTCGAGCATCCACGTGTGCCCGCCGCCCGGGTGCAGCCCGATCGAGGCGAAGCGCGAATCGAAGCGCGCCGACTCGCCCGCGAGGCGCACGTCGCAGCACAGCGCCAGGTTGAACCCGGCGCCGACCGCCGGGCCGTTCACCGCCGCGACCGTCGGGAGGGTGCAGTCCCGCACCCGGAGGAACCCGTCGTAGATCGACCGCACCGACCGCGCCTCGCTGTCGCCGTCGCCCAGGGCGCGGAGGCTCGTCGTGTCCGCGCCCGAGCAGAACGCCGGCGGCGCCCCGGTCACCACGAGGGCCCCGACGTCGTCGTCGGCTTCGGCGTCGTCGACCGCGGCGACGATGGCGTCGACCATCGGGGCGCTCGAGCGCGTTGCGGCGCGCCTCGTCGTCGAGGGTCAAGACGGCGACGCCGTCGCGCCGCTCGACGTGCAGGGCGACGTCAGGTGGCGTCGCGCACCACCGCCGGGGAGTGCCGGAAGAAGTTCTCGACGTCGCGCTCGTAGCGGTACTCGGGCCGCCCGACCGTCGTCTGGAGGCGCAACCCGCGGGCGAAGGCGTCGACCGTGCCGGCGGTCGTGTACTCGTACCGGTACCCGGCCTCCCGGTAGGCGGTCGTGTCGACTCCCCGCCCGTACCGGAGCAGGGCGAGCACCTCGGGCGGGAGGTCCACGAGGCCCAGCAGGCGCAGCGGCTCGGCGGCGAGGCTGGTCAGCACGGGGGGGAGCGCCACCCGGCGCTTCCCGACGACGGTGCATACCTCGCTCCACGGCATCGTGCCGTCCCCGGCCACGTTGAACACGCCGGGGACGTCGCGCAGGGTCGCGTAGGCGAGCGCGCCGGTGACGTCGTCCTCGTGCACGAACTGCAGCCGCGGGTCGAAGCCGAAGATCTCGGGGACTGCGGGAAGGCGCAGCATCCGGGCGAGGGGGGTATCGAGGTGCTCCCCGAGGACGTTCGCGAACTGCAGCTTCGTGACCGTGACGTGCGGGTTGTCCTCGGCGAAGTCGCCGACGACGCCGGCGACCTCGAGGAGCGAGCGCTCCACCCGGGTGTGGGCGCCTCGGGTGCGACGCATCGTCTCCCGGAAGTAGTAGGGGTCCTCGAAGTTCGACCCGTAGCCGAGCGTCGAGGACTTCAGCACCACCTTGCGGACGGTGCTGCCGGGAGCGCCGGCGGCGGCGAGCAGGTTCATGGTGCCGATCACGTTCACCTCGTGGAGCGCCCGGCCGCTGTCCTTGGTCGAGTCGACGATGAGGTGGGTGTGAAGGATGGTGTCGACCCGGGTCGCCTTCACGATCCGCTCGAGAATCGAGAACGACGAGTCGGCCCGCACGTACTCGGTGCGCTCGAGCGGGAGCACGGGCTCGCGGGTGTCGAGCCCGACGACGAGGTCGACGGCGGGGTCGGTCTCGAGGACCTGCGCGAGGCGGCTGCCGAAGAACGTCCCCAGCCCGGTGAGCAGGATTCGCATCAGCCGAACCACACGCTGCGTCGGTTCCGCAGCAGGTCGTGCACCGCGTCCTGGATCGACGCCCGGATGCGATCCGCGTGCTCCATGACGATGCTGCGGTTGTAGCGCTCCTCGTTCGCGGCGACGTCGAAGTGCACCGGCGGGAGCACCCGGATCCGGAACTTCGCAGGCAGGGGGACCACGAGCCCGAGCACCGGGCCGAGCACGAACTGGTTGGCGGTCACCGGGAAGTACGGGATGTTCAGCAGCTTGGCGAGCGTCGCGCTCTTGTAGACGATGGGCATGGCTTCCTCGTTGCCGACGATCGCGAGCGGGACGATCGGTACCCCGGCGCGCATGGCGATGTCGACAAAGCCACCCCGCCCGAAGCGGCGCAGCTGGTAGCGCTCCCGCGCCAGCTTCCCGGTGGCCTTCGTCCCCTCGGGGAACGCCAACGCGAGCTGGTGCTCGTCGTGGAGCAGCCGGTACGCGTTGTCGGGATGGGCGGGCAGCCCACCGGTGCGGGACCACAGCGTCCCGACGACCGGCAGTGCCCGGAACAGGTTGTCGGCCATCCCGTACACGGGCCGGCCGAGCTCGGTCTCGATCCCGTGCATGATCACCGGCACGTCCGACGGGATCGCGCCCGCGTGGTTGCCGACGAGCAACGCACCCCCCTCCCTCGGGATGTGCTCGAGGCCCTCCCACTCGACGCGGAACCACCGCCGGTACACCGGGTCGTAGAGCCGTCGCGCCAGCGCCCGCATACGCTCGCTGCGCCCCCACCCGTCGACGTCACCCGGCCGGAGCGCGTCGTCGTTCGGGGCCGCCCGCGGCACCGGCACGAGCTGCCCCGCGCTCATCCGCGGCGTGCCCACGACCTCATCCGTGGCGAGCGGACGGTCAGCCGGGAGACGTTCCACCGCGCCAGTGAACCGTCGATCCCTGGGCCGGGCAACCCGGCCAAGGGATAAGAGATCAGGGCCGTGAAATGTCACTCCGGGGCGGCGGTGCGACGCGGCTGATCAGGTAGCGGATTTCGGCGTATTTCCTCGGTTTCGGGGTGGCGGGGCGGCGGGGCGGCGGTACGAGGGTGGGCCGTGAAGTGTCACTCCTGGGAGGCCGAGGCGCCTCGGGGCGGCGGTGCGAGGGAGGGCCTGAACGGGCCAGGCCGGGCCGACACACTGGGTTCGCCAGCTGGGTGGGTGTGCCCCGTCCGTCACCGCCTCGCCTCACTCGCACTGAGCACGACCGGCGTCACGCCCTCGGGCCATTCCGACCTGGGGATATCCATCCAGTAGGAGCACCGCTTCGATACCCAATCCTTGGTCGTCGGTTTGTCGCCAACTGGGGCGACAACCCCGGGCAGACCGGTGGTCGGTCCTCGTGCGCGGTGCAGCGCCTGGTCACGGGATCGAACTCCAGATCAAACACATCGGCCCCGGCGGGGGCGGAACAGGCTGCCTTTCCACGATCGCTTTCACCCGAGCCGACGACGCGACTGACACGGGTATGTTCGACACTCCCACGACGACCAAATCGTCGCTCTGGCCTGCGTCGCTCGGGAGAGCGCACATCGCTGGCTTGGAGCCCCCTGGACGGTGCCCGTGTACCCTGTTCCATCTTCGGCCGGCGCCACGGGACGACCCGAACCAGCTCGCGACCCCGACCCGACGCGACGCTCGTCGGTCGAAGGCGGTGGCGCCGGCTGTCGGGCCGACCTGGCCAGCGAGCACACCGTCGGAGGATGACCGCTCGTCCCTCAGCACTCGTTGAGATGCAACCGTCGGCGCCCCACCGCGGATCCCGCGTTGCGGTCTCGGTCCTGCTCGCTGGCGTCGTGCTCGGAGGCTGTTCGTCTTCGGGGACCAAGCCGGCGTCCGGTCGAACGAGGTCGTCGGGCTCGTCCCCGCCGGTCGTGCTGAGCGAGACCGCAAACGGCACAGCGGTGTCCGTGCAGGTGGACGGGGTCGTGATCGTCACGCTGAACAGCACCTACTGGCAGCTCAGCCCACCTCATGGCACGGCTCGGTTTGACGTCCTGTCGGCCCCGCGCTCAACCCGGTCCGAGCTGCCCCTCGATCCCCGGCTCTGGTTGCGGGACCGTCACCGCGACGTACCGGGCCACCAGTGCCGGCGTCGCAGTGGTCGCGGCCCATCGCGACGCGTGCGGAGAGGCGCTCCGATGCGTCGGTACCCAGGGCGACTGGCGAGCCACCATCAGCGTCCAGAACCGCTGATGCGAGCCACCTGGCGGCCGTTCAAGCGCGGCTCGTGTCCGAGGGCGCGCCGAGGCGGGCTGAAGCCCCGGGGCCTCGCGCCCGGAGGCGCCCGCCAGCTATCGAACCGCGACGTCGTCGTAGAGGGTGTAGGGGGTGGTGGTGGTGCTGTAGCTGTACAGGGTCAAGGTGTAGGTGTGCCCGGCTTGGATGTTCGCTTGCACCTGGGTCCAGGCCTCGGCGGGCACGCAGGTCTGCCATAGGGGTATGGCGGTCGTGCCCAGCGTGGTGTCCGCGAGGCTCGCGTAGGCCAAGGGATACGCGCCGCCGCTGGGGCAGTTGTCCTGATACCAGAACGACAGCATGGTCGCGCCCGTCGGCGCGGTGAAGGTCTGCACCATCGACGAGGAGCCCTTCAGCTCCGCCGAGTAGCTCCCCGAGTCCGCGGTGGTCGACACGCTCGCCGACCCCGACACGATCCAGCCCGTCAGGTTCCCCGACTCGAACCCACCGTTCACAATCACGCCGTTGGCGCCGGTCACGGTGAGGTTGACCGGGGTGGTGTGCACCGCTGGTGGGCTGCCGTTGCCGGTTCCGGTCACGGTCACGGTGGAGCTGCCCAAGGCCGCGCTCCCAGACACGGTGAGCGTCAAGGTCGACGAGGCACCCGCGGTCACCGGGTTCGGGCTGAACGAGCCGCTGACCCCCGTCGGAGCGCCGCTCAAGGACAACGTCACCGGCTGTGCCGCACCCGACACCACCGTCGTGTTGATCATCGTGGTCCCCGACGAGCCCCCGACCACGCTCACCGAGCCCGGCGACGCACTCAACCCAAAGTCATTGGTGGTCACGGTGAGGTTGACCGGGGTGGTGTGCACCGCTGGTGGGCTGCCGTTGCCGGTTCCGGTCACGGTCACGGTGGAGCTGCCCAAGGCCGCGCTCCCAGACACGGTGAGCGTCAAGGTCGACGAGGCACCCGCGGTCACCGGGTTCGGGCTGAACGAGCCGCTGACCCCCGTCGGAGCGCCGCTCAAGGACAACGTCACCGGCTGTGCCGCACCCGACACCACCGTCGTGTTGATCATCGTGGTCCCCGACGAGCCCCCGACCACGCTCACCGAGCCCGGCGACGCACTCAACCCAAAGTCATTGGTGGTCACGGTGAGGTTGACCGGGGTGGTGTGCACCGCTGGTGGGCTGCCGTTGCCGGTTCCGGTCACGGTCACGGTGGAGCTGCCCAAGGCCGCGCTCCCAGACACGGTGAGCGTCAAGGTCGACGAGGCACCCGCGGTCACCGGGTTCGGGCTGAACGAGCCGCTGACCCCCGTCGGAGCGCCGCTCAAGGACAACGTCACCGGCTGTGCCGCACCCGACACCACCGTCGTGTTGATCATCGTGGTCCCCGACGAGCCCCCGACCACGCTCACCGAGCCCGGCGACGCACTCAACCCAAAGTCATTGGTGGTCACGGTGAGGTTGACCGGGGTGGTGTGCACCGCTGGTGGGCTGCCGTTGCCGGTTCCGGTCACGGTCACGGTGGAGCTGCCCAAGGCCGCGCTCCCAGACACGGTGAGCGTCAAGGTCGACGAGGCACCCGCGGTCACCGGGTTCGGGCTGAACGAGCCGCTGACCCCCGTCGGAGCGCCGCTCAAGGACAACGTCACCGGCTGTGCCGCACCCGACACCACCGTCGTGTTGATCATCGTGGTCCCCGACGAGCCCCCGACCACGCTCACCGAGCCCGGCGACGCACTCAACCCAAAGTCATTGGTGCCGCTGACGTTCACCGCGACGTCGTCGTAGAGGGTGTAGGGGGTGGTGGTGGTGCTGTAGCTGTACAGGGTCAAGGTGTAGGTGTGCCCGGCTTGGATGTTCGCTTGCACCTGGGTCCAGGCCTCGGCGGGCACGCAGGTCTGATACAGGGGTATGGCGGTCGTGCCCAGCGTGGTGTCCGCGAGGCTCGCGTAGGCCAAGGGATACGCGCCGCCGCTGGGGCAGTTGTCCTGATACCAGAACGACAGCATGGTCGCGCCCGTCGGCGCGGTGAAGGTCTGCACCATCGACGAGGAGCCCTTCAGCTCCGCCGAGTAGCTCCCCGAGTGCGCGGTGGTCGACACGCTCGCCGACCCCGACACGGTCCAGCCCGTCAGGTTCCCCGACTCGAACCCACCGTTCACAATCACGCCGTTGGCGCCGGTCACGGTGAGGTTGACCGGGGTGGTGTGCACCGCTGGTGGGCTGCCGTTGCCGGTTCCGGTCACGGTCACGGTGGAGCTGCCCAAGGCCGCGCTCCCAGACACGGTGAGCGTCAAGGTCGACGAGGCACCCGCGGTCACCGGGTTCGGGCTGAACGAGCCGCTGACCCCCGTCGGAGCGCCGCTCAAGGACAACGTCACCGGCTGTGCCGCACCCGACACCACCGTCGTGTTGATCATCGTGGTCCCCGACGAGCCCCCGACCACGCTCACCGAGCCCGGCGACGCACTCAACCCAAAGTCATTGGTGGTCACGGTGAGGTTGACCGGGGTGGTGTGCACCGCTGGTGGGCTGCCGTTGCCGGTTCCGGTCACGGTCACGGTGGAGCTGCCCAAGGCCGCGCTCCCAGACACGGTGAGCGTCAAGGTCGACGAGGCACCCGCGGTCACCGGGTTCGGGCTGAACGAGCCGCTGACCCCCGTCGGAGCGCCGCTCAAGGACAACGTCACCGGCTGTGCCGCACCCGACACCACCGTCGTGTTGATCATCGTGGTCCCCGACGAGCCCCCGACCACGCTCACCGAGCCCGGCGACGCACTCAACCCAAAGTCATTGGTGGTCACGGTGAGGTTGACCGGGGTGGTGTGCACCGCTGGTGGGCTGCCGTTGCCGGTTCCGGTCACGGTCACGGTGGAGCTGCCCAAGGCCGCGCTCCCAGACACGGTGAGCGTCAAGGTCGACGAGGCACCCGCGGTCACCGGGTTCGGGCTGAACGAGCCGCTGACCCCCGTCGGAGCGCCGCTCAAGGACAACGTCACCGGCTGTGCCGCACCCGACACCACCGTCGTGTTGATCATCGTGGTCCCCGACGAGCCCCCGACCACGCTCACCGAGCCCGGCGACGCACTCAACCCAAAGTCATTGGTGCCGCTGACGTTCACCGCGACGTCGTCGTAGAGGGTGTAGGGGGTGGTGGTGGTGCTGTAGCTGTACAGGGTCAAGGTGTAGGTGTGCCCGGCTTGGATGTTCGCTTGCACCTGGGTCCAGGCCTCGGCGGGCACGCAGGTCTGATACAGGGGTATGGCGGTCGTGCCCAGCGTGGTGTCCGCGAGGCTCGCGTAGGCCAAGGGATACGCGCCGCCGCTGGGGCAGTTGTCCTGATACCAGAACGACAGCATGGTCGCGCCCATCGGCGCGGTGAAGGTCTGCACCATCGACGAGGAGCCCTTCAGCTCCGCCGAGTAGCTCCCCGAGTGCGCGGTGGTCGACACGCTCGCCGACCCCGACACGATCCAGCCCGTCAGGTTCCCCGACTCGAACCCACCGTTCACAATCACGCCGTTTCCGCCGCCTCCGCCACCACCGCCTCCCCCCCACTTCCGTTGGTGACGATGGCGTGAGAGATCTCGCAGCTGTTGGCGTCATTAGCCCAGGTGGCCTGCATGGCGAACGATCCGGTCGAGAAGGTCACGTTCTGCGCGCCACCAGTCCCGCCCACGCCAACCCACGCGCACTTGTCACCAGTCTCGAACCCGACGGAATCGGTCCAGCCGCCGGCCGGGTTCTGATCGGTGATCGTCTCGGCGTACTCGTGTCCTTCGACGATCGTCACGCCGTCAAGGCTGCCTGCACTTCCGCCGTTCACGTAGTTTGCACCGCAACTCGCCCCGAGATCGGGGATATACGGCAGATTCGTGAAGGCGATGTCGCCGTAACTCGACGAGACGCCGCCGCCGCTCAGCGTGCTGTCACCGTTGTAGTCGTGCCAGGCACAGAAGTTCCCGTTTGCGGTGTTGAAGCCGTCGGGGTGGGTGCCCGTGGGCGAGACGACCACGTACTGGGCGTCGCGGTTCGAGGTCGCGGTCGTGTTCCCGAAGTGGGCGGCCGCGGCGACAGCCTCGGCGCCGAGCTGATGGCCGGTGGCTTGGCTGGGTGCCGCGCTCGAGGCGTCAACCCAAACACCGCCGAGCGCTCCGCCGGTCGGGTAGGCCACGTGGGTCGACGGACTCGGGCAGGACGTGGAGCCGACCACGACACCCTCGCAGTACTGCGTCGTGACACCGGACCAGGTCTCGTTGTTCGTCCCCAGCCCGGCGAGCATCGCCTGCACTCGCGGCGCGACACCGTGGGGGTCGCCAGTCAAATGCACGTAGCCGTCGGCACCGGTGGATGGCGTGCCCCACTGCGTGCCCCAGAACACCACGTAGACCTTCTCGGGGCCCGTGGTCACCCCGATCCCGTCGATGGCGCCGCCATAGGCCAGCGGGCCCGACCCTGACGACTGCGACGTCGGGCTGTCGCGATGCACGTGGGGCCGCCAGGCCTCCACGGTCGGGAAAATGACCTTGTGACCACGTCCGTGGGGCGACCCGGCGCCGATGGGCGCAGCCGGAACGGGGGCAGGGGTGGGTGGGGTCGACGACGGGCTTGACGTCGTCGAGACAGGGGCAGCCAGCGCGCTCGCCGGCAGGGCCACCGCCGGCCCGACGAAGATCGCCGCGGCGGCCAACATGACGGCTGCTCGAGGGGCCGGCGTGCGCGCCAGGGGGGAGGACATCATGGTTGCGTGCGTGTTTGGGGGTCTGGGCCCAGCCCGACCGCCCCCGGGCGGTGGCTGCCCCCCCTCGGGGACCAGCTCGAACCGGGGGCCTGAGTCGTTGGTAGGCCTTCTCTTCGGTGCCCTGCCGAGGGGTGCTGGGCAACTGCTGGGGACCTCACTCTGGGTTGTCGACCCCTCCGCCGTGAACTTAACCGGCTTGGCCAGCTGGCCTGCCGGCCGGTCGTGGGTCAGTTTGACCCACGACCTCCTGGTCCCGTCCCGCCCAACATCGCACGTCAGCCGCGCCGCGCACCCCACCAGCACCTTGTTGCACGCCGCGAAGTGTCTTCCGAGTCGTGGGCCAGTCTGGCCCGGACGCACACCGGATGTCTGTCACTGACGCACCGCGTTGCCCAGTTCAGACCCGAGAATGGTGGCGAGTCGGCCTGTACGCCGGATTCTGTCCGGGGGCGCCGCCTCCGGTCCCTTCGCCCCTTCTCCGCTGCGGTCCTGTTCTTGCGTCTCGTTCCTCGGTCTCCGCCCTTCCTGCGTCACCCCGAAAATCGCCCCGAAACCGCTACTTCCAGCCCCGAACGCGCCCAGGACCCGAACCCAAGCACCCAGCAGGGTGTTCCGTTTCCAAGGCCCTCATCGCCTATCCGAGCAACCCGGCCAGCGCGGCGAGCCAGAACTGCTCCCTGCCGACCAACGCGCTCGCCTACCCCATCACCCTGCCGGCGGGGGCCACCGCGCCGGCCGCGGCGAAGCTCTACGACGCCGCGGCCAACACCGGAGCGGGGCCGAGCAACGTGACGCTCACCTTCGCGCTCGCCGTCCCGGCGAAGACCTTCAACGGCACGTACTCCTCCACCTGGACGTTCACCATCAGCTCCGGGCCCTGACCACCGCCGCCCGGGACGCGGGCCCCGCCGCCCGGGCGATCGGCCCGCCTAACGTGGGACGGCCAGCGCAGGAGGTCCAACCGAGTGGGTGACTGCAGCGACGAGATCCAGGACACGCTCCACGTCGCCCAGGACCGCAGCGCCGTGGGGCGACGGCTCCACACGGGCGCGTCGGTCGAGGCCGCGATCCCGCCAGATGCCGACCGCCTCGCGCTGCTCGTCGAGTACTCGCTCAGCATGCTCGTCGGCGTCACTGAGGCGCTTCAGACGGTCGCCTTCGAGATCGACGAGCTCGCCGCCGAGCATCACCGCCTCGCGGCCTCGTTGGAACGACTCACGCGCGAGACGACGACGCGGCCCGACCAGCCCTGAGGGGGCGCTCGGCCACTGACGTCGTGGAGCGCTCACACGGGCTTCACGTCGGGCGAACCCGTCGGGTGTGCGATGGCCGCATGGGACGACGGCAGCGGACGACCGCCCAACCTCGGCGCCGACGCGAGGTCGGCGCCTTCCTGCTCGCGGTGACCGTCGCCGCGTCCGCCGCGTCGGCGACCCTGATCACCACGCCGGCCGGGGCCACCCCCTCCACCGCGCCACCGGCGCCGGTCCCGTCCGCCTACCAGCCGCTCTACGCCACGCTGCAGAGCCAGCTCCACGGCTTCGCCGCCGCGGCGCCCACCCACCCCGCGGCGGGCTCCACGATCCTGTCATCCGCGCTGTTGAGCGCCGACGGGAACGTCATGTTCCCCGGGGTGCTGCAGACCAATCTGCTGCGCACCTCCACGACCCTGATCCAGCGGCTGAAGGCGAACGGCCAGCGGGGCATCACCCTGCAGGTCAGCTTCCCGCTGCTCGTGACGAGCTTCCCCGACAGTGAGGAATACACCACCTTCTACGCGGACGTGGCCAACGCCGTGCACGCCGCGGGCATGACGCTCACGGTCGAGGAGAACCCGCTGTTCGGCAACATCTCGACGCTGCCCATCCAGAGCTACTACCGCGGCCTCACGCTGCCGAGCTACGCGGCGGCCGACCAGCAGATGGCCCAGACGATCATCCACGTCATGCGGCCCCGCTACCTCTCGATCCTCAACGAGCCCGACACCTACACGGCGGTGATCCACAACCCGGCGATCGACCTCACCGCGCCCGCCACCGGCGCCCAGTTCGTGAACCTCGTCGAGAACGGGCTGGCCCGCCACGGCACGCTCGTCGGTGCCGGGACCGGCACGTGGACCGGCCCGGCCTATGACCGGACGCTGCTCGCCCAGACCCCGATCGACTTCCTCGACCTGCACCTGTACCCGGTCGCCGCCACGAACGTCGCCACCCTCCAGGCCCAGGTCGCCGCGGCGGGCGCGGCCCACAAGCCGATCGTGATGAGCGAGTGCTGGCTGTACAAGGAGACCACGTCCGGGCTGCCGAGCGACTCGGTCCAGGCGGCCCCGAATGAGCAGAAGGTCGGGACGTTCAGCTTCTGGGAGCCGCTCGACGAGCAGTTCCTCACCACGATGGTGGACTACGCCCGTGCCCACCACTTCCTGGTCGTGTCACCCTTCAGCACCCTGAACTTCTTCGCCTACCAGACCTGGACGCCGGCGCTCCAGGCCGCGACCCCGCAGCAGGCCCGGGCCACGTACGACCAGCAGGCCCTCGCGGCCCTCAGCTCGGGGCAGCTCTCCGGGACGGGCGAGACGTACCGCCACCTGGCCCGCTGACACCGACGAGCGGGCTGGACCCGCCCGCCCGAGGTCGAGGCGGCGATCACCGAGGGTGCTGGCCGCTCTTGGTCCTGGAGTCGGCGCGTCACACCTCGGCGCGACGCTGCACGGGATGGGCGGAGACCCTCAACCCCGAAGCACCGCGTCGGCGGTGCAGTTCGCCTACACGGCGCGTCAGCTCGGCGCGGCCGCTCGTGCCGCCGGCCTGACCGTGCCCGCCTTCCGGTCGCCACCGCGGGTCCCGGGGGCACGTCGGACGCTGCGGCGCTACCCGGGCGGCGCAGTGATCTCGGTGACGTTTCGCGACCGACCGCTCGCCGAGGTGACCGCTGACATGGTCGAGGGCCTGGTGCGCGTCAACGGGCTGGACGGCGACGCCGCGGGACGAGCCCGCGCCGCGCTGCTCGACGCGGCGCACGCAGCCGTGCGGGACGACCGCCTACCCTCGGCGGGGGCCCGGATGGCGGAACGGCAGACGCAGGCGGCTTAAACCCGCTGGCCTCTCGGGGCGTGGAGGTTCGACTCCTCCTCCGGGCACCGCTCTCGTAGACCACGTCGTAGTGCGAACGTGACCAGCCGTTGCCAATTCGTCGGTTTCTCGTCCCCGCGAGCAGGACGACTGTGAGGGAATGCGCTGATCCCGAACAACGGCACGAGGGTGAAGCGACTTCATTTGTCCGGATCGGTCGTCCGAGGAGGGGAGCGGCTGTCGTAGGTACCTGGGTCGCATGCTCGCCAGTTCCTCTTTGCGTGGGACCGGCACCGTACGACGGATCGGACCCTGACGGCCGCGGACCACGGATCCCATTGGGTGCGTTCGGCACCTACAGTTGGTCTGGGTGGGAGAGTTGCGGACCGCGACGGTCACCTTGTTGTTCTGCGATGTTGTTGAGTCGACCGCGCTCGCATCGGGTATGGGTGACGCGGCCGCCGACGATCTCCGTCATGAGGTCTTCGACGCCCTTCGGGCAGAGATCGTGGCCTACCGGGGTACCGAGGTGAAGAACCTCGGCGACGGGCTGATGGTTTCGTTCGCGAGTAATGCCGACGCCGTCCGAGCGGCGCGTGGCATGCAGCAGAAGATTGATGTGCTCGGCCGGACCCGCCAGCTGCCGCTCTCACTCCGGGTCGGGATCTCCGTGGGTGAAGCAACCTTCGAAGACAACGACTGGTTCGGCACGCCCGTCGTGGAGGCTTCTCGCCTGTGCTCGGCTGCGACTGCCGGGCAGATCCTCGTCGCGGACGTGGTGCGGGTCCTGCTGGGGAGTCGCGCCGAGGTCACACTGCGACCGGTTGGTGAGCTCGAGCTGAAGGGTCTTCCCGACCCGATCGCCGCTTGCGAGGTCGAGTGGGCACCCCTGGCGGTGCGTACCGTGCAGCTTCCACTCCCGCGGGCGTTCTCGATCGCGCCGCGCTTTTCCCTCGCCGGACGCGACGCGGAGCTCGAGCAGGTCGCCACGGCGTGGAAGCAGGCAGCGGCCGGTTCCTGCCGCGCAGTCCTCGTCGCGGGCGAGCCCGGCATCGGCAAGACCCGCTTGGCTGCCGAGTTGGCCCACGCGGTCGAGCGCGAGAGCGGCTTCGCTCTGCTCGGCCGGTGTGACGACGGGCTCGGCGTGCCCTACCAGCCGTTCGTCGAGTCGCTTGCGCATGTCGTCGGGCACGCAGCCGACGACCAGCTCGAGGCCCTTCTCGGCCCGACTGCCGGCGAGCTCGTCCGCCTTGTCCCGGAAATCGGTCATCGGCTACCCGGACTCTCCCCGACGACGAGCGATCCCGAGACCGAGCGCTACCTGCTCTATGAGGCGATCGCAGGTTGGCTCGAAGCGCAATCGCGGATAGCACCCACGCTGCTCGTCCTCGACGACCTCCATTGGGCGACCGAGCCCACCCTGCACATGCTGCGCCACGTGCTGAGTAGTGAGCGCGACCTGAGCCTGCTCGTAATCGGGACGTACCGCGACACCGAGATCGACCGGACACACCCACTCGGTGCACTGCTCGCCCACTTACGGCGCACCGAAAGCGTTGATCGCATCGCGCTGCACGGTCTCGACGGCGAGGGCGTCGCGGACCTCGTGGAGCGCGCGTCGGGCCGCGAACTGACCGACCAGGCACGCGACCTCGCTCGCGGGTCCATGCCGAGACCGGCGGCAACCCGTTCTTCGCGATCGAGGTGCTCGTCAGCCTCGCCGAGCGGGGCGCGATCTACCAGGATGCCGGCGGCGAGTGGCGGTCCGACCTCAGCATCGACGAGGTGGGGATACCCGAAGGGGTCAAGGAGGTCGTGGGTCAGCGTCTCAGCGCTCTACCGGAGATCTGTGACGGAGTGCTCCACGGCGCAGCGGTAGCCGGCCAGGAGTTCGAGCTCGATCTCGTTGCCGCGATCTCAGACCAGTCGACCGACCAGGTGATCGACGCCCTCGAAGCGGCGCGGGTCGCCGGCCTGCTTGACGAGATCGGCGGCACGCCGGTTCGCTACCGGTTCGCGCACGCGCTCGTGCAGCAGGCACTGCTCGACGAGATCCCGACCGCCCGTCGGCTGCGCTTCCACCGGACCCTCGCCGAGACCATCGAAACACAACGCGCTGGGAACCTCGACCGATACCGTGCCGCGCTCGCCCGCCACTGGTACGAGGCCGGAACCGAGCCGGCACGGGCGCTCGACGCGATGTTGGCCGCGGCGGAGGTCGCGCTGGAGCAGTTCGCCGACCGCGAAGCGCTTCGGCTGCTGACCCAGTCGAGCGACCTCGTCGACGACGCCGGCGCGTCGGGCCCGGTCCGCATCGACGTGCTGACTATGACGGGTGAGGTCCTGCGCCGGATCGGTGACGCGCTTCACCGCGAGGTCCTGCTCGAGGCCGGTCGGCTCGCACAGGGGATCGGGGACGGGGCCCGCATGGCCCGCGCCGCCCTGGCGAACGGCCGCGGTTGGCAGAGTGACGCCACGGGCCTCGACGCCGAACGCGTCGCCGCGCTCGAAGCCGCAGTCGCGGCGGTCGGCGACGACGATCCGAACACCCGCGCCGTCCTCCTTGTGCGGCTCGCGGTCGAGAGGATCTACGACCCCGACCGTGCTGCCACGCTCGCGCTCGCCGACGAAGCGCTGGCGACGGCACGCGTCCACGGCGAGCCGGCCACGATCGCGACGGTGCTCGCCTCTCGCCACAACGTGATCCTGAGCCACGAAACCGTCGATCGATCTCGCATGGAGAACGAGGAGCTGGCACGACTCGCCGCAGATCTGGGCGATCCGCGTCTGCAGTGCGACGGCGAGTTTTACTCGGCCTTCTGGCGGCTGCAAAGCCGCGACGTGACGGGCGCGCGAGCAGCAGTACTTCGAGGGGATGAGATCGCGCAACGCCTCGGCCAGCCGCAGCTGCTCTGGACCGCAACCTGGCTACGGGCCGGGCTGGCGCGCCTGGTCGGCGACCTCAACGAGGCCGAGGCCTTGGCAGCGCAGGCCCTCGAGATCGGCACCGAAGGCGGTATGCCGGACGCACCGATGTTCTATGCCTTCCAGCGGCTGACGCTCGTCCTCGATCGTTGCGACCCGGCTGCTCGCGAGGAGCTCCAGATGTACTGCGACCTCGCGCCGGCGCACTATCCCGGCGGCACCTTCGCTCTCGCGACGATGGACGCTGCACTCGGTCACGCCGATCGGGCCCGGCATCTTGTCGACCAGGTCGCGGCGTCACCCTACGCGCCGTGGGGTTCGATCGGCAGCCAGCCGGACGCCGCGCTCGTCTTTGCCGGGTGGCTCGCCCTCGCCGAGGCCGCGTTGGGGGAGCCCTCGCCCTGGACCGGGGCCACGTACGACTACCTCGCACCGTGGGCGGGCCAGCTTTTCGGCAACGTCACATGGCACGGGCCGACCGAGTCCTACGTTGCCGCCCTCACGCCTCTCGCCGGTCACCCGGACGAGCTCGATGCACTGCTCGAAACGGCACTGGTCATGTGCAAGGAGATGCGCACGCCGGTCAACGACCTGTACACCCACATCTTGGGCGCATGCGGGCTGCGCATCCGCGACCGTGCGAGCGATCGGGACCGCGCCCGCCGCCTCGTCGACGAGGCCGTCGATCTTGGCGACCGACTCGGGGCGGGCATCGCAAGAGCCGCCGCCGAGCACTTCCCCGCATTGCGCGACTGAGGGACGTCGCCCGCATAGCCCACGTTCTCGATCGTTGACGCGGTATTCGGAACTCGCGAACTGAGGATCAAGCGAGGCTTGCCCTCGAACAGGTGCCGACCCTGAATGCTCGCCAGTAGTGGTCGGCTGACGCCTTGCTAACGCATGGTCTGGGACCGGCCGGTGCGGAGTGGCACGACCCGGACGACGCGATCGGGAACCCCAGATGAGGGCCAATACGCCGGCATCAGACGGATGGGTCGTCACCGAAGGTCGGGGCTTCAGCCCGCTGGCCCCTCGGGGCGTGGAGGTTCGACTCCTCCTCCGGGCACCGCGGCGCTCGGATCGCTACAGTCCGCTCGGATCGGTCGGTCCAAGGGGGGAGAGGCCGATGCTGACCACGGGTCGTTGGGCGCGGGCCGGGCTGGTGGTGGCGCTCGGCGTGGTCGTCGTGGTGATCGGCGCGGCGCCGTCGGCGGCGCAGACCGGCCGGCCGGGGGTGACGGCCACCACGATCGAGGTCGGCGGGATGGCCGGGATCACGAACCCGGTTGGGCAGCCGTACGCGTCGGGGTTCGACGGTGTGCAGGCCTACTTCAACTACGTCAACGCCAAGGGCGGGGTGTACGGCCACAAGTTCCAGCTTGTGGCCCGCTTGGACGACGAGTCCCGCGCCTCCCAGGACATCATCGAGGCCCGATCGCTCGTCGAGGAGAAGCACGTCTTCGCGGTCATGCCGGTGGTCACCCAGATCTTCTCGGCGGGGTCGTACCTCGCGCAGAAGGGCGTCCCGACGTTCGGGTGGAACATCAACGCCGAGTGGGCCGACGGCCCGAACCTGTTCGGCGAGAAAGGCTCCTATCTCTGCTTCACATGCCCCGACCTCGGGCCGGCGGCCGTCGCGCACCAGCTGGGGGTGCACACAGTCGCGATCCTCGCGTACACCGCCCCGTCGTCGGTGACCTGCGCGCAGGGCACCGCGGCCGGGTTCCGCGAGTACGGCTTCGACGTCGCGTTCGTGGACAGCAGCCTCTCGTTCGGGTTCACCGACCTCGGCGCGGACGTCGACGCCATGAAGAGCAAGGGTGTGCAGTACGTCTCGACGTGCATGGACATCGGCGGGGAGGTGAACGTGGCGCAGGCGCTGCGCCGCGCCGGCCTCACGAACGTGAAGTACTACGCCCCGCAGGGCTATGACCCGCAGACCCTCGCCAAGTACGGCAGCGAGCTGAACGACTTCTACTTCGCGATCGACTTCTGGCCGTTCCAGGACGCCAGTCAGTCGCCGTCGCTGCAGCGGTTCATCAAGGAGATGAACGCCATCCACAAGCCGATCAACGAGCAGGCCCTCTCCGGCTGGATCAACGCCGACCTGCTCTACAAGGGGATCAAGCAGGCCGGCCCGAACTTCACCCAGCAGTCCGTCGTGCGGGCGATCAACACCTTCAACGGCTACACCGCCGACGGCCTGCGACCGCCCGTGAACTGGGGCGTCGACGGGCACGGCCCGCCGAACAACATGGGCAACACCGTGCCGTCCGGCACCGAGGGCTGCGCCGCGTACGTGCTCGCGGTGAACGGCAAGTTCGTGCCGCAGTTCACGGGGCCGAAGCAGCCGTTCCTGTGCGCGCCGATCAACCCGAACCCGCCCACCCTCGACCCGCAGTACATCTACCGGCGGCCACCGGTGCCCGGGGAGGTGCTGCCCCCGACGGCGACGGTCCCGTCGACGGCGCCCGCGACCCCCTGACGACGCCGGCGGGCCCGGCGCCTCACTCGGCGGGCGGGACCGGCTGGGGTGGGGGCGGCCCGGCGTAGTGGGCGCTGGGCCGGATGAGCCGGTTGTCGGCGGCCTGCTCGAGGATGTGCGCCGCCCACCCGATGACGCGGCTCGACGCGAACGTCGGGGTGAACATGTCGCGGGGCACGCCGCACGCGTCCATGACGATCCCGGCGTAGAACTCGACGTTCGTGTAGAGCTTCCGGCCGGGCTTCAGCTCGGCGAGGATCTCGACGGCGAGCTGCTCGACGCGCTCGGCGAGCTCGAGCTTGGGGCCGCCGAGCCGCTCGGCGACGCTGCGCAGCATGACGGAGCGGGGGTCGTCGGTCTTGTAGACGCGGTGCCCGAAGCCCATGAGCCGGTCGCCGCGCTCGACGGCGGCGCGGATCCACGCGTCGGCGCGCTCGATGGTGCCGATCTCGTCGAGCATCTGCAGCGCCCGGCTCGGCGCGCCGCCGTGCAGCGGCCCGGACAGCGCGCCGATGGCGCCGACGACCGCCGCGGCGAGGTCGGCGCCGGTGGAGGTGATGACCCGGGCGGTGAACGTGGAGGCGTTGAACCCGTGGTCGATCGTCGAGATGAGGTACTGCTCGACGGCGCGGGCGTGCTCGGCGGTGGGGACGCGCCCGAGCATCATGTACAGGTAGTTGGCGGCGTAGGGGAGATCGGGGTCGGGGTCGATGAGCGCCTCGTCGTGCTCGAGGCGGTGCAGCGCGCAGAGCAGCGTGGGCGCGACGGCGCAGACCCGCAGCGCCTGCTCGCGCAGCTCGGTCGCGGAGCAGTCGTAGGAGGGCGGGAAGCCGAGCGACGCGCCGAGCGCGGACACGGCGGTGCGGAACCGGTCGAGGGGTGGCGCGCCGGCCGTCACCGCGGCGATGGCGGGCAGCGCGGCGAGCAGCTCGGCGGGGATGGCCCGCAGAGGACGGATCTCCTCGAGGAACGCCCGCCGCTGGTCGGCGGTGGGCAGCTCGCCGTGGAACAGCAGGAACCAGACGTCCTCGAGGGAGCGGGTCTCGGCGAGCTCCACCGCGTTGTACTGCCGGTAGTGGTAGAAGCCCTCGAGGCCGCGCACGTCGCCGATCTCGGTCTCGGCGACGACGACCCCCTCGAGCCCCTTCGGGACGTCGTGGGCGAGCGTCCCGGCGGGTTGGATCATCGCGATGCGCATGAGGTCGCGCATCGAGACGATGCCGACGAGCCGGCCGTCGTCGACGACGGGGATGTGCCGGTAGCCGTGCTCGGCGAGGCTCGCGAACGCCGCGCTGACCTCGGCGTGGGGTGCCACCTGGTCGGGATCGCGGGTCATCCAGTCCGCGACGGGCGTCGCGGCGTCGCCTCCGGCCGCGGCGTGGTGCACGAGGTCGCGTTCGGTGAGGATCCCGACGGCGCGGTCACCGTCGACGACGACCACGGACCCGACGGACTGTTCGCGCATCCGCTGCGCCGCCGCGGAGATCGGCTCGTCGGCGGTCGCGGTGACGACCGGGCGGCTCATGATGTCGGCGACGCTGCGCTTGCCGTCTGGTGTCACCCGCTCCCTCCCCGTGCGTGCCCCGCCGTGACTCTAGGGCCGGGTCGGCGCGCCGTGACGTCCCTCGCCGCCGACGAAGCGGGCGACCCCCGCAGCGAAGTCGGCGGACGCGAGCGTGTCGACGCCGAGCTCGTACTCGGCGCGCAGCGCGGCGTCGAGGTCGCGGCCGGCCTGCTCGTAGGCCGACTGACGGTCGTTGCGCAGACACGTCTGCGGGAGCCGCGCCAGGTCGTGGGCGAGCCGGCGGGCCTCGGTGAGCGCGGCGCCCGGCTCGCAGACCCGGTTGGCGAGCCCGAGGCGGGCCGCCTCGTCGCCCGAGACGCCGCGGCCGGTCAGGATCAGGTCGAGGGCGTGGCTGAGGCCGATGAGCCGGGGGAGCCGCACCGTGCCGCCGTCGATGAGCGGCACACCCCAGCGGCGGCAGAAGACGCCGAACACGGCGTCGCGGGCGGCGATGCGCAGGTCGCACCAGCAGGCCAGCTCGAGGCCCCCCGCGACGGCGTGGCCCTCCACGGCGGCGAGCACCGGCTTGTGCGTGAGCATGCGGGTGGGGCCCATCGGGCCGTCGCCGGTCTCGGTGACCCGGTTGGTGTCGGCGCCGCCCATCGCCTTGAGGTCGGCGCCGGCGCAGAACGTGCCGCCCGCGCCGGTGAGGACCGCGACGGCGAGGGCGTCGTCGCGGTCGAAGGCCCGGAACGCGTCGGCGAGGGCCTCGGCGGTCGGGGCGTCGACGGCGTTGCGGACCTCGGGCCGGTCGATGGTGAGGACCAGCACGGGACCGTCGGTCTCGGTGCGCACGGTCACAGGGCATCCTCCCGGGGGTCGCGGCGGGCGTACAGGTGCGCGGTCTCGTTCAGCGTGGCGACGCTGCGCTGCCCGGTCCGCGCCGCGTGGACCCGGCTCACCGACGTGTACTCGGGATGGAACCACAGCGGCGTCGTGATGCCGAGCAGATGCGCGAGGTAGACGTTCACCACACCGCCGTGGGTGAACACCGCGACGCGCTGCCCAGGGAATCGGGCGATGACGGCGTCGAACGCTGGGACGACCTGTCGCTGAAACACGGACGGGTCGACGCCGCCGACGTCCGACCATCGTCCCTCGATCGTCGCGAACCACCGCTCGTCCTTCGCGGCGCGCAGCTCCTCGATCGGGATGTACTCGCCGGCCGCGGCGTCGTACTCGGCGAGGTCGGCGACGACCTCGACGGGCATCCGGAGGGCGTCGGCGAGCGGCGCCGCGGTCTCGCGGGCCCGGCGCAGCGGGCTGGTCAGCAGGGCGTCGGGCGGGTCGGCGGCGAGCCACGCGGCGAGGCGCTCGGCCTGCGCGCGGCCGGCGCCGCTCAGCTCGGGGTCGGCGGCACCGTCGGCGTGGCCCGCGTCGACCCGCACCGGCCGGGCGTGGCGCACCAGGATCAGCTCCATCAGCGGGCCGGGAGCGCGCCCGGGTCGTCGAGGGCGAAGCCGAGCAGGTCGGCGAGCTCGCCGAGCGCGGCGTCGGGGTCGGCGACCTTGATGGTCGCCATGCCGAGCGCGCGTGCCGTCTTGAGGTTCACGCCGAGGTCGTCGAGGAACACCGCCTCGGTGGGCGGGACGGCGAGGCGCTCGCAGGTGAGCTCGTAGATGCGCGGGTCGGGCTTGCGCAGCCCCTCGCGGGCGGACTCGACGACGACGTCGAAGGCATCGAAGAGGTCGGTGTGGCGGTCCCCGACCGCGGCGCCGTCGTCGGCCCGCCAGTTGTTCGTCAGCGCCGCGGTGCGCAGCCCGTGCGCTCGGATGGCGCGCAACGCGGCGACCATGGCCGGGTGGGGGCCGGCGCCGCGGGCGACCTCGGCGAGGAGCTGGGCGACGTTGACGCGACCGCCGGCCGTGGCGCACTCCTCCTCGAACACGGTGGCGAACCCGGCGGGGTCGAGCTCGCCGCGCTCGAAGCGCGACCACGCGCCCTGGTCGCCGCCGTGCACCACGACCTCGCTGAGGAAGCGGTGCGGGAGCCCGTGGCGGGCCTCGTAGGCGCGGAACGTGTCGAGCGGGGACGGCAGCACCACGCCCCCGAGGTCGAAGATGACGGCGCGCCACGGCACCTGGGCACGCTACCGGCCGCGCCGCCGAGGCGTCAGCGGCGCACGCGTCATGATGACCCGGTGGGTTCCGACGACGAGGCGGTGCGCGCGCTCGTGATCGCCTACGCCGAGCGGCTCGACCGCGGCGACTTCGACGGCGTCGCCGCCCTGTTCGACGACGCGGTGGTGCGCACGACGGTCGGGACCGAGCTGGCCGGCGCGGCCGCGGTGCGTCGCCTCTACGAGCCCGTCGTCCGCTACGACGACGGAACGCCCCGCACCCAGCACGTCCTCTCGAACCTCGAGGTGCGCGTCGACGCCGACGCCGGCACGGCGACGAGCCGCTGCACCTTCACCGTGGTCCAGGCCCGCCCGGCGGGGCCGCTCGAGCCGATCCTCGCCGGCCGCTACGAGGACCGCTTCGCCCGGGTCGACGGCCGCTGGCGGTATGTGGAGCGCGTGATCCGCCCCGACCTGGCCGGGGACCTGTCGCAGCACATGCGCGGGTGAGCGATCCCGCCGCGACGCTGCGGGCCCTCGCCGACGAGTCCCGGCGCGCACCGGTTGTGGTGGGAATCGCGGGGGGCGTCGCCGCCGGCAAGACGACGCTCGCCGATGCGTTGCGCGACGCCTATCCCGATCGGAAGGTGGACGTGGTCGCCACCGACGGGTTCCTGCTCCCCAACGGCGAGCTCGGGTCCCGCGGCCTGCTCGCCCGCAAGGGCTTCCCCGAGTCCTACGACGTCGCCGCACTCCGCGCGTTCCTGGCGACGGCGCTGCGCCGGCCGGCTCCCGCGGCGGATCCCGTGCTACTCCCACGTCGTCTACGACATCGACGGGGACCGGGAGGTCCCGGCGGTCGACGTGCTCATCGTGGAGGGCGTCAACGTGCTGAGCGCCGCCGCGGACCTCCTCGACCTCGGCGTGTACCTCGACGCCGCCGAGGCCGACCTGCAGACCTGGTTCCGTGACCGGTTCCTCGAGCTGACCGCCGCGGCCGCCGACGACCCGCACTCCTTCTACCGGATGTTCGCCGACCTCGACGACGACGCGGTCGCCCGAGTCGCCGACGACGTGTGGCGCACGGTGAACCTCCCGAACCTGCGCGACCACATCGCGCCGAGCGCGGCGCGGGCCGGCGTCGTGGTCCACAAAGGACCCGACCACGCGGTGCGCACCGTCGAGGTGCGCGACGATGGCGCCCCCGGCGCCGCGGAGGGACCATGACCAGCGACGAGACGCTCGTAGCCCAGCTCGACCACGTGTGGGCGTCGATCGCCGACCTCGGCGCCACGCTCGGCGAGGCCGACTGGAAGACGCCGACCGAGGTGCCGGGCTGGACGGTGCAGGACAACCTGGTGCACGTCACCGCGCTCGAGTGGCGGCTGCTCGGCCGTCCCGATCCGGACCACGCCGTCCCCGACGACCTCGCGCACGTGAAGAACGACGTCGGTCGCACGAACGAGCGCTTCGTCGACTCGCGGCGCTCCTGGCCGGGCGCCGAGGCCCTCGCCGAGTTCGAGGAGGTCACGGCCGCTCGGTCGGCGTCGCTGCACGCCGCCACCCCCGCCGACTTCGGGTCCCCGTCGTGGACGCCGATGGGCGACGGCACGGTCCGGGACCTGCTGCCCTTCCGGATCTTCGACGCGTGGGTGCACGAGCAGGACATGCGCCGCGCCGTCGACCGTCCCGGTGACCTCGACGGCCCGGTCGCCGCGACCGCGATGGAGCGGATCGTGGGCACCCTGCCGTTCGTGGTGGGCAAGAAGGTGGCACCCCCCGACGGCACGACGGTCGTCGTCGACCTGCGCGACCCGCTCGGGGGCCGCCACGCCGTCGTCGTCGAGGGCCGCGCCCGGGCGCTCGACGCGGCGCCGAGCGACCCGACGACCCGGATCCGCACCGACGGGGAGACGTTCGCCCGGCTGGCCTGCGGTCGCCTCGATCCCGCCGCGGCGCTCGCCGCCGGCGCGGTGACGGTCGAGGGGGACCCGGCGCTCGGCACCCGCGTCGTGGCGTCGCTGAACTTCTTGTTCTGAGCCGCTCAGCTGGCGCGTGCGAGGTCCGCCCGGTCGAGGCGGAACGCGAACGCCGGCCGCGCCCCGCGGCGTGCGCGAGCAGCTCGGGTGCGCCCGGGTCCCGCCGGAACCCGACCCGCTCGAGGACGCGGGGGGACACGGGGTTGTCGGCGTAGACCCACGCCGTGAGCTGGGTGAGGCCGAGCGGGCCGAGCGCCCAGCCGACGACGAGGCGCACGGCGCGGGTGGCGACGCCGCGGCCCCGCGCCGCGGCGTCGACCCAGTAGCCGACGAACGGGGGGCCGGCGCGGGTGTCGAGCTGGTGCACGCCGATGCCGCCGATGAGCGCCTCGGTCGCCCGGTCGACGATGACGAACCCGGCTTGGTCGCCGTGCTGCCACGCGGCGGTGGCGCTCCCGACCCACGCGACGGCGTCGTCGCGGGTGTACGGGGAGGGGATCCTCGTGAACCGGGGGATCGCGGGGTCCTGCACGGCGGCGGTGATGGCGTCGACGTCGCCGAGCGCCGGGGGCCGCAGGCCGATGACGTCGTCGGCGAGGTCGGGCACGTCGAGGGGCACGGGCCGAGCGTGCCATCATCGGCGCGTCGCCCCGCCCACCTTTTCGGAGGAGCGCGATGAGCCTCGTCCACAACCTCGTCGGGCCGCCCACCGCGACGCGGGTGCTGCTGCTCGCCCACGGGTTCGGCGCCGACGAGCGCGACCTCGGGGGGCTGCTCTCCTACCTCGATCCCGAGGGGCGCTTCCTCACCGTGCTGCCCCGCGGCCCGGTGGCCGCACCGCCGGGCTTCGCGTGGTTCGACCTGGGCGGCGGCGGCGACGCCACGTTCGCCAGCTCCCTCGACGCGCTCGACGACCTCCTCGATTCGGTCTGCGCCGAGCACGGGCACGACCGGGCCGCCGCCATCGTCGGCGGCTTCTCGCAGGGCGGCGGCCTCGCCGTCGCGCTCGGCCTGCGGCGCAGCGACCGGCCGCACCCGCTCGGCGTGCTGGCCATGAGCCCGGTCCCGCCCGACGGGATCGACTTCGACTGGGACGCGGCCGCCTCGGTGCCGGTGCTCGTGCAGCACGGCACGGACGACCCGCTGGTGCCGGTGGCGCGCGGCCGCGCGCTCGCGACCGAGCTGATGGACCACGGCGTCCCCGTCGTCTACCAGGAGTACCCGATCGGACACGCCGTGGCGCTCGAGAGCGTCCAGGCGGCGAAGGCGTGGCTCGACGCGGTGGTGGCGGGGGAGCGGCCGAGCGAGCCGATGCCCGAGGCGCCGCCCGAGCCGCTGGTGAAGCCGGTCACGACCGCGGCGTTCGACGCCGAGGTGCTCCGCGCCGAGCAGCCGGTCATCGTGGACTTCTGGGCGCCGTGGTGTCAGCCGTGCCGCGCCGTGTCGCCGGTCGTCGAGCAGATCGCGGCGATGCGTCAGGGCTCCTACAAGGTGGTGAAGGTCAACATCGACGAGGAGCCGGCGATCGCGCAGCGCTTCGAGGTGCAGAGCATCCCGATGATCGGGCTGTTCCGCAACGGGCGCCTCGAGCGCACCGCGCTGGGCGCCAAGCCGCGTCAGTCCCTCGAGGCCGAGCTCGGGATGCTCGTCATCCCCTGACGGTGATGGCGCCGGCTGGCCCGGCGACGGTGTGGGCGACGACGGCCGCGGCGGGGGTGTGTCGCGCGACGAGCTCGCTGACGAGATGGTCGGCGTGGGCGGCGTCGACCGCGACGAGCAGCCCGCCGGAGGTCTGGGCGTCCGCGAGGAGCAGCTGCTCGGGTTCGGGGAGCGTCCCCCAGTCGACCGGGGCGGCCTCGGTGACGAACGCGTGGTTGCGCTGCGTCCCGCCGGCGACCATCCCGGCGGCGAGCAGCGCCCGCGCCCCGTCGAGGACCGGGACGACCGACGCGTCGACGACGCCCGCCAGGCCCGACGCGGCGAGCAGCTCGCGCAGATGCCCGAGCAGCCCGAAGCCGGTGACGTCAGTGACGGCGTGCACCGCGGGGCCGAGCGCCACCGCGGCGTCGCGGGCGCCCGCGTTCAAGGTGGTCATGAGGGTCACGGCGTCGGCGACGAGCCCGGCTGGGGCCTCACCGCGCTTCAGCGCGGTGGCGACCACCCCGAGCCCGAGCGGCTTGGTGAGCACGATCGCGTCGCCGGGCCGCGCGCCGGCGTTCGTGAACACCTGGGCGGGGTCGACGGTGCCGACCACCGCGAGCCCGAACTTCGGCTCCGGGTCGTCGATGGAGTGGCCCCCGGCGACGACCGCGCCCGCTGCCGTGACGGCGTCGGCGCCGCCGTCGAGGACCCGGGCGAGCAGCTCGAAGGGCAGGCCGTCGCGGGGCCAGGCCACGAGGTTCAGGGCGACCAGCGGGACCCCGCCCATGGCGTAGACGTCGGAGAGGGCGTTCGTCGCCGCGATGCGACCCCAGTCGTAGGCGTCGTCGACGATCGGGGTGAAGAAGTCGGTGGTGACGACGACGGCCAGGTCGTCACGCAGCCGGTACACCGCGGCGTCGTCGGCGGTGTCGAACCCGACGAGCAGGTCGGGGTCGACACCGGCCGGGGCGCGCACCAGCCCGAGCACCGTGCGCAGGTCGGCGGGCGACAGCTTGCAGGCGCAGCCCGCGCCGTGCGAGAACGCCGTGAGACGGGTCGGCTGCTCGAGGGCGGTCACGACCCGATCGTAGGGCCGGCCCGCGCCGTCAACTCAGGGTCGCAGCCCGTACGCGAAGTAGCCCGCGTCGATGTAGCGGACGACGTCCCCGGTATGGGGCGCATGGATGACGGCGCCCCCCCCGACGTAGAGGCCGACGTGGCCGTACGTGTACGCGATGTCGCCGGCGACCATGTCGCCGAGCGGCACGTGCGGCAAATCGGCGGACTGGGCCTCCGAGTTGTGGGGCAGCCCGACCCCTGCCGCGCCCCACGCCTGCATCGTGAGCCCGGAGCAGTCGTAGCAGCTCGGCCCGGTCCCGGCGTAGCAGTACGGCTTGCCGAGCTGCTGCTGGGCGTAGCTCACCGCGATGCCCGCGGAGCCGCTCGCGGGCGGGACCTTGCTCGGATCGAACGCGAAGCCGCCGGAGCCCTTCGGCCCCTGGGCGGCGTTGGCCGCCGCGGTGTCCTGGGCGACGATGCTCGCGATGCTGCCGTTCACCTGCGCGAGCAGCGCCGAGTACTGGGCGTTCGAGGCGTTGAAGCTCGCCTCGGCGTTCTTCAGCGCGGCCTGCTGCGCTTCGGCGGCCTGCTTGGCGGTCAGCGCGTCCTTCTCGCGGGCGCTCAACTGGGCCTTCGACTCGTTCAGCTGGTCGACGAGCACGTTGTCCTGGTCGCTCGCCGCCGCGGTGTACTGCTGGCTGCTCGCCAGCTCGCTCGGGTCGACGTTGAAGAGGCTGGTGTCCGCCCCGGTCGTCGCCGCCTGGTAGATCGACACCGCGCGCTGCTCGACGAGCCGCTGCAGGGCGGCGGTCTGGGCCTTCGCCGCGGCGATGCGAGCCTGCGAGTCCGCGATCGTGGCGTTCGCCTGATCCAGCTGGTACTGGGCGGCATTGATCTGCTCGTTGAGCGCGTCGAGCTTCACGGCGTTGGCGTTGATGGCGGCCGACAGCTGCGCGGCCTGGGCCTGCAGGCTCGTGCCGGGCGCGGCGCCGGCGGTCCCGGTGGCGACGGTGAACACGGTCGCCGTCCCGGCGGCGAGCAGGGCGGCGAATCCGAGGCTCAAGGTCTTGATCTGCAAGCGCGTCATCAGCAAGTCGATCGCTCTCGTTGGTGGCGGACAGCGGGCGGTTTGGTGGTGCAGCGAGCCTTGCAAAACGACCCGCACGTCATCTCGCACGATGACGTCCGGGCTGTGCTGCACCCTAGGCATCACGAGGGGCCGGCGCCAGGATCGGGCCGCGTTTCCTCGCGTCGCAGCAGGTCAGGCGGCAGAAATTGGCCAGCCGGGCGTTGGGCGCGGATCGCCCGAACCGGCTACTTCGGGCACGGTCCAGGCCCTCGCCGCGCCGACCTCCCGAGCGACCCGCTGCCCGCCGCGCGGGTCCTATCCCTCGCTCGACGCGACGGCCGTCGTGTCCCGGCGCAGGTGCACGAACGCGGGCAGGCGCTCCAACCCGAGGCTCGACACGAGCCAGGTCGGGATCGACGAACGTCACGACCCGCTGCTCGGCGTCGCCGAGCAGGCGCCGCGCGCGACTGGACGCGGGCACCACGAACGCGCCGTGGCGGTCGGCGTCACCGAGCGTGGCGAAGATCGGCTCGGCGACGGGCACCCACGCCGCGCCTTCGGGCGCCCCGGGAGCACCACCCGGCGCAGGTGGAACATGGTCGTCTCGTCGTCGAGCGTGACGCCCAGGCTGGTGGCCAGCTTCGCGGTGGGATCGGGGCTCGTCACCCGCGCACGGCGCTCCTCATGGCCAGGGCGGTAGCGTCGTTCGGGCCGGCCGCCGGGATGGTGCCCCGCCGCGCCGCCACGCACCCAAAGGGGGGTCGATGCCCGGATCGAACGTCACGTTCCCCAGCAACGGCTCGGAGGGCTCCGGGTACCTGGCCCGCCCCGAGACCGGGAACGGCCCGGGCGTCGTCGTCATCCAGGAGTGGTGGGGGCTGAACGACCAGATCCGCGAGGTCTGTGACCGGTTCGCCACCGAGGGGTTCGTCGCGCTCGCCCCCGACCTGTACCGCGGCGCGGCCACCCGCGAGCCCGACGAGGCCGCGAAGCTGATGATGGCCCTCAACCTGGAGCGGGCCGCGAAGGACATGAGCGGCGCGGTCGACCACCTCGCCGCCCACGACGCGGTCACGTCCCGCGGGGTGGGGGTGATCGGCTTCTGCATGGGCGGCGGCCTAGCCCTCTGGCTCGCGACGCTGCGACCGGACACGGTCACCGCGGTCGCCCCCTACTACGGGGTCATCCCCTGGCCGGCCGCGCAACCCGACTTCGCGCGCCTGTCCGCGCCCGTGCAGGGCCATTACGCCGAGAACGACGCCTCCGCCAGCCCGGCCGCGGTGCACGAGCTGGAGGAGCAGCTGCACGCGCTGGGCAAGACCGCCGAGTTCTACATCTACCCCGGTGTCGACCACGCGTTCACGAACCACCATCGCCCCGAGGTGTTCCACGCCGAGCACACCGACACGGCGTGGCGCCGCACGATCGAGTTCTTCCGCGCGAACGTGCGCTGACGGGGTCGGTGGCCGCTCGCCCGCAGCTGACCATCTCGGTACGCTGACGGTTGAGCGATCCGAAGCCCCAGGGCTGGGTCCGCCACGGCGCCGGGAGACCGGGTCGGTGTTCGGCCGGCGGCGACACGGTGAGCACCTCGGCGCAGGGGGACGTACGCGACCGCGTCGGTTCGTGCCGGTGCCTCGGAGGCGCACGCGCCGGTCACCTCTCTCTTCTTCGTCGCTCGACCACGCTCCTAGCGTGGACCTGAGCGGGTCGTGACCCTCCCCACGCGAGTCCTGCCCGTGGCCGCGCTCTCTGCCATCACATCCCTCCTCGTGGATGCCTCCACACTTCGGGGGTGCCCGGGTACCCCGACGCGACCGGTCGCGGAAGCAGCGCTGCTGGGACGACGACGCTCAACCGACCGCGGTGCTCGAGGCGGTGGTCGCAGCTTCCGCGAGAGCGCGGTGTCTGGCCGTGGATTGCCTCAAGCATGTACGGTGACGGGCGAGATGAGGCCGGGGCCCCCCGTCGGGGCTGGTTGCTGGCAGGCGCCTCCCCTCTACGTTCGTCGGTGAGGGCGTCCGGCCCTCTGGCGAAACGCTGGGTGTGAATGGCTGGGCGCTTGACAGGTGGAGCGAGCGTCGCATTGGGCGTCGCGGCGCTGGTCGGCGTGGCCGTGGTCGCGCCTCCCCTGGCTGCTCTAGCCCCCGAGGCCCGCATCGGCGCGCTCCGCAACCACCCCACCGTGGATCACGTCGCTGCGCCGGCTTCGACCTCGGCGCCAACCGCCGGATCGGGCGGGGCGGCGAGCTGCGCGATTGCCTTCGTCACCAACTACGGCAGCGATTCGGTGTCGACGATCGATGAAGCGACCCGGACGAAGAACCCGACCGACGTCCCGGTCGGCGCGGGTCCGTCCGCCGTCGCGATCACCCCTGACGGGAAGACCGCCTTCGTGACCAACGCGGGCGGAACCACCGTGTCGACGATTGATGTGGCGACCCGGACGAGGAACCCCACCGACATCCCCATCGGCGCAGCTCCGTCCGCCGTCGCGATCACCCCTGACGGGAAGACCGCCTTTGTCACCAACTACGGCAGCGATTCGGTGTCGACGATTGATGTGGCGACTCGGACCAAGAGCGGCGCCGACATCCCCGTCGGCGTGAAGCCCGCGGGGGTGGCGATCACTCCCGATGGGAAGACCGCCTTCGTCACGAACTTCGGCAGCAATTCGGTGTCGACGATTGATGTGGCGACTCGGACCAAGAACCCCACCGACATCGGCGTCGGCGCGGGCCCGGTCGGGGTGGCGGTCACCCCCGATGGAGCAACGGCCTTCCTCGTGAACGAGTTTGGTGGCTCGATGTCGGCGATTGACGTGGCGACCCGGACCAAGAACCCTACCGACATCGGTGTCGGCTTGGTCCCGATCGGGGTGGCGATCACCCCCGACGGAACCACGGCCTTCATCAGCCACGAGGTCGACGGTTCGGTGTCGACGGTTGATGTGGCGACCCAGTCTCGGAGTCTCACCGACATCCCCGTCGGGCAAGGGCCGTTCGGGGTGGCGATCACCCCGGACGGAACCACCGTCTTCGTGGCCAACTTTGGCGGGACCACAGTTTCGATGCTCGATGTCGCGACCAAGAACCGGACCGACGTCACGGTGGGCTCGAACCCGTTCGGGGTGGCGATCGCGCCGTGTGCACCGCTTCCGTCTCGGATCTCGGGCACCGACACGATCGCGACATCGATCGCGGTTTCCCAGGCCGCGTTCCCCAATGGTTCTTCGTCGGTGGTCCTGGCGCGCTCGGACTTCTTCGCCGACGCGCTCGCCGGGGGACCGCTCGCCGCCAAGGTGGGGGGACCGTTGCTGATCACTCCCGGGGCATCGTCCAGCTCGTCACTGGATCCACGGGTCCTGACGGAGATCAAACGAGTGCTACCGACCGACGACACGATCTACGTTCTCGGTGGTCCCCTGGCGCTGGATCCGCGCATCGATACGACGTTGACGAGCGCGGGCTATGTGGTGCAGCGAGTCCAAGGCGCGGACCAGGCCGCCACCGCGGTGGCGATCGCCCAAGAGCTCGACAACCCCAGAACGGTGTTCGAAGCCACCGGGCTGGACTTCGCTGACGCGCTCTCGGCGGTGCCGGCAGCCATCCAGGCCCACGGGGCGATCCTGCTCACCGACGGTGACGCCCAGGCCCCCGAGACCGCCGCGTACCTCGCGGCGCACCCGCTCAGCACGCGATACGCGATTGGCGGCCCGCTCGCCGCGGCTGGCGCGGACCCTTCCGCGACGGCGGTGTTCGGGCCGGACCTCGTCGGGACCTCGGCCGCCGTGGCGACCAGGTTCTTCGCCCACGCGGCGGTCTACGGCGTGGCCACCAGCCTGAACTTCCCCGACGCCCTCGCCTGCGGGGTGTTCACGGCCACCGGCGGGCGGCTCGGCCCGATGCTGCTCGTGCCGCCCCACGCGCCGCTGCCAGAACCCGTCAGCGGGTATCTCGCGAACCTGGGGATCGGAACCCTGGGCTACGTGTGCGGCGGACCAGTCGCCGTCGGTGACGACGTGCTCAGTGCCCTGCAAGCCGCCCTCGGCTGACCCGGTCGCTTTCGCACCTCGCCGAGTGAACACCGACCAGCCCGGCGATGAGCCCACGAGTCCCGATGCGTCGCTCACACGCCGACCTTCATTGGCACCGAAGCACCGCGTGTGTGCGGCGAGCCCCACGCGGCGTCGAGCGGTGTGCAACGATCGGGCATGGTCGAGGTGTCGGTAGCGACGCCGGCGTCCAGCCTCTCCTTGCGGTGCGCATCCGGCCGGCTCCGATGATCGCTCGCGGACATCCGCGAGCTCGGTGACCACTAGCGGGGGGTCGTCCTGGTCCGATCCGTGACAAGCGATCGAGCAGCGGCCGACGCCGCCCCTCCGGAGCCTCGTCGATGGGGCTGGGCCGGCCCGTCGATTCTCGTGGCCGTCGTGGCGCTCAGCCAGGGACTGGCAGCGGTCTCCGGTGTCCGCTACGACGCGTCGCAGCTCGTTGGGACAGCGAGGATCCCGCTCCTCAATCAGCTCGCCGACCCCGCCCTGCTCCAGCAGCACCTACTCCAGACCATCTTCTTTCTGCACACCCAACCGCCGCTCTTCAGCCTCACGGTGGGGCTGGTGCTCAAGTTCTCCCCGTTCACGACGGCGGTCTCGTTCCAGATCCTCTCCCTGCTGCTGGCCGCGCTGGCCGCGCTCGCGCTCTTCGACTGCGCGGTTCAACTCGGCGCGAACCGGGCCGTGGCGATCGCCATAGGTGTCGTCGTGATGAGCAGCTCCGACGTGCTGCTCTACAGCAATTGGTCCTCCTACGACTGGTTCTGCGCCGTCGACTTGGTGATCTGTGCGGCCGGCCTCGTGCGCTGGCTTCGGTATCGGCAACTCTGGCTCGGCTACGCCGTGTTTGCCGGAGCAGCGACCGCCCTGGTGTTGACGCGTACCCTCTACCCACCGATCTGGCTGGTGGTCGTGCTCGCCCTGAGCTTGGTTGGGGGTCGCCGTCTCCCGCATTTTCGTGGCGCGCTCGTCCTGGGTGGCGTGGCCCTCGGGCTCGTGGGGCTCCTCGTCGTCAAGAACATCGTGCTCTTCGGGGTTCCTGGACTGAGCTCTTGGACCTGGTTCGATGCGAGCGATGCCACCGTGAAGCAGCTCCCGGCCAAGGAGCTTTCCCGACTCACCGCCAGCGGGGACCTCAACCGGCTGTGGGATCTCATCCCCGGAACGCCAGCCTCCGCACAGACCGCCTTTGTCCCGTGGTCGGAGTACGAGCAGCACTTCCCCCACTGTCGCCCGACCTATCGGGGGGTTCCGATTCTCGACGAGCAGCAGACGTCGAGTGGCGCGCCGAACTTCAACTATCAGTGCTACCTCGAGGCTTCGACCGGATTCATGCACGACGACCTTGCCGCGCTTCGAGCTGACCCGCTCAAGTACCTCTCAGGTCAGTTCGACGGCTCGGAGCGCTCCCTTGCCCCGGCATCGATCTACCCGTTCCTCAACGAGACCGGCAACGCGAGTCACATCGCCCCCTACGACCGCTGGTATCGGCGGATCGTGCTGCTGGAGATCCCCTTTCCTCGTCTCGTCCATTCGCCGTCGGGTGATCTCGGGCCACCGTTCTACGACCACATGGGTTCCTTCCCACAGATCCAGCTGACGATCCTCCTGGCCGGCGCGGTCATCGTGGTGCAGGGCGTCCGCCAGCTCCGGCGACGACGTCTGCGAGACCCAACGGCCGTGTTCGACGTGTTCGCCGCGTTCACCGTGGCATGGACGTTCGTGGTGGGCAACGCCCTCGACTTCGGCGAGAACAACCGCTTTCATCTTGACGCCGAGCTCCTGATGCTGCTGCTCCTCGGCTTGGCGATTGAACGAGCGTGGCGCCGCGTCGCGCAGCGTCAACGAGGCAGCGCCGCTCACCACGGCGCTTCGAGGAACCGCTCAACCGCCATTCCAGCGTGAACGCAATGATCCGGCGCCGAGACTGAGAACCGTCGAAACCGCCTCGTCGTGCAGTCGTCCGCGGCACTCCCCGGCCCGAGCGCGCCGGCCCCGCGAAGGCCCCGAACCCGACGCAGAACCCGAAGGTCGCGGGTTCACGTCCCGCCCCCGCCACGACGGAACCGCAGGGCAGGGCCGGTGCGTCGCGCCGGTCCTCGGCGCGACGGCCGCATAGCCTGCGATCTTGATCGATGAGAGGCGTGGTGTGACGGCTGCGCCGCGTCGCCGCTGGCAAGAAGCCGTTTCACCGTTCGTTCGGCGCCGGTTGCTCGTCGCGTCCCTCTTTCTTGGTCTGGCAGCGGTGGAGTTGTGGTCGCCACTCGTCCACGGCGGCTGGAACTTGCCATCGGACCTGGGTCAGCTGTACCCGATCACGCGAGCCCCGACTCGTCCTCCGACGGTGAAGAACATGCTCGAGTCGGATGTCTACTTCGATTTCGCCCCCTTCTTGCACTACGACGTCGAGCAAGCCGCGCCGGCCACCTCGCAACCTGGAACCCCTACAACGGGAACGGCCAGCCGTACCTGGCCGACAACCAGACGGTGGTGCTCTCTCCGTTCACCTTCATCTTCTACGTCGTCGGGTTTCGCCTCGCTCTGCTCGCCGCGGCGCTCGCCCGGCTGTGGCTCCTTGGGTTCTTCACCTTCTTGTTCCTCGCCCGCCACCGGCTCGGCGAGCTCGCCGCGGTGGTGGGGGGCGTCGTCTTCGCGTACGCCGGCTATCACCTGGTCTGGCTCAACTACCAGACGCAAGTGAGCGTGTCCGCCTGCCTGCCGGTTGGGCTGTGGTGCATCCGGGTCGCGCTCGACCATCGCGGCGCGGCCCCCGGTGCTCGTCGCCGCCGAACGCTCGCGCTCTGCGGCCTGGCCGTGGTGCTGGCGGCGATGGTGCTGAGCGGCCATCCCGAGACGCTCATCTTCGACGCGCTGCTCCTCGGCGGCTATGCGGCGGTCGCACTGTGCCTCGAGTGGCACGGGTGGCGAGCAACGCTTGGCTGGGCCGCCCGTCTCGCCGGGGCCGCGGCGCTCGGTCTCGGGCTCTCGGCCATGCAGCTGCTGCCGTTCGCCCAGTACGTGGGCGAAGGCGCGCGTCCCTACACCTTGCGCACGAATCCATCGGCCTCGGTCGCCGGGTTCCTCCCCGACACGGTGCCGATGATGGCGTTCCCCAACCTCTTCGGCGGCCCCCACTTGCCGTATCAGGACCAGGCCTTCTTTGCCCGCCACGCCCCCCAGATCAACTACGCCGAGGTCGACGGGAACAGCATCGGACTCCTGGCCCTGGGCCTCGTTCCCCTCGGCCTGGCCGCATGCTGGCGTCGACGACGGGACGTGCTCCCGTGGTTCGGCGCGGGGGCCGTGGCCGTCGGCTCGGTGTTGCTCTACACCCGCTGGGCCGGGCTCCTGTGGCACCACGTGCCCCTCGTGGGCAGTGCCGGCCTGAACCGCAGCCAGGACGTTCAGCTTCTCGGGCTCGCCATCCTCGCCGCCCTCGGCACCGACTGGGTGACCCGCTCGGCCCGGGGTGCCGGCCGGCGCCAGGCCTCGGCTTCGGTCCTGTGGGCGGTGGCGTCGTTCGTCGGCGTCGGCGCGCTCATGCTGGTGCTGGCCGCCCACCTGCGCGGCGTCGTCAGCCGGCTTCCCGGCAATTCGACGAACACCGCGACCGCGCTGCGCCTGGTGCACGACCACCTCACGACCGAGGCGGCCGTGGCCGCCGGCTTCGTAGTGGTCTTGGCCGCGTTCGCGGTGTCCCACCGAGGCTCGGTGCTGTGGGGCGCCGCGGCGGTCCTGGTCGCCTTCCTGGCGTTCGCGTCCAACGGTCTCGCCATGCGCTCCTACAACCCGACCGTCACCACCGCGGTCGTCTATCCGCAGACGCCGGCCCTGCACCAACTCCAGTCGGTCGTCGGCTCGAACGAGGCGCTGTTCGCGGCAGGCTCCTTCCCTCCCGCGTCCACTGGCCTGTGGTTCCACGTGTATGACGTTGGTTCCTACGACGCGATCGGCCTGCGCTGGCACGACGACCTGTACCGCAAGGTCTTCGGGGCGGCCAAGCCGTACATCGAGCAGATGCCGCGATGCGCCAACGGGCTCAACCTCTTCGGCGTGCAGTGGGTCGTCGGCGGGACGGGGAGGTGGTCGCGACCGAGCAGCGGAGGCCTCGCCCCGTCCGGGTCCATCGACGGCGTCCCCTACTACGCCGTGCCCGGAGCCTCGCACTTCCAACTGGTGGGCCCGAGCGTTGCCGCCCCTGGAGACCGGGACGCACTCCGGGCGGTGAGCAGCTGCTCGTTCGATCCTGGGAGCGTCGTGGTCGTCGACCCATCGACCTACCGTCCCGCGGACCCCGCCCCGCTGGGGCCATCCACCGGCCGACCACTCGTCGGAGCCAGCGTCGATGTGCTCGCCCACGGCACCACGAGCGCGCTGGTCAGAACGCGTACGGCGACGTCGGCTTGGCTCGTGATCCGAGAGGCCTGGGCTCCAGGCTGGAAGGCGAGCGTGGACGGGCGTGCCGTCACGCTGCACCGTGCCGATGTCGCGTTCCAGACGGTACGAGTCCCGGCGGGCGTCCACGTCGTGCACCTGACGTATGAGCCGACGACGGTCACGTGGGGCACGATCCTCGCGGTCGCGTCGCTCATCGTGCTCCTCGGAGTCCTCGCGCTCGTCGCCGCGACGACCTGGCCCCGACGCGAGGTGTGACCTGAGGATTGAGCACCGCATCCCGCGCGGTCGCGGGGGTCGAATCCTCCGTGAAGGTGCGGGAGGCCTCGACCCCCGGCGGGCTCGCCGGCTGGCCGAACCCTCTCGGTCGGATCACGCCGAGGGTCACCCATGGTGGCTCCTCGCGGAGGGACCCAGCCGATCCATCACTTCACGGGACGTCAACCCTTCGAGCGGATCGGAGGATCCTCATCGGGCCCTCCTTCGAATGCCGGGCAGGTGGCTACCGGCCCGTGAACTCGATGAGACCCATCGATTCGTTGTACCTGCCCGAGCTGGGCGCAACCCACATTCTCGACGGTGCGGCTTGGGAACCGAGGAGCGCGACGACGTGCTCGCACTTTCCCTCCAGGCCGAGGTAGTTGTACGCGTAGACGAGCCAGATGCGCTGTCCCGGGCTGGTGGCGCCGAGGACTCGATCGACAAAGCCCACCGGTTTGGCGCGCCGCATCCGGCCCCGATAGTCGACCCAATCCACCCGGAGGGGCGGGCCCCCGGTCGGGAACGTCAGCTGGCGCAGCCCAGAGACGCTCTCCAGCAGCCGGTTGGTGTCGGGGCCGACCTGGTCGGGGCAGTAGGCGACGACGTCACCGGGCCGGCTGTGGACGCGGATCACCTGGGCGACCTGCATGGCCTGGGTCCGTTGGTCGAGCCCGTTGCGGACACCGCCGGCCAGGCCGAGCGCCACGACGATGGCGACGGCACCGATCTGGACGGCATGGTCGGTGAAGACGGTGAAGCCGAACGCGACCACCAACAAGATGAGCGGGAAGGCCATTGCGGCGTACCGGCCCTGGAACGCCGAACCCGCGAGGTATGCGCCGCTCAGACCGAGCACGAGCGACCCGTAGCCGGCGGCCGCCTCCCACCGCACCGCCGGGCGGGTGCGGAGGTCCCACTCGATGCGGTGCCCGTCGAGCGCACGGCCGAACACGGCGAAGAGTGGCAGCACGAACAGGATCGGAAGCAGGAGAAACGATTCGCCGTGGTACTCGCCGCCGAACGAGCCGATGAAGTTCGCGTAGGCCGTCCCGAGCCCATACCACGGTGGGGCCGGGTTCCCCCACGGTGTTCCCGTGTGCTGCAGCTGATACCACAACACCGGCACCCACGGGAAGAACGCGGCCGCGCCGAGGACGAGCGCGAGCAGCGCGCCACGAACCGGCCGCGCCTTCGGCGTGCCTCGAGTGCGCACCGCGAGCACGATGAGGCCCACACCGACGGGGACGACGAGAAAGAACGTCCAGTAGTGGGTGTAGAGGAGCAGCGCCGTGACCACGGCCAGGACCAGGACCCGCCAGCGAGACGGCTGCTCGAGAACTCGACGGAGTGCCAGGTAGCCCGCCAGCACGAGCATCATCACCAGGGAGAACATGCGCGCTTCGGTGGCGAAACGGATCGCATAGGGCGACGACGCGAACACCAGCAGCGTGATCCACGCGACGCGGTCGCCGCCGATACGGCGCCCGGCGAACCAGGCGAGCACGAGCGTTGCCAGCCCAAACACGCCCGACAACGTCCGCACGGCCGCGTTGCCGACGCCGAAGACCTGCTCCCAGAGGTGGAGCAGCAGGTAGTAGAGCGGTGGCGAACCGTCCTGGCGCAACCCGCCGACGAGCTTGTTGAGCGGGAGCCGTGCGATGTTGACCGACTGCACCTCGTCGAGCCACAGCGCTGAACGCGTCCAGAAGCGCAGGAAGACGCCCGCGAGCACCACGCTGACGACCGCGCAGACGAGGAATGCCCGGCGCCGGTCAGGCGTCACGTGACCGTCGGATCGTGGATCGACCGACGCATCTGGGTGGTTGGAGAGCTCCAACCCGCCCGGCTTCACTGACATCACGCGGACATCAACGGCCGCGTTGGCCGGCGTGGAGGCTCAGCTTGATCGCAGCCGACCGCCCCCGCATCCCACCGCTGAGCAATCCCCGTCCCGTACGGACCGATCTCGGGGACCCGAACTGGGG
Organism: uncultured Actinomycetes bacterium; assembly: GCA_963821325.1. Classification (GTDB taxonomy): domain Bacteria; phylum Actinomycetota; class Acidimicrobiia; order IMCC26256; family PALSA-555; genus PALSA-555. Next base: position 57,351 of record CAWGDC010000006.1, on the reverse strand, counting down.
GCCGGGGCGCGCCAGTGGGCTCTCCCCCACGTCGTGGAGGGTCCTGTGTTGCGTGAGCATCGATCGCTTCGCACCTCGCGCGGCATCGGCAGCACGACGACCTCCCGATGCATCCGGTCGTCTCCCGGACGATCCGCACCGCCACCTCCCGGCGCCGCAGATCGCAGTGCTCTACGTGCGCAAGACATGCCACTCCGACGAGCCGATGTCTCCACACTTCGAACGGAAGGTCAGGGAGGCTACCAAAATGGCGGGCTCTGCCGATGTTACGACCGACACCCGTGCGCCCCACGCGGCCTTCGTGCTCGGATGCGGTTTCACCAGGAGCGGATCGGCGCGCGCGGGAGGTCGGCTCCCTTCGGACGCTGGTGTGGATCACGCGCTGGAAGTGCTGCTGCGACCACCGCGCGTTGCTCGTCAGGTGATGGCTTGCCCGTACCCATCCCCGGAGCGTCCCTCATGGGATCGGCACCCGGTCTGAGGGCGTGCTGCGCGGACGGTTCGGCGTCGGGCGGGCGAGACGCGGTGCGCGAGCACCGCACGGTGAGCGTGCCTCGAGGCCGGCCGCCCTGGTGGCAGCCGGGATGTCGGGCCCGGTTAGCCGACGGCGGCTTGGACGGCGGCGTCGATGTCGCCGGCGACGGCGAGGGGCCCGCCGAAGACGTAACCCTGGGTGCCGACTGCGAGTGTCCCGAGGTAGGTGGCGATCGTCGGGGGGAGTGGGAGGTCGGGGTTGACGAGCAGGACCGGTCCGAGGCGCTCGCCGGTGGCCATGAACACCCCGCCGGAGAGCGCGTCGGGGTAGTTCAGCGCGGTGGCGACCCCAAAGCTGCTGGCCTTCGCGAAGAACTGGGTGGCGACCGCGGCCGAGGTGCCGAACTCGTCCGCGCCCCAGACCGGGGTGGCGGCGGGGTCCTGGTAGGCGGCGACGGGCCCGCCGACCACGTAGCGCGTGCTCGGCGGGTGTTCGGTCAGGAAGGCGGCCGTCTCGGGGGCCTGGGTGGTGCCGTTGGTCAACACGATCGCCCCGCCGGTCTGGATCGCGGCGGGGACCGCGGAGAGCGCGTCGGGGAAGTTCAGCCCGGTGGCCTCGAAGATCGTGGAGGGGTCCCCGAGCTGGTCGGCGATCGCGACCGCGGTGTCGAACTCGTTGGCGCCGGCGACACGCTGCACCGGGTAGCCCGCGTCGGCGAGCGTGGCGTCGATGCTGGAGCTCAAGGCCAACATGCCACCCAAGAGGTAGACGGTCTTGCCGGTCGGCAAGACCCGTTCAATCTCGGCCAGCACCTGCGGGTCCAGGCTCGAGCTGACTGGGGTGCCGGGGGTGATGAGCAGCGGCCCGCCGACGTCGGCGGCCAGCGGACCGCCGGCCAGCGCGTCGGAGAAGAAGTCCGAGCGGGCCAACACCACCGCGGCCGCCGAGCCGCTCTTCGGGAACGCGGCCTGCGACACCTTGATCGACGTCCCGACGGCGTCGGCACCAAAGATCCGGATCGGGAGCGGCGTCGTCGCGGGCGAGACGTCAAAGGCCCTGCTCGTCGCCGTCAGCGGGCCCCCGGCCAGCGCCGTGAGCGTGTAGCCCGTGGCGGCCTCGTCGATCGCACAGCCGCTGAAGCTCGCCACGCCCGCCACCGCGTCGACCGTGTTGCGGTCACAGGACAGGACCGCCCCCGCCGCGCCCGTCCCGAGGGTGATGAACAACGAGATCGGCGCGGTGTCGGTCGTGACGAGTCGGCCGGCTGCGTCCTGCAACGAGACCGCCGGCTGGCGCACCAGGGTCCGGTCCGCGACGCCGTTGCCGGGCTGGGTCGTGAAGGCCAGCTGCGTCGCCGTGGTGTCGGACACGTTGAACGGGCTGCTCGTCACGGTCGAGGCCGTGACCGACGGGCTTCCCGACGCGGTCGCCGTGAGCACGTCGCCGGTGTGGGCCGTGTCGATCGTGCAGCCGGCGAAGGTGGCGACGCCCGCCGAGACGGTCACGATCAGCGTGCTCGTCGGGCAGGTCAGCGTCCCGGGGCCGGTCGTGAGGGACAGGGTCACGACCGTCGTGGTGTCCGTCGTGACGACGTTGTCGCTGCTGTCCTCCACGGATACCTTCGGCTGGGCGGTGAGGAGGCTGCCCGCCGTGCCGTCGCCGGGCTGGGGGGTGAAGGCCAGGTGATCGGGCGGCCCGACACTCGCGCCCGCCGGCGTCACGCCGAGCACACCGACCAGCGACGCGAGACCCAGTGACACCGTCCCGACGAACGCGACGACCCGACACCAACTCGTCGTCGAGCCCGGCGTCGGGCCAGCCGAGCGCATGGGTCCGGGCTTAGAAGGCCGTCTTGTTCGCGAGCGCCAGGTTCGTGAAGCAGAATCGGAAGCCGGACCCGAAACTGGCGCCGCTCTTGTTGTAGTAGAGACAGGCTGTCTTGAGGTCGGTCTGCTTGAGCACGCCGTTGCTGACGTAGTCCTCGGGATCCTGGGGCGGCTTCCCGAGCATCTTCACCACGGCTCCTTCGCTGGTCCCGAGCGCGACGCTGTTGTACTGCGCCGTCGTGATCGCGTGGGCCACCTGGTCGGCGTTGAGCGCGGCCGGGGAGAGCGTCGGGTTCGGCACGACCGCCGTCGATCCGGTCTTGGCGCTTCCGCCGCCGCCGCCTCGAAGGGCCAACCACGCGCCGACGCCGACCACCACGAGGACGACGATGGCGGCGAGCACCCACCGGCGCGGCGGGCCCTGACGCCTCGACCGTTGGATGTCGGCCCGGCTCTGCCGGCCGGTCGGGCGTGACGATGAGCCGGTCGGCTGGACGGGCGTCGCTGCGCCCTGGTCCGTCCACGCGCGGCCATCCCAGTACCGCCGGCTCCTCCGATCATCCGGGTCCGGATACCAGCCCGGGGACCCCTGCTCGTTCATGGCCGTCCTGTGTCGCTCATGGAAGGGGTCGCTGTCGGGCAGCGCGGCTCGACCCGGGTCCGTCGAACCGTGCCCGCGCGCCGCTCGGGGAGATCCCGACGAAGGGCACGACGATATCCGACGCCGCGAGCGCCGCGCCGACGCGGCCTCCGACCCTCGGCATTGGCTCGCGAACGCGAGGACCGCGATCGACTCGAGGGTCCCGACCGCTGGACCGCGGCGGCCGCGCCACCCCTTCCCCTCGTTGCTCTCGCGAACCTCGCCTCAAACCAAACCGCGCCCAGGTGCCACCTCACCGGACGACCTCCGCGGCGGTTCAGCGCACGGTGGCGCGTCACCCCGGACGAGCGACCGCGCGCCGCCTCGGTGCTTCCCGCCGCCCGCCCGTCGTCCGCGTGCCTCGCTGGACCCCGCGTTGACGTCGGCGGTTCACCGTCGATACGTTGCGTCCATGGTGCGTACAACCCGTTCTTCCGCGCGCTCGCGGGCGGTTCCCTGGGCCGGCCTCGTGGCCTCCCTCCTGACCGGCACGCTGGCGCTCGCCGGCGGCTCAGCGGCGGCGGCCGCGACGCCGTCGCGACCTGACGCTGCCACGACGACGACGCCGAGCACGACCACCGCGCCCGGGAGCATCAACGCCTGCAAGCTGGTGCCCACGAGTCAGCTCCAGTCGATCCTCCGCGGTTCGATCGCCACGACGACCAAGTCGGTCTCGAGCCCCGAGCAGGGGGTCTGTCAGTTCTTCGTCGCCAAGAAGAAGGGCGTCCCGCAGAACTTCGCCTTCGTGACCATCGTTCGCCCCGCCCCGCCGCTGGCGGTGTTTCAGCAGAGCGAGGCGGCGAGCCAGCCAGTCCCCGGGGTCGGCGACGCGGCCTACGTGACCCCCCACACGGCGGCGTTGCGGCCGGCCGAGATCGACTTCGTGAAGTCGGGCACCGAGGTGTCGATCCGGGTGTACACGTACAACAAGAAGGTGCTGGCGCCGGTCTCGACGTCCGCGCTCACCAAGCTCGCGAAGAGCATCGCGAGCCGGCTGTAACAGCGTCGGCACGGGCGGGCCGGGTGGCCGTCGCGACCAGCGTCACCGCAGCCGACGCGACCACGGGGCCACCCGGCCGTGGACACCTCGGGTTCGCACGTCGCCGGGTGGGGTGACGGGGGAGCCCGACGGGGTTGGCGCCGACGTCCCACGGGGTGGGCTCGGCGTGGGCTCCCAGCGTTGCTCGTCGTCGTTGCGTGAACTCGGCGGCGCCGGCGCCGGGCGCGCCCAAGACCACAGGGTCGATGACGGTCGATGATCTCGGCGGGGTCAGGTCGGTGGGTCGTTTGCGGTCCACCGAGGGAGCACGTGCTCCCTCACGCGGTCGACCAGTGGCCGCCGTGGTCGATCCGGATCACGCGCCGTGGACCCAAAGCTCCGGGGGGGTTCGCACGACCCAGTCACTGCGGCCTGGGTCGAGGTTGGGGTTGAAGTAGCGGTCGTGCGCCAAGACGCTGGACCAGCGGCGCAGCACGAACTCCGTCTCGGCGTTCGAGACCTCGTGTGCTCGGGTCATCGACTCGAAGTGGAACAGCAGTGCGTGCGGCGTCCACACCACCCGCAGACCCACGTGACGGACCTTCAGGCTCAGGTCGACATCGTTGAAGTTCGTCGGGAGCTGCTCGCACATGCCGCCGACCCGCTCCCACACGTCTCGGCGGAGCGCGGCGCACGCCGCGGTGACCCCGGGGCACTCGCGTTCGATCATGAGCATGTTGGCCTCGCCCGGCTCGTCGCCCGGATAGGAGACGTAGGCGTGGGACATGTTCCCTTCCCCGTAGACGTGACCCCCGTGCTGCAACGTCCCGTCAGCGAAGAGCAGCTTGCAGCCGACGAGGCCGCAGTCGGGCTCCTGGGCGAGGGCGGCGAGGACCTCGATCCAGTCGGGGGTGATGACCTCGACGTCGTCGTTGAGCAGGATCACGAGGTCGCCCGAGGAGGCGGCGACGCCGGCGTTGCACTTCGCGGAGAAGTTGAACGGACCATCGAACCAGAGGAGCCGGAGCCGGGGACCGGCGAGGTGCTGGAGCTTGGCGACCACTGCGTCGGGCGTGTGTCGGTCGGCCACGACGACGAGCTCGACGTTGACGTAGGTGGAGCGTTCCAGCACCGAGGCCACGGCGTGGAGGACGTGGACGCGCGGCATGCCGTGCACGGGGGAGGTCGCACCCGCCGTAGGGATGATGATCGAGACCAGTGGCGTGTCCCTGAGGCGGCGCCGAACCCGGTAGCAGCCGACTTGGGGCAGCGCCTCCACGATCCCGTCGATGCCGACGCGGTCGCAGTGCTCTTGGATCGCGCGGCGACCGGCCTCGAGCGCGTAGGGCTTGGCGTCGACGTCGCCGGAAGCCGAGCCGGGCAGCGTGCGCCACAGGTACACCACCTGGGGGAGGTGCAGGATCCGGTCGGTTCGTTCCGTGACCCGGAGCACGAGGTCGTAGTCCTGGGAGCCGTCGAAGTCGGGCCGGAAGCCGCCCACCTCCGAGACCAGGGACCGGCGCATGACGCTGAGATGGCCGGTGTACATCTGGGACCGCATCCGCTCCGGTGACCAGTCCGGCTTGTAGAAGGGCATCCACAGCCGACCGTCGGGCCAGAGCTTGGCCTCATCGCTGTAGGCGAAGTCCACCGGCCCGTGCTCCATGAACGCCTGGTGCAGGAGGTCCAGGGCGTCCTCAACGAGGACGTCGTCATGGTCGAGGAAGGCGACGAACTCACCGGTGGCCAGGGCAAGGGCGTCGTTGGACGTTCGGGAGATCCCACCGTTCTCGGCTCGGCGGGCGATCCGAATGCGAGGGTCCGAGGCCGCGTAGCGCTGCAGGATCCGCCAGGCGTCGGGGGAGGGCGACGCGTCGTCGACCAGGCAGAGCTCCCAATGCGGGAAGCGCTGTGCCAGCACCGACTCGATCGTGGCTCGCAGGACGTCGGCCGGTGGCTCGTACACCGGCGTGATGATCGAGAAGGTGACCGCCACCCGGCTCAGCGTCCCCGGAGCAGCCGTCGGAGGCGTCGGAGCGGCCCGACGATGAGCCGCCCGATGCGCCACTGGAGGGAACCGAGCATGGCGTCGCGCTGGAGGGCCGCCTCATGGAAGGCATGCGCCCGATGCTGGGCGGTGACCTGAGCGGCTTCGCTCCGAATCAGCGTGGCGGAGAGGCTGGACCGCTCGGCCTCGAGTCCAAGGACCTGGTCGCGCAGCGGCCAGATCGCCGCCTCGGCCTCTCCCGCGGCGGTCTGCGCCTCGTCCGTGGCGAGCCACGCGGTGACGGCCTCACCCGCCGAGCGGTGCGCGGCCCGCAGTCCGGCCAGGACGGCGTCCGACCACGGTCCGATCCCGAGATCGGCGGCCGGCTCCCAGCAGGGATGGACGCCCGAGGCCGCGACCAGCAGACCTCGCTGCCGGTCCCGCACGAGGTCGGCGCCCTCGACAACGTCGGTGGCCGCCGGCGCGGCGGGCGTCGTCGACGCGTCCACCCTGCGTGGTCTCCTCGGAGCCGCCCCCGCGGGCGAGCAGCTCGGTGAGCCGGTCGGTGGCGTCGGCGGCGACGTCGACGCCGAGGCCCGACAGGAACCCCGCGAGCTCGTCGCGCGGCCCCGCCCGGGCGAGCTCCGAGCGCCTCGACGTCCACGCCGAGCATCGGCAGCCCGTCGGCCGCCGTGGAGGCGCAGACCAGGTAGGCCTCCCACAACGCGAGGGCGGGCACGGCCCCGATCCCCTCGGCGTCGAGTGCCTCGACCGCGGCCTCCGGTCCCCGCCACGCCAGCACCACGCCCCGCGGGACGCCGACGTGGCGCCGCCAGAACGGGAGGACGAGCGCGCCGGCCGGCTCGAACCACACCAGGGCGGTCCCGGCCCCGCGGTCGGCGCTCCCGCGGGTGAGGACGGCCTGCAAGGCGGCGAACGCGGCGGGGGCGAGGGCCGCGACCTCCGGCTGCTCCTCCCAGCCTGGGCTGAGCTCCGGCGGCGCCCAGGGCGTGGCCTGCCGCGCCGCGAGGACCAGCTCGGCGAAGCGGGCGAGCGCCGCGTCGGGGTCGTCCCCGTCTCCGGCGGCGACGTCGAGACCATGGCCTCGGCGGCCGACCACGCCGACGCCGACGGCGGCCAGCGCGCCGGTTACCAGGTCGGCGCCGCACCCGGGCGGCCCGACCACGGCGACGACACCGGTGCGCGGCCCGTGCACCTCGGCGATGGGGGGCGTCATCGCACGCCGCGGCCACGCGGGACGCGACCACGGACGGCGGCTCGCGCCGGCGACCGGGTGGCGTTCAACACGTCGAGCCCGCGACCGAGGCGTCCCGCGAGGACGCACGGGCGCTGGTCAGCGCGGATGGGCCACGGCGGGCTTCGTCGACGACACCGTCGTAGAGGCGGGCGAGCTCGTCGGCCTCGTCGTCGAGGGACCGGATCGGCGTGGCGCGCGCGCCCGCCGTGAGCCGTTCGAGCAGGTCCCGGTCGTCGAGGAGCCGGGTCACGGCCCGGGTCAGGCTGACGGGGTCGGCGTCGTCGAACACGAGCCCGTTCACGCCGTGTCGGATGATCTCGCGGATCCCGAACGCGTGGGAGCCGATGACCGGCAGCCCGGCGAGGAAGTACTCGCGGGTGATGCGGTGAAACGTCTCGAAACGCGACGTCGAGAGTCCGACGTCGACGCCGCCCAGCAGCTCCGGGAGCAGCGCGGGCTTGATAGGGGCCGCGCAGCTCGACGTTGGGGTTCGTCGCGACGAGCGGGGCCACGAGGCGCGTGTCGCCGCCGCCCAGCAGCCAGAGCCGGTAGTCGTCACGGGTGAGCAGCGCCGGGTCGGTGAATGCCTCCACGACCGTCGCGTAGCCCTTGACCCGATCCAGCGTCCCGGCCAGGCACAGCACGAGTGGCTGGTCGGCGTCCCGCCGCGGGCGGGGCCGCGCCGAGCTCGCGGCTCCTCGCCAGGGGGCCAGGTCCATGCCGAACTCGACCACGCGGGTCCGGGTGGGGTCGAGGGGCAGCGTCGCCTCGAAGTAGCGGCGGAACGCCGCGGTCGGGAAGATCACCCGGTCGAACACCCGGTGGTACTGCGCCGCCGCTCGGGCCCGCTTGCGGGCCAGCCGGGCCACGAGCCGATGGCTGGGCACCCCCGACGCGACACCGAGCATCGACGGGGTCACCCCGTCGCTCGGGGTCGGCTCGCGCCGAGAGGAAGGGGGGGCCGGGACCGGTGGTGGCCAGCCGACCACGCTGGGGTCCGAGGCGCGCACGCACGTCGCGCAGTGCTCAGGGGTGAGGGGCGGGATGCAGTAGCCGGCGGGCCCCGAGCGTGGCGACACCGGGCCGATCAGGGCGCAGAGGTCCTCCGCGCAGGTGACGGTGCGCACCACCGGCACCCCTTCGCGCTTGGCGAGCTCCGGCCAATCCAACGGCAGGTGGACGTTGTTCACCACATGGACGACGTCGGGGGCGACGTCGCGCAGGACGCGGCGGAACGCGGCCGACGCCTCGGAGTGGACCCCGCCCGGGTGGGAGGGCGCCTCGATCGACCAGCCCGGACCGAGGTACGGGGTGGCCGGCACCTCGATCCGATCGAAGGCCTCGCCGGGTCGCCGGGCGGGTGCATTCGCCCACGACCCCGCGGTCAGGCTCGGATACACGACGGTGACGTCCCAGCCCCGGGCGGCGAGCGCCGTGGCGTAACCGTAGGTGACGAGCGGCGTGCCGGAGTACTCGTCAGGCGGGAGGTTATGGACGAGGTAGAGGACGCGTCCCACGACCGGCTAAGGACTCGAGTCGGCGCTGGACCCGGTGATGGTCGTGGCGGCGGGCGAGGGGCTGCCGGGTAGGCCCGACCCGTCCGGGGTTGGCGCGTCGCTCTGGGACGTGGGCGAGGCGCTGGCCGCGCCCGGGGACGCGCCGGTCGATGGGCCGCTCGGATCGGCGGCGCTCGACGCAACCGTGCTCGGTGTCGTCGAGGAGCCGGACGGCGTCGACGGGCTCACGGAGGGCGCGGCCGACCCCGCTCCGGTGCTCGGCGAACTCGGCGAGGAGTAAGGGGTGCCGAGGAACGCGACCGAGAGACTGGCGGTGTGGGCCGGCTCCCGCACCTCGACGAGGGCGACGAAGCGATCGGGGAGGTTCCAGGGCATCGACGCGGCGGGGGAGCTCACCGAGCCACGGAAGATGTAGTTCGTGTCGGAGCTGTCGCCGGTGGTGAGGATGAGGCCTCCGGAGAGCTCCACGTCCCCGCCCGGCCCGGCGACGTCGACCACGAGGACCGGCCGCTCGGGTGGCAGGCAGACGCGCGCCTGCAGGTCCACGCTCGTGCCGCCGGCGCCCCCGGCGCCCGACTGGACCGAGTCGTTGATGGTCGCGCTGGTCGACAGCACTGGGTTGCTGGACCCTGGGGTGAGGTTCAGGGCCGGCGTCCGCAGCATGGCGGCAACCATCCCATCGACCGGGCTCGGGGTGTCGAGGTTCGTGGCCCACGGGCACGGTTGCGACCCGACGGGCGCGGCGAGCGGGTCGCCGCCCGGCGAGGCTGGCGACGACGCCGCACCACCGGCTCCGGCGGCGATCCAGCCTGCGCTGGCACCGCTCCCGGATGGGGCCGACGTCGGCGCGCTGGGCGCCGCGGCACTCGACGCGCCGGTGGTCGTCGGCGAGGGCGCCGCGGCCAGCGTCGGGTCGCTCGGCGCGGGAGACGGGGTGACGCGGCTGACGACCGCGGCGGCGGTGGACGACGAGGCCGACCCGGGTCCGGCGAACACGCTCGTGACCACGGCGAGGGTGGCGGCGAGGCCGGCCACCAGGGAACCTCGGGGATTGGCCGCCACCGCGACCGCCACTTGACCGATCGGGCTGGCCGCCATCTGGTTGGCGGTGGCGGGGAGGGCGGGCAGCGCCGAGGCGCCGTTGGGGAGCTCGGTGCCCCTGCCCGAGGATGACGAGCCCCGCCGATCCGCGCCGGCGAGGCGCCCGGCGAGCGCTCTGATCCCGAGGGGCACCGCGATCAGGCCGCCGAGGGCCGAGCGGGTGGCGTCCAGCCTGCGCTGCAGCGTCCTTCGTGCCCGGTGCACGCGCGCCCGGGCGTTGTCCTCGGAGATGCCCAGCTGATCGGCGACCTGGGGGTAGGAGAGCCCGTCGAGCTCATGCAGGAGGAACGTGTTGCGCTGCGACCGTGGCAGCGCGTCGATCGCCGCCTGCACCGCGCGCAGCACCGTCGGGTCCGAGGTGCTCTCCGAGACGTCGGCGACGGCCGTCGCGCGGAACCCCAGCCGGCCCGGGAGCCGCTGCTCAGCCACTCGGCGGGCTCCATGGTCGGCGCAGACGTTCGTGACGATCCGGCTGAGCCACGCCGCCAGCCGGAACTCCCCTCCGAAGCTGCCGAGGGCCCGGAACGCCCGCTCGAGGGCCTCCTGCACGGCGTCCTCGGCCTCGGTACGGTTGCCCAGGCGACGCTCGGCCAGGGCGACGAGCATTCCGTAGTGCTCCTTGACGATGACCGCAAAGACATCGCCGTCGCCGGCGCAGTGAGCCTCGACCAGCGCCCGATCACGCCCAGGCTCCGCGAGCTCACTCGGTTCTGCGACCACCCCGCTCCTCCTTCCGCGGGGTCGCCCCCGACCACGTACCACTACTCGGGGTCGCCGCGCACGCTAATGCGGGCTCGGAGACCGCGCCAACCATCGTCCGCGAGTCCACGCGTCGAGCATCCCCCTTCTGGGTACCGAAGCGACGTGGCCGCGACCGCCGCGGAACCGTGCAGCGGAAGCCACGGGACTGTCCCGCGAGCCTCGTGATGGTTTCGCCGCGTCGGCTGGCGGGACTGCTGGCCCGGGCGCTCGAGCGGACCGATCCGGGCGACGCCCGGTTCGTGACCCGCCTCACGATCGAGCTGCTCCGCCCGGTCCCGCTGACCCCGCTCACGATGCGGACCCGCACGATCCGCCCGGGCCGGAAGGTGCAGTGGCTGGAAGGGTCGCTGCTCGCCGACGACGTCGAGGTGGCCCGCGCCACCGCGCTGCGGCGGTGGACCGACCCGACGCTGGACCTGCCGGTCCGGACCGGCGCCCGTCGGCGCTCCCCGGACCGCCTGAAGGTCATGAAGGGGGATCTCCCGCGGTGCGAAAGCGAGGGCTCTCGGCGGAGCCACACACCAAGGAAGGTCCGGGACCATGTTGGACGCTGGGTTGGACTTGAGTGCAAGCGTTTGGGTGTCTGTGTTGTCGACGAGGCGGGCGCGGTGCCGGGTCGCTGCTCAGCGTCGTCTCCGTGACGCACAGGACCGCGGATCGTTTGAGGACGTCACGCAGCATGCGCAGACTCCGCGTCGTCCTTGCGGAGCTGTTTCCACTCGGCGCGTTCATCGAGCGTGAGGCCCTCGGCGTCACCCTGCTCGAGCGTGTTCTTGCTCACCCCGGTCCCAGCGTGCCCGGATTCGGGTCCAGGTCATGGGCGAGCTCTGCGATCGGCGTGCCCGTCTCCCTGATGATCCGAATCGCGCCCTCTCGAAACTCCGGGTCGCATTTCCGTTGTCTCTCTGCCATCACATCCCCTCAGAGTGGGATGCGTCCACGTTTGCGGGGGTTGCCCGCGATCCGGATGCGGCCGGGTGGTGGGTTGGGGCCCGGGGGCCGGGTGGGTTGACAGCGGTTGGTCAGGTTGGGGGGTGTGCGGGGTGGGGATGTTGGGGTTGGGGGGGTTTTGGTGTCACGGGGTTTGGGGGTTGGTGTCACAAGATCCCTCGTTTTGGGGTTGTACCCGATATAGGCTGACTTCGCTTCCGCTGACGGCGGGGCGGAGTCTGTGTCGCTGTTGAGTCGGGAGGCTCTGTGAACGTGTTGAAGCGCTTTGTGCGGGGCCGTCGCTTGTTGGTTGGGGCGATGGTCCTGTCGGTGGTGGCGACGGCGGGTGGGTTCGCGGGGTTGTTTGCGAGCCCGGCCGGCGCTGACCAGTTGAACGGTGTCGGCACGTCCCCGCCGACGTTCTGTGACCTCGGCTTGCATGACTTGTGCTTGTTGCCGGGTGCCGTCGAGCTGCAGATCGCGGGCGGGACCACGGGGCCGGCCGCGGGGATGCTCCTCAACGTGGGTGACTCCGCCGGTGGGGCCGCCGTCACACGCTGGGAGCAGAACGACTCGATCTTCATCACGGTGAGCCCGAACGGCACGGTCGCGGGTCAGAACAGCAACGCGACGCCGGCGACGGCGAACTTCGTGGCGTTCGCGGGTGCGTCTCCGCCGGCGGTGATCGGCGCGCAGTGCACGGATACGGGCGCGACGGTGCCGCAGGTGACCACGACGTGGGGGACGTACTCCCAGGACCCGGCGAACATGTCGGGGTTGAACGACGTGTTGCGCTTGACGTTCTCGAACATCAACGCCACCCCGGGGATCGCGGCGGGCGCGACGTGTGCGATCCCGATCCCGTTCATCAGCTATCAGGTGGGTGCGGACACGAACTCCGGGAACATCAATGTGCAGGCGTCGTACACGTTTGGTACGGGGTCGGCGGTGACGATCCCGGCGCCGAGCCCGACGGGTTGGGTCCTCCCCACCTACCCGGCGACGCAGGTGCCGCTGGTGGACACGGTGCCGAACGCGTCGGTGGAGAACGTGTTCGTGACGGCGAATGTGCCGCCGGTGTCGGTGCAGCCGAACGCGATCAACGCGCCGATCAGCCCGGTGGCGATTCATGAGACCAAGTTCGGCCAGCTGACCTCGGGTGCGGCCGGGTATGTGTGCCTCACGCTTCAGGGTGGGAGTACGTGGTCGACCGCGGGTGGCCCGACGTTCACCGCGTCGGGTGGTACGGGTGCGGTGACCGCGGGGCCGGTGAGTGGTGGTGGCACGGCGACGTTGGCGGGTCAGGTGACCACGTCCTCGACGACGGACCCGGGAGCGGTGTTCACGTTCAACAACTTGGAGGTGAACTCGTCCTCGACGATCGGTCCGGTGGTCGCGATCGTGAAGATCAACGGCACCGACACCTCCTGCACGGGTGGGGTCCAGGTCAACCGTCTGGGTGACACCACGAACTACGGGCAGGTGGTGGTGTTCACCATCGGTCAGGTCACGGTGAACGCCCCGATCTTCGGGTCGAACGCGGATCAGACGGCGGTGGCGGCGTTGGAGTTCCGCTATCCGGCGACGCCGCACACGAATTGTCTGCCGAACAACGCCCCGCCGAGCGCCTCGCAGCATGATGTGGGCTCCTCGGTGGTGTTGGCGACGGATCAGAACTGGCCCGACGCGCTGACGGCGAGCTACCTGGCGGCGTATCTGCGCACCGGGGTGTTGTTGACCCCGACCGGGTCGCTGTCGGCCTACACGGAGAACGCGATCGCCCAAGAGGGTGTCTCGAGTGTGTTCATCGTGGGTGGGAACCTGGCCGTCTCGAATGGGGTGGCCAACACGCTGGCGGGGACTCAGCAGTTCCAGTGCGGCGGGTCGGTGCCTCGCACCGACGCGGAAGCGAACCCGTTGACCTTGAACGTGACGCGGATCTGGGGTCCCACCGCGGATGACACCGCCCAGGACGTGTCGACGTTCGTGAACTCCGGGTATGTGCGGACCCTGAACATCTCGGGTGTGCCGCTCTATAACGGTTTGGGTTCGAACCCGTACAACAACACGTCGGGCAAGGACTCGACGGATGGGGCGGGGGCGGCGTTGCCGACCACGCCGGTGCGCACCGCGATCTTGGCGACGGATCAGAGCTTCCAGGACGCGGCGGCGGTCTCCTCGATGGCCTACTGGGGCGCTGGCAGCCTGGGGCTGCCGATCTTGATCACCCCGCCCGGTGGGCTGGGTTCGCAGGCCCTGACGGGTCTGTTGGATCTGGGGATCCAACAGGTCATCGAGCCGGGTGGCCCGGTGGCGATCTCGGATGCGGTCAACACGACGTTGGGTGCGAACGGCATCGCGGTGGTGCGCCTGGCGGGTCAAGACGCCAGTGACACCTCCACCCAGATCGCCCGCTTCGAGCTCGGCGGCTACCCGGGTGCGACCTCAACGCTGACGGGGAGCCCGGTGCTCAGCCTCGCTGCGGGTGGTCACAACCCCGACGGGCTCGGCTGGAACACCGACAACTGCACCAACGGCGTCGGGTGCACGTTCACCGCGGCGATGGCTCGGGGTGACTACTACGCTGACGCGATCACCTCGAGTGTGGTGACGGGCAGCTTCACGGAGCCGATCCTGTTGACCGAGGACCCCAACACCCTCGGTGCGGCGCTGACGAGCTTCTTCAACGAGGCCGGCAGCCCGTTCGGGATCGACCCCATCCTGGTGACCCCGATCACCCCGGCCGCCCACACGGGCAGCAGGGTGAACACGCTGCAGCCCTTCGGTGGACCCGCAGCGTTGGCGGCCTCGACCATCCAGGCGGCGCTGAACGCCATCTCGGCCGGCGCCTAACCAGCAACGAACTGCTCGACCGAGTGGAGGGGCCCCCCGGGGCCCCTCCACCGCGTCAGGCCCCAGCCGGGCCGCATCCGGCCGGTCGCTGCAGAGCCTGCTCGTCGATGCACTGCGTGGTGCTCGCCGCCTCACCGTCCCGACGCGGCCCTGCCGGCTGGGCGCCTCGCTGAGTGCCACGAGGGGCCGTGCCCACCTCGCCGAGAACCTCCAGGCGCGGTCACGGGCTGGGGCCCCGCGGGTTCGTCGGGGTCCGGTGTGTGCGATCAGCCATGAGGAATGGGGTGAGCGAGATCCGGGCGGTGCTGGGAGCGTCACCGTCTTGTGGGGAGGGCTATCGCAAGGTCCGAGCCCGGCTGGCCCGGCCAGCACGGCATCCATGCCGGGATAGGCGAAGGTTGCGCCTGGTGCGACGGAGCTGCTTGCCCCGCCGCGGGCTCGCCGTCGGGTGGAGCGCGCGCAGTCGGGACGATCATCCCCGCCGGACCGAACCAGCGTTGGGGTGTGGACGCGACGATGGCCTGGACGTCGCTCCGACGGCTGCGCGTGGTGTTCTGTTGCGTGGACCACTTACCCCGCTGGGGCGTGGGCACACGTCGCCGAACTCGATGATCGTCACGCCGCACTGCAGCCGCTCTATGACGCGGTTATCGACCGTTGGGGCCACGTCGATGCTGACATCGCCCGCGGGCTCGGGTTCCGTCACTGGCTCGGGCAGCCAATACCGGTCGTCTCACTTCCAAGGCTCCCTGCTGGCTGGGCATCGTCGACGACCCCATCTACGTCGGCGAACCCCGAGCCAACGGCTGCGCTGAACGATGGATCCGAACCCTCAAAGACCCAGTGCCTTTGCGCCGAGCTCCACGACAACGTCGATCGGCTCCGCCAAGCCGTCAGCTTCTTCGTGACCGCCGACCACCACGAATGGCTCATCGAACGTCACGGACAGCGAACACGAAACGAGACTTGCCTCGACGCCACCCGTGCCGAGGCGGCATCGTCATCACAACTGTCTAGCGAACCGGCTGTCGGCGACGGTTCACCGAGTTCGGCGAACCGACTCGATCGCGCAAACCAGCGAAGCACAATCAGTTGCATGCTCAACTGACGAACCCTCGACGAGGCTGCTTCTCGCCTTGCAAGGACACGGAACCGGTGGCCGAGCCGCCGACCTACGCCGTCCTGTGCCCAGCTGCGCGCCGCGGCCAACCCCACGGCATGCTCACCGAGGTGATTGGTGGGACGCCGGCTGTCGCTACTTGGCGAGCGGCGCGACCCGGTTGATGACGGCAAGCAGGATCGTGGGGGCCTGGGCGATGCGAGGTCCGATGCTTACGAACTGGAACCTGACAATCGCTCGCCCGACCCGGACGACGATGACGTCGAACAACACGGCGAGGCGCTGGCCCTGGACGGCGGCGGAGGCGGCGACCTCATACCCGGCGATCGCGTCGCCGACGCCTTGGAGGCCCGGGATCGGCGAGACGTGCAGACCGGAGGCCGAATTGGTGTGCTCCACGGCGTTCAGGTAGCAAGTGCCCGCACGCGGGGACTGGTACGCCTGGACGTACTTGCTCGCGGCGCTCACGCGCTTGAACGCCAGGACCAGGTCCTCGGCGCGGCTCGCTGCGTCCGGCGATGCCGGGTCCGTGAACGTTGATGACCGTCGGCTCGGCGCCGCCGACTTCCCGGCGGCATCCATCACCGACTGGATCTGTGTGCACGCGGCGATGCCCCTCAGGTCCCGGCTGCCCGTGTCCTGCTGAGGGCTAGGGGTCCAACTCGACGGCACGTCGGCGGCGCGGATGACACCAGCCTCGAGGATGGCGGCGTCCTTCCCCGGCGGCTTGCTCCCGACGCTCGCGCTGCCCGGGGCCGCGAGCGCCAGCATGAGCACCACGCCAGCGCTGATCGCCGCGGCGTACCCCTGCTGCCAAGTGCGAGTTGAGAGCCCCACGAGGCGATGCAGGCTAAGGGCTCAGGTGACGCTGTGCCAGTTGCCCGGCCGATGATCGCTAAGTGACACGTCGTCCGGCCGGTCCCGATGGGACACAGCTCGGAGTTTGCAGCGGGAGGGTGTCGTCACCGACGGCGGGTGTGCGACGCTGGACCGACCACCGGCTCGGGAGCTGCTGGCCGGCCTCGCGGGCGGAGCGTCAGGCCCCCGTCGAGGCGAGCCGCGAGACCACCGTGCCCACGATCGAGGGGCCCTGTGGGAGGAACGCGTCCTTGTTCGAGAAGCCGAACGCCACCACCGCTCGTCCCACGCGTACAAAGATCAGGTCGTCGATCACCTGCACCGGGTTGCCGGCCTGGTCGGCGCCCGCGACGCGCGCCTCGTAGCCGACGCCGACGCCCTGGAGGCTGCTGATCGGCGTCACCGTGACCTGAGCCTTGCCGCCGCTCGCCTTGATCAGCGACTGCTCCACGCACGTCGTGGCGCTGCTGGCCTCGAGCGGGGAGAGATACTGCTGGGCGCCCTTGACGGTCTTGAACGCGTACACAGTGTTCTCGGCCAGCGTGGTGCCCGCGGTCGCTGCCGGGTCTGAGAACCTCGGCGAGTCGACGTGCGGCCCGTGCTGCGCCAGGTCATCCGCCGCGGCGATCTGCTTGCAGGACCCGATGCCCTTCAAGCTCTTCGCCCCGGTGTTGGTGTGTTTTGGCCTCGTCGACGTCCACGTCGACGGCACACCGTCCGCCGCGGTGAGCACACCGGCTTGGAAGATCGCCTTGTCCGACGCCGCCGCCTTCAGCGCAGCCCCCACCGGTGCCGACAGGGTGACCGCTGCGATGAGCCCGACCGCCACTGCGATCCACCATCCCTGACGCACGCGTTGCTTCCTCCGTGGGGTGCCACTGCCCGGGCGCCTGGTCGTCGAGTCCGGAGAACGTACCAGCCGGCGTGGCCAGCGCAGGGTCGCTGCGCCGCATCGGGGACGACCAGTCCCACGTTCGCTGCTCTCGTCCTTCGCACACTCGATGGCGTCCGCGAGCAGATCGCGGCCCGCAGGGCCCGACCCGGCTCTACCAAGCTGGGCGCGCCGCAGCGGGAGCGGTCGTAGTCGGCGAGGCCGACGAACAGTTCGCCGGCGCCCCCGGTCCTCGGGCATGGTCGGGCCACAAGTCGGTCGCCCATCGGTCTGTTGCGCGGTTGCGCTGGACCCGTTGTCGCGCCGCGTCGTTGGTTCGTCGATCGACGCGGCACCCACCGCGGCTCACCATGAACGAGCTCGGCATGGCCATCGAGAATCGCCGACCAGCTCCCGGCGCCTCGATCCACTCGGATCACGGCACGCAGTTCACGTCGTGGGGCTTCACCCGTCTGCCCACGAGTCCGGGGCTGGTGCCCTCCAGGGGATCGATCGGCGACTGCCTCGACAATGCCGTCATCGAGTCGTTCTGGGCGTGCAGGCAAGTCGAGTTGCTCAACCGCCGACGCTGGACGACCCGCGTCGAGCTCGCAAACGCGATCTCCGAGTACCTCAAGATCTTCCACAACCGACCACGCCGTCATGGCTCCCCGGAGATGCGCACCCCCACCGACACGCAAGACTCCAGACACCACCGTCCGCCGTGGCATGAAGTCAACCAACCCGACTCCGTCAAACCCCGGGGAACATCGACTCCGGAGAACCGGGGGAAGCTCAGGTGGCCTCCCAGCCCGATCGGCGAGGGCGCACGCGGTACCGATAGACCGCAAGGGGAGTGCCGGTGTACGCCTCGGGAGGCAGCCTGTGGACAAGGTGGAGGAGGCGTCCCACCCCGGGCTAGGGCGCCGAACAGCCGGTCGGGGACACCGGCGCCCGGTGGATGCCCCACGAGACACCCGTCGCCGGGTTCGCCCCCATCGCGCTTGCGCTACAGGCGTTGGCGCCGCGGCTCATCGCAATCGTGCCGGGGAGGATGGCGATGAAAGAAGAGGAGAGGAGGGGGACGTTGTCGTCGTCGTGGAGGGTGGCGTCGAGCTTGGGGTCGTGGTGTTCGTGGTCGTCGTCGGAGACAGTGGCGTCGAGATCGGCGTCGTCGTCGTCGTGGACGGAGAGGACGATGGAATCGACAGCGGCGTGCCGAGGAAGGCGACACTCACGCTCACCGTGTTCGCCGAGGGGCGCACATCGACGAGGGCGACGAAGCGGTCGGGGAGGCCCCAGGACCGACCGGCGGGCGATTCGGCGACCACTCCCCTGAAGACGTACCTCGTGCCGGACGCGTCGCTCACCGTCTCCAGGAGCGACCCGCGGAGCTGCACGGCACCACCCGGGCCGGCGACGTCAACGGCGAGGAACGACTGCGGAGGTGGCGACAGGCAAACACGGGCGTGCACCGAGACCAGGATCGTCGCATCGCCGGGGGCCGACACCGCAAGGGTGGTCGTGACCGCCAGCTCGGGGTTCGAACCCGAGTCAAGGTTGACCGCGGGGGTGCTCAGCATCGCCACCACTGCCCCACTGATCGGACCAGCGGGCGCCCCCAAGCCGTCGGCCGGCCACGGGCAGGGCGCGGCGGGAGCCGCGACAGCTCCCGCTCCACTGGCCGGGGCTGGAGACCCCCCCGTGTCGGCCGCGGCGGCGACGACCCAAGCCGGGGCTTCCGCGACCGGCGTCGCCTGCCGGGCTTGCTCCGCCAACACCGCCGGGGTGGGCGTCGACGCCGCAGGATCCGGCGCTGGTGCCGCAACGGAAGCCGTGACCACCGCGGCCGCTACCGGTAGGGCGGCGGCCGTGATCGGCATCGCGGCGGCCGCAGGTCCTGAGAACACGCTCGTGACAGCGGTCGCCAGGCCCGTCAACCAGACCATCGGGTTGGTCCGCGGCCCAGCCGCTGCCATCGAAGCCGCGACCTGGGCGATGGGACTTGTTGCCGCCTGGCCCGCCGCCGTGGGGACGCTGAGCGACGACGACGTGGCGGCGCCGGGCATGCGCTCCCCGCCCGGTCCCAGCGGCGCACGGGCCCAAGTCCGAGCGCGGGCACCCCGTCCCTCGGGCGAGCCACCGACAAAGCGGGCCAGCCTCGGGGCACCCAGGCGCACGGTGATGAGCGCAGCAAGCGTCGACCGGGTGGCGGCAAGCGCTTTGCGCAGGTCCGCCTTCGCACGATGGACTCGGGCTCGAGCGTTGTCCCGGGTGATGCCGAGCTGTTCGGCTACCTGCCCGTAGGAGAAGCCAAACACCTCGTACATGAGGAAGGCGGCGCGCCGCGTCGGCGGAAGCGCGGCGATCGCCGCCTCCACGGCCTGGAGCACGGCCGGGTCGGACATGCCCTCGGAGATGTCGGGCACGGTCAGCGCGCGTGGCGAGAAACGCTCCGGGAGGTGGTGCTCGACGACGCGCCGGGCGCCGTGGTCGGCACAGACGTTCGCGACAATTGTGCTGAGCCACGCTCCTAGGTGGTACTCGCCATCGAAGCTGGGCAACGCTCGGAACGCCTTCTCAAAGGCATCCTGTACGGCGTCCTCCGCCTCGGCGCGAGTGCCGAGACGCCGCTGGGCTTGCGAGAGGAGCCGCCCGTAGTGCTCTTTGACGATGAGGGTGAACGCGTCCGAGTCGCCACGACAGTGCGCCTCGACGAGCCCGCGGTCCCGGCCGAACCGCTCCAAGTCCCTCGGCTTGACGGCCACTCCCGCACCTCCCGGGCGCGCGGACTCAGGACCCCGCAAGTCTCGCGACCCCGGAATCTCGGCCCATCCCCGAGACCTCGAGCAACCTCACGCTACTTCCGACCCGACCCGGCCGACAACTCCCCATCGCAGTACCCGAAGTCCCCTCGGCCCAGACTCGCGCTCTTCACGCTACGCCGCTGGGTGGGACCGGGCCGGGTTGGACCGGTGGAGAGTCCTCAGGGTTTGGGCCGGTGTCGAGGTTCGGGGAAGGCGTGAGGCTAGTGACGCCGTTGGGGTTGGGGTGGTTTTGGTGTCACGAGGTTTGGGGGTTGGTGTCACAAGTTTCCTCGTTCTTGGGTTGTACCCATATAGGCTGACGCCGCTTCCGCGGACTGCGGGGCGGAGTCTGTGTCGTGTTGAGTCGGGAGGCTCTGTGAACGTGTTGAAGCGCTTCGTGCGGGGTCGTCGCCTGGTGGTTGGGGCGATGGTGCTGTCGGTGGTGGCGACGGCGGGTGGGTTCGGCGGGGTTGTTTGCGAGCCCGGCCGGCGCTGACCTGACTGGCGGTATCGCGCCTTCGCCGGTGACGTTCTGTGACTTCGGCTGGCACGACTTGTGCTTGTTGCCGGGTGGGGCCGAGCTGCAGATCGCGGGTGGGACCACGGGGCCGGCGGCGTCGTGGGCTCAACGTGGGTGATGGCGGTTCCAACCCGGCCTTCCTCCGTTGGAACCAGGGGGACTCGATCTTCATCACGGTGAGCCCGAACGGCACGGCGGTGACCGCGATCGTGGGGCGAACAGCAACGCGACGCCGGCGACGGCGAACTTTGTGGCGTTTGCGGGTGCGTCCCCGCCGGCGGTGATCGGGGCGACGTGCTCGGATTCGGGCGCGACGGTGCCGGTGGTGACCACGACGTGGGGGACCTACTCCCAGGATCCGGCGAACATGGCGGGGTTGAACGACGTGTTGAAGTTGACGTTCACGAACTCGAATGCCACGCCGGGGATCTCGGCGGGCGCGACGTGTTCGTTGCCGATCCCGTTCATCAGCTATCAGGTGGGTGCGGACACGAACTCGGGTCCCATCAACGTGCAGGCGTCGTACACGTTTGGTGTTGGGCCGCCGGTGACGATCCCGGCGCCGACCCCGACGGGTTGGACGCTTGGAGCCGGTGTCACGTACCCGACGTCGACCGGTCCGCCGAACCAATCACCGTTCGGGACCACCGACGACGGGAACTCGTCCACGGTGGCGAACGCGTCGGTGGAGAACGTGTTCGTGACGGCGAATGTGCCGCCGGTGTCGGTGCAGCCGAACGCGATCAACGCGCCGATCAGCCCGGTGGCGATTTATGAGACCCAGTTCGGTCAGCTGACCTCGGGTGCGGCCGGGTATGTGTGCCTCACGCTTCAGGGTGGGAGTACGTGGTCGACCGCGGGTGGCCCGACGTTCACCGCGTCGGGTGGTACGGGTGCGGTGACCGCGGGGCCGGTGAGTGGTGGTGGCACGGCGACGTTGGCGGGTCAGGTGACCACGTCCTCGACGACGGACCCGGGAGCGGTGTTCACGTTCAACAACTTGGAGGTGAACTCGTCCTCGACGATCGGTCCGGTGGTCGCGATCGGTGAAGATCAACGGCACGGACACCTCCTGCACGGGTGGGACGATCGTGGATCGTCTGGGTGACACCTCGAACTACGGGCAGGTGGTGGTGTTCACGATCGGTCAGGTGACGGTGAACGCCCCGATCTTCGGGTCGAACGCGGATCAGACGGCGGTGGCGGCGTTGGAGTTCCGCTATCAGGCGACGCCGCACACGAATTGTCTGCCGAACAACGCGCCGCCGAGCGCCTCGCAGCATGATGTGGGCTCCTCGGTGGTGTTGGCGACGGATCAGAACTGGCCCGACGCGCTGACGGCGAGCTACCTGGCGGCGTATCTGCGCACCGGGGTCCTGTTGACCCCGACCGGGTCGCTGTCGGCCTACACGGCGCAGGCGATCGCTCAAGAGGGTGTCTCGAGTGTGTTCATCGTGGGTGGGAACCTGGCCGTCTCGGATGGGGTGGCCAACACGCTGGCGGGGACTCAGCAGTTCCAGTGCGGCGGGACGGTGCCTCGCACCGACGCGGAAGCGAACCCGTTGACCTTGAACGTGACGCGGATCTGGGGTCCCACGGCGGATGACACCGCCCAGGACGTGTCGACGTTCGTGAACTCCGGGTATGTGCGGACCCTGAACATCTCGGGTGTGCCGCTCTATAACGGTTTGGGTTCGAACCCGTACAACAACACGTCGGGCAAGGACTCCACGGATGGGGCGGGGGCGGCGTTGCCGACCATCCCGGTGCGCACCGCGATCTTGGCGACGGACCAAGCTTCCAGGACGCGGCGGCGATCTCCTCGATGGCCTACTGGGGCGCTGGCAGCGTTGGGCTGCCGATCTTGATCACCCCGCCCGGTGGGCTGGGTTCGCAGGCCCTGACGGGTCTGTTGGATCTGGGGATCCAACAGGTCATCGAGCCGGGTGGCCCGGTGGCGATCTCGGATGCGGTCAACACGACGTTGGGTGCGAACGGCATCGCGGTGGTGCGCCTGGCGGGTCAAGACGCCAGTGACACCTCCACCCAGATCGCCCGCTTCGAGCTCGGCGGCTTCCCGGGTGCGAAGTCATCGCAGTCGTCGTCTGGCGGGCCGATCAGCCTCGAGGCGGGTGGTGCCCACCCCGACGGGCTCGGCTGGAACACCGACCACTGCCGGGAGGAAGTTGGCGGCGGGTGCACGTTCACCGCGGCGATGGCTCGGGGTGACTTCTACGCTGACGCGATCACGTCGAGCGTGGTGACGGGCAGCTTCACGGAGCCGATCCTGTTGACCGAGGACCCCAACACCCTCGGGGCGGCGCTGACGACCTTCTTCAACCAGGCCGGCAGCCCGTTCGGGATCGACCCCAACCTGGGCACCCCGATCACCCCGCTCGCCCACACGGGCAGCACGGTGAACACGCTGCAGCCCTTCGGTGGACCCGCCGCGCTGGCGGCCTCGACCATCCAGGCGGCGCTCAACGCCATCTCGGCCGGCGCCTAACCAGCAACGAACTGCTCGACCGGGTGGAGGGGCCCCCAGGGGCCCCTCCACCCGCGTCAGGCCCCAGCCTCGGTCCTGAAGGGGTTCCCTGCCTCGCCGCCCTGCCCAGCGATGGTGTGTACCGAGGCGAGAGCCTCGAGGCGCTCTGACCGCACCGATTACCCGTGTGGCGTGCGCCCCGGGGCGAGCAGTGACGAATATCGCCGAGCAGTGCTGTCCTTCGAGGAGCAACGCTGCTGCACGAACGTCATCTCGACGCTCCACGACGAACCCGCCCCGATGGCCTCGTCGTCGCGACACGCCCCGTTAGCGACAACCCAGGCCCGGCGCCGCGATCACCGACACCGAACGAGATCGGCATTCCACCAAGAGCTCGGCCTCGACCGACCAGCACCACGAGCCCCGCTCGAGCACAGAACATCGCCGCGCGCTGCACTCGACGACTGAGTTTCCCCCGGGTGGACGGACACTGAGCCTGAGGCGATGAGAGCCGTCTCGGGAGGATGTCTCGATGCACAGACCCCACCGTCCGCAGTTCCGTGGACGGGCGGTCGAGCTGGCTCGGATGCATGAGAAGCCCATCGCGCAGATCGCCAGCGATCTGGGGAGGAGTCGTGCCTGCGGAACTGGTTGCACCAAGCCGATGTCGACGACGGTCGGCGTGATCGCATCTCGAGCGCGGATCAGGCGGAGCTCCGGCCAGCTGCGACGGGAGTTGCGGATCGCCGAAGATGGAGGTCGAGATCCTCAAGCGGCAGCCTTCTTCGCTCAGGAGAACTCCTCCCAGAACGATCTACACCTTCATCGCCGAGCGCTGCTCGGACCTGCCAGTCGCGACCCGTTGTCGTGTGATGAAGGGTGTGGACTTCCGGCTTCTATCAGTGGCCGGCCTTTTTCCTCAGCGAGTGTGACGGGGCCAATGCGCTCCTCACCAACACGATCGTGGATATCCATCGGATGTCGCGGGGCTCGTATGGTTCGCCTCGGGTGCACGCCGAGCTGCGCTCGGGGCTGGGCACTCGCTGCTCTCGCAAACGGGTCGAGCGCCGGATGCACCAAGCGGGCCTCCAGAGGACGCATCGGCGCCGCCGGCGGGGCTGCACCCGCACGGGATCCCGCTGGCTGCCCAGCGATGCTCTCGTCGGCCGCCAGTCCGACCCTGAGGGCCCCGGACCGGCTCTTGGGTGATGGACGTCACCGAGCACCCCACCGACGAGGACACGGTGCATCTCGCTGGTGTCCTCGATGCGTTCAGCCGCCGGGTGGTGGGGTTGGGGCCCGGGGCCGGGTGGGTTGACAGCGGTTGGTCAGGTTGGGGGGTGTGCGGGGTGGGGATGTTGGGGTTGGGGGGGTTTTGGTGTCACGGGGTTTGGGGGTTGGTGTCACAAGATCCCTCGTTTTGGGGTTGTACCCGATATAGGCTGACTTCGCTTCCGCTGACGGCGGGGCGGAGTCTGTGTCGCTGTTGAGTCGGGAGGCTCTGTGAACGTGTTGAAGCGCTTTGTGCGGGGCCGTCGCTTGTTGGTTGGGGCGATGGTCCTGTCGGTGGTGGCGACGGCGGGTGGGTTCGCGGGGTTGTTTGCGAGCCCGGCCGGCGCTGACCAGTTGAACGGTGTGGGCACGTCCCCGCCGACGTTCTGTGACCTCGGCTTGCATGACTTGTGCTTGTTGCCGGGTGCCGTCGAGCTGCAGATCGCGGGCGGGACCACGGGGCCGGCCGCGGGGATGCTCCTCAACGTGGGTGACTCCGCTGGTGGGGCCGCCGTCACGCGCTGGGAGCAGAACGACTCGATCTTCATCACGGTGAGCCCGAACGGCACGGCGTGACCGCGTCGGGTCAGAACAGCAACGCGACGCCGGCGACGGCGAACTTCGTGGCGTTCGCGGGTGCGTCTCCGCCGGCGGTGATCGGCGCGCAGTGCACGGATGCGGGCGCGACGGTGCCGCAGGTGACCACGACGTGGGGGACGTACTCCCAGGACCCGGCGAACATGTCGGGGTTGAACGACGTGTTGCGCTTGACGTTCTCGAACATCAACGCCACGCCGGGGATCGCGGCGGGCGCGACGTGTGCGTTGCCGATCCCGTTCATCAGCTATCAGGTGGGTGCGGACACGAACTCCGGGAACATCAATGTGCAGGCGTCGTACACGTTTGGTACGGGGTCGGCGGTGACGATCCCGGCGCCGAGCCCGACGGGTTGGGTCCTCCCCACCTACCCGGCGACGCAGGTGCCGTTGGTGGCCACGGTGCCGAACGCGTCGGTGGAGAACGTGTTCGTGACGGCG
Organism: uncultured Actinomycetes bacterium; assembly: GCA_963821325.1. Lineage (GTDB taxonomy): Bacteria > Actinomycetota > Acidimicrobiia > IMCC26256 > PALSA-555 > PALSA-555. Next base: position 32,053 of record CAWGDC010000006.1, on the reverse strand, counting down.
AATGTGCCGCCGGTGTCGGTGCAGCCGAACGCGATCAACGCGCCGATCAGCCCGGTGGCGATTCATGAGACCAAGTTCGGCCAGCTGACCTCGGGTGCGGCCGGGTATGTGTGCCTCACGCTCCAGGGTGGGAGTACGTGGTCGACCGCGGGTGGCCCGACGTTCACCGCGTCGGGTGGTACGGGTGCGGTGACCGCGGGGCCGGTGAGTGGTGGTGGCACGGCGACGTTGGCGGGTCAGGTGACCACGTCCTCGACGACGGACCCGGGAGCGGTGTTCACGTTCAACAACTTGGAGGTGAACTCGTCCTCGACGATCGGTCCGGTGGTCGCGATCGTGAAGATCAACGGCACCGACACCTCCTGCACGGGTGGGGTCCAGGTCAACCGTCTGGGTGACACCACGAACTACGGGCAGGTGGTGGTGTTCACCATCGGTCAGGTCACGGTGAACGCCCCGATCTTCGGGTCGAACGCGGATCAGACGGCGGTGGCGGCGTTGGAGTTCCGCTATCCGGCGACGCCGCACACGAATTGTCTGCCGAACAACGCCCCGCCGAGCGCCTCGCAGCATGATGTGGGCTCCTCGGTGGTGTTGGCGACGGATCAGAACTGGCCCGACGCGCTGACGGCGAGCTACCTGGCGGCGTATCTGCGCACCGGGGTCCTGTTGACCCCGACCGGGTCGCTGTCGCTCTACACGGCGCAGGCGATCGCCCAAGAGGGTGTCTCGAGTGTGTTCATCGTGGGTGGGAACCTGGCCGTCTCGAATGGGGTGGCCAACACGCTGGCGGGGACTCAGCAGTTCCAGTGCGGCGGGTCGGTGCCTCGCACCGACGCGGAAGCGAACCCGTTGACCTTGAACGTGACGCGGATCTGGGGTCCCACCGCGGATGACACCGCCCAGGACGTGTCGACGTTCGTGAACTCCGGGTATGTGCGGACCCTGAACATCTCGGGTGTGCCGCTCTATAACGGTTTGGGTTCGAACCCGTACAACAACACGTCGGGCAAGGACTCGACGGATGGGGCGGGGGCGGCGTTGCCGACCACGCCGGTGCGCACCGCGATCTTGGCGACGGATCAGAGCTTCCAGGACGCGGCGGCGGTCTCCTCGATGAGCTACTGGGGGGCTGGCAGCGTTGGGCTGCCGATCTTGATCACCCCGCCCGGTGGGCTGGGTTCGCAGGCCCTCACGGGTCTGTTGGATCTGGGGATCCAACAGGTCATCGAGCCGGGTGGCCCGGTGGCGATCTCGGATGCGGTCAACACGACGTTGGGTGCGAACGGCATCGCGGTGGTGCGCCTGGCGGGTCAAGACGCCAGTGACACCTCCACCCAGATCGCCCGCTTCGAGCTCGGCGGCTACCCGGGTGCGACCTCAACGCTGACGGGGAGCCCGGTGCTCAGCCTCGCTGCGGGTGGTCACAACCCCGACGGGCTCGGCTGGAACACCGACAACTGCACCAACGGCGTCGGGTGCACGTTCACCGCGGCGATGGCTCGGGGTGACTACTACGCTGACGCGATCACCTCGAGTGTGGTGACGGGCAGCTTCACGGAGCCGATCCTGTTGACCGAGGACCCCAACACCCTCGGTGCGGCGCTGACGAGCTTCTTCAACGAGGCCGGCAGCCCGTTCGGGATCGACCCCATCCTGGTGACCCCGATCACCCCGGCCGCCCACACGGGCAGCAGGGTGAACACGCTGCAGCCCTTCGGTGGACCCGCAGCGTTGGCGGCCTCGACCATCCAGGCGGCGCTGAACGCCATCTCGGCCGGCGCCTAACCAGGCAATAACTGCTCGACCGAGTGGAGGGGCCCCCAGGGGCCCCTCCACCCGCGTCAGGCCCCCTTGAGCGCCCGAGCACCTGGGCGGCCCTTCGGCGGATTTCGGTCTTGGCTCGTGACGACGGCGACGGGGAGGGGGAGGCGCTCGCCGCCGGCCCGCCCCCACCCTTTGGGCTGCCCAACCGCGTCGACTTCCCCAAGAGCCTCCCCGCAGCTGGTGACGACAGCGTGTTCCTGCCTCGATTCCCGGCGACTCCACCTGCGCAACAGCCCTGGGACCCACACTCCAACAACTTCACCCGCCGCGCCCGTGGCAGGGGCACCAAGCTCGCTGCACGGAGCACGGCGCTTACCGGCTGAAGCCAGCTGAACCCGAACGGTGCCGCGCCAACGCGGCGAGCGTGTCGATCCACAGTGACGACGTCGCCGGCGCGGTCGTCGCCGCGCTCGGGGCGCCGGCCGGCCGCTACAACGTCGTGGACGACGAGCGGCTGACCCGCCGCGACTACCGGGACGCCATCGCGACCGCGTTCGGGCTGCCCCACCTGCGGCCCATCCCGGCGTTCCTGGTGCGGGTGGCGGCCGGGCCGGCCGCGGACGCGCTGCTGGCCTCCCAGCGCGTCGCCTACACGCGGTTCAAAGCGGCGACGGGGTGGGCGTCGGTCGCCGAAGCCCGCACGGCCCGCGGTGCGCTGACCCGATGAGCGGGCGGCTCACCCTCCGGAACGCGCTCGGGATCTCGTGGTCACCGGGCTGTTCGTCGGGGTGTGGGCGTCGGTCGCGCCCCGCTCCTTCTTGTTGGACTTCCCGGGCCTTGTTGGACTTCCCGGGCCTCGGGCACACTGGGCGGCGACGGACGGCCGGTACAACGAGCATCTCGCCCGCGACGTCGGGGACTTGAACCTCGCGCTGGCCGTGCTCAGTGGCTGCGCCGTCGTGTGGCTCACGCGGCCGCTCACCGTCGCCACCGCGTCGGCCCGGCTGGTGCACTCGGCGCCGCGCTTCGCCTCCCACGCGTTGAACCTGCAGGCGGTGAGCCCCGACGATCGGGTCGCCGAGCTGGGGTCGCTCGCCTCTCCCATCCTGGTCGCCGCGGTCGTCGTGGCGGTCGTGCGGGCCGATCCGGGCGCCGCGGCCGGGCGCGAGACGCCCGAGGTCACCCGGGAGGAGCGGGCGGACCAGCCCGCCTAGCTGCGCCGCCCGGCGTTGGGGCGCTTGCCATGGTTGGCTTTGTTCCGACGGGCTCGCAGCCGGCGCTTCTTCGACTTCTTCGGCATGGGGGCAGGGTAGCGGGATCGGTGCCCGCCCCCGGTAGCCTCAAGCGGGCAGGCTCATGTGACGACTCTCGGGGTGCGGCCCGGGACCTGGGCCGACGAGCGCAAGGGAGCGTGCTGGGGTATGTGGTCACGAGGCCGTCCGGGCCTGGTCATGGCGGGCGTGGCGGTCCTCGTCGGCGCGGCCGCGGCCTGCGCACCCGTCGCGCCGCCCCCGCCCCCCTCCCCGCCGCCGGCGCCGACCGGCTGCGACGCCGCGAGCCAGCCCACGCCCACCGTCCAGGCGCCGGTCAGCTACGCCGTCGTCGTCGCCCCCTACGGCTCGCCGACGCATGAGGTCACCTCGTTCACCGCCACGTCGGAAGCGGCCAAGAACGCCGACGTGGCGTCGCTGGGGCGGTCGGGGACCGTCCTGGCCGTGGAGCCCAACCAGGTGGTGCGGGCCACGTCCGACCCGCCAGTCAATACGGGCGGGTACCCGAGCTTCTCGCTGCAGTGGGGCCTCCAGGGCCCTCCTGGGGGTGATTTCGCGCCGGCTTGGAACATCTCCGGGTACAGCGGCCGCGGGATCACGGTCGCCGTCGTCGACAGCGGCGTGGACCTCGACCACTCCGGGCTCGTCGGCCACGTGATCGCCGGACCCGACTTCTTCACCGACGCCAGCGGCAGCACGCCCGTGTCGCCGTCGCTGCCCGGACACGGCGACCCGTTCGGGCACGGCACGCACGTCGCCGGCATCATCGCCGACAACGACCCGTCTGGCGGGCTCGGCGGCGCCCCGAACGCGACGATCCTGGCCGTCCGGGTCCTCGGCCCCGACGGTTCCGGGTCCACCCTGAGCGTGGCACAAGGCATCGAGTGGGCGGCCAGTCACGGCGCCGAGGTCATCAACCTGAGCCTCGGTGCGGCCGGCTGCGACAGCGTCATCCAGACCGCGGTGACGGACGCCCACCACGAGGGCGTGGTCATCGCCGCGGCGGCCGGCAACGACGCCAACAGTGAGCTGTTCTCACCGGCCGGGTACAGCAACGAGGTCATCGGCGTGGCCGCCATCGACCCGGGGACTGGTGCGCTGGCCTCGTTCTCCAACCGGGGCGCGTACGTGAGCCTCGGCGCGCCCGGCGTCGACGTCCTCTCGACCTGCGCGTACACCGGCTGCATCGCGCCGTCGACGCCCTCCGACACCGCCTACGGGTACCTGGACGGGACGTCGATGGCCGCCCCGTTCGTCAGCGCGGCCGCCGCGCTCGTGAGGGAGGAGTGCCCGAGCTTCACCCCCGCCCAGGTCCAGAGCGAGCTCGTGAACCATGCCGGCCCGGCCGTCCCAGGCTTCGCGTTCCACCGCCTCGACGCCGGGCAGGCGGTCGCTGCCGCCTGCCACTGATTCAGCCACGAATCAGCCGGGCGGCGCGGCTGGGAGCTCCCCGTCGGTCCACAGCGACTGCTCGATCGGCTCGGTGACGCGCCACCCGGACGGGCTGCGCACCAGCCGGTCGTGGTGCTCCCTACCAACGAAGACGATCCCGCGCGACCCGTCGGGCCGGGTCGTCACCATCGGGGTGGAGAACTCGGCTCGTCGCCCGGTTGCCGTCCAGCCGGATGTCGGTGTTGGTCACCAGGTGCTGTCGGCGGGGAAGTGCGCCAGGACGGACGCCAGCGAGGCCTTCACCTCGGGTTGAGACGCTTCGAGGTATCCGTGCCGCTGCACCCGGCTCACCGACCTGAGCACACCCACCCGGCGCCGCGTGCCCCCCAACCCAGGTCCTCGAGCACCGGTGCGATCGGGACAGGAGCCGCCCGAGCGCCGTGGCGGGTCGCTCTCCGTGCGAGCACCCCGCGCGATTCGGCAGGTCGATCGCCGCTCGGATCACTTCCGGACTGGTCGGGTCAGGCCGAGCTCGGTACTGGGCGAGCAGCTCGGAACCGTGGGCTCGGGAGGCAAGCTCAGCGTCCGACCCGGCGAAGAAGATCACGACGAACGCATCGATCCCCTCGGCGAGCAACGGCACGACGACGGGCCCCTCGTCTCGCGCCGCGAGCCCACGGTGGAGGGAACGAGGCGTGTACGTGGCGTCCCGTCGTGCTCGATGGTCAGACTCACGATGCCGGTCGAACGTCGACGCCACGCGATGGATGAGCGTGACTCCCGTCGGGTCGACGGGACCGGTTCGGCCAGTCGCGCTGCCGGTGAGCACGGGCCGGATCCCTGGATGGCCCCGGGTCCACGAGGACGGGCAATCCGTCGCCGCGGGTCGTCCGTATACCTGGGTCGGAACCGACGACAGCGGGAGGGACACGGTCATGAGGCTGTTCGGGACGTGGGGTGCGCGGGCACCCGTGAGGCGTGGCAGCGCAGCCAGGTCCAGGCCGGCGACGCGGCTGCTGGGCGCCCGGCGGGTGGCGATTGGCGGACTCACCGCGGTCGCGCTGATGTCGGCGTGGGTTGGCGTGGCCGGCGCGGCGACGTCGCCGCGGGTTCCGGCGGTAGCGCCGGGGAAGGCCAAGAGCACAGTGTTGGTGACGACGGCCACGGTGGCGAGCCTGGGCAGCGTCGTGGTCAGCGCCCAGCACTTCACCCTGTATGTCTTCGGTGCCGACAAGCCCGGCGCGATCGCCTGCGTCAGCGCGTGTGCGAGCGAGTGGCCGCCGCTCCTGGTGCCCCACGGCCAAAAGACCGTCCATGGGGCCAAGGGCCTCAAGGGCTTCGGGACAGAGAAACGCCCCGACGGCAAGCTCCAGGTGACCTTCCACGGCATGCCCCTGTACCGCTTCTCGGGTGACACCCACCCGGGTGACGCCAACGGCGAAGGCGTCGCTGGCCTCTGGTACGCGCTGCACCCTGACGGCAGCTCCACCAAGGCCTCGGGCGACACCGCGGCGCCGGCCACCACGGCGCCGCCGACGACCGCCGCTCCCAGCGGCTCCCCGGCCGGTTCGTCGAACCAGAGCTCGTCGGGCGCGACGCCACCTCAGCCAGCGGGGGGTACCTCGAACCCGCCGGCATCCCCACCCCCGCCCCCTCCGCCATCGCCGCCGCCCTCGCCGCCGCCGACGGGCTACGGGTACTGAGACCGCCCGTCGCTCGACGTCGGAACGCTTTCGAGCCGATGACGATCGTGGCCTCGAGACCCGAGCGCGCCCCCGACGTCCGGGTCGCCGTCATGGCGACCCGGACGTCGCACCCGCGAGGCCGACAGTCTGGACCGGACGCCCGGCGCGGCAGAGCGGGACTTGCCGCGCTCATCTGTCTGGCGGTCCTCGCCGCCGGCTGCGGGGCGACCACCCGGTCGGGCAACGGGCTGGGGGTCGACGGCGCCGCGCTGCGCTCCTATGTCGCGCAGGTCGATCGCATCCGACTCCCGGTCAACCAGCTCCTCGGAACCGCCGATCCGATTCTCGACGCGTACCGCCTCCAGCAGCTGACGCCACTGGAGGCGTCGCAGCGCATGGGCAACCTCGAACAGCGCTTCGCCGGGTACCTCCAGGAGATCGATGCCCTCAAGCCCTCGAACCCCGTGCTGCGCGGGTTGAACGCCCCGTACGCGCACACCTACCTGCTCGAGGACAGCTACCTGAGCGCGCTCGCGGCCGACCTGCCCGACGGGACCTTCGACGACCTCCCCAACACCCAGAACGCCCAGCGTGCCGCGATCATCGAATGGAGAACCCAGCTCCTCGAACTCGCTGCCCGGACCGGCGTGCGACTCCCCGCCGACCTCCAAGACGCGGGCCGCGGGGAGATCGCCCCCGCGGTGTCGGGGAGCTGACCCGGACGCGATCGCGACGCTCAAGCGACCCGAGCGATGCCAGATCGGTCGGGCGCGCTACCCGGAGGGACGGGTGAGGAAGCCGATTTGCCAATCTTCGTTCGATGCGCCGTCAATGGTGAGTCGCCAGCTCAAGTGACGGTCAGGCGGGAACTGCACTGAGCCGCCTGGCGCGAGCACGAGCGCGAGATCAAGCGGCATGCCTTCGGTGACCCCGACCGGTCGGCCGACGGCGAACTCGCCGCTGATGGTGAATGGCTGCGGCGCTGCTGTGGATCCCGTTGGCAGCAAGACGGGCCTCCCGTCATCGTCGACCAACTGCAGTTCGAGGGAATGCCGCCGGTTCGCTTCCGTCCATGGGACCGCGATCTTCATCGCCATCGCGAAGGCCGTCGGGCCGGGTCCGGTGATCGACCAGCCACCACCGAGAATGTAGAGCTTGTTCTCGACGACCTGTGCGGCATCGGCGAGCAGCATCGTCACTCTCATCCAGCGCTCTCCTTCGGTCCCGCGCGTGATCAACCAGCGACGATCGGCAGACCCGACCCGGCGGGCTGCGCCCGGGGAGCCAGGGCGCGCGCGCCGGCCCTCAGGAGGGAAGCCACCTCGTCGCCTCCCGTGCTCGATGCGCTCTCACCTCGGGTCCCACGGCGACTGGTCCGAAGCGCTCACTTCGACGGGAGCCGCCTGACGACGGCTTGGGTGAGCGTGTTGCGCAGGTTAGGAAACACACCGTTGGTGCTCTCGAACGAGAACTGGGCCGCACTGCGCCCGACGCGGACGTACTCGATCTCGACGTAGGTGCGACTCACCACTCCGTTCGCACCGAGCGTGAAGACGAACTCGGAGCCGACCGCCTGATTGCCGGCCGGAGGCACCGGTGTTCGACGGCCGGTGACTCCTTTCAGCGTAACGGTCGACCCGTTCGTTGCGATGGATGTCGACACCACCGTCGTCAGGAACTGCTGAAGACATGTCGTGGTGCTCATCGCCGCCGCCACCCCGATGAACTGCTTCGCGATCGTCGTCGTGGGCAGGATCCACACGGAGGAGTCGACGACCATGCCTTGTTGGGCGAACGACGTCTCGGCGGTCGGGTACTTCCGGATCCGCTGGCGCGCGGCCTCGTAGCGCGCGCAGGCGGCGATTCCCGACAGGATCTGGTCAGCGCGCGCGGGTGCGCTCGTGGGCTGTGCCGACCAGCCAGCCGGAAGGTCACCGAGGCGCAGGACGGCCGAGACGGCGAGCTGCTGATCCCTCGAGGTCCCGCTGCCGGAAGCGGCCGCCGGGATCGTGACCCCCAGGATCGTCGCCGCCACGACCGCGACCACGACGAAGCCTGTCGCGGCTGCCCTCCGTCGTCCCGATGGCCCCACCGGTGGACTCCCCTCAGCAAGTGTCGAAGACGCTAACCGATCGTCGGCGTCCGTTGGCCACGCGCCGCCGATGCCGTGCTCCACGTGGTGGGTCGGATGTCGAGCCGCGTGCTGCGCCTCGGCGTTGACTAGGCGTGCGTCGCCGCCGTCGGGCGCACTGCGTCAGGGTATGCCGCCTGACGCACGACGGGCGGTCCGGGATCATCCGGGTGAAAGGAGTCAGCGTCGTGCGTGGGAGGCGCGGCGCGGCTCGACGGGTTGGCCGAAGCCGGCGATCGCGTGTCGACCGGGCGCGCCGACCATCGCGTTCAGAAGCGAGGATCGCGCCCGACGACGGGCCAGCGACGAGAGGAGCGCGACTCAGTGTGCGGCCGCCGACGCGGCGAGTCCCACCGGACGCGGTGCGCCGAGGGAAACCCATCTCCCGTCGATGACGTCCGGGCTGCACCGCACGCTCAGCACCCGCGGCAACCGGCGCCAGGATCGGAACCCGGTGCTTCGCGTCGGTGCAGGTCAGGCCGCAGAAATCGGCCAGCCGGGGGTGCGCCGCGGGTCGCCGGGACCGGCCACGTCGGGCACGGTCCAGGCCATCGCGGCGCCGACCTCGCGAGCCACCCGCTGCCAGTCGCGTGGGTCCCATCCTTCGCTCGACGCGACGACGGTGGCGTCCTGACGCAGGTGCACGAACGCGGGGAGCCGCTCCAACCCGAGGCCGCGCACGAACGCCAGGTCCGGGTCGACGAACGTCATGACGCGCCGCTCGGCGTCGCCGAGCAGCCGGGCGGCCACCTGCTCGCCGGCGGGCACGACGAACGCGGAGTGGCAGTCGGCGTCCCCGAACGTGGCGAAGATCCGCTCGGCGACGGGCACCCACGCGGCCCCCTCCGGGCGGGCGGGCAGGACGACCAGGCAGAGGTGGAACATCGTGGTCCAGTCGTCGAGCGTGCGGGTCACGCCCGCGCTGGTCGCCAGCTTCATCGTCGGATCCGGGTTCGTCGCCAGCGCACGGCCCTCCTGCCGGCCTCGAAGGTAGCGTCTTTCGGGCCCGGGGCCCTGACCGCCCGGTCCGCCGGCCCGCGCGGTCCCGGACCGGGGGGCCGATGCCGGGATCGAACGTCACCGTCCCGGGCATCGCGACCTCGTCGTCGCTGCCGACACCATCGCTGCCACACGCGGCGCGATCCGTCGCGACGAGCCCCCGGGTCGTGGAGCACCGTCGCGTCGCCCCCCAGCGACGTGACCGCCGCCGCCACCACGACCAGCGTCGGTCCTGCCCGGGCCCGGGCCGCCCCGCCAACTCTGACGGGGAGTCGCTCGCCGACCCCTGCGAGGATCAACCCGGTGCGGCACACTGCGCACACGGTGCTTGACGCGGCGTTAGGTGAGGCCGGTGGCCCGCAGCATCGAGGGGGGCACCTCGTCACGCCCGGCGGCGAGCAGCGCGGCGCGCTCGATGTTGATCGTGTCGCGGTCTCGTTCGACCCAGGTGTCCCACGGGCCGGGCGGGATGCGACCGGCCACGCAGTGACGCAGGTAGGCCTGCAGGTCGCGGGTCTCGGCCTCGCCACCCACCGGGCCGTGGCCGGGCACGATGGTGTCCGCGAGCTCGACGACCGCGTCGAGCATGTCGGCCCACGTCGCGGGGTCGCCCTGGAACGCGAGCGGCGTGACGCCGAAGAAGCACAGATCGCCGGCGAAGCAGATGTCGGCGTCGGCGACGAGCACGAGCAGGTCGCCGGCGGTGTGCCCGGATGCGGGGAGCAGCTCGACGCGGGCCGTGAGGCTCGCGGCGCCGTCGACCTCGTGGGTGACGGGACGGGTCCCGACCTCGGCGAGGTCGTCGAACTCGGCGTCGAACGCGGGCATGAACGCCTTGTACGCGTCGAGGGGCATGGCCTGGTCGAGCGCTCCGCTGCTCGCCGGCGTGGCGTACACCGCGGCGTGCGGGAACGCCTTCGTCCCCCCGACATGGTCGATGTGCGCGTGGGTGAGCACCACCCGGCGCACCGGACGGTCCAGGCCCCGCACCGCGGCCGCGAACGGCTCCCACTGGGAGCGCACCATCAGGGTGTCGATCACGGTGACACCGTCGTCGTCGACGACGACCCCCGCGTTCGCGACCCCGGTCTCCCCGCCTGGCTGCAGCCACACGAACACGCCGTCGTCGAGCTCGTGCAACGTCAGCGTTGGGTAGGGTCGCGTCACGCCGACGAGGGTACCGTTGGCGCATGTCCGAGCGCTCCCGCCACCTGCCCCGCCGGTCGTGCCTCTCGGTGCCCGGCTCGAGCCCGAAGATGCTGGCCAAGGCCCCCGGGCTCGGCGCCGACATGGTGTTCCTCGACCTCGAGGACGCGGTCGCGCCGCTCGAGAAGGAGGCGGCCCGCGACCACGTCGTGAAGGCCATCAACGAACAGGACTGGGGTGACGTCGTCCTGTGCGTGCGGGTGAACGCCTGGGACACGAAGTGGACGTACCGCGACGTCGTGCACGTCGTCGAGAACGCCTCCGAACGCCTCGACGAGCTGATGCTCCCGAAGGTGCAGACCGCGGCCGAGGTCCAGGCCCTCGACCTGCTCCTCACCCAGATCGAGGCGACGACCGGGCGGGCCACCCGCGTCGGGATCGAACCGCAGATCGAGACCGCCCGCGGGCTGATCAACGTCGAGGAGATCTGCGCGGCGTCGAGTCGCCTCGAGACCATCGTGTTCGGACCCGCCGACTTCGCGGCGTCCACCGAGATGCCGGTCCTCACCGGCGGGGTGCAGATCCCCGAGTACCCGGGCGACCACTTCCACTACGTCTTCTCGAAGATCCTGATGGCCGGACGGGCCAACGGCCTGCAGGTCATCGACGGCCCGTACCTGAAGATCCGGGAGCTCGACGGACTGCGCGACTACGCGACCCGCACCCGGATCCTCGGCTACGACGGCAAGTGGGCGCTGCACCCCGACCAGGTGCAGGTCATCAACGAGGTGTACACGCCGACCCAGGAGCAGTTCGACCGGGCGTGGGACATCCTCGAGGCCTACGCGAACGCGACGACCACCACCGAGGGCGACCGGAAGGGCGCGGTGATGTTCGGCGACGAGATGATCGACGAGGCGAGCCGCAAGATGGCGACGAAGTTCGTCACTCGCGGGGAGCGCGCCGGGATGCACCGCGCCGCCGACTGACCCGACGCCCGTCGAGCGCTGGCGGGCGGCAGGGGTACCGTGGGCGGCACCTCGGTTCAGGAGTCGCGATGGCCATCGGCCGGCTTAGGCAGTCCCGTGATCCTGATGGGGTGCCGCGCTCGTGGGAGTCGTCGCAGAGCGTCGCCGCGGACCTGCACCGCCGCATGCACCGCGCGCTCGACCGGACCCGGGCCACGCTGACGGACGCCCGCCGCTGCGGGGTGCCGACCGAGCACTTCGACCTGCTCTGCGACGAGCTGGCGGGCGCCGCGCGGATCCTCGACGAGCAGCTCGTCGCCGCGGCGCGCCTGCCGCTGCGCATCCGGCACCGGACGCTGCTCGACCTGCGCTACCAGATCGCCGACCTGGAGCGCACCGGCGACCGGATCGGCCGGACCGCGCTCGACGCGGCCGCGCCGGTCGAAGGTGGCTTCGAGGAGGCGCTGCGGCGCATCAACGAGCGTCTCGACCGCCACCTCGAGGCCCGCCGCGAGCTCCGCGAGCTCGGCCCGTAGCGGCGCCGGCTACGGCGTGGCGAGCGCGGCCTCGGCGAGGCGCGGGGCGATGACGCGGAGGCACAGGGTCTCGTCGGCGCCTTCGAAGATCGACAGGACCCGCGCGTCGACGAAGTAGCGCGACACGGGGAACTCCTCGGCGTAGCCCATCCCGCCGTGGAGCTGCATGGCCTCCCGCGTGACCCACTCGGCGGCGCGGCACACGTAGGCCTTCACCATCGACGCGGCGAGGCTGCCCTCCCCGGCGCCCATGCGCCGCGCCACGGCGTAGGAGAACTGGCGGCCGGCCTGGATGAGGGCCGCCATGCGCGCCAGCTTCGCCTGGCTCAGCTGGTAGTCGAACACCGGCCGGCCGAACACGCGGCGTTCCTGCGCGTACGCGAGGCCGGCGTCGAACGCGGCCTGCATCACCCCGACGGCCCGGGCCGCGGTCTGGAGCCGCCCGTTCTCGAAGCCCTCCATCTGGAGGTAGAAGCCCTGGTTGAGCCCGTCGGGGCCGCCGACGAGGTTCTCGGCGGGGACGAGCCAGTCGTCGAACGCGATCTCGTAGGAGTGCATGCCGCGGTACCCGATCGTGTCGATGGCGCGGCCCTGCATGCGGCCGGTCCCGTCGGGTCCGGTCACGTCGAAGGCGTGCCCGGGGACGGCCGGCTTGTCGACGACGAAGAGGGACAGGCCCCGATGCCCGACCGTGCGGTCGGGGTCGGTGCGGGCCAGGAGCATCAAGACGTCGGCCCGGCCGGCGAACGTCGCCCAGGTCTTCACCCCGTTCACCCGGTACCCGCCGTCGACCGGGACGGCGGTGACCGCGAGGTGCGCGACGTCGGAGCCGTAGTCCGGCTCGGTGACGGTGACGCCGACCATGAGCTCGCCGCTGGCGATGCGCGGCAGCCACCGCTGCTTCTGCTCCTCGGTGCCGCCCCGCACGAGCGCGCGGGTGAGGATCTCGGGGCGGGTGATGAGCGACCCGCCGACCCCGAGCGAGCCCCACGCGAGCTCCTCGGTGGCGACGACCATGCCCAGGTAGTCGTGCTCCCCACCGGCCGCGAACCCCCCGTAGGCCTCGGGCACCGACAGCCCGAACCCGCCGAGCTCGGCGAGCCCGGCGATCACCGTCTCGGGGATGTCGGTGTTCTGGCGGTGCACCTGCTCGGCGACCGGGCGGATCCGGTCGGCCGCGAACCGGTGGAAGGTGTCGCGCACCAGGTCGAACTCGTCACCGAGGTGCGCCGGCCCGGTCCCCTCGGCCGGGAGGTGCGCGGCGACGGTCTCGAGGAAGCGCGGGGAGCGGTGCGTCTCGAGGAACGGGAGCGCCGCGCCCAGCTCGCCCGCCTCGACGCCCCACAGCGCGTCGCGGCCGACGAGGCGCGCCGCGACGTCGGCGATCACGTCGGCGACGAACAGCGCGGCGAGCTGGGACTCGTACTCGCCGTGCTCGCCGTAGTCGAGCAGGACCCGCGCCGCTTCGACGCCGCTCGCGGCGTGCGCCAGGTCGTAGGCGAGCACCTGGTGCGCGTCGAGCGCCGCCCCGCCGATCCGGCCGCCGGTCCCTCCCGCGTCGTGACCGAGGCGCCGCCAGCCGGCGTCGACCACGGCGGCGGCGTCGTCGAGGGCGGCAGCGGCGGCCGATCCCGACGGTGACACGACGCCAGAGCCTACGGCGCCGGGATCGGCCGGGTGGTCGGCGGTGAGGTCGATGGTGACGTCGGCGGCGCGGTCGGCGGCGCGGTCGGCGGGCTGGTCGGCTGGGTCGTGCCCGTCGCGCCGGTCCCGTTCTCGGGGACCTGCGTCGCGCCGGGCACGGCGATGACCTGCTGCGGCGAGTTGGGCATGGCCTGCGCCGTGAGGCGACAGCGCCCGTCGAGCGGCGCGTCCACCGCGTGGGCGAGCAGGTCGGCGCCCGCCGGGGTGAAGTGGACACCGTCGTCGGTGCGCATCACCTCGAGCTTCCCGCCCGGGCCGGGCAGGCTCGCGTCGTAGTGCCCCTGGCTGTCGCTGAACAGCTGGTACGCGTCGACGTACACCGCGTCCTGGCGCGTGGCGACCACGGCGCGCGCCACCGCGTCGATCTGGCGCACCTCGGCGTCCATCGTCGGGTTCGCCGAGGTCGGCGCGCCGATCCAGAACACGAAGCGGTTGCCGCTGGTCAGCACGTCGAGCATCTGGTTGACGAGCTGGCGGTACTGCGCCTTCCAGGCCGGCGCGCCGGTCGCGTCGGTCGGTTGCGGCTGAGGCACCTGCGAGTCGTTCGTCCCGATGATGAACACCACGACCTCGGGGTGGTAGCGGGCGAGGTCGGTGGCCGCCTGCTGCGGCCAGTTGAGGGCCCCGGGTGTCGACAAGCCGCTTCCGACCCGCGAGTCGAACACGGGTGCGACGACGCCGGTGTCGGCGGTGAGGGTGCCGAGCGCCGGGCCGAGCGACCCGGCGAGCGAGTCCCCACCGATCCACAGCCGCAGCGGCTGGGTGGTGGTGAGGGGCGACCGGCACGGTGGCCCGCCCGTGATCCGCACCGGCGTGGGCGTCACGTGGGCGGCGAGCGCCGGCCCGGGCGGCTGGCCGAGGCGCCACGTGTCGGTGGCGACGAGCCCGAACACGGCGGCGGCCCCGACCGCCACGACCCCGGTGGCGAGGAGCGCCAGCCGCTGGCGGCGCTGCAGGCGCCGCGGGCCGCGCTCGAGGGGCGGCACGTAGCGGCGTGACGCACGGCGGCGTGCGGGCATGGCTCAGTCTGGCCCCGCCGGGCCGGGCGACGAAGGTCACGGCCGCGGGCCCCGCGGGCAGCCGGGGGCGGGTGGAACACTGCACAGGCCATGGCCCGTGTCTGGCCCCTGGTGGGCCGCGCCGAGGAGCTCGCCGCCGTCGCCGAGGTGATGGACAGCGACGTCGGTGGGGGTCTTGCTCGCCGGCCCGCCCGGCGTCGGCAAGACCCGTCTCGCCACGGAGTGCATCGCGCTGGCGACGGAGCGAGGCTGGTTGCACGCCGTGGTGCGGGCCAACCAGGCCGTGGCGTCGATCCCCTACGGCGCGTTCGCGCCGCACCTCGCGGCGGCGTTCCGCCACCACGGCGACGTCGACGCGCTCCGGCAGGCCGCGGCGGCGATCACCGCCGCCGCGGGTGACGGCCGGCTGCTGCTCGTCGTCGACGACGCGCACGCGCTCGACGACGGCTCCGCGGCGCTCCTCCATCTGCTCGCCGTCTCCCCGCAGGTGTTCCTCGTGGTCACCGTCCGGAGCGGCGCGGACGCGCCGGGTCCGGTCGTCGACCTCTGGAAGGACGAGCACCTCGCCCGCATCGACGTCCCGGTGCTCGACGGCGCCGCGACGAGCGAGCTGCTCACCGCCGCGCTCGGTGGGCCGGTCGACGGCAGCACCGGCCAGGCGTTGTGGTCGGCGAGTGGCGGCAACGCGCTGTTCCTCCGCGAGCTCGTCATCGGCGCCGAGGACGCCGGCGCCCTCCGTGACGTCGGCGGGCTGTGGCGGCTGTCGCGCGACCTGTCACCGTCGACCCGGCTCGGTGAGGTCGTCGGCCTGCGCCTCGGCAACCTCTCGGACGCCCAACGGGAGGTGGTCGAGCTCGTCGCCGTCGGCGAGCCGGTCGCGCTCGACGACCTCGTCGACCTCGTGCACGTGGAGGGCATCGACGAGCTCCAACGCCGCCAGCTCCTCGACGTGCAGGCCGAGGCGCAGCGCCGGCAGGTGCGCATGGCCCATCCGCTCTACGCGGAGGTGGTCCGGGCCGGCCTCCCCGAGCGTCGCCGCCAGGCGCTGCTCGGCCAGCTGGCCGACGCCGTGCAGGCCCGCGGCGCGCAACGCCGCGAGGACGTGCTGCGCATCGCGGTGTGGCGTCTCGACAGCGGCAGCATCGGCGAGCCCGACCTCATGGTCGCCGCGGCCCGCCAGGCGCTCGCCGCCGAGGACCACCGGCTCACCGTGCGGCTCGCCGAAGCGGCCCGCGCCGGCGGCGCCGGCGCCGACGCCGCGCACCTCCTGGGGGTCGGGCTCGACGCCCTCGGCGACCACGAACGCGCCGAGGAGATCCTCGCCGTCGCGGAGCGCGAGGCGACCGACGCGCGCCGCCGCGCCGACGTGTCGCACGCCCGCGCCGACAACCTGTTCCGTGGGCTCGGACGCGCCGAGGACGCCGAGCGGGTCGTGCAGGCCGCCGAGCTGGCCCTCGACGACCCGGCGATGCGCGACGGGCTCATCGGGCTGCGCGCCACCTTCTTGCTGTTCCAGGGGCGCCTCCACGAGGCCATCGCGCTCGTCGAGCCGCTCCTCGGTGAGGGCACCGACCTCGCGTACGCGCACAGTGCGCTGCCCGCGGCCGTTGCGCTGTCGCTGCTGGGCCGCACGGCCGACGCCACGACGGTCGCCGGCCGCGGCCGCAAGGCCCGCGAGGCGCTGGGCGACCAGGTCCAGCTCCCCGCCCCCGGCATCTACCTCGTCGCCGAGGCGCAAGCGATGCTCGAGGCCGGCCAGATGGCGGCCGGCTTCGAGCTCGCCCGACTCGGCTACACGGTCGCCCTCGAGCTCGGCGTCGCGCTCGGCACCGCCTGGTTCGCGTCGATCCTCGGGCGCATCGAGCTGCACCGGGGCCACGCCGCGAGCGCGGCCCGGTGGGGTCAGGAGTGCGGCGTCGTGTTCCGGGAGCTCCGCCACCCCGCGGCCCGGTGGGGGTTCGGCGCGCAGGCGTGCGCCCGTGCCATGAGCGGTGACCTCGTCGGCGCCGCCGCGGCGTTCGACGCGTTCGACGACGAGCCGCCGACCCCGGTGCACGTCTTCGACCCCGAGATCGCCCGCGGCCGCGCGTGGATCGCCGCCCGCCGCGGCGAGCGGTCCCGGGCCCGCGACGTCCTGGCCGCCGCGGCGGCCGACGCCGAGGCCGGCGGGTGCCTCACGCTCGCCGCCGGGGCCCACCACGACCTCGCCCGTCTCGGCGACCCGGCCGCCGCGCTGCCCGGGCTGGAGCGCATCGACGCGGTCAGCGACAGCGACTACGTCGCGGCGCGCCTCGCCCACGTCCGCGCCCTGCTCGCCGAGGACGCCGAGGCGCTCGACGACGTGGCGGGGTCGTTCGAGGACCTCGGCGCGGCGCTGCTCGGCTCGGAGGCCGCGTCGGCCGCCTCCTCGCTGCACCAGCGGGCCGCGCTGCGCCGCGCCGCGGCCGCGTCCGCCCGGCACGCCCACACCCTCCTCGCCGAGTGTGAGGGGGCGCAGCCGTTCCGCGCCGTGCCCGACCAGCCCGGGTTGGACCTGACCCGCCGCGAGCGGGAGGTCGCCGAGCTCGCCGCGCAGGACCTCACCAGCCGCGAGATCGCCGACCAGCTCGTGCTCAGCGCCCGGACGGTCGAGAACCACCTGCAGCGCGCCTACGAGAAGCTCGGGGTGCGCGGCCGACGCGAGCTCCGCGACGCGCTCGCACGGGAGCCGGATCCGACGTGATCCCGACCGACCCGGCGATCCGCGACGAGCTGATCGCGACCGTCCGCCGCTTCGTCACCCGCGACGTCCTGCCGGTCGCGTCGGACCTCGAGCACGCCGACGAGTACCCCGCCGAGCTGGTGGCCACGATGCGCGACCTCGGCCTCTTCGGCGCCACGATCCCCCCCGAGTACGGCGGGCTCGGCCTCGACCTGCTCACCTACATCGGGGTGATCGAGGAGCTCGCCGCCGGCTGGATGTCGCTGTCGGGGATCCTGAACACGCACGTCATGGTGGCGACCCTCATCGGCGCGCACGGCACCGACGCGCAGCGCCGACGCTGGCTGCCCGTCCTGGCCAGCGGCGAGGTGCGCGCCGCGCTGTCGCTGTCCGAGCCCGACGCCGGCAGCGACACGGGCGCGCTGCGCTGCCGGGCGGTCCGCGACGGCGACGAGTACGTGATCAGCGGCACGAAGGGATGGGTGACGAACGGCGCCCGGTCGGGGCTCGTCGCGCTCGCCGCCCGCACCGACGACGGCATCACCTGCTTCCTCGTCGGCAAGGAGCCCGGCGAGCAGGCCGGGGGCATCACGGTGAGCCGCAACATCGGCAAGCTCGGCTACCGGGGCCTCGAGACGGTCGACATGGTCTACGACGACCATCGCGTCCCCGCGGACGCGGTCCTCGGCGGCGACGCCGGCCTCGGGCGGGGCCGGCACTTCATGCTCGCCACCCTCGAGGTGGGGCGCATCAACATCGCGGCCCGTGCGGTCGGCGTGGCCCGCGCCGCGTTCGAGGCGGCGCTGCGCTACGCCCAGCAGCGCGAGACGTTCGGCGTCCCGATCGCGCAGCATCAGGCCATCCAGCTCAAGCTCGCCGACATGGGCACCCAGCTCGAGGCGGCGCGGCTCCTCACCCGCAACGCCGCGGAGCGCCGCCAGCGGGGGGAGCGCTGCGACGTCGAGGCGGGCATGGCGAAGCTCTTCGCCAGCGAGGCCGCGTTCGAGATCGCCACCGAGTCGATGCGCATCCACGGCGGCGTCGGCTACACCACCGAGCTCCCCATCGAGCGCTACTACCGTGACGCGCCGCTGATGATCATCGGCGAGGGCACGAACGAGATCCAGCGGCTCGTCATCGCCCGCGGGCTGCTCGCCCGCCATCCCCTCGACGGGTAGCAACCCGCGCCCGGCCGCCGAGGCGACCGCCGGTACGCTCGCGCGCATGACCGTCCACGAGCGCCCCTTCGGGCGCTACCTCGAGGACTTCGAGCCCGGTGACGTGTACCGCCACTGGCCGGGCAAGACGATCACCGAGTACGACGACCACCTCTTCTGCCTCATCACCATGAACCACCATCCGCTGCACCTCGACGCCTGGTACGCGGAGCACGAGACGCAGTTCGGCAAGAACCTGGTGGTCGGCAACCTCGTGTACTCGGTGGTGCTCGGCATGAGCGTCCCCGACGTGAGCGGCGCGGCGATCGCCAACCTCGAGGTCGAGGAGCTGAAGCACGCCCGCCCCACCTTCCACGGCGACACCATCTACGCCGAATCGAAGGTCCTCGACGTGAGGCCGTCCGAGAGCAAGCCCGACCGGGGCATCGTCACCGTCGAGAGCCGCGGCTTCAACCAGCGGGGCGAGGAGGTCTGCTACTTCCGCCGCAAGGTGATGGTGCCCACCCGGGCGGGTGCCCAGCCCCGCCGCCGCCCCTACGAATCCCCTGACGGCGGGTGAGCGGCTCCGACCCGAGCTGCGCCTTCTGTCGCGTCGTCGCCGGTTCCGAGCCGTCCCACGTCGTGCTCGACGAGCCCCACGCCGTCGCCTTCCTCGACCGCCGGCCCCTCTTCCCCGGGCACACCCTCGTCGTGCCCCGCGACCACATCCCGACGCTGCCCGACCTCCCGGCCGACGAGCTCGGCCCCTACCTCGCCGTCGTCCAGCGGGTCGCCGCCGCCGTCCCCGCGGCCCTCGGCGCCGCCGGCACGTTCGTCGCCGCCAACAACGTGGTCAGCCAGAGCGTCCCCCACCTCCACTTCCACGTCGTGCCCCGCCGACCGAAGGACGGGCTGCGCGGCTTCTTCTGGCCCCGCGGCCGCTACGACAGCGAGGCGGCGATGGCCGCCGTCGCCGGCACCCTCCGCCGCGCCTTGTCCTCCGGCTAATCATGTAATAAAGTAATCATCATGACCGAGAGCACGGTGGTTGGGTGGTTCGCGGGGCGGGTCCCGGGCGACTGGTTCACCGGCGCCCCCGACGTGCAGGTGGACCGGGAGGAGATCCTGGTGACCGGCGACCTCGCCGAGCCGGACGTGGGCGGCGGCGACGCCGACGCCCGACGGGCCGCCCGGCGGGCCCGCATCCAGGGCTACCGGGAGGACACCCGCCAGGCCCGGATGCGCATCGCCGACGAGGCCGAGGCCCGCTTCGGCCGGAAGGTGTCGTGGGCGGCCCGCTGCGGCGACGACGAGGCGGTGTTCACCAGCGTCGCCGCGCCGGTCATGACCCGGCTGCGGATGGGGGAGCGCCGCACCCTCGACACGCTCGTCGACGCCGGCGTCGCCCGCAGCCGCTCCGAGGCGCTGGCCTGGTGCGTGCGCCTCGTCCGCGAGCACCAGGGCGAGTGGATCGACCAGCTGCGCGAGGCGCTCGTGCGCGTCGAGGCGGTCCGCGCCGAGGGCCCCGAGCCCCGCTGATCCGGCCGGCCACCCGGACCGCCGGGTGCGCCCGGCGCCGACGGTGACCGGCGACGGGCCGGCGAGGGTATCGTCCTGCCGTGATGCCAGGGGGAGTCACGGTCACCTTCTGGGGCGTGCGAGGCTCCACGCCCTGCGACGGCGCCCGCTACGAGCGCTACGGCGGCAACACCTCCTGCGTCGCGCTCGAGGCCGCGGCGCACCAGCCGATCATCTTCGACCTCGGGACCGGCCTCCGCGCGTACGGCGACGCCGTGACCGCCCAGGCCGCCGCCGAGCTCGAGGCCAACCGGTTCCACACCCCCTACCTCGCCACGGCGCTGCTCACCCACCTGCACTGGGACCACATCATCGGGCTGCCGTTCTTCACCCCGGCGTTCCGGCCCGACGCCCGCGTCGACGTGCACGGCCCGACCCAGCCCGACGGGCTCGCCGCGACGTTCCGGGGCGTGATGCGGCCCCCGTACTTCCCGATCACCCCCGACGAGATGGGCGGCTCGGTCACGTTCTTCGACACGAGTGCCGACGACTTCGGGGTGAACGGCGCGAAGGTGCGGTCCCGCTGGGTGCGCCACACCGACCCGACGCTCGGCTACCGCGTCGAGCTCGAGGGCGCGTCCGTCACCTACATCTCGGACCACGGCCAGGGCTGCTCCCCCGGCCACCCCGACGAGTTCGTGCCCGACGACGTGCTCGACCTCTGTGACGGCACCGACCTGCTGATCCACGACGCGGAGCACACCGCCCCCGAGTTCGAGGTGAAGCGCCACTTCGGGCACTGCACGATCGACTACGCCGTGCGGGTCGCCGCGCTGGCCGGCGCCCGCCGCCTGGCCCTGTTCCACCACTGCCCCACCCACTCCGACGACGACATCGACCGGATGCTCGCCTCCGCCCGCGACGTCTCGGCCAAGATCGGCGGCCCCGAGATCGTCGCCGCCCGCGAGGGCATGCGGCTCTCGGTCGGGTCGCACTAGCGGCGTGCCCGCCGACGCGGGGGCGCCCGACGAGGTCCTCCGCCCCGGCGCCGACGACTTCCGCTCGGTCCTCGGCCAGTTCGCGACCGGCGTCACGATCATCACCGCGATGGACGGCACCGAGCCGGCGGGCGTCGCCGCGAACGCGTTCACCTCGGTGTCGCTCGACCCGCCGCTCGTGCTGTTCTGCGTGGCCCGCAGCTCCACGACGTGGCCCCGCATCGAGCGGGCCCGCCGCTTCGCGGTCAACATCCTCGGCGAGCACCAAGAAGAGCTGTCGCGCCTGTTCGCCACGAAGGGCGCCGACCGGTTCGGGCAGGTCGACTGGCACCTCGGGGTCGGCGGCTCCCCGGTGCTCCACGACGTCCTCGCCTACCTCGACTGCGAGTTCTGGGCCGAGTACGACGGCGGCGACCACATCATCGTCGTCGGCCGCGTCCTCGACCTCGGCGTCACCCACCACGCCGGCCCCCTCGTGTTCTTCCGCGGCGAGTACGTGCGGCTGGTCACGCCGTGACCGACGACCCGGTCGTCGTCGTCATCGGCGCCGACGCGACGCGGGTCGGGACCGTCGTCGCCGACCTCGAGGCGCGCGGCCTGCGCGCCGGCGCCTTCGTCGGCGACCCCGCCGCGGAACGCGACGCGCTCGTCGAGATGCTCACCGAGCTCTACGGCGCCCGCCCCTGACGCGCGCCAACCCCGGCGCCGTCCCGAAGACCCCCTGGTAGCCTGGCGCACGGCCTGAGCGACATCGCGCGCCGGGCACGGACGCGTCCGGTCGGGAGCTTGAGCGTTGGACGAGCAGCACGAGTCGCGCCGAGCCGGTTGGCGGCTCATGCGCTCGGCGCTCAACACCCAGCGGGGCTGGCTCGCCGCCGGGATCCTCGCCGGCGCCCTCTGGACGGGCGCCCGCCTCGCCGGCCCGCTCCTCGCCGCCGAGGCGATCGACCAGGGGATCCTGGCCCGCAACGACCACAACATCCTCCTGTACGCGATCCTCATCGCGGCCGTCGGGGTCGTGCAGGCCATCGGCACGGCGCTGCGCCGCTACACGGCGTTCCGCATCGCGTACCGCGTCGAGACCGACCTGCGCGAGCGGCTCTTCGCGCACCTCCAGCGCCTCCACTTCGCGTTCCACGACCGCGCCCAGACCGGCCAGCTCATGGCCCGCGCCAACAGCGACATCCAGCAGGTGAACCTCGTCGTCGTGTTGTTGCCGCTCACCGTGGCCACGACGTTCCTCCTCGCCGGCGTGATCATCGTCATGGTGTCCCAGAGCGTGGTCCTCGCGGTGTTCGCGCTCGGGGCGCTCCCCCTGCTCAGCATCGCCGCCGCCCGGTTCTCCCACCGCCTCCACCCCGTGTCGCTGCAGCTCCAGAACGAGCTCGGCGACTACTCCGGCGTCGTCGAGGAGAGCGTGGCCGGCATCCGCGTCGTGAAGGGGTTCGGCACCGAGGCCCGCCAGGAGGACCAGCTCGCGGTCGAGGCCGGCCAGGTCAAGGACCGGGCGCTCGCCGCGGCGCGCCTGCGCGCCAACTTCTTGCCGCTCGTCGACTTCCTGCCCGCCCTCGCGCTGGTGATCATCCTCGGCTACGGCGGCCACCTCGTCCTGCGCGGCCAGCTGCAGCTCGGCGACCTCGTCGCCTTCAACGCCTACATCCTCTATCTCCTCTGGCCGTTGCGCCTCGTCGGGATGCTCGTCGCGCAGGCCGCCCGGTCGTCGGCCGCGGCCGGCCGCATCGACGAGCTGCTCGTCACCGACGCCGCGGTCACCGACCCGCCGCACCCGGTCGCGCTGCCCGACGGGGGCGGCGAGGTCCGCTTCGAGGCCGTCCGCTTCGCGTACGGCGCCGGGCCGCCCGTCCTCGACGGCTTCGACCTCGTCCTGCACCCCGGCGAGGCCGTCGCGCTCGTCGGGCCCACCGCGAGCGGGAAGACCACCGTCGCCCGGCTGCTGCCCCGCTTCTACGACACCGACGCCGGCCGTGTCGTCCTCGACGGGGTCGACACCCGCGACCTGCGGCTCCGCGACCTGCGCCGCGCCATCGGGATCGTGTTCGAAGACACGTTCTTGTTCACCGACAGCGTCGCTGAGAACATCGCCTTCGCGGAACCCGACGCGTCGATGGACCTGGTCCGCAACGCGGCGCGCCTCGCCGGCGCCGGCGAGTTCATCGACGCGCTCCCCGACGGGTACGACACGCTCATCGGCGAGCACGGCTACTCGCTGTCCGGCGGGCAGCGCCAACGCATCGCCATCGCCCGCGCCGTGCTCGCCGACCCGCGGGTCCTCATCCTCGACGACGCCACCTCCTCGGTCGACCCGACGAAGGAGCACGAGATCCGCGCCGCGTTACGCGAGGTGATGCGCGACCGCACCACGCTGATCATCGCCCACCGCGCCGCGACGATCGCGCTCGCCGACCGCGTGGTGCTCCTCGACGGCGGCCGGGCCGTCGCCGAGGGCTCCCACGAGCAGCTGCTCGCCACCTCCGAGCGGTACCGGCAGGTGCTCGCGCAGTCCCAGCCGGCCCCCGTCGCCGGAGCGAGCGACTGATGCCCGACGACGCCCGCCTGGCCGCCTTCGCCAGCGACGAGGAGCTCCTGACCCGCCAGGACGCGTCGCAGCTCGTGCGTCGCCTCTGGCGGCTGCTGCACGACTACCACCGCCGCATCGCGTTCGCGCTCGTCCTGATCGCCTTGTGGACGGCGTGCCTGCTCGCCGGGCCGGCGCTCGTGAAGCACGGCATCGACGCGGGCCTCACCGGCAAGGACGAGGGCGCGCTCGACCTCGCGGCCGGCCTCTACCTGGGCGTCGCGGTCGCCGGGTTCTGGTTCGGACGGGCCGCGATCTGGTCGGTGTCCAAGATCGGCGAGCCGTTCCTCCAGGACCTGCGCAACAAGGTGTTCCGCCACCTCATGGCCCTCGACCTCGGGTTCTTCGAGCGCGAGCAGACCGGCCGCCTCGTCGCCCGCCTCACCTCCGACGTCGACGCCATGCAGGACCTGGTCCAGATCGGCTTGGCCCAGTTCGCCCAGAACGTCTTCTTGTTCGTCGGCGCCGTCGCGGTCATCCTCGTGCTGTCCTGGAAGCTGGCGCTGTGCACCCTCGTCGTGGTCCCGCCCGTGGTGTGGGCCAGCCGCTGGTTCCGACGCGAATCCAGCCGCGCGTTCCTCGAGGTCCGCGACCGCATCGGGCACAACCTCGCCACCCTCCAGGAGGGGCTCGCCGGCGTGCGCGTCGTGCAGGCCTTCGGCCGTGAGCGGGCCTTCGCCCGCCGGTTCCGGGACACCAACGAGGCCCAGTACGACGCGAACCTCGAGACCGTCCGCATCAGCACCCGCTTCTTCCCCTTCATCGAGTTCTGCGGCGTCGGCGGCACCGCGCTCATCATCGGGATCGGCGGCTGGTTCACCGACATGCACATCGTCACCGTCGGCACCGTCGCCGCGTTCGTGCTCTACCTCAACAACCTCTTCGAGCCCGTCCAGCAGCTCAGCCAGCTCTACAACACCCTCCAGCAGGCCGGCGCCGCCCTGAAGAAGCTCGTCGGGCTCCTCGACACCGTCCCCCAGATCGCCGAGCAGCCCAACGCCCGCCCCCTCGCCCCCGAAGGGGCGCTCGAGGTCGACCACGTCTCGTTCCGCTACGGCACCGGGCCGCTCGTCCTCCACGACGTGTCCGTCACCGTCGGGCTCGGGGAGCGCCTCGCGCTCGTCGGCCCCACCGGCGCCGGCAAGTCGACGCTCGCCAAGCTCATGTGCCGCTTCTATGACCCGGCCGACGGGGAGGTCCGCTACGCCGGCCAGTCGCTCACCGACGCGACCCTCGCGTCGCTGCGGGAGCGCATCGTCGTCGTCCCCCAAGAAGGGTTCCTCTTCGCCGGCTCCGTCCGCGACAACGTCCGCGTCGGCCGCCCCGAGGCCAGCGACCACGACGTGGACGCCGCGCTCGACGCCCTCGGGATCCGCGACCGGTTCCTCGCGCTCCCCGAGGGGCTCGACACCGAGGTTCGCGAGCGCGGGTCGCGCCTCTCCGCCGGTGAACGCCAGCTCGTGTCGCTCGCCCGCGCCGCGCTCGCCGACCCGGCGCTGCTCATCCTCGACGAGGCCACCTCGAACCTCGACCCCGGCACCGAGCGCGACGTCGAACGGACCCTCGAGGCGCTCACCACCGATCGCAGCGTCGTCGTCGTCGCCCACCGCCTCTCCACCGCGGCACGCGGCCGACCGCATCGGCGTCGTCGACCAGGGCCGCCTCCAAGAGCTCGGCACCCACACCGAGCTGCTGCGCCGCGAGGGCCGCTACGCCAGCCTCTGGGCGTCGTGGACCGCGGCCCAAGCCCGCGCCAGCTGACCCGTCGCCGCCGACGGCGATCCACCCGGCGGCGGGCCGCCTGGCGGGTCACTACCATCCCGGGGACCGGTCACCGCAGCGAAGTCCGGTCGGATCCCGGCGCTCTCCCGGAACTGTGATGCCTCACGGCGAGCCAGGTCGCCTGCGGGCCGGTACGACGAACCGAGCTCTCGAGGACAGAGCGGTCCGTCCGGCACCGGCGGCCGGCGAAGCGTCTCCTCGACCGAGAGGAGGACCGCTGTGCAGCACCGCACCCCCGGCACCGAGCGGGACGCGCCGTGACCCCCGACGACGCCCCGGTCAGCGACCCCATCACCGAGGATCCCCGCCCCGCGGGGCTGCGCCCCGCCCGGTCGCTCGTCGTCGTCAACACCGGTGACGGGAAGGGCAAGTCCACCGCGGCGTTCGGCGTCGTGATGCGTGCCGTCGCCCGCGGCTGGCGCGTCGCCGTCATCCAGTTCCTCAAGTCGGGGAAGTGGCACGTCGGCGAGGAGGACACCGCCCGGCGGCTCGGGGTCGACTGGTGGGCGCTCGGCGAAGGGTTCAGCTGGGACTCCCCGGACCTCAGCGAGGACGAGGCCGTCGCGCAGCAGGCCTGGGCGCACGCCGCCGCGGTGATCCGCGCCGGCGAGCACCGCCTCGTCGTCCTCGACGAGCTCACCTACCCGCTGAACTGGGGCTGGCTCGACGTCGCCGACGTCGTCGCCACCATCCGGGACCGACCCCCCGACGTGAGCGTCGTCGCCACCGGCCGCGACGCACCCGCCGCGCTCATCGACGTCGCCGACACCGTCACCGAGATGCGCTCCATCAAGCACGCCTACGACGCCGGCATCGTCGCCAAGAAGGGAATCGACTACTGAGCGGCGAGGCGTGGCCCCCGACGCTCACCGTCGGCGCCGACGACCTCCCGATGCTCCTCTGGCGCCTCGACCCGCCCGGCCGGGCCTGCGCGTCCGGCCCGCTCGGCGGCGGCCTCGGCGAGCGCGCCTGGATCCTCAACGCGCAGGTGCCCCCCGACTACGACGACGTCGACGTCGACGCGCACCTCCGACGCCTCGCCGCGAGCGCCGGCTGCGACGGGCCCGGCGTCGGGCTCCTGACCGCCGCCCCGGTCACGGAGCGGACCGTCGGCACCGACGCCGACGTCGTCGCGTACGCCACCGTCGGGCTCCGCCGCCCCACCTGGGCTGCGGCACCGACGACCCGCGGCCCGCGCGTCGCGTCGGTCGGGACGATCAACGTCGTCGCCTTCCTGCCCGCGCCGCTCGGCGACGCCGCGCTCGTGAACGCCGTCATGACCGTCACCGAGGCCAAGAGCCAGGCGCTCGTCGAGGCGGGTGTCCCGGGCACCGGCACCGCGACCGACGCGGTGTGCGTCCTCACCCCACGCGACGGCGTCTCGCACCGCTACGGCGGTCCCCGCTCGACGCTCGGCGCCCCGCTCGCCCGCGCCGTGCACGCCGCGGTCCGCGACGGGATCGTGGCCTCGGCGCGGCGGTCGCGGTGATCGTCCTCGTGATCGGCGGGACCCGCTCGGGCAAGTCGGCGGTCGCCGAGCGACTCGCCGCCCGCACCGGCGACCCGGTCACCGTGCTGGCGCCGACGTCGCCCGGCGACGACGCCGACCTCGCGGCGCGCGTCCGCGCGCACCAGGCCCGCCGGCCGGCGACCTGGCGGACCTGCGAGTGCGGCGCCGCGCTCCCCGCGGCGCTCGACGCCGTCACCGGGTCGGCGCTCGTCGACTCGCTCGGCGCGTGGGTGGCGACCAGCCCCGACCTGACCGTCGACGTCCCGGGGCTCCTCGCCGCACTGCACCGCCGCCCCGCCCTGACCGTCGTCGTCACCGAGGAGGTCGGCCTCTCGGTGCACCCCGCGACCGAGGCGGGCCGCCGGTTCGCCGACGTGCTCGGGCAGCTGAACCGGGCGGTCGCCGACGCCGCCGACCAGACCCTCCTCGTCGTCGCGGGCCGCGTGCTCTCCCTCGCGGCCCCCGACGAGCTGCACCAGTAATGCGCGAGGCGTTCGCCTTCCTCACCGTCCTGGGCGGGCCGGCACCGCCGACGCCCCGGGCGCTGCGCTGGTTCCCCGTCGTCGGCGCGGCCGTCGGCGCGGCCGTCGGCGGCGTGTGGTGGCTCGCCGACCGAGCGTTCCCCACGCTGCTCGCCGCCGCGCTCGCCGTCGCCGCCGACCTCGCGGTCACCGGGCTGCTCCACGTCGACGGGCTCGCCGACGCCGCCGACGGGCTGCTGCCCCACGCCGACCGGGCGCGGCGCCTCGAGATCATGCGCACCGCGGGTGTCGGCGCGTTCGGCGCGGCGGTGCTCGGCACCGTGCTGCTCCTGCGCGTCGGCGCGCTCGCGGCACGGCCCGCCGACATCGGCCTCCTCGTCGGGCTGTGGTGCGCCTCGCGCACCGTGGTCGCCGCCGCCCCGGTGTGGATCCCGTACGCACGCGACACCGGCCTCGCCGCGGCGCTCCTCGAACGACCCGCGTCGCCGCTCGTCGCCGCCGCGCTCGCCCCGGCCGCCGCGCTCGCCACGGTCACCGTCGGGTGGGTGGGCGGCGCGGCGGTCGGCGCCGCCGTGCTCGGCGCGGCCCTCGTGCTCGGCGTCGCCTGGCGGCGCGTCGGCGGGTTCACCGGCGACGTGCTCGGCGCCGCGATCGTCGTGGGCGAGACCGTCGGGCTCGTCGTCGCCGCGGCACGGTGGTGACCGTCGCCGCCCCGCCCGCGTCCCGCCGGCTGGCCGGCGCCGCCGCCGGGCTCCTCGCCGACCGGGTCTTCGGCGAGCCGCCCGCCGCCGTGCACCCCGTCGCCGCCTTCGGGCGAGCGATGACCGGCCTCGAGCGTGTCGTGTACGCCGACGACCGCCGCGTCGGGCTCGCGTACGCCACCGTCGGCGTCACCGCCGGCGTCCTCGCCGGGCTCGCCGCCGGCTCGACGACGCTGAGCGTCGCCGTGTCCGCCTCCGGCCGGCTGCTCCGCGACACGGCCCGCACCATCGCCGCGGCGCTGACCCGCGGCGACGTCGCGACCGCCCGCGCCGTGCTGCCGTCGCTCGTCGGGGCGCGACCCAGACGCCCTCGACGTCGCGGGGATCGCCGCCGCGACCGTCGAGTCGCTCGCCGAGAACACGGTCGACGCCGTCGTCGCCCCCGCGCTCTTCGGCGCGGCGCTCGGCGCGCCGGGCGCCGCGGCGCACCGGGCGGCCAACACCCTCGACGCCATGGTCGGGCACCCCGACGCCCGCTACCGCCGGTTCGGGTGGGCCGGCGCGCGCCTCGACGACGCCGCCGCCTACCTCCCCGCCCGCGTGACCGCGGTGCTGGTCTGCGCCGCCCGGCCGACGCGCACTTCCCACATCCTGACCGCGGTGCGCCACGACGCGCCCGCGCACCCGTCACCGAACGCCGGGGTCGCCGAGGCCGCCTTCGCCGCCGCGCTCGGCGTCGAGCTCGGCGGCCCGACCCGCTACCCGACCCACCTCGAGGACCGGCCCCGCCTCGGCACCGGTCCCCGCCCCACCGTCGCCGACATCGAGCGCGCCGCCGGCCTCGCCGACCGGGTGGAGTGGCTGCTCGTCGCCCTGCTCCTCACCGGCGCGCTCGCCCGAGCCCGCACCGCCCGCCGGGGCGGGGACCCGACCGACGACGGCGCGTCCGGCGCGTCGGACCCGACGGCCCCACCGGCGGCCGCCTCCACCAGCAAAGGAACCCCATGACCGACGATCCCGTCGCCCGGCTCGCCGACCACGTCGACGCCGTCCTCCTCGACGTCGGCGGCACGCTCGTCGACGAGGCGCCGACCGGGACGCCCGTCGCCGATCTCCGCGCCGCGGCGCGGCCCGGGGTCGCCGACGCGCTCCAGGCCCTCACCGGCCGGCTGCGGGTCGCGGCGGTCACGAACACCGCGGTCATGGGCGAAGCCGACGTCCGGCGCCTCCTCGACACCGCCGGCCTCGGACCGTTCGAGGTCGTGGTGACGTCGGCCGACGCGGGCGCGGCGAAGCCCGATCCCGCGCCGATCCACCTCGCGCTCGAGCGTCTGGCGGTGCGACCCGAGCGGGCGCTCTACGTGGGCGACCGCGCCAGCGACCGCGACGCGGCCCACGCGGCGGGCACGGCGTTCACCGCCACCGACCGCGGGCTCGCCGACGCGCTCGAGCGCGGCCGCGGCCGCCACCGGCGGCGCCGCCGCCCGCGCCGTCGCGGCGCTGCGCCCCCTCGACGCCGACGCCGCCGACGCCGCACGGGCCCGCCAGGACCAGCTCACGAAGCCGCCCGGGTCCCTCGGGCGGGTCGAGGACCTCGGCGTCCAGCTCGCCGGGATCGCCGGCCGCTGCCCGCCCCCCGTCCCGCAGCGCCCGGTCGTGGCGGTGTTCGCCGCCGACCACGGCGTCGTCGCGTCCGGCGTCACCCCCTGGCCCCAGGAGGTCACGGCTCAGATGGTCGCCAACTTCGTGGCGGGTGGTGCCGCCATCAACGTCTTCGCCCGACAGGTCGGCGCGTCGGTGCGAGTCGTTGACGTGGGGGTCGCCGGCGACGTGTCGGCGCTCGCCGGGGTCGAGCACCGCAAGGTCCGGCCCGGCACCGCCGACCTCGCCGCGGGCCCGGCGATGACGGTCGCCGACGCCCGCGCCGCGCTCGACGTGGGCGCCGACCTCGCCGCCCAGCTCCTCGCGGACGGCCACGACCTGCTCGCCACCGGCGACATGGGGATCGGCAACACCACCGCGTCGGCCGCGGTGATCGCGGCGTGCACCCGCCTCCCCGCGGCGACGGTCACCGGGCGCGGCACCGGCATCGACGACGCCATGCTCGCCCACAAGACCGACGTGGTCGCCGCGGCGACGGCCCGCGTCGTCGACTACCTCGACGCCGTGTCCGTGCTCGCCGAGGTGGGGGGGCTCGAGATCGCCGCGCTCGCCGGCTACATCATCGGCGCCGCGGCCGGCGGCTGCCCGGTGCTCATCGACGGCGTGATCGCCGCCGCGGCGCTCCTCGTCGCCGAGCGGCTCGCGCCCGGTGTGACCCGCCGCTGCATCGCCGGGCATCGCTCGACCGAACCGGGCGCCACCGCGGCGTTGCGCCACCTCGACCTCGAGCCGGTGCTCGACCTCGGGCTGCGCCTCGGCGAGGGCACCGGCGCCTGCCTGGCCATCCCCGTCGTCGGCGCCGCGGCGCGGGTCCTCAACGAGATGGCCACGTTCGCGGAGGCCGCCGTCGCCGACGACCCGATCGCCGGGTCCTGATCAGGCCGCCAGCTCGGGTGCGAACAGCGCCGCCACGACGGCGACGTCGGCGGCCGGCCCCTCGACCCGGACATCGAGGGGCGCGTCGGCCGCCCCACGTCGACGCGCGAGCAGCGCCAACGCCGAGCCGCGCACGGTCACGCCCGCGTCCGGTGCCGCGCCGGCCTCGACGCGCACGCGGGCGATCGGCCGGAGCGTCGGGTCGGGCGCGGCGACGCGCAGCGTCCAGGAGCCCTCGTCGAGGGTGAGCGCCACGTCGAGCGCCCGGTCGGGCAGCGCCTCGAGGCGCACCAGCCCCTTCAGCCCGAGCGGCAGCAGATGGACGGGCACCACGTCGGTGCCCGGGTCGTCGAGCAGGTCGAGACCGAAGCGGGCCAGCTCGTAGATCGCCGGCTCGAGGGCCTGCCCGGCGTCGGTCAGCTCGTAGACGAAGCGGGCCGCCGGCGGGTCGAGCCACCGTCGCCGGACCAGCCCCGCGGCCTCCAGGTGCCGCAGCCGCGACGCCAGCAGGTTCGACCACATGCCGGGCAGGTGGGCGAGCAGGTCGGTGTAGCGCTGCGGCCCGACGAGCAGCTCCCGGGCGATGAGCAGCGTCCAGCGCTCCCCGAGCAGATCCAACGCCCGGGCGATCGGGCAGAACTGGCCGTAGCGGCGAGGCCCCACGCCACCCGATGTTATCCCGAAGTTTCCCTTGCCAGATGGAAAAACCGACGGTACGGTGCGCGCGCATGACGACCAAGACCGAGTACCAGCCGGGCACCCCCTCGTGGGTCGACCTGGCCACGACCGACACCGCCGCGGCGAAGGCGTTCTACGGCCCGCTGTTCGACTGGACGTTCGACGACCAGGACACCGGCAACCCCGAGATGGCCTACACGCTCGTGTCACGCGGCGGGCAGGTCGTCGCCGGGCTCGCCGGCCAGTCTCCCGACATGCAGGCCGCGGGCGCGCCGCCGATGTGGTCGACGTACGTGACCGTCACCGACGCCGACGCGACCGCCGGCACCATCGAGTCCGCCGGCGGCGCCGTCATGGCGAAGCCGTTCGACGTGACGGACGCCGGCCGCATGTGCGTCGCCGCCGACCCGACCGGCGCGGTGTTCTGCACCTGGCAGGCCAAGGACCACATCGGCGCGACGCTCGTGAACGAGCCGGGCTCGTTCGGCTGGACCGAGCTCCTCACCCCCGACATCGACACCGCGGCGGCCTTCTACCACGAGGTGTTCGGCTGGGACGCCCACACCGAGGCGATGGGCCCGATGCGCTACACCGAGTTCCGCCTCGGGGGAGAGCCCGTCGCCGGCGGGATGCCGCCCCCCATGCCGGGCATCCCCCCGAGCTGGTCCGTCTACTTCGTCGTCGCCGACTGCGACGCCACCGTCGCGGACGCCAAGCAGCGCGGCGGGCAGGTGCTGAACGAGCCGATGGACATCCCGCCGGGCCGCTTCGCCG
>CAWGDC010000005.1:0-627317 GCA_963821325.1 uncultured Actinomycetes bacterium | reverse complement strand
AGTTCGCCGCTGCCTCATGCCGGTCGAGAGCGAGGAGCCAGAGCGCGCCTAGCTGGTACCGACCGTGTAGTCGATGAACGCGGCCGCCTGCCGCTCATTCCAGACGCTCATCGTGACCTTGTCCGGCCTCGGCGGATGCGCCAACTCGGCGACGTTCCTCGGCGTGAGGCCCTGCTCGACGCAGTACCCGAGGAACCCGTGGATGATCTTGTGCACGTACGAGACGGTCCGGCGCCCCAGCGGTCCGCCCGTCGCTCGTCCTCGACGGTTCCCGTGAGCGAGTAGTCCCTTGTAGACGGCGTCGAGGGCCTCGGGGTGACCTCGCGGACCCGGCGTTGTCCGAGGGAAGGGAGGACGTGGAGGTGCAGGTTGGCCCGGTACGAGTTGAGGGTCCCGAGCCTTCGGCATTGGACCGCGAGCACGCCGAGCCACGCTTCGGCGGCATCGGCGACGGTCGTGTCGGATGGCGGGACGTACGTGCCGCCCTGGCGGGCCACGCCGACGCGGTCGCGGGCGTCGACGGCCTCTTTCTGACTGGGGTACACCCACCCGTCGGTGCGCTGCCGGCGTTCCAGCTTGACCTCACCGAGCGCCGACCCGCACTCCGGGCACACGGAGGAGCCGGCCAGTTCGTCGACCCAGAACCGCAAACCCGGCCGGATGTCCGCGATATCCGAAGTTCGCGGCCCCTCAGCGGCCGTCTGGGCCGCGTTGACGACGGGGGCGGTACCGTCCGGCCGCCCTCGTCGTCCCCGCCGCGAGACGCACGCGGGACACCTCCGGGCCGGCTCCTTGCTCTCAACGACCACCACGTAGCCGCCTCGTGTCTTCTTGGATGCGCAGAGTCCTCCTTCTTGATGTAGCCGGCCTTCCTGGCTTTGGTGACGAGGTTCTTCGTGGTCTCCTTCGAGATGTCGAGTTCCTCGGCGATGCGATCGTGGCGGTTCCCCCACGGGGTGTCGTGGTGGATCTGCGCGACGAGGCGGAGTCGTTTATCGGTCCATTCCGGGTTGGCGCCCCGCGGCGGGCCGGCGCGGCGACGTCATCGCGGGTGGAAGAGGCCGCCGGTCTCCTCGGGGCGTGTGCCGGGCTGGGCGTCGGGTCCTTCGCATCCGCCGCGTGGGCTGCGAAGCGCGGCGTCGACGATCCCGCGGAGCGGGAGGTTCAGGTTGTCGCGGGTCAGGTCGGCGCCCTCGACGGCGACCTCGATGCGGGTGATCTTCGAGACGGAGTTCTCGTCGGTGACGATCTCGAAGGCGGGCGCCGACGGGACGGTGCGGGTCGGTGTAGGTGACGACGAAGTCGGGGCCACGCCCACCAGGTGCCGCCGAGCGGTCTCGGGGTGGTCATGTCGGCGTTGTCGACGGTGACAGCCCGCGGGTCGATGTTCGCCACCCCGTAAGGGTAGCATACAGGTAGGTATCCAGGGTCTAGAACGTGTTCTAAAACCATTCCTACTTTTCTCACCGTCCCGGGCCAGAAGTAGGGATGGTGGGTAGGCCATTAGTAGATACTGGGGGCGTGTCACCCACCCCGCCCGACGCCGGTCCGACGTCCTGAAACTCGCCCGGATCCGGCAGCTCGTCGCGACCGGAGAGGCGCAGCGCATCCGAGAGTCCTGCCGTCTCTCGAAGCGGCTCCTTTCGCGGGTGCCGCGCAGACCTCCGACGTCAACCTCGTCCGCTGGGAGCTTCACCAAAAGGTCCCGTCCGGCGCGGCGGCGCTCCGGTACCTCGACGTCCTCGAACGACTGGCGAAGCAGTCATGACCGCCGTCCCCGCCTGCGTTCTCTTGAGTGTCGACCAGGCTCGCGCCCTCGCGACCGGACCCGACGGTCGGCCGGCGTTCGGCCGGTCCGCGTTTTACGGGATCGTCGATGACGTTCCCGGGCTCGTCGTGAGCGTCGGTCGCCGGAGTTTGATTCGCCGCTCCGTGTTCGTCGCGTGGCTCGGGATCTCCGAGACCGAGCCGGTGGCGGCGAAGAGGTCGGCACTCGCGGCAGTCGCCGCGACAGGCGACCTCAAAGTCTCTCGACGGTAACCGGGAGAAGAAGAACCCGCCCGGTGTCCGCCGGACGGGTCCTGAATACCTAACGGATTGGAGTCCGTAGTGGACAGTACACCCGCAAGTTCAAGGTCGCGGTACGCGGCGAGTTCGCCGGCTTCCGTATCGGCGAACACTTGGACGAGGTCCTCGTCCTCTACCCGAAGGAGTCCGGGCCGAAGCGTACGAAGGACGGCGAGCGTGACTGCGTCGTGGCCGACGTCCGGGTCCTCGACTACGACCGTAAGGAACTCAGCGACCCGGTCGAGTGCTGGCTGTTCCAGCAGGTGCTGATCGAGGCGACCAAGGACGACCTCGGCGGCATCGTCGTCGGCCGGTTGATCCGCCCCGGTCGTGCGTACCTGCTCGACCCGCCGCACCCCGGCGAGCTTGAGGTCCTCGACGCGCTTCTCGCCGACGACACCGAGCCGTTCTGATGTTCACGAACACCGAGGCCGCGGTGGGTGGGGAGGTGACGTCCCCACCGCGGTCGTCGGCGTACACGGACGCCCGCCGGTTGGCACGCTGCGGCGTGTGTAACCGGCGGCTCGGCCACGTCTCGCAGTACCGGTGTCCGTGGCTGTCATGCCGTGCATGGCTTCGGCCCGCTATACGGGGTGGCATCGTGATACGCGATGCCGCATACGGTTACGTCTCGAAGGGCTGGCCGGTGCTGCCCTGCATCTCGGGCGGGAAGAACCCGCTGACCGCGCACGGCTTCCACGACGCGACGGTCGACGCCGAGCAGGTCCGTGAGTGGTGGACGCGCTGGCCGGACGCGAACGTCGGCCTCGTCACCGGCGCAGCGTTCGACGTGCTCGACCTCGACGGTGAGGTCGGCGTCGACAACATGCGCCGGCTCGCGGCCCTCTCCGACGACCCGCGTTCTTCGACGTCGGCCCCGCGGTGTGCACCCCGTCCGGCGGGCTGCACTTCTACTTCGCCCCCGCGGGGCTCGGCCGCCGCATCGGGTTCGTCCCCAAGTGCGACTGGCTCGGCGGCGACGGCTATGTGGTCGTGCCGCTGTCGCGCACCGACACGGGCGTCTACGAGTTCCTGTCCATGCACGACACCGCGCCGTGTCTGCCATCGGTACCGCACTGGCTGCGCGACCTGGTGTACCCGCCGCCGCCGCCGCCGCGTCCGTACAGGGTGGCGCGCTGCTTGTCGGGGGCGAGGGGCGCGGGTCATCCTCGAACGGAGTGCGCCGACCTGCGTCGCCGCGGTGCCCGGCGTCCGTAACGAGGAGTGTCACCGCTCCGGCTTCAACATCGGCCAACTCGTCGCCGACGGCAAGCTCGACTACGACGACGCCGGGCAGGCGCTCCTCGACGCCGCGCCGCTCGCCGTGGACTTCGCGGAAACCGAGGCGCGCAACGCCATCCGGTCCGGACTCGACGCCGGGACGGCCCACCCGAGGAGCCGGCGATGAGCGGGCTCAGCATGGAGGAGGCGGAGCGGCGCGTCACCGGCGCCCCGTCCGACGCGGCCGGCGACACCGACGACGACCGTCTGGAGTCGTGGCAGCGCGTCGACCCCTGGCCGGCGCTGCGCGGCGAGATCCCGCCGGTCGTCCCTGATCTGTGCTGCGCCGCGACGACCGCCACGCGTCGCTGTACCCCGGCCGGGTCAACGGGCTCCACGGCGACTCCGCGGTCGGCAAGTCATGGGTCGGCGAGGTCGCTGCCGCCCAGGAAATCGACGCTGGCCGCCACGTTGTCTGGGTCGACTTCGAGGATCCCGACATGTCGACCATCGTCGAGCGGGCCTCCGCCGCTCGGTGTCGACGACCAGGGCATCGCGGGCAGCGTCTGCTGTATCACGGGCCGACCGAGTTCTTCTCCGACGCCGCCGTGGACCTCATTGAGACCGAGGCCGCGGACAACGTCGTGACCCTCGTCGTCGTCGACTCGATGGGCGAGGCGTTCGGCCTTGAGGGCGTCGACGAGAACAAGGACCTTGAGGTCGCCCCTTGGTATGCGCCGTGTCCCTCGACGGCTCGCCGACGCCGGGCCGTGCGTCCTGCTCCTCGACCACTCCACGAAGGCGATGGACAACCCGTTGCACCCGTCCGGGTCGAAGCGTAAGCGGGCCGCGATCAACGGCGCCAGCTACCTCGTCACCGCGAAGCCGGCGCTCAGCCGCGAGGCCGGCGGGAAACTCCACCTCACGTGCGCGAAGGACCGGCACGGGCACGCCGCCCGGCGGAACTCCGTCGCTGCCGAGATCGAGTTCACCGTCTACCCCGACGCCGGGGCGACCGTCCACGTCTGGACCGTCGCCGAGTCCGCCAACCCGAAGGCCGACCGCCTTGAGGACCTCACCCGCGTCGCCGTCGCGACCGCCAAGAACGCCGGACGGCTCCTCAGCCAGCGCGAACTCGTCGCCGGCATGAACATCAGGGCCGGCACCGACGACAAGAAAGCCGGCATCGACCGGGCCGTCGGGCTCGGCTGCCTCCGCACCGAAGACGGACCGCGGGCGCCGCCCTGATGCACGTTTATGTCCACGACATGGACGGACCGAACCAGTGAACCTGACCGCACCGCGACCGTGCCAGGTTCAGTCACGACCCCGAGTAGTCGACCGCCTGCCAGTGAACCTCCCTCTAAGGAGGTTCACCGCGGTCGGCTCGGTCCACTCGACACGAACACGCGGACCGCGCCGGCGGTGCCCGACACCCCACCCCGACACGCCCACACACGCCCCGGCACGCCCACAACAACGCCAGCCGGTCCGTGCGTGCCTTTCACGGCGCCCGGCGAAACGATGCACACGCGTCGCGTCGGTCTACCTGTCCGATGCGTGCCCGGGAAGCATTGCGCCGTAAGGACTTCCCGGCCTCGATTAACCCCGGACTAACGGGGCGGGGGCAGAAACGCGTCCGCTCTCGGCCAGGCGTCGCCCCGGCGGGGCGTCTCCGTGGCCAGCCCGGCGAGCGCCACCGCGGCGCCCGCGTGCTCATACGGGTGCAAGGTCGGACCACCGAGCCGGCCTCGCTCGACGGGCATCGTCGGGGTGCGTCGGCGTCGACTCCGGTCGGCGTCGGCGCTGCCCGGCGCAGGGTGAACTCCTCGAAATGAGCGCTTCGTGAGCCGCCATCCGCGGACCCGACGTGCCAGCGCCGTAGAGTTATCCACGAGTCGGCCGCCGGAGACGACGACCCGCCCCATTTCCCGCGGAGGTCGCGGAGATGTCTCCGGCACGCAGCACGGCACCGCCCGAGCAGATCGTCGCCGAACGACGCCGTCGTGACCGCGTCCGCAAGGCCCGCCGCAGAGGCGAGGCCCGCCTCGCCGCTGCCCCTCAGCCCGCGGCGTCGATCCGGGAGACGCGGTGATGGCCGGGCAGCCGCGACGCCGGGCCCGCGAGGGCCTCGACCCGCACCCGCTGCGAACCGCGAACCCGGCTCGCGGCTACTCGTGGCGGGCGTTCGAGCCCGGTAATCAGGTCGCCCGCACGCACGGCTACTGGGCGAAGATCGACGACACCGAGGTCCTTGAGGCCGTCGAGGACCTGTACGGCCACCAGCCCGACCTGGTCAGGGCGTACCCGGTGATGGCCAGGGTGGGCGCCGAGGTGTGGGTCCGCCGCCAGCGTGCCCTCGCCGACATCGAGGCCCGCGGCCTGGTGGTCGACGTCGATGGTGAGCCGAAGCAGCACCCGCTGCTTGAGCACGTGGACCGCTGTGAGCGGCGACTGCTTGACCTCTCGGCTCGGTACGGGCTCGATCCTCGATCGGATGCCGACCTGGCGCGTGCCCGTGCTGGCGCGGTCGCGGCCGGTATCGACGTCGACTCGTTGATCGGCGCGGGGAAGGACACCGCCGCGGTGCGGGCCCTGGACGCCGAGCGGCTGGACGACGCCGTACTCGTCGACGGCGGGGAGGTGTCGGCGTGAGCGACGCACTGGAACGCGCCTTCTCGCTGCTGTGCTCGCTGAGGCTCAACGACGGCCGTCGTTGGGGTGATGTCGCGGACGAGGTCCAGCGGCGAGACGCCCGAGCTGCTCTCGATGTCGGCTCGGCGACGCCGTACGGCATCGTGACCCGAAGCCGCGGTTACGACAAGACGGGCGGCTCGGCGGGTGTGGTACTCGCGGCGATGTTGACGCAGCTCCCGCCCGCCTCCGAGTGCTACTACCTGGCGGCCGACAAGGCGCAGGGCGCCATCGCCATTCGGGCGATCCGCGACTACGCGACGAACACTCCCGGGTATCGGCGCGCTGCTCGACATTGACGCGGCGCGGGTGATGGTCAAGGCGACCGGGGTCACGCTCGACGTCGTTCCGGCGGACGCGCCGTCGGCGTACGGGTTGAAGCCGGCGGTTCTCGTGGTCGACGAGCTGTCCGTTTGGCGGGACACGGAGGCGTCCCGGGGGCTGCTCATCGCGATGATGTCAGCGCTGGCGAAGGTGACCGAGTCGCGGGCGCTCATCGTGATGACCGCCGGGTCGCCGGCGCATTTCTCCTATCAGGAACTGGAGCACGCTCGGGCCTCCGAGTTGTGGTGGACGTCGGAGACGCCCGGCCCGAGCCCGTGGATGTCCGAGGTCCGCCTCGCCGAGTACCGCCAGCACTACCCCGAGTCGGTGTACCTCCGCCTGTTCGAGAACGAGTGGGTGCAGGCCGACGAGGGTCTCGTCAGCGACAGCGACTACGGGCAATGCGAGGACCTCGACCGGTTCCCCGTCCCGTGGCAGATCGGGACGCGGTACGTGATCGGCGTCGACCTCGGCGTCCGCGACGACCGGAGCGTCGTCACGGTCATGCACGCCGAACGCGGCGAGTCGGGTGAGCGGCATTACGTCCTCGACGCCAAGAAGGTGTGGGCGCCGTCTCGGCTCACGGGGAAGGTCCGCCTCGCGTCGGTGGAGTCCGCCATCGCTGAACTCGCCGGACGCTACCGGTGCCGCGACCGCGTCTTCATCGATCCGTGGCAGGCCGAGCAGATGATGCGCAACCTCGCGGAGCGCCACCCGTCGATCACCGCTCGACCCGAGACGATGAGCCAGGGATGGCACAAGAAGACGCGCGCCGCTGCTCATCAACGCGCTTCGGGAGGGCCGTCTCCACCTCCCCGCCGACGAGGAACTACGCGACGAGTTCCTCGCGCTCCGCATCGACGAGGTCGGCGACGGCGTACGCGTCCAGCATCGACGCGGACGTCACGACGACCAGGCGACGGCCATGATGATCTGCCTCGCCCATTTGGTCGGCGAGACGATGACCCAGCGCCGTCACCTCATCGACCGCGCAGCGGCGGACACCGGCGGGCTCCTCACCGGCCGTTCCAGCCGAGCCTGGCAGCGGGGCCTCGACGACCAAAACGACCTCGCCGCCAACCGGCCACGCCGGCTCACCCAGGCCGACCGGATGGCCGCACAACGCGTGTCGGCGGTAATCCTCGACCCAAGCATGGAGCCGCAGCACGCCCCGGGCGACACGCTCGCGGCCCTCGTAGCGGACAGCCGCCTCCCCGGCCTGCCCGACAGCGCCAACCGCGCCGCCGTACACGAGTCGGTGACGGCGATGCTCGACGCCGACCGGGCGCGGGGCAGCGCCCGCATGGCGCAATGGCGACGAGCGAGGCGGCGATGAGCGCGCGGTGAGCACCGGTGGCCGGGCGCGCTCGCAGAGCGCCGATGCGTCAACCCGACGTGCGCCGCGGTGCTGCCGCAAGGCCACGAGCTGAACGTGTGCGGCGCGGAGTGCGGGCGCGAAGTGCGTCGCGATCACCGCGAGTCGCCCCGCCGCAACATCCGACGGGGGCGGCGATGAACGCCACCGTCACCGTCCGACCCGATGCGAAGGAGACACACTGATGGCTAGTCGCTGCACCGTCTGCGGAACCGACTTCGAGTCCGCGTCCGCCGCCAACTCGCACGCTGTCGGGTTCCACCGCGACCCGGGCGCCGCCCGCCACGTCGGCGAGGAGGTCCAGGCGAGCCCAGCACCGGACAGCCGGCCGCAGGTCGTACCCGGCGATGAGGCCGACGGCGCGGGACCGGGAGTCCCGGCGTGACCGCCAGATTGCCCGCAGGCCCCTACCCGGTCGCCAAAACCGCCCCGCGAGGAGAAAGTACGGCCACCGACGTCGCCGAACGGGCCGCGGCCCTGTTCGCGGGCGGCCGTCGAGGAGCGCCGGCTCGCCGAGGAGGCCCAGCGGCGTGGGTTCGGCGAGCAGCAGCTCGGCCGCTTCATGCAACTCGAAGCGTTCCTGAGCGGCGACAGTCCGACATTCGTGCCACCTTCGCCCGACACCTCGCCGGATGGTCAGCCGCCGGTCGTGTCGGCCCAGCGGCGCGTCGCGTCCCTCGAACGCATCGGCGCGTTCCTTGAGCAGAGGATGGCGGAGCCGGAACCGCTCACGCACGCGGAGCGCGTCGCGATCCCGTCGACGGCGGAAGAGCACGGCTCGATGGTGAACCGGCTGCGGGACTATCCGGCCGCGGTCCCTAAGAAGACGTACCGGCGAGCCGAGCGCATATGCGCGCATAGTCCGGCTCGTCGGCCAGTAGAGGAGGAAACCCGATGCCCAGCGACACGGAACTACAAGACATGGCGCGGAGTGCGCTCGGACAGGCCACGAGCGACGCTCAGAACGCGGCACGCCACGCCGAGTTTGATCGGCTCAACGCGGAGCCAGTACGTCTCGTTAAGGAACTCGGTTACCGGTACCCGCCGCCTAGTCAGCGGTCGTCGATTGCCGACCAGGAAGCCCGCGGCGATTCAAGGCGCGCCTCGAACAACTGCGCGACGAGGCGTGTGCCGGCACGCCTGTCGGCGAGGTTGTCGATGCGGCGTGCGACGCGCAGCGTGAGTTGCAGACCCTGATGCTCGACTGGTTGCTCCCCGAAGAGGTCGTCAAGGAGTGCTGGGCGCTGCTCGGGTCATTCGGGCGGCTGATGTGAAGAAGGTCTGTGGCCGGTGGTCGCGCGCGCCCCCCAGGAGTCGCGGCCGTCGGCCCAGGTCGGTCGCGGTGGGGGCGGGGTGCCTCTTGGGGCCTCCTCCCCCGCCCCACCCGCGATCCCCGATGGATAGGAGAGCGTGAACTACGAGATGAAGAAGAGAGAGAACACGGAGACGCGAGGCGCGCCGCGAACGCGCCGCCTCGAAGCGTGCCCGCGCTGAACGTCGCGCTCAACGTCGCGCTCAACGTCGAGCCGAGCGAGTGCTTCAACGACTAGGAGAGGACTAGGTATGGCGACCAGGGATGAACTGCGAGCGAGGTTGGCAACTCTGGCGCCGGACTGCACCGAGCCGCGCTGGAGGCTGAACTGCGTGCGCTCGCGCCGCCGCCGCCCAGTGATGGCGAGCGCGCCGCACGGCACGCTGAGCTGGAGGCGCTGGCGACACGGGCGCGGACCCGCGACCGGGCGGCCGTCTTGGCGCGATGCGTACAGCGGCCGCCCGAGGGCTCCGGCTCAGGGCGCGAGGAGCCGAAACCCGCGAAGCCTGAGCCGCGCATCCAGCCCGTCGTCGAGTCGCAGAGCGACCTCGTGTTCTACGACCGGACGCACCCCAACCGGCGAGAGTGGGACTGACCGGGAAGGCGTCGTCGCGCGGTTGCAGGTCTGAACAGGGATCGCCTCGACCTGCTGCTCCCGTTGGTTCAACACCGCGACGGCGGCCGCCATCGCTGCGAGTTGCTTCGTAACGTAGCGGTCAGGTAACCAAATTTCACCGACCGGTACGCCTTCTTCGTCCTCCGTGATCGGGCCGAACTGCGCCTGCCACCTTCCGGCCTCCTTGGGGTGGCTGCGTACTGAGCCCAATGGGCTCATACAGGCGCGGCCTCCGGGCGCAGATCAGGGTTCAAGAGGTAGACGGTTGCGACGTCGCCCTCCGGCGCGTGGACGATGACGTTGCGACTGGCGACCGACCCGACCTCTTCCCACTCGGCTTTCGCTGTGAGCCTGGCCAGCAGTTTCCGTTCGGCCTTCGTGATCTGTTCCTCGCCCATCGGTACTCCTTCATCGTGAGCGTTCTTCCCAGCCTTGCTCGCGGAGTAGATCGCCGACCCGCCTAGCGACTGTCTCCGCGGCCACGTCGTGCGGCTCGCAGCGATGCACGACCACTCCCCCGATGAGGATCTCGACCGGGTTCGGCACCGACGTCATGGACGGCTCGCGGTCGAGGATCGTCACCTCGACGCCGAGAGGCCGGCGCACGTCGACCAGGGCGTCGCAGCCGGGCAGTCGATTTCGTCGGGGTCGGGTCCACGGTCGCGATCCTCGCGCTCGCTTTCCAGCGCCGATACCCGCTCGTCCGGTCCCATCCGTGTGGTCCGGGCTCGTCCTCGTTAATCATGCGTTAATCGGAGGGCCTTCCGAGGCCCTCTCCTTCCCGCCGGCGGGAACGTTCAGGCCTCTGACCTGCGGTGATGTTGGTCGGGCTGCCGGGACTCGAACCCGGGACCTTCGGTCCCCCAGACCGACGCGCTAACCAAGCTGCGCCACAGCCCGTCAAGGTGGTGATGGTATCGGCGGGCTGGCCGGGTCAGATGTGGGCGATGAGCCAGGCGACGCCTTGGACGAGTCGGTAGGTGAGGTAGATGGCGAGGGCGAGGAGGAGGAGCTTGAGGTGCCAGGGGACCGGTGGGGTGTCCTCGTCGGTGTCCGGTCCGGGTGACGCGCCGGTGGCGGTTCGTGGGCGTGGCGTGCGGGCCTTGCCGGCGTCGACGATCTGTCCGCAGCTCGGGCAGGTGCCGTCGGCCCGCACGGTGGGTGGTGTGAGGTACCGGTCGCAGTGCAGACACCAGGGCACGGCTTGATTAGACCAGACGGCGCGCGCCGGTCCCGCGGCGCGTCGTCGCGTCAGGTGCTGCGGAGACGGACCCGCAGCTTGAGGGGGGCGGGTCCGAGCTCGAAGGCCTCGCGGAGGCGCGCGCTCGAGGTAGCGGAGATAGGTGGGTGGGAGCGCGTCGGTGGCGAAGAGGGTGACGGTGGGCGGGTCGGTGGCACCTTGGGTGGCGAAGAGGATGCGGGGGCGTCGGCGCCGCACCGAGCTGGGTGGGTGCGCGGCCTGG
Organism: uncultured Actinomycetes bacterium; assembly: GCA_963821325.1. GTDB lineage: Bacteria > Actinomycetota > Acidimicrobiia > IMCC26256 > PALSA-555 > PALSA-555. The sequence continues at coordinate 616,245 of CAWGDC010000005.1, read as the reverse complement.
GCCTCTTGCACGACGCGGTTCAGCGCGGCGGTGGGGATGCGCCGGTGATACGCCGTCTCGGCCTCGCGGAGGGCGGGGAGGATGCGGGCGAGGCTGCGGCCGGTGAGCCCGGAGGTCTTCAGCACGGGGGCGTAGCCGAGGAAGCCGAGCCGGTCACCGATGTCGGTGATGACGTCGCGGCGCCGCTCGGTGTCGCCGTCGAGGAGGTCCCACTTGTTGAGCAGCACGACGATCGCCGTGCCGGCGGCGTCGATGCGCTCGGCGAGCCGCTGGTCTTGGTGGGTGACGCCCGCGGCGGCGTCGATGACGAGCAGCGCGGCGTCGGCCCGGTTGACGGCTTCGAGCGCGCGGACGTTCCCGTAGTACTCGGACGGCTCGTCGACGCGGCTGCGCCGGCGCAGCCCGGCGGTGTCGACGAAGCGCAGCGGCCCGTCGGGGGTGTCGACGACGGTGTCGACGGCGTCGCGGGTGGTGCCGGCCTCGTCGTGCACCACGACCCGCTCGTCGCCGACGAGCCGGTTGAACAGCGTCGACTTCCCGACGTTGGGTCGACCGACGATCGCGACGGAGAACGGGCCGGGCCCGTCGTCCTCGGCGGGGACGTCGGCCTCGGGCGGCAACGCGTCGACGACGGCGTCGAGCAGGTCGCCGCTGCCCCGCCCGTGCAGCCCGCTCACCGGGATGGGGTCGCCGAGCCCGAGGCGGCTGAACGCCCACGCGTCGGCTTCGCGGCGTTCGTCGTCGACCTTGTTGGCGACGACGAACACCGGCTTGCTGGTCCGGTGCAGCAGGCGGGCGACGCGGGCGTCCTCCTCGGTGACGCCGACGGTGGTGTCGAGCACGAGGAGCAGCACGTCGGCGAGCTCGATGGCCCGCTCGGCCTGGGCGCTGACCGCCCGGTCGAGCGACGCGGCGCCGCCGGTGTCCTGGGGGGCGAGCCATCCGCCGGTGTCGACGAGCCGGAACCGTCGGCCGCGCCACTCGGCGTCGAGCTCCTTGCGGTCGCGGGTCACGCCGGGCTGCTCCTCGACGATGGTGCGCCGCCGGCCGATGAGGCGGTTCACGAGCGTCGACTTCCCGACGTTGGGTCGCCCGATGACGGCGACGGCCGGGACGGTCACGGCAGCGCGGCGACGAGCGACGCGCCGTCGGTGGCGACGAGCTCGACGGGGCGCGGCAGGTCCTCGACGGTGCGGTCGTCGAGGAACCGGTCGCGGGACAGCACGACGTCGGGGAGCAGGTACCGGTGCCCGGCCGGCTCGGCCGCCAGGGCGGCGGCGACGTCGGCGCCGGTGAGCAGCCCGGTGACGGCGATGTTGCCGCCGAAGTACCGGTTGGTGACGGGCACGACCCGGACGGGGACGCCGGCGTGGCGGGTGAGGGCGGGCAGCAGCGGCGCGAGGACGGCGGCGCCGTACTCGCCGGTGACGATCCCGACGGGCGCCGCCGCGGCATCCGACGCGGGCCGCGGCGTGCTGCGGGGGGCGCGGTACCCGTCGGGCGGGGCGCCGTCGACCCACGCGAAGAACCCGGCGCGCGGGCCGGTGCCGGGCCCGGGTCGGCCGGCGAGCGCGGCTTCGGCGTCGGCGAGGAACGTGCGGGCCATCCCGATCCCGTTCTCGTGCTGCTCGAAGCCGTCGTAGGCGTCGGCGTCGGGGAACGGGCGACCGGCGAGGAGGTAGTACTCGTCGGCGGCGTGCACGACGCGCCGACCGAGCGCCGCGACGAAGCGGGGCTGCCACGCCGCGACCTGGTCGAGCACCCGCTGCGCCTCGTCGGGGGTGTGGGCCCGGAGGCTGTCCTCGCGGGAGTGGACGGCGACGCCGACGGGCACGACGGCCACGGTGGCCAGCGCCGGGTACCGGTCGAGGACGCCGAGGAGGGTGTCGTCGAGGGCGTCCCCGTCGTTGAGCCCGGGGCAGACGACGACCTGGCCGTGCACGGTGACGCCGGCGTCGAGGAGCGCGGCGAGCCAGCGCAGGCTCACGGCGCCGCGCCGGTTGCGCAGCAGCCGGGCGCGCACCATCGGGTCGGTGGCGTGGATGCTCACGTAGAGGGGGCCGAGCCCCTCGGTGACGACCCGCTCGAGGTCGGCCTCGGTGAAGCGGGTGAGGGTGGTGAAGTTCCCGTACAGGAAGGAGAGCCGGTAGTCGTCGTCGCGCAGGGAGAGGCTGCGGCGCATCCCGGGCGGCAGCTGGAAGATGAAGCAGAACGGGCAGTGGTTGTCGCACGTGCGGACCTGGTCGAACACCGCGGACGGACAGCTCGACGCCGAGCGGCTCCCCGGCGGCCTTCTCGACGACGACGTGCTGCTCGAGCCCGCCGCGGCGGACGTCGAGCTCGACGGAGGCCTCGTCGGCCTGGACTTGGTAGCGGATGACGTCGCGGACCTGCTCGCCGTTGACGGCGAGGAGGTCGTCCCCGGGGCAGATGCCGGCGGTGGACGCCGGCGAGCCGGGCGCGACCGCCACCACCCGCGCGACGGTCATGCGGCGAGTCTACGGGCGGGAGAGGCGGGCGTTACCCTCGAGTCGTGGTCGAGACGGTGCTGCTCGCCGAGCCGCGCGGCTTCTGCGCCGGCGTCGAGATGGCGATCAAGGCGTTGGCGTGGATGGTGCGCGTCTTCGAGCCGCCCGTGTACTGCTACCACGAGATCGTCCACAACCGCCTGGTCGTCGACCGGTTCCGTGACCTCGGCGTCGTGTTCGTCGACGACGTGGCCGCCGTCCCGCCGGGGGCGCCGCTCATGCTGTCGGCCCACGGCTCGGCGCCGGCGGTGGTCGAGGCGGCACGCGCCGACGACCGGTTCGTGGTCAACGCGGTGTGCCCGCTCGTCACGAAGGTCCACCACGAGGCGAAGGTGCGCGCCCAGAAGGGCTTCACCGTCGTCTACGTCGGGCACGCCGGCCACGACGAGGCGGTCGGCACCCTGGCCGTCGCCCCGGACGCCATCCGGCTCGTCGAGCACGAGGACGACCTCGGCGCGGCGCTGGAGGGGGTCGCGGACCCGAGCCGGGTGGCGCTGCTCGCCCAGACCACGCTCGCCCTCCACGACTGGGAGGGGATCATGGACGAGGCCCGGACCCGCTACCCGACGCTGTGGACGGCCACCCGCGGGGACCTGTGCTTCGCGACGACGAACCGGCAGGCGGCGCTGCGCGTCGTGGCGTCCCGCGCCGACGCGGTGGTGGTGATCGGCAGCGCGAACTCGTCGAACACCGTGGCGCTCGCCACGGTGGCACGCGACGCGGGCTGTGACCGGGTGCTGCGGGTCGACGGCCCGGACGAGCTCGACGTGGCGGCGCTCGGCGACGCCCGCGTCGTGGGGGTGACCGCCGGCGCGAGCGCCCCCGAGGACCTCGTGACCGCCGTGGTGGACGCCCTCGCGCCGACCCGGGGCGTCGAGCCGGTGTTCGTCACCGACGAGGACGAGTACTTCCCGCCGCCCCGCGAGCTGCGGGACCTGCTGCCCGCGCTGGACGCGCTGGCCGCGTTCGCGGTGGGCGGCGCCCCGGGCGACGCGGCCCGGTCGGGCGGTCCGCGGCACGAGGACCGCACCGCGGACGCGTCACGCGCGCTCGCGGACCTCGCCGGCGCGTAGCGGCTCGGCCGTCCCGGCGCGGCGGCGGGCCTCGTCGAACACGTCCTGCAGCGCGACGCGCAGCCGTTCGGTGAGCGCGGTGACGTCGCTGCGCCGCCGGGCCGTGGCGCCCGGCGGGCGGCTCGAGCGGGGCGCCGACGACGACCACCACACGGTGGAGGTCGGGGCACGACGTGGCCGCTCGGGAGGATCTCCTCGCTGCCGCCGATGCCGACGGGCACGATCGGCACGCCGCGACGCAGCGCGAGGTACGCGGCCCCGTGGAACAGGTCACCGAGCACCGGCCCGCGGCGGCGGGTGCCCTCCGGGAAGATGGCGAGGGGCTGCCCGTCGACGAGGACGGTGTCGGCGGCGCGCAGCGCGGCCCGGTCGGTGCTGCCCCGCTCGACGGGGATGCCGCCGAGCGGCGGGAACATCGTCCGCCCGAGCCAGGATCCGAACAGCTCCTGCTTGGCGAGGAAGCAGAGCCGGCGCCGGGTCGTGCACGCGGTGAACGGGATGTCGACGATCGATCGGTGCGACGGCGCCACGATGTAGGCCCCGTCGGGCGGGACGTGGTCGCGGCCGACGACCCGGACGCGGAACAGCACGCGGCACAGCGCGACCACGACGCCGCGGATCACCCACCAGAACGCCCGCCTCATCGCGGCGCCCCGGTGCGCTCGTGGAACGCGTCGACGATCTCGCGCACGACCTCGTCGACCGGCCGGCCGGTGGTGTCGATGCGCAGCGCGTCGGGCGCCGGCTGGAGCGGCGACGTGGCGCGGGTCGCTGTCGAGGTGGTCGCGCCGACTCGAGCTCGGCCTGCACCGCGTCGACCGCGGCGGCGGGGTGAGCCTCGTCGCGTCGCCGGCGGGCCCGCTCGACCTCGCTCGCCGTCAGGTAGACCTTCACCGCGGCGTCGGGGAACACGACGGTGCCGATGTCGCGACCCTCGACCACGCCGCCGTGGTGCGCGGCGACCCACGCCCGCTGGTGCTCGACGAGCACGGTGCGGACGCTGGGGTGCGCCGACACGCTGGACACGGCGGCGGTGACGTCGTCGGCGCGGATGGCGCGGCTCACGTCGCGGCCGTCGAGCCGCGTGGTGGGGCCGCGCTGCTCGATCGTGACGCGGCGCGCCACCGCGGCGCAGGCCGCCTCGTCGCCGGGGTCGGTGCCACGGTCGAGGACGGCGCGGGTCACCGCCCGGTACATCGCGCCGGTGTCGAGCACCTCGAGGCCGAGCGCCGCGGCGACCTCTCGCGCCACCGTCGACTTGCCCGCCCCGGACGGCCCGTCGATGGCGACGACGGGTCTCACCGGGGCGACCGGGTGAGCGCCGCGAGGTCGTCGGCGAAGCCCGGGTACGACACGGCCACGGTCCGCCAGCCTCGCACGGTCGAGGCGCCGGCCACGGCGTTGGCGGCCACCGCGGCGGCCATGGCGACGCGGTGGTCGCCGTGGCTCTTCAACGTCGCCGCCCGGGGGGTCCCGCCCCGCACGACGAGCCGGTCGGGGCCGGCCTCGACGCCGACCCCGAGCTGGGTGCAGCTCCTGGTCGAGCGCGGCGAGCCGGTCGCTCTCCTTCACCCGCAGCTCCGCGACGGCACGGAACTCGGTGACCCCCTCGGCGAACGCGGCCGCGACGGCGAGGGCGGGCACCTCGTCGATGAAGCCCTCCGCGACCGTGATCTCGGCCCCGTGGAGCGGCGCGGCCTGCACGGTGAGCTCCCCGACCGGCTCGCCGAGCCGCTCCTCACGGACGGTGACGCGGATGTCCGCCCCCATGCCGCGCAGCGCGTCGACGAACCCGAGCCGGGCCGGGTTCAGCCCGACGTCCTCGACGACGAGCTCGGAGCCGGGCGTGACGGCGGCGGCGACGATGAAGAACGCGGCGGACGAGACGTCGCCGGGCACGACGAGCTCGAACGGGGCGAGCCGGCTGCGCTGCACCCGGACGGCGGCGGGACCGTCGCGGGTCACGGGGGCGCCGAGCGCGGCGAGGAGCCGCTCGCTGTGATCGCGGCTCGGGGCCGGCTCGACGATCTCGGTGACCCCGTCGGCTTGGAGGCCGGCGAGCAGCAGCGCGGTCTTCACCTGCCCGCTCGGGTTCGCGAGCTCGTGGCGGCGGCCGACGAGCGGCCCGCCGCGGATGGCGAGCGGCGGGTACTCGCCGTCCTCGCGGCCGTCGACGTGCGCGCCCATGGCCCGCAGCGGCGCCGCGACGCGTGGTCATGGGCCGGCGGGTGAGCGCGTCGTCGCCGACCAGCACCGTGTGGAACGGCCGGCCGGCGAGCAGCCCGAGGGCGCAGCGCATCGTGGTCCCGGAGTTGGCGCAGTCGAGCACGCCCGCGGGCTCGCGCAGCGCGTCGACGCCGCCGCCGCGCACCCGCACGCCGCCGTCGGTGGTGCTCGTCGATCGGGACGCCGAGCGCGGTGAGCGCGGCGCGGGTGCGGGCCACGTCGTCCCCGTCGGCGAGCCGAGACACCGCGCTCGGTGCCGTCGGCGAACGCGGCGAACAGCAGCGCCCGATGCGAGATCCCCTTGTCGCCGGGGGGCCGCAGCCGCCCGCGGATCGGGGCGGGCCCCTCGAGGGTCAGCTCGTCGCCGCTCACGCGGGCCCGGCCGGTGCGCCGACGGTCTCGGCGGGCGTCACGCGGGCAGGTCGTCGCGCAGGCTGCGCGCCCCGCCGAGGTAGACGTGGTGCAGCTCGGCCCGCGGCCGGCGGGTGTCGCAGTGCACCAGCACCCGGATGACCTGCGGCAGGGCACCCTCGACCGCGATCTCGCGGGCGCAGAGCAGCGGCACGTCGCCCAGCCCGAGCTGGCGGGCCGCGGTGGCGGGGAACTCGGCGGTCAGGTCCTGGGTGGCGGTGAAGAGCATGCTGACGAGGTCGTCGTGCGCCAGGCCGTTGCGGTCGAGCAGCTCACGGACGAGCTCCTGGGTCTTCTCGGTGATCTCGGCCTTCGTGTTGGCGTCGCAGGTCGTCGCGCCGCGGAACGCTCGGAGGGGCACGACCGCAGGTTACTGGCCGGGCCGCGTGCCGCCGCGGGGATCTCCGGCGACGGTCGCGGCCTCGTACAGCGCGCGGATCTCGCCGGCGCGGAGCGGCCGCCACGCGCCGGGCGCCAGGCGGTCGTCGTGCACCGGGCCGATGCGGGTGCGCACGAGTCGCCGCACCGGGTGCCCGACCGTCGTCGAGCATGCGGCGCACCTGCCGGTTCCGTCCCTCGTGGATGGTGAGCTCCACCGCGGACGTGTCGGCGCGCTGCCCGACGAGCCGGGCCCGGGCCGGCGCGGTCGGGCCGTCGTCGAGGGTGACGCCCTCCCGCAGGCGGTGCAGCGTCGCCGCGGACGGCACGCCGGTCACCTCGGCGAGGTAGGTCTTGGCGACCCCGTGGCGCGGGTGGGAGAGCAGCTGGGCGAGGTCGCCGTCGTTCGTGAGGACGAGCAGCCCGGCGGTGTCGTAGTCGAGGCGCCCGACGGGGAAGACCCGCGGCTCGGCGGGCACCAGGGCGAGCACGGTGGGGCGACCCTCCGGGTCGTGCGCGGTGGTCACCACGTGCGTCGGCTTGTGCAGCAGGTAGTAGACGAGGTCGGCGGCGGTCGGGACGAGCACCCCGTCGACGCAGAGCCGACTGGCGGGCTCGACGCGCTGCCCCAGCCGGGCGACGTGCCCGTCCACCGAGACGCGGCCGGCCCGCACGAGGTCCTCGGCGGTGCGCCGCGACCCGAACCCGGCGCGGGCCAGCACCTTCTGGACGCGCTCCCCGCCGGCACGTCAGCCGTCGGTCGGCTCGGTGGACTCCTCCGCGGTGGGGTCGTCGGAGAGGCGCAGCCCCCGCTCGAGCGCCTGCACGATCCCCGCGTCGGGCACGAAGTCCCCGAGCGGCGGCAGCGACGCGAGCGACGCCAAGCCGAGCCGCTCGAGGAACAGGGTCGTCGTCCCGTAGAGCACGGCGAGGCCCGGTCCGGGGTCGCGGGCGACCTCGGCGACGTAGCCGCGCGCCACCAGCGTCGTCAGGGTGCTCTCGACGTCGACGCCCCGGATGGCCGACACCTGCGCCCGCGAGATCGGCTGCTTGTACGCCACGATGGCGAGCGTCTCCAACGCCGGCCCGGACAGGCGGACGTGCTGGCCCTCGAGCACGAACCGCTCCACGTACTGCACCATCTCGGGGTGGGTCTGGAACCGGTACCCGCCGGCGACGCGGGCGAGCACGAACCCGCGGCCGTCGCGCTCGTACTCGTCGGCGAGCGCATCGCAGAGCGCCACGACGTCGTCGACGGGCAGCTCCACCAGCTCGGCGAGGAAGCGCGGCCTCGACCGGCTCGGTCGCCGCGATGAGCACCGCCTCGATGGCCCGGCGCGACTCGCCGCCGTCGCCGCCCCCGCCCGGGGTGCCGGTCACCGCTGCGGCTCCGGCGCCGTCGAGCGGCGCGTCCCAGTCGGCGATGCTCGCCGCGTCGAGCGTGGTGCCGCCGGGCACGCGCTGCACGGTGAGCGCCCCGAACGTCGTCGGCTGGTCGAGGTCGACGACCCCCTGCTTGTAGAGCTCGAGCACGGCGAGGAACCGCACGATCACGTCGAGGCGCGTCGCGGGCGCCGCGGGTGAGCTCCCGGAACGGCACGGGCCGACCCTCGGGGAGCAGCTCGAGGACGGCGTCGATCGCGTCGGCGACGCTCGCCCGGATCGGCGCGATGTGATCGACGTCGACGTGCGTCGACGGGCCGCGGCGCGAGCGCCCGCCGGGCGGCGTCGCGCAGCTGCTCCGGTCGGAGCCGCTCGAGCGGGTCGGGCACGAGCGACCGGTACGGCTCCTCGGGGCCGGCGGTGCGGGGCACGCTCCGGTCGGCGACGCGCATGAGCGCCCCGAGCGCCGCGGCGGCGTCCTGGAACGTCTTGCAGTCGAGCAGGCGGGCCAGGAGCAGGTCGCGCTCCTCGAAGCGCAGCAGCTCCTCGTCGAGCTCGAGGTCCTCGGGGGCGGGCAGCAGCCGCCGGGCCTTCAGCTCGACGAGCGTCGCGGCGATGAGCAGGAACTCGGTGGCGATCTCGAGGTCGAGCGTCTCCATCCGGTCGAGCTCGGCGAGGTACTCGTCGACGATCGTCGGCGAGCGACACCTCGAAGAGGTCGACCTCCTGGCGCAGGATCAGGTGCAACAGCAGGTCGAAGGGACCCTCGTACACCGCGGTGTTGACCTCGTAGCCCATCGCCATCCCGAAGTTACCCGCCCGCCGTCGCGGGAAGGGCGCCACTACCGTGTCGGGCGATGACACGGGTCCTGTCGGGCATCCAGCCCACCGGCGACAAGCACCTCGGGAACCTGCTCGGGGCGATCCGCCACTGGGTCGCGACCCAGGACGCCGACGACGCCTTCTACTGCGTCGTCGACCTGCACGCCATGACCATCCCCTACGACCCGGCGGCGCTCACCGAGCAGACCCGCCGCACCGCCGCCGTCCTGCTCGCCGCCGGCCTCGACCCGCAGCGCTGCACCCTCTTCGTGCAGAGCCACGTCCCGGCCCACACCGAGCTGACCTGGATCCTCAACTGCGTGGCCACCGTCGGCGAGTTGGGCCGCATGACCCAGTTCAAGGAGAAGTCGGCCGGCCGGGACTCGGTGTCCGCCGGGCTGTTCGACTACCCGGTGCTCATGGCGGCCGACATCCTCCTCTACGACGCCGAGCGGGTCCCGGTCGGCGACGACCAGCGCCAGCACCTCGAGCTGACCCGCGACCTGGCGCTGCGGCTTCAACCACCGCTTCGGCGACACCCTCGTCGTCCCCGAGGCGGCCATCCCGCCCGTCGCCGCCCGGGTCATGGACCTGCAGACCCCGACGTCGAAGATGTCCACGACCGCGCCGACGCCCCAGGGCACGATCGGCCTCCTCGACGCCCCCACGGTCATCACGAAGCGGATCCGCTCGGCGGTCACCGACTCGGGCACCGACGTCCGCTTCGACCCCGACGCCAAGCCCGGCGTCTCGAACCTCCTCCAGATCCTCGCCGCCACCACCGACCGGCCGGTCGCGGCGGTCGAGGCCGAGTACGCCGACGCCGGGTACGGGACCCTGAAGCAGGCCGTCGCGGACGCCGTCGTCGCGTTCCTCGCCCCGCTGCAGGCCCGCTACGCCGCGCTGATGGACGACCCGGCGACCGTCGACGCGGCGCTCGCCACCGGCGCGCAGAAGGCCGAGGCCATCGCCGGGAAGGTGCTCACCCGGGTCCGCGACGCCGCCGGGCTGCTCCCACGCCCTTAGTCGTCGTCGGCGGCGACGAGCGCGTCGATCACCGCGGGCGGCACCCCGGTCGCGGCCCACACGTCGGCGTCGTGGTGCGCACCGGCCCACCGGGCCGCCTCCTCCCGCCCACCCGCGACGCGGATGCGCGTCGCGCCGAGCTCGGGGTGGCGCAGGTAGAGGCCGACGCGTCGGGTGAAGCCCCGCCGCGTCGACCACGGGCCGGCCATCTCGTGACCGGCCGCACCGCCGGCCAGCGTGGCCGCGACCCGGCCGAGGACCCCGAGGCCGGCGTCGAGCTTCCCGACGTCGTGCAGCAGCGCGGCGGCGAGCCACCGCGGGTCGTCCGCCGCGTCGCCGCCGGCCAACGTCTGCTGGACGCGACGGGCGACACGGATCGCGTGGCGCCGATCCTGGGCGGGCAGCTGCGACCACAGGCCGTACTCGCTCCCGCTCAGCACCTCCTGGACCCACGCGACGTCGACGGCGCGGGGCGGCCCGGGCCGCAACGCGCCGACGAAGCGGCGGGTCAGGTGCCCGACGCGGCTCATGCCAGGACGAAGTGGCGCAGCCCGTCGAAGAACGGCTGCACGACGGTCCCGACCACCCCGGTGAAGAACACGAGCACGAGCAGCACGAGCAGCCCGTACGGGCGGAACCGGTACCAGCCGGGCAGCCACGCCGCGGGGAGGGCCCGCTCGACGAGCGCCGACCCGTCGAGCGGCGGGATGGGCAGCAGGTTGAACAGCCCGAGCAGCAGGTTCACGAGCGCGAAGTAGAAGGCGATCTCGAGCAGCACGTCCGAGGTCGACTGGCTGATCGTGCCGGGCAGCACCCCGCCACTCGAGTAGATCGCCCGCGCCACCAACGCGGCGATCACCATCAGGGTGAGGTTCGTCGCCGGCCCGGCGAGGCTGACCAGGATGAAGTCGCGGCGGGGGTGACGCAGCCGCCCCGGGTCGACCGGGACCGGCTTCGCGTACCCGAAGATGGGCAGCCCGGCGAGCGCCCCCATGGCCGGCAGGATGATCGACCCGAACGGGTCGATGTGCGGGAGGGGGTTCAGGGTGAGACGCCCCGCCCGCTTCGCGGTGTCGTCCCCCAGCCACAGGGCAACGACCCCGTGGCTCAGCTCGTGGAGGATGACGGCGACGACCAGGCACCCGAAGAGGATGAGCGCCTCGCGCAGCGGCACGCAGTCAGCGTTTCGACGCGCAGGCGATGCAGAGCCGCGCGGCGGGCATGGCCTCCAGCCGGGCGTCCGCGATCGCGCCGCCGCACCGTTCGCAGCGGCCGTAGGTGCCGTCGTCGAACTTCTGCAACGCCACCTGGATGTCCTCGAGGGTGTCGGCGAGCGTGACGGCGAGCGCGTCGATCTCGGCCCGCTCGGCCGTCACCTGGCTCGAATCGGCGAACCCCTCGTCGAAGGTCAGGTCCCGGTCCGTGCCGTGGCCGAGCTTGCGGAGCTGCGCCTCCACCCGGTCCCGCTCCTCTTGGAGCTGGGCGCGCAGCAGCCCATGTGACGTGTCGGCCATCCCCAGAGGCTACCGCCCCCCCTGGCGGATTTCCCCGGCCGACACCCCCGCCGGGAGGCGGGCCCGGGGGTGGGCGGCGTCGTAGACGGCCCGCAGCCGGGCGGCGGACACCTGGGTGTACACCTGGGTGGTCGCCAGGCTGGCGTGGCCGAGCAGCTCCTGCACCACCCGGATGTCGGCCCCCCGGTCGACCATGTGGGTGGCGCAGGAGTGGCGCAGCACGTGCGGGTAGACCCGCTCCCCGAGCCCGGCCCGGCCCCCGGCGGCCCGCACGAGCATCCACACTCCTTGGCGCGTGAGCCGACCCCCGCGGGCGTTCAGGAACATCGCGTCGCCGCGGCGGGCGCCGGACCGCTCGAGCGCCGGCCGGCCGGCCTCGAGGTAGGCCCGGACCGCGGCCCGGGCGGGACGCCCGACCGGCACGAGCCGCTCCTTGGCGCCCTTGCCGAGCACCCGCACCGTTCCGGCGTCGAGGTCGAGGTCGCCCCGGTCCATGCCGACGAGCTCGCTGATCCGCACCCCGGCGCCGTAGAGGACCTCGAGGATCGCCCGGTCGCGCAGGCCGCGCGGCTCGGGTCCGGCCGCGGCGGCGAGCAGCGCGTCGACCTCCGCCTCGGTGAGCGGCTTGGGGATCCCGGCCGGCACCCGCGGGGGCGCGACGTCGTCGGTCGGGTCGCGGCCGGCGAGCCCCTCGTCGACGCAGAACCGGTGCAGCGACCGGACCGCGACGAGGGCCCGGGCGGCCGACGCGGGCGCGAGCGCCGGCCCGTCCCCGTTGCGGGGGCCGCGCAGCACCGCCACGTACTCGCCGACGAGCGCGGGGGTCACCGCGTCGGGGCTCGACACGCCGCGGGCTCGCAGGAACCGGGTGTACGCGTGGAGGTCGCGCCGGTACGCGACGAGCGTGTTCGGTCGCAGGCCGCGTTCGACGGCCAGGTAGCTGGCGTGCTCGGCGAGCGCGTCGTCGAGCGCGTCGGGGCCGGGTTCGTCGGCCACGGGTCAGGCCGGCCCGCCGCCCTCGAGGTGTCGACGGGCGAGGAGCAGCCCGATGATGCTCTTGGCGTCGACGAGCTCCCCCCGGGCGATGAGGTCGGGGACGTCGCCCAGCGTGACGGGCTCGATGGTCATGGCGTGCTCCTCGGCGCTGACCGCGCGTCGTTCCGGCAGCCGTTCGAGGTCGGTGGCGCAGTACACGTAGCTGTGCTCGTCGCAGAACCCGGGCGAGTTGTAGAACTCGGCGAGGAGGGTGAGCCGACCGGGTCGCCGGCCGATCTCCTCCTCGAGCTCGCGTGCCGCGGTCGCGTCGGGTGCCTCGCCGACCACGTCGCGCTTCCCCGCCGGGATCTCGAGCAGCGCCCGGCCCAGCGCGGCCCGCCACTGGCGGACGAGCAGGGCGTGGCCGTCCTCGACCGGGACCATCGCGACGGCGCCGGGGTGACGCACCACGGTGCGGGTGAACGTGTCACCGTCCGGGCCGTCGACGCGCAGCTCCGCGACCTCCAGGAAGGAGGTGCGGTACCGCGTCGTCGACTCGACGACGCGGAAGCCGGTCACGACGCCGCGAGCTCGGCCGTGACGATCGGGAGCCGCGGCGCTCGCCCCTCGGCCCGCTCCGCCGCGGCGCGCACGAACGCGGCGAACAGCGGATGGGGACGGTCGGGTCGGCTCTTGAACTCGGGATGGGCTTGCGTCGCCACGTAGAACGGGTGCACCGTCCGGTCGAGCTCGATGAACTCGACGAGCCGGTCGTCGGGTGACGTGCCGCTCGCCCGCAGCCCGGCCTCCTCGAGACGGGCCCGGTACCGGTTGTTGACCTCGTACCGGTGGCGGTGCCGCTCGTAGATGAGCTCCTCGCCGTACGCGTCGGCGACGATCGAGCCGGCCACCAGCTTCGCCGGGTAGGTCCCGAGCCGCATCGTCCCGCCGAGGTCGACGACCTCGCGCTGCTCGTCCATGAGGTCGATCACCGGGTGCGGCGAGTGCGGGTCGAACTCGCTCGAGTTCGCGCCGAGCAGCCCGCACACGTCGCGGGCGTACTCGATCACCGCGCAGTGCAACCCGAGGCACAGGCCGAGGAACGGGACCTGATGCTCCCGCGCGAACCCGGCGGCGGCGATCTTGCCCTCGATGCCACGGAACCCGAACCCGCCGGGGATGATGATGCCGTCGAGGTCGCGGAGGCGACCCTCGGCGAGGAGCCCCTCGAGGTCGTCGGACGCGATCCAGTCGACGTCGACCCGGGCACCGCACGCGTAGCCACCGTGGCGCAGCGCCTCGACGACCGACAGGTAGGCGTCGGGCAGGTTCACGTACTTGCCGACGAGCCCGACGCGCACCGTGCGGTCCGCGGCGTCGATGCTGGCGACCAGGGCCCGCCACGACACCAGGTCGGGGTCGCGGTCGTCGAGGCGCAGCACCCGGCACACGTAGTCGTCGAGCCCCTCGTCGTGGAGGACGAGCGGGATCTCGTAGAGGTGGTCGGCGTCGACCGCCGACACGATCCCCTCCTCGGGGACGTCGCAGAGCTGGGAGATCTTCTCCTTGAGCCGGGTGGGGATGGGCCGGTCGGACCGGCAGACGATGGCGTCGGGCTGGATCCCCCGGCTGCGCAGCTCGGTGACCGAGTGCTGGGTCGGCTTGGTCTTCTGCTCCCCGGACGGGCCGATGAACGGGACGAGGGTGACGTGGACGTAGAAGACGTTGTCGCGCCCGACGTCCTTGCGGAACTGCCGGATGGCCTCGAGGAAGGGGAGGATCTCGATGTCGCCGACGGTGCCGCCCACCTCGGTGATCACGACGTCGACGTCCTCGTCGGCGAGGCGCAGGATCCGCCCCTTGATCTCGTCGGTGATGTGGGGGATGACCTGCACGGTCTGGCCGAGGTACGCGCCGCGCCGCTCCTTGGCGAGCACCTCCTGGTAGATGGACCCGGTCGTCGCGTTCGACTTCTTCGTCAACGGCACGTCGACGAAGCGCTCGTAGTGGCCGAGGTCGAGGTCGGTCTCGCCGCCGTCTTCGGTGACGAACACCTCACCGTGCTGGAAGGGGTTCATCGTCCCGGGGTCGACGTTGATGTACGGGTCGAGCTTCTGGAGCGTCACCCGCACCCCGCGGCTCTTGAGAAGCCGCCCGAGCGAAGCGGCGGTGAGGCCCTTCCCGAGGCTGGAGGCCACCCCACCGGTCACGAAGATGTGCTTCGCCACTGCGACTCGAACCTACCACGGTGCTGTGTCGCTCCCGGTGACCGCCCCGGAACGGTCGTGTCGCGCCGCGTCAGGACGCGACGGACCGTGCCGCGGCGGCTCGTTCGAGCAGCTCCGCGGCGTGGCGCCGCGCGTGGTCGGACTCGCCGAGCCCGGCGAGCATCCGGGACAGCTCCCCGACCCGCGCGTCGCCGTCGACGACGGTGGCGTGCGCGACGGTCCGGCCGTCGGCCTCGACCTTCTCGACCGCTACCTGCGTCTGGGCGTGCGCCGCGACCTGGGCGAGGTGGGTGACGCAGAGGACCTGGTGGCGGCGGGCCAGGTCGGCGAGGAGCCGACCGACGGCGCTGCCCGCCTCGCCGCCGATCCCGGCGTCGACCTCGTCGAAGACGAGGCTCGACGGCCCCTCGGTCAGCACCAGCCGCAGGGCGAGCATGGCCCGGGACAGCTCCCCGCCCGAGGCGGCACGGGCGAGCGGCTTCGGCGGCTCCCCCGGGTTCGGGGCGAGCAGGAACGTGACCGTGTCCGCCCCGTCGTCGGTGAGCGGACCGGGCTCGACCCCCACCTCCAGGCGGGCGTGGGGCATGGCGAGCTCCCGCAGGTGCTCGACGACGGCGGCGGCGAGCGGCCCGGCCGCGGCCCGCCGCGTCTCGGTCAAACCTCGGGCGGCGTCCACCGCCCGGTCCTCCGCCACCTGCCGGCGCCGCTCCAACGCCTCGGCGCGCTCCTCGTAGCCCTCGAGCTCCACGATCCGCTGCCGGGTGACGTCGGCGAAGGCGAGCACCTCGGCGAGCGTCTCGCCGTACTTGCGTTGCAGCTCCCGCAGCACCCGCCGCCGGCCCCGCACCTCGTCGAGCCGTCCGGGGTCGTCCGGGATCCCCTCGGCGGCGAGGCGCAGCTCCCGCTCGACCTCGCCGACCTCCGCCTGGCTGACCCGCAGCCGCTCCACGAGCTCGCGGAACGGCGCACGCTCGGCCAGCGCGCCGATCGCCTCGCCGAGCCCCTCCAGCACGGCACGGTCCACCGCCTCGTAGGCGGCGGCGAGCGCCTCCCGGTGCGCGGCCGCGTCCGCGAGCAGCGCCTCCTCGGCCTCGAGCGCGACGTCCTCGCCGGCGTCGTCGAGGCCGGCGTGGTCGATCTCCTCCACCTGGAACCGCAGCAGGTCCAGCTCGCGGGCCCGGGCGCGCGCGTCGCCGCCGAGCGCCTCGAGCTCACGCGCGAGGTCCCGGGTGTCGCCGCGAGCCGAGCGCAGCACCTCGAGCGCGTCGGTGGCGCGCGGCCCCGCGAACCGGTCGAGGGCGGCCCGCTGCGTCGCGGCGGCGAACAGCCGCTGCTGGGCGTGCTGGGCGTGCAGCTCGACGAGGTGCGCGCCGGCGCTCGCCAGCTCCCCCACCGTCGCGAGCCGACCGTCGACGTAGGCGCGGCTGCGCCCGTCGGCGGGCAGGACGCGGGCGAGGACCTGCTCGGTGCCGTCGTCGCGCTCGAAGCGGCCCTCGACGCGGGCTTCCCCGGCGCCCCGACGCACGAGCGACGCGTCGGCTCGCCCACCGAGGAGCAGGTCGAGCGCCTCGACGAGGAGCGTCTTGCCGGCGCCCGTCTCGCCGGTGATGGCGGTGAGCCCGGGCCCGAACAGCAGCGTCAGGTCGTCGACGATCCCGAGATCGGTGACGTGCAGCTCCCGCAGCAAGCCGCTCACCGGTCGGCGAGCCCGAACTTGGCCTTCAGGATCTGATGGAAGTCACGACCACCGAAGCTGACGATCCGTGCCGGCTTCACCCCGCCGGTGCAGGTGACGGTGTCGCACAGGTCGAGCCCCCCGAGGCCACGGCCGTCGAGGGTGAGGACGACGCCGTGGGACTGGTCGACGGTGAAGCGCAGCTCCTCGTCGGCGTCGAGGACGAGCGACCGGTCGAAGAGCATGTGTGGCGACACCGGCGTGAGCAGCAGGCAGCGGTGCCGCGGCGACACGATCGGCCCGCGCGCCGAGAACGAGTACGCGGTCGAGCCGGTCGGTGTGGCGACGATGACGCCGTCGGCCGCGTAGCTGGTGAAGAAGGTGCCGTTGATGTCCACCTTCACCCGGACGAGGCGGACGTCCTGGCCCTTGTCGAGCACGAGCTCGTTCAGGGCCCACCAGCGGCCCGCCGCAGGCCCGGCCGACTCGACCGCGACGGCGAGCATCATGCGCTCCTCCACCGTGTAGCGGCCCGCCAAGAGACGCTCGAGCGCGTCGGCCAAGCCATCGGGCTCGACCTCGGCCAGGTAGCCGAGCTGACCGACGTTCACGCCGAGCACCGCGGCGCCGCACTCGTACACGGCGTCGACCGTCCGCAGCATGGTGCCGTCCCCGCCGAGGGAGATCGCCACGTCGAGGCCACGCGAGAACGCGTCGCGCGGGACGGCGAGCGAGGCGAGGTCACCGAGGTCCCCGCCCTCGGGGAGGCGCACCTCGAGACCGTGCCCCTGCAGCCACGACGCGGCGTGACTCGCCAGCTCGAGCGCTTGGGGACGTTCCGGGTGCGGCACGAGCCCGACAGTGCGCAGCGGGGTGCGGCTCATGGTGCGGGCTCCGCCGCGACGGCCGCCACCCGGGCCGGGTCGGCGGCCGGCTGCCCGCGCTGGACCCAGAGCATGAACTCCCGGTTCCCGTCGGCGCCGTACAGGGGTGAGGGGATCGCGTCGACGACGGGGAGCTCGGCGTCGCGGAGACCCTCGGCGAGTGAGGTCAGGACGGCCGCGTGGACGGCGGGATCGCGGACCACACCCCCGCGGGGGACGCGGTCACGTCCCGCCTCGAACTGCGGCTTGGCGAGCAGCACGAGGTCCGCGCCGGGCTCGGTGACCCGTGCGAGCGCCGGTGCGACCGTCAGCAGCGAGATGAATGCGAGGTCCGCGACCGCGAGGGGGACGGGCCCGCCGATCCTCGCGGCGTCGAGGGACCGGGCGTTCGTCCGCTCCAGCACGGTGACGCGCGGGTCGGTGCGCAGCGACCACGCCAGCTGCCCGCGCCCGACGTCGACGGCGTGGACGTGGCTCGCGTCGTGCTGCAGGAGACAGTCGGTGAAGCCGCCCGTCGACGCGCCGACGTCGACGGCCCGCCGGCCGGCGACCACGATGGGGAAGGCGGTGAGCGCCGCGTCGAGCTTCTCGCCGCCTCGAGACACGAACCGGGGCCCGGCGCCGCGCACGGTCACCTGCTCCGCGGGACTGACCTGTCGGGCCGGTCGGTCTGCTGGGGCGCCGTCGACGAGGACACGTCCGTCGACGATGGCCTCGGTGGCACGGGATCGGGTGTCGACGAGCCCGCGGCGGACCAGCTCGAGGTCGAGACGGCGGCGCACTAGCCCACGCCGACCCGACCGACACCCGGACGGGGTGCACTGCGGGACGGTTGGGTCGCGAACACGGCTCGGAGAGCCAGGTTACGCGTCGCGTGTCGCGGCGATGGCTTTCCGCAACGATGGGACGAGGGACGCCAGGTCGTCGCCGACGAACGGCGGCGGCGGATCGGGGATCGTCTCTCCGCCGGGTGGCGCGACGTGGCGGGTGACACCGGACAGGACGAGCGCGAAGGGCCAGCCGAGCAGGGTCGCGAGCGCGCCGTCGGTGCTCGGACGGTCGCCGACCATGATTCCGTGGCGACCGAGGCGCTCCTGGACCATGTCGGCCATCGGGCGTGACGGCTTCCCTGCCACCTCCGGCGTCGTGCCCGATGCCGTCGCGGATCGCGGCGGCGATCGACCCGGCCCCCGGGAGCAGCCCGCCCGGCACGGGGTAGGTGGCGTCGAGGTTCGTCGCGATGAAGCGTGCCCCGTCCCGAATGGCTTGCGACGCGCGGTCCAGCTCGTCGAAGTCGAAGGTCCGATGGAACCCGACCACCACCGCCGCTGCCGGTGGTGCCGTCACGCTGTGGAGTCCGACCGCCTCCAACGCCTCGACGACACCAGGTCCGGCACAGGTCAGCACGTCGGCGCCGGGAAGCTCGGCCGCGAGGAGGGCCGCGGTGGCGAGCGCGCTCGTTAGGACGTCGGGGGTCTCGGCCGGGACGCCGAGGCGCGCCAGCTTGGCGACGACCGCGGAGATCGGCTGACTCGAGTTGTTGGAGAGGAAGGCGACGCGCAGCCCGGCCTGTCGCAGCTCCTCGACCGCCTCGGCGGATCCGGGGATGGCCTCATCGCCGCGCCAGATGACGCCGTCGAGGTCGCAGCAGACGACGGGCGTCTCGGACGCCGCGCTCACGAGGCGGCGTCGGCGACCTGCGCCAGGGCGCTTCGGTACTCGTCGAGGGGTCGCATCGCGACAGCCAGCTTGAGGTGGCGTCGAGCGCCGCTGGTGTCACCGACTCGCAGCAGGCACAGCCCCAGCCCGAAGTGGGCGTAGTCGTTCACTGGGTCGATCTCGACCGCGCGGGCGAACTCGGCCCGAGCCTCCCGGATGCGTCCGGACCGGAAGTAGGCGCGCCCGAGCGCCTCACGCACCGACCCCTTGTCCGGCTCGAGCGTCCGGGCCCGCTCCAGCGCCACGGCCGCCGCGTGCGGATTCGCCGAGGCGAGCAGTCGGGTCCCCTCCATGAACGCGTCGTACGCCGCGAGGTCGTCGCGCTCGTCAGTCACGGTCTACCCCTTATCACGAGGAGTCACGGCGGCCCCGGCACCGTATGCGAGACTCGACATCGTTCTCCATCGGGAGCCAACCGACCCGTGCCCGACTTCCTTCCCTTCCGTGGGACCCGCTACCGCGACGCGTCGGATCTCTCGGCGGTGGTGGCGCCCCCCTACGACGTCGTGGACGAGGAGGAGCGCGCCGCGCTCGAGGCCAGCGATCCCCACAACGCCGTCCGCCTCATCCTCCCCCGCCCGACCCGCTCGGCCGACGCGTACGCCCACGCCGCGACGGACCTGACGGCGTGGATCAACGAGGGGATCCTGTCCACCGACCCGACACCCGCGTTCTACCGCTACGAGATGCGGTTCACGGGCGCTCAGGGTGACGCCCGACGCACCGTCGGCGTCCTCGGCGCGCTCACCCTCCCCGACCCGGCAGCCTCCGATGTCCTCGCCCACGAGCGCACCCTGCCGAAGGCGCGCACCGACCGGCTCGCCCTGCTGCGGGCCACCCGCGCCAACCTCGACCCGATCTGGTGCCTCTCGCTCGCGCCAGGCCTCACCGACGTCACCCCGGAGTCGGCGCCGGTGGCGACCGCCACCGACGCGACCGGCACGACGCACTCCCTCGCCCCGGTCACCGACGCGGCCCGCATCGACGAGATCCACGATCGGATGGCCGACGCGCCCCTGGTGATCGCCGATGGGCACCACCGTTTCGAGACGGCCGCCACCTACCACGCGGAGCGGCCGAACGACGCCGGCGCGGCGCGAATCTTGACGTTCGTCGTCGAGCTCGACGAGCAGATGCTCGACGTCCGGTCGATCCATCGGCTGCTGCACCATCCGCCGGTCGACCTCCGCGCGCGGCTGGCCGCGGCAGGTGCGGTCGAGCCCGCCGGACCGAACACGGAAGCCAACGTCCAGCAGCTCGCGGGTGGCGGCCGGCCGGACGACGACTTCCTGCTCCTGGACCGTGAAGGCTGCGTCCGCGTCGTTCCCAGTGACGCCACCCGACGGCGAATTGAGGAGCTTCCCGTCGCGCTCCGGGACGTCGACGCCGCCCGGTTCGATGTCGCGCTCCGGCCCCTGTTGGGCGACACCGAGCTCTCCTACCGCGACGACGCGCTCACGGTGTCGAGCTTGGTGGCGAAGGGTGCCGCCGATGCCGCCGTGCTCCTGCGCCCGGTGACCGTCCCCCAGATTCGCTCGGCGGCCGAGGCCGGGCTGCGGATGCCTGAGAAGACGACGTTCTTCTGGCCGAAGCCCCGGACGGGCATGGTCTTCCGACGGCTGGACGACTGACCCCGACTCGGGACTAGTTGACGTCCCAGGTTGCGCCGGAGCCGATGAGCGCCGCGAGGTCCCCGGGGCCTTGCCGTTCGGCCGCCGCGACAACCTGACGCTGCACCTCGCCCTCGTAGGTGGGGCGCGCCACGTCACGGAAGACGCCCATCGGGGTGGGGGTCGTCGGACGGTCGGCGAGCCGTGACAGCGAGAACGCGAGCGCCGGATCGGCTCGATGCTCGTCGTGCACCAAGATCCGGCTCTCGTCGACGTCGGCGGTCTCGGCGAGCTCACACTCCCCGAACTGGTTCAGGACGACACAGTGCTGACCGTCGGCACCGAACCGGACCGGCTCGCCGTGCCGCAGGTCGATCAGCATCTCGGGACGACGCTCCTTGGCGGTGATCTCTTCGAACGCGCCGTCGTTGAAGACGTTGCAGTTCTGGTACACCTCGACGAACGACGCGCCGCGGTGGTCATGCGCCCGCCGGAACATCTCGATCATGTGCTTGCGGTCCATGTCGTGGGTCCGGGCCACGAAGGTCGCTTCGGCGCCGAGCGAGACCGAGACGGGGTTGAACGGGGTGTCGAGCGACCCGAACGGCGACGACTTGGTGATCTTGCCGACTTCGCTCGTGGGCGAGTACTGGCCCTTCGTGAGCCCGTAGATCTGGTTGTTGAACATCAGGATGGTCAGGTTCACGTTGCGGCGCATCGCGTGGATGAGGTGGTTGCCGCCGATCGAGAACATGTCGCCGTCTCCGCCGATCACCCAGACGTCGAGGTCGGGTCGCGCCAGGGCGACGCCCGTCGCGATCGCCGGCGCCCGACCGTGGATGCCGTGGAGGCCGTACACGTTCATGTAGTAGGGGAACCGCGCCGCGCACCCGATCCCCGAGATGAAGACCATGTTCTCCGGCCGGACCCCGAGCTCGGGCAGCAGCAGCTGGACGGCCGAGAGGATCGTGTAGTCGCCGCAGCCGGGGCACCAGCGGACCTCTTGATCCGATTGGAAGTCCTTGCGCGACAGGGTTGTCGTGGCGGCGTCGTCACTCATCGGTTCATCTCCTCGATCGCCGCTTGGATCTCAGCTGCACGGAACGGGATTCCCTGCACCTTGGAGAGCGTGCGAGCGTCGACCAGATAGTCGGCACGGATCAGCTTGGTCAGCTGACCGAGGTTCATCTCGGGGACGAGCACCTTCCCGTACCCGGCGAGCACCTCGCCGAGGTTGGCTGGGAACGGGTTGAGGTGGGTCAGGTGGGCGTGCGCGACGGGCGTGCCGGCGGCGCGTGCCTGGCGGGCCGCCTGCTGGATCGACCCCCACGTGCTCCCCCACCCGAGCACCAGCAGCTTGGCGCCGTCGGGGTCATCGACGGTGACCGGCGGGATGTCGTTCGCGATCCGTGCCACTTTCTCGGCTCGGATGCGCACCATGTGCTCATGGTTCTCCGGGTCGTAGTTGACGTTCCCGGTGCCGTCTTCCTTCTCGATGCCACCGATGCGGTGCATGAGACCGGGGGTGCCCGGGATCGCCCACGGTCGAGCGAGCGTGGCCGGGTCGCGCAGGTAGGGCCAGAATTCGCCGTCGTGGTTGAGCTCGGTGGCGAACGCGACGGTCAGGTCGGGCAGGTTGTCGACGTCGGGCAACCGCCAGGGCTCGGAGCCGTTCGCGAGGTAGCCGTCGGTGAGCAAGATGACCGGGGTCCGGTACTTCAGCGCGATCCGCACCGCCTCCAAGGCCGCGTCGAAGCAATGGCTCGGCGATCGGGCCGCCACGATGGGCAGCGGCGCCTCGCCGTGGCGCCCGAACATCGCGAGCAGCAGGTCGGCTTGCTCGGTCTTGGTCGGCAGCCCCGTCGACGGCCCACCGCGTTGGACGTCGACGACGACGAGCGGCAGCTCGAGGCTGATCGCCAGACCCATTCCCTCGGACTTCAGGTCGACGCCGGGTCCGCTCGTGGCGGTCACGCCGAGCTGACCGGCGAACGCGCCGCCGATCGCCGCACCGATCGCGGCGATCTCGTCTTCGGCTTGCAGGGTGCGAATCCCGAAGTTCTTGTGGCGGGAGAGCTCATGCAGGATGTCGGAGGCCGGTGTGATCGGATACGACGCGTACAGGAGCGGGAGTCGGCTCTGCTGCGACCCGGCGATGAGCCCGTACGCCAGCGCGAGGTTCCCGGTGATGTTGCGGTAACGGCCCTTCTCGAGGCGCGCCGGGGCGACCTCGTACGCGTGGTCGAAGAGCTCTGCGGTCTCCCCGAAGTGGTATCCGGCTTTGAAGGCAGCGAGGTTGGCGGCCTTCACCGCCTCGCGGCTGGCGAACTTCTCCTCGATCCACTCAACGGTGGGCTGGATCGGCCGGGTGTACATCCACGACAGGAGACCCAACGCGAAGAAGTTCTTGGACCGCTCGGCATCCCGGGGCTTCACGCCGAGCGGCTTGGTCGCCTCCAGGGTGATGGAGGTCATCGGAACCTGGATGATCCGATAGGCGGCTAAGGAGCCGTCCTCGAGCGGATTGGCCTGGTAGCCGGCCTTCTCGAGGTTTCGGTCTTCGAAGGCGTCCGAGTTCACCAGCAGTGTCCCGCCGGGCTCGAGCTCGAAGACGTTGGCCCGCAGCGCGGCCGGGTTCATCGCAACGAGCACGCTCGGCATGTCGCCCGGGGTGAGGATTTCGTGGTCCGAGATGTGGACCTGGAACGACGAGACCCCGGCGATGGTTCCGGCTGGCGCCCGGATCTCGGCAGGGAAGTTCGGCATGGTCGCGAGGTCGTTGCCGAAGAGGGCACTGACATCGGTGAACCGGTCCCCGGTGAGTTGCATGCCGTCGCCGGAGTCGCCGGCGAAGCGGATCACGACGCGGTCGAGCGCCTCCGGCTCGAGGTGGTCCTTGATGGTCACGCGCCGCTGATCCTCTGGGTGGTTGTCTGCCTCGCGCTCGTTCTGGCGTCCGGGCGGCCCGCGCCCAGGGCGGCGAAACAAGCTCAGAGCCATCATACGTTCAGCTTTCTTGCAGGCTCGTACGCGCCCACGGTGGGGTCATGTGAGCTCCTCGGTGAGCGCGCTAACGAGGTCGCGGACACGGCGCGTGCTGCGGCGATCGGCGACACGTCCGATCACCTTCGCCTCGAGCTCAACGCGGGTGGCGAGGCTCCCGGCTAGCGACCGGTAGAAGCGGCGTCGAACGCAGCCGGCGACGAGGAGCTCGTCACCCTGGTCGATTTGCTCCACCCAGGCGGGCGGGTCCCACACGGCGACGGGCACGGACGTCGCGGGCGGACCGAGCCCGTGGGTGCGGAGCGCGAACGAGGCCAGCCGGGTGCCGGAGGCGAGATGCCGCACTTCGGGTGGCCCGGAGGCGACACCTCGCACGACGGCCAGGTTGATGGTGGACGCGGACTGCTCGTCGGACACGACACCCTCCCGCTCGATTCGGCCAGCAGGCCGACGGATCGGGGAAGGCGGGGGAAGCTGTGATGGTGGTTGTATCGCGGTGCTGGGACGAGTCGTGTCAGCGGAGGGCAGCCTGCCGGGTGGCGACGTCGGCGAACTGCGGGTCATGGGCCGCGACGCGGGCGAACAGGGCCCGGGCGTGCGCGTGGTCGCCGGCTCGTTCTTCCAGGTCGGCGAGTGCGTACCAGAGGCGAAGGTGGTGGTCGTGCGGCCGCTTCACCGGCCCCGCCTTTCGCGACAGGAGCGCGACGGCGTCTTCGAGTTGGCCCTGGTCGGCGAGCGCGCCGGCCGCGACGATGCGCCCCTCGGTGACGAGCTCGGCGGAGGGTGATGCGGCGGCGAGCTCGTCCCAGAGCTGTGCGACCTTCGCCCACCGGTGTTGGGCCCGGTAGCAGTCCATGAGGACGGGGTGCTGCTCGACTGACCCCGTGAGGTCGACGAACGCTTCCAGCTCTTTCGCCGCTCGGTAGTAGTTGCCGAGTCGGTATTGGGCGAGGCCGAGGAGCTCCCGAACGCTGGAAGCGGTGGGCACGGCGTCGCGCACTTCGCGGAGTGCGCGGGCAGCCTCCCGGTCCCGGTCATGGTCGAAGTCATCGGCGGCCTGCACGACAAGGGCAACGAGCCGAGGGCCACGCCGGCCGCCAACCGCGAGGAGCTCACGCTCCACGTCCTCGGGAGGACGCCGTCGGGTCTGCCGGCGGGCGCTCCGACCCGAAGCCGGAACCGAGCGGCCAGGTGTTCGACCACCCGACTGCGACGGGCTGCGCTGTCCCGTGACCCGGTAGCGAGCCGACCTCCCCGATGGACGAGCAGGCTCATCCGGGCGACGCTCGCGCGGAGGCGTCCGTGGCGGCCCCCACGGGCCGAAACCGCCCTCCGCCCGCTCTCGGCGGCGGCCGCCGAGACCGTCGATCGTTCTTGCGGGGCGGAGGCACAAGCGCAGGGTATCGGTGACCCCGAACGCGACTGAGCGCCTCGACGCGCAGCTGGTCTGCAGCGTTCGAGGCGCTCGTCAGAGAAAGCCCGGCGGCGACCTACTCTCCCGGGGAGTCTCCCCCCAAGTACCATCGGCGCTGGCGGTCTTCACTGCCGTGTTCGGAATGGGAACGGGTGTTTCCCCGCCGCTGTGGCCACCGGAACATCATGATTCTCAACGGAGCGTTGAGAGCCCCAGAGCGAGCACGAGCGAGTACAAGAAGAACCCAAGCCCTCGGCCGATTAGTACCGGTCGGCTGAACACGTTGCCGTGCGTACACCTCCGGCCTATCAACCTGGTGGTCTACCAGGGGCCTTACCCGGTTAACCCGGTGGGAGACCTCATCTCGAGGCAGGCTTCGCGCTTAGATGCTTTCAGCGCTTATCCCTTCCGCAGGTCGCCAACCAGCCGTGCTCTTGGCAGAACAACTGGCACACGAGAGCTGCGTCCGTCCCGGTCCTCTCGTACTAGGGACAGCTCCCCTCAAGTCTCCTCCGCCCACAGTGGATAGGGACCGACACTGTTGTTGCTCCGCCATGACCATATATCACGACAGGGCCAGGTCATTTCTGCCTGGCTCTGCATGTCGCCATGCAGGTCGGACCATCTCTTCGCCGCGCCTCCACGCGTGGTGTCCGGCATATGGTCTCTGAGGATTCTCGACCGTCACCGTCGGTGCACCCGTTGGTCGCGACCGCCATCCGTCATGGTGGAGGCTCACGATCGACGTGCATCCAACCCTGAGATCTGCAGATGTTCGTCGCGCCCATCGAATGATCGATGTGACGTGGCGAACTCCACCGCTTGGAGCTCAGGAGCAGCTGCGTCTCGAAGAAGGAGTCACGTGATCAAAAGGATCTCGCCGTCGTCAGACCCGAAGACCGGCGTGGCGTCGCGTGAACCACGTGGTTGCCTCGGACCCGAGCGTCGACGTGAGCGCTTCCTCTTCGTCAACGAAACCGCTGAGTAGGCGTCGAGCCTTTCCTGCTGATTGGCCGCACCTGTCGCATTGTCACGCTCCATCCCGACCGGCGAAACCGGAGAGGGTGGTTCGTAGCGCAGGATCCTCGGCGTTTCCAGCATTTAGCCGAATTTCAAGACAGCGCGGCGTTGACTCTTAATCAACTTGGTTCACTGTCTCGCGACGTTCTAAACCCAGCTCGCGTACCGCTTTAATGGGCGAACAGCCCAACCCTTGGGAGATGCTTCACCCCCAGGATGCGACGAGCCGACATCGAGGTGCCAAACCTTGCCGTCGATGTGGACTCTTGGGCAAGATAAGCCTGTTATCCCCGGGGTACCTTTTATCCGTTAATCGACCGCGCTTCCACATGCCACGGCCGGGTCACTAAGCCCTGCTTTCGCACCTGCTCGACTTGTTTGTCTCGCAGTCAAGCTCCCTTGTGTCTTTGCACTCGACGCCTGATGGCCGACCAGGCTGAGGGAACCTTTGGGCGCCTCCGTTACTCTTTGGGAGGCGACCGCCCCAGTCAAACTACCCACCTGACGCTGTCCCCGACCCGGATAACGGGCCTGGGTTAGAGCCTCAATACGTGAAGGGTGGTATTTCAAGGTTGTCTCCACCAAGGCTGACGCCCCAGCTTCCAAGACTCCCACCTATCCTACACAGCACGTACCGAAACCCAACATCAAACTGTAGTAAAGGTCCACGGGGTCTTTCCGTCCTACTGCGGGAAACGAGCATCTTTACTCGTCGTGCAATTTCGCCGGGTCTCTGGTTGAGACAGTAGCCAAGTCGTTGCGCCATTCGTGCAGGTCGGAACTTACCCGACAAGGAATTTCGCTCGAGTCGGTCCCCATGTCGCCATGGGGCTCGGACCATATCTTCGGCTTCTGTAGTCGAATAGAAGTCGGCCGGCGTATGGCCTCTGAGGATTCCGGAGGGAGAGTGTTGCCAGCAATAATCCGCTCAATGCGGTCGACTATTGCTGCTCGCCGTCCGGCCTTTCCTGCTGATTGCCCGCAGCGGTCGGATTGTCACTTTGAGCCATACTGGCTCAAAGTACCGCCGCATTCTCGGGGTTTCCAGCAAATAGCCGGCTGCACTCACCGCATCGCTGCAGTGAGGGGCAGACGTCTCCCGCACTAGGAGACGGTTCCTACCTTAGGCACCTCTGTTACCCCGTCATGCGTGGAATGCACAACGTGACCAAGTCATTTCTGCTTGGTTCCGTATGTCGCCATACGGGTCGGACTGTATCTTCGCCTTGCGATCGGCATGGCGTTTGCCGATCTGCGCTCAGCGTGCAGTCTCTGAGGATCCCGAAAGAACTTGCTCAATCGTCCGTTTGCGCTGCTTTCCTTGCCCGTTCATGGCGTAGGCGATATGAACCAGACGCTCGAACCCTTCGCGTGTGAGGTGCTCGCGTCGACGCATGGCGCCGACGACTAGGGCAAACCGACGGTAGTCGGCGACCTTCACGACGAGTGAGTGCTGTTCGAAGAACGGCACCACAACGGCTTCGAGCTGTCTGAGCGAATCAACCGCGTACGTCAAGACAGGACTTGAGCCCCCCTTCGATCGCACATGTCCGCAACCGAAGAAAGACGTCAACGCGTCCAGGACGGCACGATGCTCGGCGTGCTGGTACACGTGGAAGACGGGATGTAGCTGCCATCCTCCCGTGGACCGTGCGTTGGCATTCCGGTGGATCGAAACGGAGAAGCTGCCTTCGCCGTCTACAAACCCACAGATCCACCGCGCATCGATGAGAGCACGTTCTGTGGTTTCCTGCTGATTGCCCGCACCGGACGGATTGTCACTCGGCATGGCCGTAGGTTCGCATAGCGCTACGACAGTGCCGAGTACCGCCGGATACTCGGGTGTTCCAGCATTTAGCTGAGTTTTATAACGGCCAGTCGAAACTCACCGTTATAGTTACGGCCGCCGTTTACCGGGGCTTAGGTTCGGGGCTTCGCCTTGCGGCTAACCCTTCCCCGTAACCTTCCGGCACCGGGCAGGCGTCAGTGCGTATACGTCGTCTTGCGACTTAGCACGCACCTGTGTTTTTAGTAAACAGTCGCTTGGCCCTGGTCTCTGCGGCCTCCTCGAGCTCGGGACGCGAAGTCCGTCACTCTATTGAGGCCCCCCTTCTTCCGAAGTTACGGGGGCAGTTTGCCGAGTTCCTTAACCAGAGTTATCCCGATCGCCTTCGTATTCTCTACGTGCCCACCTGAGTCGGTTTGGGGTACGGGCACCGTGTGAACTCGCTAGGGGCTTTTCTTGGCAGCATGGGATCAGTCACTTCACCTGAAGCGGTTCGGCATCGCATCTCGGGGTTGATGACCGGCGGATTTGCCTACCGGTCCCCCTAACTGCTTGCTCCGGGATATCCAACACCCGGTAGACCTACCCTCCTGCGTCCCCCCATCGCTACCCGCCGGCGCACGGGCCGGGTTCGCCCCGAAGGGCAGCCCCCGGTCGCTTCGCCTTTGGGGTTGACGCGCACACGGTGGTACAGGAATGTCGACCTGTTGTGCATCGACTACGTCTTTCGACCTCGCCTTAGCTCCCGACTAACCCTGGGCGGATGAGCCTTCCCCAGGAACCCTTGGGCATTCGGCGGAGGGGTTCCTCCCCCCTCGTTCGCTACTCATACCGGCATTCGCACTCGACCACGCTCCACGACCGGTTACCCGATCGCTTCACAGCAGAGATCGACGCTCCCCTACCCATGCATACGCATGACGCAGCTTCGGCGCTGTGCTTGAGCCCCGTTACATTGTCGGCGCAGGATCACTCGACCAGTGAGCTATTACGCACTCTTTCAAGGGTGGCTGCTTCTAAGCCAACCTCCTGGCTGTCTGGGCAATCCCACATCCTTTGCCACTGAGCACAGACTTAGGGGCCTTAGCTGGCGTTCTGGGCTGTTTCCCTCTCGACCATGAAGCTTATCCCCCATGGTCTCACTGCCGTGCTGTGGAGTACCGGCATTCGGAGTTTGGCTGACTTCGGTAAGCTTGTAGGCCCCCTAGGCCATCCAGTGCTCTACCTCCGGCACTGAACACACGACGCTGCACCTAAATGCATTTCGGGGAGAACCAGCTATAACCGAGTTTGCTTGGCCTTTCACCCCTATCCACAGGTCATCCCCCAAGTTTTCAACCTTGGTGGGTTCGGCCCTCCACGAGGTCTTACCCTCGCTTCAGCCTGCCCATGGATAGATCACTCGGCTTCGGGTCTACCGTTTGCGACTGAACGCCCCATTCAGACTCGCTTTCGCTCCGGCTCCCCCTCTCGGGTTAACCTAGCCACGAACGGTAACTCGCCGGCTCATTCTTCAAAAGGCACGCCATCACAAAGCAAGCTTTGCTCTGACTGCTTGTAAGCCAACGGTTTCAGGTTCTATTTCACTCCCCTCCCGGGGTACTTTTCACCCTTCCCTCACGGTACTCGTGCACTATCGGTCGCCAGCGTGTACTTAGCCTTACGAGGTGGTCCTCGCAAATTCGTACGGGCTTTCCCAGATCCCGCACTACTTGGGAACACCGCCGGGAGGCCATTCAAGGTTCGTGTACGGGGCCGTTACCCTCTGTGGCGCGCCTTTCCAGAGCGCTTCCACTCCTCGATGGCTTGATAACTCCCTGGAGGTTCTGCCGTCCCTCCTGGTGGGTCCCACGACCCCGTCGCAGCATCGCCGGCAGGCTGTACCACTACGACGGTTTGGGCTCTTCCCGTTTCGCTCGCCGCTACTCGGGGAGTCGCGGTTGCTTTCCATTCCTCAGGGTACTGAGATGTTTCAGTTCCCCCGGTTCCCTCCACTGCCGTATGTGTTCGGGCAGTGGTGACTGGGCATGACCCCAGCCGGGTTTCCCCATTCGGATATCCACGGATCAATGCTTGGTCGGCAGCTCCCCGTGGCTTTTCGCAGCCACCCACGTCCTTCATCGGCATCTGGCGCCAAGGCATCCACCGTTGGCTCTTCATAGCTTGGGATTTCTTCTTGCACTGTTTGCTAGATGCTCGTGCTCGCTCTGCGGTTCTCAACGTGCCGATGAGGGCTCCCGTGCACGCCGGTCTTGTGGGCGCGTCGACGGGGTCGACCTCGGAGGTGCAGCGACGGAATGACCCGTCGGACCGCTCCCTCAAAACGGAACAGTGACGCACACGCCGAACGACCGGGTTCCGGTGGTGCCATCAGCACGAGGCTGATGGGGTCGGAAGGGACCGGACGCTGACTACCAGTGATCGACGTGGAAGTCCCCGAATTCCCGAAAGAACCGGGCAGTGGACTCCTTAGAAAGGAGGTGATCCAGCCGCACCTTCCGGTACGGCTACCTTGTTACGACTTCACCCCAATCGCTGATCCCACCTTCGACGGCTCCCTCCCAAAAGGGTTGGGCCACCGGCTTCGGGTGTTACCAACTTTCGTGGTGTGACGGGCGGTGTGTACAAGGCCCGGGAACGTATTCACCGCAGCAATGCTGATCTGCGATTACTAGCGACTCCGGCTTCACGCAGTCGAGTTGCAGACTGCGATCCGAACTGAGACCGGCTTTTTGGGATTAGCTCCCCCTCGCGGGATTGCAGCCCTTTGTACCGGCCATTGTAGCATGTGTGCAGCCCTGGACGTAAGGGGCATGATGACTTGACCTCATCCCCACCTTCCTCCGGTTTGGCACCGGCAGTCTCCCACGAGTCCCCGGCATTACCCGCTGGCAACATGGGATAGGGGTTGCGCTCGTTGCGGGACTTAACCCAACATCTCACGACACGAGCTGACGACAGCCATGCACCACCTATCACAGGCCCCGAAGGACACCGTATCTCTACGGCTTTTCCTGCAAAGTTCAACCCAGGTAAGGTTCTTCGCGTTGCATCGAATTGAGCCACATGCTCCGCCGCTTGTGCGGGCCCCCGTCAATTCCTTTGAGTTTTAGCCTTGCGGCCGTACTCCCCAGGCGGGGCACTTAATGCGTTAGCTACGGCACGGAACCCGTCGATAGAGCCCCACACCTAGTGCCCAACGTTTACGGCGTGGACTACCAGGGTATCTAATCCTGTTCGCTCCCCACGCTTTCGCTCCTCAGCGTCAGTACCGGCCCAGAGTGCCGCCTTCGCTACGGGTGTTCCTCCCGATCTCTGCGCATTTCACCGCTACACCGGGAATTCCACACTCCCCTACCGGACTCGAGTCACGACAGTACCGAATGGCCCCTCCACGTTGAGCGTGGAGATTTCACATCCGACTTATCGAACCGCCTACGAGCTCTTTACGCCCAATAAATCCGGACAACGCTTGCCCCCTACGTATTACCGCGGCTGCTGGCACGTAGTTGGCCGGGGCTTCTTCTGCAGGTACCGTCAATTTCGTCCCTGCTGAAAGCGGTTTACAACCCGAAGGCCGTCATCCCGCACGCGGCGTCGCTGCGTCAGGCTTTCGCCCATTGCGCAAGATTCCCTACTGCTGCCTCCCGTAGGAGTCTGGGCCGTGTCTCAGTCCCAGTGTGGCTGGACATCCTCTCAGACCAGCTACCCGTCGAAGCCTTGGTGGGCCGTTACCCCGCCAACAAGCTGATAGGCCGCGAGACCATCCCGAAGCGGAATCCATTTCCTCGCCGGATCATGCGATCCGGTGAGGGCATCCGGTATTAGCACCGGTTTCCTGGTGTTATCCCGGTCTTCGGGGCAGGTTCCTCACGTGTTCCTCACCCGTTCGCCGCTGTCCACCCGGAGCAAGCTCCGAGTTTCTCGCTCGACTTGCATGTATGAGGCGCGCCGCCAGCGTTCGTCCTGAGCCAGGATCAAACTCTCCATCGAGATCTCGCCTTCCGTCCGGCAAAGCCGTCCGGGGACGAAGATCGGAGAGCCGCCCGGTCGGGCCACTGAGCCCTTCCGAGCGACAACACGGCCCGTCGCCTGGCGGCGACTGGCCGTGCGGAATTGCAAGTGACACCCGCGACGGGTGAACCCGGCGCGGATGCCCGCACTGGCTATGGCGTCACTGTTCCGTTTTCAAGGAGCGGTGGGCGAGGCACGCGCCGAGTGGGGGCGGTTGGCCTCGACTGTTAGACACGCTCGCCGACCGGATCAGGCCGGACACTCCACCCGGGTCACAGGCCCCGGTCTCCGGCGAGCTCGTGTCAACCGCTCGGGGATCGCTCCCCGGGCGGACCCATCATCCTAGGCACCGTTTGCTTCCTTTGCAACACGGGGCCTTCGGGGCGCGCGCGGGACGGTCCGCGGGCCGGCGGGAGGTCAGGCGAGGCGGATCCGGACCCATTTCTTGCGGCCGACCTGCAGGACCGACCCGTCCAGGGTCTCGGCGGGCAGGGCGAGCTCGGGGTCCTCGACCACCTCACCGTCCCGGCGCACGCCGCGCCCCTGGATGAGACGTTTGGCGTCGCGGTTGGAGGCGGCGAGGCCGGTGTCGTGCAGTAGCCGGTCGAGGCGCACCGGCCCCGGCGGGAGGCCTGCGGTGTCGAGGCGGTACTCGGGGATCTCCGAGGGTGCGGCGTGCTCACGGAAGACGCGGTCGAACTCCTGCTCGGCCGCTTCGGCGGCGGGGTCGCCGTGGTAGAGCCCGACGATGGTGCGGGCCAGCAGCCGTTTGGCGTCCACCGCGGCGAGGTCGCCAGCGGCGAGGCGCCGGGTGGCGTCCGCGACGCGGTCGGGATCCCAGCCGGTGGTGAGCGCGAAGTAGCGGGGCATGAGGGCGTCCGGCAGCGACATGACCTTGCCGAACTGCTCGGTGGGCGGTTCGGTGATGCCCACGTAGTTGCCGAGCGACTTCGACATCTTTTGCACCCCGTCGAGGCCCTCGAGGAGCGGGAGGGTCAGGACGACCTGGCCTTCCTGGCCTTCCTGCTCTTGCAGGGTGCGGCCCATGAGGTTGTTGAACAGCTGATCGGTGCCGCCGAGCTCGACGTCGGCGCGGACGACGACGGAGTCCCAGCCTTGGAGCAGCGGGTAGAGGAACTCGCTGATCGAGATGGGTCGACCGTCCCGGTAGCGCGTGGCGAAGTCGTCGCGTTCGAGCATGCGGGCGACCGTGGTGCGGCTCGAGAGCCGGAGTACGTCGGCGATCCCCATGGGCGTGAGCCACTCCGAGTTGCGTCGTACCTCCAGGTGTTCGGGGAGCAGGATGCGTTGCATCTGCTCGACGTAGGTGCGGGCGTGGGCGTCGACCTCCTCGGCGGAGAGCGGCGGGCGGGTGGTGGTGCGCCCGGACGGGTCGCCGACCTGGGCGGTGAAGTCGCCGAGGATGAGCACGGCGACGTGCCCGAGCTCTTGGAACTGGCGCAGCTTGCGGAGGACGACGGCGAAACCGAGGTGGATGTCGGACGCGGTCGGGTCGATGCCGAGCTTGACGCGTAGCGGCGTCTGGCGCGCCAGCTTCCGGGTGAGGTCGGCCTCGGTGATCAGATCGACGGCGCCGGCGCCGAGGACGCGCAGCTGGTCGACTGGCGCGTCCATAGAGCGAACCTAGCAAGGGTGGCCGCGACCGACGGGGGTTTGCGCGTGGCTCAGGTGGGCGCGCGGCGGCTGAGGTTGAGGTCGCCGGTGACGAACCAGCGCCATCGATGCTCATCACCGACGCCCGGGTGTAGCCCGATGCGGTTGGAGCGGCCGGGGCGGCGGGGCGGCGGCGTGCCGTCGTCGAGGAGGCGGATCGGTGTTCGCAGCAGGTCGTGGCCGTCGTCCTCGCCGGTGATGCCGAGCGCTTGTGTGAGGCAGGCGGGCCCGGCGCACAGGCGGCGGTCGCGGACCGCGGGTCCTCGCCGGACGCGCATCGTGTCGATGCCGGCGAGGGGCGCGCCGGCGCGGAGCAGGACGGCCGACGCCACGCCGTCGACACCGGCGACGACGTTGGCGCACCAGTGCATGCCGTAGGTGAAGTACACGTACAGCCGTCCCGGTGGTCCGAACATGGTCTGGTTGCGGCGGGTTTGGCCGCGGTACGCGTGGCTCGCGGGGTCTTCCGCGCCGGCGTAGGCCTCCACCTCGACGATGCGCGCCGCGACGCGCTCGGAGCCGGTGCGGCCCCGCACCAGCACCTTGTTGAGGAGAAGGGGCGCGAGCTCGCGGGCGTCGCGGGTGTAGAAGCCCCGCGTCAGGGGGCGGCCCTTCACGTGTCGAGCCAGGCCTGTTCGTCGTCGAGGCGGCGCTGGGCCGCGTCGAGCTGGGCTCGCACGGGCTCGGGGCCCGCGCCACCGGGGACGTGCGGCGGGCCGCGGCGCGGCCGGGCTCGAGGAGCGAGACGGCGTCGGCGAGGCGTGGGTCGCGGCCGACGAGGTCGGTGAGGGGCACCCCGTCGTCGTGGGAGCGGCGGACGAGCGCCCCGACGGCGCGGTGCGCCTCGCGGAACGGCACACCTTGGCCGACGAGGTGCTCGGCGAGGTCGGTGGCAGCGAGGTCGGGCTGGTCGGCGGCGACCTGCATGCGGGCGGTGTTGAAGGTGAGCGTCGCGATCACGCCCCGGAGCGCCCGGGCGGCGAGCTGGCCGGTGTCGAGCGCGTCGAAGAGCGGCGTCTTGTCCTCCTGGAGGTCGCGGTTGTAGGCGAGGGGCAGGCCCTTGAGCGTCGCAAGGAGGCCGGTGAGGTCGCCGATGAGCCGTCCCGTCTTGCCTCGCACGAGCTCGGCGACGTCGGGGTTCTTCTTCTGCGGCAGCATCGACGAGCCGGTGGCGTACTCGTCGGCGAGTTGCGCGAACCCGAACTCGTCGGTGCACCACAAGACGAGCTCCTCCCCCAGTCGGGAGAGGTGCACCATCGTGAGCGTGCAGACGAAGAGGGTCTCGGCGACGAAGTCGCGGTCGGAGACCGCGTCGAGCGAGTTCTCGAAGCGTGCGGGGAAGCCGAGCTCGTGGGCCGTGGCGTCCGGG
The DNA here is from genome assembly GCA_963821325.1 of uncultured Actinomycetes bacterium. Lineage (GTDB taxonomy): Bacteria > Actinomycetota > Acidimicrobiia > IMCC26256 > PALSA-555 > PALSA-555. The sequence goes on along the minus strand of CAWGDC010000005.1, from coordinate 581,513 downwards.
TCGAGCGGCAGGCTCGAGCCGGCGAGGGCACCGGCGCCCAGCGGCGAGACGGCGGCGCGGGCGAGCGTGTCGTGGCAGCGGTCGACGTCGCGGGCGAGCGCCCACACGTGGGCGAGCAGGTGATGGGCCAGCAGCACGGGCTGCGCCCGTTGGAGGTGGGTGTAGCCGGGGAGATAGGTGTCGCCGGCGGCGCGGGCCCGGTCGAGCAGGGTGCGCTGCAGCGCGTGCAGGTCGCGGGCGAGGGTGCGGCCCTCGCGGCGGACGTAGAGGCGCAGGTCGGTCGCGACCTGGTCGTTGCGGCTGCGGCCGGTGTGGAGCTTGGCGCCCGACGATCCGGCGAGCTCCGTGACGCGGCGTTCGACGGCGGTGTGGATGTCCTCGTCGGCCGGCTCGAAGTGGAAGGTCTCGTTGGCGAGCTCGGCCTCGACGGTGTCGAGCGCGGCGAGGATGCGGTCGGTGTCGTCGACGCTGAGGATGCCGGTGGCGCCGAGCATGCGGACGTGGGCGCGTGAGCCGGCGACATCGTCCGGCGCGAGCCGACGATCGACGCTGAGACTCTCGGTGAAGGCCACCATCGCGTCGGCGGGGCGGTCGCCGAGCCGGCCGTGCCAGAGCGGCTTGCTGCCCGTCGGCTCCGTCATGGCGCTGTCCTCGGGTGGCCCTTGGCGGCGGGCCAGGGTCTCGAGGCCGAGGCCCCAGAGGCGCACGAACCCGGCGGCGTCGTCGTGGCGGAACCGGTCGGCGGCGTCGTAGGTGGCGAGCTCGTAGTCGTAGAGGCCGTGAGGCGCGCGGTCGGCCGACGACCTGGCAGCGTCCGGGTTCGAGGCGCAGCCGGACGTCGCCGGTGACGGCGGCCTGGCTCGACGCGACGAAGGCGTCGAGGGCACGACGCAGCGGGGAGAACCACAGCCCGTCGTAGACGAGCTCGGCGTAGCGCGGCTCGAGACGCGCCTTCTCGCGGAGGAAGTCGCGTTCGAGGGTGACGGACTCGAGGTCGGCGTGGGCGAGGATGAGGGCGAGCGCGCCGGGGCACTCGTAGACCTCGCGGCTCTTGATGCCGACGCGCCGGTTCTCGACCATGTCGATGCGACCCCAGCCGTACCCTCCGACGGTGGTGGTGAGCGCGCCGACGAGGTCGGCGAAGGGCTGCGCGGTGCCGTCGAGCGCGACGGGGACGCCGGCCTCGAAGGAGATGACGACCTCCCACGGGTCGGTCGGCGCGGCGCTCGGGTCGGTGGTGAGCGTGTAGGGCTCGGTGGGCGGCGCGGCCCAGGGGTCCTCGATGGCGCCGCACTCGATGGCTCGGCCCCAGAGGTTCTCGTCGATCGAGTACGGGCTGTCGCGGCGGACCTTGACGGGGATGTCGTGTCGGGCGGCGTACTCGATGGAGTCCTCGCGGGTGAAGCCCCACTCGCGGACCGGGGCGAGCACGTCGAGGTCGGGGGCGAGCGCCCGGGCGGACACCTCGAAGCGGACCTGGTCGTTGCCTTTGCCGGTGCAGCCGTGCGCGACGGCGTCGGCGCCGTGCTCGCGGGCGGCGGCGACGAGGTGCTTGGCGATGACGGGTCGGGAGAGCGCCGAGACGAGCGGGTACTTGCCTTCGTAGAGGGCGTTGGCGTGGAGGGCGCGTAGGCAGTACTCGTCGGCGAACTCGGTGCGGGCGTCGACGACGACGGCCTCGACGGCGCCGGCCCGGAGGGCCCGGTCGCGGATGGTGTCCCAGCTGTCGTCGGCCTTCTGGCCGACGTCGACCGAGAGGGCGACGACGTCCACGTCCCACTCGGCGGTCATCCAGTGGACGGCGACGGAGGTGTCGAGGCCACCCGAGTAGGCGAGCACGACACGGCGGCGGGTGAGGCTCATCGCGTCAGAGGCCGGCGAGCGCGGCGAGCTGCGCGGCGACCTGGGCGCCGCCGGCGTGCTCGGAGCAGACGAGGAGGAGGGTGTCGTCCCCGGCGACGGTGCCGAGCACGTCGGGGAGCCCGGCTCGGTCGATGGCGGAGCCGATGACATGCGCGGAGCCGGGTGGGGTGCGCAGCACGACGAGGTTGGCGCTGTGGGCGACCTCGACGACGAAGTCGCCCATGACGCGGCGGAGGTGGTCGTCGGGGGCAGCGGCTTCCCTCGCGTGCTCGGGGAGGGCGTAGGCCATGGTGCCGCCGGGGATGCGGACCTTGACCGCGCCGAGCTCTTCGAGGTCGCGGCTGACGGTCGCCTGGGTGGCGACGACGCCGTCGGCGGCAAGGAGCTCGACGATCTGGCCTTGGCTCGAGATGGGCTGCTCTTCGAGCAGGCGGGCGATGCGGTGCTGGCGTTGCGGCTTGCCGAGGGTGGCCACTCATCCTCCTCCCAGCTCGGCGAGCAGGGCACGGGTGGCGTGCATGCGGTTGGCGGCCTGCTGCCAGACCGCGGACTGGGGTCCGTCGATGACGTCGGCGGTGACCTCCTCGCCGCGGTGGGCGGGGAGGCAGTGCAGGAAGCGGGCGTCGGGGCCGGCGGCGGCCATGAGGGCCTGGTCGACGGTGTAGTCGGCGAACGCGGCGCGGCGGCGGCTCTGCTCGGCTTCTTGGCCCATGGAGGTCCAGACGTCGGTGTAGACGGCGTCGACGTCACGGACGGCGTCGTAGGGGTCGAGGACGAGCTCGATGGTGCCGCCGAGGTTGCGGGCCCGGTCGACGAGCTCGTCCTCGAGTGTGTAGCCGGGGGGTGAGGCGATCGTGAGCTCGAGGCCGCAGAGCGCGGCGGCGAAGGCGAGGGACGCGGCGACGTTGTTGCCGTCGCCGATGTACGCGACGCGGCGGCCATCGAGGCCGCCGAAGAGCTCGCGGAGGGTGACGAGGTCGGCGAGGGCCTGGCAGGGGTGCGCCCGGTCGGAGAGGAGGTTGACGACGGGGACGTCGACGGCCGCCGCCATGGCCTCGAGGGTGGTGTGGGTGTGGACGCGGGCGCAGAGGATGGTGCAGTAGCTGGCGAGGGTGCGGGCGACGTCTTCGACGGTCTCGCGGCTGCCGAGCCCGACCTCCTCCTCGCGGAGGTAGACGGGGTGGCCGCCGAGGGTGGCGGTCGCCATCTCGGTCGACGTGCGGGTGCGCGCCGAGGGCTTCTCGAAGAGCATCGCGACGCCGCGGCGGGCGAGCACCGGTGGGACGCGGTCGGGGGCGCGCTTCCAGGCCTCGGCGCGGTCGAGCAGCGCGGCGAGGGTCGCCGGGTCGAGGTCGTCGACCTCGAGGAAGTCGGTGGGCCGGGTCATGCGGCGCGGCACCGGTCGAGGACGGCGGTGAGGAGCGCGACGCCTTCGTCGAGCTCGTCGTCGGTGATGAGCAGCGACGGTGCGAGGCGCAGCGCCGTCGGGGTCACGGCGTTGACGACGAGGCCCTCCTCGAGGCAGACGCGGGTCACGGTGGCGGCGTCGAGGCCGGGGGTCGAGCTCGACGGCGAGGAGCAGCCCGGCGCCGCGCACGGCGGCCACCACCGGGTGGGTCGCGAGGGCGTCGGTGAGCCGGCGTCCGGCGCGGGCGGCCCGGCCGGGGGCGTCCTCGGCTTCCATGACGTCGAGGACGGTGAGCGCGGCGCGGGCGGCGAGGGGCTGGCCGCCGAAGGTGGTGGCGTGCTCGCCGGGGGCGAGCGCGGTCGCGGCGTCGCCGTGGGCCCAGCAGGCGCCGATAGGGACGCCGTTGCCGAGCGCCTTGGCGAGGGTGACGACGTCGGGTCGGAGATCGGGGGTGTGCTGGAACCCGAACCAGCGGCCGGTGCGGCCGAGCCCGGTCTGGATCTCGTCGAGCGATGAGCAGCGCCTCGTGCTCGTCGCACAGCTGGCGGACCTGGGTGAGATAGCCGGGTGGCGGGGGTTGGACGCCGCCTTCGCCCTGGATGGGCTCGAGGAGCACGGCGCAGACCCGTTCGTCGAGCGCCGCGGCGAGGGTGTCGGCGTCGCCGAACGCGACGTGGCGGAAGCCCGGCGGGCAGCGGCTGGAACGGCTCGTGCTTCTGGGGCTGGCCGGTGGCGGCGAGCGTGGCGAGGGTGCGGCCGTGGAACGACCCGTACGCGGCGAGGATGTGGTGACGGTCGGGGCCGCCGTGGCGCTGCCCGTGGCGGCGGGCGAGTTTGATCGCGCACTCGTTCGCCTCGGCGCCGGAGTTGGCGAAGAAGACGCGGCCGCCGCCGCCGAGGAGCGTGTCGAGGCGGGCGGCGAGGCGGGGCTGCACGTCGTTGAGGTACAGGTTCGAGACGTGGAGCAGGGTGCGGGCCTGGTCGGCGAGCGCATCGGCGACGGCCGGGTGGGCGTGGCCCAGGGACGTGACCGCCAGCCCGGCGAGGAAGTCGAGGTAGCGGCGACCCTCGGCGTCGAAGAGGACGGCGCCCTCGCCGCGCACGAACGCGACCGGCTGGCGGCCGTAGGTCGCCATGACGTGCTCGGCGTCGAGCGCCGCGAGCTCCTCGGTGCTCAACGCGGTGGTGGTCACGGGTGCACCATGGTGCCGATCCCCTCCCGGGTGAAGAACTCGAGCAGCAGGGCGTGCGGCTGGCGGCCGTCGAGGATGTGGGCGCGTCGGACGCCGCCGAGGACGGCGTCGATGCAGGAGCGGACCTTCGGGATCATCCCCTCCCCCACCTGTCCGCTCGTCGAGCAGCGCGGTGAGGCCGGCGACGTCGACGCGCGACACGACGGAGGTGTGGTCGGTGACGTCGCGGCAGAGCCCGGGGACGTCGGTGAGGTAGACGAGCTTCTCGGCGTGCGAGCGTCTGGGCGATAGCGCCCGCGGCGGCGTCGGCGTTCACGTTGTGGGCTTGCCCGTCCTCGTCGACGCCGACGGTGGCGACGACCGGGATGAGCTCCTCGCGGAGGAGCCGCTCGAGGATCGCCGGGTCGATCCGGCGCACGTCGCCGACGAAGCCGAGGCGCGGCGTCGCGCTGCTCGACCGTGATGAGGCCGGCGTCCTCACCGGAGAGGCCGACGGCGTACGAGCCGTGCCGGTTGAGGGAGGTGACGACCTCCCGGTTCACCTTGCCGACGAGGGCCATGCGGACGATGTCGACGGTGTCGGCGTCGGTGACCCGCAGGCCGTCGACGAACTCGGGCTCCTTGCCGAGGCGGCGCATGAGGTCGCTGATCTGGGGGCCGCCGCCGTGCACGACGACGGGGTTCATGCCGACGAGGCGCATCAGGACGACGTCTTGCGGCGAAGAGCTCGGCGAGGCCGGGCTCCTCCATGGCGTGGCCGCCGTACTTGATGACGACGGTGCTGCCGGCGAACTCGCCGGATGTACGGGAGGGCCTCGGCGAGCACCGCGGCCTTCGTCGGGCGCGTCGAGGGCGCGGTCGTCGATCATGAGGTGCCGCGGTTCTCGTCGACGTAGGCGTGGGTGAGGTCGGTGAAGCGCACCATGGTCTCGGCCGTCGCCGGCGTGGAGGTCGCAGCGGATCTCGATGTCGCGTTGCGCCATGACGGCGGCGAGCGCGGCGGCGTCGTGGGGGGTGGCGGCGCCGTCGCGGCACACGGTGACGCCGTTGTAGGCGATGTCGACGCTGCTCGGGGTCGAACTGGGCGCCGCTGGCGCCGAGCTCGGAGAGGACGCGACCCCAGTAGGGGTCGGCGCCGTAGAGGGAGCACTGGACGAGCTGGCTGCTCGCGACGCCGCGGGCGGCCCGCCGGGCGTCCGCGGGGCGTCGCGGCGCCGGGACGACCACGCGGGCCAGCTTCGTGGCGCCTTCGGCGTCGGCGGCCATCTGCTCGGCGAGGCCGTCGCAGACCGCGGTGAGCGCGTCGGCGAACGCGCGAAGTCGGCACCGGTGGACTCGATCGGCGGGTTCGCGGCGCGGCCGTTGGCGAGGACGAGAACGGTGTCGTTCGTGCTCGTGCACCCGTCGACGATGAGCGCGTTGAACGTGTCGTGGACACGGCAGCGCAGCGCGCGCGTCGAGCGCCGGTGGGGTCGACCGCCGCGTCGGTGGTGAGCGACGGCGAGCATGGTGGCCATCGCCGGGGCGAGCATCGCGGCGCCCTTCGCCATGCCGCCGACGGTGTAGCCGGCGGCCGTGACGCGCCGCCTCCTTCGGGACGGTGTCGGTCGTGCGGATGGCGTCCGCGGCGCGCGCGCGCCCGCCGCGGCGTCGCCCGCCAGGCCGCGGCGGCGGCGGCGATGCCGGCCTCCACCGCGTCGATCGGCAGCGGGACGCCGATGAGCCCGGTGAGCAGACCAGGACGTCGCTCGGCCGCGCAGCCGAGCGCGGCGGCGGTGACGGCGCACATGCGACGGGCGTGGGCGTCGGCCCGCGCTCCCCGGTCGCCGCGTTCGCGTTGCCGGAGTTCAGCACGACCGCGGCGGCCTGCTGCGTCGGCGAGGTGCTGGCGGCTGATCTGCACCGGGGCGGCGACGACCCGGTTGCGTGGTGAACACGCCAGCGGCGGTGACCGGACGGCGGTCGCTGGTCGCGACCAGCGCGACGTCGGGCGCGCCGGCCGGCTTCACGCCGCCCGCGGCGCGCCGGCGGCGTCGAACCCCGATGCGGCCGTGACGCTCACGGGACGATCCCGACCGCGGGCAACCCGGTCGTCTCGGGGAGGCCGAGCACACGGTTCGCGGCTTGGATGGCCTGCCCGGCGGCGCCCTTGCCGAGGTTGTCGATCGCGGCGAAGGCGAGGAGCGAGCCGGTGCGGTCGTCGTAGCGGGCGGTGAGGTGCGCGGCGTTCGACCCGAGGGTGGCGCGGGTGGTCGGGCGGCTCGTCGCGCACGACGATGAACGGCTCGTCGGCGTAGGCGTCGCGGTACGCGTCGAGCAGCCGGGTGGTGCTCAGCCCGCCGGTGGCGGGACGGGCGTAGCAGCTGGCGAGCAGCCCGCGGGTCATCGGCACGAGGTGCGGGGTGAAGAGCGCCGTGACGGGCCCGCCCGACAGCTCGCTCAACGCCCAGTCGATCTCCCCCGTGTGCCGGTGCGTCAGCAGCCCGTACGGGGTGACGGTCTCGTTCGCCTCCGAGAACAGGCTCGGGTCGCTCAGCCCGCGGCCGCGTCCCGACACCCCCGAGGCGGCGTGGACGACGAGGCCCTCGGGCGACGGCGAGGCCCGCGGTCAGGAGCGGCGCGAGCGCGAGGATCGCGGCCGTCGGGTAGCAGCCGGGGACCGCGACCCCGACGTCCGGGGTGAGCCGGTCACGGAACAGCTCGGGCAGGCCGAACGCGAACCGGTCGAGCAGCGCCGGTGCGGTGTGCGGCGCGCCGTACCACTGCTCGTACGGCGCGGCGGGCAGCCGGAAGTCGGCGCCGAGGTCGACGACGTGCCCGACGCGTCCGAGCAGGTCGGGCACGAGACGCTGCGACTCGCCGTGCGGCAGCGTGAGGAACGCGACGTCGACGCCGTCCACCACGGCGGGGTCCCACGCCTCGAGGACCAGTCCCTCATACGAGGCCGCCAGCGCCGGGTACAGGTCGGCGACCGCCGTGCCGGCGTGCGTCGCCGCGACGGCCCGGGTCGCCCCGAGCTCGTCGTGGCCCGCGAGCAGGCGCAGCAGCTCGGCGCCGGCGTACCCCGCCGCCCCGACCACCGCCGCCTGATACGCCATGCCGCATAGTATACACCCTGCTGCATGAGCTGCGAGGGGTTCTGACGGGGCGGCCGGTCGGGCCGGGGCGCGCCCGTCGCGGGCGACCGGGCGGTCCCGTCAGTGGCGCAGCTTCGCGCCGTGGGTCGTCGACACGGCGTCGATGCAGCGCTGCCGCAGCTCGGCGACCTCGGCTTGGGTGAGGGTGTGGTCGGCGCGGAACCGCAGCGCGAACGCGACGCTCTTGCGTCCCGGGCCGACCTGGTCGCCGCGGAACTCGTCGAAGGGTCGCACGTCCTCGAGCACGTCGCCGGCCGCGGCCCGCAGCGTCGCCACCATCGTCGCGGCGGGCACGGTCTCGTCGACCACGAAGTCGAGGTCGATGGTCGACGGCGGGAAGGGTGACAGCTCACGGAACGCGCGGTCGCGTCGCGGCGCGCCCGACCAAGGCGGTGACGTCGAGCTCCAGGGCCACGACGGGCCGCGCACCCGCGGCGAGCGCGGCGGCCGTGGGGGTGAGCTCGCCGGCGTGCCCGAGGGCTCGTCCCTGCACCACGAGCCGCGCGGTGCGGGTCGGGTGGTAGCCCGCGACCACGCCGGGGTCGAGGGTCCACTGGTCGAGCGCGAGCGCGTCGGCGACGACGCGCAGCAGGTCGACGGCGTCGGCGACGTCGACGGGCCGGTCCGGCTCGAGCGGGCGGCGCAGGACCTGGCCGGTGAGCACGGCGGCGACGTGGACCCGCTCGGTGGGGAGCGGCGTCGCGTCGGCTGGGGGGAAGAAGACGGTGCCGACCTCGAAGAGGGCGAGGTCGGGTCGACCGCGGGCGGCGTTCGCCGCGACCGGTGGCGAGGAGTCCGGGGACGAGGGCGCTGCGCAGCACGGACTCGTCGGCCCGCAGCGGGTTGGCGAGCGCGACGGCGTCGCTCGTCCCGAACTCGGTGAGGGTCGCCGGGGCGACGAGCGGCACGGTGGCGGCCTCCGAGCAGCCGGCGCCGACGAGGGCGTCGGCGATGGTGCGGCGGTCGCGCTGCGCGTCGGTGAGGCCACCCACCTGGTCGGCGGGTCGGGCGACGCGCCGGCCGACGGCCGCGAACCCGATCCGTCGCGCGACCTCTTCGATGAGGTCGATCTCGCGGGTGAGGTCGGGACGGAAGGTGGGTGGGGTGGCGACGATGTCGTCGTCGTCGCCCTGGACGGTGATCTCGAGGGGGCGCAGGGCGTCGAGGACGGCGGCGGCGGTGAGGTCGGTGCCGAGGATGGCGTTGACGCGGCTGGTGCGCAGGGCGATCCGGGGGCGGGCCACGGGGCGGGGGTACTGGTCGACGGCGGTGGCGTCGACGGTCGCGGCGGCGACTTGGGTGAGGAGCTCCATGGCCCGCTCGGCGCTGGTGGCGACGCCCTCCGGGTCGGTGCCGCGCTCGAAGCGGGCGCTGGACTCGGAGCGCAGCTTCAGGCGCTTCGAGCTGCGCGCGATGCCCATCGGCTCGAAGTAGGCCGACTCGAGGAGGATGGCGCAGGTGTCGGCCGTGACCTCGGCGTCCTGGCCGCCCATGATCCCGGCGAGGGCCTGGGGGCGGCGCTCGGCGTCGCAGATGAGCAGGTCGTCGCGGTCGAGGACCCGCGTCGACGCCGTCGAGGGTGGTCATGGTCTCGCCGGGCTCGGCGCGGCGGACGACGATGCCGGGACCGGCGAGGCGGTCGAGGTCGAAGGCGTGGAGCGGCTGGTTGCGTTCGAGGAGCACGTAGTTGGTGACGTCGACGACGTTGCTGATGGGACGGAGGCCGGCCTTCGCGAGCCGTTGCGCGAGCCAGGCCGGTGAGTCGCCGACGGTGACGGTCGCGACCCGGCCGAGGTAGCGGGGGCAGCGGTCAGGGGCTTCGAGGACGACGCCGATGGGCCGGTCGACGGCGCCGGTCGGCGCGTGCGGCTCGGGGACGGTGAGCGGGAGGCCGAAGTGGGCGGCGAGCTCGCGGGCGACGCCGATGACGCACATGGCGTCGGGCCGGTTCGGGGTGATCGACAGGTCGAGGATGGTGTCGTCGAGGCCGAGGAGCTCGCGGACGTCGGTGCCGGGCGCGGCGGTGGCGTCGAGGTCGAGGATGCCCGAGTGGTCGTCGCCGAGGCCGAGCTCGGCGGCCGAGCAGAGCATGCCGTCGGAGACCTGGCCGCGGATCGTGCGCCGCTGGATGCTCACCCCGCCGGGAAGGGTGGCGCCGACCGCGGCGAACGGGGCGAGCATGCCCGGGTGCACGTTCGGGGCGCCGCACACGACCCGGGTGGTGGTGGCGCCGGTGTCGACGTCGACGAGGCGCACCGCGTCGGCGTCGGGGTGGGCGACGACGTCGAGGACCTTTGCCGCGGTGACGCCGACGATCTCGGCGCCGGGCTGCTCGACGGCTTCGACCTCGAGGCCGACCTGGTTCAGGGCGGCGACGACGTCGTCGACGGGCTGGTCGAGGGGGGTGAAGTCCCGGATCCAGGACAGGGGGACGCGCACGTCAGTACTGCTCGAGGAAGCGGATGTCGTTGTCGACGAACGTGCGGATCTCGTCGATGCCGTGGCGGATCATGGCGAGCCGCTCGAGCCCGAACCCGAACGCGAAGCCCTGCCACTCCTCGGGGTCGAGGCCGACGGCGGTGAAGACGTTCGGGTCGACCATGCCGCAGCCGCCGAGCTCGATCCAGCCGGTGTGGGAGCAGACCCGGCAGCCGGGCCCGTGGCAGAACACGCAGCTCACGGCCAGCTCGGCGGACGGCTCGGTGTAGGGGAAGTAGTCGGAGCGGAACCGGGTGCGGATCGTCTCGTCGTCAAAGAGGCGGCGGGCGAACACCTCGATGGTGCCGAACAGGTGCGCCATGGTGAGGTCGCGGTCGATGGCGAGGCACTCGAGCTGGTGGAAGACGGGTGAGTGGCGGGCGTCGAGGGTCTCGTTGCGGTAGGTGCGGCCGGGCGCGACGACGTAGATCGGTGGGGGTTGGTGTTCCATCGTGCGGATCTGCACGGGCGAGGTGTGGGTGCGCAGCATGACCTGCTCGGGGGCGCCGAGCTGGACGTAGATGGTGTCCTGCATGGAGCGGGCGGGGTGCGCCGGCGCGATGTTCAGCGCCTCGAAGTTGTGCCAGTCGTCTTCGACCTCGGGGCCCTCGGCGATCCGGTAGCCGAGGCCGGTGAAGATGTCCTCGAGCTCGCGGCGGATCTGGGTGACGAGGTGGAGGTGGCCGCGGGGTCGGACGTGGGTGCCGAGCGTCGGGTCGACCCCGTCCCCGTCGGCGGTGGGGGTGGCGGCGCCGAGCGCGGCGCGGCGAGCGTCGACCAGGTCGGTGATGGCCTGCCGGTAGGACTGGACGGCTCGGCCGGCGGCGGGCCGCTCGTCGTCCGGCAGGTGCTTGATCGCCTCGTTCACCAGGCTCGCCGGGGAGCGTCGGCCGGTGTACTCGCGTGCGAGGTCGTCGAGCGTCGCGGGCGACGCGGCGTTCGGGATCGTCGTGCGGGCCGCGTCGAGTGCGGCGTCGAGGCGGGCCTGCTCGTCGGCGAGGGTCACGGTGCCGCTCCGGCGTCGGCGAGCGGGTGGGTGCGGTGCTGGCGGTCGCGTTCGAAGAGCACCACGGTGGCGGCCATGGCCACGTTCAGCGATTCGGCGGGTGCGTGCATCGGGATGGTGACGATGGCGTCGAGCCGGTCGGTGAGGGTCGGGTCGACGCCGCGGGCCTCGTTGCCGATCACGAGCGCGATGGGGGTGGCGGGGTCGAGGGTGGTGATCGGGTCGCCGCCGCGGGTCGCGGTGCCGACGGTGCGGCGACCGGCGGCGTGGGCGGCGTCGAGCGCGTCGGTGGCGTGGTCGTGCTCGAGGATGGTGAGGCCGAGGAGCGCGCCGGCGGGAGGCGCGCACGACCTTCGGGTTGTAGACGTCGACGGAGGCGCCGGCGACGAGGACGGTCGTCACGCCGGCGGCTTCGGCGCTGCGCAGGACGGTGCCGAGGTTGCCGGGGTCGGCGACGTCGACGGCGACGAGGAGGTCACCGGGACGGTGGAGCGCCGCGGGGGCCGGCGGGGTGATGGGGGCGACGGCGAGGACGGGCTGGGGGGTGCGGGTGACCCCGATCTTCTCGAGGACGCCCTCGCGCAGGTCGTGGACGGGCACGCCGGCGGCGTCGAGGCGGGCGACGAGGGGCGCGAAGGAGGGGCGGGCCCGGTAGCCGAGGTACGCGGCCTCGAGGGCGGCCCCGCGGTCGAGCGCGGCGGCGACGAGGCGAGGCCCTTCGAGGATGTAGGCGTGCTCGACGGCGCGGGTCTGCGGGTCGCGGTTGAGGGCGCGGAGCCGCTGGACGGTCGGGTGACGGGCGGCCAGCTCGCCGCTCGTCAAGCGGCAGCCTTGAGCGCGGCCTCCGCTGCGGTGACGAGCGCACCGAACGCGGCGCGGTCGCGCACCGCGAGGTCGGCGAGGATCTTGCGGTCGACCTCGATGTCCGCCGCTTTCAACCCGGCGACGAAGCGCGAGTAGGAGATGTCGTGGTCGCGGCAGGCGGCGTTGATGCGCACGATCCAGAGGCGACGGAACTGTCCCTTGCGGGCCCGCCGGTCGCGGTACGCGTACTGGCCGGAGTGGAGGAGCTGCTCGTTCGCCTTGCGGCGGTGGCGGCTGCGCGACCCGGAGTAGCCCTCGGCGGCGGCGAGGATGCGGCGGCGCTTCTTCTTGCTGTGAACGGAACGCTTGCCCCGTGCCATTGCCTTGCTCCCTACGGTCGATCGCCTCGGACGCCTACGCGCGTCCGAGGAGGCGTTCCACGTGCTTCTTCTGCCCGCCGGTCACCTCGGCGGGACGTCCGAGCCGCCGGGTGCGGCGACTCGACTTCTTCTCGAGGAGATGGGACCGGTACGCCTTGCGGCGGCGCACCTTGCCCGTCCCCGTGATCCGGAACCGCTTGGCGGCGCCCCGGTGCGTCTTGTTCTTGTGCTGGGTGGCCATCAGGACTCCTCACCGGTGGCCACCGCCGACGCGGCGGGTGCCGGCGCGGCGGCGGTCGCGGCCGCGGCTGGGGGTGGCGCCGAGCGGGTCGGCTTGGGGTGCGCCGGCTTGGCTGCCGCCGCGCGCCCGTCGCGCTTCAGCGGGTGCAGCACCATCGTCATGTTGCGGCCGTCCTGGCGGGGCGCGGCCTCGACCATGGCGATCTCGCTGACCTCGTCGGCGATGCGCTCCAGGATGCGCAGCCCGAGCTCGGGGTGGGCCATCTCGCGGCCGCGGAACATGATCGTGAGCTTCACCTTGTTGCCTTCGGCGAGGAACCGCTCGACGTGGCGCATCTTGGTCGTGTAGTCGTGCACGTCGATCTTGGGTCGGAACTTCATCTCTTTGATGATGACTTGGGTCGCCTTGCGGCGGGATTCTTTGCGGCGCTGCTGCTGCTCGTATTCGTAGCGCTTGAAGTCCATGAGCCGGCAGACCGGCGGATCCGCGTTGGGCGCAACCTCCACCAGGTCGAGCTCCCGGGCTCGGGCGATGGTCAGCGCCTCGGGGAGCGGCTTCACCCCGAGCTGCTCTCCGGCGTCGCCGATCAGGCGCACCTCGCGGGCCCGGATGCGGTCGTTGATCCTGGTGTCGTCTGTGGCTATGAGGTCACCTCGAAGGTCTCCGGACGCGGACGATGGCGGACGCGGGAAGCATCCGCCATCACCTGGGCCGAGGCCTCACGGCTCGGCTTGGAGGACGGACCCGGGCTCGGGGCGCCACGAGGGCGGACCGGCCGGGTGGGGACGGCGATGTCGTGCTGGCCGATCCCACTTCCCACATTGGTCGTCGCCAGGCGAGGATAGCAAGGTGAGCAGCCTCTGGACACCCTCCGGCGAGCATCGCCCGGAGCCGGCCGAATCGGGTGCGCCCCCCGGCGACGCGGGCGCGGGCGGCGGGGGTGGCGGCCCGCCGGACGAGGCGGCCGTCGCGGAGGAGCTGCGCCGGGTGCGCGCCGAGCTGGCCGCGACGCCGGTCGTCGACCTGATCGCGAACCATGCGGTGGGGCTGTGGCAGCTCGCCGTGCTGCATCTCGTCCCCGAGGGTGACGAGGCGCCGCGCCTCGCGGACGCGTCGGTGGCGATCGACGCGCTCGCCGGGATCGTCGAGGGCCTCGGTGACCGGCTGGAACGTCACGCCGAGCCGTTGCGCGACGCGTTGGCGCAGCTGCGGATGGCGTTCGTGCAGGTGCGGGACCGCAGCGAGGAGCTCGAGGCCGAGCGGCACCGAGCGGAGGACGACGCCTCGTAGCATCGCCGGGCCATGCCCTCCCGGATCGAGCAGTACGCGCTGATCGGCGACACCCACACCGCGGGGCTGGTCGCCGACGACGGGTCGCTCGACTGGCTGAGCGTGCCCCGGTTCGATTCGCCGGCGTGCTTCGCGGCGCTGCTCGGCGACGAGTCGCACGGCCGCTGGCTGCTCGCCCCGGCCGTCGGGGGACGCGGCGGCGCGGCGGCGGTACCGGGAGGGGACCCTCGTCCTCGAGACCGAGTTCGAGACGCCCGAGGGTGCGGCCCGTGTCATCGACTTCATGCCGCTGCGCGACCGCGACGTCGACGTGGTGCGCATCGTCGAGGGGATCCGCGGCCGGGTGCCGATGCGCATGGAGCTAGTGGTCCGCTTCGACTACGGGTCCATCGTCCCGTGGGTGCAGCGCAGCCGGGACGGGATCCGGGCGGTCGCCGGGCCCGACGGGCTCGTGCTGCGCGCCCCGGTCCACACCTACGGGAAGGATCTGCGCACCCACGCCGAGTTCACCGTCGGGGCGCGGGACCGGGTGCCGTTCGTGCTGTCGTACCACGGGTCGCCGGAGCCGGCGCCGGCGCTGCCGGACGCGGAGCACGCGCTGCGGGTCACGACGGAGTGGTGGCGGCGCTGGTCGGGGCGCTCGACGTACACGGGCCGGTTCACCGAGCTGGTGTCGCGGTCGGCGATCACGTTGAAGGCGCTCACCTACGAGCCGTCCGGGGGGATGCTCGCCGCGGCGACGACGTCGCTGCCCGAGCACCTCGGCGGGGTGCGCAACTGGGACTACCGGTTCTGCTGGCTGCGCGACGCGACGTTCTCGCTGTACGCGCTGTTGACGCTCGGCTACGAGGCCGAGGCGCGGGCCTGGCGGGAGTGGCTGGTGCGGGCGGTCGCCGGGTCGCCGGAGCGGATGCAGATCATGTACGGGCCGCTCGGGGAGCGGCGCCTCACCGAGCTGGAGCTCGACTGGCTGCCCGGCTACGAGGGGTCCCGGCCGGTGCGGACCGGGAACGCGGCGTCGGCGCAGTTCCAGCTCGACGTGTTCGGCGAGATCGCCGACACCCTGCACGTGACGCGCCGGCTCGGGTTGCCGCCCTCCCCCGGGGTGCGGGGCATCGGGCAGGCGATCGTCGACTTCCTGGAGGACGGGTGGCGCCAACCCGACGAGGGGATCTGGGAGGTGCGCGGCCCGCGGCGGCACTTCACCCACTCGAAGGTGATGGCCTGGGTGGCGTTCGACCGGGCGGTGAAGGCGGCGACGACCGACCCGGCGCTGCTCGCCGTGGACCTGGACCGGCTGCGCGGCTGGCGGGACGAGGTGCGGACCGAGGTGCTCGCCCGCGGGTACGACGCCGACCGGGGCAGCTTCGTGCAGTACTACGGGTCAACGGCGCTCGACGCCAGCCTGCTCATGATCCCCCTCGTCGGGTTCCTGCCGCCCGACGATCCGCGCGTGCAGGGCACGGTCGCGGCGGTCCAGCGGGAGCTGATGGTGGACGGGTTCGTGCGCCGCTACGAGACGACCGACGGGGTGGACGGGCTGCCGCCCGGTGAGGGGGCGTTCCTGCCGTGCTCGTTCTGGCTGGCCGACAACCTGGCGCTCATGGGGCGGCTGTCGGAGGCCCGCAGCCTGTACGAGCGGCTCATCGGCGTCGCGAACGACGTCGGGCTGCTCGCCGAGGAGTACGACCCGCAGGCCGGCCGGCTGCTCGGCAACTTCCCGCAGGCCATGAGCCACGTCGCGTTGGTGAACACCGCCGCGAACCTGACCGGGACGGTGAGCCCGGCGCGCAGCCGCAGCGGGGTCGCGGCGCCGCGCCGCTCAGGCTGACGGGTCGACGGCGTCGGCCTCCCAGACCCCGAGGTGGCCGGGCACGACCCGGAACCGGACGGGTGTCCCGACCGCGATGTCGCGGCGGTGGTCCGTGAGGCGGGTGCAGTGGAACCCGTAGCGGCGGCCGTCGCCGGTCTCGACCATGCCGAGCCCGCGGGCGGCGTCGAACGCCACGACCCGCCCGTCCATCAGTGCACGATCTTGGCGATGGGGATCTCGATGATCCCGGTGGCGCCCCGCTCCTTCAGGGCGGGGATGAGCGTGTTGATCTCCGCCTTCGCCACCACCGACTCGACGGCGTACGCGTCGCCGCCGGACAGCTCGGATACGGTCGGGGACTTCAGCGCGGGGAGCAGCTCGAGGACCGGGGCGAGGCGGGCCGCGTCGACGTTCAGCTTCAACAGCACCTTGCCGCGCGCCTCGAGCGCCCCGTCGAGGAGCGTGTGGAGCTGCTCCATCGCCTTGCGCCGCTCGGGGTCCTCGTGGGCGGCCGGGTTGGCGATCAGCACGGTCGAGGAGGCGAGGACGGTGTCGAGGATGCGCAGCCCGGCGGCGCGCAGCGCCCGGCCGGTCTCGGTGAGCTCGACGACGGCGTCGGCGATGTCGGGGACCTTCGCCTCGGTCGCCCCGTAGGAGAGCGACACGTCGGCCTGCACGCCCCGCGCGGCGAGGTAGCGGCGGGTCAGCTCGGGGTACTCGGTGTGGACCCGCAGCCCGTCGCGCAGGTCGGCGACGTGCTGCGCCGGGTCGTCGGCGGCGACGGCCAGCACCAGGCGCACGGACCGGCCGGTCCGCTTCGAGTAGGCGAGGTCGCCGAGGATGACGACGTCGGCCGACGTCTCCTCGACCCAGTCGCGGCCGGTGACGCCGAGGTCGAAGAGCCCCTCGGCGACGTAGCGGGGGATCTCCTGGGGTCGCAGGATCCGCACCGCGGTGACGCGCGGGTCGTCGATCGTCGCCCGGTACTCCACGTCGGAGCTGCGCTGCACCGCGAGGTCGGCCTCGTCGAAGAGCGCGAGCGTCGGCGCCTCGAGGGACCCCTTGGGGAGGACGAGGTTCAGCATCGGCGCGCCGCCGGGAGGGAGCGCAGCACGGCGACCATCTCGACCGCGGTGCGGGCCGCCTCGGCGCCCTTGTTGCCCGCCGGGCCGCCGGCCCGGTCGAGGGCCTGGCGCTCGTCGTGGGTGGTGAGCACCCCGAACGCGATCGGGACGCCGGTGTCGAGCGCCGCCTGGGCGATGCCGGCGGCGCAGGGCCCGGCGACGTACTCGAAGTGGGCGGTGTCGCCTCGGATCACCGCGCCGAGGCAGATCACCGCGTCGACGGTCCCGGACGCGGCGAGCCGCTTCGCGGCGAGGGGGATCTCGAACGCGCCAGGCACCCACACGACGGGCACGTCGGTCGGGTCGAGGCCGTGGTCGGCGAGGGTCGCCTGGGCGCCGGCGAGCAGCGGGGCGGTGACCTGGTCGTTGAAGCGGCCGGCGACGATCGCGACGCGCATGTCGGACGCGTCGAGCGGCCCCGCGGGCGGCGCGTACTCCCCCACTCAGAACCCGGCCTGGTGCTCGCCCAGCTCGAGGAAGTGGCCGAGCTTGTCCTGCTTGGTGCGCAGGTACGAGATGTTCTCGTCGTTCGGTTCGACACGCAGCGGGACGCGCTCCACGATCTCGAGACCGTAGCCTTCGAGCCCCCCGTACTTCGCCGGGTTGTTGGTCATGAGCCGCATCGTGGTGATGCCGAGGTCGACGAGGATCTGCGAGCCGATCCCGTACTCGCGGGAATCGGCGGGGAACCCGAGCTCGACGTTGGCCTCGACGGTGTCGCGGCCCTGATCCTGCAGCGAGTAGGCCCGCATCTTGTGGCCGAGGCCGATCCCGCGGCCCTCGTGGCCGCGCAGGTACACGACGACGCCCTGCCCGGAGGTGGCGACGGCCTCGAGGGCGACGTCGAGCTGCACGCCGCAGTCGCAGCGCAACGACCCGAACACGTCGCCGGTCAGGCACTCGGAGTGGACGCGGACGAGCACGTCGGACGCGCCGGCCACCTCGCCGCGCACGAAGGCGAGGTGCTCGGTGCCGTCGAGGATGCTCTCGAAGACGTACGCGGTGAACTCGCCGTGGCGGGTCGGGATGCGGGCCTCCGAGACGCGGCGCACCAGCTTCTCGCGCTGGCGGCGGTAGCGGATGAGGTCGGCGATGGAGATGATCTCGAGGCCGTGCTCGGCGGCGAAGGCCTGCAGGCGCGGGAGGCGGGCCATCGTGCCGTCGTCGTTCACGACCTCGGCGAGCACCCCGGCCGGGTAGCAGCCGGCGAGACGGGCCAGGTCGACCGCGGCCTCGGTGTGGCCGGCGCGCTTGAGGACGCCGCCGTCGCGGTAGCGCAGCGGGAAGATGTGGCCGGGGCGGGCCAGGTCCTCGGGTCGGGTGCGCGGGTCGAGCAGCGCCTTGACGGTGGTGGCCCGGTCCGGTGCCGAGATCCCGGTCGTCGTGCCGTGCCGGGCGTCGACGGACACGGTGAACGCGGTGCGCTGCGATTCGGTGTTGTTCGCGACCATGAGGGGCAGCGACAGCTCGTCGAGGCGTGCGCCCTCGACGGGCATGCAGATGACGCCGCTGGTGTGGCGGATCATGAACGCCATCCGCTCGGCGGTGATCTGCTCGGCCGCCATGATGAGGTCGCCCTCGTTCTCGCGGTCGGCGTCGTCGACGACGACGACCAGGTCGCCGCGGCGGACGGCGTCGATGGCCTGCTCGATGTCCGTGAACATGGTGGTCACCTCCGGCGTGTGGCCGGGCTGAGCGGCTCGAGGAGCCGGTGAACGTACTTGGCGACGAGGTCGGTCTCGAGGTTGACGGCCGCGCCGGGTGGGCGGGCCCCGAGGGTCGTGACCGCGAGGGTGTGGGGGATGAGGGCGACACCGAAGCTGGTGTCGTCGACGTCGGTGACGGTGAGGCTGACGCCGTCGACGGTGACCGAGCCCTTCTCGACGATGTGGCGGAGCAGCGTGTCGGGGGCGCGCACGGTGAGGCGGGTGGAGCCGTCCCCGTCGGGGGTGCGGGCGGTGACGGTGCCGACCCCGTCGACGTGGCCTTGGACGAGGTGGCCGCCGAGCCGGTCGGTGAGGCGCACCGGCCGCTCGAGGTTCACCGCGTCGCCGACCCGCAGGGCGCCGAGGGTGCTGCGGGTGAGGGTCTCGGGGGCGACGTCGAAGGCGAAGCCGGCGTCGTCGAGGTCGACGACGGTGAGGCACACGCCGTTCACCGCGATCGACGCGCCGATGGTCGCGTCGGCGCGGGTCGCGTCGGCGGTGACGGCGAGGCGGGCCGGGTCCCCGGTGGGGGCGACTCGCACCTGCCCGAGCTCCTCGACGATGCCGGTGAACATCAGGTGCTCCGCGACGGCTCGTAGGTGAGGCGCACGTCGCCGTCGAGCGCGGTGACGTCGAGGAGGGTCCACCGGTCGGCGTCGGCGATCGTCGCCGGTCCGGGCGTGTCGAGCGTCGGGCGCGCCGCGCCGCCGAGCAGGGTGGCGCCGACGTACACGACGAGCCGGTCGATGAGCCCGGCGCGCCAGAGCGCCCCGTGCAGGACCGCGCCGCCCTCGACGAGCGCCTGGAGGACGCCGTGGCGGGCGAGCACGGTGAGCGCCTCGCGCAGGTCGACGCCGGTGGGGGCGGGCTCGACCACCTCGACCTTGGCGCCGTGGGCGCGCCACGCGTCGGTGCGGTCGGGCGCGGCGGCGGCGGTGGTGATGACGAGGGTCGGGGCGAGGGCGGGGTCGAACAGCGGTCCGGTGGCGGGGACGCGGCCGAGCGCGTCGAGCAGCACCCGCAGCGGCGGGGTGGGCGGCGGGTCGGTGTCGCGCACGGTGAGCTGGGGCTGATCGGCGAGCGCGGTGCCGGCGCCGACCACGATCGCCTGCGAGTCGGCGCGGTGGGCGTGGGCGTCGGCGCGGGCGGCCGGCCCGGTGATCCAGCGGGAGGTGCCGTCCGGGGCGGCGCTGCGACCGTCGACACTGCTGGCCGTCTTCGCGACGCAGAACGCCCGGCCGGTGCGCCGCTGGTGGAGGTAGGGGGCGAGCGAGCGGCGGACCGCGGTCGCGCCGACGCCGACCTCGACGTCGACGCCGGCGGCGCGCAGCGCGGCGAGGCCCCGCCCCGCGACGTGCGGGTCGGGGTCCTCGATCGCGACGACGGCGCGGCGCACCCCGGCGGCGAGGAGGGCGTCGACGCACGGCCCGGTGCGGCCCTGGTGGGCGCACGGCTCGAGGGTGACGTACGCGGTGGCGCCGGTGGCTCGGTCGCCCGCGGCGGCGACCGCGGCGGCCTCGGCGTGGGGTCCGCCCGGCGGCTGGGTCGCGCCCTCCCCCACCACGGTGCCGTCGGCGACGAGCACGCAGCCCACCCAGGGGTTCGGGGGCGTGCGGCGACGGGCACCCTCGGCGAGGGTGAGGGCCCTGGCCATCAGCTCGGTGTCGCGCACCGCGGTTCCCTTCGACCCCCGCGGCGGGGCGAGGTCGGGCGCGCGGTGTCCGAGCGCCCTCTCCCATCCGGACTGTGACCGTCGGCTCCGGCGTCGCACCGGATCAGCACCACGACGGGCGGCCGTGGGCTCGCGGGCTCCCGCCGAGCTGGCCGCTCGACGGCTACCGCCGGTCGGGACTTGCACCCAAACCCCGAGGGCTGTCCCCTGCATCCTAGCCGTTCCGGACACAAATTGGAACGTGTTCTAGTTCGGGGGGTGACGCTAGTGGGGGTGGCCGCCGGCGAGGAGGTCGAGGGCGTGGGCCACGACGGGGAGAACGGCGGCGAGGCACTCGACGGCCCCGCCGGACGACCCCGGCAGGTTGCACACCAGCGCCGTGGCCACGGTGCCGCACTGGCCGCGGCTCAGCATCCCGAAGCCCCGCCCGTCGGCGTCGCTGGCCCGGCGCATCGCCTCGGCGAGGCCGGGTGCCGGGCGCTCGAGGACGCGGGCGGTCCCCTCCGGGGTGAGGTCCCGGGGGCCGAAGCCGGTCCCGCCGGTCGTGACGACCAGGCCGTGGAACCCGGCGACCAGCTCGCGCGAGCGCGGTGGCGACGGCGTCGACGCCGTCCGCGGTGACGCGCCGCTCGACGACCGTGAAGCCGGCCGTGGTGAGCTGCTCGGCGACGGCGTCGCCCGCCCGGTCCTCGCGGGTGCCCGACGCCACCCCGTCCGAGACGGTGAGGACCTTCGCCGCCAGGGTCACGCCGCGGTCGGCCACGCCGCGGCGCGCAGCGCCCGCGCCGCGGCGAGCGGGTCGGGCGCCCCGAAGATCGCGGAGCCGGCGACGAGCACGTCGACACCGGCCACCGCGGCCTCGTGCGCCGTGCCGAGGTGGATGCCGCCGTCGATCTCGATGTCGACGGGCAGCCCGGCGTCGTCGATGGCGCGTCGGGCGGCGCGCACCTTGTCGAGGACGTCGGGGATGAACGCCTGCCCGCCGAAGCCGGGGTGGACGCTCATGACGAGCAGCAGGTCGAGGTCGGGCAGGTAGGGGGCGGCCGCGGCGAAGGGCGTCTCGGGGCTGACGGCGAGGCCGACCTGCACCGACCGGGCGCGCAGCGCGTCGAAGAGGGGGCGGGGGTCGCCGAGCTCGACGTGGACGATGCAGCGGTTGGCGCCGGCGTCGGCGAAGTCGTCGAGCAGCACGCCCGGGTTGTCGACCATGAGGTGGCAGTCGAGGAACAGGTCGGTGTCGCGGCGCAGCGCGGCGACGACGGGCGGGCCGATCGTGAGGTTGGGCACGAAGTGGCCGTCCATCACGTCGACGTGGAGCAGGTCGGCCTCGGCGCTCACCCGCGCCACCTCGTCGCCGAGCCGGGCGAAGTCGGCGGAGAGGATCGACGGCGCCAGCTGGCGGCTCACCGTCTGACGCTACCGCCGGCCCGTTCACCGCCCGGTGATCCGGTCAGCGCCGCTCGAGGGTGAGGACGAACATGCCGTCGGTGCCGGCCTCCTGGGGGAGCAGCAGCGCGCCCGGTCCCCACGCGTGCCACGGCGGCCCGGGCCCGTCGAGCACCCGGAACCCGTCGAGGGTGGCGAGCACCGTCTCGGCGACGCCGACCGTCTCGGCGCGGGTGAGGGTGCACACCGAGTAGACGAGGCGCCCACCGGGGCGCAGCGTCGACGCGGCGCCGAGGACCAGCGCCTGCTGGAGGGCGAGCAGCGTCGGCGTCGGCTCCTGGACACGCCAGCGGGCCTCGGGTCGGCGGCGCAGCACGCCGAGCCCCGAGCAGGGGGCGTCGACCAGCGCGCGGTCCATGCTCCCCGGCGCCACGGGTGGGCGCCGTCCGTCCCCGAGGACGGGATGGACGGTGTCGAGGCCGAGCCGACGGGCCGCCGTGACCACCCGTGGGAGGCGGCCGGGGTGCACGTCGAGCGCCACGACCGCGCCGTCGGTCACCCGCTCGGCGAGCCCGGTGGCCTTCCCGCCCGGCGCGGCGCCCACGTCGAGCACCCGGTCGCCGGGCTGCGCGTCGGTCAGCGCGACGACCGCCTGGCTGGCCCCGTCCTGCGGGGTGGCGCGCCCCTCGGCCACCGCGGGCAGGGCGCGAGGGTCGCCCGCCCCCCGGACGGCGACGGCGTCGGGCGCGACGGTGGCGTCGCGCGCCGTCACCGCGTCGCCGAGCTCGGCGGCGAGCGCGGCGACGGTGACGCGGCGGCAGTTGGGCCGCAGCGTCAGCTGGGGTGCCTCGTTCTGCACGGCGAGCGCGGCGCGGGCCGGCCCGGCGCCCAGGTCGGCGACGAGCCGGTGCAGCACCCAGTCCGGGTAGGAGAGCGCCTCGCCCTCGCTGGCCGGTGGCGGCCACGGCGGCCCGGCCGCGGCGACGGCGCGCAGCACCGCGTTCACGAAGCCGCGTGCCCGCGTCGGCGCGGCCGCGACGGTCTCCCCCACCGCGGCGTGGGGCGCGACGCCGCGCTCCAGCTGGTACGCGCCGAGCCGCAGGACGGCGCGCACCGGCGGGTCGAGCCCCTCGAGGGGTCGGCGGGTGTGCGGCGCGAGGCGGGCGTCGAGCCGGCGTTGGGCGCGCAGCGTCCCGTAGACGAGGTCGGTGGCGAACGCCCGGTCGCGCGCCGCGAGCCCGGTGCGGCGCAGCGCCTCGGGCAGCACCAGGTTCGAGTACGCGCCGTGCTCGACGCGCACGAGGACGGCGCAGGCGACGTCGCGGGCGGTCGTCACGCCACGGGGAGCGTCAGCGTGCGACGGCGGAACCCGGCGAGCCACGCGTCGCCCCCCATCGGCCGCTTGCCCTCCACCTGCACCGTGTCGAGCACGAGCCGTCCGTCGGCGGTGCCGAGCTCGGCGCCGGGCCACGTCAAGAGGTGCGGCGCCGATTGGCTGCCCTCGGCGTGCGCGGCGAGGACCTTGACGCGCTTCCCGTCGACGAGCAGCCAGGCGCCGGGCCGTGGGTTCCCGGCCCGCACGACCCGCACCAGCTCGGCGGCGGGTCGGGTCGGGTCGAGATGGAACTCGTCGACGCGCAGCTTCTCGGCGTAGGTGGGCTCCCCCACCTGGGGCTCGGGGGTGCGGTCGGGCAGCTGGGCGAGGACGTCGAGCAGCGCGGGGATGCCGAGCGCGACGAGCCGGTCGGTCAGCGTCGCCGGCGGTCTCGTCGGCGCCGATCGCGGTGCGGACCGTGCGGAACACCGGCCCGGTGTCGAGGCCAGCGTCGAGCCGCAGGATCGACACGCCGGTCTCGTGGTCGCCGGCGAGGATGGCCCGCTCGACGGGTGCGGCGCCCCGCCAGCGGGGCAGCGCCGAGAGGTGGACGTTCAACAGCCCGAGCGGCACGGCGGCGAGGAGGGTCTCGGGGAGCAGCTGCCCGAACGCGGCGACGACACCCACCTCGACGCCGAGGGCGGTCAGCTCGTCGGTGACCTCGCGGGCCCGCGTCGGGGTCCGCACGGGGATCCCCCACGACGTCGCGGCGGCGTGCACGGGGCTCGGCTGCTGGTCGGCGCCGCGGCCGCGCCGCCGCTCGGGCTGGGTGACGACGAGCGCGACGTCGTGGGCGTCGTGGAGCGCCTCGAGGACGGGCACCGCGGGCGTCGGCGTGCCGAAGAACGCGACGCGCCGACGGTGGTCAGAGGCGGTGGTCGCCCCCGACGGGATGGGCGTCGAGGGCGCGGGTGCGCAGCTCGCGCAGCGCGGCCTTGCGGGTCTCGGGGTCGACGCGGTCGAGCACCAGGATCCCGTCGAGATGGTCGACCTCGTGCTGGATCAGGCGGCCCAGCAGCTCGTCGCCCTCGAGGACCACCTCGTGGCCGTCGAGGTCGAGGCCGCGCACGGCGACGCGGTTCGGGCGGACGAGCTCGAACATCATGCCGGGGAGCGACAGGCAGCCCTCCTCGTAGCTCCACTCGCCGTCCATCGAGACGATCTCGGGGTTCACGAGCACGCCGGGGCCGGGGGCGGTGGCGCCCCGCTCGGTGAGCTCGTCGACGTCGTAGGTGTAGAGGCGCTTCTGGACGCCGACCTGGGGGGCGGCGAGGCCGATCCCGTGCGCGTCGTGCATGGCGACGCGCATCGCGTCGGCGAGGCGCACGAGATCACCGTTGAGCTCGGTCACGTCGCGGGCGCGTTGGCGCAGCACCGGGTCACCGAAGGTGCGGATCGCGAACGCGGTCACGACGCCAGGCTACCAGTCGCCTTCTCGGCTACTCGCGTTGCGGATCGACGTCGACGCGCAGCCGACCGGCGGCGCGTGCGGTCGTGAGGTCGGCCGCGGCGAGGCCGTCGGCGAGCGCGTCGCTCGACGGGGCCCGTATCGAGCGCGCGCCCGTCGACGGGGCCGAGCACCTCGAGCGGCGCGGCGAGCGCGGCCGCTGCCGCGTCGACGGCCGCGGCGTCGCCGCTCAGGACGGCGAGGCCACCGAAGGGCGGCAGCGCCAGCGTCGCGCGTCGCGTCGCCTCCTCGCGCAGCAGCGGGATCGGGTCGCCGTGCTCGACCGCGTCGAAGACCGGATGGTCGGGGACGCGAGTCTGCGCGAGGAGGAGGCCGCGCCCGCGGTGGCCGCCGACGAGGCGGGCGCCGCGCACGAGCAGCCAGAGCGCCTGCTCGACCGCCCGGAAGCGGGGGGCGAGCAGCTCCTGGTCGAGGTCGAGGAAGGCGACGAGGCGGATCGGTGACGCGTCGCTGGCGACGCGGTGCAATGCCGCCTCGGTGCCGACCACGACCGGGGCGTCGGCGTCGACGTCGCTGCCGGCCTCGGCGACGCTGACCGTGACCCGGGGCAGCAACGCCGCGAGGTCGTCGCGGAGGCGGCGCACCCCGGGCGCCGCGGGGCGCAGGCGCGACGCACCGCAGACCAGGCACACCGCGGGGCGCGTCCCGTCGCCGCGCGGGCACACGAGCCCGTCGTCGTGCTCGGCGACCGCGGCGCCGCAGTGCTCGCAGCGGGCGGGGGCGCCGCACGCGCGGCACACGAGGAGCCGGGCGCGGCCGCGCCGGTTCAGGACGCACACCGCGCGGGCGCCGTCGGCGAGGGTGTGGCGCAGCGCGTCGGCGAGCCGTTCCCCGAGGAGCCCGAGTCCCGGCGGTTCCGCGCGTCGGTCGACGACCTCGAGGCGCGGCCAGCCGGCCCGCGTGGCCGACGCGGGAAGCGCGACGGGGTCGCCGAGCGCGGTGAGCGCCTCGACGGTCGGGACGGGGGTCACGACGGTCGCGACCGCGCCGGCCCGTCGGGCGCGTTCGAGGAGCAGGTCGCGGGCGTGCCACGTCGGGGCGCGCTCCTCGACGAGGGCGGTGTCGGCGTCGTCGAGCACGACGGCGGCGTGCAGGTCCGGGATCGGGGCGAGCGCGGCGACGCGGCCGCCGAGCACCACGCACGCGCCGCGGCGGGCGGCCTGCCACGCGCCGGTGCGGGTGGCGGCCGGGTCGTCACCGGCGAACGCGACCACCACCCGGCCGGTGGCCTCGGCGGCGCCGGCGAGCCGGGCCCGCTCGGACGGGTCGGGGGCCACGACGATCGTCGACCCCTCGACGGCGAGGAGCGACACGACGAGGTCGTCGCGGGGTCGCGCGGGCGGCCACACCACGAGCCGTCCGGGCCGGTCCGGGAGGGGGAGGGGGCCGGGGACGGGCGGGTGGACGGCCACGTCGACGTCGACGGCGTCGGGCGAGACGACGTTCGGGGGTGACGCGGCCCGCAGGAACGTCGCGCGGGGGCCCGCCCACCGCCACGCGGCCCACTCGCACAGCGCGACGACGTCGGCGGGCGGGCCGGCCGACACGACGGCGCGCACGGGACGGACGAGGTCGGCGGCGACGTCGGGCCCGTCGGCGACGGCGAGGACCCAGCCGCGGACCCGTCGGCCGTGCAGGTCGACTCGCACGACCGTCCCGACGCGCGGGGCCGCGCCGGGTGGCGCCCAGTAGTCGAAGAGCCGGTCGAGGGCGGCCACGTCGGGCAGCACCCGCCACACGGCCCCGCTCACGGGGCGAGCGTCAGGCGAGGGCGGCGGCGGCGCGCAGCTCCTCCGCCTGGTCGATGCGCTCCCACGTGAACGTGGGCTCGCTGCGCCCGAAGTGCCCGTAGGCGGCGGTGCGCCGGAAGATCGGGCGGCGCAGCTTCAGGCGTTCGATGATGGCCGCGGGTCGCAGGTCGAAGTGCTCGTGCACGAGCGCGGGCAGCTTGGCCGGGTCGATCTCGGACGTGCCGAACGTCTCGACCATCACCGACACGGGGCGGGCGACGCCGATGGCGTACGCGACCTGGACCTCGCAGCGGCGCGCGATGCCGGCCGCGACGATGTTCTTCGCGGCGTGGCGGACCGCGTAGGCGCCGGACCGGTCGACCTTCGTGGGGTCCTTGCCGCTGAACGCGCCGCCGCCGTGGCGGGCCATCCCGCCGTAGGTGTCGACGATGATCTTGCGGCCGGTGAGGCCGCAGTCGGCGTGGGGGCCGCCCTGCTCGAAGTTGCCGGTCGGGTTGGCGAGCACCTCGAAGTCGTCGTCCTGGAACACCGCCGGGAGCAGCGGCCGGATGACGTGCTCGAGGAGGTCGGGCTTCAGGGTGGTGGCGATGTCGACGCCGGGGCCGGTCTGGGTGGAGATGAGCACGCAGGACAGCCGCTTCGGGTGCCCGTCCTCGTACTCGATCGTGACCTGCGTCTTGCCGTCGGGGCGCAGGTAGGGCAGGTCGCCGGCGCGGCGCACCTGGGCGAGGCGCTGCGCGAGGCGGTGCGCCAGCCAGATCGGCATGGGCATGAGGTCCTCGGTGTCGTCGCAGGCGTAGCCGAACATCATCCCCTGGTCGCCGGCGCCGATCTCGTCCCAGAGGTCGGCGTCGCCGGCCTTCAGCTCGGCGGCCTTGTCGACGCCCATCGCGATGTCGGGGGACTGCTCGTCGATCGAGGTGATCACCCCGCAGGTGTTGCCGTCGAAGCCGTAGGACTCGCGGTCGTAGCCGATGCCACGGACGGTGTCGCGCACGACGCGGGGGATGTCGATGTAGGCGTTCGTGCTGATCTCGCCGGCGACGACGACGAGCCCGGTGGTGGCCATGCTCTCGCACGCCACGCGGCTGTCGGGGTCCTCCTCGAAGATGGCGTCGAGGATGGCGTCGCTGATCTGGTCGCACATCTTGTCGGGGTGACCCTCGGTGACCGACTCCGATGTGAACGTGTACCGGTCGGTCACGGATGCCTCGCTTGTGGTCCGGGGTCGAGGAGGTCGCGCACACGGTCGAGGACCGTCGCGGCGAGCAGGGTCTTCGGGAGCAGTGGCAGCTCCTCGGTCGAACCGGACGAGTCCAGCAGGATCGCCCGGTTCGTGTCGACTTCGAAGCCGGCGTCGGGCGCGGAGACGTCGTTGGCGACGACGAGGTCGAGGTGCTTCGCGGTCAGCTTCGCGGCGGCGTGCTCGTGGAGCCGGTCGGTCTCGGCGGCGAAGCCGACCAGCACCTGGTGGCGGCGCGTCGCGCCGAGCGTCGCGAGGATGTCGGGGGTGGGCTCGAGGTGCAGCTCCGGGACCCCGTCACCCTTCTTCAGCTTCTCGGTGGCGGCCGCCTTCGGGCGGAAGTCGGCGACCGCCGCGGCCATGATCACCGCGTCGACCGCGTCGAAGCGCGACACGACGGCGTCGGCCATCTCCTCGGCGGTCGTCACCGGGACGACGTCGACGCCGGCGGGGACGGGGAGGTGGGCGGTGGTGACGAGGATGACGTGCGCGCCCCGCTGGGCGGCGACGGCGGCGAGCGCCGTGCCCATCTTCCCGGAGGAGCGGTTGCCGAGGTAGCGGACCGGGTCGATCGGTTCGCGGGTGCCGCCCGCGGTGACGAGGATGGCGCGCCCGGCGAGGTCGGCGTCGGTGGCGAGCACGTCGGCGGCGGCGGCGACGATCGCGTCGGGGTCGGCGAGGCGGCCGGGGCCGTCGTCGCCGCCGGCCAGCCGGCCGGTGGCGGGGCCGACGAGGTGCACGCCGCGGCCGGTGAGGGTGGCGACGTTGGCCTGCACCGCGGGGTGCTCCCACATCTCGGTGTGCATCGCGGGCGCGAGGAGCACGGGCGCGCGGGTGGCGAGCAGCGTGGCCGTGAGGAGGTCGTCGGCGAGCCCGGCGGCGTAGCGGGCGAGGAGGTGCGCGGTGGCCGGGGCGACGACGACGAGGTCGGCGTGCTGGCCGAGCCGGGTGTGCGGGATCGGGTCGGGCCCGTCGAACAGCCGGGTCTGGGCCGGCTCAGACGCCAGCGCGGAGAAGGTCAGGGGGCCGACGAAGCGGTGGGCGTCGGGGGTGAGCACCGGGGTGACGTGGGCGCCGGCGTCGACGAGCTGGCGGCACACCTCGACGGCCTTGTAGGCGGCGATCCCGCCGGTGACGCCGAGCACGACCCGTCGGCCGGCGAGCACGCGGAGGGGGTCCCGGTCGGTCATGTCGGCGCGCCGCGGGCGGCGCGGCGCCTACTCGGCAGCCGGCTCGGTGGTCTCGGCGTCGGCGGCGGCGTCATGCTCCGGCTCCTCGGGGAGCGGGACGGCTTCGATCTTGCCGGCCGCGATCTCCTCGAGCGAGATGGTGAGCGGCTTGCGCGACACCGACGTCACCTGCGGGGGGACGATCTTGCCGAGCCCCTCACCGAGCTGGTTGTAGTAGTCGTTGATCTCACGGGCCCGCTTGGCCGCCAGGGTGACCAGGGTGAACTTCGAGCCGACCTCGTCGAGGAGGTGCTCCATGCGGGGCTCCATGAGAGAGGCGCGGCGCTCAGCCATCGAGGGGCTCCAGGGTCGGGACAGGCGGGCGACCGGTGCCGACCGCGCGCCCGATGGTAGCCGCCGCCCGTGCGGGTCCCCGGACTGGCCGGCGTGAGGCCACGGCCCGCCGCCCCGGGCGGGCGAGCGGTCGTGATCACCGCGGGGGGTCGCCGCGCTCGGGCGGGTGGCGTCCGGCGTCGCGGGCGCGGCGGCGGGCGAGGATGGCCGCGAGCTCGGCGACGGCGCGGTCGAGGTCGTCGTTGACGACGACCGCGTCGAAGTCGTCGGCGTGGGCCTCCTCGGCGTCGGCCTCGGCGAGGCGGCGGGTGATGGTCTCGGCGGAGGCGGCGGGGTCGCGGGCGTGGAGCCGCTCGATCTGCGCGGCGCGGGATGGGGGTCGGACGAACACGACGTGCGCCTCGGGGAACGCGTCCTGGATGGCGCGGGCGCCGTGCACGTCGACCTCGACGAGGACGTCGTCGCCGGCGGCGAGGTGCTCCTCGATCGGCGTGCGGGGGGTGCCCTTCAGGTCGCCGTAGACCTCGAACCACTCGAGGAGGCCCCCGGCGTCGCGCAGCGCCTCGAACTCGGGGGTGGAGAGGAACCGGTAGTCGCGGCCGTCGACCTCGCCGGGTCGTGGCGGCCGGTTGGTGGCCGACACCGAGAACCACAGGGACGGGTCGCGGGCGAGCAGCGCCCGGTAGAGGGTGGTCTTCCCGGCGCCGGACGGGCCGGTGATGACCAGGAGGACGCTCAGTGGACGCGGTCGAAGTGGTTGATGAGCTTGCGTTTCTGGTTGGGGCCGAGCCCGCGCAGCCGGCGGCTCTCGCTGATGTCGAGGTCCTTCATGAGCCGGCGGGCTTTCACCTTGCCGGTGTGGGGCATCGATTCGAGCATGCTGACGACCTTCAGCTTGCCGAGCACGTCGTCGCGTTCGCTGCGTTGGAACAGCTCGCTCAGCGAGAGGCGCTCGGCCTTCAGCTCTTCCTTCACCGCGGCGCGCTGCCGCCGGGCGTCCGCCGCCTTCTCGAGCGCGGCGCGCCGCTGATCGGGGCTGAGGGCGGGCGGCAGGGACATCGGCGACCTCCGCGGGCGCTGGGGCGCCGGCGAGCATACCTAGTGGTCGCGGTGGCGGCCCGGGGGGGTGGTGTCGTGCAGCGCCGCGTCGACTTCGGCGGTGAGACGCGCCGCGGCGCGGGGCGGGTCGTCGGCTTCGGTGACGCTGCGACCGACGATGATCCACTCGGCGCCGGCGTGGATCGCGTCGTGGGGCGTGGCGACACGGGCCTGGTCGTGGACGGCGCTGCCGGCGAGGCGCACCCCGGGGACCATCGGGGCGAGGTGCAGCGCCCGGGCCGCGCCCGCCTCGGCGGCCGCGCAGACCACGCCGTCGCAGCCCGCCGACCGGGAGATCCCGAGACGCTTGTCGATGCCGCTGGTGTCGGACTCGCTGGTGAGCACCGTGACGGCGAGCGAGACGGGTGCGGCGTGGCCGGCGTCGCGTGCCCCCTCGGCGAGGCCGGTGACACCGGCGCGGAGCATCTCGAGGCCGCCGACGGCATGGAGGTTGACGAAGTCGGCGCCGCGACGCCCGAGGACGCGTGCGGCGCGCTCGACGGTCGTGGGGATGTCGAGCAGCTTGAGGTCGACGAACACGGCCAGGCCGTCCTCGTGGAGCGCGTCGAGGGTCGCGGGGCCGGCACCGGCCCAGAGCTCGTAGCCGACCTTCGCGATCGCGTACCAGGGGGCGAGCGCCGTGGCCCGGGCCCGGGCGGTCTGGAGGTCGGGCACGTCGAGGGGCAGGACGAGGTGGTCGCGGGCGTCGGTCATGGCTGCTCCTCACGGTCGGGGGCGCGCAGCGCCCCGGTCAGGTCGGCGACGCGCGTGCACGCCGTGGTGGTCGCACCAGCGGGTCGAGCTCGGCGAGGATCCGCAGCGGCGCGCGGGGTCGGCGAACGTCGCCGTCCCGACCCCGACCGCGGCGGCGCCGGCGAGGAGCATCTCCACCGCGTCGAGCCCGGTCGTGACGCCGCCGGTCCCGACGATCGGGACGCCGGGGTGCGCCGTCGCGACCTCGTGCACGGCCCGCAACGCGATCGGCTTCAGCGGTGGGCCGGACAGCCCGCCGGGTCCGGCGCCGAGGACCGGTCGGCGCAGCTCGGCGTCGACCGACGAGGGCGCGGGCGGTGTTCACCAGGGTGAGGCCGTCGGCGCCGGCGGCGAGCGCCGCGGCGGCGATGGCCGGCAGGTCGGTGACGTCGGGGGCCAGCTTGGCGAGGACGGGCACCGCCAGGCCCGCGCCCCGCACCGCGGTCGAGCGCGGCGGCGGTGGACCCGGGGTCGTGCGCGAAGGGGCGGCCGTGCGCCGCGAGGTTCGGGCAGCTGACGTTGACCTCGACCGCGACCAGCTCGCCCTGCACCGGTGTGAGGCGCGCCCGCGCCGGTGGCGAAGTCGTCGACCGTGTGGCCCCACAGGGACGCGATGACGGCCGCGCCGTGGGCCCGGAGCGCGGGGAGGTCCTGGGTCACCCAGTGGTCGAGGCCGGGGCCGTGGAGGCCGACGGAGTTCACGAGCCCGGCGCCGACCGGCGCGAGGCGCGGCGGCGGGTTGCCCGGCCACGGGAACGGAGCCTGGGACTTCGCGGTCACGGCGCCGAGCCGCGACGGGTCGCAGCGGCCGGCGAGCTCGTCGCCGTGCCCGAAGGTGCCCGACGCGGCGACGATCGGGTTCTGCAGCTCGACGGCGCCGAGCCGCACCCGGGTGTCGGTCGGCACGGGTCAGACGTCGAGGCGCAGCTGCGCCTGCCGGTAGTGGTCCTGCAGGGCGCGCACCTGCGGGTCGTGCGCGGCGCGCTCGGCGATCCCGGCGGCGGCGGCGACCGCCGCGGCGACGGTGGTGATGCAGCTCACCCGGTGGCGGGTCGCGGCGCGGCGGATCTGCTCGCCGTCGGCGCGGGGCCCGCGGCCGTGCGGGGTGTTGACGACCAGGTCGACCTTGCCCGACGAGATGAGCTCCACGGCGTCGATGGCGTCGGGTCGGCGCTCCCCCACCTTCGACACGACCGTGTCGACGCGCAGCCCCGCGGCGTCGAGCGCCGCGGCGGTGCCGGTCGTGGCCGCGAGGCGGAACCCGAGCTCGGCGAAGCGGCGGGCCGCGGCGAGCCCCTGCGCCTTGTCCCGGTCGGCGAGGGAGAGGAAGACGGTGCCGGTGGCGGGCAGCCGGTTGCCGGCCGCGGCCTGGCTCTTGGCGAACGCCAGCCCGAACGACCGGTCGATGCCCATGACCTCGCCGGTGGAGCGCATCTCGGGGCCGAGCACGGTGTCGAGCTCCGGGAACCGGTCGAAGGGCAGCACGGCCTCCTTCACCGCGACGTGGCCGAGGCCCACGACGGGGTGGAGCAGCCCCTCGGCGCGCAGCGCATCGAGGGTGGCGCCGACCGACGACGCGGGCCGCGAGCTTGGCGAGCGGGACGCTGGTCGCCTTGCTGATGAACGGGACGGTGCGGCTAGCCCGCGGGTTCGCCTCGAGGACCGACACGTCGCCGTCCTTCACGGCGTACTGCACGTTCAACAGGCCGCGCACGTCGAGCGCGTCGGCGAGCGCCCGGGTGTGCGCCTCGAGGGTCGCCAGCACGGGGGCGGGCAGCGTCGGGGGTGGGATGGCGCACGCCGAGTCGCCGGAGTGCACGCCGGCCTGCTCGATGTGCTCGAGGATCCCGCCGAGGAACAAGTCGCCGGTCGCGTCGCGGACCGCGTCGACGTCGACCTCGACCGCGTCCTCCAAGAACCGGTCGATGAGCGCCGGCCGCGTCGCGGACAGGCCACCCTCCCGGCCGAGGCTGCCGGACTCGGCGAGCTCGGCCATCGCGTCGGCGAGCGCGTCGTCGTCGTAGACGATGCGCATGGCGCGGCCGCCGAGCACGTAGGAGGGTCGGACGAGCACCGGGTAGCCGACCGTCGCGGCGACCGCCTGGGCGCCGGCCGCGTCGATCGCGGTGCCGCCGGGCGGCTGGGGGATCCCGAGGCGGGCGCACAGGGCGTTGAACCGCTCCCGGTCCTCGGCCGCGTCGATCGACGTCGGGCTCGTGCCGAGCACGGGCATGCCCGCCGCCTCGAGGGTCCGGGCCAGCTTCAGGGGGGTCTGGCCGCCGAGGCTGACGAGCACGCCGGTCAGCTGCCCCGCGGCCTGGAGCCGGTCGCAGATGTGCAGGACGTCCTCGGGGAACAGCGGCTCGAAGAACAGTCGGTCGC
Source organism: uncultured Actinomycetes bacterium (assembly GCA_963821325.1). Classification (GTDB taxonomy): domain Bacteria; phylum Actinomycetota; class Acidimicrobiia; order IMCC26256; family PALSA-555; genus PALSA-555. The sequence goes on along the minus strand of CAWGDC010000005.1, from coordinate 548,419 downwards.
TCGTGTCGTAGTCGGTCGACACCGTCTCGGGGTTGCAGTTCACCATCACGGTCTCGAACCCGGCGTCGGACAGCGCGAACGCGGCGTGGACGCAGCAGTAGTCGAACTCGACGCCCTGGCCGATGCGGTTCGGGCCGCTGCCGAGGATCACCACCGCGGGCGGCGCGACGGCGTGAGCTCGTCCTCGTCCTCGTAGGTGCCGTAGTGGTACGGGGTGGTAGCCGCGAACTCGGCGGCGCACGTGTCGACCGTCTTGTAGGTGACAGCGCAGCCCGCGGCGAGCCGGGCGCGGCGCACCGTGTCGACGTCGGTGTCCCAGCAGTAGGCGAGCTGGGCGTCGCTGAACCCGAGGCGCTTCACCGTCCGCCACTCGCGGCCGCTGAGCGCGTCGGCGGACCGGCCGGTGAGCGACGCGCGCGGCCGCGGGGAGGCGGGCGAGCTGGTCGAGGAACCACGGGTCGATGCCCGTCACCTCGTGCAGCCGCTCGACGGGCACGCCGCGGCGCAGGGCCGCCTCGAGGAGGAACACCCGCTCGGGGGTCGGGGTCGCGGTGCGGCGGACCAGCTCGTCGGTGTCGACCGCGTCGAGGGCGGTCTCGGCCGGGTCGGCGTTCACCCCGAGCCGGCCCGCCTCGAGGCCCCGCATCGCCTTCTGCAGCGACTCGGGGAAGGTGCGGCCGATGGCCATCACCTCCCCGACCGACTGCATCTGGGTGGTGAGCGTCGACGAGGTGCCGGGCAGCTTCTCGAACGCCCAGCGGGGCACCTTCGTCACCACGTAGTCGATCGTCGGCTCGAACGACGCCGGGGTCTCGCCGGTGATGTCGTTGGGGATCTCGTCGAGGCGGTAGCCGACGGCGAGGCGCGCCGCGATCTTGGCGATCGGGAACCCGGTCGCCTTGCTGGCCAGGGCGCTCGAGCGCGACACGCGCGGGTTCATCTCGATGACGACCTGCTCGCCGGTCGCCGGGTCGACGGCGAACTGGATGTTCGAGCCGCCGGTGTCGACGCCGATCCGGCGGATGCAGGCGAACGCCGCGTCGCGCATCTTCTGGTACTCGACGTCGGTGAGGGTCTGGGCGGGCGCGACGGTGATCGAGTCGCCGGTGTGCACGCCCATCGGGTCGAGGTTCTCGATCGAGCAGACCACGACGGCGTTGTCCGCCTGGTCGCGCATCACCTCGAGCTCGAACTCCTTCCAGCCGCGCACCGACCGCTCGACGAGGATCTCCCCGACGGGGCTGGCGGCGAGGCCACGCTCGGCGATGGCGCGGAGGGCGTCGTCGTCGGTGGCGAAGCCGGTGCCGCCGCCGCCGAGGATGAACGACGGTCGCACCACGACCGGGTAGCCGACGTCGCCGGCCACGGTGACCGCCTCGTCGACGGCGTACGCGAGGCCCGAGCGCGGCACCCCGAGGCCGATCTCCTGCATGGCCGCCTTGAAGCGTGACCGGTCCTCGGCGGTGTGGATGGCGTCGACGTTGGCGCCGATCAGCGTCACGCCGTAGCGGTCGAGGACCCCGGCGTCGGCGAGCCCGATCGCCAGGTTCAGCGCGGTCTGGCCACCGAGCGTCGGGAGGAGCGCGTCGGGGCGCTCGGTCTCGATCACCTGCTCGACCGTCTCGACGTCGAGCGGCTCGATGTAGGTGGCGTCCGCGAACTCGGGGTCGGTCATGATCGTCGCGGGGTTCGAGTTCACGAGCACGACGCGGTAGCCGTCGGCGCGCAGCACCCGGCACGCCTGGGTCCCGGAGTAGTCGAACTCGCAGGCCTGCCCGATCACGATCGGGCCGCTGCCGAGCAGCAGGATCGTGTGCAGGTCGTCGCGGCGGGGCACGCCTACCGCGCCCCGGCCATGACGGCGGTGAAGTCGTCGAAGAGATAGGTGGCGTCGTGGGGGCCGGGGCCGGCCTCGGGGTGGTACTGCACCGAGAACGCCCGGGCGGCGGGGACGGTGAGGCCCTCGCACACCCCGTCGTTCAAGTTGACGTGGGTGCGCCGGGCGGTCCCGTCGTCGTCGAGGTCGACGGCGTAGTTGTGGTTCTGGCTGGTGATCTCGACCCGGCCGGTGGCCTCGTGGCGCACCGGGTGGTTCGCGCCGTGATGCCCGAACGCCAGCTTGCGGGTGCCGGCGCCGACGGCCCGGCCGAGGATCTGGTGGCCGAGGCAGATCCCGAAGATCGGGACCGTGCCGAGCAGCGCCTGCACGATCGGGACGGCGTCGGCGACCCCGGCCGGGTCGCCGGGCCCGTTCGAGAGGAACACCCCGTCGGGCTGGCGGGCGAGCGTGTCCGCCGCGGGTGTCGTCGCGGGGACGACCTCGACGTGGCAGCCCGCGCCGACCAGGTGACGCAGCAGCGTCGTCTTGATCCCGTAGTCGTACGCCACGACCCGGAACGGGGCGTCGGCGTCCCCGACCGTGTACGGCGCGGCGACGGTCACGTCGGCGACCAGGTCGCGGCCCTCGGTGCCGGGGGCGGTGGCGGCGGTGGCGCGCACCCGCGTCTCGTCGTCACCGAACGCGCCGGGCAGCGACCCGGCGTCGCGGAGGTGGCGGGTCAGCCGGCGCGTGTCGATCCCGGTGATCGCCGGGACGCCCCGGGCGCGCGAGGTAGGCGCCGAGCCCGGCGGTGGCTCGCCAGCTCGAGGGCCGGTCGGTGAGCTCGCGCACCACGATGCCGCGGCAGAACGGCCGGCGGCTCTCGGCGTCGTCGTCGTTGACGCCGTAGTTCCCGATGTGGGGGTAGGTGAAGGTGATGATCTGGCCCGCGTAGGACGGGTCGGTGAGGATCTCCTGGTAGCCGCACAGCGCGGTGTTGAACACCACCTCCCCGACCGCCACGCCGTCGGGGGGGACGGCGCCGACCAGCTCGCCGTCGAACGCCGTGCCGTCGGCGAGGACGAGCACCCCGCCGCTCACCGCTGCGCCTCCCCGTCGACCACCACGGCCTCGCCGGCGCGCAGGGTGTGGCGCACCCGGCCCGACAGCGTCCGGCCCCCGTACGGCGTGTTGCGCGCCCGGCTGGCGAGCCGGGCCGCGTCGACCGTCCAGGACAGGTCGGGGTCGAACACGACGAGGTGCGCCGGCCGGCCCGGTGCGATCGGGCCGCCGTGGTCGGTCAGCCCGGCGATCGCCGCGGGCCGCCACGAGAGGAGCGCGACCGCGTCGGCGAGGCCGAGCACCCCGGGCGTGACGAGCTCGGTGAGGGTGAGCGCGAGCGCGGTCTCGAGGCCGAGCATCCCCGGGGGTGCCTCCTCGAAGCTGCGTTCCTTCGTCTCGACGGCGTGGGGCGCGTGGTCGGTGGCGATGGCGTCGACCGTCCCGTCGGCGAGGCCGCGCCGCACCGCCGCGACGTCCTCGGCAGAGCGCAGCGGCGGGTGCACCTTGAACGCCGGGTCGAACGTGGCGCAGGACGCGTCGGTGAGCGTGAAGTGGTGCGGCGCGGCCTCGGCGGTCACCGGCACGCCCCGCCGCTTCGCGTCGCGGAGCAGGTCGAGGGACGCCGCGGCCGAGACGTGCAGGACGTGCAGCGGCGTGCCGGTCAGCTCGGCGAGGAGACAGTCCCGGGCGACGATCGACGACTCGGCGACCGCCGGGCGGCCGGTGATCCCGAGGCGGCTGGACCACTCGCCTTCGTGCATGTGCCCGCCGGCGCAGAGGCTGGCGTCCTCGGCGTGCTGCGCGACGACCGCGCCAGGCAGCGAGCCGGCGTACTCGAGCGCGCGGCGCATCATCCCGGCGGACTCGACGCACGCGCCGTCGTCGGTGAACAGGCGCACGCCGAGGGCGTGCAGCTCCCCCATCGGCGCCAGCTCGGCGCCGGCCCGGCCCTTCGTGATGCACCCGGCGACGTGCACGTCGCAGGCCGAGCGGGCACCGGCCGCGAGCACGGCGGCGACCACGGCCGGGTCGTCGAGCGGCGGGTCGGTGTTCGGCATGGCGACGACCGCGGTGAACCCGCCGAGCGCCGCGGCGCGGGCGCCGGTCTCGATCGTCTCGGCGTCCTCGTGCCCCGGCTCGCGCAGATGGGTGTGCAGGTCGACGAGACCGGGGGCGACGACGCAGCCGGCCGCGTCGAGGGTCCGGTCGGCGGCGTCGAGCCCTGACCCGACGGCGGTGACGACGCCGTCCTCGACGCGGACGTCCGCGGTCCGCTCGCCGGACGCGTCGAGCACCCGGCCGCCGCGCACCAGGATCGAGTCAGGCAACCGGTGCCCCCGACCCGAGCAGCTGGTAGAGGACGGCCATGCGCACCGCGACGCCGTTCGCGACCTGCTCGGTGATCACCGAGGCCGGCCCTTCGGCGACCTCGGCGGCGATCTCGACGCCGCGGTTCATGGGGCCGGCGTGCATGACGAGCGTGTCGGGCTTCAGGCGGGCCGCCCGCTCGACGGTGAGGCCGTAGCGGGTCGTGTACTCGCGCAGCGACGGGAACAGCATGGCGTCTTGGCGCTCGTGCTGGATGCGCAGCAGGTAGATGACGTCGAGGGTGGGCAGCACCCCGTCCAGGTCGCCGGACGTGACGGCCGGCCAGCCGGCCATCGACTCGGGGAGCAGCGTCGGCGGGCCGACGAGGGTGACGTCGGCGCCGAGCGCGGCGAACGCCTTCGTCGTGCTGCGCGCCACCCGGGAGTGGCGGACGTCCCCGACGATCGCGACGCGGGCCCCGTCGAGGCCGGTGCCGCGGTGGCGCCGCAAGGTGAGCGCGTCGAGGAGCGCCTGGGTGGGGTGCTCGTGGCAGCCGTCGCCGGCGTTCACCACCGCGGCGTCCACCCAGCCGGCCACCCGGTGCGGGGCGCCGGCGCCGCGGTGGCGCACGACGATGGCGTCCACGCCCATCGCCTCGATGGTCTGGACCGTGTCGCGCAGGCTCTCGCCCTTCGCCACCGACGAGCCGCTCACCGAGAACGCCATCGTGTCCGCCGACAGCCGCTTCGCGGCCGTCTCGAACGACAGGCGCGTCCGGGTCGAGTCCTCGTAGAAGAGCGACACGACCGTCTTGCCGCGCAGCGCCGGCACCTTCGGGATGTCGCGGCGCGTGACCTCGAGGAACGACTCGCCGAGATCGAGCAGCTCCTCGATGCCGTCACGGCCCAGGTCGTCGACGGACAGCAGATCGTGCATCAGCGTCCCCCCTCCTCGGCGCGGGCCGGCCCCCAGAGCTCGATGCTGTCAGCGCCGCCGTCCACCTCGGCGAGGCGCACCTGCACGTCCTCGGCCCGCTTCGTCGGCAGGTTCTTCCCGACGAAGTCGGCGCGGATCGGCAGCTCCCGGTGGCCGCGGTCGACGAGCACCGCGACCTGCACGGCGAGGGGCCGTCCCAGCTCGGTGATGGCGTCGAGCGCGGCGCGGACCGTCCGGCCCGTGAACAGCACGTCGTCGACGAGCACGACGGTGCGGCCGGTCACGTCGACGGGGACCTCGGTCGGCCCGAGCGGCTGCACGGGCCGCAGCCCGATGTCGTCGCGGTAGAACGCGACGTCGAGTGACCCGACGGGGATCGCGACCCCTTCGAAGGACTCGATCGCCGCGGCGAGCCGCTGCGCGACCGCCACCCCGCGGGTGTAGAGCCCGATGAGGACCAGGCCGTCGGCGCCGTGGTTGCGCTCGACGATCTCGTGCGCGATGCGCGTGTGGGCCCGGCGCAGGTCGTCGGCGTCGTACACGTCGGCCCGGAACACGAAACGGCCACCCTCTCGGGTGGCCGTGTGCTTCCCCGGCTCGGCGGCGTCGCGCGCGCTCATACGAACTCCTCCGTAGGGGCCTCACGGGACCCCCTTCACGGCTCCCGCCTGTATAGCAGGGCCGCCGGACCATCGGGGCGACCGGTGCGGACCGGCCGGGCGCAGCCCGGCGTCGGGCTCAGGCGACCCGCGTGTGAGGTCGAGGTCGGGTCGCGACGGCCACGGCGCATCGGGCGGGCCCGGGTCCCGCCGGTCGGCGGTTGGACGCGTCGCTACTGGTTCGGCTTGTCGCCGGACGCCGCGGCCTCAGCCATCGCCTCGAGGCGGTCGAGCATCGGCATGCGCTCCTGGCCGACCTCGTCGAAGCGCGCCGCGATGGCCTCGGGGGTCCAGCGGCCCTCGGTGCGCATCGAGCGGACCTCGGCGGGCTGGTTCCACACCGCGATCGTCGGTCCGTTCGCCGTGTACACCTGGCCGGTGACGTGACGGGCGGCGTCACCGAGCAGGAACACCACCATCGGCGCGATGTCCTCGGGCTCTCCCATCTCGAGACCGAAGGGGACGTTGCCCGACATGCGGCTCTTGGCGACCGGGGCGATGACGTTGGCCGTCACCCCGTACTTGTGCATGCCCAGTGCCGCGCTGCGCGTCAGCGACACGATCCCGCCCTTCGCCGCGCTGTAGTTCGCCTGCGCGACGCTGCCGGCGAACGCGCCGGACGTGAACCCGATGAGCGTCCCGGACTGCTGGGCGCGCATGAGCGGCGCCGCGGCCCGGAACACGGTGAAGGTGCCCTTGAGGTGCGTCTCGATGACCGGGTCCCACTCGTCCTCGGCCATGTTGAACAGCATCCGCTCGCGGAGGATCCCGGCGATGCACACGACCCCGTCGATGCGGCCGTAGGTGTCGACCGCGGTCTGGACGATGCGCGCCCCGCCGGCCATGGTCGTGACCGAGTCGGCGACCGCGGTCGCGGTGCCGCCGGCGGCGGTGATCTCGTCGACGACGGCGTTGGCGACCTCGCTGTCGGGGTCCTGACCGTCGATGCTGACCCCGTAGTCGTTGACGACCACGTTGGCGCCCGCGGCGGCACACGCGAGCGCGACGGCGTGGCCGATGCCGCGACCCGCGCCGGTGACCGCGACCGTCTTGTCGTCCAGGTAGCCCACGGCTCCTCCTCGCTGGCGGCGCGCGAACCTAGTCGGGGAGCTCTCCGAGGAGCGTGTCGACGAGTTCGCCCTCGAGGTAGGTGAGCCAGGCGTACGCCGCGATCGTCGCCGCGTTCGGGTCGGACGGGTCGAAGCTGGCGAGGTCGGTGTCGTCGGTGACCTCGAGGCGGGACCCGAGCGCGAGGCGGGCGTCGTTCAGGACGTTGAGCCAGGCGTTGGCGTCCTCGGGGCTCAGGTGGACGACGACGCGGTCGCGTCGGGTGGGCTCGGCGGCGGCGAGCGTCGCTTCGAGGCGGGTGAGCGCGTCGAAGCGGGCCTCGAGCAGCCCGGGGTGGACGAGCTCGCGCCACTCGGCTTCGGCTTGCTCCTCGGTCGGGTCGAGGTAGGCGCGGGGGAAGAGGCGGGCGCGGGCGGGGTCGGTCTCGTCGCCGTCGTAGAGGGCGCGGAGCTGCTGCGGGAGTCCCTCGAGGAGCTCGAGCTCGCCGCGCTCGAACGTGGCGTCGACCCGGCCGCCCCGTTTGCGGGCGAAGCGGCGGGCCATCACGAGGGGTGCTCCATCGTCGCCCAGAGGCCATGGGCGTGGAGGCGGGCGACGTCGGCTTCGGCCTTCTCGCGGTTCCCGTCGGAGACGATCGCCTTGCCGTCGTGGTGGACCTGCAGCATCAGCCGGGTCGCCTTCTCCCGGGAGTAGCCGAAGAGCGTCTGGAAGACGAAGACCACGTAGGACATGAGGTTCACCGGGTCGTTCCACACGATGACGAGCCAGGGCCGGTCGGTGGTGACGACCTCCTCGAGGTCGGGCTCTTGGACCTCGAGGGGGGCGGGCGGTGCCGGCGGGGCGGTGCTCACGTGCGCACCTGGTCGGCGATCCGGGCCAGGAGGGCGTGCACGAAGCGTCCCGAGTCGGCGGTGGAGTACTGGCGGGCGAGCTCGACGGCCTCGTCGATCACGACCCCGACGGGCAGCTCGGGCTCCCAGCCGAGCTCGTAGGAGCCGATGCGCAGCACCGCCCGGTCGACGGCGGGCATGCGCTCGACGGCCCACCGCTCCGAGTAGGTGCCGAGCAGCGCGTCGAGCTCGGCACGGTGGTCGCCGACGCCGCGGACCAGGGTGACGGTGTAGTCGTCGGGGGGCGCGGGCAGCGCGTCGAGGACGGTGTCGGGGGATTCGCCTTTGGTCTCGAGCTCGTAGCAGAGCGCCAGGGCCCGCTCCCGTGCCTCGCGTCGGGTCGCCATCGTCTGGCCGGGTGTCAGACCCGGGCGAGGTACTCCCCGGTGCGCGTGTCGACCTTCACCGCGTCGCCGGGCTCGACGAACAGCGGCACCTGGATGACGAGGCCGGTCTGGAGGGTCGCGGGCTTGCGGGCCCCCGACACGCGGTCGCCCTGCACACCGGGCTCGGTGTCCGCGACGGTCAGCTCGACGGCGGCGGGCAGGTCGACGCCGAGGACCTGCCCGTCGTGGACGGGCAGGACGGCGTGGTCGCCTTCCTTCAGGTACTGCGCGGCCGGGCCGAGCGCGCCGCTCTCGACGTGGAGCTGCTCGTAGTCGTCGGTGTCCATGAAGACGAACGCGTCGCCTTCCCGGTACAGGTACTGCATCTCGCGCTTGTCGATCGTGGCGAACGGCACCTTCTCGTCGGCGCGGAAGGTGCGCTCGAGCACCGCGCCGGTCCGCACGTTCTTCAGCTTGGTGCGGACGAACGCGCCGCCCTTGCCCGGCTTGACGTGCTGGAACTCGACGACGGTCATGAGCCCGTCGGGCAGGTTCAGGGCCATCCCGTTCTTCAGGTCGTTCGTGGAGACGCTCACGGGTCCTTCGAGGGCTCGGCTAGTTCGGCGCGACGACGAGGGACTTCGGGGCCTCGGTGAGCGGCACGGCGCCGTCCTCGGTGACGACGACGGTGTCCTCGATCCGGACACCACCGACACCCGGGAGGTAGACCCCAGGCTCGACGGTCACGACCGTGTGAACGATCCAGGCTACCAGAGGCGGTGCGAGCGACGCGCGGCGCCTCGTGGATCTCGAGGCCGACGCCGTGGCCGGTGCCGTGCACGAACGCGTCGCCGAGCCCGGCCGCGTCGATGACCGCTCGGCTCGCCCGGTCGACGTCGGCGCACGCCACACCGGGCCGGACCGCGTCGCGACCCGCGGCTTGGCTCGCGGCGACGAGCTCCCACAGCCCGCGGGCGTCGTCGCCCGGGTCGCCGACGGACACCGTGCGGGTGATGTCCGAGCAGTAGCCGTCGACCATGCAGCCGAAGTCGAGCACGACGAGCTCCCCGCGGCCGATCGGGCGGTCGCTCGGCCGGGCGTGCGGCTTCGCGGCGTTCGGGCCGCTGGCCACGATCGGGTCGAAGCTCATCGCGGTCGCGCCGCGGATCCGCATGGCGTGCTCGAGCGCGACCGCGAACGCCGCCTCGGTCGGCCCGTCGGCGAGGCTCGGGAGCAGCTCGGCGAGCGCCGCGTCGCCGATGGCGCACGCCGCCCGGATGCGGGCCACCTCACCGTCGTCCTTCACGGCGCGGTCCGCCTCGACCAGCGCCTCCGTGGGGACGAGCTCGGGTGCGAGCCGTCCGGCGAGGGCGCGCTGCTCGGCCCACGTGACGCCGTGCGCCTCCAGCCCGAGGCGGGCCACGCCCGTCGTCGCGGCGTGAGCGCGGCGTGCTGGTCGGCGTGGGTCGCGCCGATCTCGACCTGGGCGTCCACCCCGGCGGCGGCGCAGCTGCTCCCCCACCTGGGTCTGGTAGCGGCCGTCGGTGATGACCAGCAGGGCGTCGGCCGTGACGAGCAGCAGCGCGGCGGAGCCGCTGAACCCGGTGAGGTAGCGGACGTTGGGGAGGCGGGTGACGAGGAGCGCGTCGATGCCCGCGCCGGCGAAGCGGGCACGCAGCCGCGGCGCCCGGCCGGTCACGTCCATCGCCGGGAGCGGCGCGTCACGACGCCGCCGCCCGGTCGGCGAGGACCGCGACCGCGGCCTCGGCGGCGAGGCGGTAGCCGGCCCGACCGAACCCCGCCACGGTGCCGGTGACGACGGGCGCCACGACCGAGGTGCGGCGCCACTCCTCCCGCGCCGCGGGGTTCGAGACGTGCAGCTCGACGGCGACGCCGTCGTAGGTGGCGAGGGCGTCGGCGAGCGCGTAGGAGTAGTGGCCGAGGGCCCCGGGGTTCAGGATCACGGCGGCGCAGCGGCGTCGGGCGCCCTGCACGGCGTCGACCAGGTCCCCCTCGTGGTTGGACTGGACGTGCTCGAGCTCGTGGCCGTGGGCCGCCACCACCGCTCGCGCGTCGTCGACGCACTCGGCGAGCGTCGCGGTGCCGTACACGGCGGGGTCCCGCTCGCCGAAGAGGTTCAGGTTGGGGCCGGAGAGCAGGAGGATCGTCGCCACCGTGGTCAGCCTTGCACGCCGACGGCGTGCAGGGCCGCCTCGACGAGCGGTCGCGGGGGGTCGTCGACGAGCGTGAGCCCGTCGGAGCCCGGCAGCACGAACGTGAGGGTGCCGCGTGCCTTCTTGTCGCGCTCCATGACGGCGAGGAGCTCGTCGACGGTGCGACGGTCGGGGACCCGGGTCGGGAGGTCCAGCGCCTCGAGCAGGCGACGCACCCGGGTGACGGCCGCGCCGTCGACCCGGCCGAGCGCCTCGGCGAGCGTCACCGCGAAGACGAGCCCGACGGCGACGGCGTCGCCGTGCGTCAGCGAGTAGCCGGCCGTCGTCTCGAGCGTGTGGGCGAGGGTGTGCCCGTAGTTCAACGTGGCGCGGCCACCCCCGCGCTCCTCGGCGTCGGCGGCGACGATCGTGGCCTTGATCTCGGCGCAGGCCGCGACGAGGTCGGTGAGCACGGCCGGGTCGCGGACGCGCACCGCGTCGGTGTGGGTGTCGAGCAGCGCGGCGACGGCGCCGCCCTCGGGCAGCAGGGCGTACTTCGCGACCTCGCCGAGCCCGGACCGGTACGCCGGCGCGGGCAGCGACACCAGGGTGTCGATGTCGGCGACGACGGCGATCGGCTGGTGGAAGGCCCCGATGAGGTTCTTGCCCTCCGGCAGGTTCACGGCGGTCTTGCCGCCGATGGCGGCGTCGACCATGGCGAGCAGGGTGGTCGGGGCCTGCACGACGGCGACGCCCCGGTGGTACAGCGCGGCGGCGAGCCCGACCGTGTCGCCCACGACGCCGCCGCCGAGCGCCACGATGGCGTCGTCCCGGTGCAGGCCCCAGTCGGCGAGCGCGCGGCAGAGGCCCTCCACGGTGGTGAGCGTCTTGGCGGCTTCGCCGTCCCCGATCGTGAACGACTCCGCGGTCCGCCCGTCGGCGCGCAGCACGGCGAGCGCCACCGGCCCGTACGGGTCCGCGACCGCGGGCTGGCTGACGACCGCCACCTGGGGGTGATCCCCCACCGCGTCGCCGAGGTGCGCGAGGGCGCCGACGCCGACGGTCACGTCGTAGGGGACGCCCAGCGGCACGGTCACGCGGCGCATCGGGTGAACTCCTCCACGACCGCGTCGGCGACGGCGTCGGGGGTGCGGCCGTCGGTGGTGACCTCCGCGTCGGCGACCGCCCGGTAGGCGGCGTCGCGGGTCTCGGCCAGCCGCACGAGCGTCGGGAGCGGCCCGTCGCGCAGCAGCGGCCGGTCGCCGCCGTCGGCGCGCACCCGGTCGGCGAGCACCGTCGGGTCGGCGCGCAGCCAGACCACGAAGCCGGTGGCCCGCAACGCGGCGCGGTTCGCGGCGTCGAGCACCGCGCCGCCCCCGCAGGCGATGACGAGTGGCGTCGGCGACGCGCTGGCGTCGGCGACGGCGCGGCGCTCGACGTCGCGGAAGGTGTCCTCCCCGTCGGCGAAGAGGTCCGCGACCCGGCGACCGGCGAGGGTCTCGACGAGGTCGTCGGTGTCGACGAACGGGCGACCGAGGCGGGTGGCGCAGCCCGCCCCGACGGTGGTCTTGCCCGCGCCCATGAGCCCGACGAGGACGAGGTGGCGCGGCGCGGCGCCGCTCACGCCAGCCCGGCGACGAACGCGTCGTGGTTGCGCACGAGCTCGGCGAGCGAGTCCCCGCCGAACTTGCGGAGCGCCTCGCCAGCGAGCACGAGCGCCACCATCGTCTCGGCGACCACCCCCGACGCGGGCACGGCCGTCACGTCGGTGCGCTCCTTGAACGACACCGTCGCCTCCTTCGTGGCGACGTCGACGGTGCGCAGCACCGGCCGGTTCAGGGTGGAGAGCGGCTTCATCGCGACGCGGGCGACGAGCAGGTCCCCGGTCGTCATGCCGCCCTCCGTGCCGCCGGCGCGCGTCGAGCCCCGCTGGTAGGCGTGGGTGTCGTCGTCCCACAGGATCTCGTCGTGGGCTTCGCTGCCCCGCCGGGTGGCGGTGACGAACCCGTCGCCGAGCTCGACGCCCTTCATCGCCTGGATGCTCATGAGCGCCTGCGCGAGGAGCCCGTCGACGCGGCGGTCCCAGTGGACGTGCGAGCCGAGCCCGGCGGGGACGCCGTACCCGAGGACCTCCACGACGCCGCCGAGCGAGTCGCCGGCCGCGGCGGCGGCCTCGACCTCGGCGATCATCGCCGCCTCGGCGTCGGGGTCGAAGCAGCGCACCGGTGACGCGTCGACGGTCTCGAGGTCGGCGGGCTTGGGTCGGCGCTCCGCGGCGGCGTGCACCGGGCCGAGCGCGACGACGTGGCTGAGGACCTGCACGCCGAGGTGGGCGAGCATCGTCTTGGCGAGCGCGCCGGCCGCGACGCGGGCGGCCGTCTCGCGGGCGCTGGCCCGCTCGAGGACGTCGCGGGCGTCGTCGAACCCGTACTTTTGCATGCCGACCAGGTCGGCGTGGCCCGGTCGGGGCTGGTGCAGCGGCCGCTCGGTCTGCCCGGGTGCGGGGGACATCTCGTCCTGCCACTTCGGCCACTCGGTGTTGTGGATCACCACCGCGACGGGTGAGCCGAGGGTGCGGCCGTGGCGGACGCCGCCGAGGAACTCGACGTCGTCACGCTCGAAGCGCATGCGGGGCCCGCGTCCGAAGCCGAGGCGGCGCCGGGCCAGCTCGGCGGCCACCTCCTCGATGGTGACGGGCAGACCGGCGGGCAGCCCTTCGACGATGACCACGAGGGCGGGCCCGTGGGACTCCCCGGCGGTCAGGAAGCGCAACACCCGGGACTCCTTCGGGCGAGCGCCCGGTGCGACGCTCGACGGTGGGCGATCCCGCCAGGATACCGGCGGGTCGCGGCGCGGCCCGGATGGTTCAGCCGATCAGATGGCCGCTCGGGGCGGCGAGCAGCACGACGAGCGCGCCCACAGCGAGAAACGGCCCGTAGGACAGGGCGGTGTCGCGTCGGAGACGACCCGCGGCGAGCCCGACGAGCGCGACGACGGCGGCGAGCACCGCGCCGAGCGCGAGGCCGGCGACGACGGCGTCGACCGACTGCCAGCCGAGCGCGAGCCCGAGCACGGCGGCGAGCGTCACGTCGCCGCCGCCGAGCGCGGCCGGGTTCGCGAGGCGCAGGATCGCGAAGCCGACGAACGCCGCGGCGGCGCACAGCACGGCGCGGGTCAGCGCGTCACCGGCGCCGGTCGCCGCGGCCGCCAGGCCGAAGAGGGCGACCGTCACCACGCCGAGTGGGACGACGATGCGGCGCGGCAGCAGCTGGTGGCGCAGGTCGACGACGGTGAGCGCGACGAGCCCGGCGGCGAACACGAGGTCGGCGGGCAGGGCCCACACCGCGCCGAACCGCGCCGCGAGCGCGGCCCACAGCCCGGCGGTGACGAGCACCATGAGGCGACCCCAGCCGCGGCGCAGCACGGTCGCGGGGATCGGCGACGGTCCGGCGGCGACGGTGCGGCCATCCTCGCTCGCCACGACGTCGACCGGCAGCCAGACCCCGACGAGCGCGCCGGCGACGCCGCACCCGGCGACCAGCGCGGCGGTCACGACGCGTCGGCGGCGGCCCGCATGACGTCCAGCGGCGCCGGTCGTCCCGTCAGCCGGGTGAACGACCGGGCCGCTTGGTGCACGAGCATCCCGAGGCCGTTCAGCGTGCGGGCCCCCTGCGCCGCGGCGGCGGCGAGGAGCGCCGTCTCGGGCGGCGCGTACACGGTGTCGATGACCACCTGCCGCGCCGAGAGGCGGGCCGGGTCGAACGGGGGTGCCTCGCCGCACATGCCGAGCGGCGTGGCGTTCACGACGACGTCGCTCGCGGCGACCGCGTCGTCGAGCGCGGCGAACGGCACCGTCGTCGCGGACGGGGCGAGCCGGGCCGCGGTCGCGGCGGCGTCGGGTCGTCGGGCGGCCACGGTGACGTGCGCGGCGACGGTGCCGAGGGTGTGGACGATGGCGCGGGCGGCGCCGCCCGCACCGACCACGAGGACCTGCGCGTCGGTGAGGGGGACATCGGCCTCGCGCGCCGCGTCGAGGAACCCGTCACCGTCCGTCGAGTCCCCGAGGAGCCCGCCGTCGCCGAAGACGACGGTGTTCACCGCGTCGAGCGCCGCGGCGGTGGTGGTGAGCTCGTCGCAGGCCTGCGCCGCCTCGGCCTTGTGGGGCATCGTCACGTTGCAGCCGGCGACGCCCGCGGCGCGCAGCCCGACGAGCGCGGCCTGCACCGCGCTGGGCGCGACCGGGAACGCCACGTACACCCAGTCGAGGCCGAGCGCGGCGTACGCCGCGTTGTGGATCGCCGGTGACCGCGAGTGCCGGACCGGCTGGCCGATGATCCCGGCGACGGTGGTCTGCCCGCTGGGGGGCAGCGTCACAAAAGACCCTTCGCGTGGGCGAGCGCGATGTTGTGGTTCTGCTGGGCGAGCGTCGTCGAGAACGCGAGCTTCCCGCTCGCGTCCGAGATCACGTAGTAGAGGTACGGGACGTTCGCCGGCTGCATCGCGGCCTGCAGCGAGGCCATCGTGACGCTGGCGATCGGCGTCGGCGGCAGCCCGGTCACCTTGTAGGTGTTGTACGGGGAGACGCGCTGCTTGTCGGCGTTCGTCGGCACCGGCGGGCAGCCGCCCTTCACGTAGCAGAGGGTCGCGTCGATCTGCAGCGGCATCCCGAGCCGCAGCCGGTTGTAGATGACCGCCGCGACGAGCGGCCCGTCGGTCGGGATCTTCACCTCTTGTTGGATCAGCGACGCCACGATGACGGTCTGGTAGGGCGTCACCGCCGTGGTGGCGCCGAGGCCCATCTGGTCGCCGATCTGGTCGAAGCGGTTCACCAGCCGGCGCACGATCGACGCGTCGCTCTCGTTCGGGAGCACGAAGTAGGTGTCGGGGAACAGCAGACCCTCGAGCGTCGTGGTGGTTGCCGGCTCGTACGCCGACCGGATCAGCCCCGAGTTCGCCGCGGCCAGGAACGACGCCTGGGTGTGGCCGGGCAGGGCCGCCACGGTCGCGGCGATCCCGGCGACGGTGAGGCCGGGCCGGAGGAGCAGCTGCACCTGCCCGCCCGCGGCGGGCTTCACCGTCGGCTTCGTCGTCCCGCCACCCGACAGCAGGCTCGGCCCGACGGTGGCGACGGCCACGACGAGCAGCGGGATGGTCAGCAGCCCGATGACGACGGCCACCGCGGCCGTGCGACGCGCCGCGCGGGGCGGGGTCGGCTGACCCGTGCCGTTCCCGCCGCCGTTGCCGCCGACGATCGGCATCTCCTCGGTCGGGGCGTCGAGCCACGCCGGTCGCGGCGGGGTCGCCGTCGCGGTGCGCGCCGCACGTTTCGCGGCGCGGCCACCACCCCCGCCGCGTGCCGGGGCCCGGGCGCCCCAGTCGCTCGGCTCGGCGCGGGCCGTCCGGCCGCGCGTCGTCGCGCGGTGATCACCGTCGCTCGTCTCGGCTCGGCTGCCGCGCCGCGCCGCGTGGTCGCCGCGGCCGCTCGGGTCGGGTTGCGGCGCGCGGCCGCGCCGCGCCGCCCGGTCGTCGACGGGCGCGGGGCTCGCCCCCCGCGATCCGCCGCGGGAGCCCTTGGACTTGGCGCTCGCCTCGCGCGCCTCGCGGCGCTCGCGGCGCGTCAGGCCCGCGCCGGGGTCCGCGGGTCCGCTCGGTTCGGGGCGGGACGCAGCCGGGCCTCCCGGGCCGGGCCCCTCGACGTGCTCGGTCACCGCCGAGACTCTAGGTAGGACTGGAGCATGACAGCGGCCGCGGCGTCGTCCACCGGTCGGCGGCGGGCGCGACGCCGCCGGGTCCCCCGGGTGAGCTGCTCGGCGGTGACGGTCGAGAACCGCTCGTCGTGGACCTCGACGGGCAGGTCAGGGCCGGCGAGGTCGGCCAGCGCGGCCGCCTCGGCTCGCGCCGCCCGGGCCGACGCGCCCTCCCGTCCGGACAGCGACCGGGGCAGCCCGACCACGATCCGGTCGGCGTCGACGGCCCGGGCGGCGTCGACCACGGCCCGGCGGTCGGCGTCGGGGTCGTCGCCCCGCTCGACGATCCCGTGCGGTGACGCGAGCGTGCCCGTCGGGTCGGAGACGGCCAGGCCGAGGCGGCGGGTGCCCCAGTCGACCCCGAGCACGCGGCGCAACGGGCGGGTCAGCGGAGCGCGGCCCGGGCCGCGTCCGTGAGCGCGGCCTCGGCGTCGTCGAGCGCGTCGGGGTGGCGACCACCGCCGACCGCGACGTCGGCGCCCTTGCTCGTCCCGCCCCCGAGACGCTGCGCGGCCGGGGCGGCGAGGTCGCGGGCGGACACGCCGGCCGCGACGCGCTCGGGGGACACGGCGACGACGACCGAGGCGCTGCTCCCGTCACCGGTGGCGCCGAGCAGCCCGACGATGCCGTCGCCGAGCTCGTCGCGGATGGCGAGCGCCAGGCGGCGCAGCGCGTCGGTGGGGAGCCCGTCGCGGCGCGCCACGACGAGCCCGTCGACCGCGGTGGCGGCGAGGCGGGAGGCGTCGGCGACCGCGTCTTTGCTGCGCTGCGCGGCGAGCTCGCCGTGGAGGGCTTTGACCTCGTCGCGGAGGCGCTCGACGCGGTCGGCCAGCTCGTCGGGCTTGACCCGCAGGGCGTGCGCCGCGGCGCGGAGGGCGTGCTCCTCGCTGCGGATGTGGTCGAGGGCGTCCTGGCCGGTGACGGCCTCGATGCGGCGCAGGTTGGCGCCCACCGAGCTCTCGCTCACGATCTTGATCGGGCCGATGAACCCGAGGGCGTGGACGTGGGTGCCGCCGCATAGCTCGAGGGAGTGCTCCCCCGCCTCGAGGACCCGGACCAGGTCGCCGTACTTGTCGCCGAAGAACGCGATCGCGCCGAGCGAGTCGGCGTGGTCCTTCGTGGTCTCGTAGTGGCGGACGGGCGCGTCGGTGATCACCTCGGCGTTGGCGAGCGTCTCGACCTGCTCGAGCTCGTCGGGGGTGACGGCCCGCTCGTGGCTGAAGTCGAAGCGGAGCCGGTCGGGTGCGACGAGCGAGCCGGCCTGCTTGACGTCGGTGCCGAGCACCTCGCGCAGCGCCCAGTGCAGCAGGTGGGTCGCGGTGTGGTTGCGGCGGATCCGGTCGCGTCGGGCACCGTCGATGGCGGCGAGCACGCGGTCGCCGACGCTGATCGCGCCGGTCTCGAGCTCGCCGTGGTGCACGACGAGGCCGGGCAGCCCGTAGGTCGTGTCGAGGACCCGGACCGTGCCGTGCGGGCCGGTCAGCCGACCGGTGTCGCCGACCTGCCCGCCGGATTCCGCGTAGAAGGGGGTGCGGTCGAGCACCACGTCGACGGCCCCGCCGGTCACCTCGGCGACCCGGTGCTGGTCGACGACGAGCGCGACGACGGCCGCGTCGGCGGTCTCGTACTCGACGCGGCCGGTGAACTCGGTCGGTCCGCTCGCCTCGAGCACCTCCCGGTACACGCCGGCGACGGTGGTGGTCGTGCCCGCCTTGCGGGCCGCGCTCGGCGCGGGCCCGCTGAGCTTGCATCTGGGATTCGAAGCCGGGGACGTCGACCCGCCGGCCGCGTTCCTCGGCGATCTCACGGGTGAGGTCGACGGGGAAGCCCAGCGTGTCGTGGAGGAAGAACGCGTCGTCGCCCCCGACGTCACCCTTGCCGAGCAGGTCGTCGAGGACGTCGAGGCCGCGCTCGAGCGTCTGGCGGAACCGCTCCTCCTCGCGTCGCACGGTGCGGCGGACGAGGTCGTGCTGGGCGACGACCTCGGGGTAGGCGTCGCCCATCACCGCGACGGTCGCGTCGACGAGCTCGGGGGTGACGACCTCCCGCGCGCCGAGGAGGAAGGCGTGGCGCACGGCGCGGCGGATGATGCGGCGCAGCACGTAGCCGCGCTCCTCGTTGGACGGCACGACGCCGTCGGCGATGAGGAAGGTCATGGTGCGGGCGTGCTCGGCGAGGATCCGCAGCGACACGTCGAGGTCGGCTTTGCGGCCGTAGGTGACGCCGGTGGCCCGCTCGGCGGTCTGCACGAGCGGGGCGAACACGTCGATGTCGAAGATCGACTCGACGTCCTGCAGCGCCATGAGCTTGCGCTCGAGACCGGCGCCGGTGTCGATGCTCGGGTGGGGCAGCGGGACCTGGCCGTCCTCGCGCTGGTCGAACTGCATGAACACCAGGTTCCACAGCTCGATGAAGCGGTCCGCCGACCCGTGGGCGGGTCCCCCGTCGGCCCCGTAGCCGTCGCCGAGGTCCCAGAACAGCTCCGACGACACGCCGCACGGCCCGGTGTCGCCCATCCGCCACACGTTGTCCTCGTCGAGACGCTGGATCCGCGCCGGCGGCAGCCCGACCTCGCGCTGCCAGATCCCGGCGGCGTCGTCGTCGGAGACGTGGACGGTCACCCACAGGCGCTCCGGGTCGAGCTCGAGGACCTGGGTGACGAACTCCCAGGCCCACGGGATCGCCTCGGCCTTGAAGTAGTCGCCGAAGCTGAAGTTGCCGAGCATCTCGAAGAAGCTGAAATGCCGGTTCGTGCGCCCGATGTCGTCGAGGTCGTTGTGCTTCCCGCCGGCACGGACGCACTTCTGGACCGACACGGCCCGCGGCCACGGGGGCGTCTCGTCGCCGACGAAGTACGGCTTGAACGGCACCATCCCGGCCACGGTGAACAGCACGGTCGGGTCGTGCGGGATCAGCCCGGCCGACGGGACCGGCGTGTGGCCACGCGCCGCGAAGAAGTCACGGAACGCCACGCGAAGTTCCGCCGCGGTACGCGGTGCCACGACGCCAGGCTACCGCCCGGGGGTGTCGTCCTCGTCGACGTTCGGTGCGGCGAGCACGCGTCGCAGCCGCGCTTCGCGGCCCTGCATCTCGTCGCGGCCGTCGGCGAGCGCGTCGACGACGTCGCGGCGGACCCGGTCGGCGAGCCGAGCCGGGACGCGCGTCGCGGCGTCGACGTGGCGGCGCGCGCGGGTCGCCGCGGCCACGCCGAGGCCGAACCCGACCGTCACCCAGAACGCCCGGCGGGTCACCGGGACCGGCCCCAGGCGGCGCGGGTCAGGCGGGTCACGGTGCGGCGGGCGCCCGCGCTGAGCGCCACCGCCTTCACGAGCGGGCCGGTGACCGGTTCGAGCACGACGCGCGGCCCCGCGGGCTCGGCGTCGCCGGCGGCGCGGCGGGCCCGGGCCGCGGCGTCGCGTGCCGTGTCGAGGGCGTGCGCGCTCGCGGCGTCGACGGCGGCGAGGCGCCGTTCGAGGTCGGCGACGCGCGCCGTGGTGCGGGCCGCGGCGCGTCGGGTCCGGGCCGCGTCGGCGGCGAGGACGAGCACCACCACGGTGAGCGCGGCGACCAGGACCCAGGCGGCGGTGCTCACGTCCCCGGCCCGGCGCGTTGGCGGTCGTCGCCGGGGGCGACGTCGACGTCGTCGCCGTGGCCGCTCGCCCGGTAGTAGCGATGGTCCTCGGCCTCGGGTGGCCGGTACGCCTGCGGGACCCAGCCGGTCGGGTCGGCGTGCGGGTACTGGTAGCCGTCGCCGTGCCCGAGGTGCGCCGCGCCCGGGTACGACGCGTCGCGGAGGTGCACCGGCACGCGGGCCGGGGCGCCGTCGCGGATGTCGTGCGTCGCCGCGTCGAGCGCGGTGAGCACCGAGTTCGACTTCGGCGCGCGGGCCAGATAGAGGACGGCCTGCGCCAGGTTCAGCCGGGCCTCGGGCAGCCCGACGAACTCGACGGCGCGCGCCGCGGCGTCGGCGACGAGGAGGCCCTGCGGGTCGGCGAGCCCCACGTCCTCGGAGGCGAGGATGACGAGCCGCCGGGCGATGAGCCGGGCGTCCTCCCCCGCCTCGAGCATGTGGGCCAGCCAGTAGAGGCCGGCGTCGGGGTCCGATCCCCGGATGCTCTTGATGAACGCCGACAGCACGTCGTAGTGCTCGTCGTCGCCGTAGCGCAGGGCGCGCAGCGCCATCGCCGCCTCCGCGTCGGCCAGGCCGACGGTGTCCCGGCCGGCCTCGAGCGCCAGCGCGGCGGCGACGTCGAGCGAGGTGAGGACATGGCGGGCGTCGCCGTCGGCGCGGGTGACGAGGTGGGCGCGGGCCTCGTCGTCGAGGCGCAGGTGGTCGTCGCCGAGCCCCCGCGGGTCGGTCAGCGCCCGGTCGACGAGCTCGTCGAGCGCGGCCGGGTCGAGCGGCTCGAGGCGGAACAGCGACGAGCGCGACAGCAGCGGTCCGGTCAGCGAGAAGAACGGGTTCTCCGTCGTCGCGCCGATCAGGACGAGGAGGCCCTCCTCGACGTGGGGCAGCAGCGCGTCCTGCTGGGTGCGGCTGAACCGGTGCACCTCGTCGAGGAACAGGATCGTGCCCTGCCCGTGCTCCCCCAGCCGGGCCTGCGCGCGGGCGGCCACCTCGCGCACCTCCTTCACCCCGGCGTTCACCGCGGACAGCGGCTCGAACGCCTTCTGGGTCGCGCCCGCGACGAGCCGCGCGATCGTCGTCTTGCCGGTGCCGGGCGGCCCGTAGAGCACGACCGACGACAGCCGGTCCCCCTCGATGAGGGCCCGCAGCGGCCGGCCCGGGCCGAGCAGCGCGGCCTGGCCGACGACCTCGTCGAGGGTGCGGGGCCGCAGCCGGGCCGCGAGCGGTGCCCGCCGGGCGAGGCGCTCCTCGACGGCGCTGCTGAACAGGTCGGCCACCGGCCGAATGCTACGGCTGGGCTCGACGCGTGACACTCAAGCCGAGGTCGCGGAGCTGCGCGGCGTCGATCGGGGTCGGCGCGCCGGTCAGCGGGTCGGCACCGGACTGGGTCTTCGGGAAGGCGATGACCTCCCGGATGTTGTCCTCCCCGGCCAGCACGGCCACGAGCCGGTCGATGCCGAGCCCGAACCCGGCGTGGGGTGGCGCGCCGTAGCGGAAGGCGTCGAGGAGGAACCCGAAACGGGCCCGCGCGGTGGCGTCGTCGATGCCGAGCACGGCGAACACCCGCGCCTGAAGGTCGGGGTCGTGGATCCGGACGCTGCCCGAGGCGAGCTCCCAGCCGTTCAGGACCAGGTCGTACGAGCGCGACCGCACGTCGAGCAGCGCGGCGCCCGCGCCCTGCTCGAGGCGCGCCACGTCGTCGGGGTGCGGCGCGGTGAACGGATGGTGCGCCGGGATGGGCCGTCCCGCGTCGTCGAGCCCCTCGAAGAGGGGGAAGTCGACGATCCAGACGAGGGCGAGCGGCGCGTCGGGTGGCGGCGCTGCCACCTCGACGCGCAGGTGCCCGAGCACCGAGGCGCACGTCTCGGCGGGTCCCGCCACGAGGAGCAGCAGGTCGCCGGGGCGGGCGGTGAACGCGTCGACGAGCGCGGCGGCCTCGTCGTCGGACAGGAAGCGCCGCACCGGCGAGTCGAGGGCTCCGCCGTCGCCGACCCGCAGCCAGACGAGCCCGGCGGCGCCGAGCGTCTGCGCGCGCGCGATGAGCGCGTCGAGGCGGCTGCGGGCGAGGTCGCCGGCGCCGCGGACGCACAGGCCCCGCACGGCCTCCGCCTGGAAGGCGCGGAACTCGGTGCCGGCCACCGCGGCGGCGACGTCGACGATCTCGAGGTCGACGCGCAGGTCCGGCTTCTCGGTCCCGTATCGGGCCATCGCGTCGTGCCAGGTGAGCCGCGTCGGGGATGGCGGTGGTGTGCCCGTCGCGGCGGTCAACGCCGCGGCGACCGCCTGGTCGGCGACGGCCATGACGTCGTCCGCGTCGGCGAAGCTCATCTCGGCGTCGAGCTGGGTGAACTCGAACTGGCGGTCGGCGCGCATGTCCTCGTCGCGCAGGCAGCGGGCCAGCTGGTAGTAGCGGTCGACCCCGCCGACCATGAGCAGCTGCTTGAACAGCTGGGGGCTCTGGGGCAGGGCGTAGAACGACCCGGGGTGGCGCCGCGCCGGGACGACGAAGTCCCGGGCGCCCTCGGGGGTCGACGCGATGAGCAGCGGGGTCTCGACCTCGGTGAACCCGGCGTCGTCGAGCGCGCCGCGCAGCGCCCGGTTCACCGTGGCGCGTAGGTGCAGGTTCCGTTGCAGCCGGTCGGAGCGCAGGTCCAGGTACCGGTAGCGGAGCCGCAGCGTCTCGTCGGCCTCGACCCGCTCGTTGATCGGGATCGGCGGCGGCTCGGCCCGGTTGAGGATCTCGACGTGACCCGCGGTGACCTCGACGTCGCCGGTGGGAAGCTCGGCGTTGACCGTCCCCTCCGGGCGGGGCTGGACCCGGCCCTGCACCGCGAGGACGTACTCGGCGCGGAGGCTGTGCGGGTCGGCCCCGGCGACGGACGCCGGGTCGCAGACGACCTGGACGATGCCCGCGACGTCGCGCAGGTCGAGGAACACGACCCCGCCGTGGTCGCGGCGCGCCGCGACCCACCCGCACAGGGTCACGTCGGTGTCGACGTCCCCGCGGCGCAGGTCACCGGCCCGGTGGGTCCGCATCGACGTGCTCACCGTTCGGCCCCCCGGCCGTCGGTCTCGGTACGGGCGCGCAGCCAGCCCGCGACCTGCTCGCGTGGCACCTCGAGCTGCGCCCCGCTCGCCAGGTCCTTCACGCCGACGGTGCCACGGCCGGCCTCGGCCGCGCCGATCATGACGCCGAAGCGGGCCCCGGACCGGTCGGCGAGCTTCCACTGCGCCTTCACCGACCGCCCGCCGTACGCGCGGTCGGCGCGCAGCCCCGCGTCGCGGAGCTCGTCGACGAGCACCGTCGCGGTGAGGTCCCCGACGCCGTCGACGACGAACGCGTCGAGCCCCGCGCCCGCAGCGAGGAGCGCCTCTTCGGCGTCCGCGGCGATGAGGAGCCGCTCGACGCCAACGCCGAACCCGATCCCTGGGGTCGGCGGGCCGCCCATCTCCTCGGCGAGCTGGTCGTAGCGGCCGCCGCCCCCGATGGCGTTCTGGGCGGCGTCGAGCGCGGTGCTGGCGAACTCGAACGTGGTGCTCGTGTAGTAGTCGAAGCCGCGGACCAGCCGCGGGGTGAGCTCGTACGCGATGCCGAGCCCGTCGAGGCCGGCCTGCACCCGCTCGAAGTGGCGGCGGGCGTCCGCGCCGAGGTGCTCGGTGAGCTGCGGGGCGCGTTCGATCACCGCCTGCCACGCCGGCTCCTTCGCGTCGAGGAGCCGCAGCGGGTTCGTCTCGGCGCGTTGCCGGAACGCCGGCTCGAGGCCGTCGGTGTGCGCCAGCAGGTACTCGCGCAGGTGCGTCACGAACGCCGCCCGGTCGTCGGGGGCGCCCATCGAGTTCAGCTGCAGCGTGACGTCACGCAGACCGGCCTCGCGGTAGAAGCCGTGCGCGAGAGCGATGACCTCGACGTCGACGTCGGGGTCGTCGACGCCGAGCACCTCGGCGCCGAGCTGCCAGTGCTGGCGGTAGCGGCCCTTCTGGGGTCGCTCGTAGCGGAAGTTGGGGGCGAGGTACCACACCTTCCACGGGACGGGTGGCCGGTGCTGCACGAAGGCCCGCACCACCGGGGCGGTCCCCTCCGGGCGCAGCGCGAGCGCCCGCCCGCCCCGGTCGGTGAGCTCGTACATCTCCTTGCCGACGACGTCGGTGCCGGTCCCGATGCGCTGGAACACCTCGACATGCTCGACGACCGGGGTGATGACGAGCCCGTAGCCGAAGCGGGCGGCCCGTGCCGCGAACGTGGCGACGAGGGTCTGCCAGCGTCCCGAGTCGGGCGGCAGCACGTCGTGGGTCCCGACCGGCGCGCGGTATTCGCCGTCCGCCATCGGGTGATCGTACGCGCGGGTGCGTCGCGCGCCCGCGATCAGTTCTCGGCGCGGTGGCCCGGCAGCAGCCGGTGGGCCTCGTACACCGAGTCGACCCGCTGCACCGTCTGCAGGATGGAGTCGAGGTGGCTCGGGTCGGCGAGCTCGAAGTCGAAGCGGAGGTGCGCGACGCGGTCGCGGGAGGTCTGCGATGTGCTGTTCAGGATGTTGACGTGGTTCTCGGCGAGCACCTGGGCGACGTCGCGCAGCAGCCGGGCGCGGTCGAGGGCCTCGACCTCGATCGACACGAAGAAGGTGGCCGTCTCGTCGTGGTCCCACTCGACGTCGATGACCCGCTGGGTCTGGTTGGCGAGCGCGGTGGCGTTCGCGCAGTCGGCCCGGTGGACCGACACGCCGCGGCCGCGGGTCACGAACCCCATGATCTCGTCGCCCGGCACCGGGGTGCAGCACCGTGAGAGGCGCACCATGACGTCGTCGAGGCCCTCGACGTGCACGCCGACGCGTCGGGTGCGTTCCCGGCCCGGCGTGTGCGGCGGCCGGGTGGTGGTGACCGGGAGCTGCTCCTCGCCGCCTTGCAGCTCGCGGTCGACCCGCTGCGCGACGGCACGGGCGGACACGTGGTGTTCCCCGACCGCGGCGTAGAGCGCGTCGAGGTCCTGGTAGTGCAGCGCCTCGGCGACGGCCTTCAGCGCCTCGGAGCGGGTGATCTTCTGGACGGGGAGGCCCTCCTGGCGGAGCGCCTTCGCGAGCTCGTCGCGCCCGGTGTCCATCGCGTCGACGCGGCGCTCTCGGGAGAACCACTGGCGGATCTTGCTGCTCGCCTTCGGGGTGCGGACGAATTGGAGCCAGTCGAGGCTCGGCGCGGCGCCTTCGACCTTGCTCGTGAAGATCTCCACCGTGTCGCCCGAGCTGAGCGCCGAGTCGAGCGGCACGAGCCGGCCGTTCACCCGCGCGCCGATGCAGCGGTGCCCGACCTCGGTGTGGATCGCGTAGGCGAAGTCGACCGGCGACGCCCGCGACATCAGCGTGACCACCTTGCCCTTGGGGGTGAACACGAAGACCTCGTCCTCGTGGAGGTCGACCTTCAGGGTCTCCATGAACGTGGTCGGGTCCGCGGTGTCTTGCTGCCAGTCGACCATGCGCTGCAGCCAGGCGAGGTCCTCGGCGGGTGAGCGCTCCTTGTAGCCCCAGTGCGCGGCGATGCCGAACTCGGCGCGGCGGTGCATCTCGCGGGTGCGGATCTGCACCTCGATGGGTCGACCGCCCGGCCCCACCACGGTCGTGTGCAGCGACTGGTAGAGGTTGAACTTCGGCATCGCGATGTAGTCCTTGAAGCGCCCCTGCACCGGCGCCCAGAGCGCGTGGATCGAGCCGAGCGCCCCGTAGCAGTCCTTCACCGAGTCGACGATGACCCGCACGCCGACGAGGTCCTGCACGTCGTCGAACGACTTGCCCTTCACGACCATCTTCTCGTAGACGGACCAGTAGTGCTTGCGGCGGCCCTGCACCTGCGCGTCGATGTGCAGCTCGGCGAGCCGGACCCGCAGCTCGGACAGGACCCGGTCGAGCTCCTCTTCGCGGGCGGGGGCGCGGCTGGCGACCATCTGCTCGATCTCGGCGTACCGCTTCGGGTGCAGCACCTCGAAGGCGAGGTCCTCGAGCTGCCACTTCAGCTCCTGGATGCCGAGCCGGTGCGCGAGCGGCGCGTAGATGTCGAGGGTCTCCTGGGCGATGCGCCGCTGCTTCGCCTCGGGCAGCGACCCGATCGTGCGCATGTTGTGAAGCCGGTCGGCGAGCTTGATGAGCAGCACCCGGATGTCGCTCGCCATCGCGACGAGCATCTTGCGCAGCGTCGCGGCCTGCTGCGCCTCCCGAGAGTCGAACTGGAGCCGGTCCAGCTTCGTGACCCCGTCGACGATCGCCGCGAGCTCGGCGCCGAAGGCGGCGTCGATGTCGTCGACGGTGACCGCGGTGTCCTCCACCGAGTCGTGCAGCAGCGCCCCGGCGACGGTGACGTCGTCGAGGCCGAGCTCGGCGAGGATGATCGCCACGCCGAGCGGGTGCTCGAGGTAGGGCACACCCGACTGGCGGACCTGGTCGGCGTGGGCGTCGCGGGCGACGTCGAAGGCCCGCTCGATGAGCGCGGTGTCGGCCCGACGGTGCCGGCTCTGGTACACGGCCAGCAGCGGGGCGAGCTCGTCGGCGACCTGGTGGCGCCGCCAGGGGCGGGGCAGCGGCGACCGTCGGTCGGGACGGTCGGGACGGACCTCGAGGGTGCTCATGTCCCTCGCCATCGTAGGGCCCGGCCCCGCCCGCACCGGCCCTCCCGGGGATCCGACGCCGACGGGGGCGACCCGACGCTCAGCGTCGCTTGCGGCGGCGTTGCTGACGCGGGCGCGGCGTCACCCCACCCGGGCGTCCCACGGGCCGCGGCGGGGGCCCGGCCGGGCCGTCCCGCCCGGCGGGGGCGACCGGGGTCGGTGACCGCGGCGCCTCGGTGGGTGCGACCGGGGTGGCGGGGCCGGCCGCGACCGACGCGCCGACGACGGCCGGTGTCGGCGCGTCCCGGCGGCGTCGGCTCTGGTGCTGCCGCGCCCGCTCGCGCACCGCCCGGTACCTCGGCTCCCGCTCCTTGATCCAGGCGAGGATCGGCGCGGCGATGAAGATCGACGAGTACGCCCCGGTGGTGAGACCGACGAAGAGCGCGAGGGCGAAGTCCTTCAGCGACGCGGCGCCGAAGAGGCCGCTGCCGACGAACACGAGCGACGCGACCGGCAGCACGGCGACGAACGACGTGTTCAGCGAGCGCATCAGCACCTGGTTCAGGGACCGGTTCACCATCGTCGAGTAGGTGTCGAGCTCGTCGGACCCGACCTTCGGCGCGTTCTCCAGCACCTTGTCGAACACGACGACGGTGTCGTACAGCGAGAAGCCGAGGATGGTGAGGAAGGCGATGACGGTGGCCGGCACGACCTGGAAGCCGGTGACGGCGTACACGCCGGTCGTGACCAAGATGTCGTGGATCACGGCGAGGATGGCGGCGAGCGCCATGCGCCACTCGAAGCGGAACGACAGGTACAAGGCGATGAGGATGAAGAACACCCCGAGGGCCAGCGCCGCCTTGTTCGTGACCGTCGATCCCCATGTCGGGCTGACGTCGACGATGCCCGACTCGGTGCCGTAGCGGGCCACCGCCGCCTCGATCCGGTTCTTCTGGGCGGTCGTCACCGACGGGGTCTGCACGACGATGGAGTGCACCCCCGTGCTGCGGTTCACCTGCAGCGAGATCTGCGCGTCGGACTCCCCCACCGGACGGAGCGCGTCCCGGACCTCGTTCACCGTCGGCACCGGGCCCTTGACCGTGATCGTGTAGGAGAGCCCGCCGGTGAAGTCGATGCCCAGGTTCAAGCCGTTGATGGCGAGCGCGACGATCGCGACGAGGAGGAACGTCCCGGAGAGCAGCGCCCAGCGCCACGACCGATCGATGAACTGGTAGTTCGTCCGCTCGTGGAACAGGTCGGCGAACCGGTGGCGCCGCTGCCCCGGCGGTGCCGTCTGGGTCTCGGTCACGCCTGCACCGCCGGGACGTCGAGGCCGGCGCCGATCCCGACGCCGCGGAGGCGCACGAGCTCGGGTCGTCGGGCGAGCAGCGAGACGAGCGGATGCATGAAGAAGTAGGAGACGATGAGGTCGAGGATGGTGGCCAGGCCGAGGAACAGCGCGAACCCCTTGACCGAGCCGATGGCGAGCGCCCACAGCGCGCCAGCGCCGATGAGCGACACGAGGTCGGCGGCGACGATCGTGCGGAACGACCGGGCGAACCCGCGGTCGACCGACGACCGGACGGTGCGGCCGGTCCGCACCTCGTCTTTCAATCGCTCGAAGTACACGACGTAGGAGTCGACGGTGATCCCGACCGACACGATGATGCCGGTGACGCCGGACAGGGTGAGGGCGAGGTGCAGAGACGGGCCGAGCCCGGACACGATGGCGTAGAGCAGCGCGCCGCTCACCCCGAGGCCGAGGAACACGACGAGACCGAGGATCCGGTAGTAGACGAGCATGTAGAGCGCGACGAGCGCGAGGCCGATGATGCCAGCGTAGATCCCGGCGTTCAGCTGGTCGCTGCCGAGCGTGGGTGAGACCTGCTGCACGTCGATGGCGTTCAGCTGCACGGGCAGCGCGCCGTAGTTGATGACGGTCGCGAGGTCGGACGCCTGGCTCTGGTTGAAGCTGCCCGTGATCTGGACCGGACCGCTGAACGTCCCGGTCTGGAACGCCGGGTTGGAGTAGACGAGCCCGTCGAGGACGATGGCCACCTCGTCACGGGGGCTGTTGCTCCCCGGCTTCGACGCGTCGTACGACGCCGCGGCCAGCGCGTTGAACTTGGCCAGGCCCTCGCTCTTCAACGTGACGTCGACCGCGTACCCCTGCCCGGTCTGGAACGTCGAGCGTCGCGCTGCTCACGTCGCTCCCCGCTCAGGCCGGCCGGGACGCCGACGCTCGACTTGGCGTTCACCGGTGCGAGGAGCAGCCGGGCCTTGCTGTTGCGGATCGGCAGGATCACGCAGTTCGTTCGGGTTGTCGTTCTCGAGCGCGGTGGTGGGCAGGCCGTCCCGTGCTGGAGATCGCCGCGCCGATCGTCTGGGCGTCACAGTTCGCGATCGCCGTCTTCAGCGCCTGCTCGGTGGCCGGCGGGACGGTGGTCGTGGTCGCGCCCGTCTTGGGGGTGGCGGGCAGCGGTGGGATGTTGGCCAGCACGGGCCGGAACCGCAGCTGCGCGGTGCGGCCGACGAGGCGCAGCGCCTTCGCCTGGTCCTTTACGCCGGGGAGCTCGACGACGATGTCGTTGCCCTGCTTGCTGATGCTCGGCTCGGCGACGCCGAAGCTGTTGACCCGGTTGTTCATGATGCTGAGCGTCTCGTCCAGCGCGCCCGGTTTCGGGTGTCCCACGGGCTGGTAGGTGACCGAGATGCCGCCTTTGAGGTCGAGGCCGAGGACCGGGGCGTTGCCCGACAGGATCGTCGCGGTGATCGCGCCGACGACAACGATGATGCTGCGCCGCGAGGTAGACCTTCATGCGCCGCATGGGTCAGGTGGCGTCGCCGTCGTCGGCCGAGTCGGGGTCCCCGGCGGTCTCGTAGTCGGTGGGGACCCGCCGGGCGATCGCACCCCGCGGCGACGCGCAGGACGACGCCGGGCGCGACCTCGAGCTCGACGACGTCGTCCTCGAGCGAGCGGATGGTGCCGAGGATGCCGCCGGTGGTGACGACCTCGTCGCCCGCGTTCAGGCTGGCGACGAGCGCCCGATGGGAGGCCATCTGGCGGCGCTGCGGCCGGACGACGAGCAAGAAGAACGCGGCGACCAGGATGGCGAGATAGACGACGACGAGGCCCATGTGACAACAGTCCTGCTCGGAGCGGCGATCGTAGCGGAGGGCCTCTTCGGGCCCGCCGTCAGGTCTCGAACAGGCTCGGGGCGGACGTCGGAGGGGACGCCGACGCCGAGGTGAAGGTAGGCGGCCGGCGTCGCGACCCGGCCGCGGGGGGTGCGCAGCACGAGGCCGGCCTTCAGGAGGAACGGCTCGTAGACGTCCTCGATCGTGTCGGGGGCCTCCCCGACCGTGACGGCGAGGGTGCTGAGCCCGACGGGCTGGCCGGCGAACCGCTCGCAGAGGGTCTCGAGGATGGCGCGGTCGACCTTGTCGAGGCCGAGCGCGTCGATCTCGAAGAGCGCGAGCGCGGCCGCGGCGATCGTCTCGTCGACCCGTCCGTCGGCGCGGACCTCGGCGTAGTCGCGGACCCGCTTCAGGAGCCGGTTCGCGATCCGGGGTGTGCCGCGGGCGCGCCCGGCGATCTCCCGGCCGGCCGCGGCGGTCGAGCGCGACGCCGAGGATGCACGCGGAGCGGTCCAGGATCGCGGCGAGGTCGTCGGGTTCGTAGTAGTCGAGGCGGGCGACGAACCCGAACCGGTCGCGGAGCGGGTCGGTGATCATCCCGCTGCGGGTCGTCGCGCCGATCAGGGTGAAGCGGGGCAGGTCGAGGCGGATCGACTGGGCGGACGGGCCGCGGCCGAGGACGATGTCGAGCGCGAAGTCCTCCATCGCCGGGTACAGCACCTCCTCGACGGCGCGGGGCAGCCGGTGGATCTCGTCGATGAAGAGGACCTCGCCGTCGTCGAGGTTGGAGAGGATGGCGGCGACGTCCCCGGCGCGCTCGAGCGCGGGCCCGCTCGTGACGCGCAGCCCGACGTCGAGCTCGGCGGCGACGATGCCGGCGAGGGTCGTCTTGCCGACGCCGGGCGGGCCGGCGAGCAGGAGATGGTCGACGGCCTGGTGTCGCCGCCGGGCGGCGCCGAGCATGATCTCGAGGTGCTCCTTCAGGCGGGGCTGGCCGACGAAGTCGGCGAGGCGGCGGGGCCGCAGCGTCGTCTCCTCGGCCCGCTCGACCGGGATCGGCGGCCGGCTGGAGCAGCTCCTCGCGCACGGCGGCCGCCTCAGACCCGGGCGCCGGCGAGGCGGCGCAAGGCGTCGCGGAGGAGCTGCTCGGCGGACTCGTCGCCGTCGAGGCCGGCGAGCGCGTCGCGCACCTCGTCGGGGCCGTAGCCGAGGCCGGCGAGCGCGTCGCGCACCTGGCCGCCGGACCGGGGCCTCGCCGTCGCCGTCGGCGGCGGTGCGGGCCGTCGACCTCGAGGCGGGCCTGCAGCTCGAGGAGGAGCCGCTCCGCGGTGCGCTTCCCGACCCCGGGCACGAGGGTGAGCGCGTCGACGTCGCCGTCGAGGACGAGCTGGCGCAGCGCGGCGGGGCCGTGCACCGAGCAGATGGCGAGGGCGAGCTTCGGGCCGACGCCGGTCGCGCCGAGCAGGGTCTCGAAGGTGTCGCGGGCGTCGCGGGTCGAGAACCCGTAGAGGATGAGGGCGTCCTCGCGGACGTGGAGGTGGGTGAAGAGGAAGGCGGGGTCGCCGGGCACGAGGCCGGCCGTGCCGGTCGGGACGAGCACCCGGTAGCCGACGCCGCCGACCTCGACGACGACCTCCCCGGCCGGGGTGTGCTCGAGCACGGTGCCGCGCAGCGGACCCGATCATCGGCGGGCCTTCGCGGCGGCGACGGCCCGGGCGACGCCGTCGCGGAGCGGGGCCCGCCAGAGATGGCAGACGGCGAGGGCGAGCGCGTCCGCCGCGTCGGGCGGCGGCGCCGACGAGAGGCTCAGGAGGCGGCGGGACCATGTGCTGCACCTGGACCTTCGCCGCGGCGCCGTCGCCGGCCACGGCGAGCTTCACCTCGTTCGGGCTGTAGTGGGTCACCGGCACGCCCGCCCGGGCCGCGACGGCGAGCGCGAGGCCGCTGGCCTGCCCGACCGAGATCGCGGTGCGGACGTTGGCCTGGAAGAGGATGCGCTCGACGGCGAGCGCGGCGGGCCGCACCTCGCGCACGAACGCGTCGAGGTCGGCTTCGAGGGTGGCGAGCCGCTCGGGCAGCGGCGCGTCCGGCGAGGTGCGCAGGACGCCGCAGGCCACGGCGGTGAGCTGCCGGCCGTGCCGGCTCGACGGCGCCGTACCCGCAGGTGGACAGGCCCGGGTCGATGCCGAGCACAGGGCCCGTCCGGGTCGAACACGTATTCGATGCTACGGGCGCTGCGGCGCCGGATGGGGGACCGCTCAGCGGGTGACGAGCCAGACCGACGACGCCGACGACGACGATCGCCGCGGCGAGGAGCGGCACGACGCGCTTGGCGACGGCCCCGCCGGCGGCGCGGACCAGGTCGACGGCCTCGGTCTCGACGGCTTCGATGCGCCGCGGCCCGCTCGGCGGTGCCGCGGCGGGGCGCGGCGGCGGCCGGGCGAGGCGGGCCGGGGGCGGCGGCCCCGGCGTCGCCCGCGTCGAGGACGGTGGTGCTGAGGCAGGCGACGAACTGGTCCATGAGCTTCGCGGAGACGTCGGCCATGACCCCGCGGCCGAACTGGGCGACCTTGCCGGTCACGTTGAGCTCGGTGTCGACGTGCACCTGGGTGCGGGCGCCGTCGGCGGTGAGGGTGGCCACGATGTCGGCGGCGGCGTTGCCCTGCCCGCGGGTGTCGCGCCCCTCGGCGTGGAGCACGACCCGACGGGTGGCCTCGTCGGCCTCCACCACACGGGCCGCGCCGCGGTACTGCGCGGTGATCGGGCCGACCTTGACCTTCACGATCCCGCGGTACTCGTCGCCGTCGACCTCTTGGAGCTGGGCGCCGGGCATGCAGGGGGCGATGCGCTCGAGGTCGAGGAGCAGCGGCCACGCGGCGTGCAGCTCGGCGTCGACCCCGAAGTCGTGCTCGAGCTTCATGACGTCCTTCTCTCGACGGCGTGCAGGTCGTCGAGCGTATCGACGTCGCTCGGGTCACCGGTGCCGCTGCAGTCGACGGCCACGACCTCGTGGTGGGTCATGAGCGACCGGGCGCCGACGTCGCCGCGCAGGGCGCGGGCCTCGGGCCACAGGGTCCGGCCGAGCAGCACCGGGTTGCCGCGGGTGCCGTCGTAGGTGGCGACGGCGAGCGCGCGCGCCGTCGGTGTGCGCGGCGGCCAGCCGGCGGTAGGCGTCGGGGCCGACGAGCGGCTGGTCGGCGAGGCCGACGCACACCGCGGTCACGTCGGTGTGGCTCGAGGGCGTCGAGCGCGGCGTGCAGCGAGTGCGCGATGCCGCGCCGCCAGCGGCGGGACCGGACGACGTCGACGCCGGTCGGGGCGGCGCGGGCGACGGCCCGATGGGCGCGGCCGACGACGAGCAGGACCGGCGCGAGGTCGGCGCCGGTGGCGGCGGCGAGCGCCCAGGTGCACGAGCGGACGTCCGTCGAGGACGAGCAGGGGCTTGGGGGTGCGGGCGGCGAGGCGTGCGCCGCGTCCGGCGGCGAGCACGGCCGCGGCGACGACCGCGTCGGCGTCGGCTCAGGCCGTGCGCCTCGGTGAGCGCTCGCCGCACGAGCACCCGGGCGAGGTGCGCGCGGTACTCGGGTGAGGCGTTCAGGTCGCTGGGCGGCTCGGTGCCGTCGGCGGCGTGCTCGGCGGCGTCGGCGATCGACGCGCCCGCGGCGAGCGCGGCCTCGACGCCGGTGGCGCGCAGCGGGGTGGTGCCCATGTTCACGAGCGCGACGTGGGCCGCGCCGTTGCGGTCACGGCGACGGCGCCGACGGTCGCCCAGTCCTGGGCTCGGCGGTTGAACTTCTGGTACGCGAACCCGGTTGGCGCCGGTCTTGGCGACGCGGATCTCGGTGAGCAGCTCGTCGGGGGCGAGCGCGGTCTCGAGGAACCCGTCGAAGAAGTCGGCGGCGGGGATCGTCCGCTCCCCGGCAGGGCCCTGCGCGACGAGGGTGGCGTCGAGGGCGAGCAGCGCGGCGGGCAGGTCCGAGGCCGGGTCGCCGTGGGCGACCGACCCGCCGAGCGTGCCCGCGGTGGCGGACCTGGTTGTCGCCGACCTGGCCGGCGACGGCCCGCAGAACACCGCACTCGGCGGCGAGGAGGTCGCTGGTCTCGAGGTCGCGGTGGCGGGTGAGCGCGCCGATGGCGAGGTGGTCGCCGGCGTCGCGCACGTAGGAGAGGTCGGCGAGCCGTCCGACGTCGACGAGCACGGCGGGGGTGGCGAGGCGCAGCTTCATGAGCGGCAGGAGGGACATCCCGCCGGCGAGGAGCTTGGCGTCGTCGCCGTGCTCGGCGAGGGCGGCGAGCGCCTCGTCGGCCGTGCCGGCCCGCACGTACTCGAACGCGGCGGGGATCACCGGCGGGCGTCGGCCGCGGCGAGCACCGCCCGGACGATGTTGTGGTAGCCGGTGCACCGGCAGAGGTTCCCTTCGAGGCCGAGGCGGACGTCGCGTTCGCTCGGGTCGGGGATCTCGTCGAGCAGCGAGACGGTCGCCATGACCATCCCTGCGGTGCAGAAGCCGCACTGGAGGGCGTGGTTGTCCTGGAACGCGGCCTGCACGGGGTGCAGCCCGCCGTCGGGCGCGAGGCCCTCGATGGTGGTGATCGCCCGCGCCGTCGGCCTGCGCGGCGAGCATGGTGCAGGACTTCACCGATTCGCCGTCGACGAGGACGGTGCAGGCGCCGCACGACGACGTGTCGCAGCCGACCTTCGTGCCGGTGAGGCGGCACTCCTCGCGGAGGTACTGCACGAGGAGGGTCCGGGGCTCGACCGTCGTGGGTCTGGGCCTCGCCGTTCACGGTGATCGAGATGTCCACGGTCCCCCTCGGGTGCGGCGGCGAAATCTACCCGGAGCGGCGGGGACCGGCGTGCTCGATGGCGATCTGGAGCAGCACCCGCCGTTCGCGTTGCATCGCGGCCTGGTAGTCGTCCCAGTCGGGGTGCTCCCCCGCGACCCGCCGGTAGTAGTCCATGAGCGGGGTCATCGCCGCGGGGAGCTCGAGGACGGTCGCGGTGCCGTCGACCTGCGCCCAGGAGCCGAAGAAGGCGTCGGTGAACACGCAGAGCGACACCCGCGCGTCGCGTCGGACGTTGTGGGTCTTCATCGCGGTCTCGCGGGTGCTCACCACGACCCGGCCGGCGTCGTCGACCGCGGCGGCGACGGGCGACAGCTGGGGGCGCCCGTCGCCTCGGCGGGTGGCGAGCACGCCCCGGTGGTTGGCCCGGATGAACTCGCGGGCCTCCTCGACGTCCATCAGCTCATCTTCGCGAGCAGGCGCCCGAAGCGGGCCGGCCGCTGGAAGATGGCGCCGATCGTGCCGGTGTAGCGCCACCGGACGACCCCGTCGGTGTCGAGCAGGAACACGGAGCGGCGCAGCCCGACCACGGGGGCGGTGAGCCCGTAGGCCGCGATCACGTGCTGGTCGACGTCGGCGAGGAGCGCGAACGTGAACCCTTCCTGGGTGGCCCACCGTTCGTGGCTGTCGACGTCTTGGGGTGAGATCGCGAGCACGACCGCGCCCGCCTGCTCGAACACCGCGAAGTCGTCGCGGTACGAGCGCAGCTGGATGGTTCAGCCGGGGGTGAAGTCGCCGGGATAGAAGGCGAGCACCACCTTCTGGCCGCGATAGTCCGAGAGGGTGAAGTCGCGGCGTCGCCCGTTCTCGACGCCGGGGAGCGTGAAGTCGGGGGCGACCTGCCCGATCTTGGGTCTCATGCCATCACCGCCTCGAGGACGTCGTCGGGGATGTCGAAGTTCGCGTTCACCGTCTGCACGTCGTCGTGCTCCTCGAGAGCGTCGATGACGCGCAGGACGGCCTTCGCGCCGGCCTGGTCGGTGAGCGGCACGGTCGTGGTGGCGAGCATGAACTGCTCGGCGCTCAGCACCGGGACCCCCGCGGCCTCGAGGGCCTCGCGGACGCGGTGCAGATCAGTGGGGGCGGTGGTGACCTGCCAGGTGTCGCCCTGGTCGGTGATGTCCTCGGCGCCGGCGTCGAGCGCGGCCAGCATGAGGTCGTCCTCGGTCGTGGCGGACGTCTCGACGGTGATCACGCCCTTGCGTTCGAACTGCCAGGCGACCGCACCGGGCTCGGCGAGGGAGCCGCCGTGGCGGGTGAAGACGTTCTTGACCTCCGCGCCGGTCCGGTTGCGGTTGTCGGTGAGGCACTCGACCAGCACGGCGACGCCGTTCGGGGCGTAGCCCTCGTAGGTGACCTGCTCGTAGCGGACACCGTCGAGCTCGCCGGTCCCCCGCTTGATGGCCCGGTCGATGGTGTCGACCGGGACCGACGCGTCGCGTGCCTTCGCGACCATGGTGCGCAGCGTCGGGTTGGCGTCTGGGTCGGCGCCGCCCTCCCGGGCGGCGACTTCGATCTGACGGATCAGCTTGGCGAACAGCTTCCCGCGGGCGGCGTCGGCCGCGCCCTTCTTGTGCTTGATCGAGTGCCACTTGGAGTGACCGCTCATCGCACCCCCTTCATCGGGTGTCGGTCAGGTGGTGGAGGAACCGCTCGTGGACCCGCAGGTCGCCGGACAGCTCGGGGTGGAAGGTCGTGCCCCACACCGGGCCGCGACGCGACCAGGACCGGCTGGTCGTCGTGGGTGGCGAGGACGTCGACCCCGGGCCCGACCCGCTCCACGACCGGCGCGCGGATGAACACGCCCGGGAAGGCGGGGCCGATGAGCCCGCGGATGTCGAGGGGGGCCTCGAAGGACTGCAGCTGGGTGCCGTAGCCGTTGCGGCGCACGGTCACGTCGAGCGCGTCGAGGGTCGGCTGGTCGTCGCGGCCGTCGACGACGTCGGTGGCGAGCACGATCAGCCCGGCGCAGGTGCCGAGGACGGGCAGCCCGTCGGCGAGTCGCCCCGGCGAGCGGCGCCGAGCAGCCCGGAGGTGGTGAGCAGCCGGCCGATGGTCGTCGACTCGCCGCCGGGGAGGATCAGCGCGTCGAGCGCGGCCAGGGCCGCCGGGGTGCGGACCTCGACGGTCTCGACGCCGAGCGCGTCGAGCGTCTCACGGTGCTCCCGGAACGCTCCCTGGAGGGCGAGGACGCCGACTTTCACGGCCTGGGGGGCGCGCGGCGGTCCGCACGCTTACCAGCCCCGCTCCGCGAGCTTCACGTCGAGGCTGGCGATGTCGTCGCCGCGCATCGGCTCGCCCAGCCCGCGGGACACCTTCGTGACGATCGGCGGGATCCTGGTAGTGGGTGGTGGCTTCGACGATCGCCTTGGCGCGGGGTGTGGGATCGGCGCTCTTGAAGATGCCGCTGCCGACGAACACCGCCTGGGCGCCGAGCTGCATGACGAGCGCGGCGTCGGCCGGGGTGGCGATCCCGCCGGCGCAGAACAATGGCACCGGCAGCTCGCCGCGGCCCGCGACCTCCGCGACGAGCTCGACGGGGGCGCGCAGCTCCTTCGCGGCGGCGTACCGCTCCGCTTCGTCGGCGACCGTGAGCTGGCGGATGGTGCCGAGGATGGAGCGGAGGTGGCGGACCGCCTCGACGATGTTGCCGGTGCCGGCCTCGCCCTTCGAGCGGATCATCGCCGCGCCTTCGGCGATGCGGCGCAGCGCCTCGCCGAGGTTCGTGGCGCCGCAGACGAACGGGACGGTGAACGCCCACTTGTCGACGTGGTGGGCCTCGTCCGCCGGGGTGAGGACCTCGCTCTCGTCGACGTAGTCGACGCCGAGCGACTCGAGGACCTGCGCCTCGGCGAAGTGGCCGATGCGGCACTTGGCCATCACCGGGATGGTGACGGCCGCCTGGATCGCCTCGATCATGGCGGGGTCGCTCATGCGGGCCACGCCGCCGTCGCGGCGGATGTCGGCCGGGACCCGCTCGAGGGCCATCACCGCCGAGGCGCCGGCGTCCTCGGCGACGCGGGCCTGCTCGGCGGTGACGACGTCCATGATGACGCCGCCGCGCAGCATCTCGGCGAGACCCCGCTTCACCCGCGCGGTGCCCGTCGTGCCCGCACGCTCAGGAGTCACACGCCCAGTGTACCGGCCGGGTTGGCGGGCGCCGCCGCCGAAATCTCGGCCGCCGACGGTGCGGGGGTGCGCGTCCATCCGCCGGTGCTCGCGTCGGGTGAGCTCAGAGCTTCTCGAGCAGCCGGATCCGCTCGTCGAGCGGCGGATGCGTGTCGAAGGACCCGCCACCCGTGGCGCCGGATGGGAGCGGCGAGGCGAGCCAGAGCGGGTCGGTGGCACGCGTCGCCCGGCGCACCGCCGTGCCGTGGTCGCGCAGCTTGGTCAGCGCCGAGGCGAGGCCCGGCGGGTAGCGCGTGAGGCGCACACCGGCCGTGTCGGCGTCGAGCGCACGGCGCGGGTCGATGGCGCGGTGCAACGCCCAGCGGGCCACGGGCGCGAGGACCAGGAGCACGACGGCTGGCCGCGCCAGGACGGTCACGATGGAGCGCGGGTTCGCGTCGCCCCCGGCGCGGCGTCGCCCCAGGTCGGCGAGCAGCACCGGGCCGGCGAGGCCGACGACGGCGACGCTCGACGTTCGCGGCGTCGAGGTTTCGGATCTGGGACAGCTCGTGGGCGAGGACGCCTTCGAGCTCGAGGTGGTTCAGCGTGTCGAGCAGCCCGGTGGTGACGGCAAGCACGGCGCGTTTGGGGCTCGGGCCCGCGGTGAACGCGTTGAGCGCCTCGTCGTCGATGACGTAGAGCTGCGGCTTGGGGAGCCCGGCGGCGATGCAGAGGCCCTCGATGAGGTTGTGGAGCCGCAGGGACTCGCGACCCTCGGCCAGGCGCGCGCCGGTGACGCCGACCGCGACCCGCCCGGCGGTGCGGTCGGTGAGCACCGCGACGGCGACGGCGAGCACCACGACGACCGCGACGCCGACGATCCCGAGCCCGGTGAGCAGGACCACGACGAGGCCGACGACCAGCACCCCCCGGCCGCGGTCGCGAGGATCGCCGCGGTGCGTCGCTGGTTACGGCGGACGGCGCGATCCAGCACGGTGCGTCCCGTCGGCGGGGAGATCGGCTCGGCCATCAGCCCGGCACCCGACCGTGCGCCAGGGCTCAGAACTGGACCTTGACCGGCCCGGTCGCCTCCGGGTCACCCTCGAAGTACTGGCGCTTCTCGAAGTTGAACGTGCTCGCCAGCAGGTTGCGCGGGAAGACCTGGATCTTGTTGTTGTAGTTCAAGACGCTGTCGTTGTAGAACTGCCGCGAGTAGGCGATCCGGTCCTCGGTCGAGGTGAGCTCCTCTTGGAGCTGGAGGAAGTTCTGGTTCGCCTTCAGGTCGGGGTAGGCCTCCGCCACGGCGAACAGGCTCTTCAACGCGCCGGACAGCACGTTCTCGGCTTGGGCCTGCTGGGCCACGTCGCCGCCCTGCTGGGCGCTGATGGCGTTGCTGCGCGCGTTCGTGACCGCTTCGAGGGTCTGGCGCTCGTGGGCAGCGTAGCCCTTGACCGTCTCGACGAGGTTCGGGATGAGGTCGTAGCGGCGCTTGAGCTGCACGTCGATCTGGGACCAGGCGTTGTCCACCCGGTTCCGGGTCTTGACGAGCCCGTTGTAGAAGAGCGCCACCGCCAGGAGCGCGACGACGATGATGGCGATGATGACGATCACAGCGACCACAGCGACCTACCTCTCGTTCGTCTCGCATCATACGAGCCGTCGCGACGGCCCAGCATCGGGGGGTCAGACCGAGACGGGGGCGCGGGCCCGTCCGGTCACCGCGAACTCGTAGCGTTCGACGAGCCGATCGGCGAGGCGGGCAAGGGAGAACTCCTCGGCGCGGGTCTGTCCACGCGGCGCGCAGCGCGTCGCGGCGGCCGGGGTCGTCGAGCAGCGCCGCGAGGCTGCTCGCCAACGCGGCGGGGTCCCCGGGGGGGACGAGCACGGCCTCGCGTCCGTCGCGGGCGACGTGCCGGTAGCCGGTGAGATTGGAGGCGACGAGCGGCGTGCCGGCGGCCATCGCCTCGAGCAGCACGATCCCGAACGACTCGCCCTCGATCGACGGGAAGCAGGCGAGCGTCGCGCCGCGCAGCCGGCTGGCCTTCTCGGCCTCGGAGACGCTGCCGAGCCATGTCACCCCGTCGACGCCCCGGGCCTGCAGCGCCGGCGTCTCGGGACCGTCCCCCGCGACCCACAGCGCCGCGGGTCGGTCGAGGCGGGCGAACGCGTCGAGCAGCACGCCGAGGCCCTTGCGCCGCTCGTGGCGGCCGACGAAGCAGATGGTGGGCACGTCGGCGCGCATCGGGTCGGCCGTCGCGAACGTGGGGATGTCCACCCCGTTCGGCAGGATCTCGCAGGGTCCCCCGAAGTTGCTCTCGACGTTGCGCTGCGCCTCGGGTGACACCGCGGTGCGGACCGCGAGCCGGTCGACCATCTTGCGGAGCGGGAGGCGCAGCGCCTCATACCAGCCGTTGCGGCCGGGGTGCGCGGCGTGGAAGGTCCCGACGGCGGGGATGTCGGTGGCGAGCAGGCAGGTGTGGTTGATGCCCGGCTGGAGGGGCTCGTGGAGGTGCAGCACGTCGGGTTCGAAGACCCGCAGCGCCTCGAGGGTGCGCTGCACCGCGGCTTTCGTCGAGTTGATCGGCGCGATCGACCCGTTCGAGGGGAACCGGATGCTCGGCCCGACGCTGGTGACGCCGGGGAGGGGCGGCGGCCCGTCGGTGGGGGCGACGACACGGGCGTCGACCCCGCGGGCCCGCAGCGCCTGCGCGAGCCCGAGGACCTGGAGCTGCACGCCGCCGTAGAGGGAGACCGAGTACGGGCAGGTGAGCGCCACCCGGAGGGGCCGTCCGAGGCTCACGGCGCCGCCGTGCGGTCCGACGGCCAGTTGGGCTGCATGAGCAGCCACTGCTCGGGGGCGGCGCGGATCAGCGTCTCGAAGCGGTCGGCCAGCAGCTGGGTCACGCGGACCACATCGTCGCGCATCCGTGCTCGACGGCCGGTGGGGAGGGCCTCGAGGATCCGCGCCGCGTGGCCGTCCCCGGCCCGGAAGTAGGTGCCGACCGGCAGGAGCGGCGCGCCGCTGCGCAGCGCGAGGAGCGCCGGTCCGCCCGGCAGCGTCGTCGCCTCGCCGAAGAACTCGACCGGGATCCCGTCGCCGGCGAGGTCGCGGTCACAGACCAGGGCGACCACCCGGCCGTCGCGCAGGTCGCGGAGCACCTCCCCAGCCGCGGCCGGCCCCAGGGGCACGACGCGCATCCCGAGCCGGGCCCGGGTGGCGACGAACCAGTCGAACAGCTCCGGCGGGTCGACCGGCTCGGCGACGACGGTGACCGCGTAGCCACGCGCCGCGATCCACGCGCCGCTCAGGTCCCAGTTGCCCAGGTGGGGCAGCGCCACGAGCACCCCCTTGCCGTGGGCGGCCCGCGCGGTCGAGGCGCTCCAGCCCGTCGCACACGAAGTCGGCGAGCAGCGGACCCGGGTCCTCGACCGCGAGGCGGAACAGCTCGTGCCAGTACCGCCCGTAGAAGTCGAACGTGGCGCGCATGGCGCACGTCGGCGCGCGCCCGGGTCGAGAGGGTGACCGGCGACGCGGTCGAGGTTGCGGGCGACCTGGTGGCGCCGCGCCGGGTTGCTGGCCTCGTAGACCCGAGAGGCGACGCGGGCGAGGTGCCCGGCGGGCGCGGGTGGGAGCACCCGCGCGACCTCAGCGGCGGCCCGATACCCGAGGTAGGCGGCACGCAGCGCGAGGCCCGGCCACGGAAGTTGCGAAGCCGGTGAGACCGGGGATCGCGGGTCGCGGGCGAGGAGGCCGCCTCGGCGGTGGTCGCTTGACGCCACACCATCACGAAGCGGTGCACCGCGGTGAGGGTGACGAGGGCGAGCATGAGCCAGAGGACGGGAACGAGGATGTCGAACGCGAGCCCGACGCCGAGGAGCACGATCCGCTCGGCTCGCTCCATGACGCCGCCGTGGGCGTTGAACCCGAGCGCCTCGGCTTTCGCCCGCTCGTAGGACACGAGCATCGTCGCGGCGAGCACCGCGAAGGCCAGGACGGCGAGCCCACCGCCGCCGCCCGTCAGGTGCCACGCCACGCCGCCGAGCAGGAGCGCGTCGGCGGCCCGGTCGCACACCGAGTCGAAGAACGCGCCCCGCCGTCCCGCGGTGCCGCTCTGGCGGGCCACCGACCCGTCGAGCACGTCGGGCAGCCCGGTGAGCGCCAGCCCGAAGACGGCGAGGAGCAGGTTGCCGTTGGCGATGAGCAGCCCGGTGCCGGCTGCGGCGATGAGACCGAACACGGTGAGGCCGTCGGCGGAGACGCCGATGCCGTGCAACGCCCGCCCGACCGGCTCCAGCCCCTGCTCGGCTTTGGCGCGCCATCGTCGGTCGAGCATGCGGTCGGACTCCTCAACGGCGCCGCCGGAGACGGTGGCTGCCACTCGGCGCCGTCGGGGGCGCGAGTCACGCGATCTCCTCGGAGGGTACCAGGGGCCGATCCGGCCTGGGGCCATCGTCGGCACCACCGGTACGATCCGGGCGAGTCTCCGCTCCTGGGGGAGGACCAACGGTGAACACGGTGCCGTCGTCGATGATCCGCAACGTCGCGCTCGTCGGTCACGGCGGCGCAGGCAAGACGACGGTCGCCGAGGCCCTCCTCCACGTCGCCGGGGTCACCACCCGGATGGGTCGCGTCGAGGACGGGACCACCGTCACCGACTTCGATCCCGAGGAGCACAAGCGCACCATCTCGGTCTCGCTCGCGCTCGCCCCCTTCGAGTGGGAGGGCCGCAAGGTCAACCTGCTCGACACGCCGGGGTACGCCGACTTCATCAACGACGTCGCCGCCGCGCTGCGCGTCGCTGACCTGGCCGTCTTCGTCGTCTCCGCCGTCGAGGGCGTCGAGGTCCAGACCGACGCCATCTGGCGGCTGGCCGCTGCCCGGGACATGCCCCGGGCCATCTTCGTCAACAAGCTGGAGCGGGAACGCGCCTCGTTCACGCGCACCCTCGACCAGCTGAAGGACCGCTGCGGTGCCGGCGTCGCTCCCCTGGAGCTGCCTCTCGGGGAGGAGACGGCGTTCCGGGGCGTCGTCGACCTGCTCGGCGACGAGGCGATCACCTACGACGGGTCGACCGGGCGGGGCAGCGCCGGCCCGATCCCCGACGACATGGCCTCCGAGGAGCACCGGGTCCGCGACGCGCTCGTCGAGGGGATCGTCGTCGCCGACGACGACCTCATGGAGCGCTACCTCAACGACGAGCAGATCGCCGTCGACGAGCTCGAGCGGGCACTCGCCAAGGGCATCGCCGAGGCGACCGTGTTCCCCGTCCTGTGCGGCAGCGCCGCCAAGCTCATCGGCATCGACCGGCTCGCGCACTTCATGGCCGAGGACGCCCCCGCACCCGAGGTCGTGGACGGGCCCCCGGCGGCGTTCGTGTTCAAGACCGTCGTCGACCCCTACGTCGGGCGCGTCAACCTCTTTCGGGTGCTGCAGGGCACCATCGAGCACGACGCCACCCTCGTCAACGACCGGACCGTCGCCGAGGAGCGGCTCCACCAGCTCGTCTCGCTGCGCGGCAAGGAGCAGGAGCCGCTCTCGAGCGTGCCGGCCGGGGACCTCGCCGCGGTCGCCAAGCTCACCGACACCGCGACCGGCGACGTGCTCGGCGCCCGGGGCGCCACCATCGACGTCGAACGCCTCGAGCAGCCCCAGCCTGTCCTGCCCGCCGCGATCCGCGCCAAGTCGAAGGCCGACGAGGACAAGCTCGCCAACGCGCTGCACCGCCTCCAGGACGAGGACCCCGCGGTGCGGGTCGAACGCAACGCGGAGACCCACCAGACGCTGCTGTGGGGCATGGGCGAGACCCACCTCGGGATCGCGCTCGAGCGGCTGCAGCGCAAGTTCGGGGTCGCGGTCGAGACCGACGACGTGAAGGTCGCCTACCGGGAGACCATCACCACGACCGCCGAAGCCGAGGGGCGCTACAAGAAGCAGACCGGCGGGCACGGCCAGTTCGGCGTCGCGTTCCTGCGCGTCGCCCCCCGCGAGCGGGGCGCCGGCTTCGAGTTCAACGACGCGATCGTCGGTGGCGCCATCCCCCGCCAGTTCATCCCGGCGGTGGAGAAGGGCGTCGTCGAGACCATGCAGTCCGGCGGCGTGTACGGCTACCCGGTCGTCGACGTGAGCGTCACCTGCTACGACGGCAAGTACCACTCGGTCGACTCGTCCGAGATGAGCTTCAAGATGGCCGGCTCGATGGGCTTCAAAGAAGCCATGGCCAAGGCCAGCCCCATCCTCCTCGAACCCGTCAGCGAGCTCGTCGTCACCACCCCCGAAGACGCCCAAGGCGAGATCATGGGCGACCTCAACTCCAAGCGCGGCCGCATCCAAGGCTCAGCCAGCGTCGGGGACGGGGAGGTCGAGATCGTCGCCCTCGTCCCCACCTCCGAGGTGCTGCGCTACGCCATCGACCTACGCTCCCTCACCGCCGGCCGCGGCCGCTTCAGCCTCCAGCACTCCCACTACGACCCGGTCCCCTCGCACCTGGTCGGCAAGCTCGCCACGACCGCCGCCCCGAAGCCCTAGCCAGGCCGCGGCGTCGTCGCCGGCGTCGCGCGTCACGCCAGGTCGGACCCGTCTTCGGGACTCTCGGGACCCGACGATGTGCTCGTCCGCCGAGACGAAGGCCTCGCACGGGCCCGACCCCACTGACGTGCGCCAGGACGCGGTGCATGGGCCGAGGACGTCTCGCCTCCTGAACGTTCGCCGCTCTGGGTTCTCCGGAAAGCACCTCTACGTGCTGGTGAGCGTGATCGTGAAGTCGCTGTTGTTCGAGTTCCCGACCGGCGTCGTCGTGATCGTCCCCTGCGCGGTCTTGTACTTGCCGGTCCCGGCGTTGACCTGCACCGGCCCGAGGCCGCTCTGCGTGAGGTTCACCGTGACGTCGTTCGCGAGGAGGAGCGACCCGCCAACGGCGACCTGGCCACTGCACGTTGCGGCGGTGGCGCTCGTGAGGACGCAGGCGATGTGATCGGATGCGCTGTAGCTCGAAGCGTGGTGCGTGTGGTTGCCCACGTAGTCCAGGGCCGTAG
This sequence comes from uncultured Actinomycetes bacterium, assembly GCA_963821325.1. Classification (GTDB taxonomy): domain Bacteria; phylum Actinomycetota; class Acidimicrobiia; order IMCC26256; family PALSA-555; genus PALSA-555. The sequence continues at coordinate 504,114 of CAWGDC010000005.1, read as the reverse complement.
CGTCAAGGCGGTCGCCGGTCGCCGGTGTGGCGTTGGGGTCGGTGATCGGCTGCCCGGCGGCATCGGTCAGCGTCTGGGTCTGGCCGACTGAGTAGAAGTGCAAGGTGGCGGTCCCGGCGGCGCTAGCGGGAAGGGCCATGAGGCCACTGCCCACCACGGTGAACAGCCCGAGCGACGCCACCGACACGACACATGCGATCCAACGAAGAGACACGGTCCTCCCCCATCCGCCCGTCCAACCCGAAGACGGGACGCTAGCCCAAGACGCCGCGAAACAAGCCCGACCATGATTTTGGGTGTGCACGTCGGTCTGTGGGTGGCATCGCGCTCCTCATCGTGGCGGGCGGGGTCCTCAGACCGGGCATGATCGGCGACGACCTCACCGACGACGAGGTGCTCGACCGGGTGCGAGCCGCGCTCCTCGACGACCCGGTGGGAATGGGGCGACGGGGGTCGCTCCCGGTCACGCCTGCTTTGACCTGTGCTCCTCACGCCGTTTCCTGATCGCATCGGGCGCCCACCGCGCGCGGCGACGGGGCTCGACGCGCCTGCGCAGGTCCCCGCGCGCCGCGGCGCTCAAAGGAGCGAGCGCATCAACGACCGCGTGAGCCTTCGGATGACGGTGACGCCCCAACCGCGCTATCGCTCTGACCAGCCTCAACGGGGGCTTCCAAGTCGGATCAGTCTTCGGGACTCTCGGGACCCGACGATGTCCTAGCCGCCGCGACCGTAGGTCCCGCAAGGATCTGGCCCCACCGACGTGCGCCAGGACTGGTCGCGGCGCATGGGCGAGGGGATCTCGCCTCCCGAACGTTCGCCGCTCTGGGTTCTCTGGTGAGCACCGCTACGTGCTGGTGAGCGTGATCGTCAGATCGCTGTTGTTGGAGTTGCCAATCGGCGTCGAGGTGGCAGTCCCCTCCGCGTGCTTGTACTTGCCGGTCCCGGCGTTCAATTGCACCGGCCCGATGCCGGTCGGCGTGATGCTCACCGCGACGTCGTTCGCGAGGAGGAGCGAAGCGCCAATGGCGATCTGGGCATTGCACGTCAGGGCGGTGTTGCTCGTGAGGACGCAGGTGATGTGATCGGATGCGCTGTAACTCGAAGCGTGGTGCGTGTGGTTGCCCACGTAGTCCAAATCGGTGCTGTCCAGGTGGTCCCCGGGCATCGGTGTGAAGTTGGGGTCGGTGATCGGCTGCCCGGCGGCATCGGTCACCGTCATCGTGTGGCTCATTGAGTAGAAGTGCAAGGTGGTGGTCCCGGCGGCGCTAGTGGGAAGGGCCATGAGGCCACTGCCCACGACGGTGAACAGCCCGAGCGACGCCACCGACACGACACGTGCGATCCAACGAAGAGACACGGTCCTCCCCCATCCGCCCGTCCGACCGAAGACGGGACACTAGCGGTCGAGCTCCGTCACCTGGCATCCATCACTATCCGCGCTTCGCGCGAGCTGCTGCCGGACGAGAACCTCTAGCAGGGTGCTGAAAATCGCCTTGAGTTGAGCTTCTGGGCGGCGTGGCGGACCGGTGGTGGGTGAGCGGTTGGTCTTGTCGACCGTGCCGTGGATGGCCGGGTCGTGTCATTGGCTCGCTCAGGTGGGGGCGGCGTCGAGCGCGGCGATGTCGGAGGATGTTGTAGACGGCTCCAGCCATGAGGAACCAGGCTCGGTTGCGTTGTCGGCCGATGTAGCGGAGCTTGCGGCCTCCGGCGATGGTCTTGATCCAGCCGAAGGGTTCTTCGATCCGTTTGCGGATCCGTTGACTCACGGCATGGCCTTCGTGGCGGAGGGTGCGCCCGTCGATCGTGGAGCGCTGGTCGGGTGGTGTTCGGCGCGACATGCGGTGTGATGCCCAGCGTCGCGGAGCATCGGCGACGAACCCAGCGGTGTCGTAGGCCTTGTCGCCGCGACGGTCCGGCGTCGTCTCGTTGCGGGGAGCCGCCCCAGCATCTCGAGCGCGGACGTCGCCCTCGGCGTAGCCGTTCGCTTCGGTCAGCTCGATATGGACCAGCAGAGCGTTGCGGTGTTCCATCAACAGATGCCCGGCGTAGCAGAGCTTGGCGGCGGTCGCGTTGGACTGGCGGGCCATGCGCGCCGCGGGATCGGTCGTCGAGACGTGCGTCTGGTTCGAGCGGCGTTGCGCCGTGAAAGCTCACCTCGGCGTTGCGACTCCGACCCGTGGGGCCCGGACCCGAGCCGTCTTTGGGCTTGAAGCTCTTGTGCGACGCCCAGGCCTCGAGCAGGGTGCCGTCGACGGAGAAGTGATCACTCGAGACGTAGCGCCCCAGCTTGGCGTGGCGCGACCACCGCGGCGAAGAACCGGGCAGCGATCTCGTGATCCAACAGCCGCTCCCGGTTCTTGGAGAAGGTGGTGGCATCGAACGCCGGCGCGTCGATCGCGCAGATCCAAGAACCACTTGAAGAGCAGGTCGTAGTTGAGCCGCTCACAAAACGCCCGCTCCGAGCGGATCGAATACAACGCCATCAGCACCGTGGCCTTCAACAGCTGCTCCGGCGGCACGCTCGGCCGCCCCGTCGCCGCGTACATGCGCTGAACTCGCCATCCAGGTCCGCCAGCACCGCCTCGACCACCTGGCGGATCCGACGGATCGGATGATCAGCCGGGATCAGACTCTCGGCGCTCACCGCCACAAACATCGCCGACTGCCGATCGGGTTCGCCGCGCACCAGTCACCTCCTGAAGAACGTCCTCATCAAGAGCATGACGAACACCAGCACCAAACGCGAGCACCCACCACGAGTTTCAGCACCCTCTAGCCGACGGCGGCTTGGAGGGCCTGGTCGACGCTGGGTTCGGCGACGGCGAGCGGCCCGCCGAAGACGTCGCCGGGTGTGCCGACCGCGAGGGTGTTGCGATACACGATGATCGCTAGGGGCAGGGGCACATTGGGGTTGACGAGCAGCACGGGGCCGAGGCGTCTGTCGGTGGCCATGAACACCCCGGCGTGGAGCCCGTCGTCGTAGACCCGCCCCGTGGGCGCGGTAACCCTTCGCGTTGGGGAAGAACCGGGTGGCCACCGCGGCGGAGGTGCCGAATTCGTCCGGGCCATAGACCGGGATCGCGCTCGGGTCGGCGCCGAAGGCGGCCTGGGGCCCGCCGATCGCAGAGCGGGTATCCACCATGCGCGCCCAGGTTGGCGGCGGTCTCCGCAGCGTTGGGAGGACGTGACCTTGACGCGGGTGGGAGGGGCCCTGGGGGCCCCTCCACCCGGTCGAGCAGTTCGTTGCTGGTTAGGCGCCGGCGGAGATGGCGTTGAGCGCCGCTTGGATGGTGGAGGCCGCCAACGCGGCGGGTCCACCGAAGGGCTGGATCGCGTTCACCGTGCTGCCCGTGCGGGCGAGCGGGGTGATCGGGGTGCCCAGGTTGGGGTCGATCCCGAACGGGCTGCCGGCCTCGTTGAAGAAGGTCGTCAGCGCCGCCCCGAGGGTGTTGGGGTCCTCGGTCAACAGGATCGGCTCCGTGAAGCTGCCCGTCACCACACTCGACGTGATCGCGTCGGCGTAGAAGTCACCCCGAGCCAACGCCGCGGTGAACGGGCACCCAAGTCGGCCCCGTCGTCGGCGTTGGCATTGACGGTTCCGACCGTGTCGTGTCCGCACGTCCGCTGGTCCAGCCGAGCCCGTCGGGGTGGGCACCACCCGCCTCGAGGCTGATCGGCCCGCCAGACGACGACAGCGGTGACTTCGCACCCGGGAAGCCGCCGAGCTCGAAGCGGGCGATCTGGGTGGAGGTGTCACTGGCGTCTTGACCCGCCAGGCGTACCACCGCGATGCCGTTCGCACCCAACGTCGTGTTGACCGCATCCGAGATCGCCACCGGGCCACCCGGCTCGATGACCTGTTGGATCCCCAGATCCAACAGACCCGTAGGGCCTGGAACCCAGCCCACCCGGCGGGGTGATCAAGATCGGCAGCCCCAGGCTGCCAGCCCCCCAGTAGGCCATCGAGGAGACCGCCGCCGCGTCCTGGAAGCTCTGGTCCGTCGCCAAGATCGCGGTGCGCACCGGGATGGTCGGCAACGCCGCCCCCGCCCCATCCGTCGAGTCCTTGCCCGACGTGTTGTTGTACGGGTTCGAACCCAAACCGTCATAGAGCGGCACACCCGAGATGTTCAGGGTCCGCACATACCCGGAGTTCACGAACGTCGACACGTCCTGGGCGGTGTCATCCGCCGTGGGACCCCAGATCCGCGTCACGTTCAAGGTCAACGGGTTCGCTTCCGCGTCGGTGCGAGGCACCGTCCCGCCGCACTGGAACTGCTGAGTCCCCGCCAGCTGTGTTGGCCACCCCATTCGAGACGGCCAGGTTCCCACCCACGATGAACACACTCGAGACACCCTCTTGGGCGATCGCCTGCGCCGTGTAGGCCGACAGCGACCCGGTCGGGGTCAACAGGACCCCGGTGCGCAGATACGCCGCCAGATAGCTCGCCGTCAACGCGTCGGGCCAGTTCTGATCCGTCGCCAACACCACCGAGGAGCCCACATCATGCTGCGAGGCGCTCGGCGGGGCGTTGTTCGGCAGACAATTCGTGTGCGGCGTCGGCTTATAGCGGAACTCCAACGCCGCCACCGCCGTCTGATCCGCGTTCGACCCGAAGATCGGGGCGTTCACCGTCACCTGCCCGATCGTGAACACCACCACCTGCCCGTAGTTCGAGGTGTCACCCAGGCGATTGACCTGCGACACCACCGGTGCAACTGGTGTCCGAGCCGTTGATCTACACCGTCGCGACCACCGGACCGATGGCGTTGTTCGTGTTCACCTCCAGGTTCGAGAACGTGAACACCGCGCCCGGATCCGTCGTCGAGGACGTGGTCACCTGACCCGCCAACGTAGCCGTGCCACCACCACTCACCGGCACCGCGGTCACCGCACCCGTCCCACCCGACGCGGTGAACGTCGGGCCACCCGCGGTCGACCACGTATCCCCCCGGCAGCGTCATGCACACATACCCGTTCGCACCCGAGGTCAGCTGGCCGAACTGGGTCTCATAAATCGCCACCGGGCTGATCGGCGCGTTGATCGCGTTCGGCTGCACCGACACCGGCGGCACATTCGCCGTCACGAACACGTTCTCCACCGACACGTTCGGCCTCGTGTCCGGTTGCCCACGACGGTGAGCCCGAACGGTGACTGTCTCGGCGGACCGGTCGCCGGCGGGTACGTGTCGCCGGTTCAGCGTCCAACCCGTCGGGGTCGGCGCCGGGATCGTCACCGGCGGCCCAACACCAAACGTGTACGAAGCCTGCACATTGATGTTACCCAGACGCCGTGTCCGCACCCACCTGATAGCTGATGAACGGGATCGGCAACGAACACGTCGCTCCCGCCGCTGATCCCCGGAGTGGCATTCGAGTTCGTGAACGTCAACTTCAACACGTCGTTCAACCCCGCCATGTTCGCCGGATCCTGGGAGTAGGTCCCCCACGTCGTGGTCACCACCGGCACCGTCGCGCCCGAATCCGAACACGACGCCCCGATCACCGCCGGCGGGGACGCACCCGCAAACGCCACGAAGTTCGCCGTCGCCGGCGTCGCGTTGCTGTTCGCACCCGCCATGATCGCGTCACCGCAGTGCCGTTCGGGCTCACCGTGATGAAAATCGAGTCCCCCTGGTTCCAACGCAGAATGGCGGGGTTGGAACCGCCATCGCCCACGCTGAGGACCCACGCCGCCGCCGGCCCCGTGGTCCCACCCGCGATCTGCAACTCGGCCCCACCCGGGACAAGCACAAGTCACCGCCGAAGAAGTCACAGAACGACACCGGGGAGGCCTGGAAACCGAGGCCGATGCCGTTGAACTGGTCAGCGCCAGCCGGGCTCACAAACCCCGCCAACCCACCCGCCGTCGCCACCACCGACAGCACCATCGCCCCAACCACCAGACGACGACCCCGCACAAAACCCTTCAACACGTTCACAGAGCCTCCCGACTCAACAGCCACACCAACCCCGCCCCGCAACCAGCCCGGACCGCAGCACCCTATATGGAAGTAGCCTTGCTCCTTGCCCGCCTCACGAAGCCAGGGAAGATGATCTTGCCCATGGTGAGGAGCAGGTCCTCGTCTGCTCCCCGGCGCAGGTCCGGAGCTTTGTAAGAAATCACGGCCCCCATCCTGGTCAGTAGGGAGGCTCACGGCTGGCTCCCGACCAGGACGTTCTGCACCTCGGGACGGATGGGGATAGCGACCGGCGCCTCGACAAGCCACCTGTCGTCTCCGAGGACCTCGCCCGTTAGCGGGTCGACGTCGTGCTCCCAGGTCGTGCCCTCGGGGACCTCGTCCCACTTCACCCGGTGCCGCTCGCTGCTCGCCCGCTCCGCCCGGTGCTGGGCTCGCTGCTTGAACCCGGTGCCCGCGACGCCGAGGTCGGCGGCGACCGCGTCGAGGTCGGCGTCGCCCCGCACCCAGCCGTCCTCGGTGCGGCGGGCGAGCCCGTGGTCCTCCAGCGGCCCCAGGTGCCGGTAGACGCTCTTGGGCTCCACGTTGAGCGCTGCGGCGAGCAGATCGGCCGGGACGGCCTCGTCGCCCAGGTGCTCCCATGCTCGGCGCTTCGCCTGCCCCAGCCCCCGCCGCCGCCAGGCGTCGTTCCCGAGTCGACTCTCCCGCGCATACCCGACACGGGCCCCCCTGTCGATAGTTGGTCGGGACTTACCTCCGCGGGACAGTCAGCCTAAACAGGGGCTTCCAAGTCGGACCAGTCTTCGGGGTTGGTCTCGGTGTAGTCGCCGAGGACGTGGGCGTCGACGCCGTCGAGCTCGACGAGGCCGCGGACGCTGGGCGGCGTGTCCGCGCTGTAGAGGAGAATGCGCCACGTCGGGCGCGACCGCAGGCCGCGCCAGGTGAGCTGCGCGGACGCGTGCCCGACGGGGAAGCCGACGGTGCGGGTGGCGACGACGAGCGCCTCGGTCTGGTCGACTGGGAGCGGCCAGGCGGTGAGGGCGTGGTAGCCGGCGATGGCGAGGAGCGCGAGCCCGGCGCCGAGGAGCCCGAGGTTGCCGCTGACCGCGTAGCCAATGCCGCCGATCGCGGCGCCGCCGACGAGCCACGCCGCGGCGACGAGGCGTCGTCGGGGGCTCGGGAAGAGGTAGGGGCCGACGTACGCCGTGACGTCGAGGTCGGCGGGGAGGGCGTCCGGTTCGCTCACCGGGACGACGTTAGGACGGCCACGCGGCGGTGAGCCGCTCGCGGGTGACGTCGAGCGGCTCGGGCAGCACGCGGGCCTCGGCGATGCTGGTGAGGAAGTTGGTGTCGCCGACCCAGCGGGGCAGGACGTGCACGTGCAGGTGACCGGGGATCCCGGCGCCCGCGGCCCGGCCGAGGTTCATCCCGACGTTGACACCGTCGGGCCGGTACGCGGCCTTCACCGCGGCGGTGGCGTGCTGGGTCATCGTCATGAGGCCCGCGGCCTCGTCAGGGCTGAGCGCCTCGAGGTCGCCGGTGTGGTGGGTCGGGGCGACGAGCAGGTGGCCCGACGTGTACGGGTAGCGGTTGAGGATCGCGAAGGCGTGCGGCGCCCGGGCGACGACCTCGTCGTCGTCCTCACGCAGGGAGCAGAACAGGCAGGACCCGTCGGGCTCGACGTTCGCGACCCGGTCGATGTACGACGACCGCCACCCGGCCCAGAGGCGGTCGAGGCTCACCGACGCGCGGCGACGTCGGCGTCCAGCCGTTCCAGGAACGCGTCGAGCGCCACGCCGCGCTCGGGCCGGTCGCTGCCCCGCGCGTTCACGCCGACGGTCTCGGCGTCGACGTCCTCGGGTCCGACGACGAGGACGTAGGGGACCTTCTGAAGCTTCGCGCGCCGCACCCGGGCGGGCAGCGTATCGTCGTGCGCCCCGACGAGCTCGACGCGGTACCCGTCGGCGCGCAGCCGCTCGGCGACGCGCGCCGCGTAGTCGTCGTGGCGGTCCGCGACCGGCAGCACGATCGCCTGCACCGGCGCGAGCCAGGCGGGCAGCGCCCCCGCGTAGTGCTCGAGCACGATGGCGAAGAACCGCTCGATCGACCCGAAGAGCGCACGGTGGATCATCACCGGTCGGCGCCGCTCGTTGTCCGCGGCGACGTAGTGCAGGTCGAAGCGCTCCGGCAGCTGGAAGTCGAGCTGGATCGTCGAGATCTGCCAGGTGCGGCCGATCGCGTCGCGGGCCTGCACGGAGATCTTCGGCCCGTAGAAGGCGCCGCCGCCCTCGTCGAGGACCAGCTCGAGGCCCATGCTGTCGCCGACCTCGCGCAGCACGGCGGTCGCCTGCTCCCAGTCGGCGGCACTGCCGAACGCCTTGTCCTCGGGTCGGGTCGACAGCTCGAGGAAGAAGTCGCTCAGCCCGTAGTCGCGCAGCACCTCGAGCACGAACGTGATGATGGACCGCACCTCGTCGGCCATCTGCTCGCGGGTGGTGAAGATGTGCGCGTCGTCCATCGTCAGCCCGCGGACGCGGGTCAGGCCGTGGACGACACCGGAGCGTTCGTAGCGGTACACCGCCCCGAACTCGAAGAGCCGCAGCGGCAGCTCCCGGTAGGAGCGGGGATGGCTGCGGTAGATGAGGATGTGGAACGGGCAGTTCATCGGCTTGACGTAGTAGGCCGTGCCGGCGCCGGAGCCCTCCTCGACCAGCATCGGCGGGTACATGTTCTCGCCGAAGGACTGGAGGTGCCCGGACTCCTCGAAGAGCTGCGCCTTCGTGATGTGCGGCGTCGACACGAACGAGTAGCCCGCGGCCTCGTGGCGGCGGCGCGAGTCGTTCTCCATGAGGAGGCGCACCATCCCGCCCTTCGGGTGGAACACGGGCAGGCCCGAGCCGATCTCGTCGGGGAACGAGAACAGGTCGAGTTCGGCGCCGAGGCGCCGGTGGTCGCGCCGCTCGGCCTCCTCGAGGCGGTGAAGGTGCTCGGCGAGCGCGGCGTCGGACTCCCAGGCGGTGCCGTAGATGCGCTGCAGCGACGGCTGGTGCTCGTCGCCGCGCCAGTACGCCCCGGCGACTCGCATGAGCTGGAAGGCGCCGAGGCGCCCGGTGCGGGGCACGTGCGGCCCGCGGCACAGGTCGACGAACGCGCCGTCGCCGCGCGGGTTGCGGTACACGGAGATGACGGCGCCGTCCCCCACCTCGCTCGTGTCGACCCGGTCGATGATCTCCCGCTTGAACGGCTGGTCGGCGAAGAGCTGGAGCCCCTCGTCGCGGGCGACCTCGGCGCGGGTGAACGGCTGGTCCTCGGCGACGATCTCGCGCATGCGGTCGGCGATGCGGGTCAGGTCGTCCTCGGTGAATCGGGCGTCGTCGGGCAGCAGGAAGTCGTAGTAGAAGCCGTCCTCGATCGCCGGCCCGATCGCGTACTGGGCGCCGGGGAACAGGTCGGTGACCGCTTGCGCGAGGACGTGGGCCGTGGAGTGGCGCAGCACCTCGCGACCCTCGGGGGTGGCGGGGGTGATGAGGCGCAGCCGGGCGTCGTGGTCGAGGGGCCGGTCGAGGTCGACCCACTCGTCGTCGACGATCGCCGCGAGGACGTCGCGGGCCAGCCGCGGGCCGATCGCGGCCGCGACCTCGGTCGGGGTCGTGCCCTTCGGGACCGACTTCGTCGACCCGTCGGGCAGGGTGATCGTCACGTCGGCCATCGACTCGACGGTATCCGACGAGGGTGTCACGACCCCGGGCTGTTCTCGACCGGGTGGTCGAGGTCGACGCCGATGAGCGTGCCGAGCTCGCGCAGCGTGGCGGGGGCGCGCGGGTCGTCGCCGTCGGAGAGGACGGCGCTGGCCAGGTCGTCGAGCGCCTCGACGGCGTGGGGCGCGTCGAGGTCGGCGTCCAGCGCGGCGCGGACCCTCGCGGCGAAGGGTGTGGGGTCGGGGCCGCCGGGGCGCTCCGCGGCGGCGCACAGCCGATGCAGGAGCGCGATTCCTTCGTCGAGGTCGGTGTCGTACCACTCGAACCCGGCGCGGTAGTGGTGGCGCATGAGCGCGAGGCGGACGGCGCGCGGGTCGGCGACCTTCAAGAGGTCGCCGACGAACACGAGGTTGCCGAGCGACTTGCTCATCTTCTCGCCCTCGTAGCTGACCATCGCGGAGTGCATCCAGTGGCGGGCGAGTGGCGCGCCGGTGAGGCTTTCGGTCTGGGCGATCTCGCACTCGTGGTGCGGGAAGATCAGGTCGGTGCCGCCGCCGTGCAGGTCGAGGGGGGTGCCGAGGCTGGCGGCGGCCATGACCGAGCACTCGATGTGCCAGCCGGGCCGGCCGACGCCGAACGGGGCGCGCCAGGCGGGCTCGTCGGGCAGCGACGGCTGCCAGAGCACGAAGTCGAGCGGGTCGCGGCGGTGCGGGTCCTCGGGGCGTCCGCCGCGGGCGGCGGCGAGGCGCAGCATGTGCTCACGGGAGTAGTGGGACAGCTCACCGAAGCGGGGGAAGGTGGAGACGTCGAAGTAGACGGTGCCGTGGGTGAGGTAGGCGTGGCCGCCGTCGAGGAGCTGGCCGATCATCTCGACCATGCCCGGGATCGCCTCGGTGGCGCGCGGCTCGGCGACGGGGGGTTGCATGCCGAGCGCGTCCATGTCGGCCCAGAAGCGGGTCAGCTCGGCTTCGGCGAGCTCGAGGTAGGGGACGCCGAGCTGGCGGGCCTTCGGCAGGATGGAGTCGTCGACGTCGGTGACGTTGCGGACCATGCGCACCTCGTGCCCGAGCTCCTCGAGGCGGCGCGCGAGGAGGTCGTACGCGAGGTAGGTCGCGGCGTGGCCGAGGTGCGTCGAGTCGTACGGCGTGATGCCGCAGACGTACATCCGCACGACCGGGCCGACCTCGAAGTCCACGACCCGCCGCTGCGCCGTGTCGAAGAGCCGCACCGTCACTCAGGCCTCGACTCCGTCGAGCCGCAGCGTGGCGTGACCGCGGTGGCGCAGGTTCACGGTGAGGATGACCGCGGCGAACGCCTCCACGCCGGCGGCGTTGGCGAGTGACCCGCCGTCGAGGGCGCGCAGCCCCGGGATCTCGCCGAGCAGCCGCATCACGAGGGCGCGAGCGGCGTCGTCGTCGCCGCAGACGACGACGTCGGCCTCGAGCGGCTCGTCGAGCTCGCCCATCGCCGCCGCGGGCACGTGCTGGAGCGCGGCGACGACGCGGGCGCCGGGCGCCGCGGCCTGCATCGCCGCGGCGAGAGATCCCTCGCCCGGCAGGACGGCACGGAACTCGCGGTCGACCCTGGTCAGCCCGTTCGCCATCGCCACGACGACCTTGCCGGCGAGGCGGTCGGCGTGCTCACGGGTGGTGTCGAGCGCGGCCTCCCAGTTCGTGGCCACCACGACGACGTCGCAGGCCGCGGCGGCCTCCTCGTTCGTCACGGCGCGCAGCGACACGACCCGTGGGCCCCACCGGGCGTGCAGCTCGCTCACCATCTCCTCGGCGCGGGCCCGGTCCCGGGAGCCGGCCAGCACGGTGTGGCCCGCGTCGGCGAGGCGAGCGGCGAGGCCGCGACCCGCGGGGCCTGTGGCGCCGAGCACCCCGATCTCCATCGGGCCAGCATGGCACGGTGCGCGACACGCGGTGTCGCCGACCTACGCTGCGTGACTGTGGAGCAGGCCTCGCGACCGCGTGCCCCGTGGTCGCTGCGAGCCGTCGGGATCGTGGTGCTCGCGCTGCTCGCCTGGCTGCTGCTCGGCTCGGCGCTCAGCGTCGCTCGCGCCGCGATCGCGCTCGCCGGATACGTGATCGTCGCGTTCGTCGCGTACATGGTCGGCAAGTGGGTGGGCCGACACTCGGCGCCGCGCCCCTGACCGACCGGCGCGGTCAGCTGATGCAGTCGGGGCCGAGCAGGATCCGCAGCTCGGCGTAGAGGCCGTTCGAGGCGTCGACCCGGTAGTCGTCGGCGAGGCGCAGCACCGTGGTGCGCTCCGGTCGTTCGAGGTGGACGAACACCTCGCTGTCCCCGGGGTGGCGGGCCAGGAGCTCCCGGAGGTCGTCGATCCGGGTGTCGGAGAGCCGGGAGAGGGCCACCCGCAGCCGAATCGGTGGGGCGCCCTCGAGGAGGATCTCGGGTCGGGACAGCTCCATCGCGACGATCTTGGGCTGCTCGTCTCGGCGGTCGACGCGGCCGCGGACGCACACGATGGCGTCGTCCTCGAGCAGGTGCCCGTACTCGGCCATCGTCTTCGGGAACACCATCACGTCGAGCGCGGCGCCGAGGTCCTCGAGGACGAACGTGGCCATGAGGTCGCCGCGCCGCGTGTACTTGCGGTTGAGCGACGTGACGATGCCGCCGACGGTGTGCGCCTCGCCCTCGCGGCCGTCGCGGAACTCGGCGAGGGTGCAGTCCACGAGGCGGCGCAGCGCGCTCTCGGTGCCGAGCAGCGGATGGTCGCTGACGTAGAGGCCCAGCATCTCCTTCTCGAAGTCGAGGCGGGTCTTGCGGTCGAACTCGGTGCCGGGGATCGCGATCGCGTCCGTGAGGGTCGGGGCGCCGTCCTCGTCGGTGCCGTCACCGAAGAGGCTCATGATCCCGGCGTCGCGCTCGCGGCGGCGGGTGACCGCCTGGTCGATGATGGGCTCGAAGGCGTGCAGCAGGCCCTGGCGGGGATGCCCGAGCGAGTCGAACCCGCCGGCCTTGATGAGCGACTCGATGGTCCGCTTGTTCAACGCCGCCGGGTCGACGCGGGCGCAGAAGTCGTGGAAGTCGCGGAACGGGCCGCCCTCGGTGCGGGCCGCGACGAGCATGGCGACGACCCCCTCGCCCACGTTGCGGACGGCGGAGAGCCCGAAGCGGATCGAGGGGTGACCGTCGGTGCCGGCGTGCACCGAGAAGTCGGACACGGACTCGTTGACGTCGGGGACGAGCACCTCGATGTGCTGCGAGCGGCACTCGGACAAGAAGACTGCGGTCTGGTCCTTGTTGGTGCGCACGCTGGTGAGCAGCGCGGCGAGGTACTCGACGGGGAAGTTCGCCTTCAGGTACGCGGTCTGGTACGCGAGGTAGCCGTACCCGACGCTGTGGGACTTGTTGAACGAGTAGTCGGCGAACGGCTCGATGGTGTCGAAGATCCGCTCGCCGAACGCCCGGTCGTGACCCTGGGCGACGCAACCGTCGACGAACTTCGAGCGCTCCTGGCCGATCAGCACCCGGTCCTTCTTGCCGGTCGCCTTGCGGAGGTTGTCGGCCTCCTCCAGCGTGTAGCCCGCGAGGCGCTGGGCCACGAGCATGAGCTGCTCCTGGTAGATCATCAGCCCGTACGTCGGGGCGAGGATCGGCTCGAGGACCTCGTGGGGGTAGTCGACCGGGCGGCGCCCGTTCTTGCGGTCGGCGTACGCGGTGTGCCAGTTCTGGGCCATCGGGCCCGGCCGGTACAGCGCGACGAGCGCGGCGACGTCCTCGAAGCTCGTCGGTGCGAGGCGCTGCAGCAGGGCGCGCACCGGGCTGCCCTCGAGCTGGAACACGCCGATCGTGTCGCCCTTGCGCAGCAGGTCGAACGTCTTGGGGTCGTCGAGCGGCACCCGGTCGATGTCGGGCCGCTGCCCGGTGCTCGCCTCGATGAGATCGAGGGTGATGTCGAGGACGTCGAGGTTGCGCAGCCCGAGGAAGTCCATCTTCAAGAGCCCGAGGCGCTCGACGCCGTGCATCTCGTACTGGGTGATGATCGGCGCGTCGGCGAGGTCGCGGCCCGGCTCGGGCTTGCGCTGCACCGGCAGGTACTCGGTGAGCGGCTCCCGGGCGATCACCACCGCGGCCGCGTGGATCCCCTCCTGGCGGCGCAGCCCTTCGAGGCCGCGGGCGACGTCGATGACGCGGCGGGCGTCGGGGTCCTCGGCGTAGAGGTCGCGCAGCTCGGCGGCCATCTTGTAGCCGTCCTCGTGCTTCGGGAGCTCCTCGAGGCAGGCCCGCAGCGGCGTGTCGCGCCCCATGATGAGCGGCGGCATGAGCTTCGCGATGCGGTCGCCCATGCCGTACGGGTAGCCGAGGACCCGGGAGGCGTCGCGCACCGCGGCCCGGGCCTTGATCGTCGAGAAGGTGATGACCTGCGCGACGTGGTCGTCGCCGTACCGCTCGGCGGCGTAGCGGATCATCTCGCCGCGGCAGCGGGAGTCGAAGTCCATGTCGATGTCGGGCATCTCGCGGCGACCCGGGTTCAGGAACCGTTCGAAGAGCAGCCCGTAGCGGATCGGGTCGATGTCGACGATGCGCAGGCAGTACGCGACGCAGGACCCGGCGGCGCTGCCCCGCCCGGGTCCGACGCGGATGGTGCGCTCCCGGGCGTATCGGACGAGATCCCACACCACCAAGAAGTACGCCGAGAACCCCATCGTCTTGATCACGCCGAGCTCGTGCTCGATGCGCTCCCCCACCGCGGTGGGGAGCGGCTCGCCGTAGCGGTCGGCGGCGCCCCGGAGGGTGAGCTCGCGCAGGTAGGAGTCCTCGTCGTGACCGGCCGGTGTCGCGAAGGCGGGCAGCACGGCCTGGTCGAACTCGATGTCGAGGTCGGCGCGCTCGGCGATGAGCAGCGTGTTGTCGCACGCCTCGGGGTAGTCGGCGAACACGGCGCGCATCTCCGCCGCCGTCTTCAGGTAGAACTCTTGACCCTCGAACTTCAGGCGGTTCGGATCGTCCTGCGTCGACGCGGTCTGCACGCACAGGAGCGCGTCGTGGGCCTCGGCGTCGTCCCGGCGGGTGTAGTGGCTGTCGTTCGTGGCGAGCAGCGGCGCCTGGAGGTCGCGGGCGATGCGCACCAGCGCCGGGTTCACGCGGGCCTGGTCGGCGAGGCCGTGGTCCTGCAGCTCGATGAAGTACTGGTCGCGGCCGACGACCTCCTGGAACCGGGCGGCGAGCTCGCGGCCGCCGTGCTCGTCGCCCGCGAGGAGACGCTGGCAGACGGCGCTGCCGAGACAGCCGCTCGTGGCCAGCAGCCCGTCGCCGTAGCGCTCGAGGAGCTCGAAGTCGACGCGGGGCTTGTAGAAGAAGCCCTCGAGGTACGCGAGCGACGAGATCTTGATGAGGTTGCGGTACCCGGCCTCGTTCTCGGCGAGCAGCGTGAGATGGAAGATGTCGTGGTCGTCGCGGCGGGGACGATCGAAGCGGCTCGCGGTGACGAAGTACGCCTCCATGCCGATGATCGGCTTGATCCCCGCGTCGCGCGCCGCGGTGTAGAAGTCGAGGACGCCGTACATGTTCCCGTGGTCGGTGATCCCGACCGCCGGCTGCTCGTCGGCGACCGCGGTGGCGATGACGTCCGGCACCCGGGCCGCCCCGTCGAGCATCGAGTACTCGGTGTGCAGGTGCAGGTGGACGAACGAGGAGGCCACGGGTCCCGGGTTCTGGCGCTTCGGCGTTCTCCACAGGGCCTGTGGAGAACTACAAGGGTGTAACTCTGAACCTACGCCGGGGGCCGGCCCGCCGCAAGGGTTGCCTGCCGGTCGTCGCTCCCCTGCCCCCGACCGTCAGGCGCGGCCCCGGCCGGCGAGGAACGGCACCTGGATCTCGGTGGCGGTGAGCGACCCGTGCGCCGAGATGAGGCCCGCCTCCCGCGGCAGGGCGGGGTCGACGAACGCGACGGGGCCGCGGGCGGCGAGGGTGACGTCGCCGACCCGGCGTCGGGTCGCGGCGGTGGGCGCGGGGCCGAGCCAGCCCTCGTCGAGCAGCTGGTCCCGGCTGAACACCCAGGCCTCGTCGCGGAACTGGTCGGTGGCCGCGTCGAGCAGCGCGGCCGCGCCCCCGCGGGGCGCGTAGAGGTAGCGGAACCGGCCGTCGCCCGCCCCGCGCTCAAAGTGGTCACCGAGCGCGGCGAGGGTGAGCCACCCGTCGGGGCCGACGTGCACCTGCCCGTGGTCGGAGATGACGGCGAGCGCGGCACGGTCCGGCAGGGCGTCGCGCAGGTCGCCGATCAGGCGGTCGACGGCGAGGAGCTCGGCATCGTAGAAGCCGTCGTGCAGCCCGTGCGCGTGCGCCACGGCGTCGACGCCGTCGTAGTAGGCGTACACGAACGGCTCCCGGTCAGCCGCCAGCTGCCGGCACTGCTCGACGAGCGACGACAGCGCCTTCCAGCCGAGGAACCGGGTGCCGCGCAGGTGTGCCTCGGTGAAGCCGGTGGTCGCGAACTCGGCTTTCGTGACGACGGGCACGTCACGGCCGAGGAACGGCGGGTGGCGCTGGACGGTGAACGGTTCGGGCGCGCGCCGGTTGCTCGACTGCCACGACAGCACGTTCAGCACCGCGTGGTCGATGACCACCCGGAAGCCGGTGACGCCGTGCTGCGACGGGGCCAGACCGGTGGTGATCGAGGTCAGCGCGCTCGCCGTCGTGGACGGCGCGACCGTCGTGATCGGCCCGCCCTCCATCGCGGCGAGCTCGCGTCGCTCGGCCGGCCGGCTCGTCGCGGCGTCCCACCCGAGCCCGTCCACGACGAGGAGCACGACGGTGGTGGCGTCGCGCACCGGGGCCGGCAGCCACGCCGCCGGCCGGGTCCCGAGCAGCGCCGGGACCACGTTGGAGATGGCCGCGCCGTCGTACGCCGGGTGGAAGGGCTCCATCGGGGCAGGGTACGGCGCGGGGCGAACGGCGCCGGCGATGCGGCCCGCGTGGGACCATGGCCCGAGATGAAGGTGTCGACCCGCAGCGACTACGCGGCGCGCGCCCTGCTGTCGCTGGCGCTGCACGGCCGTGACGGCCCGACGTCGGTGAAGGAGATCGCCGAGCGCACCGCGCTGCCCCAGCCGTACCTGGAGCAGATCCTCCTCGCCGCGAAGGGCGCCGGCCTGGTGCACTCCAAGCGCGGCGTCGGCGGCGGGTATGTGCTCGCCCGCCCCCCCGAGGAGATCACCCTGGCGGAGATCTTCAGCGCGGTCGAGGGCCCGCTCGCCACGCCGCTCGGCGAGCACGACCACTGCGAAGGGCACTGTGTGCTCCAAGAGGTGTGGGTCGGCGTCTCCGAGCAGATGGGCCGGATCCTGGAGGGCTACACCCTCGAGGACCTCGTCCGTCGCACCCTCGTCGGGCACCCGACGGCCGGCGACGCCGCGCCCGACGACGTCGAGCTAGTCCGCGCGCCGCGGCGTCGCCCGCGAGCACGAACCGGACCTGGGCCGGATCGTCGCCTGACGTCCCGCCCCGGGTGACGCGCGTCGGGTCGCTCAGGCGCTGGCGCGCAGCGCGACCGGATGCGTCGCGGGCAGGGACACGAGCACCGCGAGTCCGCCGCCGGGCGCGTCCTCGAGGCGCACGTCGCCGCCGTCAGCGAGGACGAGACGCCGCACGATGGGCAGCCCGAGCCCGAACCCGCCGTCGGTGCGTCGCGTGCTCGCGGAGCGCCAGAAGCGGTCGAACGCCCGGGCCCGCTGCTCCTGGGTCATGCCCGGCCCTCGGTCGCGGACCGCCAGCTCGACGCGGGTGGCGACCGCCCGGGCCGAGACGTGCACAGCGGAGCCGCGGGGCGCGACGTCGAGGGCGTTGCTCAGCAGGTTGTCGAGGACTTGGTCGAGACGGCCCGGGTCGCTTCGCACCGCGACGTGGCTCACCGCGGCGTCGAGGTGCACCCCCCGTTCGGCCGCGACGGCACCCCACGCGTCGAGTCGGGCTTCGACGAGCGGCGCGAGCGCGACGTCGACGCTCGGCGCGGGCGCGTCCTCGGCGCGGGCCAGCACCAGGAGGCTCTCGACGAGGGCGGTGAGGCGGCGCACCTCGGCGAGCGCCCCGTCGAGGTCCTCGGGCCGATGGTCGGGCCCGTCGGCTTCGACGTTCTCGAGGCGGAGCCGCAGCGCGGCGAGCGGGGTGCGCAGCTGATGGGACGCGTCGGCGACGAACGCCCGCTGCGACGAGAGCAGCGACTCGAGACGGGCGGCGGTGGTGTTGAACGACGCCGCGAGGCGGCGCAGCTCGGGCGGGTCGGCGGGCACCGGGACGCGCACCGCGAGGTCACCGTCGCCGAGGCGGGCCGCGCCGACGTCGAGCTCGGCGAGGGGACGGGTGAAGGAACGCGCGAGCAGCGTGCTGACCAGCAGGACGATGAGGGCGATGACGCCGGCGAGCCCACCGAGCAGCAGCCAGTTTCGGGTGACGGCGTGGTCGACGACGCCGAGCGACGCGGTCATGCGCAACGCGCCGACCGTGCCCCGGCTGCTGAGGACGGGGACGCTCACGGCGAGCGCGTCGCCGCCCGCGATGCGGCGATGGTCGGTCACCGGGTGGCCGTGCTTCGCCGACGTCAGGTCGGCCGCGGTGCTCGTGGTGCCGACGGCGGGCTGGTCCGGGCCGGCGGTGGCGAGCACCCGCCCGTCGCTGCCGACGACGACGACCCCGTCCCCCGTGCCCCGCGCCAGCTCCCGGACGACTCGGTGCAGGGTCGTCGTATCACCCTGCGCGAGCGGGACGTCGGCGCGGAGCGCGAGCGCGAGCGCGTCGTCTTGGACGCGGCTGGTGAGCTGGCGCTCCTGGCCCTGCCGGTAGGAGAGGCCGAGCGGGAGCGCGAGCGCGACGAGCACGAAGCAGGTGATCGACAGGTAGCTGATGAGGAGGCGGCGTCTCACGCCGCGGCTTCGGGGACGGCGAGGCGGTACCCGACGCCACGGACGGTCTCGATGAGCTCGGGATGGCCGAGCTTGCGGCGCAGGCTGGCGACGTGCACGTCGAGGGTCTTCGTCGGGCCGTACCAGTGCGGGTCCCACACCTCGTCGAGGATCCGCTGGCGGCTGTACACGGCGCCCGGGTCGTCGGCGAGCAGGGCGAGGAGGTCGAACTCCTTCGGGGTGAGGGTGAGGGCCTGGCCGTCGACGACGGCGCGCCGGGTGCGGCGATCGACGGCGAGGGGACCGACCGTCGGGGCGGCCGATTCGGCCCGGCCGGCGGCCCGCCGGGCGACGGCGCGGATGCGGGCCACGAGCTCCCGGAACCCGAAGGGCTTCACGACGTAGTCGTCGGCGCCGAGCTCGAGGCCGACGACCCGGTCCACCTCCTCCCCCCGCGCGGTGACGACGATGATCGGGACGGCGGAGGCGTGGCGCAGCGTGCGGCACAGCTCGAAGCCGTCGATGTCGGGCAGGCCGAGGTCGAGCAGCACGACGTCGGGCGGCGTGGCCGCCAGGGCGGCCTGGGCGGCGGCGCCGGTCTCGGCGTGGTCGACGGCGAAGCCGTCCCGCTCCAGGCCCCGGACGAGGGGTGAGGCGATGGTGAGGTCGTCCTCGACGAGCAGGACCCGCATCAAAGAAGGGTCGGCGCGCTGCCGCCTCAACCTTTACCGAATCCTGGCCCTTCGCTCGACCCCCGCTGAGGCGCCCCGTCGTACGGTGTCCCTGGACAGCGTGCCCCGCTGCCCGTTCGTGTCCAACCCGGCGACGGCCCGCCGCCGGCGACGTCGAATCACCCCGCCCCGACGTCGCCGGCCCGGGCGGGCCGGTCCACTCCCACCGGTGCGATCCCCCGCGCCTCGAGCACCCGCCGCAGGTCGGCGGGCAGCGCCGCCTCGAAGCGCCGGCGGTCCCCGAGGCGGGGGTGGGTGAAGGCGAGGACGTAGGCGTGGAGGAAGGGGCGTCGCAGCGGCCCCCCGGCTGACCCGTAGGCCGCGTCGCCGAGCACCGGATGGCCGATCGCGGCGAGATGGACCCGGATCTGGTGGGTGCGACCGGTCTCGAGGCGACACTCGAGGAGCGCGGCGTCGTCCCCGTCGCGGGCGAGGACCTCGTAGGTGGTGCGCGCCGGCCGACCGCCGGCTCGCACCGCCATCCGGGTGGGCTGCCGGTTCGACCGGCCGATGGGCGCGTCGACGGTGGCGCGGGCCGCGTCCGGGACGCCGCGGACGAGCGCCAGGTACCGGCGTTCGACCTCGTGCGCCGCGAGGGCGGCCACGAGTCGCTCGTACGCGTCCGTCGAGCGGGCCACGACGAGGAGACCGCTCGTGTCCCGGTCGAGGCGGTGCACGATCCCAGGTCGGCGGGGGTCGCCGACCCCGGCGAGCTCCGGGTAGCGGGCGAGGAGACCGTGGACGAGGGTGCCGTGCTCGTGCCCGGCCCCGGGGTGCACGACGAGGCCCGCCGGCTTGTCGACGACGATCACCGCGTCGTCGGCCGCGACGACACGGACGTCGACGTCCTCGGCGACCGGCACCCGGTCGGGCTCCGGCTCGGCGAGCAGCTCCACGGTCGCGCCGGCGTGCAGGCGGTGGCTCTTGGCGGGGATCTCCCCGTCGACACGGATCGCGCCGGTCGCGACGCAGCGCCTGGACCTCGGCGCGGCTCCAGCCGGTCAGGAGCGCGACCGCCCGGTCGATGCGCTCCCCGACGAGCGCGTCGGGGACGGAAAACGTGTCGGGGTCGGGCACCGGGTCATCCCTCCGGTGGTGTGGGAACGCCCCAACGCGGCGTCGAGCCAGGGCTCACCGCCCGCGGGCGACCGGGACGGCTGCCGCATCCTGGCGCACGGCGCACCAGCCCCGCGTCGCCCGACCCCGCCGCCGGTCCCGCCCGCCCCGGTGCGCGGGGTGGTGGGCCGCCGGCAGTGCGAGCGGATTGGGGATCAAGGGGCGACGCGAGGCAGTCGACACGCGTGGTGACGATCCCGCTCGCTCGAGCGCAGGGGACGCCACACACCAGAGCCGAGGGTTCCATGCCACGCCGGAGTCGGGCAGCCGCCCTCGTCCTCGCGGTCACGTTCGCCCTGCTGACGGGATCGCTCCTCGGGGTCGCCGGAGCCCAGACGTCGCCGACGACCGAGCCGAGCCCGCCGACGACCGAGCCGACCACGGCGCCGGCGCCGACCCCCTCGACCACCGCGGTGCCCCCCACGACCGCGCCCGAGTCGCCCAAGGTCGGCGACTCGCGGATCGACGCGTCCGTGGCCGTCCGGTTCTGCCCCAGGGAGAAGGGGTGCGCCGGCATGCACATCTACATCGACAGCCGCGGCGCACCACTTCAAGACCGAGAAGTACAGCCTGTGCACGAAGAACGAGAACTCACAAGACTTCGTGCAGGGGACCGACCCACAGCGAGCGACGCTCGCGATGACGACGAACACCGACATCGGCTGCCTCACACAACCCAGCTACAACGTGTGGGTCGTCGAGGCCTACCAGAACGGCGTCCGGGTCAGCCGCGGGTTCGTGTGGGTCGGCCAGGACGCCGCCCTGTTCAAGTACTACGCGAAGTGCTACACCTCCGCGGCGACGCAGAGCCTCACGAACAACTTCACCTGCTCGCCGGGCCGCCAGCCGCTCAGCCTGACCGTGGGACGCGCTGGACACGGAGCCGTTCCCCACGGAGCCGAGCTGCCCGGCCGCCGGGTCGCAGTGCGCCATCGACGTGCACTTCGACACGAACGCGTGTCCGAACTTCGAGACGGCCGCGGTCGGCATGTGCGCCGGCATGTCGACGGGCACCCCCTCGTTCACCGTCCCGGTCTTCTCCGTTCCCGGGGCGTTCACCTCGTTCACCTGGGGGGGCACCACGACGCGCCACATCGTCTACGGCACGGTCGCGCTCGGCGTGCCGACGTCAAGCATCACGGGCAGCGTCGTCGGCTCGAAGGCGACGTCGGACTTCCGCGTCTCGGACGCCGTCGCGTTCGCCTCGCCGTATCCCAACGTGCACTGGTACACGAAGGACGTCCCCGGCGCCGGCGCCGGCGCCCCGGGCGGCCCGCTGCTCCTGGAGTTCAAGAACGGCATCACCGGCGCGGACGTGTTCATCAGCGGCTACCTCGAGCGAAAGCCGCTCTAGCCGTCGAGGCGCCCGGCGGTGTGCTGCTCCCCTCCCCGTCGTCGAGTGCCGGTGGCCCTCACCGCGGGGCGCGGGGCCGGCTGCCGAGGACGCTCCAGGCGATGAGCAGCACCGCGCCGATCGTGATCGCGGAGTCGGCGACGTTGAACGTCGGCCAGGGCCCGAGCTTGATGAAGTCGACCACCGCGCCGTGCAGCACGCCGGGGGCACGGAACAGCCGGTCCGCGATGTTGCCGAGCGCGCCACCGAGCACGAGCGCCAACGCGACGAGCACGAGCCGGTCGTCGGTGCGGCGCAGGGCGCGCGACGAGCACGACGGCCAGCGCCACGGCGAGCACGGCGAGCAGCGGGGTCACGGTCTGGAACAGGCTGAACGCGCTGCCGGTGTTGCGGGCCAGCCGGAACTCGACGGTGGTGCCGATGATCGACATCGGCGCGTCCTTCAGCGCGGACGCGGCCCACGCCTTCGTCGCCTGGTCGAGGGCGACGACCCCGACGACGATGCCGACGACCAGCTGGCGGCGGTGACGCAGCCCCCGCGGGCGGTCAGCGTCGGCGCTCGGCACGCGCCTTGCAGTCGACGCACACCTGGGCCCACGGGATCGCCTCGAGGCGCTCGAGTGCGATCTTGCGGCCCGCCGGCTTGCACACGCCGTACTTGTTGCGCTTGATGCGGTCGAGGGCGTCGTCGATCTCCTCGACGACCTGACGCGCCGTCGCGGAGAGCAGCAGGTCGCGCTCCCGCTCGACGTTCACCGTGTCGCCTTCACCCGACTCCTCGTCGAACTGGGTGTCGCCGGCCTCGCGCTCGCGGGCGAGCTGCTCGGCTTCGGCGGTGAGGTCGTCGGCTTGGTGGAGGAGGCGCTGCTTCTCGTCGATCAGCTTCTGGCGCAGCCGCTCCAGGGTCTTGGTACCGAGGTTCGCGGGTGACGGTGTCACCTCGAACCCGGACAGGGGGCACAGCACGGTGTTCTTCCCGTGCTTGGTGCGCCCTTCGAGGATGGAGGGGCGCGCCACCGCGGCCGCGGCGGGCTTGGCCTTCGCGGCGGCGGGCGCCGCGGCCGCCTTGGTCGGGGCCGGCGCGGCGGTCTTCGCCGGCTTCTTCGGGGCGGGTCGCGGCTCGGTCGCCTTCTTGGTGGTGGGCCGCGTCGCCTTGGCCGGTGACTTCTTGGCCGCCGGTTTCGTGGCGGCGGTCTTCTTCTTGGCCGGCGCCGGCTTCGTGGGCTTCGGCACGGCCTTCTTGGCGGCCGTCTTCTTTTTCGCCGTGGGCTTCGCCGGCTTCTTCGCCGTGGGCTTCGCCGGCTTCTTCGCCGCGGGCTTCGCGGCTCGCTTCGCCGGCGGCGCGGCGCGGCGCGGCGACGGCCGTGCGGCGCCGGTCGTCCGGCGCGCCGTCGCTTTCTTGCCTGCCCTGCCCGGCATTCGTCTCCTTCGGCCCGCCTGCGAGCGTGCGATGGTACTGCCTCGGGTTCCCGGCGCTGACCGCCGCCTGACGAGGCCGGCCGGGCCGCCTGCGAGGCGGTGTCAGTCGCCGCGGAGCCGGGAGCGGGGCCCCGGGGTGGTGTCGGCGTCGCGGAGCGTGCGGCGGAGCTGGGCGTCGAGCTCCTCGCGGTCCACGGCGCGGACCCGGAACCGCTTCTGACGCGACCGAGCGCCGGCGACGAGCTCGATCGACGTCGCGGGGACCCCGAGCTCGTCGGCGAGCAGCGACCGGGCCGCCTCGTTGGCGCGGTCGTCGACCGGTGGGGCCGCGACGCGCACCTTCAACGCGTGTCCCTCGCGTCCGAGGACGGCGCTGCGACCCGCTCGGGGTTGGACGTGCACGGCGAGCACCACGGTGTCACCGTCGACCGTGTAGAGGTCGTCGACGTCGCTCACGCTGCGCCTTTCTCGGGGATGGTTCGCGAACACGTCACGATACGCTCCGTCAGTGCCGTTCGAATCGTTGGGCTCGGACCCCGATCTGGTCGCGCTCGAGGAGCGCGTGCTGCGCCGCTGGGCCGACGACGACGTGTTCGCGGAGAGCCTGCGACGGCGGGACGGTGCCCCGGAGTGGGTGTTCTACGAGGGGCCGCCGACCGCGAACGGCCGGCCGGGGCTGCATCACGTGTGGGCCCGCTCGTTCAAGGACCTCTACCCGCGGTTCCACACGATGCGGGGCCGGTTCGTGGCCCGCAAGGGCGGCTGGGACTGTCACGGCCTGCCGGTCGAGCTGGAGGTCGAGCGGGAGCTGGGCTTCTCCGGGAAGCCCGAGATCTTGGAGTACGGCATCGCGGCGTTCAACCAGCGCTGCCGCGAGTCGGTGCACCGCTATGTCGAGGACTGGTCGGCGCTCACGACGCGGGTCGGGATGTGGCTCGACACCGCGAACGTGTACTGGACGTTGACGAATGACTATGTCGAGAGTGTCTGGTGGCATCTGCGCCAGCTGTGGGACGCCGGGCTGATCTACGAGGGGTTCAAGGTCGTCCCCTACTGCGGGCGGTGCGGCACCGCACTGTCGAGCCACGAGGTGGCGCTCGGCTACGAGGACGTCACCGAGCCGTCGGTGTACGTGCGGTTCCCGCTCGTCGACGAGGACGCCGACCTGCTCGTCTGGACGACGACCCCGTGGACGCTGCTCTCGAACGTCGCCGCCGCGGTCAACCCCGACGTCCGCTACGTGCGGGTCCGTGGGCGCGACGGGCGGCGCGACCTGATCCTCGCGGCGGCGCGCGTCGCCGCGGTGCTCGGCGACGACGCGACCGTCGTCGGCGACGTCGCGGCGGACACGCTCGTGGGCCGCCGCTACGAGCGGCCCTTCGACGTGCTCGCGCTCCCCGCGGACGCGGCGCGGGTGGTGGCCGCCGACTTCGTCACCGTCGAGGACGGTTCGGGGGTGGTGCACCTCGCGCCGGCGTTCGGGGAGGTCGACCGGGAGGTCGGCGAGGCCGAGGGGCTGCCCGTCCTGAACCCGGTGGACGCCACGGCGCGCTTCGACGCGTCGGTGCCGGCGTTCCGCGGCCAGTTCGTGAAGGACGCCGACCCGGCGATCATCGACGAGCTCGCGGCCCGCGGACGCCTCGAGCGGGTCGTCGACTACGAGCACGCCTACCCGCACTGCTGGCGCTGCGACACCCCCCTCATCTACTGGGCGACGCCGACGTGGTTCGCCCGCACCGCGGACCGGCGGGCCGACCTGCTGCGCGAGAACGAGACGGTCGGCTGGCACCCGGAGCACATCCAGCACGGCCGCTTCGGCGACTGGCTGGAGAACAACGTGGATTGGGCGCTGTCCCGCGACCGGTTCTGGGGGACGCCGCTGCCGTTCTGGCGCTGCGCCGACGGGCACGACACCTGCGTCGGGTCGCTCGCCGAGCTCGCCGAGCTCGCCGGCCGGGACCTGGCGGGCCTGGACCTGCACCGGCCCGACGTCGACGACGTCGCGATCGTGTGCCCGTCGTGCGGGGGGCGGGCCCGGCGGGTGGAGCCGGTGCTGGACGCCTGGTTCGACTCGGGGTCGATGCCGGCCGCGCAGTGGCACTACCCGTTCGAGCACACCGACGTGTTCGAGCGCCGCTTCCCCGCCGACTTCATCTGCGAGGCGATCGACCAGACCCGCGGCTGGTTCTACTCGCTGCTGGCGGTGAACACCCTGGTGTTCGGGCACAGCCCGTACCGCAACGTGGTGTGCCTGGCGCTGCTCGTGGATCGTGACGGGCAGAAGATGTCGAAGTCGCGGGGCAACGTGATCGACCCGTGGTCGATCCTGCGCAGCCGCGGCGCGGACGCGCTGCGCTGGTACTTCTTCTCGGCGGGGTCGCCGTGGACGAACCGTCGGGTGGACGAGCGGATGATCGACGAGTCGACCCGCCGGTTCCTGCTCACGTTGTGGAACACGGCGTCGTTCTTCGTGACCTACGCCAACCTCGACGGGTTCGAGCCCGGCCCGCCGGTGCCGGCCCGCCACGTCCTCGACCGGTGGGCCCGGTCGCGGCTGCACGCGACGGTCGCGGCGGTCACCGACGCGCTGGAGGCCTACGACGCGCTCGCGGGGGCGCAGGCCCTCGCCGGGCTCGTCGACGACCTGTCGAACTGGTACGTGCGCCGCTCCCGGCCCCGGTTCTGGCAGGCGCAGGACGGCGCGGCCGCGGCGACGCTGCACGAGTGCCTCGTGACCATGACGCTGCTCCTCGCCCCGTTCTGCCCGTTCGTCGCCGACGAGCTGCACCGCGTCGTCGCCCCGAGCGGTGTCTCGGTGCACCTCGCCGACTGGCCGCTCAGCGACACGTCGGCCCGTGACCCCGCCCTCGAGGCCGGGATGGGGGTGGCGCGCCGCCTCGTGACGTTGGGCCTCGCGGCGCGCAACGACGCCCGGCTGGCGGTGAAGCAGCCGCTGCGCCGCGCGCTGATGGTGCTGCCCGCTGGCGTGACGCTCGACGAGGAGCTCGCCGGTGAGGTGGCCGCCGAGCTGAACGTGCACGACCTGACGGCGGTGGCCGACCTGGAGGGGTTCCTGGCCTACACGGTCACGCCGGACTTCCGGCGCCTCGGTCCTCGGCTCGGCCCGCGGATGCCGCAGGTGCAGCGGGCCCTGGCCGCCGAGGACGGCGACGCGCTCCGGGCGGCGCTGCGGCGCGACGGGCAGCTGGTCGTGACGCTCGAGGACGGCGAGGTGACGCTCGGCGCGGACGATGTCGTGGTGCGGGCGGTCGCGGACGAGGAGCTGGTCGTGGCCGAGGACGCGGGCTACACGGTGGCGCTCGACATCACCCTTGACGACGCGCTGCGTGCCGAGGGGCGGGCCCGGTCGCTGATCCGCGCGCTGAACGAGCACCGCAAGGCCCTCGGCCTCGAGCTGTCCGACCGGGTTCGGGTCACGCTCGCCGCGACGGGTCCGATCGCCGACGCGGCGCGCACCCACGCGGCGTGGATCCAGGGTGAGGTGCTCGCGGTCGACTGGCAGGTCCGCGGCCCGGGCGAACGGGACGGGCTCGTCGCCCTCGACGTGGACGGCGAGACGGTGTGGGCGCGGGTCGAGGCGGTCTGACTACCGGCGGCGGCGGAACAGCTTGCGCTGGTCGTCGGTCTCGTCGCCCTCGTAGTGCTGCTCGGTGGAAGGCTCGCGGGAGCTGAGCGGCGTGTCGTCGCGCACCGCTTCGCGCAGCGACGCGAAGAACGCGTCGTCGTCGAGGCTGTCGCTGTTACCGTGGGTCAGGTTGTGCTCCAGCGAGTCGTCGACCACCGCGGCGGTCGGGGTCTCGTCCCACTCGCCGCCCTGCTCGTCGTACTGCTCGTGCGCCGACACGGCGTCGATGCTCACGGTGGGGGTGCCGGCGGACGGCAGCGCCGGTGACGGGGCCCCCGGCATGCTGGCCGACGTGTCGGACCAGCTCGACGACGCCGACCAGGACCGCGGCGCGGGGAGGTGGACGGGACGCAGCGACGGCCGGTCCCCGCCGGGGCCGCCCCCCGATTCGAGGGCCGCGAGCTCGGCGCGGATGGCCTCGCGCAGCCGGCTCTTGTACTCGGCCTCGAAGCGCTCGAGCGCGTCGACGTCGGCGTTGAGCGTGTCGCGCGCCGAGGTGAGCTGGGCGATCTCGTCGTCGAGGCGGCGACGCTCGGTCTCGGCGATCCGCCGGGCGTTCGCCTCGGCTTCGCCGACGACGGCGTGGGCCTTGCTCTCGGATTCGGCGACGAGGCGCTGGGCCTTGCTGCGCGCCTCGGCGACGGCCTCGTCGGCGGCCTTCTGGGCGAGGACGAGGGTGCGCTGGATGACGTCGGTGTCGATCCCCGGGGGGCGGCGCTCGACCGGCGCGGGGGCCGGCGGCGGGGTGGGCGCGGGACGCGGCGCGGGCGGGGCGGCGGCCGGCGCGGCGCGGAGCTGCACCTGGCGGACCTCGTCCTCGAGGCTCTCGATGGTCGCGGCGGCCCGCTCGAGGAGCTCGTCGACGTCGTCGCGGTGATAGCCGCGCCACGCTTCGCGGATCTCGACGTCCCGCAGCTCCTGGGGGGTCACGTCCATGGCAGCCATAGGCCGGCCAGCCTATCGACGGCGGGTCCCGCGATGCGATGTGGTGCGCCGATCCCGTGGCGGCGGGCGGGTCGGCGTGGCGGTCCGGGGCGTCGGCGCCTCGCCGGTGGCGGCCGCGACACGGAGCCCGACCCGGCCGGCGAGACGCGTGAACGTCGACGCGTCGTGCACCGCGCAGGCGTGGGCGTCGTTGTTGCAGTACACGTACCCGTCGGCGTCGTCGCCCCACGTGCGCGCGAGCCGCTCCGCCCACGTCTGGAGCGCGTGGGTGCCGTACCCGGGTGCGGGGGTGGCGCGCCCCTCGTGCAGGCGCAGGTAGCACCACGACGCGCTGCGCACGAGAGGCCCGCGCCGGCCGCGGCGGTCCCACCAGCAGCGGGCGGCGTCGTGCGCCGCGAGGACGTCGGTGATGGCGTCGGTGTCCCACGAGGGGTGCCGCGGCTCGAACGCGACGCGCACCCCGGTCGGGAAGGCGTCGAGGGCGGCGTCGAGCAGCCCGGCGTCGGCCGGCAGCGTCGGGGGGAGCTGCACCAGGACGGGTCCGAGCCGGTCGCCGAGCCCGGCGGCGTGGTCGAGGAGACGGCTGACGGGCTCGTCGGGGTCGCGCAGGCGGCGCACGTGGGTGAGGTACCGGCTGGCCTTCACCGCGAACGTGAACCCGTCGGGGGTGCGGGCGGCCCACTGCTCGAACGTGGCCCGGGCCGGGAGTCGGTAGAAGGTGCTGTTCGCCTCGACGGTCGGGTAGCTCGCCGCGTAGTGCTCGAGCCACCGGCTCGTCGGCACGGTGGGCGGGTAGAACGCGCCGCGCCAGTCGCGGTACTGCCATCCCGACGTGCCGACCCGCAGCATCAGCGGGTGGTGGGGCTCAGCAGCCGATCGCGGTGCGGAGGAACAGCAGGCCGAACACGAGCACGATGAACGACAGGTCGAACATGCCGACCGGCGGGATCACGCGTCGGAGGGGACGCAGCGCCCACTCGGTCAGGTCGATGAGCAGCCGGTTGATCTGCGCGGTGACGGTGCCGGGTCGCAGCGGGAACCACGACAGCACGGCGCGCACGAAGAGCACGATGATGAAGACGGTGAGGAGCGCGCAGACGATGCCCAAGGTCAGCGCCGGTAGAGGCCGCGTGCCTCGAGCCGCTCCTTCTCCTCCTCGGAGAGCTGGACGTTCATCGGGGTGAGCAGGAAGACCGAGTCGGCGACCCGTGACATCGACCCGCCGACCGCGTACGCCAGGCCGCTCGAGAAGTCGATGATGCGCCGCTGCAGCTCCCGGCCGCTGCCCTGCAGGTTGAGGATGACGGCCTGGTTGCCCTTGACGCGGTCACCGATCTCCTGCGCGTCGTTGAAGTTGAGCGGCTCGACGACGTGGACCTTCGCCGCGGAGGTGGGGACGCTGCGCACGACCGGGGAGCGCGGGACCGACACCCCGGAGGGTGGCTCCTCCGTGCGGGGCACGGCCCGGACGGCCGGTTCGCCGTACTCGGGCTGGGCGTGCGCCGGGGGTCCGGTGTCGACGGGGCGCACCTGGGGCTCGGGATGGGCGGCGCCGCCGGCGTACTCGGGGACGCGGTGCGGCTCGGCGGCGTACCCGCCGGGACCTTCGTGGGGGGCGTAGTGGGTCTCGTCGCCGTATTCGCCCTGGTAGCCGCCGCCGTACCCCGCGTCGTAGCCGTACTCCTCGTCGTCGTCCTGGAGGCCCAGGTAGACCATGGCTCGGCGCCAGAGGGAAGCCATCTACGACGCGTGCACCGGTGGCACGCCCTCCATCACCAAGGTTACTGCTGGGGCGCTTGTGATCGGGGACGCTCGCCGAACAGGGCCCGGCCGACCCGGACGAGGGTGGCGCCCTCCTCGACGGCGATCTCGTAGTCGTCGGTCATGCCCATCGACACGTCCGCGACCTCGACGGTCGCGGCGAGGTCGCGGAGGCGGGCGAACCAGGGGCGGGGGTCGTCGCGTTGCGGGGGGACGGCCATGAGCCCGGCGACGTCGAGCCCGAGGCGGCGCAGCGTGTCGACGAGGCCGGCGGTGTCGTCGGCCGCGCAGCCCGCCTTCTGGGGCTCCCCGGCCAGGTTCACCTCGACGAGCACGCGTGCGCCGGGGGCGTGACGGGCGAGCGTCTCGCCGAGCGCGGGCCGGTCGACGCTCTGCCAGCAGGTGACCCACGGGGTGAGCGCGGCGACCTTGTTGCGCTGCAGCGGGCCGAGGAAGTGCCAGCGGGGGGTGTGGGGCGCGAGCGCGGGGGCCTTCGCGAGGAGCTCCTGCGCCCGGTTCTCGCCGACGTCGCGCACTCCGGCGGTGAGGGCGGCGGCGACGGCCTCGACGGGCACGAGCTTCGTGGCGGCGACGAGCGTGACCGCGGCCGGGTCGCGTCCGGCGCGGGCCGCGGCGGCGGCGATGCGACCCCGGACCGCGTCGACCCGCGCCGCGACGTCGGTCACGTGAGCACGGCGACGAGCGCCTGGCGGCCGGTGACGCCGTCGCGCCGGTAGGAGAAGTGGTCGGGTGACGCCGCGGTGCACACGTCGAGGTCGTGGACGTCGGTGACGGCGACGCGGGTGAGCGCGGCGCGCACCCCGGCGGGGAGGTCGAGCGCGGGCCGGCCGTCGAGGGTGGTGGCGGCCACCTGGGGCCCGTAGGCGGCGACGACGCGGGCGAGGTCGTCGGCGCCGAACTCGTAGTGGTCGGGGTGGATGCAGGGGCCGAGCGCGGCGCGCACCGGCCCGTGCCCGACGGCCCGGAGCCGGGTGACGGCCGCCTCGACGACCCCGGCGAGCAGCCCACTCCAGCCGGCGTGAGCCACGGCGACGGCGTCGTCGCAGGCGAGGACGAGGGGCGCGCAATCGGCGGTGAGGACGACGAGCGGTCGCCCGGGGGTGCGGGTCACGGCGGCGTCGGCCGGTGGGTCGTCCGCGCCGTCGGGGGTGTCGGCGTCGAGGACCGTGGTGCCGTGGACCTGGTGCAGCCAGCACCAGCCGGTCGGGTCGTCGAGGGTGAGCGCGGTGGCGAGCCGGGCCCGGTTCGTCGCGACCGCGGCGGGGTCGTCACCGGTGCGGGTTCCGAGGTTGGCGCTGGCGTACGGGCCGGTGGAGACGCCGCCGTGGCGGTCCGTCCAGACGGCTCGGGCGGGGCCGAGCCGCAGCTGGATCAGCGCAGGAACTCGGGGACGTCGAACTCGTCGTCCTCGTCGCGTCCGCCGCCGGCGGGTTCGCTGTCGTCGCGGGTGACGAGCCCGACCGGCTCGGAGCGTCGGGTCGGGGCGGCGCCGGGGCGGCGCAGCTCGGGGCGGCGCTCCCCTTCGAAGCGGTCGAAGCCGGCGGCGATCACGGTGATGCGCACCGCCTCGCCGAGCGAGTCGTCGATGGTGGCGCCGAAGATGATGTTGGCGTCGGGGTGGGCGGTCTCCTTCACGATCTCGGCGGCTTCGTTCACCTCGAAGAGGCCGAGGTCGGCGGGGCCGCTGACGTTCAGGAGCAGCCCGCGGGCGCCTTCGATGCTGGCCTCGAGCAGCGAGCTGGAGATCGCGGCGCGGGCCGCGCCGATGGCGCGTCCCTCCCCGGACGACTCGCCGATCCCCATGAGCGCGGTACCGGCGTTCTGCATGATGACCCGCACGTCGGCGAAGTCGGTGTTGATGAGCCCAGGGGTGGTGATGAGGTCCGTGATGCCCTGGACGCCTTGGAGCAGGACGTCGTCGACCAACCGGAACGCACTGAGCAGCGACGCCTTCTCGTCGGCGATGTCGAGGAGCCGGTCGTTGGGGATGACGATGAGCGTGTCGCACTTCTCGCGCACGCGGGAGATCCCGGCGTCGGCCTGCACGGACCGGCGGCGGCCCTCGAACCCGAACGGGCGGGTGACGATCGCGATGGTGAGCGCGCCGAGGTTGCGGGCGATCTCGGTGACGATCGGGGCGCCGCCGGTGCCGGTGCCGCCGCCTTCGCCGGCGGTGACGAACACCATGTCGGCGCCCTTCAGCACCTCTTCGATCTCGTCGCGGTGGTCCTCGGCCGCTTGGCGGCCGACGTCGGGGTCGGAGCCGGCGCCGAGGCCACGGGTGAGCTGGCGGCCGATGTCGAGCTTCACGTCGGCGTCGCTGACGAGCAGCGCCTGGGCGTCGGTGTTCACGGCGACGAACTCGACGCCCTTGATCCCTGCGTCGATCATGCGGTTCACGGCGTTGCCGCCCCCGCCGCCGACGCCGACGACCTTGATCACCGCCAGATAGTTCTGGGGGTCGCCCAACATGTCGGTCGTCCTTCCCGTCGGGCCTCCCGCAAGCCTCGGCGGGTGGCTCCCCTCGGTGGTCGGCCCCTGCCCGGGCCGGCTCGACTCCCTATTGTCGCCTGTGGCGGCCGGTGAGCGCGGGATCGCGGCGGGGGGCGCCGCGGGTTCGGGGCGCCCCGGGGTCAGCGGCCCGGTCTCCTCAGCGCCCGGCGCCGCCGGGGCGGGCGCCACCAGCGGCGGGATCACCACGGACGGTAGCGCATCGGGGGCTCCTCCCCCACCCTCGGCAGCGGGTGTCGGGGTGTCGCCCACCACCTCCTCGTCTCGAGCACGGTCCGCGGCGGACGGGAACGCCGACGCGACGGCGCGGATCGGCTCCTCGGGGGCGGCGGCGTCGAGCCCGTCGGGCGTCGGGGCGTCCCGGGCGTCGTCGACGTCGTCGAGCGGGACGTCGTCGAGGACGTCGTCGTCGGGGGCGGCGTCGATCGGCTCGTCGTCGAGGCCCGTCAGGTCCTCGGGCACCTCGGGTTCCTGGCCGGCGGGGTCGTCGTCGGGCCGGTCGACCGTGCGCCACGGGTCACGGCCGGGCGGTTCCTCGTCGGCGGGCGGCGAGTCGCCGGGCCGGTCGGTGTCGAGCACGGTGCCTACCCGGCGACCGGGGCGTTGGGGACGCTGACGTCGATGTAGTGGGCGGGCGCGACAAGGGCGCCGAGCACGGCGGCCGCGGCCTGGGCCTTCTCGGCGAGGTCGGTGGCGTCACCGAAGCGCAGCTGGGGACCGCCGGGGACGAGCGCGGTCAGGCCGCCCGGCTGGGCGAGGAGGGTGCTGACGCGGGTCCGCAGCGTGGCGGGGAGCGCGGCGGCGAGCCCGGCGAGCGCGGCGGGGACGCGGCGGCCGACGCGCAGCGCGAGGGCGCCGGCGAGGACGGGCAGCCCGGCGGGCGCGCGGGCGACGATCGCGGTGGCCTGCCCGTCGGTGTCGATGAGCGCGACGCGGCCGGGTCCGGCGGCGACGGTCGCCACGGTCGGCTCGAGCGCCACCTGGATGGTGACGGTCGAGGGGAAGTGTCGGGTCACATGCGCCGACGCGACCCCGGGCACCTGCTCCACGGCGGCCGCGACGGCGCCCGCGTCGAGCAGCAGGATCGGCTTCCCGGAGCTGACGCCGGCGGCGCGCAGGATGTCGGCGCGCTGGGTGCCTGCACCGTCGACCACGACCGTGTGCACGGCGAGCAGCGGCGAGAGCGCGACGGCCACGGCGACGAGCACGGTCGTGAGGATCCCGCCGGCGAGGAGGAGCCGGTGGAGGCGACGCCGTCCGGCGGCGCGCTGGACCGCGACGCGACGGGCCCGCACCCGCCGGTCCATCCGGATCCGCGGCGCGGTGACGGCGGTCATCGGCGGGCCGGTTCGTCGAAGCCGACGAGCTGCAGCTCGGGGACGAGGTGCACGCCGGTGGCGTCGTCGACCCGGGCCTGCACCTCGGCGACGAGCGCGGCCACGTCGTCGGCGGTGGCGCCCGGCTCGGCTTGGAAGAAGTTGGCGTGCTTCTCGGACACGACGGCGCCGCCCACGCGCAGGCCCTTCAGGCCGGCCGCGTCGATGAGCCGGCCGGCGGAGTCGCCGGGCGGGTTGCGGAACACCGAGCCGGCGTTGGCGCCGCCGGGCTGGTGCTCGCGACGCCAGCGGACGATGTCGTCGATGCGGGCCGCGCACGCCGCGGGGGTGTCGGGGGTGGCGCGGAACTCGGCGCGGGTGACGACCTCCGTCGCGGCGAGCGCCGAGTGCCGGTAGCGCAGGTCGAGGTCGGTGACGCCGCGGCGGCGGGGGGTCGGGTCGGCGGCGGTCAGGTCGACGGTCCAGGCGTGGCGCAGCACCTCGGCGGTGTCGCGGCCGTGCCCGCCCGCGTTCATCCGGACGGCGCCGCCGACCGAGCCGGGGATCCCGACGTAGAACTCCAGGCCGGTGAGCCCGGCCGCGGCGGCGCGGCGGGCGAGGACGGGCAGCGGCGCGGCGGCGCCCGCGGCGGCGCCGTCGGCGCCGACGGTGACCGTCTCGAAGTCGCCGGTGAGGACGACGCCGAGCCCGGGGTAGCCGCGGTCCGCGACGAGGAGGTTCGAGCCGCGCCCGAGGACGAGCACCGGGGGTGACGCCGTGGTCGCGGCGACGGTCGCGGCGAGGGCGGCGAGCTCGGCGTCGGTGGCGACGGTGGCGACGAGCCCGACCGGACCGCCGAGGCGGTAGGTGGAGAGGTCGGCGACGGGCACGTCGTGGCGCACCGCGCCGGGGCCGAGCCGGGCCACGAGCGCGTCGGCGAGGGTGTCGAGGGTCACGAACGCTCCCGGGCGAGCCACTCGTCGGGGACGGTGGTGAGGTCGCCGGCGCCGAGGGTGACGAGCACGTCGCCAGGTCGGGCGAGACCGAGGGCGTGGGCCACGACGTCGGCGTGGCGCGGCAGGTAGGTGACGGGGGTCGCCGGGTGGGCGTCGAGGATGGCGCGCAGCACCAGCCGACCCGTCACCCCGGGCAGGGGGGTCTCCTCGGCGCCGTACACGTCGGTGACGACGACCTGGTCGGCGTCGACGAACGCGTCGGCGTAGTCGCGCCACAGGGTCGCGGTGCGCGAGTACCGGTGGGGCTGGAACACGGCGACGACGTGGCCCCAGCCGCCCTCACGGGCGGCGCGCAGCACCGCAGCGACCTTCCCGGGGTTGTGGGCGTAGTCGTCGATGAGGGTGACGCCGTCCGATGTCGCCGCGGAACTGGAAGCGGCGGGCGACGCCGCCGAAGCCGCGCGAGCGCGCGGGCGACGGCATCGAAGTCGACGCCGAGTTCCAGCGCGAGCGCGGCGGCGCCGGTGGCGTTGAGGGCGTTGTGGCGTCCGGGGATGGGCAGCTCGATGGTGCCGAGCAGGTCGCCGCGCCGGTGGAGCCGGAAGCGGCTGCCGGCGCGTCCGCCCTCGTAGCCGTCGATGCGGTAGTCCGACGACGCCCATCCGAAGGTGCGGACACCGGGGCGGGTGGCGGCGAGCTGCGCGGCGACGGGGTCGTCGGCGCCGACGATGCGTGGCCCGGCGACGACGTCGAGGAAGCGGGCGAAGGCGTCGACGAGCGCGTCGAAGGTGCCGTAGTGGTCGAGGTGGTCGGCGGCGACGTTCGTGACGATCGCCGCGTCGGGGGCGAGTTCGAGGAACGTGCCGTCGCTCTCGTCGGCCTCGACGACGAGCCACTCCCCGTCGTCGTACGCCGCGTTGGAGCCGACCTCGTGGAGGTCACCGCCGATGAGGAAGCTCGGGTGCCAGCCGGCGGCGCGCAGGCACAGCGCCAGCATCGACGACGTCGTCGTCTTGCCGTGGCTCCCGGCGACGGCGACCGAGCGGCGGGTGGCGACGAGGGCGCGCAGCGCGTCGGCGCGGCGCAGCACGGGCACGCCACGTTCGGAGGCGGCCACGACCTCAGGGTTCGTGGACGGGATGGCGCTCGAGCAGATGACCGCGTCGACGGCCTCGGGGAGGTGCTCGGCGCGGTGCCCGACGCGGGCGTCGACGCCGAGGAGGCGCAGCCGGCCGAGCGCGGGCGAGTCCTTCAGGTCGGAGCCGCTGACCCGGTGGCCCATGCGGGTGAGCACGGCGGCGATGCCGCTCATCCCGGCGCCGCCGACCCCGACGATGTGCAGCACGCGGGGCTGGCTGAGGTCGAGGTCAGGCACGGGCCAGCTCCTCGACGAGGTCGGCGACCCGCGTGCGGCGGCGTCGGGTCGACCGAGGGACGCGCGCCGCGACGCTCATGGCGTCGAGACGGGCGGGGTCGGCGAGCAGCGCGTCGAGCTCGGCGGTGACGCGCGGGGCTGTCGGCATCGGCGTCGGACACGAGCCGGGCCGCGCCGGCGTCGGCGAGCGTCTCGGCGTTGCGGGTCTGGTGGTCGCCGGGGCGCGCCGGGCAGCGGGACGAGCACCGCGGGCAGGCCGACGACGGTGAGCTCGGCCACGGTGACCGCGCCGGCCCGGCACAGCGCGACGGTCGCCACGGCGTAGCGCCGCTCGAGGTGCTCCTCGTACTCGACGAGCTCGTAGACGAGCCGGTCGTCGGGGCGGCGGCGGGCCGCGAGCGCCTCGACGCACGCGGCGTGGTCCCGTCGGCCCGCGATGTGCACGACCGACGACGTCGGTCCGGTCGCGCCAGGCGTCGTAGAGGCCGAGCGCGGCGTCGTTGAGGCGCCGGGCACCGAGACTGCCGCCGAACACGAGGACGACCGGGCGTGCCGGGTCGGGCGTGTCGCGTGACCTCGGCAACGGCGCGCCGCACCGGGTTGCCGGTCAGCACCGCGCCGCGCAGAGCGGTGCCGGGCAGCGACACCGCCGGGTGCGCGCCGAGGCCGCACGGCGAGGCGGTTCACGACGCCGGGGGCGGCGTTCTGCTCGTGGACGATGGTGGGGATTCGCGGCCGGCGGGCGCCGACGACGCAGGGCAGCGACGCGTACCCGCCGACGCCGAGCACGACCCGGGGGTGGGCCCGCCGCAGGAGCCGCCACGCCGGCCGGGACGGCGCGGGCCGTCCCGGCGAGCGCGCCGGCGTTGGCGCGCAGCGCGTCGGCGGAGAGGCTGCGGCGCAGCCCGCGGCCGGGGAGCACGTCGAGGTCGAACCCGGCGGCGGGCACGGCGGTGGTCTCGAGGCCGCGGCGGGCGCCGACGAAGCGGATGGCGGCGCGGTCGTGGCCGCGGGCGACGAGCGCCTCGGCGACGGCGAGCGCCGGGTAGACGTGCCCGCCGGTCCCGCCGCCGGTGACGAGGGCGAACACGTCGGTGCGGACGCTGGCGGACACGGCGGCGGCGCTCATCGGCCCTGACGGGCGACGTTGGTGAGGATGCCCGTGGCGAGCATCGTGAACACCAGCGACGACCCGCCGAACGACACGAACGGGAGCGGCACCCCCGACACGGGGAGCAGCCCGACGACCCCGCCGATGTTCACGGCGGCCTGCGCGACGACCCACACGGTGATGCCGGCGGCGAGGAGGGTGCCGAACCGGTCGGGGGCGCGTCGCGCGGCGCGGATGCCGAGCACCGCGAACGCGGCGAAGAGGCCGAGGACCGCGAGGGTGCCGATCAGGCCGAGCTCCTCGCCGATGACCGCGAAGATGAAGTCGGTGTGCGCGTTGGGGAGGAACAGCCACTTGGCGCGCCCGGCGCCGAGGCCGACGCCGCTGACCCCGCCGCTGCCGAGCGCGATGAGCGACTGGACGAGCTGGTAGCCGCCGTTCGCTGCGGCGGCGCTCGGGTGCAAGAAGGTGAGCAGCCTGGCCCGCCGGTAGGGGGCGGAGAGGGCGAGGATGGTGGCGGCCCCGAGCCCGAGGGCGCCGACCGTGGCGAGGTGACGGAGCCGGGCGCCGGCCACCAGCAGCACGGCGCCGGCGATGATCCCGAGGAGCACCGCCGAGTCGAGGTCGGGTTCGAGCAGGACGAGCCCGCCGAGGACGACGATGACGGCGAGCAGGGGCCGGACCGAGGCTCGCCAGTCGTTCATGTCGTGCTCGCGGCGGGTGAGGAGGTCGGCGGCGAAGAGGACGAGCGCGAGCTTGGCGATCTCGGTGGGTTGGAACCGCCACGAGCCGATGCCGAGCCAGCGGCGTGACCCGGCGACGTAGATCCCGAAGTGGGGCACGAGGACGAGCACGAGCATCGCGGTGGTGACGAAGAGCAGCGGCTGGCACCAGTCCCGCCAGCGGCGGTAGTCGATGCGCAGCGCGACGAAGAAGGCGAGGGCGCCGAGGACGGTCCAGACGAGCTGACGCTCGAAGAAGTACCAGGCGGACCCGTAGGTGGTGAGCGACAGGACCGATGAGCGCGGAGAGCACCATCACCATGCCGACGACGTTCAGCACCACGACGGTGGCGATGAGCACCAGGTAGTGGGCCGGGCGCGGCGCCGCGGTGGGCGGCCGGCGATGCGGCCGGGACGGCGCGACGGCGGTGACGGTGGGCATCAGCCGATCGCTCCGCGGATGTTGATGAAGTCGGCGTAGAACAGGCCGAGCGCGAGCGCGACGCAGACGCCGGCGAAGAGCCAGAACCGGACGATGACGGTGAACTCGGGCCAGCCGATCACCTCGAAGTGGTGGTGGATCGGGGCCATGCGCAGCACGCGTCGGCCGAACCCGCGGAACGAGATCACCTGGGCGATGACGCTCAGCGTCTCGACGACGTAGAGGCCCCCGAGGATCGGGAGCAGCAGGAGCGTCTTCGTGAACAGCGCGAGACCGGCGAGCGCGCCGCCGATCGCCAACGCGCCCGTGTCGCCCATGAAGATGCGGGCGGGCGCGGCGTTCCAGTAGAGGAACCCGCCGCAGGCGCCCATCATCGCCGCGGCGACGACGGCGACGTCGATCGCGCCGGCACTTTGGACGTGGTACACGGACGCGTGCCGGAACTCCCAGAACCCGATGATGGTGAAGGCCGCGAACGCGAGCGTGGCGGACCCGGCGGCGAGGCCGTCCATCCCGTCGGTGAGGTTCACGCCGTTGGCGGAGCTGACCACGACGAGGACGGCCACGAAGAACCACAGCGTCGAGCCGAGGTCGAGGGGCAGGTCCCGGATGAACGACAGGTGCGTCGACACGTTCACCCAGTTCAGGGCGAGGAGTGCGAAGCCCGCGGCGGCGAGGAGCTCCCCGGCGGTCTTCCCGCGTTTGCGCAGCCCGAGGTTGCGGCGGTGCCGCACCCCGAGGTAGTCGTCGGCGAACCCGACGGCGGCGAGCACCGCGACGAGCCCGAGGAGGCTGACGCCGGTGCGGGCGAACCTCAGCTGGTCGGCGCGGGCGTGCGCGATCGCGTAGCCGATGATGGCCGCGCCGATGAGCGCGACGCCGCCCATCGTCGGGGTTCCGGCCTTCGCGGCGTGGGGGTGGGTGAACGGTCCGTCGTCCCGGATGAGCTGACCGATGCCCCGCGCCTTCAAGACGCGGATGAGCAGCGGGGTGCCGGCCACGGTGACGGCGAACGCCACCGACGCGGCGATGAGCAGCGAGATCACGGCCGCGCCTCCATGAGGGTGGCGGCGACGGCTTCGAGGCCGACGGCCCGGCTGGCCTTCACGAGGACGGCGTCGCCGCGGCGCACGTCGGCGACCACGTAGGCGCTCGCGGCGTCCGGGTCGGGGGCCTCGACGGCCAGGACGCCGGCGGCGCGGGCGGTGTCGGCGGCTGGGCCGGCGCCGGGGCCGACGGCGACGAGCACGTCGATGCCGACCTCGCCGGCCAGGGTCCCGAGCGCGGCGTGGGCGTCGGGGCCGTAGTCCCCGAGCTCGAGCATCTCGCCGAGGACCGCGACGCGGCGGCCGGGCACCGACACCCGCCCGAGGGCGCGCAGCGCGGCCGCGGCGGACGTCGGGCTCGAGTTGTAGGCGTCGTTGATGAGCAGCACCCCGCCGGCGGTGGACTCGACCTGCATGCGCAGCGCGCCGGGTCGCGCCGCGGCCAGCCCCTCAGCGGCCACGGAGAGGTCGACGCCGAGCTCGACGGCGGCGGTGAGCGCCATCGCGGCGTTCGTGGCCTGGTGCTCGCCCCGCAGCTGCAGCGCGATCGTGGCGCCGCCCCACGGCGTCACGACCCGGAAGCGGGGGCGGAGGCTGTCGTCGAGGGTCACGTCGAGGACGCGGACGTCGGCCTCGGGTGCCGTGCCGACGAGGCGCACCGGCGCGGCGCTGCGCGCCGCGAGCGTGGCCGCGAACGGGCAGTCGGCGTTCAGGATGGCGACGCCCGAGGCCGGCAGGGCGGCGATGAGCTCGCCTTTCACCGCGGCCACGCCGGCCGGGCCGCCGAGGTGGCCGGCGTGCGCCAGGCCGACGTGGGTGACGATGCCGAGATCGGGTCGGGCGATGTCGGTCAGCGCGGCGATGTTGCCCGCGAAGCGGGCGCCCATCTCGACGATCACCGCCTGCGTGAGGGCCGGCGCGGCGGCGAGGGTCAAGGGAACGCCGGCCTCGTTGTTGAACGACGCCGGGCTGGCGTGGACCCGCCGGGACGACAGCGCGGCTGCGGTGAGGTCCTTCGTCGCGGTCTTGCCGGCCGAGCCTGTGACGGCGACGACCGCGGCGTCGAGGCGGTCCCGCGCGAACCGGCCGAGCGCGGCGAGCGCACCGAGGCCGTCGGCGACGCGCACGACGGCGCGACCGGGGGGCGGCGAGTCGGCCGAGCGCGTCGACGAGCGCGACGGTCGCGCCGCGCGCCCAGGCGTCGGGGACGAAGTCGTGGCCGTCGCGGTCGGCGACGAGCGCCACGAAGCAGCCGCCCGGCTCGAGGGACCGGGTGTCGATCGTGTACGACGTGGCC
The DNA here is from genome assembly GCA_963821325.1 of uncultured Actinomycetes bacterium. Taxonomy (GTDB): domain Bacteria; phylum Actinomycetota; class Acidimicrobiia; order IMCC26256; family PALSA-555; genus PALSA-555. The sequence goes on along the minus strand of CAWGDC010000005.1, from coordinate 463,861 downwards.
CGCGCGTCGGACGGGCCGGCGTCGACGTGGCCGCCCGTCGCGCGCGGCGAGCTCCGCCGCGGTCAGTTCCATCGCCGGCCCTCGAGCTCCTCGAGCGCCACGACCCGGTCGTCGAAGTCGACGCTGCGGCTCCCGACGCGCTGCACCGTCTCGTGGCCCTTGCCGGCGATCAGGACGACGTCGCCCGGGCGCGCCGCGTCGAGCCCGCCGCGGATCGCGGCGCGGCGGTCGAGCTCCCGACGGGTCGCGGCCGGTCCCCCGGTCGCGCCGGCGAGGACGGCGTCGGCGATCGCGGCCGCGTCCTCGGAGCGCGGGTTGTCGGACGTGACGATGACGACGTCGGCGCCGTCCGCCGCGGCGCGCCCCATGAGCGGCCGCTTCGTGGCGTCGCGGTCGCCGCCGGCGCCGAACACGACGATGACCCGGTGCGGCCCGGCGAGCCGTCGTGCGGCGTCGAGGGCGGCGGTCAGCGCCGCGGGGGTGTGCGCGTAGTCGACGAGGACGTCGAAGGGCTGGCCGGTGTCGACGGGCTCGAGCCGGCCGGGGACCACCGCGACGGCGGCGAGGCCCTCCCCCACCGCGTCGGATGCTGAAGCCGGCGAGACGCGCCGTGACGGCCGCGGCGAGCGCGTTCGCGACGTTGAGCACACCGAGCAGCGGCGTGTGCAGCGCGGTCCGGGTCCCGTCAGGCTCGACGAGGGTGAACCGTCCGCCGTCGCGGTCGACGCGGACGTCGGTGGCGCGGACGTCGGCGGGCGCGTCGATCGCGTAGCTGGTGACGGGCACCCCGCGGCGTGGCAGCGGCGCACGAGCTCGGGGCCGCGTGGGTCGTCGAGGTTCACCGCGGCCGCGGCGGTGACGGCGGGGTCGAAGAGCCGCGCTTTGGCCTCGAAGTAATCGTCGAGGGAGTCGTGGTAGTCGAGGTGGTCGGGGCTCAGGTTCGTGAAGCAGGCCACCGCGAAGTGGGTGCCGTCGACCCGGTGCTGGGCGAGGGCGTGGGAGGAGACCTCCATCGCGACGGTGCGGATCCCGTCGTCGCGCATCCGGGCCAAGAGGGCCTGCAGCTCGGTCGCCTCGGGTGTGGTGTGCTCGAGCGGCAGGGGCCGGTCGTCGATTCGGGCCCCGACGGTGCCGACGACCCCGGCCGGCTCGCCCGCGGCACGGGCGATCGCCGCGAGGAGGTGCGTGGTCGTGGTCTTGCCGTTCGTGCCGGTCACGCCGAGACAGCGCATGGCCAGCGACGGGAAGCCGTGGAGGCGGGCCGCGGCCGGTCCGAGGGCCTGGCGGACGTTGGGGACGCGGGCCTCGGGGACGGTGAGGCCGAGACGGCGCTCGACGAGCAGCGCGACCGCGCCGGCGGCGACGGCCGCGGGGGCGTGGTCGTGGCCGTCGGCGTTCGCGCCGACGATGCACGCGAAGCAGGTACCGGGGTCGACGTCGCGGCTGTCGTGCGCGAGCGCGCGCACGTCGACGGTCGGGTCACCGCGCACGTCGAGCACGTCGACGTCGCTGAGGAGCTCTCGCAGCTGCACGCGCGCGGTCCTTCTCACAGACACGGGAGGGGCTCAGGGTATCGGGCCGGTCCCGGCGGCCGGCTGGGGAGCGGACGCCGGCACCCGCTCGACGGTGAGCGCGTACTGCATGATCCGGGCGAAGACGGGGGCGGCGACGTCACCGCCGAACACGGCGCCTTGCGGCTCGTCGAGGACGACGATGGCGGCGAGTCGCGGGTCGTCGGCAGGCGCGAAGCCGGCGAAGTCGGCGACGTAGTTGTACGGCGGGTGGGTGTAGGGCGGCTTGCGGGCGGTGCCGGTCTTGCCGGCGACGAGGTAGTTGGCGATCTGTGCGCGTGTGCCCGTGCCGCCGGCGACGACGCCGATGAGCATCTGGCGGACCTCGTCGGCGGTCGTCGCGGACACGACAGGGTGCGGGGTCGGCGTGGCGACCGGGTGGCGCTGCCCGCCGGGATCGACGGTGGCGGCGACCAGCTGGGGTGGGCGGGCCAGGCCGCTGTCCGCGATGGTGATGTAGACGTCGAGGAGCTGCATGGCGGTCACCGCGAGGCCGCTGCCGATCGGCATCGACGCCATGCTCGTCGCGTTGTACTCGTTCTTCGGGAGCAGGATCCCGGCGGCTTCGCCGGGGAACCCGGTGCCCGTCGGGACACCGAACCCGAAGGCGCGCAGCGCGGCGTCGAAGCGGTCACGGCCGAGCATGCGGGCGATGAGGATCGTCCCGACGTTCGAGGACTCCCGCAGGATGTCCGCGACCGTCATGAGCGTCGGATGCGTGTCGACGTCTTGGTAGGTGACGCCGTCCACGACGATCGAGTCGGGCACGGAGAGCACGGTCGACGGGTTGACGATCCCGGCTTGGATCGCGGCGGCGATCGTGACGACCTTCGCGGTGGAGCCCGGCTCGAACACGTCGGTGAGCGGCCGGTTGCGCGCGGTGGCCGGTGATGGACCAGCGGGCGTCGCGCCGTTCTGTGCGTCGACGCTCGCCATGGCGAGCACGTCGCCGGTGCGGGTGTCGGCGAGGATCGCCATGCCACCCTTCGCCTGGTCGCGGACGACCTCGCTCGTGAGCGCCTGCTCGACCGAGTACTGCAACGACTGGTCGATGGTGAGCTCGACGTCGGCGCCTTGGCGGGCGGCTTGTTCCTCGTGCGTGCCGTCGGGCAGCACCTGCCCGCGCGGGTCCACGTCGACGACCAGGCGGCCGGGCCGGCCCGCGAGCGTCGACTCCTGGCCGGCCTCGATCCCACTGAGGCCGGTGTTGTCGGTGCCGACGAAGCCGAGGAGCGGCGCGGCGAGCGGCTCGGCCGGGTCGAAGCGCTTCGGCTCGTTCTCGTAGCCGATGCCGGGGAGGTTCAGCTTGCGCACCGCGGCGGCGACGGCGGGGGCGACCTTGCGGGCGACGTACACGAAGCCCTGCTGGCGGTCGGCGAGCCGCGCGCGCAGGGTCGCGGCGTCGACGCCGACGATCGGCGCGAGCCGCGCCGCGTCGCCCGCCGGGTCGGTGATGACGCGTGGGTCGGCGTCGATGGTGGTCGCGTCGACCGAGACGGCGAGCTCGTTGCCGTTGCGGTCCAGGATGCTGCCCCGCTGGGCGGCCGCGATGACGGTGCGGCTGCTCTGCGCCTGCCCGAGCTGGGAGTAGCGGCTGCCCTGACCGACCTGCACGTCGACGAGACGCACACCGAGCAGCGCGAACACGACGGCGAGGATCACCACGAGCGCACGGAGGCGTTGCGGCGACGTCGCGACGGCGACGCGCGCCCGCGCCCGTGGCGGGACCGGTCGTGCGCCGCGGGGCGCGGGGCGCGGTGCGCGCGCGACGCGACCGCCGGCCGGGCCGGCGGTCGCCCGATGCGTCGGACGCGACTCGGGGTAGGCCGGGCCCGCGCCGACACCGGCCGCGGCGCGGTCATGGGACCTGGGTGCCGACCGTCGACGAGCCGCCTGTCGGGGCGGGTGAGGCGGGGACCGGCACCGCGACCGGCGGTTGGCCCGGAGCGACGAGACCGAGTTGGTTCGCCCGGGCGATGATCCGCGACGGCGACGCCGCCTCGGCGCGGGCGAGGAGCGCCTGCTGGTAGCTGCGCTGCGCGACGTCGACCCGTCCGTTCAGCTCGTCGATCGTCAGCTGGGACTGGGCGAGCATCACGTTGACGACCACGAGCGCGAGGAGCAGCACCGTGGTCGCGAGCGCGGCCAGGACCGTGGGTCGGAGCAGCCGGCGGCGGCGGACCGCGGGGCGGACGACCCGCAGGTGCGCCGGGCGGCGCGGCGGGATCGGCGCGGGGCGCCGCGCCGGGCGCGGGGCGGCGCGCGGGGCGCGCCGGGGCCGCGACGGCGGCGGCCACGCTCACGACGAGAGCTTCTCGACCGCCCGCAGCCGCGCGCTGTCGGCACGCGGGTTGGCCGCGACCTCATCGGCGCGGGGGCGTGCGGGGCGGCGGGTGAGGCGTCGCACGAGCGCACGGGGCGTGGGCGGCTCGACGGGCAGTCCCGGCGGCGCGTGGGTGTCGCCACCGGACCAGGTCGTGAACCGCTCCTTCACGAGCCGGTCCTCAAGCGAGTGGTAGGAGAGGACCAGGATGCGGCCCTCCGGGCCGACGAGATGCACCGACTCGTCCAGCCCCGCCTCGAGGTGCGGGAGCTCTCGGTTCACCTCCATGCGGATGGCCTGGAAGGTGCGACGCGCCGGGTGACCGCCCCGCCGGCGGGCCCGCTGCGGGATCCCCTCCCGGACGGCGCGCACCAGGTCGCTGGTCGTGTGCAGCGGCCGGTTGGCGACGATGCGCGCCGCGATCGAGCGCGGCGAAGCGCTCCTCACCGTTCCCGCGGAGGACGGCGGTGAGCGCGTCGACGTCGTAGTCGTTGACGACCTGCTCGGCGGTCAGCGGCTGTGCGCTGTCCATCCGCATGTCGAGCGGGGCGTCACCCCAGTAGGTGAACCCTCGCTCTCGCAGGTCGAGTTGCGGGCTGCTGACCCCGAGGTCAAACAGGATGCCCATGACGATCCCCTCGTGTTCGTGGCGGACGATCTCGGCGATGTGCTCGAAGCCGCCGTGGATGATCTGCGCCCGGTCTCCGAAGGGCTCGAGCTCGACTCGGGCCGCCGCCACGGCGCTCGGATCACGGTCGATGCCGAGCAGGCGGAGGTCCGGCCGGGCTTCGAGGAGGGAGCGGGCGTGCCCGCCACCTCCCACCGTCGCGTCGACGACGGTGCCCGTCGGAATCGGGGCGAGGAGCTCGGTCACCTCCCGGACCATGACCGGTCGGTGCAGGTAGCCACCCATTCGTTCTCCTCGCCGACCTGCGGCCTGTCTGCAGCCCCCCGGACGGACAGTGTCCGTTCGGATTTCTCCCCGAAGCGGTCCGGTGGAGCGGGCGGAGTAGAGGCTTCACCGCGCCGGCCGGGGGGCTGCAGACGGGCCGTCAGGCCACGCCGGTGTGTAGGTCGATGCGCTCCTCCTCGGTCCTACATGCCCCAGCCCTGGCGCTGAGCGAGCGCGGCCTGGCCGCGCTCCTCAACCACCTGCCAGTTCTCGGGCGACCACAGCTCGATGCGCTTCTGCTGACCGGTGACGACGACGTCCCGGTCCAGTTGCGCCCACTCGCGCAGGTGCGGCGCGATCGGGATCCGGCCCTGCTTGTCCGGGTTGAGGGGACGAGCGCCGGCGTAAAAGAAGCGGGAGGCGGCCACGGCGTCGGCGCCGCCCTGCTTGGCGCTCGAGGTGATGTCCTCGGTCACGGTGTCGAACTCCTCGGGCGGGTAGATCGCCAGGCAGTGGTCCGGGAACCGGCCGATGTAGGCGCCGGCCTCGAGGTCCGGACGGAACTCCGCCGGGAGGATGAGCCGACCCTTGTCGTCGAGCGTGTGTTGGAACTGCCCGAAGAACCGGGTTGCCACCATGTCCCCTCGCCGGAGCGCCCCGGGGCCACCCTGGGTGCTCCACGTTCAACCACTGTGCTCCACCGTAAACCCCTCGCCCCCACCACGTCAACCTCATGCGCCCCATTCCCGGGCATCGGCCGCAGCCGTCGTGGGGCGGGGACCGGCTGAGGGCACGGGCGGCCGGCCCGGCGGGGTGGGCGTGGGCGCGGGCGGCACCGGTTCGGGGTGCCGGACGGCGGGGTGGGACTTCCCCACTTCGTCCCACGGCGGCCGCCGGGCGGCGGCGAGGGTGCGCGAAGGGGGTTAGGCGGGGACGGCTTCGAGGCCGGGGAGGAACGGCTCCCAGGTCGGGTCGAGGGACCCGGCGGTGGCGACCATCCAGAGGCTGGCGTGGGGCGCGGCGGGTGAGCGGCGGAGACGCAGCCCGGCTTCGGCGAGGGTGCGGTCTTCCTTGCGGGCGTTGCAGGACCGGCAGGAGGCCACGACGTTCTCCCAGATGTGCTCGCCGCCTCGGGAGCGGGGCACGACGTGGTCGATGTTCTCGGCGGCCCGGTTGCAGTACTGGCAGCGGTGGCCGTCGCGGGCGAACACGGCTCGTCGGGAGAGCGGCACCCGACTCCGGAAGGGGACGCGCACGAAGTGCACGAGGCGGATCACCGACGGGACGGCGATGACGCGCCGCTCGGAGTGCAGCTCAGCCCCGTTGCGGGCGACGATCTCGGCCTTGTCCTTGAGGACCAGGACGACGGCTCGTCGGTCGGACACGACGCACAGCGGCTCGAAGCTGGCGTTCAGCAGCAGAGATCTCCCCAAGCCTCGCTACCCTCCCGGGGCCCGCGCCGCTGGCGGGTGGACGGGAGTCTACCGGCGGTCCCTGACCGGCTCAGCGTCTCCGGGTGCGCTGGGCGCGACACCACTGCAGGTAGGTGACGACGTCGGCGGGGTCGGGCCGGGCGTCCGCCGCGCCGTACTGGGTCTCGAAGCGGAACGCGAGGTACGCGGGGTCGGCGAGGGGCAGGAACGGTGGTCGGTGCCACCAGCCGTCGCGCGCGAGCCGTCGGGTCTGGCGCCACGCCGTGGGCCACAGCGCGGGGCGGGATGCCACCGCGAGCGTGGCGCGCCACCAGCCGCGGGCGTGCTGCATCACCGGACGCTATCGGCCGGTCGCGCCCGCCTCGCTGGTAGCGTGCGCGTCCGGCCCTGGAGGGAGCGTGGCACAACCCGCTGCGGCTCGGCGCGTCGACGTCGCCGGCCTCTTCGAGGTCCTGGGGCGCAACGTCGAGCGGGTGATTCAGGGCAAGCGCGACCAGATCCATCTGGCGCTGGTGTGCCTCTTCGCTGAGGGGCATCTCCTCATCGAGGACGTGCCCGGCGTCGGCAAGACGTCGCTCGCGAAGGCGCTGGCCCGCTCGATCGGTGGCACGTCGCATCGCATTCAGTTCACGCCCGACCTGCTGCCGTCGGACGTGATCGGCGTGTCGGTGTGGAACCGGGCGACGAGCGAGTTCGAGTTCCGACCCGGTGGCGTGTTCGCGCACCTGGTGCTGGCCGACGAGATCAACCGGGCGTCACCGAAGACGCAGTCGGCGCTGCTCGAGGCGATGGAGGAACGCCAGGTGACCGTCGACGCGCACAGCTGGGCGCTGCCGCGACCGTTCCTCGTGATGGCGACCCAGAACCCGGTGGAGCTGGAGGGCACCTATCCCCTGCCGGAGGCGCAGCTCGACCGGTTCCTGATGCGCCTCCCGATGGGCTACCCGGGTCGGGACGCGGAGATGGCGATCCTCGAGACCCACGGCCTCGGTCATGTGGGGCCCGACGACCTGCAGCCGGTGGCGACCCCGGCCGACGTCGCGGGCGCGGCGGATGCGATCACCGGGGTGCACGTCGCGGCGCCGCTGCGCGCCTACGTCGTCGACGTCGTGAACGCGACGCGACGGGATTCCGAGCTGGCGTTGGGGGTGAGCCCGCGTGGGGCGCTCGCCCTGCAGCGCGTGGCCCGGTCGTTCGCCGCGGGTGCAGGACGCGACTACGTGACGCCCGACGACGTGAAGGCTCTTGCCCCCATCGTCCTCACCCACCGGATGCTCGTCGCACCGGAGGCCGAGCTGCGCGGCGTCACCGCCGAGGACGTCCTCGAGCGGGTGCTGAGCAGCGTCGCGGTGCCCCGCGCCGGCGGCTGAGCCGTGGCCGCCGGCCCGCGCCTCGACGTCCCGGAGCTGACCCGGCGGGGCTGGACCGTGGCCGGTGCGTCGGTCGGCCTGGTGGTCGCGAGCTTCTTCGTCGGCGCGACCCCGGTCGCGGCGTTGGGCTTGGTCGGGTGTCTCGTGCTCGTGTGGGCGTGGGTGAGCGTGGTCACGAACCGGGTGTCGCTGCCGCTCACGCGCTCGGTCCAACCGGCTCGCCCGTCGGTCGGCCGGGAGGGCCGGGTCGTGCTGCGGGGCAGGACCCGACGGGCGACGCCGTGGCTGACGATCACCGAGTCGATCGACGAGGGGACGCGCGCCGCGTGGTTCGTGCAGGTGCCGTTGGAGGCGGGCACGCCGGTCGAGGCCGGCTATCGGATCCCCACCGACCGGCGCGGCCGGCACGTCGTCGGGCCGGCGCTCGTGACCCTGGCGGACGCGTGCGGGCTCGTGCGCCGCACGTGGGCGGTGGCCGGCACGGGTGAGGTCGTCGTCGTCCCTCGGGTGTACGACGTCGTGCCCCCGCGACGCGCAGGCGGCGGGGAGCCCGCCGAGCGGGCCGTCGGACCGCGCATCCCGGTCGTCGAGGCGCTCGGCGAGTTCCTCGCGCTCCGCACCTACGAGCCCGGCGACGACCCGCGCCGGGTCCACTGGCCCTCCACCGCCCGGGCGGGCGAGCTGCTCGTGCGCGTCGACGAGGCGCCCGCCCCGGGCCGCGTCGTGATCCTCTTCGACGTGCGCCCCGGCGTCTACGACGACGCGGTCCTTCGAGCGGGCGGTCGAGGCGGTGGCGTCGGTCGCCGCGAGCCTGCACCGCTCGCACCAGACCGCCGAGGTGGTGACGAGCGCCGGGGAGACGATGCGCCGACCGGGGGCGAACGCCTTGCAGGCCGCCCTCGATCGGCTCGCCGTCGTCGAGCCCGACGGCCACGACCACCTGGCGGCCGTCACCGCGGCGCTGCGGGGCCGGGCGGGGCTGGGCGGGATCGTGGTCGTGACCGGCACCGCCGACCCGGCGGTGATCGACGCGGCCGCGGCGCTGCGCGGCCGCCGGGTCGTGACGCTGGTGACCACCCGGGCCGGGAGCGCGGCGGCGGGCCCGCTCGCCACCGTCGACGCGACGGCGCGCCCCTTCGCTGAGGTCTGGAACGCCACGATGAGGGTCTCGACCCGATGGCAACCCGCGAACTCCCGGTCTCGGTCGCGCTTGCCGCGCTGAGCGCCGCGGTCGCGCTCAGCTTCGGCGCCGTCTTCACGTCGGCCGCGTTCCTCGGTCCGCTCCTCGCGGCCGCGCTCCTCCCCCACGCCCTGGCGTGGGGCACGCGGCGGGTGTCGGCGTCGGCGGCCGTGCAGGCCCTCGTGTCGCTCGCCGGGCTCGCGGTCCTGGCCGTGGTGCTCGCCGGGTCGCTGGGCGCGGTCGGCCACCAGGTCTCGTCGGGCTGGTCGACGATCCTCAACGACCGGGTGCCCATCCCCGCGACCACGGGCGCGGTGCTGCTCGCGGCGCTGGTGGTGTTCGTCGTCGCCGCGGTGATGGACGACCTCACGTTCCACGAGGACGGCTCCACGAGCCCGCTCGCGGTCGCCGTCGTGGCCGTGCTGTGGGTGCGGGGCTTCGGGTTACAGGCCGAGCACACCCCCTGGGACCTCGTCCACGGGTGGGTGCCGAGCACGGTGGCGTTCGCCGTCGCCGCCGTCGCCTTCCTCGCCGTGCAGCACCGGGCGCTGCTCGAGCGGCGACGCACCCGCGTCGGGCGTCGGCCGGGGGTGCTGCGGGTCCGGCTGGTCGTCGGCGTCGTGGTGACCGCGCTCGTCGTGGCGCTCGCCGGCTCGGTCGCGGCCGACGCCATCCTCGGCGCGGAGCAGCCGGTGTTCAGCACGGCGGGCGCGCTCGGGTCCGGCGCGTCGACGAACTACCAGACCGCCATCGCGCCGCTCGTCTCCGTAGGCAGCGAGCTGCAGCAGGGCGCACGCGAGACGCTCTTCACCGTCCGCGCCGCGCAGCCGGCCTACTGGCGGCTCGACGCGCTCGACCAGTACACCGGGCAGGGCGGTGGCGGGTGGACGCTTGAACGCGAGCGGGTCGGCCGCGGTGCAGCAGGGCCTGTCCGGGCCGGTCTCGGCGGGGTCGCTGCGCCAGCAGTACCAGATCGGCCCGCTCGGGGAGCGGTGGATGCCCGCGGCGTTCAACCCGGTGCGCGTCAGCCGGTCCAACACGCTCGTGGTCCGTTCGTCGGGGACGCTGGTCACCCTCGACGCGTCGGTGACGGGCCTCTCGTACACCGTCGAGTCGGCGCTGCCCATCGCCACCGTGACCCAGGCGCAGCGGGCCGCGTCGGCCGGCCCGGTCCCTGCGGCGCTGCGCGTCGACACCGAGCTGCCGTCCGGGATCCCCGATCAGGTCGTCGAGACGGCCAAGCCGCGTGATCGCCGGGCGGACGCTCCCCTACGACCAGGCGGCCGCGCTGCCGCGACTTCTTCCACTCGGCGTTCACCTACGACCCGACGGTCAACCTGAGCGACGACGAGAACGCGATGGTGACCTTCCTCAACACGCGCCGCGGCTTCTGCGTGCAGTTCGCCGCGACGTTCGCGGTGATGGCCCGGTCGCTCGGCATCCCGGCACGGGTCGCGACCGGGTTCACGCCCGGCACCCGCGACGCGAGCGGGACCTACGTCGTGACGAACCTCGACGCCCACGCCTGGCCGGAGATCTGGCTGAACGGTCTCGGCTGGACGAACCTCTTCGACCCGACGCCGCCGTCGAACCAGCCCGGCGCGGCCGCCCCCCCGACGTCGGCGCCGACGCTGAACCAGACGCCGGTCACCGCGCCGCCGACCGCCGTGCCCGCCCCGTCCGCCGGCGGACGGGCGGGTCCGGCTCCGGCCAGGCCGGCCGCGGGTCGGTCCCGCCGTCGCGCGCCCCGAGCCGGGTGACGGTGAGCGCACCGGGGCGGTCCGGGCTCTCGCTGCTCGGCTGGCTGCTCGTCGTCGCTGCGCTGCTCGCCCTCGGCGTGCTCGGCACCGTCGCCGTCCTCGAGACGCGCAAGCGCCAACGGCGGGCGCGTCGGCGGGGTCGCGCCGACCCGGCCGAGCAGGTGGCGGGCGCGTGGAGCGAGGTCCTCGACCATCTCCGCGCCGCGGGGCTGGTCTGGCCGGCGTCACTCACCCCCCACGAGGTGGCGGCGCGGGTGCCGGCCCGGGTCGACGCGTCGCTCGCAGCCGCCGTTCACCTCGCTGGCGGCGCGCTACACGACGGTCCGCTACCGCGGGGAGGTGCCCGCGGCGGACGACGTCGCGGCGGCGTGGGCCGACGCGGACGCGGTCCTGCTGGCGCTGGCGGGGACGTTGGACCTGCGGGCCCAGCTGCGGGCCCGGACCCACCTCGGTGGGCGTGACGCTCAGCCCGAGCCGGCCGGGTGGTCGGCTCGGCGGAGGCCGTCGACGAACGACTGACGGTCCCGGTCGAACGCCCGGACCTCGGCGTCGACGTCCTCGGCGATGCGGTCGACGGCGACGAAGAGGGCCAGCTGGCCGTGGCGGAGCGCGTCGAGGATCTGGCCGTCGTCGCGGCACGCCCAGACGTGCTCCCCGTCGGTGACGACGCGGAGGCCGGCGAGGTCCTCGCCGGCGTCGACGAGGGCGGTCACGGCCCGGCGGATCCGGGCGAGCGGCAGCCCGGCGTCGAGGAGGGAACGGACCATGCGCAGCGCCACGAGATCCCGGAACGAGTAGGGGCCGTCGGCGTCGTCGGGGTGCGCGACGACGAGCCCGCAGCGCTGCCAGTAGTCGACCTGGGCGGGCGCGCAGCCCGTCAGCCGCGCCGCCTGCGGTGCGGTGAACCCGGTCGGGTCGCCCCGCTCAGCTGGCGTCGTCGTCGCGACGCCAGCGCTCCCGCCAGCGGCGGCCGGTCTCACCGAAGACGCCCTTCAGCGCGCCGCCGCGCAGCGACCCGGTGAGGCTCTCGAGGCCGGCCCGCCCGATCTTGCGCACGTTGCGCTCGATGACGAGCAGGCAGAACAGCATGATGAGGAAGCCGACGACGCCGAGGGCCAGCACCGACGTGAACGTCGCCAGGAGAACGACGAGCCCGACGACGAACCCGGCGACGGCCCACTTGATCATCCGGGTGGCGTGCCGGTACAGGGTGGTGTCAGAGACCTGCTGGACGAGCTTCGGGTCGGTGACCGAGAGGTTCGCCTCGATGTCCTTCAGGATCCGCTGCTCATCCTCGGATAGCGGCATGGCGGCGGGCCAGCTCCTCGGTCGGGCCGTCCTCGACGGCGGGACAGCGACTCATTGTCGCGCAGCCCCGCGACCCCATCAACGCGCTCGGGAGCGCCGATGCTTCCCCGCTGGCGGCGGACCGGTAGGCGGCGGCAACCACCCGGTGCGCGGCGAGGGCCACGGCGGCGTCCGGGCCCGTGACCGGCGCGCCGGCGCAGCAGCGCGTCGAGGAACGCCCGCGTGGCGGGCGCGTACTCGGCGACGGCTCGGGCGAGGACCGGGGGGGCGTCGAGCCCCGCCACCCAGGCCGGCGGGCGGGTGGCCACCACGTCGGTGCCGCCCTCGGTCTCGACGTGCAGCGGGCCGGTGTGGTCGTCGTCGAGCCAGAGCAGGGCCCGCTCGCAGAACACCTCGAGGCGTCGGCTCGAGCCGCGGCTCAGCACCTGGTGCCACACGCTCGTGAGGGTCGCGACCGCCCCGTCCCCGAACGTCGCGGTGACGGCGGCGACGTCGTCGATGCCGGGGTGCCCGAAGCGCGACGCGATCGACGCGTGCACCGTGGTCGGGTCGCCGAGGAGCCAGCGCAGCAGGTCGATGTCGTGGATCGAGTGCTCGAGCAGGGTCCCGCCCCCGGCCCGGCGCACGTCGGCGCGCCACTCGGACGCGTACAGCCCCTGGGTCGGGAAGTACTGGTCGTCGCGGAACGCGACGGCGAGCACGCGGCCGTGCGCACCGCCGCGGACCTGCCCGACGAGGGCCTGGAACACGGGCGCGGAGCGCAGCACCAGGCCGACCTGGTGCGGGACGGTGGCGAGCAGCGCGGCGACGCGCTCGCACTCCGGGAGGGTCGGCGCGAGCGGCTTCTCGCAGAACACGGCCCGCTGCCGGCCCACCGCGGCGGCGACGACGTCGAGGTGCGCCGCCGTCCAGGTGCACACCCACACCGCGTCGACCTGGTCGAGGAGCTCGTCGAGGTCGGCGCAGGCCACCGCGTCGTGGGCGGCGGCGAACGCCGCCGCCCGTGCCGGGTCGGCGTCGTAGGTGGCGACGACCGCGACGTCGACGACGTGGTGCTCGGTGAGGAGCCGCAGCGTGTAGGAGTGGATGAAGCCGATCAGCCCGCAGCCGACGATGCCCACACGGACGGTCACGAGCGGGGCGCCGGGTCGGGCGTCGCCCGGCGGGGGGCGCGGGTCACGGCGTCGTCACCGAAGCGACGCCGCACCGCGTCGACGGCCCGCTCGAGGTCGCCGCGACCGGGCCGGCCGGCGGCCGTCGACGCGTCGAGCGGCAGCTGCGGCTGGCGGTCGGTGGCGGCGGCCAGCTGCTGGGCGGACATGCCGAGGAGCCGCAGCCCGTCGCGCAGGTCGAGCTCGCGGAGCAGCTCGCGGCCGGCGCCCGCCAGGTCGGCGGCCAGGTCGGTCGGCTCCGGGAGGGTGCGCGACCGGGTGATGGTTCGGAAGTCCCCGTAGCGGGCCTTCAGCACGACGGTGCGCGCCACGAGCGACGCCTCGCGCAGCCGGGTCGCGACCTGCTCGGCGAAGCGAACGACGTCACGCTCGAGCTGCGCGCGGTCGGCGACGTCCGTCGCGAACGTCTCCTCGTGGCCGACCGACTTCACCGCCCGCGCCGGCTCGACCGCCCGGTCGTCCTCGTTCCGGGCGAGGGCGGAGAGCTGGGTGCCGCTGGCCCGCCCGAGGGCGCGCTGCAACGCGTCGCTCGGGATCGCCGCCAGCTCCCCGATGGTGCGCACCCCGAGCCGGGCGAGGCGTCGGCGTGTCGCGGGCCCGACGCCCCAGAGGCGCGTCACCTCGAGGGGCGCGAGGAACGCCATCTCAGTGCCGGGGTCGACGACGAGCAGCCCGTCCGGCTTGGCGAGGTCGCTCGCCAGCTTGGCGATCTGCTTCGTCGTCCCGACCCCCACCGACGCGGTGAGGTCGGTCTCGTCGCGGATCCGGGCCCGCAGCGCGGTCGCGATCTCGGGACCGGTGCCGAGGCGGCGCGCCGCGCCGCGGGTGTCGAGGAACGCCTCGTCGAGCGAGATGGCCTCGACCAGCGGGGTGACGGACCGCAGGATCGCCATGACGGCGCGGCTCGCGGCACGGTACGCGTCGAAGCGCGGCGCGAGGAACACCCCGTCGGGGCAGGCGCGACCGGGCACGGGCCATCGGCGTCGCCGAGTGCACCCCGTAGCGGCGGGCCTCGTAGCTGGCGGCGGCGACGACGCCGCGCGGGCCGAGCCCGCCGACGATGACCGGCCGACCGAGCAGCGACGGGTCGGCGCGCTGCTCCACCGACGCGTAGAAGGCGTCGAGGTCGACGTGGAGGATCGCCGCGGGGGTGTCGGGCACGGTCAGCCGGCGGCGACCGACGTGCGGTGCACCGCCAACTCGTCGCGGCGGGTGCCACGCACGTCGTACGTGTAGCCGCGAGCCTGGTCGGGTCCCCACCGCTCGGCGATCCACTCGCTGAGCGGCTCGCGCACCCACCGTGCCCCGTCGGCCAGGCGGGCGGCGCACACCGGGTGCTCGAGGAACGCGGCCTCGACGACGATGCCGTCGGGGTCGGCGACGCGCAGCTCCCCGTCGAAGGCGAGCGCCCGGTACACCTCGGCGTGGAGCCGCCAGCCGAGGTCGAGCGCGACGGCGCGCACCTCGTAGACGGGTCCCTCCCAGGCCGTGACGTGCAGGCCCGTCTCCTCTTCGACCTCCCGGGTGAGGCCGGTGAGGACGCTCCGGTCGTCGGCGTCGATGACGCCGCCGGGGGGCGACCAGTCGGAGTATCCGCCGCGCCGCTCGTTGCGGACCAGCAGCAACGCGCCGTCGAGCTCCACGAGCGCGCTGGCGACCAGCCACTCCCGCATCGCCGAGCAGCCTACCGGCGCGACCCCGCCATACGATGCGGGCGTGCCCGGTGACAACGGCGCCGGACCGGGTGACCTGCCGGCCGGCCTGCCGTCACGCAGCGCGTACCTGTTCGCGTTCCTGTCGGTGGTGCTCGCCGGGATGTTCGGCGGCATCATCGGCTACGGCATCGTCGACGTTGGCAGCACCGGGCCGGCCGCGACGGCGAAGCTGCTCGGGACGGTGATCGGCGCCGGGCTCGGCGCGATCGGCGTCGGGGTCATCGCGGTGCTCGTCCTGCGGGCGATGGCGGAGTGGAAGCGTCGGCCGCGCTCGTGAGTCAGGCGAACGTGAGGCGGCGGAACCCCTCGGCGTAGCGGACCCCGGCGGCCTGGCCCCCCTCCTCGGCCTGCTGGCGGAGGAACTCGCGGAACCAGTCACCGGTCTCGGTGAGCTGGCTGACGTGGCAGAACAGGGCGTCGATCTTGCGCTCGAGCATGTCGGTAATGTCGATCCAGCAGTTCGGTTCGAGGGTCGCGGACAGGTAGACGGCCTGCACCTGGTGGACGGCGAGGCCGACGGCGATCTGGTCGGAGAAGTAGTGCGGGTTCCCGGCCGCGGGGGCGACAGCGTCGAGGGTGACCCAGCCGGTGACGCGGTGGTCGCGGTGGTTGAAGTACGAATCGCCGAAGAACACTGCGGTCGGGTCGGGGCACACCACGACCTGGGGTCGCCGCTCGCGGATGTGACGCACGACCGCGGCGCGGACGTCCAGGTCGTCGGGCAGCTCCCCGTCCGGGTACTCGAGGTGCAGGTGCCCGGCGAAGCCGAGCAGGTCGCTCGCCGCGCCCGTCTCCGCGATGCGGCGGCGGGTCAGCTCGGCGCCGTCGGTGGCCGGGTCGGTCGACCCCTTGTCCCCCCGGGTGGTGAAGAGCGTCCACACCTCTGCGCCGGCGGCGGCCCAGCGGGCGAGCGTCCCCCCGGCGGAGATCTCCGGGTCGTCGGGGTGGGCGTAGACGGCGAGGACGCTGGCCGGCGTCTCGTCGAGCGGCGCGCTCACCACGTCACGCCGAGCACCCCGCGCATCGTCGTCTCGAACTCCTCGAACGACATCGAGTCCTTCGCGCCGATCGCGAGCTCCGAGTCGGTGCCGACGACCCAGCGCAGCCGCGGCTCGGTGCTCTCGACGGCGTCGGCGATCACCGCGGCAACGTCCGCCGCGTCGGGCGGCGGGCCGTCCCCGAGCAGCGCCGGCCGGGCGGCCTCCCACTCGCGCTCGAGCTCGTCGTACGGCGGCCCGTCGAGGCCCTGGCGCAGCTCGTTGCCGCCGAACCCGGTCTCGAACGAGCCCGGCTCGACGATTCGCACCCGGATCCCGAAGTGCCCGATCTCGAAGTGCAGCGCCTCGGACAGCCCCTCCAGCGCCCACTTCGTCGCGGCGTAGTAGCCGGTGAGCGGCGCCCCGACCCGCCCGGCCGTCGAGGAGACGTTCACGATCGTGCCGCCGTGCCGGGCGCGCATGCCGGGCAGCACGGCCTGGATGAGCCGTGCCGCGCCGAACAGGTTGGTCTCCATGCAGCGGCGCGCGTCGTCGAGCGAGACCGACTCGACCGGCCCGACGATCCCGAACGCCGCGTTGTTGACGAGCGTGTCGACCGGCTCGGCCGCCGCGACCGCGGCGGCGACCGATCGCGGATCGTCGACGTCGAGCGCGACCCGCGCGGCGACGTCGAGGTCGTCGAGGGTCTCGGGTCGACGGGCGGTGGCGACGACGTCGTGGCCCCGCTTCGTGAGCTCGATCGCGGCGAGGCGCCCGAAACCGGTCGAGCAGCCGGTGATCAGGACTCGGCTCATGCGTCCTCCTCGCGGATCGTGTCGAGCGCGGCGACGCAGCGGTCGAGGTCGGCGTCGTCGACGTCCTTGTGGGTGACGAAGCGTACGGTGCCCGAGTCGATCATGCCGCAGCGGACCCCGCACGCCGCGAGCCGCTCGACGAGCCGGGTGGGAAGCCGTTCGGCGTCGGCGCACACGATGTTCGTCTCGACCCGCGCCGGGTCGACGCTCGCGGGGAACCGGTCGGCGAGGACCTCGGCCAGCCGGCGGGCGCGTGCGTGGTCGTCGGCGAGCCGGTCGACCATCGTCTCGAGCGCGACGATCCCGGCCGCGGCGATGATGCCGGCCTGCCGCCAGGCGCCACCCAGCCGGGCTCGTTCCTCGCGCGTGGTGGCGATCGCGGCCGCCGAGCCGCACAGCACGGAGCCGATCGGTGCCGCGAGGCCCTTCGACAGGCAGAACATGACGGTGTCGAGCGGCGCGCAGAGCTCACGGGGGGTGCTGTCGGTGGCGATCGCGGCGTTCCAGATCCGCGCGCCGTCGCCGTGGACGGGCAGGCCGTGGGCGTGGGCCGTGTCGGCGACCGCGGCGACGTCGACCGCCGGCCAGGGACGGCCGCTGGCCGGCATGTGCGGGTTCTCGATCGTCACCGCGGAGAGGGCGGGCAGGTGGTGGCCGGCGTCGGCCACCGCCCGGTTGATCGCCGCGGGTGGGAACCGGCCGTCGGGGTCGGGGACGGGGCGGAGCTGCACGCGGGCGTTCCCGGCGGCGGCGGCGCGCTCGTACCGGTAGACGTGGGCCCGCGCGGCGCAGAGCACCTCGGTGCCGGGTCGGCTCAGCACGCGGAACGCGAGCTGGTTGGCGAGCGTCCCCGACGTCACGTACAGCGCGGCCTCGGTGCCGAGCCGGTCGGCGGCGAGCGTCTCGAGGCGCGTCACGGTCGGGTCCTCGCCGTACGCGTCGTCGCCGACCTCGGCGTCGGCCATCGCGCGACGCATCGCCGGGGTGGGGGTCGTGACCGTGTCCGAGCGCAGGTCGACGACCCCGTCGCGGCTCGTCATGTCAGGGGTGCGTGCCGTCCGGGACGGGCCGGATCAGGCCCTCCTGCATGACGGTGACCGCGACGACGCCGTCCTCGCGGAACACGTGCCCGAGCGCGAGGCCGCGCGCCCCCGACGCCGACGGGCTGAGCTGGTGGTAGAGCAGCCAGGCGTCGGCGCGGAACGGCCGGTGGAACCACATGGCGTGATCGAGGCTGGCCATCTGGAACGTGCCGTCGTAGCCGATGGCGTGCGGCAGCGTCGCGGTGTCGAGCAGCGTGAGGTCCGACGCGTACGCGACGACGCAGGCGTGAATGAGCCCGTCGTCGGGCAGCGCGCCGTTGGCGCGGATCCACACGTCCTGCGCCGCGGGGCGCGGGGACGGGGCGAGCCAGTGCGGCGGATCGACCGGACGGGACTCGATCGGTCGTTCGCGGACCAGCCACTCGGTGGCCTCGGGCCCGAGCCGCTCCAGCGAGCTCTCGATGCGCTCGCGGAACGTCGGGAGCTCGTCGGGGCCAGGGACCGCCGGCATGGCCTCGGAGTGATCCGGGCCGGTCTCCACGATCTGGAACGAGGCTTGCAGGTTGAAGATGGCGCGCCCGTGCTGGATGGCCACGACCCGGCGGGTCGTGAACGAGTGGCCGTCGCGGATGCGGTCGACGTCGTAGACGATCGGGATCGTCGGGTCGCCGGGTCGGAGGAAGTAGGCGTGCAGCGAGTGCACCGGCCGGTCCGGGTCGACGGTGCGGCCCGCGGCGACGAGCGCCTGCGCGGCGACCTGTCCGCCGAACACCCGCTGGCGGTCCTCGTCGGGGCTCAGCCCACGGAAGAGGTTGACCTCGAGCACCTCGAGCTCGAGCAGGTCGAGCAGGTCGTCTAACGCTGAGCCCATCGCTCCAGTGTGGCGCGCCGGCCGGCGGCGTCGCGGCCTGCTACTCGAAGAAGACGGCGGCGTCCTCGAACAACGGTGTCGGGACCGTCTTCATCTTGCGGACGGCGTCGGCGAGGGGCACGCGGACGATGTCGGTGCCCCGCAACGCGACCATCGTGCCGAAGTCATGGTCGTGGACGGCGTCGATCGCGGCCAAGCCGAAACGGGTGGCAAGGATACGGTCGAACGCGGTCGGCGTCCCGCCGCGCAGCACGTGCCCGAGGATGGTGACGCGCGTCTCGTAGCCGGTGCGGGCCTCGATCTCGGGGGCGAGGGTGCTCGACACGCCGCCGAGCCGTACGTGGCCGAACTCGTCGACGCTGGCGTCTTGGAGGCTCAAGGTGCCCTGCACGGGCTGCGCGCCTTCCGCGACGACCACGATCGACGCGTTGGCACCGTGCTCGTGGCGGTGGCGGAGATGGTCGCAGACCGCGTCGATGTCGAAGGGGTGTTCGGGCACCAAGATCAGGTCGGCGCCGCCGGCGAGTCCGGACGACACCGCCAGCCAGCCGGCGTGGCGTCCCATCACCTCGACGACCATGACCCGGTCGTGGCTCTCCGCGGTGGTGTGCAGCCGGTCGATCGCGTCGGTGGCGGTCTGCACCGCGGTGTGGAACCCGAAGGTCACGTCGGTCGCCGCGAGGTCGTTGTCGATCGTCTTCGGGACGCCGACGCAGGCCAGCCCGTCGTCCCCGAGCGTGCAGGCCACGCTCAGCGTGTCGTCCCCGCCGATGACCACGAGCGCGTCGACGTGCTCCCGGGCCAGCGTGGCCCGCACTGTCGCCGGCCCGTCGTCGCGGGTGAGCGGGTTCGTGCGTGAGGTGCCGAGGACGGTGCCGCCGCGGGCGAGCAGCCCGTCGGTGGCTGCGATGGTGAGCTCGACGACCTCGCCGTCCAGGACGCCGCGCCACCCGTGCCGGAAGCCGACGACCTGATGGCCGTGGACCTCCTCGCCACGGCGCACCAGCGCCCGGATCACGGCGTTCAGGCCGGGGCAGTCGCCACCCCCGGTGAGGACTCCGACACGCATCGGCTGGCTCCTGGCTCGCGGGCGACCATCCTGTCGCGCCGCGTGCCAGAGGTCCGAGGCGGCGCGGCGGGAGGCCGGTAACCTGGCGCGGCGATGCGCCGCCGGACCGTCGACCAGATCACCGGTGCGGCGCGGAGCGCCCTCGTCGAGGGCGAACAGGTCCTCGAGTACGGCCACTGCTGGGCGGCGCAGCGCCGCGACCGGCTTCCGCTCGTGTTCGCCGGGCGCCGCCAGTACCTGATGGTGCTCACCGACCGGCGCCTGCTGCTGTTCGCCCGCCGGTCCGGGCAGGTGCGGGCCGGCGACCTGGTGATCGGCAAGCGGTACGAGACGTTCACGCTCGAGCGGACCCGCCGCGCCCGGCCACTGCTCCAGCTCCGGGTGACGGCGAGCAACGGCACCCGGATGGTGTTCGAGTTCCGTCCCGGTCGCCGCCACGTCGGTGAGGCGCTCCGCCACCGCCTCGACCCGCGGCCGGTCGCCGCGCTCAACGCGCCGGCGAAGCCGGCCGAGCCGGCGGAGCAGCTCAGCGGGGACGACGCCGCGTTCTGGGGAGCGTCCGCGCCCCGCTCGTGACCGTCGTCCTCGCCATCGACGCCGGGACGACCGGCGTCCGCACCGTCGCCGTCGATGAGCAGGGCACCGTGCGGGCCGGCGCCTACCGCGAGTTCCCCCAGCACTTCCCGCAGCCCGGCTGGGTGGAGCACGACCCGCTCGACATCCTCGACGTCACCCGGGTCACGCTCGCCGAGGCCGCCGCCGCGAGCGACGGCCCGATCGCCGCGATCGGCATCACGAACCAGCGAGAGACGGCCGTGGTCTGGGACCGCACCACGGGCCGGCCCCGGCACCGGGCGATCGTGTGGCAGGACCGTCGGACCGCCGACCGCTGCGAGGCGCTGCGCGCCGCGGGCCATGAGGCCCAGGTCCGCGCCCGGACCGGCCTCGTCCTCGACCCGTACTTCTCCGCCACGAAGCTCGAGTGGCTCCTCGGGCCGGGCGGGGTGCGCGCCGACGACGCGCTGGCGTTCGGGACCGTCGACACGTGGCTGCTGTGGTGCCTGACGGGCGGCCCCGACGGCGGGGTGCACGCCACCGACCCGTCGAACGCGTCCCGCACCCTCCTCTACGACCTCGACGGGCTGGTGTGGTCCGACGAGCTCTGCGCCCTGTTTGGCGTCCCGCCGGCCTGCCTCCCGGTCGTGCAGCCGAGCAGCGGCCGGTTCGGGGTGACGACACCGGCCGACGCCGCGGGGCTCGCCGTGCCGATCGCCGGCATCGCCGGCGACCAGGCCGCCGCGCTCTTCGGTCACGCGTGCTTCGAGCCCGGCATGACGAAGAACACCTACGGCACCGGGTCGTTCGTGCTCACGAACCTCGGGTCGACCCATCCCCCGCCGACCGAGGGGCTGCTCACCAGCGTCGCGTGGCAGCGCGGCGACGAGGTGTCCTACGCGCTCGAAGGCGCGGTGTTCGTGACCGGCGCCGCCATCCAGTGGCTGCGCGACGAGCTCGGGGTCATCGCCGAGGCGGCCGACACCGGTCCGCTCGCGGCGAGCGTGCCCGACAGCGGCGGGGTGGTGTTCGTCCCCGCCTTCACCGGGCTCGGGTCCCCCTGGTGGGACCCGTACGCCCGCGGCGCGGTGCTCGGGATCACCCGGGGCACGACCCGCGCCCATCTGGCCCGCGCGGTCGTCGACGCGATCGCCTGGCAGGTCCGCGACGTCGTCGAGGCGATGCGCGCCGCGACGGGCCGCGACCTGCCCGGCCTCCGAGTCGACGGCGGGGCGAGCGTCATGGACCTGCTGTGCCAGCGGCAGGCCGACGTGCTCGGCGTGCCGGTCCGGCGGGCCGCAGTGCAAGAGACGACCGCGCTCGGGGCGGCGTTCCTCGCCGGCCTCGCGGTGGACGTGTGGGACAGCCCGGCGGACGCGGCGCGGGCGTGGCGGGCCGACGCCGAGTTCCAGCCGGCGGGCGACGCCGCCGAGGTCGCGGCCGGCGCGGCGCAGTGGCGGCGCGGCGTCGAGCGGGCCCGCGGCTGGGCCCGCTGAGCCGTCACACCAGGTGGGGCAGCGCGGCCACGACCGCGGGTGGTGTCGGGAGGTCCTCGGCGCACTTCGTCGCGTACGTGTCGCGGTACTCGTAGGTGCCGCACAGCTGGACGATGTCGAACATCACCTCGTCGGTGAGGGCCCGCAACGCCATCCCGTCGGCATCGTCGCCGTAGCGGTCCGGGTGGATGGGCGTCCCGAATTGGATGGCGACGGGTTGAAGCAGCCGCGGCAGCTTCGCGTCCGTGGGTTGCGCCTCGTCGGTGCCGACCAGGCCGACCGGGATGATCGGCGCGCCCGTGGCCAACGCGAGGCGCGCCACGCCGGTGTGGCCGCGGTGGGTGAACCCGTCGCGGGTCCGGGTCCCTTCCGGGTAGATCCCGAACGCCTCGCCGCGGTGCAGCACCGCGGTCGCGGCGCTGAGCGCCGCGTCGCTCGCCGCGCCCCCGGACCGTTGGATCGGGATCTGGCCGACGCCGCGGAAGAACCAGGCGGTGCGACGCCGCTCGAAGTACTCGGCCTTGGCGACGAAGGTCATGCGACGCCAGCCGATGGCGAGCGGCAGGAACAGCGAGTCGAGGAACGACCGGTGGTTCGCGGCGAGGATGACCGGCCCGCGGCGCGGCACGTTGTCGCGCCCCTCGACTCGGAGACGGAAGCCGAGGCGCAGCGCCGGCGTGAGGGTGACCTTCAGGGTCCAGTACAGCATGGCGGGGTCACTGGGTGACCGGCGTCACAGTACCGACCGGGGACGGCCCGCGCCGCGGGGCGGTCAGCCGAGCTTGGGGAGCGCCCGGCGGATTCCGCGGACCGCCTGGCCGATGCGGTGCTCGTTCTCCACGAGCGCGAACCGCACGTAGCCCTCCCCACCGGGCCCGAACCCGACCCCGGGCGAGACGGCGACGTGGGCGTCCTCGACGAGGAGCTTGCAGAACTCGAGGCTGCGGTGCTCGTCGTAGGGCTCGGGGATCGGCGCCCAGACGAACATCGTCCCGCGCGGCTTGGGGATCTCCCAGCCGATGCGCGCCAGCCCGTCGATGAGCGCGTCGCGGCGACGGCGGTAGATGGCGTTCACCTCGAGCGGGTAGTCGGGCGCCTCGTTCATCGCGACGATCGACGCGATCTGGATCGGCTGGAACGTCCCGTAGTCGAGGTACGTCTTCAGCTGGCTGAGGGCGGCGACGACCTCGGCGTTGCCGACGAGGAACCCGACCCGCCAGCCGGGCATCGAGAAGGACTTCGTGAGCGTGTACAGCTCGACGGCGACATCGGCCGCGCCGGGGACCTGCAGGATCGACGGCGGGTCGTAGCCGTCGAAGCCGAGGTCGGCGTACGCGAAGTCGTGGACGAGGAGCACGTCGTGGGCGCGGGCGAAGTCGACCATGCGGGTCATGAACTCGAGGTCGACGCACGCGGTCGTCGGGTTGTGGGGGAACGACAGGACGACGACGCGGGGGCGGGGCCAGGAGTCCTCCCACGCCTCGAGCAGGTTCTCGAAGAAGTCCTGCTCCGGGCCGAGGCGGACGTGGCGCACCTCGGCGCCGGCGAGGATGGGGCCCCAGATGTGGATCGGATACGACGGGGTCGGCACCAGCGCGGCGTCACCCGGCGCGAGGACCGTCCACATCAGGTGCGAGAAGCCCTCCTTCGCGCCGATCGTCGTGCAGGCCTGCGTCTCCGGATCGAGCTCGACGCCGAAGCGCCGCTGGTACAGGTCGGTGATCGCCAGGCGAAGCTTCGGGATGCCTCGGCTCGACGAGTACCGGTGATTGCGCGGGTTGCGCACCGCTTCGCACAGCTTGTCGACCGCGACCGGCGGCGACGGGATGTCCGGGTTGCCGAACCCGAGGTCCACGACGTCCGCGCCGGCGCGCCGGGCCTCCATCTTCAACGCCTCGATGGCGCCGAACACGTAGGGCGGCAGCGCGTTGATGCGACGGAACTCCATCCGGGTTCACGGTATCAGCACCCCTCCACGGGGCCGCGTTCCAAATCAGCGACCCGCGGGTAGCGTGCCTCGCCTGTGCACCACGTGGACGCCGTGCTGCTCGACCTGGGGGGCGTCTTCTATCTGCCCGACCATGACCGCGTGCTCGGCGCGTTGGCGCGCCTCGAGCTGTCGGTCGCGCGTGAGCGCCTCGATGAGGCGCACTACCGAGGCATCGCCGCGCTCGATGACTTCCGGGACGGGGGTCGCAGCGTGTGGCACGCGTACAACCGGGCGTACGCCCAGGTGTGCGGCGCGGCGCCGGACGATGTCGCCGACGCGGCCGACGTGCTCCTCGCCGAGTTCGACGAGGGCGGCGCCTGGACGCGCGTGATCCCGGGGGCGGTCGCGGCCCTGCAAGCGCTGCACGACCTCGGGGTGGGGCTGGCCGTCGTGTCGAACGCCGACGGCACGGTCGAGGAGCAGCTCCGGGTCGACCGGATCTGCCAGGTCGGGCCCGGCCCCGGCGTGCCGGTGGACGTCATCCTCGAATTCGAGCGTGGTGGGCGTCTCGAAGCCCGACCCGGCGATCTTCCAGCTGGCGCTCGACGTGCTCGGCGTCCCGCCCGAGCACGCCCTGCACGTCGGGGACACACCAGCCGCCGACGTGGAGGGCGCGTGGGCCGCGGGTGTCACGCCGGTGCTCGTCGACCCCTACGGCCTGCATCCGACGATCGTGTGCGCACGCGTCGCGTCGCTCGACGAGGTCCCGGGGTTGGTGCGGACCGGACGCTGAGCTGCCGGCGGTTTCGTAGGATGCCGCCACCAGCCGATCTGGTGCCTGGAGGCGCACGATGGTCGAGACGCTCGACATCTCCACCGACGACTGCATCGTCGAACGTGACGGCGCGGTCGTGATCATGACGATGAACCGGCCGGAGAAGCGCAACGCGTTGAGCCCGACGATGCTCGTCGGCCTCGCCGACGCGTACGCGTACATCGACGAGACGCCGGAGGTGCGGGCCGCGATCCTGACCGGGGCGGGCAACACCTTCTCCTCGGGGATGGACCTGGTCGCCGCCAACCAGCCGCGGAGCGAGTATGTCGAGCGGCGCACCCGCGAGGAGCCGAACCTGCACTGGAAGGCGCTGCTGCGCGATTACCGGTGCACGAAGCCGATGATCGCCGCGGTCGAGGGGTACGCCGTGGCCGGCGGCACCGAGATGCTGCAGGGCACCGACATCCGCGTCGCCGGGCAAGGCGCGATCTTCGGTGTCTGGGAGGCCAAGCGTGGCCTGTTCCCGCTCGGTGGGTCGGCTTGCCGGCTCCCCCGCCAGATCCCCTACACGGTGGCGATGGACATCCTGCTCACCGCCCGGCCCGTGTCCGCCGACGAAGCCCTGCGCATCGGGCTCATCGGCCACGTCGTGCCCGACGGGCAGGCCCTGACCGTGGCCCGCGGGATCGCGGACCAGGTCGCGGCGTGCGGTCCGCTGTCGACGAAGGCGATCCTGCGGGCGTGGCGCGAGACCGAGCACCTGTCCGACCTCGACGCGATGCGCCACCAGGACCCGATCGGCTGGGAGGTGTTCGCCAGCGAGGACGCCAAGGAGGGCCCGCGTGCGTTCGCCGAGAAGCGGCCGCCCGTGTTCCACGGCCGGTGACCGAACCCGACGTCGCCCACGCGCCGAGGCCGCCGTCGGCGGCACACGAGCGCCTCGCCGCCACGACCCGCCACCTCGTCGACGTGGTGCTGCGTGCCGACGCCGACGACGCCACGCTCGACGCCGCCGCCGAAGCGATCGAGCGCGTCGTCGCGACGTTCCCGTCGTCGGATCGGACGAGCTGGGCCTCGGGTCGACCCCGCCGCGCACGGCGAGTACCTGCCCCGCAGCCCGCTGCTCGGTAGCGTGCACCCCGCCGCGGTGCCCTTCACGTGGGCGTACCACGCCGGCCGGTTCATGGGCCACGGCGTCGCCGGTGCGGCCTACGAGGGTCCGCCCGGCTACGTCCACGGCGGCTGGGTGGCGCTCATGTTCGACGAGGCGCTCGGCGTCGCGAACGTCGCCGGCGGCCACCCCGGGATGACGGCGCGCCTCACGATTCGGTACCGCCGCCCGACGCCGCTCGGCGCCGAGCTTCGCCTCGAGGCGTGGACGACGGCGCGCCAGGGCCGGCGCATCACGACGGTCGGGACGCTGCACGCGGGCGACGTGCTGTGCGCCGAGGCCGAAGGGCTCTTCATCGACCTGACGCCCGGGCGACAGCTCGAGTACTTCGGCGAGCGACCACCGGAGCCTGAGCCGGTCGACCCGCTGCCCTAGCTACTCGACGAGGCGGACCGGTTCGCCGGCGATCTGGGCGGTCCAGGTCGTCGTGTCCTGGACGCTGGTCAGGTTCGGGAACTGGAAGTTCACCCGTGCCCAGCAGCCGTTCGGATCGGTGTAGTTGCACGTGTAGTTCGACGGGATCGGCACCTGGTAGGTGATCCACTGCCCGTTGAACAACGGTGCCTGGACGCCGCTGATCGAACACGTCGAGCTCGTGTTGGAGAAGGTCCCCCACGGTGGTCCCGTGCTGTTGCCGGGCGGCGCGGTGTAGGTGCAGCCGCTGAAACTCGAGCCAACATTCGAATCGGGTGGCGGCTGGATCGTCAGGGTGCCCGGCTGGGACGCGTCACCAACGTCGAAGAAGTTGACGATGAGCGTGCGGCCAGGCGCACCCTCGGGAACGCGGGCCAGGTAGAAGGTCGTGTTCGAGCCGGGGTAATTGGCGTAGATGCCCTGTCGGCCCCACCCGGCGATGTTGGCGTTCGGCGTCTGGTAGTTGCCGTTCAGGCCGACCCGCATGGCGAACCGGTTCGCGCCACCGCCGTCGGGGGCGAGACTGCCGTTGGCCTTCGTGCTGGTCTTCACCTGGATGAAGTACGTCCCCGGTTCCGGGTTCGGGACCGTGCAGACCGTGTACCACTGGCGGAAGTACTTCACGAACAGGTCCGGGGCGCCGGCCTGCGGCGTGGTGGCCTGCAGCGCGGTCTTCAGGTCGCCGAGGTAGCCGGGGAAGTCGACCCCGCACAGCACGGGGTTGTTCTGCGGGTTCGCGGTCGTCGCGGCCGGGGCGCGGATGATGTAGTCGGTCCACGGCGGGATCAGGTTGTTGTTCCCGTCGTTGTAGTACTGGTCGCCGTTGCAGTAGACGCTGTTCGCTGAGGGGTTATAGCGGGTCGACGGGTTCGAGACGGCGAAGTCGGGGTTGAAGTTCGCCGGGAGCTGCGAGGCACCGATGAGGTTCGTGCCGGGTGCGCCGTTCGCGGTGCTGTCGTTGCCGCAGTTGTCGCCGACGTTCGCGAACTCCGGGTCGTAGACCTGGAAGGTGAGCGGACCGGTCGAGCCGGGCGCGACCGTGACGGCGTAAAAGTAGCCGTTCGGGTCGTAGTCGGTGTTGTTGTTGGTCCCTGTGCAGTTGTCGGTCTGGACGCCGTTGGCGCACAGGCCGGCCTGGTAGGCGTCGCCCTTGTCCTTGTTCGACGACTTGCCGAAGATGTTGGCCCACAGCTCCGGGTAGCGGGCGGAGCCGAGCGCCGCACCGGACTCGGGGTCGTTGCCGAACTGGTTGATGGGGCTGCCCATGCTGACCGACGGCTCGTACTCGGCGACGGCGTGCTTCGTGATGGTCGTCGTGCCCGCGCCGACGAGCGCCCCAAAGTAGTTCTGCACCTTCTCGGAAATGGTGACCTGGAGCTGCGTCGGGAGCTGCCCGACGGTCGGGGTCACAACCACTCCGTTCTGGCCGTTCGTGTAGCCGTTCCTGCCCGCGATCGTCTGAGCGGTCGTGAACGCGACCTGCCCGGTGTTGTTGGGCATGAACACGGCGCCCGCGAGCGCCGCGGCGTCTGCTGCGTTCTGGAGCCGTGCCTCCTCGCGGCTCCAGTGCCAGAAGTCGACGGCGAAGCCGGCCAGGCCGAGGATCACGACGAGCGAGATCGCCACGAAGGCCAGGACGAACCCGGACTCGTCGCCAGGTTCACGATGCGGGTGCCAGCCGCGGCGCCACCACCGCGTGACGGCTCGGCCGGTCAGCATTGCGCGAGCGAGCTCGGCTCGAGGCGGTACACCGCGTGGCTGGAGAGCGACACCGTCGCGCCGAACAGGTTCGTGATGAAGTAGTGCTGGATCTGCACGTAGATCCCGACCTCGTCGAAGGGCTCGTTGCACACCTGCTGGCTTGACGCCGGCCACCCGCTCCCGCCGGGCGCCGCGGTGTTGAAGCTCTTGCTGGCGGGCTGCCACGTGTACTTGATGCAGTTCACGCCGCAGCTGCTAAACGACGTCTCGGTGCCCGGGTAGCCGTTCGAGTTGGCCTTGTACACCCAGAGCTGCTGGGGCTCGTTCGACGGGAGGGTCTCCAGGGCCGAATCGGCCGCTGAGGCGGCGTTCAGCGCGTAGTCAGGGTTCAACGGTTCCGCGGCTGCGATCCGGCCACCGGCCCGTGCCGCGTCCGATGTGATCGACGAGTCGTGGTACGCCGAGGACCATTCGATGATGCCGAAGACGACGATGATGAGGACGGGCAACAAGATGGCCGTCTCGACCAGCGCCGCCCCACGCTCACTGCGCGTCAAGCGCGGCACCACACACCCTCCAGTGCCTGCCGGCCCCACTGTTCGCTCTGGCTCCTATGTCGGCACGACGCCCGCCCGAACTTGAGGTCCGGATCGATTGGACAGGCCTCGCAGCCAGGGCGGGTGAGGGTCCTCCCTCAGCCGCCCGTCGGTCCTTTGGCGGCCGGCCCGCCTAGCCTCAGGGCCCCCGGCTCGTTCCGTCCGCACCGCGGACAGCAGCCACGCCACGAAGGGCCAGCACCGTGAGACGGCATGTCAGGCTCCTCCTTCCAGCTCAGGCGCCGACGGGTGGCTACCCGACGATCGGCCCGGCCGGACCCTGACCGTGCCTCGGCGACGCCACCGAGCCGTCCGAGCGCTGGCGCTGCGATTCGCCCTTGCGCTCTGCCTCGCCTCGGCCGCGATGGCCGGGGGCGTCGTCGCCGTGAACACGCTGATCGACGCCAAGCTCGCCACGGCGCGGCGGGTCAACGTCCACACCGCCATCGCCACGAGCGGCCCGGTCAACTTCCTGGTCCTCGGGGCCGACCAGGCGGCCCTCGACGAGCTCTCGGACACGATGTGGGTGGTCCGGGTCGACCCGAGCCGCCGCACGGCGCTCGTGGTCTCGTTTCCCCGTGACCTGTGGGTCAACATCCCCGGGCACGGCCGGGCGAAGATCAACGCGTCCAACAACGGGGGGCCACAGCTCGTCATCGACACGATGCGGGCCGACTTCGGGATCCCGATCAACCACTACGTCCAGGTCGACTATCCCGCGTTCAAGGGGGTCGTGGAGGCGATCGGCTCGGTGCCGGTGTATGTCCCCTACCCGGCGAAGGACCCCGTCTCGGGCTTCTACTCGCCGGTGGCCGGCTGCAAGGAGTTCGGCGGCCTCGACGCGCTGCAGTACGTCCGTTCGCGGGGCCTCTCGTACTACAGCTCCACGCGGGACGAGTGGCTGTCGGCCGACGCCATCCCCGACATCGACCGGATCGCGCGACAACAGGACTTCGTGCGACGCCTCGCGACGCTGGCCGCCGAGCGGGCGGCGCACAACCCGCTCACGGCCAACACGATCGCCGATCAGGTCCTGAAGCACCTGACCGTCGACGCCGGTCTGTCCCGTGACGACGTCCTGACCCTCGTGGACACGTTCGTGGGCATCAACCCCAACGACACGCACCACGTCAGGTTCGCGACGATCCCGTCAGCCGAGGGGCCCGACCAGCAGGGCGAGTCGGTCCTCTACCTGAGCAACCCGGCCGCCGACGCGATGATCCAGAGCGTCGGCGGAACCGGCGTCGGGAGCAACCCGACGGCGACGACGCCGGGCGCGAGCCCCGCCGGCGGGGGCACGACCGCGACGACGGTGCCGCCCGGACAGGTGCTGCACGCCTCCATCAACGACACGGCCGCGCTCGGGCCCGCGGCGCCGAACACGGCGCCCTGCACATCGAGCAGCTAACCGAGCTCCCGGGCGAGGGCGGCGGCGCCCACCACCCCGGCGCGTTCGCCGAGCGCGGCGGGGACGATCGGAACCAACGGCCGATAGGGGGCGCCCTCGAGGTGGCCGCCGAAGGCGTCGCGGAGCGGCGCGAGGAGCACGTCGCCGAGCTCGACGAGCCCACCGGAGACCACGATCACCTCCGGGTCGAGGATGTTGACGAGCCCGGCGAAGCCGAGCGCGACGCGGCGGGCGTACGCCTCGAGGATGCGCAGCCCGTCGGCGTCGCCCGCCGTCGCGGCGTCGGCGACGTCGACGCCCGTGACGGCCCGAAGGTCGCCACCGGCGCGGGCGAGCACCTTGGGGGCGTCACCCGCCGCGGCGGCGGCGCGGGCCAGCGCCCCGAGGGCGCGACCCGAGGCGAGCGCCTCCCAGTGCCCCCACTCCCCGCACGCGCACTCCGGCCCGGACGGGTCGAACGGCCAGTGGCCGACCTCGGCAGCGAAGCCGTGCGCGCCCCGGAGGATTCGACCGTCGCTGATGATGCCGCCGCCGATGCCCGTGCCGAGCGTGATGACGAGCCCGTGCGCGACACCGCGGGCAGCTCCGTGGCACAGCTCGCCCCACGCCGCGGCGTTCGCGTCGTTGTCGACCACGACGGGCAGGTCGAGGCTCTCGACCAAGGCCGCCCGGAGCGGGACGCGGATCAGCCGGGGGATGTTCGGCGCGTAGTGCACGGTGCCGTCGCGGTCGATGAGCCCGGCGGCGCCCACCCCGACGGCGTCCGCGGTGGGATGGGTGGCGCGGAGCCGTCCGACGAGGGTGGTGATCGTGGCCCGTAGCGCCGGCCAGTCAAGGGGCGTCGGGGCGCGCTCCTCCGCGTCGACGTGCCCGTCGCGGTCCACGACCGCGACGCGGACGTTCGTGCCGCCGAGGTCGACGCCGACCGTCGGCGAGCCGGGCGACGTCACTCGTTGCGGTCGATGGCGTGCACGGTCGCGCCGCCGGTCTCGGCGGCCTCGGCGGCGGTGCGCAGCCCGTGCTGCTCCTCGACGGCCCGGTCGGCGGCATCGACGACGGCCTGCGCGGCGAGCAGCAGCTCCTGGGCGGCGCGGACCACGTGCTCGGCGACGTCGGGGCCCGCCTCGAGCAGGGCGTTGATGAGCGACTCGATCGCGGTCGGCGCGGGCGGCCCGGTGTCGGGCGGTGCGTCGCGCGGTGCGTCGACGGCCGGGCGCGGGTCGGCGTCAGGTGCCGCCTGCGGCTCGGGAGCGGGTGCCATCGGTTCCTTCCCCGCCAGCCCGCCCGTGGGGGTCGGTTCCCTTCAGGGTGGGTGACGCTCTGACTCGTTCTTGAGCTCTTTGAGGGCAGTGGCGACGATCATGCGAGCCGCCTGACGCTTGATCAGCCCCGGGAGGGGGATCGCCACGTCGATGGCGAGATCGTAGGCGACGCGTGTGGCGTCACCGTCGGCCTCGAACCCGTACCGGCCGTCGAGGCTGCGCAGCTTGTCGCTCTCGACGAGTCGCCACGAGAACGCCGTGGGCGTGTCCGCGTAGTCGTATTCGAGCACGTAGCGG
This sequence comes from uncultured Actinomycetes bacterium, assembly GCA_963821325.1. Lineage (GTDB taxonomy): Bacteria > Actinomycetota > Acidimicrobiia > IMCC26256 > PALSA-555 > PALSA-555. Next base: position 432,757 of record CAWGDC010000005.1, on the reverse strand, counting down.
ATGCTCTGGCCGAGCCCGGCGACGCGGTACTCGACGGTGTGGCCACGCCCCTCGTCGTCGCGGTCGAGCACGGTCACGTCCTTCACGTCACGCGCCCAGGTCGGGTAGCGCTCGAAGTCGACGGCGACGTCGTAGCAGCGGCTCGGCGACGCCGCGACGGTGATGTGCTCGTGAGCTTCGTCCGCCACACACGTATCGAAGCAAGCGGCTGCGCCTCGGCGCAAGCCGTCAGGTGCGGTCCTTGCGGGGAGGGAACGTGCCGTGACGCGCGCCCCAGAGGCCGATGAGCCCGATCGGCAGCATCGGCACGAGGATCCCGAACGCGTCGGCGGTGCCGGTGGCGCCGGCGATCGCCACGGACGCGGCGAGGGCGAGGTAGAGGTGGCGGCGAACGGCGCGGGGCGGCGATCCCTGCAGCAAGAACAGCGACCCGACGACGATGTCGTCGCCGCTGGCGCTGCGGACCAGGGCGACCGCGAAGGCCCACAGCCACACCGCGATGCCGAGGACGAAGAGGGTGACGGCGATGCCGAGCGCGACCGGGTTCAGCGCCGACACGCCGAGCGCGTCGGGGATGGCGGTGACGGCGAAGACCGCGACGCTCGCCCAGGACGCGGTGACGATGCGGGAGCCGGCGTCCGCGTCGGTCACGCGGTGAGCGTACCGGTCGCTCAGTCGAGCGGTCCGAGCGTGTCGAGCGCGCCCGCGGCGAGGGGAGCGAGCCGGGCCGCGAGCCGGTCGTAGGAGAAGTCGGTGCGCGCCCGGGCGCCGGCCGCGGCGCCGAGCCGACCGCGCCACACGTGGTCGCGGACGAGCCGCTCGATCGCGGCGCGCGCCGCGTCGACGTCGCGGGGCGCGACGACGACGCCGGTCTTGCCGTCGACGACCGCGTCGGGGGCGCCGCCGCTGCGTCCCGCGACGGCGGGGACGTCGCACGCGGCCGCCTCGAGGAACACGATCCCGAACCCTTCGGCCTCGACCCCCGCCCAGCGGTCGCGGCACAGCATGGCGAACACGTCGGCGCAGGCGTACAGGTTCGCGAGCTCGGACTCGGGGACCCGCCCAAGCAGGTGGGCGCGGGCGCCGAGCCGTCGCGCGCGGCGGGCGAGCCGGGCGGCGTCGCGGCCGGTCCCGACGAGCGCGACGTGCACGTCCTCGAGTGGCGCGACGGCGTCGAGCAGCACGTCGAAGCCCTTGCGGGGCACGAGCCGGCTGACCCCCAGGACGAGCGGCGCGTCGGCATCGAGCCCGTGGCGGCGGCGGGTGGCACGCCGGGTCGCGTCGTCGTGGGGTCGGAACCGGTCGGCGTCGACCCCGGGCGGGAGCACGAGGGTCGGCAGGGCCCGCCCCGCGACCCGGGCCGCTTCGGCGGCGGCGTAGCGGCCGGCGGCGACGACGCCGGCGGCGTGGCGCAGCGTCCGGCGGCCGAGGGACGCGGTGACCGGGATCCGGCCGTAGACGCTGACCTCGGCGCCGTGCGCGACGACGACGGCGGGGCGCTCGAGGCGGGCGACGATGTGGCCGAGCGGGAACATCGGGTCGACGAACACCACGCCGGCGTCGACCTCGGCGGCCAGGGCGTTGACGCGGCGCGCCATGGCCCGCGTCGGGAGCAGCAGGCCGGCGGTGCTGCGCTCGATGCGGAAGCCCTGGCGGGCGTCCCACGCGGCCGCGTCCGGGTGGGTGGTGGTGAGCACCGTCGTCTCCGTCGGTGGGAGGCGCCGCCAGAGCTCGTAGAGGTAGGACTGGATCCCGCCGACCTTCGGTGGGAAGTCGTTCGTGACGAGCAGTGAGGAGGGCACCGGGCCGCGGGCTACAGCTCCAGCGTCGCCGTGACGACGACGTTCGCCCGGCGCAGGATCTTCGCCTTCATCGCCTCGAGCACGGGGCGCGGCGCCGCGGCGACCTCGGTCGCGAGTGCGGTCGCTTCGTGGAGCACCGCGGCGCGGGGCACGACCCGGTTCACGACGCCGAGGCGCAGCGCCTCGTCGGCGTCGACGACCCGGCCGGTGAGCGCGAGGTCGCGGGCGACCGCGCCTCCGACGAGGTCGTGGAGCGGCGCGTAGACGACCTGGCTGAAGCGGTGCTCCGGGTGGGCGAAGCGGGCGGTGTCGGCGGCGACGCGGAGGTCGCACATCACGGCGAGGTCGAAGCCGCCACCGAGCGCGGGGCCGTTCACCGCGGCGATGGTCGGCAGCGGGAAGGTCAGAACGCGGCGGTGCCACCGGTCGCTGGACGCCCAGAGCCGCTCGGCCAGGCCGGCGTCGGCGAACTCGTCGAGGTCGAAGCCGGCGCTGAACGTCTCCCCGGCGCCGGTCACGACCACGACCCGGACGGCAGGGTCGGCCGCCAGTCGGTCCAGGGCGTCGCTCATCTCGTCGCGCACCGCGATCGAGAGCGCGTTGCGCTTGTCGGGTCGGGTGAGGGTGAGGGTGGCGACGCCCGCGTCGTCGGGGCCGCTGAGCGACACGACGGGCACGGTCACCCGCCTCCGTGGGCGGCGCGGACGGCGTCGTCGAACGCGGCGCGGTCGGCGATGAGGCGACGCAGCTGCATGAGGGAGCGCGGCCGGTTGAACGCGACGGCGCCGACGAGCCGGCCGTCGCGCCCGACGGCGGCGACGAAGCGCCGCTCGTCCGGGGAGCCCTCGACGATCTCGATGCGGTCGTCGCCGTGGACGAGGCCGACGACCTGGATCTTCACGTCGTACTGGTCCGACCAGACGAACGGCACCGGCTCGAACGCCGGCGCGTCGCCGTTGGCGTGCAGCAGCCGGCGGGCGACGTACGCGCCTTGCTCGGCGGCGTTCGTCCAGTGCTCGAGGCGCATCGACTCGCCGTCGAAGAGCAGGTTCGGCCACCGGGCGACGTCACCCGCGGCGACGACGCCGGGCGCGGCGAGGCACGTGGCGTCGCAGACCACCCCGTCCTCGACCGTGAGGCCCGACCCCTCGAGCCAGTCGGTGGCGGGTCGCACGCCGATCCCCACGACGACGACGTCGGCCGCGACGACCGTCCCGTCGCCGAGCACCACGCCTTCCACCCGGTCGCGCCCCTCGAAGCCCTCGACGCCGACCCCGAGGCGCAGATCGACCCCGTGGTCGCGGTGCAGCCCCCCGAGCGCGTTGCCGAGGGTCGGGCCGAGGCCCCGCACCATCGGCGCGGGCAGCGCCTCGAGGACGCTGACCTCGAGCCCGCGGCCGCGACACGTCGCGGCGACCTCGGCGCCGATGAACCCGGCGCCGACCACGACGACACGGGGCGCGTGGTCGAGCTCGGCGCGCAGCGCCAGGCAGTCGTCGAGCGTGCGCAGCACGTGGATGCCGGCGAGGGGTGGTGTGTCGGGCAGCGTGCGGGGCACCGCGCCGGTGGCGAGGATGCAGCGCGTCGTAGGTGAGGGGTTCCCCGTCGGCGAGCAGCACGGTCCGGTGGGTGACGTCGAGCGCCGCGGCGCGCTGGCCGAGGCGCCACTCGACGGCGAGGTCGTCGTAGGGCAGGGTGCGCAGGCCCGTCCGGTCGGCGTCCCACGCCCCCGCCAGGACCTGCTTGGACAGCGGTGGCCGGTCGTAGGGCAGGTGCGGCTCGGCGCCGACGACGACGAGCCGCCCGCCGTACCCGAGGGCGCGCGCCTCCTCGACGGCGCGCAGCCCGGCGAGTGACGCTCCCGACGACCACGATGGTCGAGCGGTCGTCGAGGGTCACCCGGGCGACGTTACCGGGGACGGCTCGCGGCTCGACCGCGGCCGCGCCGGGTGGGCAACTCGCCCGATTGCTGACTCCCGTGTCATTCTTTGGCGCCCGGCGGCGCGTCCGCGCCCGGAGAGGTCCGATGCCCGAGATCCGTGACGATGTCAGCGGCCGCCCGCTGCGCCTCCGCGACGTCGACCTCCACACCTTCTTGCACCCCAGGACCGTCGCGGTGATCGGCGCGTCGGAGGCACGGGGGAAGCCGAACTCGGCGATGACGCGGCGCATCAAGGAGTGGGCGGACGCGCACGACGCCTCCTTCTTCCCCGTGCATCCCACGCACGACGTCGTGCTCGGCACGCGCTGCTACGCGTCGATCGCCGACGTGCCGGGCGAGATCGACCTGGCGGTGATCCTCACCGGACGGGCGGTCGAGTCGTTCGAGGAGGTGGTCGCCCGAGGGGCCCGCTTCGCCGTGATCTTCGCCGCCGGGTTCTCCGAGGCGGGCGCCGACGGGGAGGCGCTCGAGGCCCGGCTCGCGGCGCTGGTGCGGACCGGCGCCACGCACCTGCTGGGCCCGAACACCAACCTCAACGCGTTCTCGGAGTTCCGCGACGACCTGCCGGGTCCGGCGATCGCGCTCGATCACCCAGAGCGGGCACCAGGGCCGCCCGATCTTCCAGGGCCAAGAGCTCGGCATCGCCGTCTCGCACTGGGCGCCGACGGGCAACGAGGTCGACCTCGAGTTCGCCGACTTCGCCCGCTACTTCGCCGAGCAGCCCGAGGTCGGGGTCGTCGCGGCCTACATCGAGGGGTTCAAGGACGGCCGGTCGCTGATGCTCGCCGCCGACCACGCCGCCCAGCTCCGCAAGCCACTCGTGGTCGTCAAGGTGGGCCGCACCGAGGCGGGGTCGGCGATGGCGAAGGCCCACACCGGGCATCTCACCGGCGCCGACGCGGTCGTGTCCGCGGTCCTCCGCCAGTTCGGGGTGACCCGCGTCGACGGGCTCGACGAGCTGCTCGACACCTCGGCGGCGTTCGCCCGCACGCGGCCGCCCCGCGGCGACGGGGTGTGCATCTACGCCATCTCCGGCGGCACGGGCGCGCACCTCGCCGACATGGCCGCGGGGGTCGGGTTGCGCCTCCCGGAGCTCACCGCCGAGACCCAGCGCGCCCTCCACGACGGGCTCATCCCCGCCTACCTGCGGGTCTCGAACCCGGTCGACTGCGGCGGGCCGCCGGTCACCATGCCGGCCGGCCGCCAGATCCTGGACCTGCTGGTCGCCGACCCGAACGTCGACGTGCTGATCTGCCCGATCACCGGGGCGCTCGACATGATGAGCGGCCCACTCGCCCGGGATCTCGTCGCGGTCGCCGCGACGACCGACAAGCCGATCTTCGTCGTGTGGGGCTCACCGGTCGGCACGGAGCGGGCCTACACCGAGACGCTGCTGGCGTCGCAGCTGCCGGTGTTCCGCACGTTCGGGAACTGCGTCCGGGCGGTGCGCGCCTACCTCGACTACTGGGGCTTCGTCGACGCGCTACCGCTCACCGTTCGACGACGCGCCCGACGGAGCCTCGCCCGGCCGCGGCGCGCGTCCGGCGCCAGCTCGCCGCCGAGGTGCCCGGGGCCAGCCTCTCCGAGGCGGCGTCGAAGAAGCTCCTCGGCACCTACGGGATCCGCTCGACCCGCGACCGGCTCTGCACCACCGCGGCCGGGGCGGTCGAGGCGGCGGGGCGGCTCGGGTACCCGGTCGTCATGAAGGCGTCGGGCCCGTCGCTCACCCACAAGAGCGACCTCGGGCTCGTCGCGGTCGGCGTGTCGAGCGCGGCGGAGGTGCGCCGCACGTTCGCCGACCTGCGCCGCCGCGCCGAGCGGGCCGCCGGGCGCGGGCAGCCGGTCGACGGTGTGCTGGTGAGCGAGCTCGTCGGCGACGGCGTCGAGATGGTGCTCGGCGTCGCGCAGGACCCCCTCTTCGGTCCCGTGGTGATGTGCGGGCTCGGCGGCGTGCTCGTCGAGGTGCTCGGCGACGTGAGCTTCCGGGTGCCGCCCTTCTCGCGTGACGAGGCCGCCCGCATGGTCGGCGAGCTGCGCGGCGCCACCGTGCTCGACGGGGTGCGGGGCGCGAAGCCGGCGGACGTCGACGCGCTGCTCGACGCCATCATGAACCTCCAACGTCTCGCCATGGATCTCGCCGGGCCGAGCCAGCCCGACGGGATCGCCGAGGTCGACATCAATCCCCTCGTAGTCCGGCCCCGCGGCGCGGTGGCCCTCGATGCCCTGGTGGTGCGCAAGTGACCGACAACGTGGACGAGGAGCTGCTGGCCCGGGTCGAGGACCACGTGCTGTGGCTCACCTTGAACCGGCCCGACGCGGGCAACGCGATCACCCCGGCGGTGCGCAACCGGATGATCGAGCACCTGAGCGAGGCGAACGACTCGTTCGACGTGCGCGCCGTCGTGCTCAGCGCCGTCGGCGAGAAGCACTTCTGCACCGGCGCCGACCTGCGCGCCGGCCGGGCGGCGCCGCCGCCGAAGCCCGAGGGCGTGCCCGACCGGGTCACGGGGGACGCGGCACGCATGATCCGCACGGGCATCCAGCGCCTCATCGGCGCCTTCCTCGACTGCGAGAAGCCGATCATCGCCGCGGTGAACGGCACGGCCGCCGGGGGTGGCGCGGCGATGGTCCTGGCGTCGGACCTCGTGCTCGCCGCCGAGCACGCCCGCCTGATCCAGGTGTTCGTGCGCCGCGGCCTCATCCCCGATGGCGGCGGCACCTATCTGCTGCCCCGCCTCGTCGGCCTGCAGCGCGCGAAGGAGCTCATCTTCCTCGGGGACGACCTGTCGGCGGCCGACGCCGAGCGCATCGGGCTGGTGAACCGGGTCGTCCCGGGCGCCGCGCTCGAGGCGACGGCGAAGGAGTGGGCCGGACGGCTCGCGCAGGGGCCGACGAAGACGATCGGGTTCGCCAAGCGGCTGCTGAACCGGTCGTTCGAGTCGGACCGGGCGACGATGTTCGAGGAGGAATCCTTCCTCGTCGAGCTCGTCACCGGCACCGCCGACTGCGCCGAGGGGATGAACGCCTTCCGGGAGCGCCGGTCGATCGAGTTCAAGGGGTTCTAGGCGCGATGGCGTCACTGCAGGACCAGGTCGCGATCGTCGGGATCGGCCAGACGGCCTTCGGGAAGGGCCTCGAGGCGAGCGAGCTGTCGCTCGCCTGCCAGGCGATCAGCGCCGCGCTCGACGACTGCGCCATCCCCCCGGCCGACGTCGACGGGCTCGTGTCGTTCACGATGGAGCTGAACCGGGAGGTCGACGTGGCCCGCAACGTCGGCCTCGGGGACCTGCAGCTTCTTCACCCAGGTCGGCTACGGCGGCGGCGCGGGGTGCGCCACCGTGCGGCAGGCCGCGATGGCGGTCGCGACCGGCCAGCTGCGACGTCGCCGTCGCGTGGCGGGCCCGCAAGCGCGCCGCGAAGACCAGCCGTCCGTGGGCGCAGGTGTCGCACCGGCTCAGCGACCACTGGCAGTGGAGCCGGCCCTTCGGGCTGCTGCGACCCGTCGACGAGGTGGCGATGCTCGCCCGCCGCTACATGCACGAGTACGGCGCCACCCGCGACCACCTGGCGAACGTCGCGCTGGCGTTCCGCAAGCACGCCAACCGCAACCCGGCGGCGACGATGTACGAGAAGCCGCTGACCCGCGACGCGTACCTGGCGGCGCGCTGGATCTCCGAGCCGCTCTGCCTCTACGACAACTGCCTCGAGACCGACGGGGCGCTCGCCGTGGTGCTCGTCGTCGGCCGACCGGGCCCGCGATCTCCCGCAGCGGCCGGTCTACGTGCACGCCGGCGCGCAGAGCCTGCCCCGTCAGCATCAGACGATGATCAACTACTTCAACGACGACCCGCTCGAGGGACCATCGTGGGCCGCGGCCCGCCAGCTGTGGCGCGAGGCCGAGTTCGGTCCCGACGACGTGAAGGTCGCCCAGATCTACGACGCGTTCAGCCCGCTCGTGCCCCTCTCCCTCGAGGGGTACGGGTTCTGCGCCCGGGGGGAGGGCGGCGCGTTCACCGATGACGGGGCGCTCGAGTGGCCCGACGGGCGCCTCCCCACCAACACCGCCGGCGGCGGGATGTCCGAGGCATACGTCCACGGCTTCAACCTCGTGTTGGAAGGGGTGCGCCAGCTGCGCGGCACGTCGACGAGCCAAGTCGCCGACGCCGACACCTGCCTCGTCACGAGCGGCGAGGGTGTCCCCACGAGCGCGCTGCTGCTGCGGAACTGACCATGGAGACCGAGTTCGTCCTGCCCGACCTCGACAGCGAGGACACCGCCGAGTTCTGGGCCGGCTGCGCCCGCGGCGAGCTGCTCGTGCAGGCCTGCGGGCACTGCGGACGATGGCGGTTCCCGCCCCGGCCGATGTGCCCCCACTGCCGGTCGCTCGACCAGACCTGGGAGCGCGTGTCCGGGCGCGCCACCGTCTGGTCCTTCGTCGTCGCGCACCCGCCCCTCCTACCCGCCTACGCCGAGCTCGCGCCCTACAACGTGATCGTCGTCGCTCTCGACGAAGACCCGACGATCCGCATGGTCGGCAACCTTGTGGAGGACGCCGCCGGGCCGATCAACGCCCTCGACCCCGCGACGATCCGCATCGGGGAGCCCGTCCGCGTCGTGTTCTCCCCCGTCGACGACGTGATGCTGCCCCGCTGGGTGCGCGACCCCGGACAGCACTAGACCCGGCCCTGGGGGGAAGGGCCGGGCCCAGTGACACACGGGCGGCGGGACGGGGGGAACCCGCCGCCAGATCAGAACGTGGGACGCGTCAGGCGGCCCGGCGCTCCCCGGTGTCGACCGACACCGGCTCGCGGCGCAGGCTGGCCAGGGTGCGCTCCCAGTGGAGCTGGTTGGCGATCCACGCCAACGCCCGCTCCCGGTCTCGCTTGCTCGTCGCCATGTCGCTACTCCTTGCTCTCCACCCGGACAGATCCAGGTCGAGTGTCTTGACTCAGAGAGTATCCACTCTTAGGGTAGTCGCTGTCAAGGTGTGTGCCGCGAGTCACAGCCCGCCGCCCACGGCGGCTGGCATCCTTTGGCCCTCCCCCATGACGAGCGACGCCCCCAGCCCCACCAGCCCCTGGCGCATCGACGACCTCGCCCACCGGGGCGGCGTCACGGTCGACACGGTGCGCTACTACCAGCGCGAAGGGCTCGTCCCCGAGGGGGAACGCGCCGGGCGGGTCAAGCTGTACGGCCCGGCGCACCTCGAGCGCCTCGAGCGCATCCGGGACCTCCAGGGCCGCGGCTTCTCGCTCGCCGCCATCCGGGTGCTGCTCGCCGAGAACCGCGAGCAACTGATCGACGGGATCTTCGCCGACCGCGGCGAGGGGCACGGCTACCACCTCGCAGAGCTCGTCGAGCGGGCGGGCGTGGACCCCGAGCTGTGCGGGGCGCTGCAGGCCGCGGGGCTGCTGCGCGACCCACACGATTACGGGCGCGACGTGTACGACAGCGAGGACCTCGAGCTGCTGCGCACGATGGGCGAGCTGGCCCGGCTCGGCCTGCCGACGAAGGCCATCCTGGCGCTGGGCCAGATCTACGCGACTGGAGTCGAGGGGATCCAGGCCGAGGTGCTCGACCTGTTCGCCACGGGCGGGACGACGGCGTGGGCGCCGGGCGAGCTCGAGTCGCTGCGGGCCGCGGCGTCGGCGACGACACGCGACGTGCTGCCGCTCATGCGCCGTCTCGTCGACTACCTCCACCACCGCACGATCCAGCGCCTGACCCTCGACGCGATCGAGCGCGGGGCCCTGCCCAGCCCGGAGCCCGGCTCGCCGCCGACCCAGTAACCCACCGTGGTGGCCCGCGTCGTCCTCCAGGCGGAGTCAGCCGCCCGGGAGGTGTCGGCGTGGGCTCAGGGGTCGAGGTGCCAGATGCGGGCCGCGTTGCCCCCGGTGATCTTGGCCTTCTCGTCGTTGGGGATGTGCCCCATCGTGTCCTCGATGACCTTCCGCGAGTACGGCCAGTCGTTGCCGTGGTGCGGGTAGTCGCTCGACCACATGATGTTGTCGATGCCCGCGGCGTGGCGCAGCGCGATGCCGGACCGGTCGGTGATGAACGTCGCGGCGTTGTTCTGGTACCAGTACGCCGAGGGCGGCTGGGAGATGGGCAGGTCGCCCCACACCCGGTTCCGCCAGTAGCGGTCGTCGATCGATTCGATGAGGTGCGGGATCCAGCCGACACCGGTCTCGATCCAGCACATCTGCAGCTCGGGGAACCGCTCGAACACGCCGGTGAAGATCATCTGGGTGATGCTGCTCGCGCACATCGAGAAGACGTGGCTCATCCCCCCGATCGCCTTGGCGCGGGTGGCCTCGCTCGACATGTCGTAGAGCGCGTTGCCGCTCTTCGCCGCGGCCTTGCGCTGCGCGGCTCGCTGCTTGCGGCTCACGATGTTGATGTGCACCGCCACGGGGATGCCCTCGTCGACCGCCGCGGCCCAGAACGGGTCGTCCTCGGCGGAGAGGCTCTCGCCGCCGGCCGGCCAGTTGGAGATGACGACGCCGTGCGCGCCACGCGCCTTCGACTTGCGCAGGGCGTCGATGGCCTGGTCCACGCCGAGGGACGGCATCTGCGCGAGCCCGATGAGCCGGGTCGGGTCGGGCGCGCAGAACTCGTCGAAGAGGAAGTTGTTGTACGCGTCGATGCCGGCGAGCACGAAGTCGTCGTCGTCGTCGCCGAGGAAGTGGCTGATCGTGCGCTGCGGCGGGTAGAGCACCTCGGCCCAGACGCCGTCGCGGTCCATGTCCTTCAGGCGCTCGGCGCCGTTGTAGCAGCCGGCCCGCGCCTCGTCGTAGGTCACGCCGAACCAGCGGAACTTGTCCCACGCCATCCCCGGGGTGGACACGAGGCCGATCGGGTCGGCTTGGCCGCCGACCGCGGTGAGCCAGGCGTCGCCCCCCGCGGGGTCCTGCACGAGCTTCGGCGCCTTCTCCTGGTACCGCTCCGGCAGCCAGTTCTGCCAGATGTCGGGGGGCTCGAGGATGTGGCAGTCGGCGTCGACGACGCGGACCTCAGACATTGGCTCCTCCAGGTGGGGCGTGGCCGCCCAAGAGTAGGCTGACGCCGGCGTCAGGGACAGCCTGTGCCTGCCGGGCGCCGCGCCGCCGCTCGCAGGAGGACACGTGCCCACGGCCTTGCTCGACGGCGTCCGGGTCGTCGACCTGGCGGGCGAACCGGCCGCCATGACCGGGCGCATCCTCGCCGACCTTGGCGCCGACGTCGTCCTCGTCGAGCCGCCCGACGGGCATCCGCTGCGCGACCAACCGGACCGCTTCGCCGCGTGGGCCGCCGGGAAGCGCAGCGTCGTGGTCACCGGCCCCGAGGACGCCGCCCTCGCCGAGCTGCTCGCCGGTGCCGACGTCGTCGTCGCCACGCCCGGCTTCCCGGGAACGCTCGACGTCGACCCGTCGCGCGCGCCGGACTCGGTGTGGGTGCTGGTCACCCCGTTCGGCGCGTCGGGGCCCCGGGCCGAGTGGCAGGCGTCGGACCTGGGCGTCATGGCCGCGAGCGCCAACATGTTCTCCACGGGTGACCCCGACCGGGCCCCGGTGCGCTGCACCGAGCCGTCCGGCTACGGACACACCGGCCCCGAGGCCGCGTTCGCGGCGATCACCGCGCTCTGGTCGGGGCGACCGCAGCGGGTGGACGTCTCGATGCAAGAGACGGTGTTCAGCGCCAACATGGGCGCGCCCGGCCGCTTCGCCCAGTCGGGGTTCCGCGGCGAGCGCCGGGGCGCCAACATCGGCCGCACGCGTGAGATCTGGCCGACGAAGGACGGGTGGGTCTCCTTCGGGCTTCGGGGCGGGAAGGCCCGCGTGCCGAGCCTGGAGCTGATCACCCGCCTCGTCGGCGAGTCCGGCGTCGACGCGTCAGCGCTCGAGGCCCAGGACTGGTCGACGTGGTCGCCGAACACGGCCGACGACGCGGTCCTGCGCGCCGTCGAGGCGCCGATCGCCGAGTACTTCGCGGGTCGGACGATGCGCGACCTCTACGAGGTGGCGTATCGCACGAACCTCATGCTGGCCCCCGCGAACTCGCCGCCGGAGATCCTCGACAGCGAGCAGCTCGCCGCCCGCGGCTACTTCACCACGCTCGACGGCGTGACCCTCCCCGGGTCCTTCGTGCACCCCCGCGACGCCGACGGGGACGTCGCGCCCGTCACGCCTCGCGGCGCGGCGCCGGCCCGCCCGGGCGGCGGCGACGCGTCGTGGTCGTCCCGGCCGGCTCGCGTGACCGTCGCGTCGGACCCGTCGGCGGGCGCGTGGGACGGGGTGCGGATCCTCGAGTTCGGCTCGGGCGCCGCGGGGCCGATCGCGGCCCGCTACTTCGTCGAGCACGGCGCCACCGTGCTGCGCGTCGAGTCGCGCAGCCGCCCGGACTTCCTGCGCGTCTACGCGCTCGGCCCGGACAACGCGCACGGCCTCGAAGGCGCGCCGATGTACGACGCGTTGAACGTCGGGAAGCGCAACGTGGCGCTGAACCTGAAGGAGCCGGCGGCGGTCGAGCTCGTGGTGCGCCTCGTGACCGAGTGGGCCGACGCCGTCGCCGAGAACTACGCGCCACGCGCCATGAAGGGCTTCGGCCTGGACTACGACACGCTCGTCGCGCACCGTCCCGACCTCGTGATGGTGAGCGCCTGCCTGAACGGCCAGACCGGGCCGCACAAGGACTACCCGGGCTTCGGCGGCCAAGGCGCCGCGCTGTCCGGCTTCAACTGGCTCACCGGCTGGCCCGACCGGGCGCCGGTCGGTCCGCACGCCACGATCACCGACTCCCTGGCCCCCCGCTTCGTCGCCACCGCGCTCGCCGCCGGCCTCACGTACCGCCGCCGCACCGGCCGCGGCGTGTACCTCGACGTGTCGCAGGTCGAGACCGGCGTCTACGCCCTCTCCCCTTGGCTCGTCGCCTACCAGCGCACCGGGATCGTCGGCACCCGCGACGGGAACCGCTCGGCGCGGGCCGTCCCCCACGGCGCGTTCCCCTGCTCGCCCGAGGGCGACGTCGACGACCGCTGGGTGGCGATCGCGGCGTGGGACGACACGGCCTGGGCGGCGCTCGCCCCCCGCGTCGGGCTCGACGACCCGGCCCTGGCCACGCTGCCCGCCCGACAGGCCCGCATCGACGAGGTCGAGGCCGCGGTCGCGGCGTGGACCGCGACGCGCGCCCGGGCCGACGTGTGCGCCGAGCTGCAGCCCCTCGGGATCGAGGCGGTCCCGGTCGAGGACTTCGGTGACGTCCACGACGACCCGCAGGTCGCGGCGCGGGAGCACTTCGTGCCGCTGGTCCACCCGGTGATGGGTCCCGGCCTGTACGAGCACAACGGGTTCCGGTTCTCGGACAGCCCGGCGGGGTACCGCCGCGCCGGCCCGACCATCGGGCAGGACAACGACTGGGTGCTGGGCGAGGTGCTCGGTCTGTCCGCCGAGGCCCAGGACGAGTTGCGGGCGCGCGGCGCCGTCGAGTGACCCGGCCGGTCAGGCCGGCATGCTGACGCCCCCGTCGACGCAGAGGGTCTGGCCCGTCACGAGCTCGGCGTCGTCGCTGGCGAAGAACAGCGCCGTGCCGGTGAGGTCCCACGCGTCGAGGGTGCGCTTCATCGCGCTCATCATCGGGAGCATGTCGATCATGGTGTCGGGCACGATCTTCTTCGTCGCCTCGGTCATCGTGACCCCCGGCGCGATGCAGTTCACCGTGATGTTGTACTGGCCCAGCTGACCGGCGAGGAACTTCGTCAGCCCGACGATCCCCCACTTCGTCTGGCTGTACGTGAACGCGCCGACCTCCTGGAAGTCGCCGGGCGGGGCCATCGTGTACATGTACGCCGCGCCGGACGACTGGTTGATGATGCGGCCCCAGCGGCCCTCGACCATGTGGGGAGCGCAGGCCCGGGCCATCAGCCACGCGCCGTGCAGGTTCACCGAGAACACGCGCTGGAGGTACTCGAAGTCGTTACGGGCGTTGTCGATGTCGTAGTACAGCGCCGCGTTGTTGATCAGGATGTCGAGCTTCCCGAAGCGGGCCTTCGTCTGCTTGGCGCACTCGAGCGCCGAGTCCTCCTTCGAGATGTCGGTCGGGACGAACTCCACCTCGCCCTTCCCGTCGAGGTGCTGCATCGCGGAGCGGGCCCGGTCCTCGTTGATCTCGGCGACCACGACCTTGGCGCCCTCCTGCAGGAACCGCTCGGCGTAGGCCAAGCCGATGCCCTGCCCGGCGCCGGTGATCACCGCGACCCGGTCGTCGAGCCGTCCCATGTGCCCCTCCTGCGTGCTGGACCGACTCAGCCCTTGCGGGTCCGGCCGATCAGGTTGAACCGCTCGGTCACGACCGGCTCCTTCGTCCGGTCGTCCTTCCACTCGGTCTCGACGACGACGAACGTCATCACGGCGTTGTCGGTCTCGCGCTCGTAGATGTCGACGACCTTGCCTTCACCGGCGAGGACGTCGCCGACGACGATCGGCCGGTGGTAGGTGAACTCCTGCTCGCCGTGCAAGATCAGCGCGCCCTTGCCGTAGAGCTCGCCCATCACGCCGTGCATCGGGTTCGCGCCCTTCGTCGGGTCGGGCGGCTGCTCCTCCTCCCAGCGGCCCATGTGCTGCATCGCGAAGGAGAACGTCGGGGGCGCCGGCATCGAGTCGAAGCCTGCGGCGCGCGCCGCCGCCGGGTCGCGGTACACCGGGTTGTCGTCGAGGACGGCGGCCGCGAAGAAGCTCACGGGGCCGCGCTCGATCCGCACCTTGTTCGCCGCGGTCGGCTTGCCGACGATGCTGCGGTCCACGGCCATGCCTGCTCCCCTGGTTCACGCGCGCGGTTGACCGGCGCGTCGGACGGCGCGATACGGTGACGCCGGCGTCAGTTTCCAACGAAGCGGGAAGGGCTCGCAAATGGGGTTGCTCGACGGGAAGGTGGCGGTCGTGACCGGCGCCGGGAACGGCGTGGGGCGCGGTGAGGCGATCCTGCTCGCCGACCACGGCGCCCGTGTCGTCGTGAACGACCTCGGGGGGTCCGTGACCGGCGACGGCAGCGACCAGAAGGTGGCCGACCAGGTCGTCGACGTCATCAAGGGGCGTGGCGGCGAGGCCGTCGCGAACTACGACAGCGTCGCCGACTTCGACGGCGCGCAGCGGATCGTCCACACCGCGATCGACCAGTTCGGTGGCCTCGACGTCCTCGTCAACAACGCCGGGGTGCTGCGCGACCGGATGATGTTCACCATGTCGCCCGAGGACTTCGATGTCGTGCTGAAGGTCCACGTCTACGGCGCCTGGAACACGATGCATCACGCGTCGGTGTACTGGCGGGCCGAGTCGAAGGAGGGGCGTCAGCCGAGCGCCTCGATCGTGAACACGGTGTCGAGCGCCGGCCTGCAAGGCCAGGCGAGCCAGATCAACTACGGCGCGGCGAAGGCCGGGATCGCGGCGATGACGATCATCGCCAGCCTGGAGCTGTCGCGCTACGGGGTCCGGGCCAACTGCATCGGCCCCGGCGGGTTCACCCGCATGGTCGGCCAGGCCCGCTCCGACGTGGTGGTGAAGAACCCCGAGGACTACGAGGCCTTCGACGCCATGAACCCGGGGAACTCGGCGCCGGCGGTCGTGTGGCTGGCGTCGGACGACTCGAAGCCGGTCACCGGCCAGGTGCTGCGGATGGTCGGCAACTCGCTGTGCGTCTACGAGCCGTGGCGGATGGGCGAGGAGTTCTTCGCCACCGACCAGGACGGCCAGCCGACGCAGTGGGACCCGGCCCAGGTCGGCCACATCCTCGGGCGGTACGCCTTCCACACCGCCAACCCCGGCATCGACGCCCAGCGGCGGCGGTAGCCGCCGCGATGGCCTCGTTTCCCGACTACGCCACCCTGGCGTACGAGGAGCGTGACGGCGTCGCCTGGGTCACCCTGAACCGACCCGAGCGCCACAACGCCTTCAACTCGCTGATGCAGCGCGAGCTGCACGACTGCTGGCGGACGCTGCGCTGGCGCGAATCGGTGCGCTGCGTCGTCCTCACCGGCGCCGGCGAGAAGGCGTTCTGCACCGGCATCGACCGCATGGAGCAGATGGGCGGCGACACCGACGACACGACCGACGCCGACGTGGTCGGGTCGCGGGGCGGCACCCCGTTCCACTTCAACGACCCGGGCGACAACATCGGACCGAAGAGCTCCGATCTCTGGAAGCCGGTGATCGCCGCGGTGAACGGCATGGCGTGCGGCGGCGCGTTCTACATGCTCGGCGAGGTCGAGTTCATCATCGCGGCGGAGCACGCCACGTTCTTCGACCCGCACGTCACCTACGGCATGACCGCGGCGTTCGAGCCGATCCACATGCACGACCGCATGCCGTTCGGGGAGATCATGCGCCTGTCGCTGCTCGGCAACTACGAGCGGCTCTCGGCCCGGCGGGCCTACGAGATCGGCCTCGTGTCCGAGGTCGTCCCCGCCGGTGACCTCCACGACGCGGCGGCGTGGGCCGCGGGCGCGATCGCGGCGCAGCCCCAGCTCGCCGTTCAGGGCACGGTGCGCGCCATCTGGGCGGCCCGCGAGCTGTCGAACCGGCAGGCGGTCGCGCTCGGGTACGCGTTCGTCGGCCTCGGCACCGACCAGGCGTCGATCGCCGAGGGGCAGCGGGCCTTCGAGAGCGGCACGAGGGTCGAGTGGCGGCTGCGCTGAGTCGTCGCGCCGCGCGCGTCCGTGGCGCGGAGCGGACGCTGAGCGGCGGGCCCGCCCGGGTCGCGATCGTCGGCGCGGCCCTGTCGGACTGCGGTCGGGTCGACGACCGCACGGCGTACGAGCTGCACTTCCAAGCGGCGAGCCGCGCGCTCGCCGACGCGGGCCTCTCGAAGGACGATGTCGACGGGTTCGGCTCCTCGGGCACGGGGCTGCTCCCCCCGGTCGAGATCGCGGAGTACTGCGGGCTGCGACCCCAGTGGGTCGACGGCACCGGGGTCGGCGGCAGCACGTGGGAGTTCATGGTCGAGCACGCGGTCGAGGCGATCACCGCGGGCCACGCCTCCGTCGTCGTGCTGGCCTACGGCTCGACGGCGCGTGCCGACCTGAAGCGGCGGCGGCGGACGGCGAACCTGTCGTTCGGCTGCGCGCGGGCCGGTGCAGTTCGAGACCCCGTACGGGCACACGCTGATCGCGAAGTACGCGATGGCGGCGCGGCGCCACATGCACGAGTTCGGCACCACGCTCGACGAGTTGGCGGAGATCGCGGTGTCGACCCGGTACAACGCGTCGTTCAACCCCGACGCCTACTACCGCGAGCCCATCACGATCGCGGACGTGCACGCCTCGCGGCTCATCGCCGACCCGCTCACGAAGCTGCACTGCTGCCTCCGCAGCGACGGTGGCGGCGCCGTCGTGCTCGCCGCCGAGGACCGGGCCCGCGACCTGGCCCGCCGACCCGTCTGGGTGCTCGGGACGGGTGAGGCGATCTCGCACACCACGATGAGCGAGTGGCCCGACTTCACCGACTCGCCGGCCCGCCGGTCCGGGGCGCGGGCGTTCGCGCGCGCCGGTGTGACGCCGGACGACATCGACTGCTGTCAGCTCTACGACGCGTTCACCCCGATGGTGCTGCTCACCCTCGAGGGGCTCGGGTTCTGCGCGAAGGGTGAGGGCGGTCCGTTCGTCGCCGACGGGCGGCTGCGCGTCGGCGGGGCGCTGCCGACGAACACCGACGGTGGCGGGCTGTCGGCCTGCCATCCCGGGATGCGCGGCATGTTCCTGCTCGTCGAGGCGGTGCGCCAGCTGCGCGGCGAGGCCGGGCCGCGCCAGGTCGCCAACGCCGAGCTGTGCTGCGTCAACGGCACCGGCGGCTGGTTCTCGACGGCGTCGACCGCGATCCTCGGCGTCGACTGACCGCCGCGCCGCTCGGCGGACGACGGCGCATCGTGGGTTCAGGGCCGGGACCGGCGCGCCGATCAACCTCGTGGACCGTCGCGGCCGCCGTGACGGCCTGACCGCGCCGCCGGAGGGATGAACCTCGGCGTCGCGCCGGCACGAGGAGACAGCATGGGGATCATGAGGACGTTCGGCTCGTACCTGCTCGTCGCGGTGCTCGCCAGCGTCGTGACGGTGTTCTTGCTCAGCGCCGGCTTCGCGGGCGCGACGAACCGGGAAGCGCCGGCGGGGACGATCTACAGCCAGACGTGCACCGTGAACGCGTCCGTGTACGAGTCCGCGGCCGGACAGGGGTGCCGTCAGGTGAAGGACCCGATGGGACACGTCGGGAACGGGTCGGGCACGTCGCTCGACTGCAAGTACCCGTAGCGGACGAGCAGCGGGTGCGTCCCGGCCGGCCGTCGACGGTCGGCCGGGTCAGCGCGCCGTGGCCGCGAGGGGCGGCGCCGCGGCGCCGAAGAAGCCGCGGTGCACGACGGTGGTGAGCGTGTCGAGGGCGGCGTCGTCGGCCGGGATGCGGCCCGAGGAAACGCCGTAGCTGAAGCGCTCGAGCATGGCCATGAGGGCCCCGACCGTGGCGCGCTCCCCGCGGCCGCGAGCTGGCCGCCCTCGCGCATGCGCAGCGCGAGGCGATCACCGATGGCGGTGAAGGCCCGCACGCCGAGCCGGTCGACGTGGCGGTCGCCCACCTGGTCCTCCATCCACGCGCGGATGACGGGCCCGTAGTGGCGGTAGGTGTCGAGGAACCGGCTGAGGAACCGGTGCAGCTCGTCGCGGCCGTCGCGGTCGGGGCCGATCGGGCCGACGTCGGCCGCGAGGTCGGTGAGGCGGTGCGCGCAGTCCACGGCCAGGGCGCGGAGCAGGTCCTCTTTGTTCGCGAAGTAGAGATAGAAGGTGCCGTGCGAGGTGCGGGCGGCGCGCACGACGTCGTCGACGCGGGCGGCGTGGTAGCCGCGATGGGCGAACACCCGGAGCCCGGCGTCGAGCAGGCGCCGGAGCGTGCGGCGCCCCTGCGCGCGGAGCTCTCGACGTTGGGCGGGCCGGCCGGCCTGGGCGGCCTCGACCCGGGTCGCCGACTTGTACGATTCGGCGCCGTCCGCCGAGGCCGGCCGCGCTCGTGTCGGCGCGTCGTCCGGCCCCGAACCTGCTCGAGAGCGCCTCATGCTCGCCGCCACCCTACGCGAAGCCGCTCGCCGCTTCTCCGACCAGCCGGCGGTCGTCACCGAGGCGGGCTGGGCCCTGTCCTACCGGGACCTCGATCGACTCTCCGACGAGCTCGGCGGTGGGCTGCTCGCCCGGGGCGTGGCGGTCGGTGACGTGGTCGCGCTCGTCCTGCCGCCGGGCCCCGAGTACCTCGTCGCCTACCTCGCGGCCGCGAAGGTCGGCGCGATCGCCGCCGGGGTGAACGACCGGCTCACCGCGGCGGAGCGCGCGACGGTGCTCGAGCGGGCCGCGCCACGTCTCGTGCTCGCCGCCCCGGGCTTCGAGCCGCGCGGCGTCGACGCGGTCGAGGTCGCCCCCGCGGCGGACGCCGCCGAATTGCACGCCGAGCTGCGTCGGCCCGGCGAGGCGCCGCCGGTGCTGCCGGAGGATCCGGACCGGCCGGTGGCCATCGTGTTCACGTCGGGCACGACAGGCGTCCCGAAGGGCGCGCTCTACGGGAACCGCCAGCTGGCCTGCATCACCGCGACCGACGTGGGCGACGCGTGGGGTGGCGGCGGCCGCAGCTTCACCGGGACGTCGTTCGCGCACCTCGGCTTCATGACCAAGCTCGCCGGGAACCTGCGCCGGGGCGGGACGAGCTTCATCCTCGGGCGCTGGACCGCTCGCCGCGCCCTCGCGCTGCTGCAGGAGCAGCGGATGGTGTCGGTCGGCGGCGTGCCCGCGCAGCTGGCCCTCATGCTGCGCGACCCCGACTTCGACGACTACGACCTCGACAGCGTCCGGTTCATCGTGGCCGGCGGCGGCCCGATCACGCCGGGCCTGGCGGAGGAGGCCCGGGCCCGTTTCGGCGCCGCGCTCGCGACGCGGTACTCGTGCACCGAGGCCGGCATCGGGCTGGGCACGGCGTTCGACGACCCGGAGGAGGACGCGGTGGTCGAGCGTGGGGCGGCCCGCACGCGTCGGTCGAGCTGCGCCTGCTCGACGACGACCGACCGGGTCGTGCCCGACGGCGAGGTCGGCGCGGTGTGCCTGCGCTCGGCGGCGGTGATGAGCGGGTACTGGCACGACCCCGACGCGACGAAGGCGGCGTTCACCGCGGACGGGTTCGTGCGCACCGGCGATCTCGGCTGGCTCGACGACCGGGGCCGGCTGCGGCTCGTGGGCCGCACCAAGGAGATGTACGTCCGCGGCGGCTACAACGTGTACCCGGTCGAGGTCGAGGCCTGCCTCTCGACCCATCCGGCGGTCGCGGCGGTCGCCGTCGTGCCCCGAGACGACCACGTGATGGGCGAGGTCGGCGTGGCCGTCGTCGTCCCCGAGGACCCGCGCCGCCCGCCGACCCTCGAGGCGCTGCGGGACTACGGCGCCGACCAGCTGGCGCGCTACAAGCTCCCAGAGGATCTGCGCATCGTCGCCGCGCTGCCACTCACCGCGATGGACAAGGTGGACCGCCGGGTCCTCGCCCGCGAGGTCGAGCGCCCGTGAGCGCGACGGGCACCTCGGCGGAGCGGGCCGCGGCCGCGATGCCCAACCGGGTGGGCTGATCGGCTAGAACACTCCGATGCGCTCACGCTGGATCGTTCTGCTCGTCGCGCTCACCGTCGGCGCTGCCGCCTGCGGCGGTGGCAGCAGCGTGGCGGCCAAGAAGAAGAAGCCGGTCGTCACGACGACGACGCCGGGGCCGCCGGTCGCGCCGCTGACGGGCCTGCCGGATCCGACCGGGCAGAGCCTGACCCGGCCGGCGCTGTCGATCAAGATCGAGAACACGCCGGAGGCCCGGCCCCAGACCGGCCTCGACGTGGCCGACGTGGTGTACGAGGAGATCACCGAGGCGGGCATCACCCGGTTCCTCGCCGTGTACAACTCGACGATCCCGGCGATGGCCGGCCCGGTGCGCTCCGGGCGGATCATGGACCCGGACCTGCTCGCCCCGCTGGGTGGCATCTTCGCTTACTCGGGTGGCATCCAGCTGACCGAGACGGCGATCTCCCAGACCCCGGGCGTGAACGTGATCGTGGACACTGGGGCGGACCCGGCGCTCATCCGCGACCACACGAAGCAGGCGCCGCACAACCTGTACGCGATCCCGAACCTGCTGCTCGCCCGGGGTGGCAAGCCGGTCCCGCCGGCGCCGCTGTTCCAGTACCTGGCGACGGGCCAGCCGTTCGTGGGCCAGGGCGTGTCGTCGTTCACGGTGCACTTCGATGACCTGTACCGGCCGACGTACACCTACGACCCCGTGTCGAACACCTGGAAGCGCAGCATCGGGCTCACACCGTTCATGGACACCGACGGCGCGGCAGGTCGCGCCGACGAACGTGATCGTCCAGTTCGTGGCCTGCTGCCTGTCCAGCCCGGAGGGTGGCAACTACCAGACGGTCGGCAACGGCGACGCGGTCTTCTTCAGCGCCGGGCGGGAGGAACAAGGCCACTGGGCGCGCAGCGACGAACACCCAGCCGATCCAGTACACGGACGCGAACGGCAACCCGATCAAGCTGACCCCGGGCCGCACCTGGGTCGAGCTGTACCCGCAGACCTTCGAGGCGTCGGGTGTGCAGCCCGTCCCGAACCCGGCGGCGACCGTCCTCCCGACGACGACCACCACCACGAAGCCCAAGAACACCAAGAAGCACTGACCGGGACCCAGCGGGCACGGCGCGCCGCGTAGCTCAGGCGGCCTCGTCGACGAGGCCGTACCGGCGCCGGATGGCGCGCTCCGCGGTGCCGAAGAGCAGCTCGTCGACGAGGATCCCGATCGCGAGGATGACGATCATCACCGCGATGAGGCTCGCCGGCTGGGAGAACTCGCGGGCGAACTCGAGCCGCTCGCCCAGTGAGGTGGCGCCGGGGATCTGCACGAGCAGCTCACCGGCGAGGAGGCTGCGCCACGCGAACGCCCAGCCCTGCTTGAGTCCCGCCACGAACGTGGGCAGCGCGGCCGGCAGCACCACGTGGCGCAGCATCGCGATCCCGCGGGCGCCCTGCACCCGACCGGCGCGCAGCCACAGCGGCGGGATGGTGTCGATCCCGCTGATGAGCCCGTTGGCGATCGACGGGGTGGCGCCGAGGACGACCACGAAGATGATCGCCCCGTTGGTGAGGCGGAACAGCAGGATCGCGAGCGGGAACCACGCGATCGACGGCATGGTCTGCAGCCCGGTGATGAGCGACCCGAACGCGGCGCGCAGGATCCGGCTGCGGGCCACGGCGGCGCCGAGCAGCGTGCCGAGGACCACGGCGAGCCCGAACCCCTCGACGGCCCGGCCGAGCGTCGTGCGTGCGGCGTCGAGGAGGCTGCCGAAGCTCGAGTACAGGGTGTGGAAGACCGGTTCGGGGCCGGGCAGCAGGTAGGCGGGGCGCCAGCCGGTCCACACGACGACCTGCCAGAAGGTGAGGAAGATCGCCGCGGCGAGCGCCTTCGGCCAGATGTGCGCCCAGAGGCGGGCACCTCGCCGGCGGGGCGGCCGCAGCTCGAGCTCGAGCGCGTCGAGGCCGGACAGCCGGGCGTCGAGCGCGTCGGTGCCGTCGGGTCAGTGGTCGCCATGGCGGGTGACCTCGGCTCGGAGCTGGTCGGTGATCGTCGCGGCCAGCGTCGCGACGTCGGGTGAGTCGATGCGTCGGGGCCGGTCGATCGGGACGGGGAACTCGGCGATGACCCGCCCGGGTCGGCTGGAGAGCAGCACGACGCGGTCGCCGAGCCGCACCGCTTCGCGCACGTTGTGGGTGACGAACAGGACGCTGATCCCGCTCGCCCGCCAGATCCGCTCGACCTCGTCGTGGAGGGTGTCGCGGGTCATGGCGTCGAGCGCGCCGAACGGCTCGTCCATGAGCAGGACGTCGGTGCGCTGGCCGAGGGCCCGCGCGAGCGCGACGCGTTGGCGCATGCCGCCGGACAGCTCGTGCGGTCGCTTGCCGGCGAAGTCACCGTAGATGCACGAGCTCGAGCAGCTCGTCGACGCGGGCGCGACGCTCGGCCCGGCCCATCCCGTCGAGGCGCAGCGGCAGGTCGACGCTGCGGGCCGCGGTGAGCCACGGGAACAGCGCGGCGTCCTGGAACATGAGGCTGGCGCGGCCGTCGACGGTGAGGCGGCCGCTGGTCGGCCGCTCGAGGCCGGCGACGAGGCTGAGCAGCGTGCTCTTCCCGCAGCCCGACGCGCCGAGGACGCACACGAACGTGCCGGGCCGCACGTCGAGGTCGAGACGGTCGAGGGCGCGCACCGGGCTCGACGCGTCGCCGTAGACCTTCGAGACCCCCTCGACGCGCACCCCGCCGAGCCGGGCGGGCGGTGGCGGCTCGGGCGTCACGGAACGGTCGGTGGCGGGCGCCGCGGCGACTCGCACCCGGGTCACGACGACACGGCCGGCTTCCCGCCGGCGCGCAGCACGGCGTTCAGCAAGCTGAGGTCGAACAGCCCGTTCAGGTTGGTCGTCGACGCGAGCAACCCGAGGCGCTTGGCGTCGAGCGCTTGCGTCCGGATCGACGAGGCGATCGGGTCGTTCGTGAACGTGATCGCGGGGAACGACGCGGTGATGGTGCTCGCCTTCACCGTCTGGCCGGTGGCGGTCTGGATCGCCTGGCCGACGAGCTGCTCGGCGCGGGTCGGGTTGCTCTGGATCACGCCGATGCTGGCTTGCTGGCCTTGCAGGAGCCGGCGCACGATCGCCGCGTGGGCGTGCACGTAGTCGATGCGCACCACGAGCACCGTCGTGGCGAACCGCCCGCCCGGCCAGAGGCTGCGCTCGTCGACGAGGACCTTGCCGCCGTCCGCGACGAGCTCGCTGGCGTACGGCTCCGGCACCCACGCGCCGTCGATCTGGTGCTGCTGGAACGCCTGGAGGGTGACGGCGTTGTCCTCGGGACGGATGGAGACGTCGCCGCCGCCGCTGGTGCTGGTCTGGAGGCCGTGCTGGCGCAGATAGGTGCGCAGCGCGACGTCCTGGGTGTTGCCGAGCTGCGGGGTGGCGAGCGACTTGCCCTTGAGGCCGGCGGGTGTGGTGATGCCGGGCTGCACGACGAGGAACGCGCCACCGGACGCCGCGCCCGCGACGATGCGCACCGCGCCGTGGGACTGCACGTACGCGTTGATCGCGGGGTTCGGGCCCATGTAGCTGGCGTCGATCGAGTCGGAGAGCAGCGCCTCGACCGCGGCCGGGCCGGCGTTGAACGTGAAGAGCTTCAGCGAGACGCCGCTACCGAGCGCCTGCTGGAAGAAGCCGCCCTGCACCCCGACGAGCGCCGGCGCGTGCGTGACGTTCGGGAGGTAGCCGAGGCGCAGCGTCCCCGACGGCGACGCCGCCGCCCGCCCGGCCGCCGACGCCGGGAGCGCCAACCCGCCGGCCGTCAGGACCCCGACACCGACCGCGGTGCCGACCCACCGACGCCACGCTCCCCGCATCGCCATCCCAATCTCCGATATTTCCGGGAAGGTTGATAATTTGAGTCAGGAAACTAGAGTACGGGGTTGGAGCGGGTCAAGGCGGCCCGCCCGGGGAGCGCAGGGCATGTGGATCAATCGCCGCACTGACTACGCCACCCGGGCCGTCCTGGCGTTGGCGCTGGTCGACGACGGGCAGCCGCACAAGCTGCAGGAGCTGGCCGAGCTGACGGCCACCCCGCTCACCGTGCTCGAGCAGCTGCTCCCCCAGCTGCGGGCCGCGGGGATCGTGCGCTCCGAGCGGGGACCGTCGGGCGGCTACCGCCTGAACCACGCGCCGGGCGACATCACCCTCGGTCGGGTCGTGCGGCTCATCCAGGGCCCGCTGGCCCCCATCGCGTGCGCGACGCGCACCGACGCCGAGACGTGCCCGATGGAGCTGGGCTGCAGCCTCCAGGCGACGTGGTCCGCGGTGCGGGACGCCACGATCGCGATCCTCGACTCGACGACGTTCGCCGACCTGGCCGCCGGGGCGGCGGGTCGCTGGACGGCGCCGGTCGCGGTGAGCATCGGGGGGCCGAGCGGGCGGCCGGTGTCGACCGTCACCTAAGCCGGGCGCCGATCGGTCGGGCGCGCCGGGGCCTCAAGTACCGTTCTCGCCCGATGGAGCTGGAGTTCACCGTCGAGCAGGACGACCTGCGCGACGGGGTGCGGGGCGTGCTCGAGCGCGAGTGCCCGATGAGCCTGGTGCGGGCCGTGGTGGAGGACGGCGCGGTGCCCGACGCGCTGTGGAAGCAGATGGTCGAGCTCGGCTGGCCGGCGCTGACCATCTCGGAGGAGCTCGGCGGGCTCGGCCTGGGGCCGGTCGAGCTGGCGGTCGTGGTCGAGGAGCTCGGCCGCGCCGACGCGCCCGGCCCGTTCGTCCCGACGGTGTGCCAGTTCGCGCCGGCGGTCCGGGAGGCGGGGGACGCCGCGGCGCGGCAGCGGTTCCTGCCCGACGTGGCCCGCGGCGCGATCACCGGCGCGTGGGCGCTCACCGAGGCGGGCCGGCGCACCGACCCGGCCGCGGTGCAGGCCACCGCGACCCGCGACAGCAGCGGCTGGTCGCTCGCCGGCACGAAGACGGCGGTGCTGGGCGGTGACACCGCCGACGAGCTGGTCGTCGTCGCCCGCGAGCCCGGCACCGACGGCGACGACGGCGTCGTGGCGCTGGTCGTGCCCCGCGACGCGCTCACCGTGACCGCGACCCGGGCGTTCGACCCGACCCGCGGGCTGGCGACGGTCGACCTGACCGGGGCCCGCGTCGCCGACGACCGTCGGCTTGGGGAGCCGGGCCCGGGCACGGCGGCCGCGCTGCGCCGGGCGCTCGAGGAGGCCACCGTCTCCCTGGCGGTCGAGATCGTCGGCACCTGCCAGACGATCCTCGACGTGACGCTCGCCTACGCGAAGCAGCGCGAGCAGTTCGGCGTGCCGATCGGCTCGTTCCAGGCCATCAAGCACAAGTTCGCCGACATGCTGATCGCGCTGGAGCGGGCCCGGGCCACCGCGTACTTCGCGGCGTTGTGCCAGGCGGAGGACGATCCTGGTCGGGGGCTGGCGACCTCGACAGCGAAGGTCGCGGCCGGGGACTGCCAGCATCGCCTGGCGAAGGAGGGGATCCAGATCCACGGCGGCATCGGCTACACGTGGGAGCACGACATGCACCTGTACGTGCGCCGGGTGAAGACCGACGCGCAGCTGCTCGGCACCGCCGACGAGCACCGGGCCCGCATCGCCGACCTGCTCGGCCTCTGACGCGAGCCGCCGCCCGGCCGGAGCCGGGCGGCGACCCGTCACGCTCGGTCGCGGTCCTAGAAGAAGATCTCCCAGAGCGCGTACCAGACGGCGGCGAGCACCACGCCGACGGCGATGGCCCGCCAATGGTTCTCGTAGATCCAGTTGGTGACGTTGCCGGCGGCGCGGCCCCCGAGGATCCCGAGGCAGTTCAGCTCGAGGACGAGCCAGAGCACGCCGGTGACCGCCCAGTAGCCGCCCCGGCCGCTGGACGTCGAGTAGGCGCCGAAGAAGTTCGCGGTGCCGACCATGAACAGCAGCATCGGGATCGAGAAGATGGTGTTCTGGCGCGACGCCAGCGCGGCACGGCGACCGGCGTCCGCGGCGGCCGGGTCGGCCTGCCCGCCCGACTGGACGTTGCGGGCGTTGGCGATCACCTTCTTCTGGTTCGGCCAGATCACGAGCCAGACGTTCAGGAACATCGTGACGGCGAGCAGGATCCCCGTGTAGATGGCGATGCCCTCGGCGCTCTTGGCGTAGTCCGAGCTGAAGAGGTTGGCGTTGCCCTTGGCGTCGACTTCGGCGAGGAGGATCAGGATCCCGGTGAGGAGCGTCCCGGCGGCGGCCCACCGGAACCACCACAGCGCCCGCGAGGCGATCTTGTCGATCGCGCTGTTGCGGGCGCCCGGCTCCATCTCGGCGAACGCCGGGGTCTGGACGAAGTTGAAGTAGTAGAGGATCCCGATCCAGACGATCCCGACGACGACGTGCGCCCACCGCGCCAGGAATTGGAGTCCGGGATTCCGATTGAAGATGTCGACGGCCAGATGGATCACGTCGGCGGTCCCCCCTTCAGAGTCGATCCCAGGTCGGCGGCAACGTAGCACCCACTCTTCGACCGTGGGGCCATCTCGCCCTCGTGCCGCCGACCGTCGGGGATCTGCGGCGTCGGCCGTTGGGTCACAGGTCGGGGGTCTGCGGGTCGGTCGGGACGGCCCCGGCGAGCGGCTCTCGACGCGCCACGACCATCGCCGAGAAGTCGGCGAAGGCGATCAGGTTGTCGAGCGCGTCGAGGACGCGAACCTCGACGACGATGAGCATCCGGCCGGTTCGCATGGGCCGCGCCTCGGCCCGCACCGGCCCTTCCTTCGGCCGTCCGAGGTAGCGGACGTGCAGGTCGGCGGTGACGAGGCTCTCCTGGAGCGGGTCGAACCCCGACACCCGCCCGGCGCAGGACCCGGCCGCGACGTCGACGAGGGTCGCGATCGCGCCGCCGTGCAGGTTCCCGGATCCGTTGAACGCGGGTGGGGCGACGTCCATCTCGATCACGACGGTCCCGTCGAGGGGCTCGGGGTCGGTGAAGCGGAGGCCGAGGAGGGCGTGCATCGGCGTCTTGACGAACGCCTCCCGGAAGGCGGCGATGGCGTCCGGGCCCGGCCCGTCGCCACCGGTCGGCATCAGCGCACCGAGGTCGCCGGGAGCTCGGCGCCGAGGGTCACGAGGGTGAGGCTCCCGTCGTCGACGGTCAGCTCGGTGACCGAGGTGTGGTCCGGGGAGCAGCATCGGACGTGGTCGTCCCCGGTGGCCGCGCCGACGACGACGTTGATGGCGACGAAGTGGGTGAACACGATGGCGTCGCCGACCTCGGTCAGCGAGTCGAGGACCTGTTGACGCCAGGCGCGGGTGTCGGGGGCGAGCGTCGGCCACCGGGCGGCGAGGACGTCGCGGAGCCAGCCGGTGCGGGTCGCGGCGGCGCCCGCCGGGGTCGGGATCTCCCCCACGCGGGCGTCGACCCGGACGGGCTGGCCCAGCCGCGCGGCGAGCGGGCCGGCGGTCTCCCGCGCCCGGGCCAGCGGCGACGCCACGACGGTCGTCGGGCAGCGCACCGCGGGCCGGGTCAGGCGGGCCGCGAGGTCGTCGGCCTGGCGGACGCCGAGCTCGGAGAGGCCGGGATCGTCGTGCTCACCCCACGCCGCGGCCGGTGCCGCGTGACGCACGAGCCACAACCGGGTCATGGGAACGCAACCTAGTTCCCGACCTGGAGGTCACCTCATGACGCATCTCGCTCGACGGCTGGTCGCGATGGTGTCGATCGCCGGCGGCGGTCTCCTCGGCGCGGCACCGACCGCGCGCGCCGCCGCACCGGACCCGACGCCCTCGACCACGCCGCCCACCAGTCAGGCGGCGGCGACGCCGGGCACGACGCCCGCACCGCCGCCCGTCACGCTCCCGCTCCGCACCGGCCGCGCCGTCCCCGACGCGCCGTCGGCGCCCGCGGCCGAGGATCCGCCCGACCTCGCGGCGTCCGCGACGCTGCGCACCGGCCGCGCCGCCGACCTCGCGACACCGGCGCCGGCGGTGATCCCGCCGGTCCTCCCGGCCGTCCCCGCGCGTGGCGCGCCGACGCCCGACGCGCCGACCCGACCTGCGGCGTCCAGCCCCCCGTCGCGGGTGGCCGGGCCGCCCGCCGCGCCGCTGCCCACCGCGACGCCCGCCGCGGCCGCTCCCCCGCCCAGCCCGGGCGGCTACAGCGTCGTCGCCGGTGACAGCCTCTGGAGCATCGCCGCGTCGCAGGTCGCGCAGCGCGCCGGCGGCTCCCCCGGGTCGGTGCCGGCCGCCGAGGTCGTGCCCTACTGGCAGCAGCTGTGCAACGCGAACCGGGCGTCGCTGCGCTCCGGTGATGTGAACGTGATCTACCCCGGCGAGCAGATCACGCTCCCGCCGATGAGCGGCTGAGCCGAGCCCCGGTGGTGGCCGGGCCGCGCCGGTCAGGGGCGCGGCGCGGCGCCGCCGGGCGTGACGGCGTAGATGCCGTCGGGGGCGCCGATCTCGGAGGCGCCGGTCCCGAACACGATGGCGTCACCGACCGTCGCGATGCCGGACCAGCACGGTGCGGGCAGGCCCACATGGGCGAGCACGCGGCCGGTCGACGCGTCGCGGACCTCGACGGCGTCGGCGAGGGCGAGCCCGTTGAACGTCATGCCGCCGGCGACGGTGGTCGCCCCGAACGACGGTGCCCCCGACGCCTGCCACAGCACGGCGCCGCTCCCGGCGGCGAGCGCGTGGACGCTCGGCTCCTGCATGCTCGTGTCGCGCGGGTTCGCCGGGTCGCACAGGTGGTTCCCGTTCGACTCGAAGCGGCCGAAGTCGCCGATGCCGGTCGACGCGACGACCCGGGTGCCGTCGTAGGCGGCGGTGCCGGTGAACCCGCCGGAGAAGCCGCCGAACACGACGTTGGTGCGCCAGCGGAGCCGTCCCGTGGTCGGGTCGAGGGAGTAGTAGGTCCCGTCCTTGCCGCCGACGCCGAGGAAGGTGGCGCGGTCGTCGGCCGACACGCCGACGTTGGCGCTGGACCCGAAGTCGAAGTCGCAGGCGTTGTCGGGCCGGTGGGGCTGGAACCGCCACACCAGCCGACCCGTGGCGACGTCGAGGGCGAACACGGTCTCGGCCGTCGGGGGCGGGTTCGAGAAGTGGCAGTCGGCCTCGTCGAAGACGACGAGGCCGGCCGCGGGGACGATCGACCCGGACGACCAGACGTTGCCGCACCCGTTGTTCAGCAGGTGGCCGTGGGCGTCGACGTCGGTCTGGTACGTCCAGTCCGGTGCACCGGTGGCGAGGTTGGCGGCCACCACGTAGCCGCGCTCGCCGCGCTGGCCGTCGACGTCGACGGCGAACAGCACCTTGTCGTCGGTGACGACCGGGGAGGAGAAGATGCGGGCCCCGTCGACGTCGGGGCGGGGCGCCAGCGCGGGCTGACCCGTGTAGTCGTGCCGCCAGTAGAGGGCGCCGGTGTGCGCGTTCAGCGCGTAGAGGGTGTAGCCACCGCCGAAGATCACGAGGTCGGGTCGGGTGCCGTTCCCGGGCTGGAACCACGCCGAGGACGTGACCAGCCCGCCGTCGGAGCTGAAGTCGCGGGGCGCTTCGCCCGGGTAGGGGGTCACGGCGTTCTGCGGTGACAGCGCGTACTTCCAGAGCAGGCGGCCGGTCGCGAGCTGCACGGCGTAGAAGGTGTCGTCCCACGACCCGACGTACACGACGCCGTTCACGACGGTGGGGGTGGCGGTGACGGCATCGGCCGTCGCGAAGAACCACGCGGTCTGCAGCTGCGCCGCCGTGGTCGGGGTGAGCGTGGTGCGGCCGTGGAAGGTGTGCTGCGCGTCGTGCCCGTAGCTCGGCCAGTCACCGGCGCTGGGCCGCGTGATCGGCTGTCTCGCACCGGTCCCACTCGCGCCGACGGGCCCGGCGATGGCCACCGCGACCCCGAGCGCCGCGAGGGCGACGAGGGCGCGCCGCGCCCCGGGTCGCGCGGGCGACGACATGCGCGACTGCTGGCGGTTCAGCCGGACGCGCCGGCGGTGGCGGGGCGCGGCGGTGGTGTGGCGTGCGTCGGGAACGGGCAGTGCGCCTTCGTGCCCTCGACGCAGACGGTGGCGCTCGTGGGGAAGTCGAAGCCGCGGGCCAGCACCTCCGGTGCGCTCGGCTGCTCGCCGGGCCCGAACGTGACGCGCATCACCTGCCCGTGCGCGTTCTCCGGTCCGCAGTTCCCGAGCCCGGCGCCTTTGCAGGTGATGTGGATGTCGACGAAATAGAGGGTGCCGTCGGGCGCGATCGCCATCCCGAACGGGTTGTAGCCGGTCGGGTCGTGCCCGAACTGGTCGAGCGGCTCGCCGGGGAGGACCGGCCGGCTGGCGAGCGGCTGACCCTGGCTGTCGACCCACGCGACGGACGGGTCACCGAAGATCGAGCTGATCGCGTAGCACTGACACGTCGGGTCGCTCGCGACGCCGGAGGGGACGGGCAGGAACGACCCGCTGCCCTGGAAGAACGTCGACGTGCGCACCTGGCTCCGCGGGTAGACGCCGCCGGGGCACTGGCTCGCGCGTGTCGGCAGCGAGGTGTGGTCGAAGCGGGTGACCTGACCGGGGATCCCGCCGGTCGGCGAGCCGGCCTGTGGGAGCAGCAGGTCGCCGTTGGGCATCACGTCCATCATCCCCGGCTGGGACAGCCCGTCGCTGCCGTCGACGTGGTGGTCACCGTCGACGCCGCCCTGGTCGGGCCCGTACACGATGCAGGACTGCCGGTAGGACGGGGCGAACCACTCGACGAGGCGACCGTCGGTCGGGATCGGGAACGAGCCCTGCGCGGTGCCGATGTCGTCGGCGAACACGTCGTGGTGCGCGCCGACCGCGCAGCCCGTGTAGGTCGACTGGCCGTTGTAGACGCCGTTGACCGCGGGCGAGTCCTCACCCGGGTCCTTCGCGCTCATGCGGTACGGGCCCGGGACGAAGAGGTTGGTGCCCGTCCAGACGCCGCTCGGGCTGACGAGCTCCTCGCCGATCGGCGGCTGCTTGTACGGCTTGAACGGCGGCCCGCCAGGGTTGTGCTGGCTGGGCACGGTCGGGTCATAGCCGACCACCCAGCGCCCCGTGCCGTCGTTCAGGATGCACATCTGGCCGTTGGCGTCCCAGGCGGGGAACAGCTGACCCTGGGTGTTCGTCGCCGACGCGTAGTAGTCCTCTTCCTCGTTTTGGTCCCAGTAGACGACGTAGCCCTTCCCCGGCGCGCGGAACGCGGCGGGCGCGCCAGCGGGGCTCGGCGCCGCACTGGCCGACGACACGCCCACGAGACCCGCGGCACCCACGATCGACAGGGCGACGACGAGCGATCGATGGCGCATGCTCCCCCTCCCACGCACCCGGCTCGGTGGCGCGGCCGGGCCACCGGGCCCGAGCCGGCCTGACACTAGGCGAGGCCGCGTGCTCGGCAGCGCCGCGGCCGCACGTCGTGACGGCGCGGGACGGTGGCGGTCGGTCAGGGGCGAGGCGTCGGTTCGGGGTCGCGGGGCAGCCCGAGGACCCGCTCGCCGATGATGTTGCGCTGGATCTCGCTGGTGCCGCCAGCGATGGTGAGGTTGCGGTTGAAGAGGAAGCCGCGGCTCCACGCGGCGCCGTCGCGGTCGGCGACGGCGCCGGCCGGGCCGAGGAGCGCCAGGCCGACCTGTTGGACGTGCTGATCGTGCAGGACACCGAGCAGCTTGCGCACCGACGCCTCCGACCCGCTCGGGTCCGCGCCGGCGAGCGCAGCGAGGGTGAGGCGGAACCCGAGGCAGGCGAGGGCGTGCGCGGTCGCGACGAGCCCGCCGACCTCGTCGAGTACGAGGCGGTCCTGCTCGTCGCACGCCGCGAGCCCGCGCAGGATCTGCTCGACGCCGCGCCCGAAGCTCATGCCGCCGCCCATGAAGACCCGCTCGTTGGCGAGCGTGGTGCGCGCCGCCCGCCAGCCGTCGCCGACGGCGCCGACGAGGCAGTCGTCGGGGACGAACGCCTCGTCGAAGAACACCTCGTTGAACATCGACTCGCCGGTGAGCTCGCGGAGGGGACGCACGTCGAGGCCGTCGGTGTGGCGCATGTCGACCATGAAGCACGAGATGCCGTCGTGCTTCCGGGCGTCCGGGTCGCTGCGAGCCAGAAGGATGCCCCAGTTGGCCTGGCGGGCCATGGACGTCCAGACCTTCTGACCGGTGACGAGCCATCCGCCGTCGACCTTCGACGCGCGGGTCGTGAGCCCGGCGAGGTCGGACCCGGCGCCGGGCTCGCTGAACAGCTGACACCAGGTGATCTCCCCACGCAGCGTCGGGGGGATCCAGCGCTCCTGCTGCTCCGGGGTGCCGTAGACGATGACGGGGGGCAGCGCCCAGCTGCCGATCATGATCCCCGGGCGGGGCACCCACGCGGCGCGGAACTCCTCGTCGATGACGAGCTGCTCGACCGCCTTCGCGTCGCGGCCCCACGGCGTCGGCCAGGTCGGCATCAGGTACCCGGCGTCCGCGACGCGGCGACGCTGCTCGTCCCGGTCAAGGTCCTGCACGGTCGCGAGGAACGCGCGGACCTCGGCGCGTGCTGCGTCGGCGTGGGGTCCGAGATCGAGGGCGAGGGGACGGCGCGCCCCGTCGCGCCCCAGGGTGGCGGCCCGGACCCGCCACTCCGACGCCGGGCCGAGCAGGCTGCCCAGCGTGAGCGCGCGGCGGAGGTAGACGTGGGCGTCGTGCTCCCACGTGAAGCCGATGCCGCCGAGCACCTGGATGCAGTCCTTGGCGTTGGTGAAGCTGGCGTCGAGGGCGAGCGACAGCGCCGACGCGGCGGTGAGCGACGCGGCGGAACCACCGTCGGCAGCGGCGCGGGCCGCGTCCCACGCGCCAGCGCGGGCGAGCTCGACCCGGCCGACCATGTCGGCGCACTTGTGCTTCACGCCTTGGAACTGGCCGATGGGCCGCCCGAACTGGACTCGCACCCTGGCGTACTCGGCGGCGGTGGTCACGCACCACTGGGCGACGCCGACCGCCTCGGCGGCCGCGAGCACCGCGGTCAGGTCGCGGACCCGCGCCGGGTCGAGCGCGTCGAGGCGACGCTCGGCGGGGACGACGATGCCGTCGAGGTCGACCTCGGCGACCCGGCGGGTCGGGTCGACGCTCGGCAGCTCGCGCACCGTGGCGTTGTCGAGGTCGATCGCGTACCAGCGGTCGTCGTCGCCGACGCGCACGGGCGTGACGAGCACGTCCGCCAGGTGCGCGGAGAGCACGGGGCGGACGGTGCCGCGGAGGACGAGTCCGTCGGCGGTGTCTCGCCCGGTGGGCGGGTCGTCGGCGTCGGTGTGGACGGCGCCGATCCGTTCGCCGGCGGCCAGCCCGGGCAGCAGGCTCTTGGCGGCGGCTTCGTTGCCGCCGGCCTGCACGAGGGCAGCGGCGAGGGTGGTGGCGAGGAACGGGCCCGGCGCGATCGCGGTGCCGAGCTGCTCGAGGACGACGACGAGCTCGGGGAGACCGAACCCGGAGCCGCCGTGCTCCTCGGCGAGGTGGAGGCCGAGCCAGCCCTGCGCGGCGAGGTCGTCCCAGAAGTCGGGGCGTGTCTCCCGGTCAGCGTCGAGCAGCGCTCGGGGTGTCGCGGGTGGGCAGTAGCGGTCGCACCAGCCGCGGACCGCGTCGTGGAGCGCGAGATGTTCCTCGGAGATTCCGATCGGCACGCGAGGATCCTACCGGTGACGTTCGCGTGCCCGTCACGTCGCGAGGCCGTCGAGGATGCGGGCCAGCTCGGCCGGGGCGCTGATCATGACGTCGTGGCCGGTGTCGAGGTCCACGACGTCGACCGGGCCGCCGGGGCAGGCGCGCAGCGCGGCGATCTGCGCGTCCTGCACCTCGGGGGCGAGGGACGCGTCGCGGCCGAGCCGCACGTAGGTGCTCGGCACCGTGGACGGGATCCCCTGTCGGGTCACCGGCTGCGCGAGCAGCGACGGGACCTCGCTGCCGACGTGGTCGAGCACGAAGGCGGTCTGCTCGTCGCTCATGTCGTTGCAGAACATGGCGCGGATCGTGGCGTCGTCGAGGCGGCCGACCGCGGCACCCTCGCGCTCGCTGGCCTGCACGGCGTCGGCGGCGAGCTGGCGCAGCTCGATCGGCAGCGCGTCGATGCTGGACTGCCCGTCGGATGGGATCAGGCACGAGACGAACACGAGATGCGCGACCCGTGTCGGCGCTCGTCGGGTGACCTCGGCGATCGTCAGCCCGCCCAGTGAGTGGCCGACGAGCACGAAGCGGTCGTAGCCGGCGCGGTCAGCGGCGGCGAGGACGGCGTCGGCGAAGTCGTCGAGCCCGAGGTGGGCGGTGTCGGGGGGCGGCGCGACGTGTGGGGCGCCGCGGATCACGGTCGGTGGCAGGTCGACGGCGAGCGCCGGGGTGTGCAGGCGCGGCCGGAGGCGCTCCCAGCACCACGCGCCGTGCGCCCCGCCGTGCACGAGCACGCGGGGCAGCGGGTCCGTCACACGAGGCGCTGGTCGCCGCGCCAGACGGCGATGGCCTGGGTGGGGCAGCCCTGCCCGGCCAGGACGACCTTGTCCTCGCCGTCACCGTCGGGGTCGACGACGTACGCGATGCCGTCCTCCCCGAGATCGAAGGTGGCGGGCGCCCAGAACGAGCAGTTGCCTGACCCCATGCACTTCGACGGGTCGATCTCGATGCGCAGCACCGCCACCCCGGAGGTCAGGCCGCGGCGTCGAAGACCACGGGGAGGGTGGTCGGCGACCGGAAGGTCTCCCCGTGGATGTGCGGGTCGTCGCGCTCGACGGCGTGCGGGTCGAGGCGCAGGTTGGGGCAGCGGTCGAGCAGCCGGTTCACGGCGGCGCGCATCTCCATCCGGGCGAGGTGCATGCCGAGGCACATGTGGGGGCCGACACCGAACGAGATGACCGGCTTCGCCTCGCGGAACAGGTCGAAGCGCTCGGCGTCGTCCCAACGGGTCTCGTCGCGGTTCGCGGAGCCGATGTTGGGGATCACCTGCGTGCCGGCCGGGACCGGCGTCCCGGCGACCTCCGCGTCGCGGGCGGCCACCCGCGAGGTGATGAGCAGCGGCGGCTCCCAGCGGATCGCCTCTTCGACCGCGGCAGTGAGGTGGGACCGGTCGGCGCGCACCGCCTCGAGCTGGGGCGGGTCGCTCAGCAGACCGAAGAGGAGGTTGCCGGTCGCGCGGTAGGTGGTTTCGGCGCCGGCGGGCAGGAGGAGCCGCACGAACGAGTAGAGCTCCTCGTCACCGAGGCGCTCCCCGTCGAGCTCGGCGGTCGCGAGCTCGCTCACCAGGTCGTCGCGGGGATGGGCGCGCCGGTCGGCGAGCACGCCTTCGAGGTAGTCGCGCAGCTCCGCGGAGGCCCGGATGCCCCGCATCGGTTGCGCACCGACGCTGATGATCGCCGACGCCCACACGTGGAACTGCTCGTAGTCGTCTCGGGGCAGCCCGAGGATCACCGCGATGACCTGCACCGGGTAGCGGTAGGTCATCTCGCGGACCAGCTCGGCGTCGCCGCGGGCGACGAACCCGTCGATCATCTCGTCGACGACCGGGACGACGAGATCGTCCTCGAAGTGGGCGAGGGTCTTCTGGCGGAACGCCTGCGCGACGAGCGACCGGAGCCGCTTGTGGTCGGGCTCGTCCATCCCGACGAGCGGGTATGGGCCCATGACGAGCTCCATGTTGGCCCGGATGCTCTCCGAGGAGAACGTCTCGTTGTCGCGCAGCACCGCCGCGCAGTCGTCGTAGCGGTAGAGCTCGTACCCGTCGACGGGCTGACCGCCGTCGCCCCAGGCGGATCGTGTGGCGATCGGCTCCTCGCGCCGGCGGCGGGCCAGCTCGGGGTGCGGATCACGCACATCGCGGGCGTCGGCGCCGAACTGGGCCATCGGGTCCCAGTCGGCGAGCGGCACGGTCGAGGTCACGACCAACGAGCCTACGCCGACACCTCGAGGAACCGCGCGTAGCGGTCGGCGACCGCGTCGACCCATGCCGGGTCGGGTTCGACGGTGCGGCCGTGTCGCGCCCAGCGACGGCCCTCGGTCATCGCGGTGGGGGCCTCGAGGCCGGCGGCGATGCGGGCCAGCCAGGCCGACCCGAGCGCGCCCCCTTCGGGCACCGCGACGCAGTCGACGGGGAGCCCGGTGGCGTCGGCGACGGCTTGGACCCAGTCGTCGACCCGGGTGCCGCCACCAGACGCGACGAGGCGCCGGGGAGCGATCCCGTGGTGCTCCCGGGCGACGTCGAGGATGCGGCGGGCAACGAACCCCGACGCCTCGAACGCCGCACGACGGACCGCGGCCGCGTCGTGGGTCAAGTCGAGGTCGACGAGCTGGGCCCGCCGCGCCGCGTCGTGCATCAGGGACCGCTCTCCCCGCGGGTATGGGGCCCACACGGGAACGCGGTGCGCGTCGAGCGGGGTCGACGGCGCGCCGAGCAGCGACGCCGCCCAGTTGCAGAACAGCCCACCGGCGTTGCTCGGCCCGCCGACGAGCATCTTGCCGGGCGCGGTGTGCGGCAGGACGTACAGGCCGGGGACCTCGTCGGTCGAATCGGTGACCGCCCAGATGATGAGCGTCGTGCCGAGCAGGACGAGGACGTCGCCGTCGTGGTCCGCGCCGGCGACGAGCTGCTCGGCCAGCGCATCGATGCAGCCGGACGCAAGGGGTGGGCCATCACCGTCGACGCGCCCCGCGGCCCACGCCGTCGGGACGAGGCGAGGGAACTGGTCGGGGCGGGTGCCGTGCTCGGCGGCGACCGCGGCGTCCCAACCCTGCCAGTCGAACAGCGGGTGCGCGGTCGCGGCGGTCGACGTGTCGAGCACGGCCTCGCCGCACAGCGCGTGGTTGGCGACGGCCTGCGCGGGCCAGTAGCCGGCGGCGTCGGGCGCGGCGCGCACCAGCCAGCGCAAGAAGGCGAGCAGCTCGCCGGCCTCGATGGGGTTCCCGGTCTTCCCGGTGTGGCCCCGTTCGTCCCCGTACAGCAGGCCGGGCTGGACGGGGACACCGCCGGCGTCGACCGCGGTGAGCGACGGGACCATCGCCGCGACGCTCACCCCCCGCACGTCCAGGTCGCCGAGCTCGGCGAGCGCGCGCCGCGGACCGGTCCGCCACGCGTCGACCGCGTCGTGCTCGAGGCGCCCGGGTGTCGGCACCCGCATCTCGTGGGGCACCCGCGCGCTGGCGACCACGTTCCCGTCGTCGTCGGCCGCGACGGCTTTCACCGACGACGTGCCGATGTCGAGCCCCACGGTCACCGGCGGGCTCACGCCGCGCCCGCCAACGCGTCGATGGCCAGCTCGTGCAGCCGCCCGTTCGTCGTGAGGCAGGGCGCGTCGTCAGCCCACGGGGCACCGCGGAAGTCGCTGATCCGTCCACCGGCCTCGGCCACGATCGGGAGCAGCGCGGCGACGTCCCAGCGGGCGAGGACCGGCTCCACCATGACGTCCGCCGCCCCCTCGGCGACGAGCACGTGACCCCAGAAGTCGGCGAACCCCGAGACGTGACGGCAGTGTCGGATCAGCGCCTGGAACCCCGCGTCGAGCCCGGCGAGCTCGAAGGCGCGGACGCTGGGTGCCGAGACGTACGCGTCCTCGAGCCGGGCCACGTCGGACACGTGGATCGGGTCGCCGTTGGCGAAGGCTCCCCCGCCGGTGCGCGCCCACCAGCGCCGCCGCAGCGCGGGTGCCGACGCCACCCCGACCACGACGTCGTCGTCGACCTCGAGCGCGAGCAGCGTCGCCCAGGCGGGGACGCCGCGCACGAAGCTCTTGGTGCCGTCGATCGGGTCGATGATCCAGCGGCGCCGGCCCGTGCCGGACACACCGAACTCCTCGCCGACGATCGCGTCGCCGGGGCGGTCCACCGCGAGCCGGTGCCGCACCGCGGTCTCGACCGCGTGGTCCGCCTCGCTCACCGGGGTGTCGTCGGGCTTGGTCTGCACGTGCAGGTCGGCGGCCCGGAACCGCCGGAGGGTCAGCTCGTCGGCCGTGTCGGCAAGCGACAGCGCGAGCGCGAGGTCGTCGTCGAGATTGGCGCTGATGGCGCGCAATGTATCGCCGGTGCCAGCCGAACCGCCGAGCCGACCCCGGCAGCGCGATTAGGGCGCCGGCACCTCGATGACCGTCGCGGACCCCATCCCGCCGCCGGCGCACATGCTCGCGACGCCGATGCCGCCACCCCGGCGTCGCAGCTCGTAGGTGAGCGTCGTGATCATCCGAGCGCCCGTGCATGCCACGGGGTGGCCCAGGCTGCAGCCGCTCCCGTTGACGTTCACGATGTCGTGGGAGAAGCCGAGGATGCGGCTCGACGCCACCGCCATCGACGCGAACGCCTCGTTGATCTCGACGAGCGCGACGTCCTCGAGCGCCAGGCCGGCGCGCTGCACGGCCTTCGGGATGGCGACGGTGGGCCCGAGCCCCGTGTCGGCGGGCGGCACCCCAGCCGACGCCCACGACCGCACGATCGCGAGGACCTCGAGCTCATGGTCGGCGGCGTAGGTGTCGTCGCAGAGCACCATCGCGCATGCGCCGTCGTTGAGACCGGAGGCGTTGCCGGCGGTGATCGAGAAGCCGGGGATCTCCGGATGCAGCGGCGGGAGGGCCGCGAGGCGCTCCCGTGTCGTGTCGCGGCGCGGGTGCTCGTCGGTGTCGAAGATGCGCGGGTCGCCTCGGCCGACCGGGACCTCGACGGCGACGATCTCGTCGCGGAACGAGCCGTTGTCGATGGACGCCACGGCCCGCCGGTGGGAGTGGTACGCCCAGTCGTCCATCTCCTCACGGGTGACGCCGGCGCGCTGCGCGGTGTTCCAGCCCACGGTGATCGACATGTCCATCGTCGGGGCGTCGGGCGTCTCGGGGTGCGACGGCGACAGCCACTGCTGGACCCCGCCGTACGCGCCGGGCAGCTTGCGGAACACCTGCGGCGACTGGGTGATGCTCTCGGTGCCGCCGGCGACGACGACGTGATCCATGCCGGCACGGATGTTGGCCGCGGCGGTCTGCACCGCCGCCATCCCGGACGCGCAGTGCCGGTTGTGCGCCATGCCGGGCACATCGGTCAGCCCGAGCTCCACGGCGACGTACCGGGCGATGTCGCCGCCACCCTGGAGCACCTCGCCGAGCACGATGTCGTCGAGGTCCTCGGCCGGGACACCGGCGCGCTTCACCGCCGACTCGACGACGACACGACCGAGGTCGAACGCGCTCATGGCGGCGAGCGAGCCCTTCCGCGCCGTGCCAATCGGCGTGCGGGCAGCGGCGACGATGACGGCGTCTCCCACGGGTCCTCCTCGGAACGGACGTCGGGCGACGACAGTACCTGACGGCCCCGTCAGGTCCCTGGGCTACGGTCGCGCGCCGTGCCGCCGTGGGGTGAGCTGCAGGTCGACCAGCTGCGATTCATGGCCGGGGAGCATCCCGACGCGCTCGCCTACCGCAACCTCGACGCCGGCACCGCGATCACGTTCGCCGGCTGGGACCGCGCGTCGAACGCGCTGGCCCGGGGCCTCGTCGGACTCGGCGTCCACCCCGGGGACCGGGTGTCGGTGTACCTGCCGAGCAGCGAGGTGCTCCGCTGGATCGTCGCCTACG
Organism: uncultured Actinomycetes bacterium; assembly: GCA_963821325.1. Lineage (GTDB taxonomy): Bacteria > Actinomycetota > Acidimicrobiia > IMCC26256 > PALSA-555 > PALSA-555. The sequence continues at coordinate 392,877 of CAWGDC010000005.1, read as the reverse complement.
CGGCGATCCACAAGGCGGGCGCGGTCGCCGTGCCGACCAACACCCGGCTGTCCGAGCCGGAACTGGCCGCGATCCTCGGCCACGCCGAGGTCGCGGCCGTGCTCACCGACGCGTCGCTGCTCCCCACGGTGCAGGCCGTGCGGCCCCGGCTGTCGTCGTTGCGCCTGGTGGTCAGCGCCGGCGGGGACGCGCGAGACGTGGCGGCCTGGGACGAGGTCGGGGACGGCGACGAGGGTGACTTCCAGGTGCCGCGGGATCCCTCGGACTTGGCCGACGTGATGTACACGTCGGGCACGACCGGGCTCCCGAAAGGCATCGCGGTGCGGCACAGCAACCTGGCGATGATCCCGAACCTCGAGCCGGTCTGGACCGGGGAGGGGTGGATCCACGGCGCACCGATGTTCACGTTCGCCGGGATCGCGTTCATCTACAACCCGATGAAGATGGGGCTCATCGGCTTCTACCAGCCGCGCTTCGACGCCGGTCGCTGGCTCGACTACGTGGAGCGGGAGCGGCCGGCGTTCTGCATGCTCGTGCCCGCGTTCGCGGAGCTGATCGTGGCGCACCCCGACTTCGAGCGTCGCGACCTGTCGAGCCTCCGGCAGGTGTCGATCGGCAGCGCGCCGCTAGCACCGCACACCCAGCTGGCCCTGATCGAGCGGCTGCCCGACGCCACCGTCGGGAACTCGTACGGCATGACCGAGGCTGGCCCGGCGTACATCGTGATGCCGAAGGAGGAGATCAAGAACCGGATCGGCTCGGTCGGCAAGCCCATCGGGCCGATGGAGATCAAGATCGTCGACGGCGACGGGCACGAGACGCCACCCACGGTCGTCGGCGAGCTGCTGCTGCGGATGGCCGGCAAGCAGCGCGAGTACTACCGCGACGACGAGGCAACCGCCGCCACCTGGACCGACGACGGCTGGCTGCGCAGCGGGGACCTCGCCTACCTCGACGAGGACGGCTACCTCTACATCTGCGGCCGCAAGAAGGACATGATCATCCGCGGCGGCAACAACATCTACGCCACGGACGTCGAGGCGGTGCTCCTCGAGCACCCCGATGTGCAGGAGGCGGCCGTCACGGGTATCCCGCATCCGGTGCTCGGCGAGGACGTCGCCGCGTGGGTCGTCCGGCGGCCGGCGAGCGACCTCGACGCCGAGCAGCTCCACGACTTCGTCGCCGAGCGGCTCGCCGACTACAAGCGGCCCCGCCAGCTCGTCTTCGTCGACGAGCTGCCCCGCAACGCCACCGGCAAGGTGATGAAGCACCAGCTGCGGACCCCTTCCCCGTCGCCCTGAGCCGGCCCGCACACCCGTCGGTCGCGGCGACCGCGGCCGTGATCCAGGCCGCGCTGGACCGCTACCCGGCGGCGCCCGTCGACCGTGCATGCTTCGGCACGACCGACGCGGCGGCGATCGCCGCGCTCACCGACCAGTTCCTCCGGCGCGAGCTCGGCGCCGGGGTCGGCGAGCCGCGCTTCTACGTGACGAGCACCGGCTGCGCGCTCGGGGTGGTGCTCGACGACGGCCGCCCGGTGGTGCTGAAGGCGCATCAGCCGGTCACGGCGGCACCGCTGCTGGCCGCGATCCAGCGGGTGCAGCGCCACCTGCACGCCCGCGGCTTCCCGGCGCCGCGGCCGCTCGCCGGCCCGGCGCGGATCGGGCCGGGCCTCGCCGTCGTGGACGCGATGCTCACCGGCGGGGCCGTCCCCGACGCCACGCAGCCGCGGGTGCGGCGCGGCGTCGCCGAGAGCTTCCACCGGCTGCTCACCCTGACGGCCGCCTGCGCGGACGAGCCGGCGTTGGCGCGACGCGTCCTGCCGCGCGGCGAGGGGACGGTGTTCCCCGAGCCGCACAGCCCGGTGTTCGACTTCGACGCGACGGCGGCCGGCGCCGAGTGGATCGAGGCGCTGGCGGCGCGAGCCGCCGCGACGATCGCGCGTGACGCCGGCCCGCCGACGGTGCTGACCCACGTCGACTTCCGGGTCGAGCATCTCCGCGTCGACGGCGACGACCTCGTCGCCGTGTACGACTGGGACAGCCTGCGGGTGGACGCCGAGACCGTGGCGGTCGGCCAGGTGGCGCACGCGTTCACGATCGACTGGTCCCAGCCCGTGGCCCACGTCCCGACCGTCGGGGAGGCGACCGCGTTCGTGGAGGACTACGAGCGGGCGCGGGGCCAGCCCTTCGACGACCGGGAGTGGCGGGTGGTGCGGGCCTCGTGGGTGTACGCCACCGCCTACGGCGCCCGCTGCGAGCACGCGCTGCTCGGCGGCGACGTCGACCCCGTCCCGAACGCGTTCCGGGACCGCCTCGCCGCCCACGGCGCCGACTGGCTCCGGTAACGTCCGGCGCCGACCGAAGGAGCGTGGCGTGGCGTTGACCGAGCTGAAGGGCCAGACGAGCGCGACCCAGACGGTCCAGATCGAGCGGGGCCCGGTGCGGGTCTTCGCCGAGGCGCTCGGCGACGCCGACGACGTCTACCGGGGCGACGCCGCCCCGGTCCCGCCGACGTTCCCGTTCGTGATGTCGTACTGGGGCTCGCTCGGCGCCGGCGGCGCCGCCGGGTTGCCGATCGAGAAGCTGCGCGGTCCGGGCCGCGCCATCCTCCACGGCGAGCAGGCCTTCGAGTACCACCGCTGGCCGCACGTCGGCGACGTCCTCGAGGGCCAGACGGTGATCACCGACGTGTACGAGAAAGAGCGCTCGAACGGCGGCAAGCTCGAGTTCTACGTGACCGAGACCCGCTGGAAGAACGCCGCGACCGGCGACGACGTCCTCACCGCCATCTTCACGCTCGTCATCAACGTTCGGCCACCCTCGTAGCCCGTCCCCGACGCCCCGCGCCTGCGCGAACATGCCGGCATGGCGGTCGTCAACCATCTCGGGCAGTGCGTCACCGACCTGGCCCGGACACGGGCGTTCTACGAGGACGTGTTCGGCTTCGAGTTCTGGCGGGAGATCAGCCCGCCCGACTCCCCCTCCGACCAGCTGCTGCGCCTGACGCCGCCGATCGATATGACCGCCTGCTATCTCCGACGCGACGGCCTCGTGCTCGAGCTGCTCCACTTCGCCGGGGCCGGCGCGTGGCCGGGGCCGGCGCAGACGCGCACGATGAACGAGCCCGGCTTGACGCACCTGTCGCTGTCCGTCGATGACCTCGACGCGACCTGCACCGCGGTGGTCGAGCACGGCGGCTCGGTGCTGGAGGACACCAACATCGGGTTCGGCGTCTTCGTGCGCGACCCCGAAGGTCAGCTCCTCGAACTGCTCCCCATGGCGTATCGCGATTCGCTCGACGGCTGACCTCGTGGATCGCCTCCACGCCGTGACGCTCGGCGACGTGCTGCGCGAGCACGCCCGCAGCCGACCCGGGACGCTCGGCGCGGTCGACGGCGACTGGCGTCTGACCTATCCGGCGCTCGACGCGCGGGTGAACCAGCTCGCTGGCGGGTTCGCCGCGGCGGGCGTCGGGCCGGGCGAGCGGGTGCTGTGGCTCGGCCAGAACTCGTTCCGGGTGCTCGAGGGCCTCCTCGCCTCGGCGAAGCTCGGGGCAATGTTCTGTCCGGCCAACTGGCGTCAACAGCCCGAGGAGCTGGCGTTCCTCGTCGACGACCTCGAACCCGCGGTGGTGCTCTGGCAGGACGAGGAGATCGGCGACACGGTGCGCGCCGCGCGGCAGCGCACCGGGGGGTCGGCCCTCTGGGTGCGCCACGACGGTGGACCCGACGGCTACGAGGACTGGCTGGCCGGCTGGCCGGTCGAGGACCCCGACCGGCCCGTCGACCCGGCGGCGCCGGTGCTGATCATCTACACCGCGGCGTTCGGGGGACGCCCGAACGGGGCGATGCTCAGCCACACGGCCTGCGTCGCGCAGGGGCTGGTGTACGGCCACTTCACGGGCACCACCGCCGACGACGTGTATCTCAACAGCGGCCCGTTGTTCCACCTCGGGACCCTGATGCACACGTTCGCGACGCTGGTGGCCGGGGCGACGAACGTGTTCGCGCGCCGCGTGGACCCCGAGCTGCTGTGCCGCGTGATCGAGGCTGAGCGTTGCACGGGCGCGTTCCTCGTCGGCCCGACGGTCGACCAGGTGCTCGAGGCGCGGGCCGTGGGCGGCCATGACCTGTCGAGCCTGCGTGCCGTGCCCGGACGGGCCGCGTGGGACGCGGTGACGAGCCCGGACACGAGCGCGTGGGCGCGCCGCCCGGGCGGCTACGGGCAGACCGAGGTGATGGGGATGATCACCTACAACTGTCTCGGTGTCGACGCGCTCGGGACCCACGGTCGCTGCGCGCCGCTCGCCCGGGTCGCGGTCGTGGACGAAGACGACCGCGAGCTCCCGCCGGGCGAGGTCGGCGAGCTGGTCGTGCGCGGCCCGACGGTCATGGTGGGCTACTGGAATTGGCGCGAGGAGACGGCACGCCGCCAGCGTGGCGGCTGGCATCACACCCACGATCTCGGGCGCCGTGAGGTCGACGGGTCGATCAGCTTCATCGGACCGAAGACGCGGATGATCAAGTCCGCGGCGGAGAACATCTACCCGGCCGAGGTCGAGCGCTGCGTCGCCAGCCACCCCGCGGTGGCGGAGTGCGCGGTGATCGGGGTGCCCGACGACACGTGGGTGCAGAGCGTCAAGGCGGTCGTGGTGCTGCGCAACGGCGCCGAGGTGAGCGCGTCGGAGCTCATCGACCATTGCCGCGCCGGGATCGCCCCGTACAAGAAGCCTCGCTCGGTCGAGTTCGTCGACGCGCTCCCCCGCGCCGGCTTCGTGGTCGACTACGACGCGCTCGACGACCGCTTCGGCGGCGGGAACTACCCGGGCGGACGGACCCGCAGCACATGACTGGGCCGTTCCGCACCGGCTCGTTCCGGCGACGCCTCCGCGTCGTCGCTCGGGACCCCGACGTCGTCGTCGGCGGGCTGGAGGACGACTTCCACTACTTCCAGGTCGAGTTGCGCCACGACGGGGAGCGGGTGGTGACCATGGAGGCCCGCTCGCTGCGCTGGCCGTGGTCGACGTGCCCAGGGGCCGCGGAGCCCTTGCGCGACCTCGCCGGGATGCCGCTGTCGCGGCGCTGCCTCGCGGTCGGCGAGTGGGCCGACCCGCGCCTGAACTGCACCCACATGTTCGACCTCGCCGGCCTGGCGGTCGCGCACGCGGCGCGTGGCGGCCCACCGGGCACCACCCGCCAGTACGATGTGCAGATCCCGGCGGGCGCGCAGCTCGGTGACCGTCACGAGGTGCGCCTGTGGCGCGACGGCGAAGAGCGGCTCACCTGGGTCCTCGAGGGCCGGTCCTGCGTCGCGCCGCCCCCCTACTCCGAGACCCGCTGGCGCGGCGGGTTCCTCCGCTGGGCCGATGAGCACCTCCCGGTCGACGACGCCGAGGCCGCGATCGTGCTGCGCCGCGCGTGCGACATCGGGATGGGCCGCGGCATGGACCTCGACGCCGTCCCCTGCGCGGTCGACATCCTCGACGTGCAGGGGGCGATCTGCCACACGATGCAGCCCGGCACGGTCGAGCTCTCGCGTCGCAACGTCGGCACGATCCGCGACTACGACGCCACGCCCGACCAGCTGCTGGCCGACGGGCCCTGATCGGGCGCCACGGTGATGGCGAGCTCCACGTGGGACCCGGCCCAGTACCTGCGCTTCGCGGACTCGCGCGCCCGGCCCTTCTTCGACCTGCTGGCGCCGGTGCACGCGGACACGCCCCGCCGCGTCGTCGACGCCGGCTGCGGACCCGGGAACCTGACCGTCACCCTCGCCGAGCGGTGGCCGACCGCCGAGATCCTCGGCTTCGACTCGTCCCCCGCGATGATCGAGCAGGCCGCGGCGCTCGCGACCGCACGGGTGCGCTTCGAGCTCGGCGACGCCACCACGTGGCGACCCGACGGGCCGGTGGACGTGCTCGTCAGCAACGCGCTGCTGCACTGGATCCCCGACCACGACCACCTCGCCGCCCGCTGGCTCACCGACCTCGCGCCGGGCGGCTGGCTCGCCTTCCAGGTGCCCGGCAACTTCGACAGCCCGGCGCACCGGGCGATCGACGAGGTCCTCGCCGAGCCGCCGTGGCGGGACCGGCTGCCCGACGGGATCGGCGGGCGCGCCGGCTCCTTTGACCCCGAGCACTACCTCGCGGTGCTGCTCGACGCCGGTGCGCGGGTCGACGCCTGGGAGACCACGTACGTGCACGTGCTGGCGGGGCCCGCACCGGTCCTCGAGTGGATGAAGGGCACGGCGCTGCGCCCCGTCCTCGACGCGCTGGGCGACGACGACGCCCGCGAGGCGTACCTCGCCGCGCTCGACCGGCGCCTCGTCGAGCTCTACCCGCCGGGGGTGCACGGGACGGTGTTCCCGTTCCGGCGGGTCTTCGTCGTCGCGCAGGTGCCCTGACGATCGGCGGACGTGCCGCGCGGCGTCAGGGGCGGAGACCGTGGAGGTCCGCGAATCGCTCGAGGCCGGCGACGGCGTCGGGTGAGCGAGCCCACGGGGAGACGATGAGGCGCGTGACGCCGATGTCCGCCCAGCGGGCGACGTCCGCCGCCGAGTCGACGGGCCCACCGAGACAGAACTGGAAGGTGGCGGCGTCGCGACCGGCGTCGGCGAGCAGCTGTCGCAGCCGCTCGACCTGCCGGGCGCCGCTGTCGAAGTCGTGCGCCATCCCGATCCAGCCGTCGCCCAGCGTGGCGGCCCGTCGCAGCGCCGCCCCGCTCTCCCCGCCGATCAGGATCGGAGGCCACGGCCGCTGCAGGGGCTTCGGCTCGAACACGACGCCGTCGAAGGAGAAGCACTCGCCGTGGTGCGACACCTCGTCCTCGGTCCAGAGCCGCTGACACACCGCGAGGGCCTCATCGACCCGGCGGCCCCGCCGGTGGAAGTCGAGCTGCCGCGGCGTCCCACTCCTCCTCGAGCCAGCTGGCGCCGACGCCGAACTCGACGCGTCCGCCGGACACGATGTCGAGCGTCTGCACGGCGCGGGCGGCGACGAAGGGGTGACGCAACCCGATGTTGTAGACGTGGGTGCCGAGGCGGACCCGCTCGGTGCGGCCCGCCAGGTAGGCGAGGTAGGCGAACGCGTCGAAGATCGGGGTGGTCGGCGGGACGGGTGGATGCTCCTCCCCCGGGTGCGGGGAGCGGCTCATCCGGGTGGTGAACACCAGATGCTCGGGGAGCCACACGGACTCGTAGCCGAGCCGGTCCGCAGCGAGGGTGCACTCGACGAAGAACGCCGGGTTCAGGCGACCGAGCGCGACACCGAACTGCACCGTCCGCTCCTTCGAGGTCAGGCGTGGGTCGTGTAGGAGTCGTCGACGCGGCGGTGCCACCCGCCGGCCGCGAGGTTGCCGCCGTCGACGTGGATCGTGGTGCCGGTCACGAACCGGGCCAGGTCGCCGGCGAGGAACACCACCGCGGCGGCGACGTCGTCGACCTCGCCGCCGATCGGCAGCGGGGTGTGGACCTCCATCGGCCCGACACCGGGCGTCGGGATGACGTCGGGGGCCACGCAGTTCACCCGGATCCGTCGAGGTCCGAGCTCGAGCGCCAGGCTCTGAGTGAGGCTCGCGACGGCGGCCTTCATCGCTGAGTACACGGCGAAGCCGGGCGCGGCCCGGTGGGCCTCGATCGAGGTCACGTTGATGATCGACCCGCCCCGCGGCGCCATGGTCGCCACCGTCGGCCGGACGAAGTTCGTCACGCTCCCGAAGTTCTCGCGGATCAGCGCGTCCTGGCCCTTGGCGTTGACGCTCAGAAAGTCGGCGAAGAACCCGCCGCCGGCGTTGTTCACCAGGATGTCGATCGGCCCGAGCTCGCGTGCGACCTGCTCGACGAACCGCGCGCTCGCGGCCTCGTCGCGCACGTCGAGCTCCGCCGCGACCACACGGCGCCCGGCGGCTTCGACGGCGTCGGCCGTCTCGTCGAGGTGCGGGACGTCGCGGTCACATACGCCGACGTGGGCGCCGAAGCGAGCGAGCGCGCCCGCGACGGCCTCACCGATGCCGACCGCCGCGCCGGTCACCACGGCCACACGGTCGGTGAGCAGCGCCGACGTGGGATCGAGGGGCACGGCGCCGGACAGTACCTGGCCACCCCCGGTAGCGTCGGGGCCATGAGCTACTCGCTGGCAGGCAAGCACGTGCTCGTGACGGGCGCGTCGTCGGGGATCGGTGCGGCGCTCGCCGAGGGCTGCGCCCAACGCGGCGCCACCGTCGGGATCTGCGCCCGACGCGCCGACCGCCTCGATGAGGTGCTGGGCCGCCTGCAGCAGCAGGCACCGGACTCGCGGGCTTGGGCCGTCGACCTCGCCGACCTCGACGGCATCGACGCGTTCGCGGCGCGCGCCAACGACGAGCTGGGCGGCATCGACGTCCTGGTCAACAACGCGGGGATCCCGAAGCGGCGCGACGTGCGGCGCCTCACGCCGGCCGAGGTCGACGCGGTGATGCGCATCAACTACCTCTCCCCCGTCCGGTTGACGCTCGCGCTGCTGCCGACCCTCATCGAGCGGTCCGGGCGGATCGTGAACATCTCGTCCGTCGCGGCGCGGCTCGGCCCGCCGATCGAAGCCGCCTACTCGGCGAGCAAGGCGGCCATCACCGCCTTCTCGGAGTCGATGGCCGTCGACCTGCGCGACACCGACGTGCTCGTGCACGTCGTGAACCCGGGGGTGATCGACACCGAGCTGTTCCACCTGCCGGACAACGAGGCCGGCTTCCACGACTCCGTCGAGATGCTGCCCGTGGACGCCATCGTCGAACCCGTCATGGCCCAGCTCGACGCGGGCACGTTCGAGGCCTATGTCCCCGCCTGGTTCGGGGACGTCGTCGCCGGCAAGTTCGGTGACCCCGACGCCTTCCTCGCGGGGACGAAGGAGTACGCCCGCTCGAAGTCCAGCTAAGCCGGTCCGCTCAGCGGCGGGTGGCGAGCGCCGCGGCGACCTCGGCCGCCGAGTACGACGAGGGCCCGTAGTTCCCGAGGATCATGGGGTAGGGGGTGGAGCCGTCGAGGAGGAAGGTGCCGGCCTGCACGCGGCGCGACGCGGCGAGCAGGTACGGGGCGCGGGGTTTGACGACGACGAGCGTCGTCACGGGGCTGGCGGTGAGCGTGCGGGTCACGGCCAGACGGAGCACCTGGCAGCGCGACGGCGGGATCGGTCCGACGAAGTTCGCGGGCCGGTGCGGCACGGCCGGCCGGGGACCCTCGTAGAGGACGGCGACGACCCGGGCGACAACCGCGGTCTGGGTGCTGCCGAGCACCGCGGGCAGCGGCGTCGGGGGCAGCGCCGCGGGGAGCCGAGCAGCGGTCAGGGTCGGCGCGGCCCGGCAGGCGGCGGCGTAGGGCACGCGGGACGCGGCCAGCGCCGGTGTGGCGAGGAGCAGCGCGACGGCGGCGCCGCCACCCAGCGCCGCGAGCCGTCGTCGGGTCACTCGAGCAGGTCGGGCTGCTCGCGCACGATCCACTCGTAGAGCGGGGAGAAGCTGAACCAGCCGGCGAGGTGCGAACCGACCTGCCGGGCGGTGAGCCGGGCCGCGTCGGCGCTGATGTGCACCGGGGTGCCGGCGGCCTCGGCGAGCAGCTGGGCCTGGCACGATCGCTCCATCGTGATGAACCACCAGACGGCCTCGTCGACGGAGTGACCGACGGTCAGCAGCCCGTGGTTCCGAAGGATCGCCGCCTTCCCCTCGCCGAGGGCGTGCGCGATGCGCTTGCCCTCCTCGAGGTCCAAGACCACGCCGGTGTAGTCGTCGAAGACGGCGTGGTCCTCGTAGAACGCGCAGGCGTCCTGGGTCAGCGGGTCGAGGAGTCGACCGAGCGTTGACCAGGCCTTGCCGTGCATCGAGTGCGAGTGCGCGGCGGCGATCACGTCGGGCCGCGCCGCATGCACCTGCGAGTGGATGGCGAAGGCTGCGGCGTTCACGCCGTGGTCCCCTTCGACGACCTGTCCGTTGGCGTCGACGCGGATCAGGTCGGAGACGCGGATGTGCTTGAAGTTCATCCCGAACGGGTTGACCCAGAAGTGGTCGAGGTGCTCGGGGTCGCGGGCGGTGATGTGGCCGGCGACGCCCTCGTCGAAGCCGAACCGGCCGAAGAGCCGGAACGCCGCGGCGAGGCGCTCCTTGCGGTGGCGACGCTCCTCGTCGAGCGTCGCGAACGTCGGGAGGTACCCGTCGGGCAGCCCCAAGGCGGCGAGGTCGGTGTCGGTGGTCGCCATGCGCGTCATCTCCGGATCGGCGTCGCCCAATGGTACCGGCGGTGCCCGCTCAGGTCGGCCGGCCGGCGAGCCGGGCGGTGTCGCCGCGGAGCACCCGGCGGACGTCGCGCAGCACGAGCCGCCGGTCGGCGGCCCGCTCCACCGTGTAGCGGCGCCAGCCGTCGCCGACCTTCACGTCGGCGACGAGCCCATCGGGCAGCGAGTGGAAGTGGAGGAACGGCGCGCGCCCACGCGTGAAGGTCGCTGGGCTGCGCTCGTGCAGCGGGTCGAGGCCGCGCAGCGCCGTGAGGAGCGACCCGAGCCGGTGGAGGTCGTCGGCCCGCAGGCGGGCCACGCCGCTACGCGGCGTCGGCGGGCAGCCCGACCGTCTTGAGCTCGAGGTACTCCTCGAAGCCGGCCACACCGTGCTCCCGGCCGATCCCGCTGTCCTTGTACCCGCCGAACGGCGAATCGGGGCCGAACCACCCGCCGCCGTTCACGGAGACGGTCCCGGTGCGGATCCGCGACGCGACGGCGAGCGCCCGGTCGAGCGAGCCGCCGCTGACGGAGCCGGACAGGCCGTAGCGCGAGTTGTTGGCGATGCGGACGGCGTCGTCGTCGTCCTCGTAGCGCAGCACAGCGAGCACGGGTCCGAAGATCTCTTCCTGGGCGATGGTGGCGTCGGGGTCGACGTCGACGAAGAGGGTGGGCTCGACGAAGTACCCCTTCGGCAGGTGTGCCGGAATGCCGCCGCCGACGAGGAGTCGGGCGCCTTCCGCCTTGCCCTTCTCGATGTAGCCGAGGACGCGCTCGCGCTGGCGCTCGTTGATGAGGGGCCCCATGAGGTTGTTCGGGTCGGTGGGGTCGCCGTAGGACCAGCCTTCGAACGCCGCCTTGAGCAGCTCGACGCCTTCGTCGTAGCGGGAGGCGGGGAGCAGCATCCGGGTGGTGATCGCGCAGCCCTGCCCGGCGTGGATGCAGGTCATCGACCCGGTGGGCACAACGGCCCCGAAGTCGGCGTCGTCGAGGACGATGTTCGCCGACTTGCCGCCGAGCTCGAGGAACACCCGCTTCAAGCTGTCGGCGCCGCGGGCCATGATCCGCTTCCCGGTCGCCGACGACCCGGTGAAGCTGATCATGTCGACGCGCGGGTCACCGGTGAGCACCTCGCCGACCGCGGCCTTGTCGCCCGCGGTGACGATGTTCAGCACGCCAGGCGGCAGGTCGGTCTGCTCCGCCGCGAGCCGGCCGAGGAACGTGGCGCTCCACGGCGTGTCGGGTGCGGGCTTGAGGACGACGGTGTTGCCCGCCGCCAGCGCCGGGCCGAGCTTCGAGAGGTTCAGCATGAACGGGAAGTTCCACGGGGTGATCGCGCCGCAGACGCCGACCGGCTCCTTGTACACGCGGCGGGCGCTGCGCATCCCCATGAACTCGTGGACTGGGAGGTCCTGCTCCCACTCGTAGGCGTCGATCATGTCGATGTCCCACTGCAGGTCGTCGATGCAGGAGTCCAGCTGGATGGCGTAGGTCAGCATGATCGGCGTGCCGACCTCGGCCACGACCTGGGGTCGCAGGGTCTCGCGCTCCCGGGCGAGGGCGTCCTTCAGCTGCTGGAGGCAGCGGCGCCGCAGCTCCCGGTTCGTGGACCAGTCGGTGTCGTCGAAGGCCCGGCGGGCCGCGCCGACGGCGCGCTCCATGTCGACGGGCGCGGCCGTCGGCGACCTGCCCGATGACCTCCTCGGTGGCGGGATTGACGTTGGCAAATGTGGCGCCCGACGCGGCGTCGACGAGCTTCCCGTCGATCAGCATCCGGGCTTCGGCGTCGAAGTCAGCCATGCGATCCTCGCTTCTCAAGCATGCTCCTAGCGCCGGGGAGCGTACCGCTACTCTCCGCGCGTGCGGATCGCCGCGCTCGATCTCGGGACCAACTCGTTCCACCTGCTGGTCGCGGATGTGCGCTCGGATGGGCACTTCGAGGCGCTCGCCCGAGAGAAGGCGATGATCCGCCTCGGGGACGTCGTCGCCACGAAGGGGCGGATCACGAGCGGCGCGGCCGACGTCGCGGTGCAGACCGTGCGCCACTTCAAGCTGCTGGCCGACGCGGCGGGCGCGACGGAGATCCACGCCTGCGCCACGAGCGCCATCCGCCAGGCGGCGAACGGGGACGCGCTCGTCGACCGCATCGAGGCCGAGACCGGCGTCGCGGTCGAGGTGATCAGCGGCCGGCGGGAGGCGGAGCTGATCTTCGGGGCGATCCGGGCCAGCCTCCTGCTCGACCCGGCGCCGGCGCTGTGCTTCGACCTCGGCGGCGGCAGCCTCGAGATCATGGTCGGCGACGCGGCCGGGTTGCGCTGGTCGGCGAGCGAGAACTTGGGCGTGGGACGGCTGACGGCGGAGCTCGTGCGCAGCGATCCGCTGTCGAAGGAGGACCGCCGCGGCCTACAGGGCCGGATCACCGGCCTGCTGGCACCGGTCGCGGAGACGGTCGCGGCGTACGCGCCGCGCATGGTCGTCGGGACGAGCGGCACGTTGTTGGATCTGGCCCACATGGTCGCGGCGCGGCGCGTGGCCGACGTGCCGGTGTCCTTGAACCAGCTGACGTTCGGCCGCGACGAGTTCCTCGCCCTCCACAAGGAGATCGTCGGCTCCAAGGCCAGTGAGCGGCTGCGGATGGACGGCCTCGAGACCCGCCGCGTCGATCTGATCCCCGCCGGGTCGATGCTCTTGGCGACGGCGATGGAGCTGTTCGGGTTCGACGAGATGACGGTCAGCGAGTGGGCCCTGCGCGAGGGGATCGTCCTCGACGTGATCGGCCGGCACGACCCGAGTGACTGGACCGATGACCCGCGCGCGATCCGACGAGCGTCCGTGCAGGGCTTCGCGCGGCGCTGTGCCACCAACGAAGGACACGCGCATCGCGTGGCGCGGCTCGCGCTCGAGCTGTTCGACCAGACGCAGCCGCTGCACGGCCTCGGGGCCGAGGACCGGGAGCTGCTCGAGTACGCGGCCCTCCTCCATGACGTCGGCGAGCACGTCTCGACGACGGGCCATCACAAGCACGGCGCATACCTGATCCGCCATGCGCAGCTGCGCGGGTTCACGCCCGCGGAGGTGCAGCTGCTCGCCGCGCTGGCCCGGTGGCACCGGCGGGGCGAGCCGAAGCTCGGCGACGACTTCGGGATGGTCGATCGGCACCGGCTGCGCCGCCTCGCCGCGCTGCTGCGCCTCGCCGACGGCCTGGACCGCAGTCGCGGCGGCGCCGTCGAGCATGTGCAGGTGACCCTCGGGCCGTCGCTGGTCGTGGTGCGCCTGCAGTCGTCCCGGGACGTCGAGCTGGAGCTGTGGGGGGCACGCCGCAAACGCGAGCTGTTCGAGAAGGTGTTCGAGGTCGACGTCGAGCTGACCGTCGCGCCGACCGGGCAGCGTCAGGAGGGTCCGGTGACCGTCTGATCGATGATCCGGGCGGTCGTCGCGATGAGGGCGTCGCGGCCGACCCCGAGTTCTTCGATCTCCCGGTGGAAGGCCGCGACGCGTTCGGTCATCGCGACCATCGCCGACGCCGCCGCGATCGGCGCCACGTCCGGTCCGACCCGCCCCACGGCCTGCGACTCGGCGATGCGGGCCGCGAGGGCCTCGGTGATGGGCAGCAGCGACGCGTTGCGCACCGCTCGGAATCGTGGGTCGCCCTCCTGCGCGGCGAGGTTGCGGAGCCGCAGCACGGCGCGGTGCTGCTCCCACGAGGCGACGAACGCTGCGACGAGCTGGCGCGCCGACCCCGGGGTCCACGCCTCCCCGAGACGCCGGGTGACGGGGGCGAGGTCCTCGGCCGCAGCTTCGGCGAGGGCCAGCACCGCGGCTTCGACGTCGCGGAAGTACTGGTAGAAGGTGGCGGGCGACGTCCCGACGGCCCGGGCGATGTCGACGACGCGCAGGTCCCGGGCGCGGCCCGAGTCGAGGAGCGCCGCGGTGGCCTCGAGGAGCCGGGCGCGGGTGCGCAAGCCGCGACGACCGAGGGCCCGCCCGTCGAGCGCGAGGGACTCGGGACTCACCAGCGAGCCCTTATCCGAGCGCTCCGGCGGAGCGCAGCGACGCGGTGCGCTCCGCGTCATAGCCGAGCACGTCACGGAGCACCTCGTCGGTGTGCTGACCCACCGTCGGCGCGCGGGTGGGGACGGGTAGCTCCTCGCCCTCGACGTGCACGGGCAGGGGAATCTCGTCGGCACCGAGGCGGGCGGCGGGGATCCACGGGAACCGGTCGCGGAACTGCGGGTCGTCCGCGATCGTCTTCGGCGTGTTCACGGGGGCGATCGGCGTGTTCACCTCGTTGCCGAACTCGATCCACTCCTCGGAGCTGCGGGTGCGGAAGATGTCGCGCAGCTCGCGCTGCAGCTCGCGGTTGTGGCGGGCATGGTCGGCGTACTCCTCGCCCGGCCAGCGGTCGAAGAGATCGGGACGGCCGACGGCCTCGCAGAAGTTCTTCCAGAACGCCCGCTCGGACGCCATGAACAGGATCTGGCCGTCGGCGGAGTCGTACATCTGGTAGCGGACGCCCTCACGCATGCCGGCCGTCCCGGGGGCGCGCCGCTCGAAGTGGTCGCTGGCGTTGCCGGTCACCTCGGACTCGGGTCGCTCGTAGGCGCGCCACGTCTCGATGCGGTACCAGTCCATGTAGGCGGCGGCGTCGGACTGGGCGAGCTCCATCGCGCAGCCCTGTCCGGACGCGCGGGCGCGGGTGATCCCGGCGAGCATCGCGAACGCCGCGAGGAGGGGCCCGGCGTGGATGCCCATCGACGGGTGCTCCGGCAGGTAGCAGAAGCCGTCGTCGTCGTACGCCGCGGGCACGAGCCCGGCCCACGTGTCGAACGCGATGCCGTGGGCGGGCAGGTCCCGGTAGGGGCCCGTGGCGCCGTACCCCGACAGCGAGCAGAACACGATACGCGGGTTCACCTCGCCGAGACGATCGAAGCCGAGGCCCCGTTTGGCGAGCGCGCCGGGGCGCATGGCCTCGACGACCGCATCCGCGCCGCGCACCAGGTCGAGGTAGACGTCGACGGCCTCGGGTCGGCGCAGGTCGAGGGTGATGCTGCGCTTCCCGCGATGGATGTGCAGGTGCAGCAGCGAATCGCCCTCGACGATGGGCCAGGTCATCCGGCGGATGTAGTCGCCTTGGGGCGGCTCGACCTTAATGACGTCGGCGCCGAGGTCGGCGAAGAACGAGGTGAGCTCCCCGGGGCCGAGCAGCGAACTCTCGATCACGCGCACCCCGGTGAGCAGCCCGCCCTCGGGTGCGCTCACAGCGAATCCCCCGCGGAGAGCAGCGTGGCGGGGTGCGGGGTCATGAGCTCCTCGCGCCAGGTGGTGAGGAACTCGCGGGCGCGGGCCCGCCACCGGTCCAGGCGCTCGTCGGCGCGCTCGGCGGTGGCACGCTGCAGCGCACAGTGTGACGACGGGTCGGTCGCCCAGATGGTGAGCACCTCCCGGTCGGTGAGCAGCACCTCGTACAGGCCGATGAGCGAGTGCCCGTAGTCGTTGAGGACCGGACACCACTCGTCGTGGACCGCGCCGAGGTAGTCGAGCGCGGCGCCGGGACGACACCGTGAGAGCTCGTGGACGAACACCGGGGCGTGCACCTCCGCGGTGCGCAGGTCGGCGAGTGACGGGCAGCCTGGCGCGCCGGCGAGGAGGCGGTCGACGCCGCCGGTGCGCACGTCGAGCGCCGTCCGCCACCACGACTCGAGGTCGGGGTTCTTGGTGCGGCGCAGGTTCGTGCGCTCCATGAGGCGCCGCCATCCCTCCCACGCGTCGACGCACTCCCACAGGTTGATCACCTGGGGCCAGCGCCCCGTGGAGCCCATCGTGTACCAGGTGCCGACGAGCTCGAGGGTGCCGCCCGACGCGTCCGACGCGCCGCGCTCGGCGGTCAGCGCCATGTAGGGCATCGCGCCTTCGCCGACGATGTCCACGATCTCGTGGAGGTACACGTTGCGCCCCGGCACCGCCGGGATCGTACCTGAGGGGTCCGGCGGCGCCGCCCGGCGGCCGCGTGCGAAGGCGCGACGATGACGGCGTGGGCGCGCGCGAGCTCGAGCGGCGGGGGCGGCTCCTCGTGCTGGCCGGGCCAGGCGTGATCGACGCCGCCGCGCTGCCCGCGCTCCGCGCGTTCGCCGCGGCGGGCGACCTCGGGGTGGCGAACACATGGGGCGCGAAAGGCGTGTTCGCCTGGGACAGTCCCCACCATCTCGGGACGTGCGGCCTGCAGGCCCGCGACTTCGAGCTGCTCGGCGTCGGCGACGCCGACGCGGTCGTCACCGTCGGGCTCGACCCCGACGAGTCACCGATCGAGCGCCTCGGGCCGGTCCCGACGCTCCAGTTGGATCCGGGGGACCTCGTCGCCGCGACGGGCCACGTCGGCGCGCACCGGTGCGCCCCTGCCCAACGAGCTGTACCCGCGCCTCGCCGCCGTGGCGCAGCCCGGCTACGTCGACGACAAGGTGCCGCTGCACCCGGCCCGCGCCGTCGCCGACGTCGGCGCCGTCGTCCCGTCCGGCGGGCTGGTGACGGCGGAGCCGGGGCTCGCCGGCTGGTGGGTGGCACGCGTGTTCCCCACGCCGGCCCTCGACGCGGGCGCGCCGCGCCGGGTGGTCGTGTCGGCGCGACGCGACCCGGGGGTCGCCGTGCGCCACGCCGCGGCGGCGGCGACCACGGGTCGACCCGCGGTGGCCGTCGTGGCCGCGCCGCTCGACGCGGGCACCGAGGCGGCGGTCGCGGGACTCGCGCGCGGCCGACGGGCCGGTCGTCGTCGAGGTGTGGACCGACCAGGCGTCGCTCCCCAACGCGGGAGCGCATCGCGCGCGGCTCGCGGCCGCGCTCGCCGGGGGTGCACCACGCGTCCTCGAGGTACCGGTGTGCCTCGAGGACACCGACGCGCTGGTGGCGGCCGCCGGGCCGCTGGTCGCCTGGTCGGACCAATAGGGTCGGGGGTGGGAGGCACCGATGCCGGAGCAACGCAGCGCGTTCGTGACCGGGGCGTCGTCGGGCATCGGGCGAGCCATCGCCGTCGACTTCGGTCACCTCGGCTGGCGGGTGGCGCTCGGCGCTCGGCGCCGCGACCGGCTCGAGGACGCCGCCGACGCGGTGCGCGCCGCCGGGGGCGCGGCGTGCGCCCTGCCCCTCGACGTGGGTGACTCCGAATCGGTCGCGTCGTTCTTCGCCGCCGCAGAGTCCGAGGTCGGACCGGTCGACGTGCTGGTGAACAACGCCGGGGTCGCCACCCCCGGCTGGCTGCACGAACTGCCGGTCGACGCGCTGCAGCGCGACGTGGCGACGAACCTGCTCGGTCCCCTGCTGACGTCGCGCCTCGCGCTGGCGTCGCTGCGGGCCCGGGACGTCGGGGGCGACCTGGTGTTCATCACCTCCGACGCGACGCGCCATCCGCGCCCGCGGATGGCGCCGTACACGGCGACGAAGGCGGGGTTGGAGGCGTTGGCGCAGTCGTTGGCGCTCGAGCTCGAGGGGACGGGGATCCGGGCGACGACCGTGCGCGTCGGGCCGACGCTGAGCGAGTTCGGGTTCGGCTGGCCGATGGACGACCTCGAGGACCTGATGGCCTACTGGCCGCGCTTCGGGCTCCAGCGCCACGCTGGATACCTGGACCCCGCGGCGGTGGCACACGCGGTGACGACGGCCGTCACCGCGCCGCGTGGGGTGCTCATCGACACGATCGAGGTGCAGCCGGAGGCGCCGGTCGGCGAGACCGGCGCCTCGGTGATCATCGAGCGTCCCGCCGACTGACCGGCGGGCTGTCCGCCATGTAGCGGCGGACGAGCCGGCGGCTTCGATGCCCGGTGTAGGCCATGATCCCGGCGTCGCTCGCGCCGCGCTCCGTCGCGGCGACGACGGTGCCGCGCCGCAGCGACAGGCCGCGGAAGCGATCCGGGTCGAGCGCGGCGCCGCGTCGCGGCGCGGCGCACGATGCGGGTGATCGCCTTCGCCGAGAGCGGGTGGCCGCCGAGTCGGCCGTGCCGGTCGATCGGTCGGAACGCCGGCCCGGTGCGGATCGACGCGGCGCGTCGCCACCGGTTCCAGGCATCGACCGCGCACAGCTCGGCGGCGGAGCCGAACGGGACGAGGACGGGACGGTCGCCGACCTCGACGCGCAGCCCGCTCGACACGCGACGCACCTGGCACGCCTCGAGGCGGACGAGCTCCCCGGGGCGGAGCCCGGCGCCGTACCCGAGGAGCAGCACCGCCCGGTCGCGTGCCCCGGCGAGCGTCGCGGGCAGCGCCCACGACATGGCGCGCAGGTCCGGGACGCTGAGCGGTGTCGTGGTCGTCGCCTGCTCGCGTTGACGCCACTCGGCCCGGGCCACGGCCAGGCGAACCGGCGCCGTCCCCGTCGGCGACGGCTGCCCGTGGTCGACGTGCTCGCGCGCGCACGGCCGCGAGGCGGCGCCGCACGGTCGCGACCGCGCGGCGCCCCGCGAGATGCTCGACGTAGCGGGCGACGGTGGCCGGGGCTGCGGGGCGAGCGGTCACGCCGCGGGTCGCGCACCACGACGCGAACGCGGCCCAGTCGCTGCGGTAGGCGCGCACGGTGGCGGCGGCGCGGGCCATGGTGACCACGCTAGTGCTGGGGTCCGATAATTGGCACGGCGTTGACCCTCCGGTCGGGTGCCGGGATCCTTTCGGTATGGACACCACACGGGAGTACGTCGTCGACGCCGACGGTCATGTCTGCGAGCCGCCGGATCTGTGGACCCGGGGGCTGCCCTCGCACCTCCAAGACCGCGGGATCCGGCTCCGGTGGAACGAGGCGACGGGCTTCGACGAGTGCCTCGTCGACGATCAGCTGGCCACCGACCGCGGCCTCGTCGGGCTGGGCAACGCCGGCGAGTCGTTCGACAACTTCGGGCAGGGCCGCCACTACGAGGACCTCAACCCGGCCGGCTTCGACGCCGCGGAGCGGGTGAAGGTCCTCGACTCGGAGGGCATCGACCTCGCCGTCATCTACCCGGGTCTCGGCCTGAAGCTCGGGGGCATCCAGGATCCCGAGCTCGCGGTGGCGTGCTGTCGTGTCTACAACGACTGGCTCGCCGAGTGGACCGCCGAGGCACCGGACCGGCTGCGCGGCGTCGGCGCGCTCCCGATGCAGGACCCGACGGCCGCGGCAGCCGAGGCCCATCGCATCCGCGACCTCGGCCTGGTCGGCGGCTTCGCCCGCCCGAACCCGTACCTCGACCGGCCCCTCCACCACAAGGCGTACACCCCAGTGTGGGAGGCGCTCGAGGAGACGGGGCTCCCGCTGGCGCTGCACCCCGCCGGGCTCGCTGACATGCCGGGCGCGTCGCGGGGACTCATGGCGTGCATGGCGCCGGGCACCCACCACGCGCTCATCTTGCTGTTCGACCAGCAGATGACGCTCTCCAACCTCACCTACGGCGGGGTGCTCGAGCGGCACCCGAACCTGCAGGTGATCGTCCTGGAGTGCGGCGGCGGGTGGATCGCCCACTGGATGGACCGCCTCGGCGAGTTCGAGGAGAGCTACGGCTGGACCACCGCCGGGATGTCCCTGACCCCCGAGGAGTACTTCCGGCGGCAGTGCTGGATCAGCTTCGACCCCGGGGAACGCACCGCGGGGCTGCTCGGCCCGCTCGCCGGCGCCGACCGGTTCATCTGGGCGTCCGACTTCCCGCACAGCGACGCGAAGTACCCCGGGGTCGTCGACGAGCTGCGCGAGCACAACGGCCACCTCGACGCCGCGACCCGCGCCGGGCTGTTCGGCGCGGAACGCGCTCGCCATGTACGGGATCGAGCCGGCGTGAGCGACCTCGACCTTCTCCTCCGGGGCGGGCGCGTGGTCGACGGCACCGGCGCGCCGGCCGCGCCACGCCGACGTCGGCGTGCAGGACGGCCACGTCGTCACCATCGAGGACCGCGTCGACGGGTCGGCCGACCGGGTCCTCGACGCCGACGGGCTCCTCGTGACGCCCGGGTTCGTCGACGTGCACACCCACTACGACGCGCAGCTGCACTGGGATCCGACCGCCTCCCCCGCGTCGTGGCACGGCGTCACGACGCTGCTGACCGGCAACTGCGGGTTCACGTTCGCCCCGTGCCGACCCGACGACCTCGAGTGGCTCCTGCTCATGCTGAGCCGCGTCGAGGGCATGTCGGCGGCGGCGCTGGCCTCGGGCGTCGACTTCACGGGCGGGTCGCTCGGCGACTTCCTCGCCAACCTCGACGGGCGCGTCGGCGTGAACGTCGCCGCCAACGTCGGGCACTGCGCGCTCCGCCGTCATGTCCTCGGCGACGACGGCGTCCGAGCGGGTGGCGACGGACGACGAGGTCGCCGCCATGCAGGACCTGCTGCGCGGCGCGCTGCGCGACGGTGCGGTCGGGTTCACGTCGTCGCAGCTGCAGATCCACCAGGCCCACGACGGGCGCGGCGTCCCCTCGAACTACGCCGCGCCGGAGGAGCTGATCGCGCTCGCCGGTGTGCTCGCCGAGTTCGGACGCGGCCAGATCGAGTTCATCCCGCGGTCGTTCCTCATCGGCTACGACGACGACGACCGGGCCCTGATTCGGGCGATGGCGCAGGCGTCGGGGCGCCCAGTGCACCTCAACACCCTCACCCAGCTGCCGCACGCGCCGGACGGCTGGTCGCGCAGCCTCGAGTTCGCGGAGGCGGCGATCGCCGACGGGCTCGAGATCCATCCCATGTTCGCCAGCAACCGCCAGGGCGCGCACTTCCAGCTCGGGTCGACGTTCCTGTTCGACGAGATGCCGAGCTTCCGCAGCACCCTCACCCTGCCGCCGGCCGAGCGGGCCGAGCGGCTCCGCGACCCGAGCCTCCGCGAGCAGATGCGGCGCGAGCTCGCCGACCCGACCGGACGGTCGTTCGTCGTCCCGTGGTCGGTGCTGCGGGTCGAGACCGTCCGACACGACCGCAACCGCCGCTGGCTCGACCACTCGGTGAGCGAGGTCGCCGAGGCGTGGGACGCTGACCCGCTCGACGCCTTCCTCGACCTGTCGCTCGACGAGGACCTCCAGACCCAGTTCGTGCTCGCCGCCCCGCCGGATCCGCGTCGCCGAGCGGTGACCGAGACGCTGCTCCACGCGCCGTTCGTCATGCCGGGCAGCAGCGACGGTGGCGCGCACCTCCTCTCGTTCTGCGGCGCGGACTACACCACCCGGCTGCTCACCGAGTGGGTCCCCGACGTGTTGACGCTCGAGCAGGCGGTGGCGCGGCTCACGT
Source organism: uncultured Actinomycetes bacterium (assembly GCA_963821325.1). Lineage (GTDB taxonomy): Bacteria > Actinomycetota > Acidimicrobiia > IMCC26256 > PALSA-555 > PALSA-555. The sequence continues at coordinate 371,423 of CAWGDC010000005.1, read as the reverse complement.
CGGTCCCCGCCGACGCCAGCGGGATCACCGGCCGCGGCCGCCTCGTGCCCGGCGCGGCCGCGGACGTGCTGCTCATCGACGAGTCGACGCTCGCCACTCCCGACGCGCCGCGCTACGTCGAGGACATGCCGGCGGGCAGCGGCCGGTTCGTGACCGACGCCACCGGGTACCGGGCCGTGGTCGTGAACGGTGAGGTGCTGCTCGAGGACGGCGCGTGGACCGGGGCCACACCCGGCCGGGTGTTGCGCGGCACCGAGCAGGGCGTCATCGGCTGACCGGACGCCCACGTTCCGGCGAAGGCGGGGCGGTACGCTGAGCGTCGGTCATCGAGCGTGGAGGGTCGCATGCACGTCGACGACATGATCCTGGTGAGCGTCGACGACCACGTCGTCGAGCCGCCCGACCTGTTCGAGCGCCAGCTCCCCGCGAAGTACCGGGACCTCGCCCCCCGTGTCGTCCACCAGCCGGACGGGACCGACCAGTGGGAGTTCCACGGCCTCCATATCCCCAACGTCGGGTTGAACGCGGTCGCGGGCCGCCCACCCGAGGAGTACGGGATCGACCCGACGTCCTTCGACGAGCTGCGGGAGGGGACGTTCAACGTCGAGAAGCGGGTGCTCGACATGAGCGCGAACGGGGTGCTCGGGTCGCTGAACTTCCCGTCGCTGCCCGGTTTCGCCGGCCGGCTGTTCGGCGCGCTGGAGGACAAGACCGCGGCCCGGATCCTCACCGAGGCGTACAACGACTGGCACATCGACGAGTGGTGCGGCGCCGCGCCCGACCGGTTCATCCCCCTCGCCGTACCCGCGATCTGGGACCCGGAGGTCACCGCCGCCGAGGTCCGCCGCGTCGCGAAGAAGGGCTGCCACGCGCTCACGTTCCCGGAGAACCCGGTGCCGCTCGGCCTGCCGAGCTTCCACACCGATCACTGGGACCCGGTGTGGCGGGCGGTGTCGGACACGGGGACGATCGTGTGCATGCACATCGGCTCGTCGTCGAAGCTCGTGGTCACCTCCGCCGACGCGCCCATGGACGTGATGATCGTGCTGCAGCCGATGAACATCGTGCAGTGCGCCGCCGACCTCGTCTACTCCCCGCTGTGGAAGCGCTTCCCCGACGTGACCGTCGCGCTGTCCGAGGGCGGGATCGGCTGGGTGCCCTACTTCCTCGAGCGGCTCGACCACTCGTATCGCACGCACCGGGCCTGGACCGGCGCCGACTTCGGTGATCAGACCGCGAGCGAGTTCTTCTTGGACCACGTGATCCTGTGCTTCATCACCGACCCGGTCGGGCTGCAGCTGGTCCGCGACCACATCGGCGTCCCGAAGGTCACCGTGGAGATCGACTATCCGCACTCCGACACGACATGGCCGAACGCGCCTGAGCGCCTCGCCGCGGAGTTCGCCGGCACGGACCTCACCGACGCCGAGATCAACGCCATCACCTACGAGAACGCGATGCGGGAGTTCCGCTACGACCCGTTCGCGACCCGTCCCCGGGAGCGCTGCACGGTCGGGGCGCTGCGCAGCGAGGCGATCGGCGTCGACACCCGGCCGGTGTCGAAGGGCCGCCGGTTCCCCGAGCGGCACGGCATCACGATCGACCAGCTGTCGCCCACCGCGTGAGCGACCCGTCCGGCGCGTCCGCCGACGGCGAGCCGCGCCCGCTGCGGACCACTCCGCGACCCGCCGCGGTGCACTGGCTCGTCGACTCCGCCGTCGTGTTCCTGGCGCTGATCATCCTGGGGCTGATCCTCGGCGCGCCGTGGTGGGCGATCCTGATCCTGTCCCTCGTCGTCGGGTCGTTCGCCGCACGGTTCACCTGGCGGGCCGACGTGCGGGCCATGGCCGCCCGGCAGGCCGGCCGGCCGGACGGTCAGCCCGGGACGGGCAGCCGGTAGAGACGCCGCGCGTTCTCGGCGGCGATGGCGTGCTGGTCGTCGGACCCGAGGCCGCGGATGGTGTCGAGCAGCTCCTCGACCGTCCCGGGGAACTTCGCGTCGGGGTGCGGGTAGTCGGACGCCCAGAGGATGCGGTCGGCACCGACGTACGGCGACCGGGCCGCGAGCGGGAGCGTCTCCTCGTCGGCGTCGAAGGACACGTAGCACTGGCGGCGGAAGTACTCCGACGGCGCCATCGTCAAGTCCGGGACGTCGAACGGGAAGATCTTGTAGTGGTGGTCGAGGCGCTCCATCCACGGTGTGATCCACCCGCCGTTCGTCTCGAGCACGATGAGCGTGAGGTCCGGGTACCGCTCGCACACCCCGCCGGCGAGGAGGAACGCGAGGCTCGTCATCATGTCGACCGGGTTCCCGACGCACTGGGTGAAGAAGATGTTGTCCATGTTCAGCCCGCCGCTGATCGTCATGGCGGTGCGGGACTTCACCGTGTTGAGCCGCAGGCCGACGACCGCGCCGGGCACGTCGCCGGCGAGGAACGGGTGCAGCCCGAGCGGCCAGCCGGTGTCGGACGCCGCCCGCCAGATCGGGTCCCACACCGGGTCGTGGAAGTGGCGCCACTCCACGACCGGGTTCGGGCGGATGAAGGTCCCGACGAGGTTCGGCTTCGCCGCGGCGCGTCGCAGCTCGGCGGCGGCGGCCTCCGGATCCTGCTGGGGGATGATCGCGACGCCGAAGAGCCGCTGGGGCGACGCGGCGCAGAAGTCGCTGAGCCAGTCGTTGTACGCCCGGCACTGCGCGATCGCGAAGTCGACGTCGGCGACCCCGGCGATGCCAAGCAGCGTCGTCGGGTACAAGACGGCCTGGTCGATGCGCTCGGCGTCGAGGTCGGCGACGCGCGGGCCCGGCTCGAACGCACCGGGGCGGATCTCGGCGTAGCGGATCTTCCCGGCCGCGGCGCGGGCCTGCTCCTCGGGCGCGAGCCCGCCGGAGCCGGCGTAGGCGAACACGTTGGCCGGGTCACGCGACCCGTCGAAGACCACCCAGTCCCGACCGGACCCGTCGGTCTCGACGTGCCAGATCCGGTCCCGGTACGCGGCGGGCGCGTAGTCGAGCATGCCGTTCGGGTGCTCGAGGACGTGCCCGTCGGCGTCCACGAACTCGGCCGGCGTGGCGGATCTCGCAGTGGGCATCGGCACTCCCCCGGCTCGGTCGACCCCGTAGTCTGGCGCGGTGGCGGTCACGGTGGTGCTGGTGCACGGCGCGTGGCACGGGGCCTGGTGCTGGGACCACGTCGCCGAGCAGCTCCGGGCCCAGGACGTCCCGGTGGTGGCGATCGATCTGCCCGGCCACGGCACGAGTACCGCGCCGCTGGGTGACCTGACCGTGGACGCCGCCGCGCTGCGCGACGTCCTCGACGGCCTCGACGACGCGGTGGTGTGCGGCCACTCGTACGGCGGCGCGGTGGTCAGCGAGGGCGCGGCCGATCATCCGGCGGTCCGCCATCTGGTCTTCGTCGCGGCGATCGTGCTCGACGCCGGTGAGTCCTGCGTCGCGTCGGTCACCGCGGTCGAGCCGGTCGACGCCTCGGCGCTCACCGCGGGGATGCTCGCCACCGACGACGGCACCGTCGTGCTGGACCCGCGCGCGGCACGCGACGTGCTGTACCACGACTGCGCGCCGGACGACGTCGAGCGGGCGCTACGGCTGCTCGGTCCGCAACGGATGGACTCGCTGCAAACCCCGGCGACGCGGGCCGCCTGGCGGGCCACGCCGAGCACCTACGCGCTCTGCACGGCGGACCGGGCGATCGCACCGGGGCTGCAGCGCAGCTTCGCCGCCCGCACGAGCGAGGTCGTCGAGTGGCCGACGGGCCACTCCCCGTTCTTCTCGAGACCTGCGCTGGTGACCCAGCTCCTCGCCCGTTCTGCGGTCACGACGTGACCCACGACCCGTCCGCGGCGCCCCTTCGGGATCTCCCGCGGCGTCCACGAATGGAGTCCACACCGACCGCTCGGTGACTCGATCGCAGACAACACGATCGATCCCCGGCAGCATCGCTTGCGCCGTTCGGCGCACGGCCGACCGCGTTGGGATCACACGCGCAGCACACTCGGGATACGAACGCCATGGCCGTCGGTCAGGACGAACGGCCGGTCGCCGTTCCGTCCTCCAGCCGGGAGATTGATGTGACGGAGACGCAGGCACGGGTGCGTCACCAGGTTGTCGCGATTTGACCGCGTGGTAGCGTCCCGCCGCTGTGAACTTGCGGGAGGCGTGGCCGGCGCCGGCACCAAGGCCGTGAACGTGCGCGCCGCCTCGGCCGGCGACGGAACGACTCGCTCGTACTACGCCGAGCTCTTCTTGGTGAGTTTCGCCGGCCTGCTGCTGGAGATCGGATACACCCGGGTCATCTCGTTCAAGCTCTTCTACTACTACACGTACTTCGTCATCGGCCTCGCGCTCTTGGGGATCGGCGTCGGTGCCGTGCTGGTCACGATCTCGGGTCGGCTACGGCGCGCCACGACGGACACGATCATGCTCTGGAGCCTGCTGCTCGGGGCGGCGAGCATCGGCCTCGGGTACGTCGTCGTCGCGTTCACGTCCCTCAACACCTACGCGATCTGGCAATACGGCACGTTCGAATCCTTCAAGAACTTCGTCCTGCTGCTGGTCATCTGCGTCGCCGTGTTCGCGTCGTTCATCGCCGTCGGCGTGATCACCGCGGCGCTGTTCGGCCGAGCACCCGAGCGGATCAATCGCCTGTACTTCGCCGACCTGGTGGGCGCCGGCCTGGCTGGGGCCGTGGTCGTCTCCCTCGTCGCGTCCCTTGGGGCGCCCGCAACCATCCTGCTGGCCGGGCTGACACTGGCGATCGCAGCCGTGCGAGTCTCGGTCCGCCGTCGTGTCCTCCCGGTGACGGTGGTGCTTGCCGGCCTGCTCGGCGCCTGTGTCGTGGCCCCGGGCCTGCTCCCCGAGCAGCGCCTCGAGGCCGCGAAGGCCGCCTTGTTCCCGAAGGTGACCATCTACTCGTCCTGGAGTCCGATCTTTCGGGTCGACGTGGCCGACATTCCGAGTGTCCACGCGCGCTTCTTGTACCACGATGGACTGCTCGGCACCGCGATCTACCAGTGGAATGGTCGCCAGTCCACCCTGAGCCAGTTTCAGTTCAACGAGGACGTGCGCTCACTGCCCTTCTCCATGTCCGCGACGCGACCGGGCAGCGACCTGATCATCGGTGCGGCAGGCGGCAAGGAGGTCCTCGCGTCGCTGTACTACCACGTGCGTCATATCGACGCCGTCGAGCTGAACCCCGTCACCGTGTCGCTCGTCACCGACAAGTACGCCGGCTACGACGGACACCTCGCCCAGAAGCCGGGCGTTCACTTCGTCGAGGGAGATGGCCGATCGTTCCTCGCTCGCAGCAGCCGGAACTACAACCTCATTTGGTTCCCGGCTCCGGACAGCTACTCAGCCACGAACGCGTCCACCGCGAGCGCGTTCGTCCTCTCTGAGAGCTATCTGTACACGAGCAACGCCATTGTCGACAGCTTCAAGCACTTGGCGCCCAATGGGATCCTCGCCGTGCAGTTCGGGGAGATCGACTACGCGCAGCGGCCGAACCGAACGAGCCGCTACGTGGCCACCGCTCGGCACGCCCTCGCTGAGATCGGCGTCGGGGACCCAAGCAGCCACATCCTCGTCGCAACCTCACCGAGCTTCGCGTCCATCGGAGGGGCGACCGAGTCCACCATCCTGGTGAAGCCAACACCGTTCACGCCGACCGACATCAGCCGGTTCGTGGGCGCGCTCGGCGCGGTTCGCGGCTCGACGCTCAGCTACGCACCCGGCATCCCCGGCCCGAGCAACCCCCTGCGCACGATCGCGACCGCCTCGAGCGCCGCGCTCCGCAACTTCTACGCGTCGAACCCCTACGACGTGAAACCGATCACCGACAACGGGCCGTTCTTCTGGCACTTCGAGCGATTCAGCACAACGCTGAGCAACTTCGCGCAGCCGCTTGCCAACGCGGACCGAGAGATCGCACAGGGTGAACGGGTGCTCTTGCTGCTGCTCTTCCTCGCGATCCTCCTTGCCGCGGTGTTCCTCCTCCTGCCCTTCCTCACGATCCGCGACCGGTGGCGCACCTTCAATCGCAAGGGTCGGTCCGCGCTCTTCTTCGCTGCGATCGGGTTCGGCTTCTTCTTCTTCGAGATCACCTTGATACAGCGGCTGGTCCTCTTCCTCGGCTACCCCACCTACTCACTCACCGTGACCATCGCGTCGCTGCTCATCTTCGTCGGGATCGGCGCCTGGCTCAGCGGAGGCGTGCGCGAGACATCGAACCGGGCCCTCCCGATCCTGCTGGTGGCCGTCACGGCGCTCACCGCCTTCTACCTCTTCGGCCTGACTCCCCTCACGAACGGCCTGCTGAGTCTGCCTCTCGCGGCGCGCGTCCCCATCGCGTTCGTCATCCTCGGGCCGCTCGGCATCTGCCTCGGCATGTTCATGCCGTTGGGCCTCGGTGCCGTCGCGCGCCTGAGCGAGTTCCCACGTGAATACGTTGCGTGGGGCTGGGCAGTGAACGGATTTGCATCCGTGGTCGGGTCAACGCTCACCACCATCTTCGCCATGAGCTTCGGCTTCAGCGTGGTCTTGGTGCTCGCGCTGGCGAGTTACGTCGTCGCCATCCTTGCGCTGCGCGGCCTGCTCCCGGGCCCGACGACGAGCCCGGCCGTCTGAACCCGGGCAGCGCGCCCACGATCGAGGCGCCCGTCGTCGACACACCCGCGCGACCCACCGAGCCCCGGCGGCCCACGGCCCGGCCGATGCCCGCCCGCCGTGCTGACGAGCCGCCTGGACCGCCGATGGCGCTCGTCGCCGCGGTCGCGCTCGGAGCCACCGAGCGATCTGGGGTGGTCGGCGAACTGACCCGACGACCCCTCGCCGACCGGGGCCCCGGGACGTAGGCTCACCGCGATGAGCACACTGGACGATTACGTCACGAAGGCCCGCAGCGCCCTGGACGGGCTCCGCCCCCAGCTCGACGAGCTGCGGGTCCAAGCCGACCTGGCCCAGGCCGACGCCCGGGACCGGATTCAGGCGGGCATCGCCAAGGTGCAGCAGGCGCAGGCCAACGCCAAGAGCCAGATCGACCAGGCGGCGAAGTCGGGGCAAGACACCTGGCGCTCGACGGCCCGGCAGGCCGAGCAGACCGTGAACGACGTCGGCGCGCAGTTCCAGACCGTGGTCGAGCAGGTGCAGGGGTCGGTGAGCGCCGCGGCGCCCGCCGCCCGACGGGCGTGGACCACGTTCCTCGACGAGTGGAACCGCGAGCGCGGCGAGCGACAGCGTCTCCTCGACGAGGATTGAGCGTCGGGCACGAGCGGCGCAACCGCGCCTTCTGGGACGCCGACGCCGACGACTACCAGGCCGCCCACGCCGACGACCTCGCGGCGAACCGGGCTCGGGCCTGGGGGGCGTTCCGCATCCCGGAGTCCGAACTCAGGGTCCTCGGCTCGGTCACCGGTCTCCAGGTCCTCGAGTTCGGGTGCGGCGCCGCGCAGTGGTCGATCGCCCTCGCGGCCGACGACGCGGCGCCGGTCGGCCTCGACCAGTCGTGGGCCCAGCTGCGCCACGCCCGCCGGCTGCAGGCAGCCGCGGACGTCACTTTCCCGCTCGTCGTGGCGAGCGGCGAGGCGGCCCCGTTTCGCGACGCGTCCTTCGACCTCGTGTTCTGCGATCACGGGGCGATGTCGTTCTGCGACCCGGCGCAGTCGGTGCCCGAGGTGGCGCGGCTGGTCCGCCCGGGTGGGCGGATCGTGTTCTGCCTGGCCACGGCGCTGCTGTACCTGACGTACGACTGGGCGCGCGAGCGCCAGGACACCCGGCTGCACGGCGACTACTTCGGGATGCGCCGCTTCGACAGCGGGGAGGGCACGGTCGACTTCCAGGTCCCGTACGGCGAGTGGCTGCGGCTGTTCCGCACGCACGGGCTGCGCGTCGAGGACCTCGTCGAGCTGCGCCCCCCGCCGGACGCCACCACGACGTACGACCTGGTGCCGCGCGCGTGGGCGCGGCGCTGGCCGGCGGAGGAGATCTGGTCGCTGCGCCGCGACGGGTGACTACGGGTAGCGGAGCGCGACCGCGGCTTCGGGGCTGTGGGCGTGGAAGGCGAGGCTCTCCTCGACGTAGAGCGACACCTGGTTCGCGTCGGCGTGGTCGAAGCCGATGGAGAGGTCCTGGCCGCACGACAGCTCGAAGTCCTCGCCGCGCAGGCTCAGCACGACGGCGCCGTCGACCGCCGGGGCGTACACGACCGGTCCGCCGAGGATGAGCCGCAGCCGCTCCAGGATCGGGTAGCCGCCGTCCTCGGTGGTCTCGAGGATGCCCGCGTAGCAGCGGGGCCCGAGCGCGACGCCGTAAGGGCCTTCGACGCCGGCGTCGCGCAGACGCGCCACGGCCATCGCCACCCACCGCGGGTAGTCGCTGAACCGGTCCCCGAGCTCAACCGCCGAGTGCGGCGTCGCCTCGGCGAGCCCTGTCATCCCGGCTTCGTCGTAGCCGCGGAACACGACGTGGTCCTCGGCGAGCGCGATGGCGCGCGCCGCGTCGACGACGGGCGTGAGGTTGGGCGAGGGGTGACCCCGGTCGATGGCGTCGAGCTCGGCGCGGTCGAGCGCGAACCGGGCGCGCAGCTCGACGTAGGGCTGCACCTGCCGGCGGGCGCTCTCGACGCCGTCGACGGGTCCGGCGGGCAGCGCCTCGATCGTCCCGAGGGACAGCGCGGACGCCTCCCAGCCGTGCGGGCCGGTGAAGTCGACGAGCTTGCGGGCCGCGAGGAAGTTCTCGAGGGACCGGCGCGCCTCGGTCTCGATCTCGGACCAGGCCGCCTCGGAGATCGGGGCGAGGTCACGGAAGAGGTGGTTCACGACGTCCCCCCTCGGAGGCTGCCGATCCCGAGGGACGCATCGCTGGCGCCGCCGGGGTCGCCGGCCGCGGCCTCCTCGGCGACGATCGACCCGTCGGTGAAGAGGTAGGTGCGCAGGTGCCCGTCGAGAACCGGGTCGTGGCGGCGCAGCCACTCGAGGGTCATCGCGGCGTGCTCCTTCTCCTCGTCGCGGTTGTGGGCGAGCACCTCGGCGAGGGTGTCGTCGTCGGTGGCGTCGACCCGTTGGTCGTACCAGTCGACCGCGGCGAGCTCCTCCATCACCGATGTGATGGCCCGGTGCCGGTTCACCGTGCTGTCGCTCAGCAGGTCTGCTGGCTCGTGGAGCCCTTCACTCGCCATCGGCCACCTCCTCCGACGCCCGCACCATAGCGATCAGCGGCGCTCGAACTGGAGCCCGGCCGCTTCGCGGTCCCAGGTCCGGGGGGTGACGCCGTCGTCGCGCAGCTGGTACTTCAGGACCCGGCCGACCGGGTTGCGGGGCAGGTCGTCGCGGAACTCGACGTAGCGGGGCACTGCGAAGTACGGGACGCGGTCGACCGCCCAGCGGCACAGCTCCTCTTCGCTCAGGACGGCGCCGTCGACGAGCACGACGGTGACCTTCACCTCGTCCTCACCGACGTCGCTCGGCACCGAGTGCACCGCGACGTCCTGCACGGCGTCGTGACCGTGGAAGATCCGCTCGAGCTCGAAGCTGGACACGTTCTCGCCGCGGCGGCGCAGGTAGTCCTTCTTGCGGTCCACGAAGTAGAGGAAGCCGTCCTCGTCGAGGCGGCCGAGGTCCCCGGTGTGGAACCACAGGTTGCCCAGCACGGCGAGGGTCTCCTCCGGGCGGCGCCAGTAGCCAGCGAACATCACGTTGGGTCGGCGCGGGCGGCACACGATCTCGCCGGTCTCGCCCACCGGGACCGGCGTGTCGTCGTCGTCGACGAGCATGACCTCGAACTCGTGGTCGTTGGGCTTGCCCGCGGCCCCCGGCTTGTTGTCCTCGCCGGCGGGGAGCATCGAGATGAGCGACGCCTCGGTCAGCCCGTACCCGCCGCTGAACGTGGCGCAGCCGAACCGCTCGCGCCAGATGCGGTCGATGGGCGGCGGGATCGGCGCGGCGGCGCAGAGCCGCAGCCGGTGCCCGGCCTCGTCGGGGTGGTCGGCGGCGTCGGCGATGAGGATGGCGAGCGACCCGAGGAGCGACACCATCGTGGCGCCGGTGCGGCGCACCTCGGGCCAGAAGCGGGAGACGGAGAACCGGCGGGCGATGCTGGCGCTGCCCCCGGCGAGGAGGGTCCCGACGACGCACACCGAGATGGCATTGAAGTGGAAGAGGGGCAGGGGGGTGAGCACGACGTCGTCGGGGCGACGCTGCCACGCTCGGCTGATCTGCTCGGCGAGGGCGACGATGTAGTGGTGGGACAGCATGCAGCCCTTCGACGGGCCGGTCGTCCCCGCGGTGTAGATGAAGCAGGCGAGATCGGCGGGCCCGGCCGTGACGGCGGCGGCCGGCTCGGGGGTGTGCTCGAGCAGCGCCGCCCAGTCGTGGACGGTGACGCCGCCGATCGGGGTGTCGGGCGGCCCGGCGACGACGACCGCCTGCAGCTCGGGCGGGAGCGGCGCGAGCGCCGCGACGCGGCTGGCGAAGTCGCCCTGCACCACGAGGACGCGGGCGCCGGAGTCGACGAGCTGGTGGCGGAGGAACTCGCCCTTGTACGCCGTGTTGATCGGCACCTGGATGGCACCGAGCTTCAGCGCGGCGAAGAACGCGAGGACCTGCTCGGGCCCGTTCTCGAGCAGCGTCGCGACCCGGTCGCCACGCTGCACCCCGAGGCCGGCGAGCGCGGCCGCGAACCGGCCGCTCAGCTGGTCGGCGTCGGCCGCGGTGAGCGCGCGGCCTTCGAAGTCGAGGTACGGGCCGTGCGGGTCGCGGGTCAGCCGGTCGGCGAGCGCGTCGAGGACGGTGGTCGTGGCGCGGACCTCCGGCATGGAGGGGGACCCTATCGAGGGCACCGACGGACCCGAGACGTCAGTGGGCCCCCGCGTGGTCGGCCGGGTGCTGCGCCACGGTGAACGCCACCTCCTGCCCGAAGGACAGCTCGAGGTTGTGGCCGTCGGGGTCGGCGATGATCGCCCAGTACCCCACCGGGGGGCCGTCGTCGGCGGGGCCGAGTACCTCGTGGCCCGCGGCGCGTGCGGCGGCGCAGCGGCTGTCGACCTGTTCCCGGCTGACGCAACCGACCCCGAGGTGCGCGAAGCCGCCGAGCGTGTGCGACACGGTCGTCTCGATGAGCACGATCACGAACGGTCGGGTGAGGTCGCTCAGCCACGCGACCGTGGCACCGGTCGACGGGTCGACCCGCGTGTGCACGACGGTCATGTCGGCGAGCTGCTCGTAGAACGCGATGCTCCGGGCGGCGTCCGCCACCGGGAGCGCGACGTGGGTCAGCCCACGATCCCCCTGTGACGCCATGATCGGAGGGTACCGGGCCGGTCTCGGCCGTCGGATCCGCACGCGTGGCGCCGGGCCGAGCCGCCAGACTGGTCGGGGCGCGCCAGCAGCCGGCACGGGAGGGACGTGGCCGACGAGCATCACTACCGGGCGACGTGTGCCTGGCGGGGCTCGACCGCCGCCGGCTATGACGCGTACGACCGGGTGCACACGGTGACGATGCCGCCCGCGGCGGCGACCGTCACCATGTCGGCGGACGCGGCGTTCCGCGGCGACTCGAGCCTCGTGAACCCCGAGGAGCTGCTCGTCGCGGCGGCGGCATCCTGCCAGCTGCTCTCGTTCCTCGCGGTGGCGAGCCGGGCCCGGATCGACGTGCTCGCGTACCGCGACGACGCCGAGGGCTGGATGCCCGAGGCCGAGCGGCCCGTGCGCGTCACGCGCATCGTGTTGCGGCCGCGCATCACCGTGCGCGGCGACGTCGCGGCGGCCCGCCTCGAGCATCTCGTCGAGGTGGCGCACCGGGAGTGCTACATCGCGAACAGTCTGCGCACCGAGGTCGTGGTCGAGGCGACGTTCGTCGTCGAGGCGGTCACGGCAGCACGCCCGGGTGGCGCGCCGGCCTGACCGGCAGCGACCGGCGGGCCGCGGTGAGCCGCAACGCCGCGAGGAGCGCGTCGCGCAGCTCGGCCGGGGCGACGACCTCGTCGTAGCTCATGGTGTCCGCGGCGTGGTAGGCGCCGCCCAGCTCGGCGTGCTCGAGGACGGCTTTCGTGTCGCCCTCGATGCCCGCCGCCTCGGCGCCCCCGGCGGCGGGCATCGCGCCGAGCCGCGCGCCGGGGAGGGCGAGGGTGAGGGTCTGGTCATCGAAGGGGTTCATCGCCATGAGCGAGCTCCCGAACCCGTAGGCCTTGCGCAGGGTGACGTGCAGCTTCGGGGCCCGCACCCGCGCCTGCGCGGCGAAGAGCCGGGCCGAGTGCCGCAGGATCCCGGACCGCTCCGCGGCGCTCCCCGCGAGCACGCCCGGGTTGTCGGCGAGGAACACGACCGGCAGGTGGAAGGCACCGACGACGCCGAGGAAGTGCGCCGCCTTGTCGGCGCCCTCGGCGTCGATCGCCCCCGCCTTCGCCGCGGGCTGGTTGGCGACGACGGCGACCGCGACACCGCCGAGGTGGCCGAGCGCGGTGACGACCGTTCGGGCGTGACCGGGCTCGATCTCGAGGACCGAGTCGCGGTCGCAGAGCAGCTCGATGACGGGGCGCACGTCGTAGCCGCGCCGCGGGTCGGCGGGGATGAGCGCGGCGAGCCCGTCGAGCGCGCGAGGTCCGGTGTCGTCGCCGCCGCCGGCGGGCGGCGTCTGCCAGGCGTTCGACGGGAAGTAGCCGAGGTAGCGGCGCGCTAGGGCGAGGGCCGCGTGGTCGTCGGGTGCGGCGTTGTGGGCGACGCCGCTGACCGTGGTGTGGATGGCGGTGCCGCCCAGCTCGTCCTTCGTGACGGTCTCGCCCATCGAGGCCAGCACGAGCGGTGGCCCAGCGGCGAACAGCGCCGCGCCTTCGACCATGACGATGAGGTCCATGAGGGGCGCGGCGAGCGCCCCGTGGCCGGCGGACGGGCCGTGCACCACCGCGACGGTCGGGACGAGCCCGCTCAGGCGGGCGAGTGCCTGCAGGTCGTTCGGGCTGCGCCCACGCCGCTCGAACGCGTTCTGGGCGCGGGCGCCGGCGCCCTCGAGGCACAAGACGAGCGGCACGCGCTCTTGGCGGGCGAGGTCGGCGAGCCGGTGCCGCTTGGCGGCGGTGCCGTGCCCGATGGACCCGCCCATGACCGTGAAGTCCTCGGCGCCGGCCAGCACGGGCCGCCCGTCGACGAGGCCGTGCCCGGCGACGAGGCCGTCGGCGGGCACGGGTGGCGTGACGCCGCGGTGCACCGACCCGACGAGCGTGCCGAGCTCCACGAACGTGCCGGGGTCGAACAGCGCCTCGAGTCGCGCGCGGGCGTCGAGCCGACCGCCTCGACGGTGCGCCTCGAGACGCTCGGGCCCGCCCATGGCGCGGGCGGTCGCGCGGCGCGCCGCGAGGTCGTCGAGGAGGGGGTCCCAGCCCGTCACGACGCGAGGACCTCGGCGTGCTCGTCCGGGCTCCCGAAGGTGGTGTTCAGCAGCCACGCCCGCTTCAGGTAGAGGTGCACGTCGACCTCCCAGGTGAAGCCGATCCCGCCGTGCACCTGGAGCGACCCCTTGGCGTTGGCGAGCGCCGCCTCACCGGCGAGGCACTTCGCGGTCCGCACGGCGCGGTCGACGTCGCCGACGTCGGGGTCGTCGAGGTGGCAGGCCGCGGCGTCGACCGCAGCGCGGGCAACCTCGGCCCGCACCGCGAGGTCGGCGAGCAGGTGCTTCACCGCTTGAAAGGAGCCGATCGGACGGTTGAACTGCTCACGCGCCAGGGCGTAGGCCGTCGCCCGGTCGGCGCAGGCCTGGGCCATGCCGGCCTGGAACGCGGCGACGAGCACCCGCCCGGCGTCCCGCCAGCCGCGCGCGGTCGCGGCGTCGCCGACCCGGGTCCCGGCGGGCACCGTGTCGGCGCGGTGCAGCGGGGTGAGGGGGTCGAGGGGCCAGTCGAGCGGCGTGGCGCCGCGAAGCGCGTCGGCGGGGACGGCCACGACGCCGTCGTCGTCGAGGACGACGAGGGCGTCGAGGGCGTCGAGGTGCTCGACGAGGACGGGCTGACCCGCGGCGGGCCGTTCGAGCCCGCCGATGATCCCGTCGACGAGCCCGTGCGCAAGATGTGACCAGACGAGCGGGCCGGGAACGAGCGCCCGGCCCAGCTCCTGGAACACGAGGGAGGCGTCGGCCCACGCGAACCCGTCGGCCCGCAGCGAGAAGACCCCGGCGTCCGCGAGCTCGGCGAACGCGTCGGCGTCGAACCCGGCGCGCACCCGCGTCGAGTCGAAGCGGTCCTCGCAGCGCCGGCGGATGGCGTCGCGCAGCGCGACCTGGTCGTCGGAGAGGTCGAAGTTCACCGCGCCGGGCTCCCCGACGGCGCGGCGGGCCACGGCTGCTCGCGGGGCAGCCCGAGGAGCCGCTCGCCGATGATGTTGCGCTGCACCTGGGACGTGCCGGCGGCGATCGGCAGCGAGAGGGTGCGGAGCCGCTCCTCGACGCGGTAGTCGTGCACGTCGAAGCCGCCGCGGCCGAGGACGCGCATCGTCAGCTCCCCGAGCCGGTCGCGGGCCTCGGTGTAGGCGAGCTTGAACATGAGGGCGCCGGGACCGGTGACGCCGCGGCTGGCCTGCGACACGTTGCGGATGGTGAGCGCCCACAGGGCGTCGAGGGCGGCGAGGACGTGGCCGAGCTCGCGTCGCTCCGCGGGGTTGGCGACGTGGGGTCGGAGCTCCTCGGCGAGGCGGCGGGCGTCGACCATCTCGCTGACGAACGCCGTGCCGCGCTCGAACGAGAGGGTGACGTTGGTGACCCGCCAGCCGTCGTGTTCGGCGCCGACGCGGTTGGCGACCGGGACGCGCACCTCGTCGAGGAACACCTCGCAGAACTCGGAGGAGCCGAGCAGCGTCTCGATGGGGCGCACCTCGATTCCGGGGAGGTCCATCGGCAGGATGAGCCACGAGATGCCCCGGTGCTTCGGTGCGTCGGGATCGGTGCGGACGAGGAGCTCGCCGTACTCGCCGACGTGCCCGAACGAGCACCAGATCTTCTGCCCGGTCACGACGTAGTGATCGCCGTCGCGCACCGCCCGGGTGCGCAGCCCGGCCAGGTCGGAGCCGGCCTCGGGCTCGGAGAAGCACTGGCACCACACCTCCTCCCCACGCAGGATGCGGGGCAGGTGCGCCGCCTTCTGGTCCTCGTCGCCCTCCGCGATGAGGGTCGGGCCGGCGTGCAGGGTGCCCACGAAGTTGACACCGACGTAGGGCGCCTCGGCGCGGGTCGTCTCCTCGAGGAAGAGCAGCTGCTCGCTCGGCGCCGCGTCCTGCCCGCCGTACGCCGTGGGCCAGCTCAGCCCGGCGTACCCGGCGTCGAAGAGCCGCCGCTGCCAGTCGGTGTCGAAGCGGACGCGGGCCGGCCAGTCGTCCCGGGTCGGCGGCGCGGGCAGCGCGGGCAGCGTGCGCGTCAGCCAGTCACGCAGCCGGGCGCGGAACGCCTCGTCCGATTCGGAGAGGCGTAGGTCCATGGGGGCGGGAGCGTACGCGCCGGACCCCGCGACCGTCGGCTGCCCGGCGCGGGCTGCCGCGGCGTGCTCAGCAGTGGGTCCCGGCGGGCGGTGGGACGCGGTCGAGGAGGTAGCGGTTCACGACCGTGTCGACGCAGCTGTTCCCCGACGTGTACGCGGTGTGCATGGCGCTGTTCACCGTCACCAGGACAGCCGACGTCAGCTCGTGGGAGAGCCCCTGCGCCCAGGCGTAGGGCGTCGCCGGGTCGTTCGTGTTGCCGACCACGACGATGGGCGGCGCCCCGACCGCGTGGGGCAGCGGCGCGGACTGGACGGGGACGGGCCACACGGCGCACGCCAGGCTGTTGTTCACCACCGAGCGGCCGAGCCGCGGCGCGACCTGGGCGGCCTGGTCCTCGATGACGCGCAGACCGGCGAGGCCGCCGACGTCGGGTCCGTCGAGGCACCCGATCGCGAGGAACGCCTCGAGGCTCTGGTCGTAGGTGCCGTCCTGGCTGCGCCCGGTGTACTGGTCCGACGACATGAGCATCGCCGAGCCGTCACCGTGCGCCGCGTCCGCCAGGGCGTGCGCGAGGTCCGGCCAGGCGCTGCGGCCCGAGTAGAGGAACTGCGTGACGCCGATGTCGAACTCGGTGCCGTTCAGCGTCCGGCCGCGCGCGCCGCTGGCCGGGATCGAGCTGTTGTCGAGCTGGGTGCGCAGCGTGTCGTACGCGCCGCTGGCGTTCCCCCCGTTATGGAACGCGCAGGTCGGGTCGGTGGAGCAGGACTGGAGGAATAGGTCGAGGTCCTGCTCGAAGCCCTGTGCCTGTTGGATCTGCTGCGCCGCGGCGCTGAGCGCCGGGTCGACGGCACCGTCGAGGACCATGGCCCGGACGTGCGTCGGGTACCGGTCGGCGTAGAGCGAGCCGAGGTAGGTACCGTACGAGAACCCGAGGTAGGTGAGCTTGGGTTCGCCGAGCGCGGCCCGAATCCGGTCCATGTCACCGGCGGTGCGTTCGCTCGACAGGTAGGGCAGGTCGGCGCGGTTCGTCGCCTCGCACTCGGCGACCAGCGCTTCGACGCCGGCGTCGAGCGCCTGGCGCTCGGCGGCGGTCTGGGGCGCGAAGTCGAGGTTGTAGTACGAGTCCAGGTTCGAGGTGCAGGCGACCGGCGCGCTCCCGCCGACCCCGCGCGTGTCCCAGCCGACGATGTCGAAGCGGTCCCGGATCGCGGCCGGGAGGCTCGTCGCGCTCTGCTCGACGAACTGGACACCGGACGCGCCTGGGCCGCCCGGGTTCACGAGCAGCGACCCGATCCGCGACCCGGGGTTGCGGGCGGGCAACCGGGTGAGCGCCAGGGTGATCGTGGGCCCGTTGGGCTGGCCGTCGTCGAGGGGAACGCGGCAGCGGCGCGCACTGGAAGCCGTTGGCGCAGGCCGTCCAGCGCAGCGCCGACCCTCGGCGCGGGCGGGGCGCCGCGGCCGCGACACTCGGGATCGCGACGAGCACCGCCGTGGCGGCCAGCAGCGCGTGGACGAACGGTCGGGCCACTGGTCGAGGGTAGGCGGCGCGACTCAGGAGAACGCCGCGCCCACGTCGCGGAGGAAGGGCGCGACGTCGGTACCGTCCCGGAGGAACCGGCCGAGCGCGACGGACACGAGGGTGACGCCGAGCGCGGCGAGCTCGTCGACGGGCGCGAAGGTGCGGTCGAGGTCGGGTCGGCCGTCGTCGTGGGTGGCGACGGCGATGCCGGCGCGCACGCCGAGCGTGGCTTCGTCGCGGCCCGTGGCGCGGTACGCGGCGCGGAGGCGCTCGATCCCGTCACGCAGCTCCTCGACGGGACGGACCCCGACGGGCAGCCACCCGTGACCGAGCGCCGCGACACGCTGGGCCGTCGCGTCGGTGGGGCCGCCCCCGAACCAGACGGGGATGCCGCCGGGCTGGACCGGTCGTGGCTCGCACCACAGCCCCTCGAAGCGCACCGTCGGCGAGGAGAACGAGACCGGAGGCGGCTCGGTCCACAGGGTGTGGCAGGCGCGGACCGTGTCGTCGAGGCGCGCACCGCGGCCGGCGAACGGCTGCCCGGGGTCGGTGAACTCTTCGCGCTGCCAGCCCGTCCCGACGCCGAGGTCCAGCCGCCCGCGGGACAACACGTCGAGGGTGGCCGCGGACTTGGCGAGGAGCAGCGCCGGGCGGAGCGGCGCGACGAGCACCCCGGTGCCGAGCCGCACGCGTTCGGTGGCGCCGGCGATCGCCGCGAGCGTGGTGAGCGGCTCGAGCCAGGGCTCCTCGGGTGGGTACGGGAACGTGCCGAAGGGGTAGCGGTCGGTGCGGGGACCGATGGCGAGATGGTCGGTGAGGACGAGCTGGTCGACGCCGGCCGCGTCGGCGGCGCGGGCCGCGTCGACGACCCCGGCCAAGTCGCCGCCGAACAGGCGGGACAGCCCCGAGATGGTCACCGAGACGCCGGCCCGACGGGTCACGATCGCCGCCGGCGTGCTCGCCGCGTCGTGTCCCCCGCGCGCGGCTGACGGTGGTCCCCCACCGCGGGCAGCATACGGGGATGAACCCAACAGGACGGCTCGACGGTCGGGTGGCGCTCATCACCGGCGCGGGCAACGGGATGGGTCGGGCCGCGGCGCGGCTGTTCGCGAGCGAAGGCGCTCGGGTCGTCGTCGCCGACGCGGTCGAGGCGGCCGGGCACGCGACGGTCGACGCGATCGCCAGCGAAGGCGGCGACGCCGCGTTCGTGGCCGTCGACGTGTCGGACGCCGCGGAGGTCGAAGCGATGGTCGCGGCGACGATGGATCGCTACCGCGCCCTGCACGTCTTGTACAACAACGCGGGGATCTTCCCGGCCGACGACGCCGGCGCCACCGACACGCCGGAGTCGACGTGGGACCGGGTCATGGAGGTGAACCTCAAGGGGGTGTGGCTCGGCTGCCGCTACGGCATCCCGGCGATGCTCGCGTCGGGGGGCGGGTCGATCGTGAACGTGTCGTCGCTCGTGGCGCTCATGGGCTCGGCGACCCCACAGATCGCCTACACGGCGAGCAAGGGTGGGGTGCTCGCCCTCACCCGCGAGCTCGCCATCGAGTACGCGGTGTCAGGGGATCCGGATCAACGCGCTGTGCCCCGGGCCGATCGAGACGCCGCTGCTCCAGGAGCTGCTCAGCGACCCCGAGTGGGCCCGCCGACGGCTGGTGCACATCCCGATGGGGCGACCGGGTCAGGCGACCGAGGTGGCCCGTGGCGCGCTGTTCCTCGCCTCGGACGACGCGTCGTTCATGACGGGCACCACGCTCGTCATCGACGGGGGGATCAGCGCGGCGTACGTCACGCCCGAGTAGCCGGTCGTGGGCCGGCCGCACGTCGGGTGAGAGGATGGGGTGAGGAGGCCACCGATGGACCGAGCCCAGCTCGACGTCGCGACGCTCGAGCAGGCCGTCGCGGCTGGCGACGTCGACACGGTCGTCGTCGCGTTCACCGACCTGCACGGCCGCCTCGTCGGGAAGCGGGTCACGGGCCGGTTCTTCCTGGAGCGGGTCGTTGCCGCCGGCGTCGAGGCGTGCAACTACCTGCTGGCCGTGGACGTCGACATGACCCCGCTGCCCGGCTACCGGTTCGCGAACTGGGACCAGGGGTACGGCGACGTGTCGTGCCGACCGGACCTGGCGACGCTGCGGCGCGTCCCGTGGCTCGAGCGCACGGCGCTCGTACTCTGCGACCTCACCGCGGCCGACGGAACGCCGGTCGGGGTGTCGCCCCGCCAGATCCTCCGCGAGCAGCTAGCGCGCGCCGCGGCGCGGGGCCTCACCGTGAAGTGCGGGTCCGAGCTCGAGTTCTACCTGTTCCGCGACTCGTACGAGGACGCCCGAGCGAAGGGGTACCGCGACCTCGAGTACCACGTGCCCTACGTGCAGGACTACCACATCCTGCAGACAACACGCGACGAGTACGTGATCCGCGCCATTCGCAACGGGATGGACGCGGCCGGCGTCCCGGTCGAGTTCTCGAAGGGCGAGGCGGGACCCGGGCAGCACGAGATCAACCTCGAGTACGCCGACGCCCTGGAGATGGCCGACCGGCACGTCATCTACAAGAACGGCGCGAAGGAGATCGCCGGGCTGCACGGCCGCGCGATCACGTTCATGGCCAAGTACGACATCGACCAGTGCGGCTCGTCCTGTCACATCCACTCGAGTCTCTGGGACGCGGCCCGCGGGACGCCGATGGGATGGGACGACCACCAGCCGGACCACTGGGCGGCACCGTTTCGCCACTGGGTCGGCGGACAGGTGCAGCACACCCGCGAGCTGGCGTGGCTGTACGCGCCGACGGTGAACTCCTACAAGCGCTACCAGCACGAGTCGTGGGCGCCGACGGCGCTGGCGTGGGGGCTCGACAACCGCACGTGCGGGTTCCGCGTCGTCGGGCACAGCCCGGAGAGCCTGCGCGTCGAGTGTCGGGTGCCGGGGGCCGACTGCAACCCGTACCTGGCGTTCGCCGCGACGATCGCCGCCGGGCTGCACGGCCTCGAGCACGAGGAGGACCCGGGCGCGTGCTTCGCCGGCAACGCCTACGAGGCCGACGACGTGGCGCGGGTGCCGTCGACGATCGTCGACGCGATCGCGGAGCTCGAGGACAGCAAGCTGGCGGTCGACGCGTTCGGTGCGGACGTCCACCACCATCTCGTGAACACCGCACGGCAGGAATGGGCGGCGTTCGGGTCGGTGGTGACGGACTGGGAGCGGCGCCGCTGCTTCGAGCAGTTCTGAGGTGCGCCGGCCGCTCATCGCCGTCCCCGCCTACCCCCGGCTGCCCGCTGGCCGGGTGCAGGGCTGGTCGGGTGAGAGCGTCGGGGTCCCCGCCCACTACGTCGACGCCCTCCACCGGGCCGGCGGGCGGGAGGCGTTGTTCCTCCCGGAGGCGTGGTCGCCGGACGAGGCCGTCGAGCTCCTCGGTCGGGTCGATGGGCTGCTGCTGCTGGGCGGCGGCGATCTCGACCCGGCGACGTACGGCGCGGCCCGACATGACGCCACCGCCGGGGTCGACGCGGGCCGGGACGCCTGTGAGCTGATCGTCCTGGAGGCCGCGCTCGACCTCGGTGTCCCGACGCTCGCCATCTGTCGGGGCCACCAGGTGCTCGCGGTCGCGCTGGACGGCCACCTCGACCAGGACCTCACCGACCAGCCGGCGCTCGTCAACCACGGCATCCCGGGCGTCGCCGACGGTGCCCGCGTGCATTCGGTGGAGGTCGAGCCCGACTCGCGACTCGCGCGGGCGTTGGGCACGACGAGCACGCTCGTCTCGTCCCATCACCACCAGGCGGTCCGCGACGTCGGCCCGCGGGGCCGCGTCGTCGGGCGCGCGCCCGACGGCGTGATCGAGGCGCTCGAGGTCTCGACACCCGGCTGGGTGGTGGGCGTGCAGTGGCACCCGGAAGACACCGCGGCGACGGACCCGGTGCAGCAGCGGCTCTTCGACGGGTTCGTCGCGGCCTGCGCGCCGGGCGCCGCTTAGCGCGCCGTCGCCCGGACGTAGAGCCGCGTCGTGGGGTGCTCGAACGGGTGGGGCGGCCGGGCGAGCACCTCGTCGACGGTCAAGCCCGCGGCCTCGACCGCCGCGGTGAGCTCCGTGGCCGAGAAGAGGGTGGCGTCGACCGAGGCCGCAGTGCCGAGGAAGTCGTCGGCGTGGACCTGGCCGACGCCCCCGTGCACGGCGACGAGCAGCACGCCGTCGCGGCACAGCACCCGCCCGAGCTCGCGCACCGCCGCGGGCAGGGCGGCGCGGGGCAGGTGGATCAGCGAGTAGAACGCCACGACGCCCTCGGCGCGTCCGTCACCGACCGGGAGGCGGGTGAGGTCGGCAACGACGAACCCGGCCAGGGGGTGGCGGACGGCCTCGGCGATCATCGCCGGGGCGAGGTCGACCCCGACGGTGGCGACGCCGCGGTCGTGGAGGAACCGCCCGACGTGACCCGGGCCGCAGCCCACGTCGAGCACCGGTCCCCGCCCGCGGCAGCGAGCGGCGACCTCGTCGAGGAGCCGACGGTCGTCGGGCTTGCGGTCGAGCTCGTCGGAGAACGTCGTGGCGTAGCGCGCCGCGACGCGGGCGTACACGCGGCCGACGTCGCCCAGCTCCACCGGCCCGAGTCTCGCCGCGGCGGCCGCGCCGCGGGCGGGGAATTCGCCGGCTACGTGGGTGGCGCCGGCGTGTACCGGGCGCGCAGCTCGTGCTTGAGCACCTTGCCGGAGGCGTTGCGGGGCAGCGCCGCCGCGACCTCGAGCTGCTCGGGAACCTTCCGGGTGCTGAGACCGGCGTCGGTGAGGAACCCGAACACCTCGGGCACGGTGAGCGGGTCGGCGCCGCGGGTCAGGACGAGGACGGCGCACGCCCGCTCTCCGAGCGTCGGGTCGGGGAGCCCGATGACCGCGACGTCCGCGACGCGGGGATGCGTGAAGAGCAGGTCCTCGATCTCCTTCGCGGAGATCGTCTCCCCCTTGCGGAGGATGACGTCCTTCAGCCGACCGGTGATGACGACGTGGCCGTCCGGGCGGATGATGCCGAGGTCGCCGGTGCGGAACCAGCCGTCGGCGTCGAAGGCGTCGGCGTCGAGCTCGGCGTCGACGTGGCCGTGGCAGATCTGCGGTCCCTTGGCGCGCAGCTCGCCCTCCTCGCCGGGTGGCGTCGGCGTCCCGTCCACGCCGACGGTGCGCAGCGCCACGTCGCGGACGGGCGGCCCTTCGGTGTCGGCCAGCTGCTCGTCGCTGCCGTGCACGGTGTTCATGGTGAGGATCGGCGCCTCGGTGAGCCCCCAGCCGGACACGATGCCGATCCCGCCGGCCTCCGCCTTGAGGTCGTAGTGGAGCTGGGGTGGCTTGGGCGCCGCCCCACCCGGGAAGGCGCGCACCGCCGGGAAGATCGGTGTGCCGGGCTGCTCGCGCTGCGCGGCGAGGTACGCGAGGTGGAAGGCAGTGCCGGCTCCGGCGAGCGTGACGCCGTGGTCGCGGAGCCACGGGATGGTCGTCGGTGGATCGAACGCCTCGACGAACAGGAGCTGCGATCCGCTGATCAGCACGGTGTACACCTGCATGATCCCGCCGATGTGGGTCAGCGGGAACACGAACGCCGTCCGGTCGCTCGGCTGCACCTCGAGCGCCTCGAGCATGCCGACCGCGGCGGCCTTCACCGTGTGGTCGGTGTGACGCGCCCCCTTCGGGTCGGCGGTCGTGCCCGACGTGTAGAACAGCCATCGCACGGGCGCGGCAGCCGAGTTGGTGGCGCGCGGTGGCGGTGGCAGGGCGCTCGGGTCACCGTCGGGCAGGGCCCGGTCGACGGTCAGCACCTCCAGGTCGGGCCGCCCCTCGGTGACGGTGGCCGCGTCGCCGGCGTAGTCACGGCCACGCCACGTCCCCGGGACGACGAGGAGCCGCGCCGCGGTCTGGTTCGTGATGAAGCGCATCTCGCGGGTGCCGAGGATCGGCAGCATCGGGTTCTGGACGGCGCCGAGTCGGGCGAGCCCGGCGACGAGCACCATGGACTCGAACCAGGTCGGCAGCATCCACGACACGGGCGTGTCGGTCGTGACGCCGAGGGCGTGGAGGCCGGCCGCGGCCCGCTCGGCCGCGTCACGGAACCCGGCGGCGTCGAGGCGGCGCCCGGACTCGTCGACCCCCAGCACCGCGTCGGGTGTGGCATCGGCGCGGGCTTCGACGAGCTCCCAGAGACCCAGCTCGTCGTTCACGTCCGTCGCGGCGTGCGCGTCGCGGCTATCCGCAGGTGATGCCGCCATCCATCGACACGATCTGGCCGACCATGTAGCGGCCCTCGTCCGACGCGATGAACGCGATGAGCCCGGCCTGCTCCTCGGGCTCGGCGTAGCCGAGCGGCGAGGTGATCGAGGTGAAGTCCTGCGCGGTGGCCCCTTCCGGGAAGCCGAACGCCTGGATCATCGGCGTGTTCATCCCACCGGGCGCGATGGCGTTCACGCGCACGCCGCGGGAGCGGTACTCGATGCCGAGCGCCCGCGTGAGGTTCACCACGCCACCTTTCGAGGCGCAGTACGCCGCCGAGTAGGGCTGGCCCATGAGCCCGGCGTTCGACGCGGTGTTCACGATGACGCCACCCCCGCCGAGGAGGTGCGGCAGCACCCCGCGGCACATGAGGAAGGTGCCGGTGAGGTTGACGCCGATGGTGCGTGCCCAGTTCTCGGGGGTCTCCTCCTCGCTGCGGACGAACCTGCCGACGCCGGCGCAGTTGACGAGCAGCTCGGGGCGGCCGAGGTCGTTGGCGACCTTCGCCACGGTCGGCTCGACCGCCGCCCAGTCGCCGACGTCGCAGCCGTAGGAGCGCGCCGTGTTCCCGTCCGCCTCGATCTGGGCCGCGGTGTCCTTCGCCGCGCCCTCGGCCACGTCGAGCGCGGCGACGAGCGCCCCCTCCGACGCCAGGCGATGGGCCGTGGCCCGGCCGAGCCCGGACCCGGCACCGGTCACGATCGTCACTCGGTCCGTGAAGCGAGCCATGCGCACTCCCCTCTCCGTCTGAGCAGGAACCTAACGCGACCTCCAGCTCAGCAACACGGTGACGGCGCCGTGCGCATCAAGATGTACCACCCTGATGCTAAGGTGCGCGTGTGCGGACGACGGTGCGGTTGGACGACGAGCTGTATGCCGCGGTGAAGGCTCGGGCGGCCCGCTCCGGTCGAACCGTCGCGGCGGTCATCGAGGACGCGTTGCGGGCCCAGCTGGCGGCCAACGCGACTCGCTCCTCGACGCTCCCGCCGCTGCCCGTCTTCGGCGGCTCCGGGGTGATGCCCGGCGCCGACCTCGAGAGCAACGCCGCGCTGCGATCGACGATGGACGAGGACGTGCCGCTCGATGCGCGGCGTTGACGTCAACGTCCTGGTCAACGCGCACCGACCGGAAGCGAAGCGTCACGACGGGTATCGCGAGTGGCTGGACATGGCACGCGCCGACGACGAGCCGCTCGGCCTGAGCGACACGGTCCTCTCGGGGTTCGTGCGCGTCGTCACGCACCCACGTGTCTTTCGTGAGCCGAGCCCCCTTCCCGTCGCGCTGGCGTTCGCTGAGGCCGTTCGCAACTCACCGGCCGCCGTGGTGATCGCACCGGGACGGCGACACTGCAGCCTGTTCACGCAGCTGTGTCGAGCCATCGAAGCGCGTGGGAACGACATCCCGGATGCCTACCTCGCCGCGTTGGCGATCGAGTCGGGCACCACCTGGTTCACCTGCGATCGGGCCTTCGCACGCTTTCCCGGCCTCCGCTGGCACCATCCACTGGACCCGTGATCGCCGCTCGGCTCGCCGACGGGTGGTTCGCCCGGGACGACATACAGTCGCCGCCGTGACCTCCACCCGGCTCGTCGGTGACCTGCTGCGCGAGGCCGCGTCGGCGAATCCGACGCGCGACGCGTACGTCCACGGGGCCAAGCGTGTGACGTACGGGTGGCTCGACCGGGCGGCGGACGGGTTCGCGGCGACGCTCGTCGACGTGGGTGTGCAGCCGGGCGACGTCGTCGCGCTGCTGGTGTCCTCGTCCATCAAGTTCGCGGCCTGCTACGCCGGTGCGCTGCGGGCGGGCGCGATCACCTCGGCCGTGAACCTGCGCCTCGGCCCGCAGGAGCAGGCCAGCATCTTCGCCCGGGCGCAGCCGCGGGTGACCGTGCTCGGCGACGGCGCACGGATACCGGACGGCGCCGACGCTGGTCGGGTGGTTCCCGTCGCCGACCTGAAGGCGGCGTTCGACGCCGATCCGCTCCCCCATCCGCCGCGTCTGGCGTCGTCGGACCCGACGTGCATCGTCTGGACGAGCGGCACCACCGGCGCCCCGAAAGGCGCGGTGTACGACCACGACGCGCAGGCCGCGATCTCCCGCAACGTCGGCGAGCTCACCGCGCCCGGCGACCGGCGGCTGGTCGTTCTGCCGTTCGCCCACGTCGGCTACATGACGAGGATTTGGGACGAGTTCGCCAACGCCACGACGATCGTCGTCGCCGGGGAGCCGTGGTCGGCGGCGGAGACGCTGCGTGTCATCCGCGAGGAGCGCATCACGATGGCCACTGGCGTGCCCACGCAGTGGCAGCTCGTGCTCGATCACCCTGACGTCGCGACCGTGGACTTCTCCGGGTTGCGGGTGGCGGGCATCGGCGCGGCGACGATCCCCCCCGAGCTGGTCCACCGCATGCGCGAGACGCTGCGCTGCCCGGTGATCACCCGCTACACGTGCACCGAGGCGGGCGTGACCACCTCGACGTTGGTGTCCGACCCCGACGAGGTCATCGCCACGACGGTCGGGCGACCGACCTTGGAGGTCGAGCTGCAGATCGTGGCGAGCGACACCGGCACCCCGGTGCGGGCCGGTGAAGTCGGCGAGGTGCTGTCCCGGTCGCCGGCGATGATGCGCGGCTACTGGCGGGATCCGGCGCTCACCGCGACCGTGATCGACGTGGACGGGTGGCTGCACACCGGCGATCTGGGCTTCATCGGCGACGACGGCAACCTGCGCCTCGTCGGCCGGCTCAAGGAGATGTACATCCGCGGCGGGTACAACGTCTACCCGGCCGAGGTCGAGGGCGTCCTCACCGACCACCCGGGGGTCGTCCGCGCCGCGGTCGTCGGGGGCGCCCGACCCGGTCCTCGGCGAGATCGGGGTGGCGTTCGTCGTCCCGTCCGACGTCGGGCCCCCGTCCCCCGAGGAGCTGCGCGCCTGGTGTCGGACCCGCCTGGCGGACTACAAGGCGCCGGATCGGGTCGTGGTGCTAGACGACCTTCCGACGACCCCCATGCTGAAGATCGACAAGCGCGCGCTGTCCGCCCAGGCAGCCGAGCGAGGAGCCGAACGATGAACGCCTCCGAGGCCCGCTACCAGCGGCCCGACGTCCCCCGCGACGACCGCCAGATCCGCGTCGGATCGCTGCTGTTCACGATGGTGGAGCCCCACCGGGGTCACGAAGTGGCCTACAACCGGTGGTACGAGCGCGACCACTTCTACGCCGGGTGCATGGTCGGCAAGTGGCAGTTCGCCGGTGCCCGCTACGTGGCGACGCGTGACTGCAAGGCGAAGCGGTACCCGACGGACTCGCCGATCGCGCCGAGCCCTGCGGTGGGCTCCTACCTCGCGGTCTACTGGGTGCTCGACGGCCACCACGACGAGTGGAACGAGTGGGGTGTCGAGCAGGTCAACTGGCTGCACGCCAACGAGCGCATGTTCCTCGAGCGTGACCACATCCACACCGCGCTCTACGAGTACGCCGACGAGCTGAACGCGCCGGGCAGCACGATGCCGATCGAGCTGGCGCTCGACCGGGCCTACCCGGGGATCGTGGCGATGATCGGTGAGGCGCCCGGCGGTGTCGACGCGGTCACCGAGTGGCTGCGCCAGCGGGGCTGCCCGTCCGACGTGTGCCTCGTCGGGACGCCGCTGCCGTTGCGGGGCGACCGCCCGGCCGACGTCCCCGATCAGCCCACCGGGAACCGGTTCTTGCACCTGCACTTCTGCCTCGACGACCCGCTCGCCGTGTGGGACGAGCAGTACGCGTCCATCGGGCCCGACCTCGCGGCGGCCGGCCTCGGCGAGATCGTGTTCGCGTCGCCGTTCCTCGCCACCGTCCTGGGAACCGACACCTACACCGACGAGCTGTGGTGACCACCGCCGGGTGCGCCCACGCGTGGACCGCGCTCAGGCCCGCGTGACGCGGAACATCGGCAGGGTGAGCTCGTCGTCGAGCCGCTGGTAGTCGACCTCGACGGGGAGGCCGAGGCGCAAGACCTCGTTGCCCGCGTCGAGCAGGTTCGACACGACACGGACACCCTCGGTGGTCTCGACCACGATGACGGCGTAGGGGACGGCGTCGGCGAAGGCGGGGTGCATGGCCTGGTGCACCACCGTCCAGGTGAACACCTGCCCGCGGCCGCTCGAAGGCTCCCAGCTCCACCGGGACGATCCGCAGACGGCGCACAGCACGCGGGGCGGGTGACGCCACGCGCCGCAGGCGAGGCAGCGCTGGAACCGCAGGTCGTGGCGGGCGCAGTGCGCGTAGAACTCGGCGGTGAGCCCGTCGAGCACAGGGCGGGGCCGGGCGACGGTCGGGTCGGGGCTCACCGATCGCGTCCCAGCACGGCGACGCTGCCGTCGCCGAAGTCGCCCCACCCCGTGACGACACCGAGCTCGGCGTCGGCCACCTGGGCGGCACCGGCCTCGTGACGCAGCTGCCGCGTGGCCTCGACCACGTGGTTCAGACCCCAGACGTGACCCTGGGACAGCAGCCCCCCGTGGGTGTTCAACGGGTAGCGGCCGCCGAGCTCGATGGCGCCGTCGCGGACGAAATCGGGTGCGCCACCCGGCTCGCAGAGGCCGAGGGCCTCGAGCTCGAGCAGCGCGACGTAGGTGAAGCAGTCGTAGATCTCGAGGAAGTCGACGTCGAGGGGTCGCACCTGCGCGGCGCTGAACGCCTCGGGCGCAGCGTACGACAGCCCGATGCGCAGCAGGTCGCCACGGTTCGCGATGTCGTCCGCCGGATACGGGTGCCCCTCGGCGGCGCCCAGCACGACGACCGGCGGGTGCACCAGGTCCCGGGCCCGGTCGACGGTCGTGACGACATACGCCGCCGCGGCGTCGGTCTCCAAGCAGCAGTCGTAGAGACGGAACGGCTCCGACACCATGCGCGCCGAGAGGTACTCCTCCATCGTGAGGTCGCGGCCGCGCATCAACGCGGCCTCGTTGAGCTGCGCGTGCCGGCGGCACGCCAGCGCGATGGCGCCGGCCGCCTCGTCGGGGATGCCGTGCTGGTGCTTGTAGCGCATCGCGATCCAGGCGTAGACCTGCACCGGCGCCATCGCCCCGAACGGCCGGTGGTAGTCGACCGCGGTGTCCGCGACGGAGGTGGCGAGGAACCCGTGGCGGGGTCGCCGGGCCCCGGGCTTCGCCCGGAACACCGAGTAGCCGTTCCAGCCGACGGTGACGAGCACCGCCGTGGCGATGCCCCGCGTCACCGCGAGGGTGGCGTGCTGCAACGCCGCGACCGCGCTCGGCGCCGCCCATCATCACCGTGGCCGCGAAGCGCAGGTCCTCGACGCCGAGGTTGGCGGCGAGCTCCTCGGCGGTCGTGTACCCGGCGGGCGGGATGATCCCGTCGATGTCGGCCCGGTCGAGCCCGGCATCGGTGATCGCCGCGAGGGAGGCGTCGAGCATGAGCTCGAACGGGAGCCGCTCCGAGCCCCGCACGTACGCCGTCTCCGCGACGCCCACGATCGCGGCCTGGTCGCGCAGGGGCACGGCCGGGAGGGTACCGTCCGGCACCCGCGATGCAGCTCGACCACTATCTGCGCGCCGACCTCGCCGACGTCCCCCGCGTCGCCGCCGAGCTCGAGGCGGCCGGCTTCGACGGGCTCTACACCGCGGAGGGCCCCCACGAGCCGTTCCTGGCGCTCGCGCTGGCCGCCGAGGCGACGAGCCGCGCCACCCTCTTCTCGAACATCGCCGTGGCGTTCGCCCGCAGCCCGCTCGACCTCGCCCAGACCGCCAACGACCTCCAGCTCGCCGCGCGGGGCCGCTTCGTGCTCGGGGTCGGTTCGCAGATCCGTCCCCACATCACGCGCCGCTTCTCCATGCCCTGGCACCAGCCGGTCGAGCAGATGCGCGACCTGGTGCAGGCGATCAAGGCCATCCAGGCGGCGTGGCAGGACCGGACCCCGCTCGCCTACCGCGGCACCCACTACCGCCACACGCTGATGACGCCGCTCTTCGACCCGGGGCCCAACCCGTACGGCCCGCCGCCCGTCTGGGTCGCGGGGCTCGGTCCGCGTATGACCCGCGTCGCGGCGGAGGTCGGCGACGGGCTGCTCGTGCACCCGTTCCACTCCGGCTCGTTCGTGCGCGACCGCGTGGTGCCCGCGGTGGCGGACGGGCTCGCCGCCGCGGGACGGCCCCGCGACGCGTTCACGCTCTCCGTCGTGGCGATCGTGTGCACGGGCCGCACGGACGAGGAGCTCGCGAGTGCGACGGCCGGGGTGCGCCAGCTCCTCGCGTTCTACGCCTCGACACCCGCCTACCGGGTGGCGCTCGAGCCGCACGGCTGGGCTGACCTGCAGCCGGAGCTCAACGAGCTCACCAAGGCCGGCCGGTGGGCCGAGCTGCCGGCGTGGGTCACCGACGAGATGCTGCGCACGCTGGCGGTCTGCGGGGCGCCCCAGGAGATCGGCGCGCTCGTCGCGGCCCGGTACGCGGGGCACGCCGACCGGGTCGGCCTGTCCATGCCCTACCCCGTGACGCCCGCGGTGCGGGCGGCGGTCGTGGCGGGCTTCGGGTAGTGGGTCAGCTCGGCGCTCTGCGCACCTTCGGCTTTGCGTCGGCAGCCCGAAGGCAGTTTCCCGCTCCCTCCTACCGAGGGACCGGCGGCTCGCGCGACGCGGACACTAGAACAAGGGGGTGACAGGCCACCCTGAGCCAGTGCGGGGCTTCGCCGCCGCGGGACGAGGATGACGATCGTGGCCGCCGAGTCACACCTCACCGGACGGGTCGCTCTCGTGACCGGCGCCGGCCGCGGCGTCGGGGCCGGCGTCGCCCGGGGCCTGGCGGCGGCCGGTGCGGCCGTCGCGGTGAACGACCTCGACCGCGGCCGGGCGGACACGGTGGCCGCGACGCTCACCGCCGCGGGGGCCCACGCCGCGGCGTGCGTCGCCGACGTCACCGACGGGGCCGCGGTCGCCGCCATGGTGCGCGACGTCGAGACGACGCTCGGCCCCGTCGACGTCCTCGTGAACAACGCGGGGATCCCCGCGGACGGGTTCACGCTGCGGGCCTTCCGCGACATGCCGGTCGCGGACTGGGACCGGTTCGTGCGCCTCAACCTGTACGGGGTGCTGCACTGCACGAAGGCGACCGTCGACGGGATGTGCGCGCGGGGCTGGGGCCGGATCGTGACCGTGTCCTCCGAAGCCGGGCGCATGGGCCTGCCGACCGGCGTGTCGCTCTACGGTGCGAGCAAGGCCGCGGCCATCGGGTTCTCACGCCATCTCGCCCTCGAGCTCGTCGGCACGGGCGTGACCGTCAACTGCGTGGCGCTCGGCCTGATGGCCACCGGACCCGACGACACCCGCCGGCCACCCTGGCCGACGGCGCGGCTCGGCCACCCCGACGACGTCGCCGCGGCGATCACCTATCTCGCGTCCGACGCCGCCGCCTGGGTCACGGGGCAGGTGCTCGGCGTCAACGGCGGCGCGCTGACCCCTGAATCGTCAGATCCGTCCACCAACCATCGGAGAACCCATGCCCGCAGGAGTGTTCCTGGCCCTGTCCAACGCGGTGAGCGACGAGGTCGACGCCGAGTTCAACGCCTGGTACGACGGCGTGCACGCCCCGGAGGTGCTGCGCATCCCCGGCGTGCGGTCCTGTCGACGCTTCCGGCTGGCGTCGGACCAGGTGGTGCCGGCCGACCCGGCCACGACCCGCCGGTACCTGGCGCTGTACGAGGTCGACACCGACGACTGGGCGTCGCTCGCGTCCGAGTTCCATACCCGCTTCGGTGACGGGCGGATCACGATCCGTCCCGACCTCATGGAGCTCGACCCGATGATGCTCACCCTGGTGTACGAGGAGCTGTCCACGACGTAGCCCGCCACCCGGGCGGCCCGGCGGGCCAGGTCCTCGGGATCGGGGTCAGGGGTGCCCGGCATGCCGACGCCTTGGAACGGCGGCTCGCGGTCGCGGCTGGAGCGCGTCGCGGGCTCAGGCGGGGCGGGTGCTGAGCATGACCGCCATCATCCGGACGGGGCGGTCGCTGCGGTTCCGCCAGGCGTGGCGGGTGGCGCGCTGCACGACGCAGTCCCCGGTGTGCAGCGCGACCTCGCCGGTGTCGAGCTCGAGGCTGATGTCGCCGTCGAGGACCATGACGAGGTCGACGGTCTCGGTGACGTGGAACCCGTCGGGCTCCATGCCCGGGATGACGGCGGCGATGTCGCCGAGCCGCTCGCGCATCACCGCGTCGGGTGGGAGGCTGAACACGCGCCAGGCGAGCCCGCCCGCCGGCGGGTCGAGGACCATCGGTCCCTCGTGCGGGTCGGCGAGCGCGTCGAGGCCGTGGGCGGGATCCACGGCCCACACCTCACCCCAGGTGTCGCCGCCGAACGCATCGCCGTCGCGCACGACCGTCGAGCGGCCCTGCCCGTCGACGCCGGTCACGACCCGCCGGACGCTCACCGCAGCACGGTACGCGACCCTGGCCGGCTGCGCCTATAGGTGGCGGACGGGTGCGAGCACGTCGTCCGCGAACCGGTCGAGCTGCTCGAGGAACGCGGCGCGGGTCTCGCCGGGCAGGCTCACCGTGAGGTACGTGACCCCGAGGCCGGCGAGCTCGACGATCCCGTCGACGACGCGCGCCGGCGTCGATTCCCGCGTTCGTGAACATGTCGAGGCCGTCGGGCATGAACACCACCTCGAGCGGCGCGGTGCGACCGACGGCGGCGGCGTGCTCGCGGGCGTAGCCGAGCCGCGCCGCGAGCTCCGTCGCGCGACGTGATCGGCGGGGTGTGGAGCCGCCGCTCGGACCCGGCCGGGCTCGGCATCGGCATCCAGCCGTCGCCGAGCTCCACGGCACGGCGGATGGCCTGCTTGCTGTTGCCCCCGACCCAGATCGGCGGACCGGCCGGCTGCGTGGGCCGGGGCAGCATCGTGTTGCCCGCGGCGTGCCAGTGCCGACCGGACGCGGTGACCGAGTCGCCGGTCCAGGCGGCGCGCATGGTGACGATGGCCTCGTCGGTGAGCTCGTTGCGCTCCGCGTAGTCGACGCCGAGCGCGGTGAACTCCGGCTCGAGGTAGCCGGCGCCGACGCCGACGATGACCCGACCGCCGCTCAGCGCGTCGAGGGACGCGACGGCCTTCGCCGAGACGAATGGGTTGCGGTAGGCGAGCACGAGCAGGTTGAGGTGCAGACGCAACCGTTCCGTCGCCGCGGCCGCAAAGCTCAAGGCGACGAACGGGTCCAGGGCGTGATGGCCGCCGCTCGCGAGCCACCGGTCGGACGGGATCGGGTGGTCGGTGACGAACACCGCGTCGAAGCCGCGCGCCTCGGCCGCGGCGGCGATCGTCGCGATGCGCGTCGGCGGACGCCAGGTCGCCGTCGACGCGGTGCGTGGGGAGGCCGAGCGACGCCCTCACGGCGACGCGTCGCCGCCGAGGGAGAACGCGACGTGCTCGAGCGTGAGCGCCGCCGCGGGGAGCGCCACGTCGAGGTCGGCCCCGAGGTCGAGCGCGGCGCGGAGGTCCTTCGCCGCGAGGTCGATGAGCGGGGTGAGGTCGGCGGCGTAGACCGCGTCGCCGCCCCGGGTGGCGAGCAGGTCGCGCATCATGGGGCTGAGCGTGCCGGTGTGCTCGAGGATGCGGTCCAGCTGGTCGGGATCGGTGCCCGCGGCCGCGGCGAGGGCCCGGCCCTCCTGCGCGCCGAGCATGGTGACGTAGCCGACGAGGTTGCGGGCCAGCTTGGCGGCGAGCCCGGCGCCGAGCGGCCCGAGGTGCACCACGAGGTCACCGACCGCGTCGAGCACGGGACGCAGCCGCGTGAACGCGGCGTCGGGGCCGCCGACCATGACGCAGAGGGTCCCGGCGCGGGCGCCGTGCACCCCGCCGCTGATCGGCGCGTCGACGACGGTCACCCCGCCGGGCGCCTGGGCGGCGACGCGCTGGACGGTGGACGGGTGCACCGTGCTGTGCACGGCGACGACGGTGCCCGGCGCGGCGGTCGTGAAGACGCCGTCGGGGCCGGTGGTGACGGCCTCGACCTGGGGGCCGTCGAGGACGGCGAGGCACACGACGTCGACGTCGGCGGCCGCCTCGGCGGGCGAGCGCGCCGGGCGGGCGCCGAGCGCCACGAGCGCCTCGACGGCGTCGGGCCGCACGTCGACCACGACCACCTCGTGGCCGGCCCGGAGCACGTGGGCCGCCATCGGCTGTCCCATGTTCCCGAGCCCGATCCAGGCGACGCGCATCGCTTCTCCGACGTCCCGGCGCCGGTGACGCGGCGGGCGCGGCCCTCCTACGATCTCGGATCGTACGACCGGACCGCTCCGTGCGGCCCGGCGACGAGCGAGGAGGACGCGTGGGTCGCTTCACCCGTGAGGAGATCGAAGCGGCGTTCCAGCACTTCCAGGAAGCCGCGGACCAGTCGGCGAAGACCGGCGACTGGCGGGCCTGGTCGGAGTGCTTCACCGAGGACGCCGACTACTACGAGCATCACTACGGGAAGATGCACGGCCGCCAGGCCATCTACGACTGGATCCAGTCCACGATGTCGGACCCGGCCTTCGCTGACATGCGCAACTTCCCGATCGACTGGTACGTGATCGACGAGGACCGCGGCTGGGTGCTGTGCTCGGTGTGGAACGAGATGGACGACCCCGGGGACGGGTCGCTGCACCGCGAGTACAACTGGACGATGCTGCACTACGCGGGCGACGGCCGGTTCTCCTACGAGGAGGACCTCTACAACCCGGTCGAGTTCGGCCGCATGGTCCAGGGCTGGCACGAGGTGAAGGACCGCCTGACCGGCACCGCCAAAAACTAGAACGTGTTGCACTTTTGCCGGGTGGTCGGTACGATCCCGGCGCCGCCGCACACCGACCAGGGGGACCTGCACCGATGGAGTTCGGCATCTTCAACAGCCTCTTCACGCCGCACCAGGTCTACGAGCACGAGGCCGACCAGTGGGCCGTGGAGGCGCAGCGGCTGCGCAACGAGGTCACGTGGACGAAGGCGGCCGACCAGGCCGGCTTCAAGTACACGTGGGCGACCGAGCACCACTTCCTGACCGAGTACTCGCACCTGTCCGTCGAACGAGGGGTTCCTCGGCTACCTCGCCGGCGTCACCGAGCGCATCCACCTCGGCAGCGGCATCTTCAACATCACGCCGCCCGTCTGCCATCCGGCCCGGGTGGCCGAGAAGGTGGCGATGCTCGACCATCTCTCCGGCGGCCGCTTCGAGTTCGGGGTCGGCCGCGGGTCGTCGTCGACCGAGCAGCGCGGCTTCGGGATCCTCGACCCCGAGGAGACGAAGGCGATGGTCGACGAGGTCCTGCCCGAGTTCAAGAAGATGTGGCGCGAGAACGAGTACCGGTTCTCGGGGAAGTACTTCTCGATGCCGCCCCGCAACGTGCTGCCCAAGCCGTTCAGCGACCCGCACCCGCCGATGTGGATCGCGGCCGGCAACCCCGGGACCTTCGAGAAGGCGGCGCGTCTCGGGCTGGGGGTGCTGTGCTTCACCACCGGATCGCCCGAGACCCTGAAGCCGCTCATCGAGCTCTACAAGAACACGATCGACCAGGCCGAGCCGGTCGGCGAGTACGTGAACAACAACGTGATGGTCACGAGCCAGATGCTGTGCCTCGAGGACGGGCAACGGGCCCGTGACATCGCCTGCTCGATGAACGGCTCGTACCAGAACAGCCTCGTGTTCCACTACCTCGACACGTTCCCGAAGCCGCCTGGCCTGCCCGACTGGCCCGACCTGATCCCGGAGCCGACGCCCGAGACGCTGCAGCAGGGCATCGACGCCCACCTGGTGATGATCGGGACACCCGACGAGGTCCGCCCCGCGGTGCAGGACTACCAGGACGCCGGCGCCGACCAGGTGGTGTTCGGGATGCTGTCGACGACGATGCCGATCGAGGTCGCGTTGGAGGCGGTCGACACCTTCGGGAAGCACATCCTGCCCGAGTTCGACCGCGACCCGGTGCACTCGACGACCCGCCAGCGGGAAGCCTACGTCGCCACGCGCGGACCGCTCGACAAGCGGTCGCTCAGCCGCGCCGCCGACAAGGTCCCGGTCACCTAGACCGGTGGGCGAGCTCGACGGCCGCGTCGCGCTCGTGACCGGCGCGAGCCGGGGCATCGGCGCCGGGATCGCCCGCCGGTTCGCCGCCGAGGGCGCCGCGGTGGCGATCACCGCCCGAACCCTGGACGCCGAGCCGGGCGCGCCGCTCGCCGGGTCGCTGACCGAGACCGCGGCGAGCATCGACGCGGCCGGTGGTCGCGCCGTCCCGGTGCGAGCCGACCTCGCCGACCCCGACGACCGCGCGCGGGTCGTTCCCGCGGTCATCGCCGCGCTCGGCCCGATCGACGTGCTGATCAACAACGCGGCCGCCGCCTTCTACCGGCCCACCTCCGAGATCGCCGTGAAGCGGCGCCGCCTCACGTTCGAGCTGAACGTCGAGGCGCCGATCGACCTCGCGCAGGCCGTGCTGCCGTCCATGCGGCAGCGGCGACAGGGCTGGATCGTCAACATCTCGAGCGCCACCTCGAAGCGGCCCGCCGGCCCGCCCTTCGATTCGGGGTTCAAGCTGGGCCACACCACGACGATCTACGGCGCGTCGAAGGCGGCGCTGGAGCGGGTGACCGTGGGGCTCGCCGCCGAGGTGTACGCCGACGGAGTCGCGGTGAACTCCCTGGCGCCGGTGGCCGCGGTGCGGACGCCGGGGGCGGACTCGCTGGTCGGCGACGTGCTCGACGCCAACCCGGCGATCGTCGAGCCCCTGGAGCTGTTCGTGGAGGCCGCGCTCGTGCTCGCCACCGCCGACCCGGCCACGATGACCGGGCGCATCTGCTACTCCCGGCCGCTGCTCGACGAGCTCGGCCGTGACTACCGGGCGCTCGACGGCGGCGTGCGGGTGGCGTCGTGAGCGTCTTCTCCCCCGCCGAGCTCGCCTACCTCGCGGAGGGGAAGCTGGGCCGGCTCGCCACGGTGGACGCGCACGGCTGGCCGCGCCTGGTCCCGTTGGGGTGGCGCTACAACGCCGAGCGGGACACGATCGACATCGGCGGTCGCGACTTCGAGGCGAGCCGGAAGTTCCATCACGTGCAGGCCAACCCGAAGGTGGGGTTCGTCGTCGACGACGTGCTGCCCCCGTGGCGGCCCCGCTGCGTCACGATCCGGGGGACCGCCGAGGCGCTGGCCGCCGGGGTCGACGCACCCGACGCGGGCGCGCTGATCCGCATCGCCCCGACCCACGTCGTGAGCTGGGGTCTCGAGGAGTGACGGCGGGCGCTACGCCGAGGGGTCGTCGAGGGTGCGCTCGAGCTGCCAGGCGTCCTGGCTGATGCGCAGCCGGTGCCGCGGTCCGGGCGCGTCGGCGTCACCGGACTCGTACCCGGCGTCGCCGGCCCACATCGCGACCATCCCGTCCGCGGCGCGGCCCATGTGGGTCACGTAGAAGCTGGGGTCGCGACCGCGGGCGTCCGCGACGGCGGCGGCCGTGTCCGAGAACTCGGCGAGGTGCCGCAGGGTCATCCAGGTCGGCGGGGCGAGCTCGATCTCCCCGGCGTCGCGGCGGGCGAGCGCGTCCGTCGGCCGCATCCACGCCGAGTCGTGGATCTCGCCGCCGTCGATGGTGACCGCCCCGGGTGGCGCCGGCGCGATGAAGAACCAGGTGGCGAAGCGCTTCGGCGCGATCGGGGGTGGCAGCCAGTGCGAGAACGCGACGAGCGATGACACGTCGCAGGTGAGCCCGGCTTCCTCCCGCGCCTCCCGGACCGCGGCGCGCCGCGCCGCGTCCTCCTCCGTGGCGGCACCGGCCGTGTCCTCGGGGTCGACGCGTCCGCCGGGGAACACCCACATCCCCCCGAACGCGAGCTTCGAGTTGCGGTGCAGCATGAGCGTCTCGAGCCCGGCGGGGGTGTCGCGGACCAGCACCACCGTGGCCGCGGGGATCGGGACCGCGGCGCCGTCCTCGGCGGACGTCATGGCGCCGTGGGCTGACGCGGCTCGAGACCCGCCGCCCGGTACGCGGCGTCGATGACCTTCATGTTCGCGACGGCGTCGGCGGGATTCGTCGGGAACGGGGCCCCCTCGCGGACCGCGGCGGCGAACGCCTGCAGCTGGTACACGTACGTGGCGACGCCCGGCACGCGCTCCCGGCGACGGCGCTCCGCGCCCGTGGCGGGATCCCGGGATCGCACGACCAGCCGATGGAAGTACTGCGGGCCGGTCAGGTTCGTGACGTCGAGCGTCC
This sequence comes from uncultured Actinomycetes bacterium, assembly GCA_963821325.1. Taxonomy (GTDB): domain Bacteria; phylum Actinomycetota; class Acidimicrobiia; order IMCC26256; family PALSA-555; genus PALSA-555. The sequence goes on along the minus strand of CAWGDC010000005.1, from coordinate 333,965 downwards.
CGTGCTCCCCCTCGACCCGCGCCCGCATGCTGAGCAGCTTCGCCGACAGCAGCGCACACTCGAACGACCCGGTGAGCTCGTCGGAGAACCGCAGGTCGGCGCGCAGCCAGCGGTCGACCCCCGGGGACGTGCACTTGGCCGAGGCGGCGGTGACGGTCGGCTCAGCTCCGGCGAGGGTGCGGACCTGATGGATCGCGTAGCAGCCGACGTCCATCACCGCGCCGCCGGCGAGGTCGAGCCGGTACCGGATGTCTCTCGGCAGCGGCAGCGGGATGCACATGCGCGTGTCGACGCGGCGCAGCGCGCCGAGCTCCCCGCCGCGCAGGATCTCGAGGACCCGGGCGATGAGCGGGTGGTAGCGGTAGTGGAACGCCTCCATCACGACGAGGCCTGACGCCGTCGCTGCGGCGGCGACCCGCTGGGCCTCCTCGGCGTTCGCGGTGAAGGGCTTCTCGCACAGCACCGGTTTACCGGCGTCGAGCGCGGCGAGCGTCCACCGGCCGTGCAGCCCGTTCGGCAGCGGGTTGTACACGGCGTCCACCGTCGGGTCGGCGAGCAGCGCCTCGTAGCTGTCGTGCACCATCGGGATGCCCCGCTTGCGGGCGAAGCGCTCGGCTCGTTCGCGGTCGCGGGCCGCGACGGCGACGACCTCGACCTCGGGAACCGCCTGGGCGGGCTTCGTCAGGGCACTGGGGGTGATGCGGGCCGCGCCGAGCGTCCCGATGCGCAGGGGTTCCACCGCCGAACAGCCTATGGCGGGGCGAGCGAGCTGTGCGCGAGCATGCAGCGTCGCCGGTCGTTGGAGGAGCCCGCGGCGTGCTCGAGGAGATTCGCGTTGTCGACTGCTCGGTGGACATCGCCGGTCCGTACTGCACGAAGCTGCTCGCCGACGCGGGTGCGGACGTGGTCAAGGTCGAGGCGGTCGCGGGTGATCCGCTGCGGTCGTGGGGGTCGGGGGCGCTGTTCGAGTTCTTGAACACCTCGAAGCGGTCGGTCGTCGCCGCCGCGGACGATCCGCTCGAGCCGCTGCTGGCGGGCGCCGACGTCGTCGTGGTCGACGGGTCGCGGCCGGGGGACGTGGCGGCGTGGCGTCGTCGCCGTCCCCACCTCGTCGTCGCGTCGATCACCCCGTACGGGCTGGACGGACCGTGGCGCGACTGGGCCGCGACCGAGTTCACGCTGCAGGCCTGGTGCGGCTCGACGGGGTCGCGGGGCCTCCCGGAGCACCCGCCGCTCGCCGCCGGGGGCCGCATCGGCGAGTGGATCGCCGGCACGTACGCCGCGGTGGCGATCCTGGCCGCCCTCCGTGTGGTCCAGCGCGGCGGGGCCGGGGAGCTCATCGACGTCGCGCTGCTCGACGCGATGTCGGTCACGATGAACACGTTCACGTCGGTGTTCGCCGAGTTCGCCGGCTGGCCGCCGCTGCGCCGCCCGACGCGCACGATCGAGATCCCGTCGATCGAGCCGGCCGCCGACGGGTACGTCGCCTTCACGACGAACAGCGCGCAGCAGTTCGCCGACTTCATGGTTCTCATCGACCGGCCCGATCTGCGCGAGGACCGCGAGCTGGCGCTGCACCTCGGCCGGTTCAAGCGGCGCCACGAGGCGCTGGAGATCATCCACGAGTACACGACCCGCCACACGACGGCGGAGCTGCTGGAGCGGGCCGCGCTGCTCAGGGTGCCGAGCGGCCCGGTCGGCAACGGCGAGACGGTCACCGGCTTCGACCACTTCGTCGAGCGGCAGGTCTTCGTCGAGAACCCGAGCGGGCGGTTCGTGCAGCCGCGCATCCCGTATCGCATCTCCGGCGTTGGCCCCAGGCCGTTCGAGCCCGCGCCGGCGCTCGGCGCGCACGACGGGCGGGTCGACTGGGCGCCTCGTGACCGGCCGCCGCCCCCGGCGGGCGCGGCGCCGCTGCCCCTCGAGGGGGTGCGCGTCCTCGACTGCACCGCCTGGTGGGCCGGGCCGGCGGCCACCCACGGCCTGGCGTGTCTCGGCGCGGACGTCATCAAGATCGAGTCGGTGTCGCGACCCGACCTGATGCGCTACACGAGCACCCATCGGCCGGGGGACGGCGAGTGGTGGGAGTGGGGCCCGCTGTTCCACGGGGTGAACAACACGAAGCGGGGCGTCACCCTCGACTTCACCCGCCCGGAGGGGCGGGCGCTGTTCCGGCAGCTGCTCCCGACCGCGGACGTGCTGCTCGAGAACTTCACGCCGCGGGTGATGGAGCAGTTCGACCTCGACTGGCCGGCGGTGCACGCGGTCAACCCCTCCCTCACGATGGTGCGCCTCCCCGCGTACGGGCTGGACGGGCCGTGGCGGGACCGGACCGGGTTCGCGCAGACGATGGAGGGGATCACCGGGCTGGCGTGGGTGACCGGCCGGCCGGACGGCCCGCCGCTGCTCCCCCGTGGGGCGTGCGACCCGCTCGCGGCGATGCACGCCGTCTTCGCGACGCTCCTCGCGCTCGACGAGCGGGCGCGACGCGGGGAAGGCTGCCTCGTGGAGGCGGCGATGATCGAGTCCGCGTTGAACATGGCCGCGGAGCAGGTCGTGGAGTTCGGGGCGAGCGGCCATCTGCTCGAGCGGAACGCCAACCGCGGCCCGGTCGCGGCGCCGCAGGGCGTCTACGCGGGCGCGGGCGACGAGGAGTGGCTGGCCCTCGCGGTCGCCACCGACGAGCAGTGGGCCCGGCTGCGCGTCGAGCTCGGGGACCCGCCGTGGGCGCAGGACCCGGCGCTCGCGACGGACGCCGGCCGCCGCGCCGCGCACGACGAGCTCGACGAGCGGCTCGCCGCGTGGTGCGCAAGCCAGGACGCCCGGACGACGGCCGAGCGGCTCGCGGCCGCCGGGGTGCCGGCCGGGTACGTCATCGACGCCCGGGACATCGTGGAGAACCCGCAGATGACGCACCGGGGTCTCTTCGAGGTCGAGGACCACCCGGTGACGGGCCGGCACCCGATCCCGACGTTGCCGTTCCGCTTCCGGGGCCGGGCCGGCGGGTGGCTGCGCGGGCCGGCGCCGACGCTCGGACAGCACAACGATGAGGTGCTCGCCGAGGTCGGCGTCGACGCGGCCGAGCGGGACGCGCTGCGCGCCGCCGGCGTGATCGGCGAGCGGCCGACGGGCCTGTGATGCCGACGCCGGACCGCGACTGGGGGTGGGCGACCGACTACGACGACGTCAGCGGCGCGGTCGCGGTGTGCGGGGTCGGCGAGTCGGACCACACGAAGGCGTCGGGCCGCACGGCGACGGAGATCGTGATCCAAGCCGCCGAGCGGGCCATCGCCGACGCCGGCCTCACCCCGGCCGACATCGACGGGCTCATGTACAGCCAGTTCGGCGGCCGGCTCGACGGGAACGACTTCCACGCGCACTTCAGCACCCGCCACGACCTGTGGGAGTCCCACGCCGGCGGTGGGACCCGCCAGGCCGCGACCGCGCCGTACGAGGCGGCGGCCGCGCTGCGTTCCGGGCAGGCCCGCTACATCCTCAACACGTTCGGGGTCGCGTGGGCCACGCAACGCTCCCAGATGGTGGGCGGGCCCGGCGAGTCCCACGCCCAGGAGCGGTTCAAGCAGAACCTCGAGGTGCCGTTCGGCTGGTTCCCGCAGCCGGTCTACTTCGCGACGGTGGCGCGACGCCACATGCACGAGTTCGGCACCACCCAGGAGCAGCTCGGCGCCGTCGCGGTGGCGTGCCGCCGGCACGCGAACCACACGCCGGCCGCGGTGATGCACGACCGGCCGCTGTCGATGGAGCAGTACCTGGCGTCGCGGCCGATCGTTGCGCCGTTCCGCCGAGAGGACTGCTGCCTCATCTCCGACGGCGGTGGCGCGTACATCATGACGACCCCGGAGCGGGCCCGCGACCTGCCGACGCCGCTGATCGAGGTGGCGGGCGTCGGGCTCGGCAACTCGGTGACCGGGGTGCACTGGGCCGAGCAGCCGGCGTTCACGTCGACCCCGCAGGTGTTCGCCGCGCCCGTCGCGTTCCGGATGGCGGGCATCGCGCCGGGCGACGTCGACGTGTACACCTGCTACGACCCGTTCACGATCCACACCATCATGCAGATCGAGGACAGCGGGTTCTGCGAGAAGGGTGACGGGGGCCGGTTCGTGGCCGACGGCGGGTTGGACTTCGACACGGGTCGGCTCCCCACCAACACCCACGGTGGGCTGCTCTCGCACGCGTACGTGCTCGGCATCGCGCACGTCGTCGAGGTGGTCCGTCAACTGCGCGGCGAGGCCGGCGCGCAGGTCCCTGGGGCGACCATCGGGGTGTACGGCGGGTACACGGGGCCGCAGGCGGCGACGCTCGTGCTGCGGCGGGTGTGACGGTGCACGACGCGTTCCCGCTTCCCGACGTCTCGTGGGAGCCGACCGCCGAGTTCTGGGCGGGGGCGGCACGCGGCGAGCTGCGCATCCCGCACTGTGCGCGATGCGGGCGAGCCAGCTGGTACCCGCGGGAGCGGTGCCGGACGTGCGAGCACACCGAGTTCGCGTGGCGGACGATGAGCGGACACGGCACCCTCTTCTCGTGGGTGGTGGTGACGCACGCCTTCCTCCCCCACTTCGCCGACCTGGTCCCGTTCGTTCCCGCGCTCGTCGCGCTCGACGAGGATCCGGCGGTGCGTCTCGCCACCCGGATCGTCGACGTCGATCCCGACACGTTGACCTTCGACCTGCCGCTGCAGGTCACGTTCCGTCCCCTCTCGTTCGCCGGTGTGGACGGCGCCGTTCCCGCGCCGCTGTTCGCGCCGGCGTGACGGCGACCCGGTCGACGGAGGCCGGCCCGGTGGGACGCCGGTGCTGACCGCGGCGGCGAGGACGGCGTGGGGGGAGGACGGCTGGTGCGTCCTCCCGGGCGCCATCCCAGCCGACGAGCTGGCCGCCGCGCAGCGGGCGCTCGGACGCCTGTTCCCGACGGCGGCACAGCGGCGGGCCGCCCCCGAGGACCCGGACAACGCGCGATGGGACACGTGGGACGCGGCGTGGCCCGAGTTCCCGTTCCACAGCTCGTCGCTGAACCGCTTGGTGGTCCACGGGCGGCTCATCGGCCTCGCCCGGGAGCTCCTCGGCGTCGACGACGTGCGCCTCTACCTCGCCATCGTCACCGCGAAGTACTACGGGCAGTCCTCGGGCTTCAACCGGCTCCTGCACGCCGACTACCCGAACCACACGCTCGTCGTCCCCCGTCGCGACGCGGGGTACCAGCACCTCGAGCTGTTCGTGTACCTGAGCGACGTGACGCTGGAGGACGGCGCCACGCGGTTCGTGTCGCGACGCGAGACGGCGGCGATCCCGGTCGAGGAGCACACGCTGAACCTGTCGGACCACGCCGCGCTCTACACCGACGCGGGCCACGCCGCGGCACCGGCCGGGTCGCTCGTGGCGTACCGGCCCGACGTGTACCACCGGTCGGTCGATCTGACCGATCCTGCGGCGTCCCGGTTCATGATGCACGTCGCCTACCGGCCCGCGGCCGCGGAGTGGGGCGGCTACCAGGCGTGGCCGATCAAGGGGTTCTCCCCGGCGTGGGCCAAGTTCGTGGCGCAGGCGACGCCCGAGCAGCTGACGGTGCTCGGCTTCCCGGCGCCGGGCCATCCGTACTGGACCGACGAGACCCTCGCCGGGGTCGCCGCCCGCTACCCGGGTCTCGACCTGACGCCGTGGCGTCGCGCGCACGCCGCGCCCGCCGACCCCGGATAGCACCGGTCGGGCCGTCGCGCCCGGCACCCGGGTGTGCGAGCATGCCCTGTGGCCATCGACGTCGAGACCCGACCCCACGCCGCGGCAGGGTCGCCGCGCGCCGACACGTTCGTGGCCGTGGCGCCCCGCTGGTGGCTGACGAACACCGGCGGCGTCGCGCTCACCGGCGTGCTGGCCCGGCGAACGGGCTGGCGCGGGCTGCGGTGGCTCTTCTGGGGGTCGGTCGCGATCCACGTCGCCGAGGCCGTCTACACGTATCGGGCGGCGCAGCGCGCCGGCTTCACCGCGTCGGCGCGCCGCTGGGCGGGCCAGACCCTCGGGGTCGGGTTCCCGTCGCTGCAGGCCCTCGCGGCCGCGCGACGCGACGCTCAGTAGCCGGCGTCGACGTCGACGATCCCCTCGAGGGGCTCCCCGGCCCGGTAGCGGCGCAGGTTCTCGACGAAGATCTCGACGAGGACGTCGCTGGCCGCCGGCATGCTCCACGAGATGTGCGGGCTGAGATGGACCCGCGGGTGGGTGTACATCCAGTGCCCCGCCGGGAGCGGCTCAGGCTCCACGGTGTCGAGCGACGCGATCGAGACGGTGCCGTCGTCGAGGGCGACACGGAGCGCGTCCTGGTCGATGAGGGCACCGCGGGCGATGTTCACGATGTGCACGCCGCGGCGCATGCGCCCGAACGCGGCCGCGTCGAGGAGGTGGCGGGTCTCGGGGGTCGCGGGTGCCGTCAGCACCAGGTGGTCGGCGACGCCGAGGACGGCGTCGAGGGAGCCGACCTGCTCGACGCCGGCAACGGGCGACGGCCGGTCGCGGCGGCGGCGCGCCACGACGCGCATCCCGAAGGGCAGGGCCCGCTCGGCGACCGCGGCGCCGATGCCGCCGAGCCCGACCAGGCCGAGGGTCCGCCCGGCGAGCCCGCCGAGCTGCGCGGTGTGCCACTGGTCGGGGCCTTCGGTGATCCACGCGTCGGGGAGGTGCTTCTCGACGGCGAGGAGCTGGGCCATGACCCATTCGGCGATCGGGACGGCGCTCGCGCCGCGGGAGCAGGTGAGGGTGCGGTCACCGACGAGCGCGAGCGGGAACCGGTCGACGCCGGTGCCCATGGTGTGGACCCACCGAACGCCGCGGCCGAGGACGTGCTCGAGGTTGGGGAGGTCCCACGGGATGGTGAAGAGCACCTCGCCCTCGAGGCCCGGGTCGAGGTCGCCGTCGCCGGGGATCTCGACGACCTCGACGTCGGGCACGGCGGCCTGCACCTGCCGCGCGACGGGGCCCCGGACGTGGGTCAGGACGCGCATCAGCGCAGCTCCGGCCAGTAGGCGCGGGCGGTGCCGGCGAGGAAGGCGTCGCGGTCGTGGTCGCCCAGCTTCGACGCGGCGTGGCGCGCGTACTCGACGACGTCGCCGTAGGGGCGGTCGTGGGTCTGGCTGTAGTCCGAGCCCCACATGAGCCGGTCGGCGCCGAAGCGGGCGACGAGCTCCGCGAGCAGCTCGCGGACGTCACCGTGCGCCGCCGCGTGGTCGAGCGCGATCGTCGACACCTTCAACGCGAGGTTCGGGGCACGGGCGAGGGCGGCGAGCTCGTCGGGGACGCCGTGGGTGAAGTCGGCGAAGCCGCAGTGGTCGAGGGCGAGCGGGATGGCGGGGAGCCGCGGCAGCGCGTCGGCGAGGGCGGGCAGGTGGGCGGCGAGAAGGGTGACGACGACGGGGAGCCGGTGGTGTTCGGCGACGGCCCACACCGCGGCGGGCTCTCGGAGGCCGCCGTCGTGGATCGCGACCCAGCGCAGCCCGCGCGCGCCGGCGGCGACGAGGCGCGCCGCCTCACCGGCCGGGTCGGGTCCCGCCAGGTCGGGGCACGCGACGGGGGTGCAGCGACCGGGGCTGCGGGCGGCGGCGTCGAGGGTGTACCGGTTGTCGTACCGGTAGGCGCTGATGGCCTGGACGAGGACGGCGCCGGCGACGTCGTGGTCGTCGAGGAGGCCGAGGAGCCGCTCCAGCGTGCAGGGGTCGTCCCGGTACCAGGGGCCGGTCGCGCCGCTGGGGTTGAGCGGATAGGTGGCCTCGTCGGCGGCGACGACGTGCACGTGGGTGTCGATGACCGCGGTCACGGGCTCTCGTCGGGTGCGAGGAGGCGCCGGCCGGCGGTGAGCCCGCCGTCGACGGTGAGGGCGGCCCCGTGGACGAACGAGGCGTCGTCCGAGGCGAGGAACAGCGCGGCGGCCGCGACCTCGTCGGGGTGGCCGGCCCGGCCGAGCAGGTGCCAGTCGACGAACCGCTCGCGGACCGTCGCGAACGCGGGGTCGCGCAGCACCGCGGTGAGCGGCGTGTCGATGAGCCCGGGACAGAGGCAGTTGACGCGCACGCCGGCGGAACCGAAGTCGGTCGCCATGTTGCGGGTCAGCAGCACCACCCCACCCTTGGAGACGTTGTACGCGGTCTGGCCGGAGAAGCCGAGGAGCCCCTCGATGCTGGCGAGGTTCACGATGCTGCCGGCGCCACGCTCGACCATGTGCCGCACGACGTGCTTCGAGACGAGCCACGTGCCGGTGAGGTTGACGCCGAGGACCCGGTCCCACTCGTCGCGTTCCATCACGTCGGCTCGGCCGATCGACAAGACACCGGCGGCGTTGACGAGCACGTCGAGGTGCCCGAGGGTGTCGACGGCGTCGGCGACGACCGCCTCGATGCGGGCCTCGTCGCGGACGTCGGCGTGCCACCAGGCGGTCGCGGCGGACGGGTCGGGTCGCTCGGCGACGTCGAGCCCGGCGACGACGGCGCCCTCGTCGGCGAAGCGGGCGACGCACGCCGCGCCAATTCCCGATGCCGCGCCGGTGACGAGCGCGGTGCGGCCGGCGAGCCGGTCACCCACGGCGGGCGCTCATGGCCGGAAGCCGTCGAGCATGCGGTCGAGGTCGCCGCGCCCGGCGGGCAGCGGCGTCCACGGCCCGTCGGCCATCACCGCGGCCCAGTCGTCCCGCACCCGTTCGGGGGTGAGGGGCCGGCCCCGCCAGCCGTCGTTCACCGCGACCGTGACCCGGCCGACGTAGCCGCCGCCGACGCTGAAGCACTCGCCGGTCACCGTGCAGTCCTCGTGGACGAGCCACGTCACCACCGGTGCCACCTCGTCGACGGACAGCCAGGCATGCAGCGCCGGGGAGGCGGGGATCGGCCCGAACCCGCCGGGTCGGGTCTTGGCGCAGGGGGCGACGACGTTGACGGTGATGCCGTGTGTCGCGCCTTCGAGCGCGAGCGCGCGGGTGAAGCCGACGATCCCCAGCTTCGCCGCGGCGTAGCCCGTCATCTGCGGGACGCCCCAGAGCCCGGCGCCCGAGGAGAGGTTCAGGACGCGGCCGTGGCCGGCGGCGCTCAGCGCCGGCCAGGCGGCACGGGTCACGTTGAAGTGCCCGCCGAGCTGGGAGGCCAGCTCGTCGTCGAGGAGCTGGGGTCCGTACTCGGCGAACGGCGCCTGGCGGACCACCCCGGCGTTGTTCACGACGATGTCGACACGCCCGAAGGCGTCCAGCGCGGTCTGCACGATCGCGGCACCGCCGGCCGGGGTGGCGACGCTGTCCTCGCTCAGCACGGCGGCGCCGCCGGCCGCCTCGATCTCGGCGACGACGTCCCGCGCCGGGTTCGCCGCCGGCGGCGTGCCCGCACCGTCGGTGTCGCTGATCGCGACCCCGAGGTCGTTCACGACGACGCGGGCGCCCCGCGCCGCGAGGAGCAGCGCGTAGGCGCGGCCCAGGTTCCGGCCGGCGCCGGTCACGACCGCGACGCGACCGTCGAAGCGCAGCTCGGACGACGCGTCGCTCATCGGCGAGACGACCCGGGGGGGCCGGGGGGTCGGGCGCTCAGCGCAGCGTGTCCGGGATGTGGTCGAGGCGGTAGAGCGCCTTGCAGTTGTCGTGGAGCATGCGGCGCACCTCGTCGGCGGGGACGCCGCGGAAGTCGCGCTCGATGCTCACCCGGTTGTTCGGCCAGTCCGTGCCGGTATGCGGGTAGTCCGTGGACCAGAGGAGATGACCGAGGTTCATCCGGTGGCGCAGCTCGATGCCGACCGTGTCGATCATGAACGTGGCCCAGAAGTTGCGATGGAAGATCCGGCTCGGCATGGTCCGCATCTGCTCGACGCCGTTCGTGAACCAGCGGTACCGCAGGAACATGTCGTCGACCTGCTCGAGGAGCGTGGGGATCCAGCCAATGTTGGCCTCCACGAGGAGCAACTTGAGGTTGGTGAAGCGCTCGAAGATGCCCGAGAAGATGAGGTCGCACACGACGGGGATGGTGTGCGCGCCGGCCTTGCTCGCGCCCGCGACGCCCATGAACGCCAGCGTGTCCATCGGCGGCGGCTTGGCCGACTGGCCCTTCAGGAAGCTGCCGATGTGCACCGCGACGGGGAGGTCTGCCTCCTGCGCGAACGCCCAGAAGCGGTCGTCGTCGGGGTCGGCGTCGAGGCTGCCGTTCGGGAACGCGGAGATGACGACGCCGCGGTGCCCGAGCTCGAGGGCCCGCTCGGCTTCGGCGATCGTGTCGTCGACGCTGGTCGTCGGCAGGATGCCCTGCCCGATGAGCCGGCCGTCGGAGCCGTCGCAGAACTCGGCGAGCCACTCGTTGTACGCGCGGACGCACGCGACCTGCAGCTCCGGCTCCTTGCCGTACATCTTGGCGCCCGAGAGGGTCACGCTCGGGTAGAGCACCTGGGCGTAGATCCCGTCGGCGTCGAGGTCGGCGAGGCGGGCCTTCGTGTCGAAGGACCCGGGCCGCATGCTGTCGTAGGTGATGCCGGATGGCCGAAACTGGGGGAACGACAGGCCGGCGGTCGCGGTGAGCCCGACGGGCCGCATGGCCTTCCCGTCGTCGAAGGACCACACGTCACCGTCGTCGGTGTGGACGACCTTCGGGGCACGGTCCCGCAGCCTCGCCGGCACCCGCGTCTGCCAGGTGTCGGGCGGCTCGTTGACGTGCGCGTCGGCGTCCACGATCGGGTAGTCGATGCTGGCGACCTCGAGGAAGGGCTGCGTCATGGCGCCACGCTCGCGCTGCGCCGTCGGGCGCCGCAACCGACCCGGGACCCCGCCCGGCGCCCGCGGGCCGGCGGATCGACCGGATCGGCGGTCAGCCCGTCGCGACGGGCTCGACCGGCGTGGTCGCGGTGACGACGACGCGCACGAGCGGGACGGGCTCGTCGAGGCCCTTCAGGGCGACCGCGCCCATCAATTCGTGCGCCGGCGGGACGTCGAGGATGGCGAGCATCGCCTCGGTGAGCACGATCTCGCCTTTCCCGGCCTGCCCGCAGAGGCGACTGGCGAGGTTCACGGTGTCACCGACGACGTCGTACTGGCGTCGTCGCCCCCCGCCGACGTGGGCCGCGACCACGGGGCCGCTGTTCATGCCGATCCCGAACTGGACGGCGGGGATGTGGAGGTCGGCGAGCTGCTCGGCGAGCTCGGGGGCGCGCTGTTGGATCTCCATCGCGCAGTCGAGCGCGACCTGCGGGTGATGCTCAACGGGGAGGGGGGCGCCGAACACCGCGAACACCTCGTCGCCGACGAACTTCAGCACGGTGCCGCCCCGAGAGAGGATGACCTCGGTGAGCAGCTCGTAGAACTGGTTCAGCATGGCGCGGACCTGGGACGGCTCGAGCGTGGCGGACAGCGACGTGAAGCCCCGGAGGTCGCAGAAGAACAGGCTGACGTCGAGCCGCTCCCCCTCGATGGCGGCGTCGACCTGCCCGGACTCCTCGAGCTGGCGGGCGACCGCCTCGGGGACGTACTGGGCGAAGAGCGCCGACACCCGGCGGCGGCGGCGCGTCTCGGTGGCGTAGCGGGCACCGAGCGCCACGACGAACCCGACAACGAGCGCGGCGAGCGGGTAGAAGATGTCCTCGACGTGCCCGCCATCGAACCGCACGATGCAGAAGGCCAGGTAGGCGCCGGCGAGGACCGCGGTCAGCAGGCTGGACGTCCAGACCGGCAGGATCATGACGCCGAACGCGACGATCAGCACGAGCAGCGCGATCCAGAAGTCCGTCTCGAGGTGTGAGACCGGCGTCAGGTACGAGGCGGTCAGCATGGTGTTGAGGGCGTTGGCGTGGATGAACACGCCGGGCATGCCGCTCGTCTTGTTGATCGGGACGAGCTCGTGGTCGCCGATGAGCGGGTCGGTGGCACCGACGAAGACGACCTTGCCGGCGAGGCGACGGGGCGAGACGTGGCCGTCGAGGACGTCGATCGCGGACACGTAGGACGGCTGTCCGGCCTCGCCGCGGAGCCCGTTCGCCCAGTTCAAGCGCAGGAGGTGCAGCCCCTCGGTCGGGATGAAGCGGCCGGCGGCCTGCACCCCGTTCGGCTGCACGGTCAACGCGGATGTGTCCCCGTGCAGCGCACGCAGCGCCGCGAGCGACAGGGACGGGACGAGCGTCCCGTCTTGGAGCTCGACGACGAGGGGCAGGGTGCGCACCACCCCGTCGGCCGGATCCGGGAGCACCTCGGTCTCGGCCACGGTGTTGCCGGCTGCGTCCGCGATCGGCGCGTACGGACCGGTCGGTCCGGCCAGCGCGTCGAGCCCAGGGTCGGGTCCCGGCTTCAGGCCGCCCGTCTCGGCGAGCACCGTGGCCGGCAGGGACCGCAGCCCCGCCTCGAGCGCCGCGTCGTCCGCCGCGCCGTCGCGCGAGGGGCCGATGAACACGACGTCCCACACCACGGCTCGGGCGCCGGCGGCGGCGAGCTGGTCGGCCAGCGTGGCCTCGGTCGCACGCGACCACGGGAACGCGGCGTTCAGCGCCCGCTCGGACCGCTGGTCGATCCCGACCACGACGACCTGCGGGCTCGTCGCGGCGGACGGGAACAGCGCGTCCGACGCGCGCCGTTGGAAGCCGCTGAACGCTCCCACGTCCAACCCGACCGCCGCGACGCCGACGACGACGAGCGCGACCGCCGAGCGCGACGACGACGCGGCGCACGACGCGGTGTCGCATCGAGCTAGCCGATCCCCGACGGGCGCCGAGCGGTCATCGGCGCGGTGGCCCGCGGTGGCCGCTGGCCGGACGTGGGCCCGACCCCTTCCCCGTGCACGAGCGCCCCCTTCGCATCCCATCGTCGCGCGCGAGCCCCGCGAACCTACCGCGGGCCGGTGGCGACGTCAGCGAGCACGGCGCGGCGCGGCGCGACGGGCGACCACGCACCGACCGCCGTGCGGGGCGCGGCACGCCGTGAGATACTGCCCGGCGTGGTGGGGAGTGTCGCGATGGGATGGGCGCGCAGCGGGGCGCAACCGGCGTGTGGCTGATCAGTCTCCGCGACCTCCAGTGGCGCCGCCGGCGGTTCGTCATCGCGGTGCTCGCGACGGGACTGGTGTTCGGCATCACCCTGCTGCTCTCGGGCATGAACTCGGGGTTCGCCGACGAGGTCGACCGCACCGTCGCGGCGTTCCACGCCGACAGCTGGATCGTGCCCAGCAGTGCCCCGGCCCGTTCACGACGAGCGCCCCGTTCCCCGCCGCGCTGGCGACCCAGGTGGCGCGCACCCCCGGGGTACGCGAGGCCGACCCGATGGTCGTCACGGGGATCACGTTCCCCCGCCCCACCCCGCTCAACGCGATGGTCTTCGGCGACACGATCGGCGGGATCGGCCCGAGCGCCACGAGCGGTCGCAACCCGCGCCGATCGGGTGAGCTGGTCGCCGACACGACGCTCGGCGTCGGAATCGGCCAGACGGTCAGGCTCGGCGGGCGGCGCTTCCGGGTCGTCGGCACCTACGACGGCAACACGGTCCTCGGCGGGCAGCCGACGGTGGTGATGAGCATCCAGGACGCCTGCGCCATCGCGTTCGCCGACCAGCCGCTCGCGACCTCCATCGTGACCCGCGGCGTGCCCGCCACGCGCGCCGCCCGGCTTCAAGGTCCAGACGCCGAGCCAGGCCGCGGGTGACCTGCGCCGCCCGTTGAAGAACGCGACGAGCACGATCGGCTTCCTCAACGCGCTGTTGTGGCTCATCGCGGCCGGCATCATCGGCTCGATCGTGTACCTGACCGTCATCGAGCGCCAACGCGACTTCGCGGTCCTCAAGGCCACCGGGTTCGCCAGCCTCGGCCTCTTCGTGAGCCTGGCGATCGAGGCCGTCGTGATCGCCCTGGCCGCGGCGGTCGTCGCCACCCTCATGGCGGTCGCGTTGCACGGCTCGCTCGCCCTCCGCGTCGAGATCTCGACCGGGACCTACGTCGGTCTGGCCGGCATCGCCGTGGTGGTCGGGATCCTCGCCAGCCTCGTCGGCCTGCGCCGCGCCGTCGGCGTCGATCCCGCCTTGGCCTTCGGGTGAGCCGCGCCGCCCAGCCCCGCGGCCGGCTCCGCCCACGGGGCGTTCGCCGATCCGCCGCGCCGCGCACCTCGAGGTGCGGGACCTCACGATCGAGTACTCGAGCGGCGGGTACATCGTCCGACCGATCGACAACTTCCACCTCGACACCCGCGGCGGCGAGCTCGTGCTGCTCCTCGGCGCCAGCGGCTGCGGCAAGACCACGCTGCTCTCGGTGCTCGCCGGGATCCTCACCCCGTCGTCCGGGTCGGTGATGGTCGGTGACACCCAGGTCGTGGGGTTGAGCGGCGGCGCGCTGACCCAGTACCGGCGACGCCGGGTGGGGATCGTGTTCCAGGCGTTCAACCTGCTCCCCAGCCTCACCGCCTCCGAGAACGTCCAGATCCCGCTACGCGGCGCCGGGGTGCGGCCGCGGGCGGCCCGCCACCGGGCGCTGGACCTGCTCGACCAGGTCGGGCTGTCCGACCGCGTCGAGCACCGGCCCGGTGACCTGTCGGGCGGTCAGCAGCAGCGCGTCGCGATCGCGCGGGCGTTGGCGCACGACCCGCCGGTCCTGCTCGCCGACGAGCCCACCGCCCATCTCGACTACCTGCAGGTCGACGGGGTGATCCGACTCCTGCGCAGCCTCGCCGACAGCGGCCGTCTCGTGATCGTCGCGACGCACGACGACCGTCTGGTGCCACTCGCGGATCGCATCGTGAACCTCACCCCGCGTCGCGACACCGAGTCGCGTGCACCCGAGACCGTGCAGCTCGAACCTGGTGAGATCCTGTTCCGTCAGGGTGACGCCGGCGAGCTCGTCTACACCGTCGAGCGCGGCACCATCGACCTGATCCGCATCCGCGAGGACGGTACCGAGGAGCGCTTCACCTCGGTGGAGCCCGGCGGCTACTTCGGGGAGCTGGCCCCCATGTTCGGGATGCAACGCGCCGCGACCGCACGCGCCGCCGTCGCGACGACGGTCACGGGCTACACCGTGCGGGACTTTCGCGCGCGCCACTCGGGCAGCGTCGGCCAGCTCCTCTCCGGCGCGGTCGACGTCACCGAGGCCGTCTAGGTCTCGCCCCAGCATCCCGTCACGCCTGTGGGGATTGGCGCGCGAGGAGATCGGGTACCCCTCCGTTCGGGATCAATCCTGAAGGAGGTGGGATCCCATGACGATCATCCGACACGGCACGACCGCACCGGTGGTGACGACGCGCCCGGCTCGGGTGTGGAGCGCCTCCCAGCTCTACGCCCTCATCGTGGGCGCGGTCTCGATCGCGTTCGGTGTCATCGCGCTCGCGCGCCTCGATGCCGACTTCGGCCATCTGACGCGTGGCCTCACGACGGTGCTCGGGTTCTCGGCGAACCCGCTCCTCGGCCTGACCGAGATCGGGTTCGGCGTGCTGCTGATGCTCGCCGCCATCGGCCCCGTGATCGGCCGGGGTCTGCTGGCCCTGACCGGCGCGGCGGCGCTGGGCGTCGGCCTCGTGGTGCTGGCCGGCTGGTGGAACGGCCGGCTCCAGCGGTGGCTCGCCGCCACGAACCGCGACGGCTGGCTCTTCGTCGCCGTCGGCGGTGCGACCGTGTTGGTGGCGCTGCTGGCCCCCGTGTGGGCGGTTGGCGGACGCCGCGCGGCTGCGACGACGAACGCCGAGGATCTCTGACGGGGGCGGACCGCGGCGATCAGCGCCGGGTCGAGGCGGTTTCGACCGCCTCGACCCGGTACAGCTCGGCGGCGTTGCCCCAGAGGATCTGGTGGCGGACGTCGTCGGGCTGCCCGGCGAGCCCGGCCTCGATCTTCTCCCGGACGTTGCCGTAGAGGCAGATCGGGTGCGGGTAGTCGGTCTCGAAGAGGAGTCGACCGGCACCGACGGCGTCGATGACCCCGGCGACGGTGCGCTCCTCGAAGAACCAGCAGCCGTACACCTGCCGACGGAAGTACTCGCTCGGCTTCATCTCGAAGTACGGGCGCTCGAGCCAGACCTTGCCGTCCTCGAACGCGTAGTCGGCGGCGTCGAGGATGAAGGGGATGAACCCGATCCCGCTCTCGACGGACACGAACTGCAGCGTCGGGAACCGGGCGAGCACACCGGACATCAGCAGGTCGACGATCTGGGTGCCGTTGTCGAGGAACAGCTGCACCGAGGTGGAGACCCGCGTCGCGCCGACACCGTGGGCGCGGATTCGGGCGGGCGCGAAGCCGCTTTGGAAGTCGCCGCTGCCGATGTGGAACGAGATCGGCAGCCCGACCTCCTGGACGGTCGCCCAGAACGGGTCCCAGTGCGCGTCCCCGAGATAAGGAAGGTCGAAGCGCTGCGGCTCGCCGGTGAAGAGCACACCGCGGTGGCCGAGCGCGGCGCAGCGTCGCACCTCGGCGACGGCCGCGTCGACATCCCAGAACGGCGTCGCGGAGACCGCGAGGAGCCGCCGCGCGTCGGCGCTGCACCACTCGATGAGGAAGTCGTTGTACGCCTGGACGCAGGCCAGCATGAGCTCCGGGTCCTCGAGGGCGAGGAACTGCTGGTTCCCGAAGCCGGCGACGTTCGGGTACATGACCTGGGACCACACGCCGATCGAATCGAGGTAGGCGAGGCGCGCGTGGGGGTCCCAGGCGGCGGGCGGCACCTCGTCCATGTTCTTGGGCCCGGCCGGGAAGGGCTCGGGCCAGCCGGCGACGGCGGTGAAGCCGACGGGAACCAGCGGCGTGCTGTCGGCGATGTGCCAGACGTCGCGGCCGGTCGTGTCCCGCTGCAGGCGGGGGCCGCGGTCTCGGAGCCGCGCGGGGAGCCGGGCCGTCCACACGTCGCCCGGCTCGGTCACGTGCGCATCGACGTCGATGACCCAGTCCTGTGCCATCGCTTGCCTCCTGGCGTGGACGCCTCGCGGGCGGCGCCGCGGCGCCCTGACGGTACCGCGGCCCGGCGGCCGCTCGACTAGAAACGTCTGACTCGTCGGAGGGGGAACGATGACCACCACACCCACGGTCCGCAACGTCGCGCGAGGACCTGCAGTTCCCGGAGGGTCCGGTGGCCCGCCCCGACGGGACGGCACTGCTCGTCGAGATCCGTCGGGGCAGCCTGACCCGGGTCGGGACCGACGGCACGGTCGAGGTCGTCGCCGACCTCGGCGGCGGCCCGAACGGCGCGGCGATCGGCCCGGACGGGGCCTGCTACGTGGTGAACAACGGCGGGTTCGCGTGGACCACGGTCGGGGAGCTCACCATCCCCCTGGACCTGGAGACGCGCTCCAACGAGCCGCCCAACTTCACCGGCGGGTGGGTGGAGCGCGTCGACCTCGACACCGGTGCGCACAGCGTCTTGTACCGGGAATGTGACGGATACACGTTCCGCAGCCCGAACGACATCGTCTTCGACACGACGGGCGGGTTCTGGTTCACCGACCTCGGCAAGACCCGGGCCCGCGATATGGACAAGGGTGGCCTCTACTACGCCGCCGCGGACGGCTCGTCGGTGACGTGCGCGGCGCACGGCCTGCTCGGCGCCAACGGCGTCGGCCTCTCCCCCGCCGGCGACCGCGTCTACGTCGCGGAGAGCTTCACCGGCCGGCTGTGGGGCTGGGATCTCGACGCGCCCGGCCACGTCAAGGCCGGCGGCGGTGGCCCGGGTGGCGGGCACTGCCTCGTCGCCACGAAGGGGCACTTCGATTCGCTGGCCGTCGAGGAGGACGGGACGGTCGTCGTCGCGGCCATCACCGACGGGCTCTGCGTCGTGCGCCCGGACCTGAGCGTCGAGTTCGTGACGCTCCCCGACGCGTTCACGACGAACCTCTGCTTCGCCGGTGACGACCGTCGCACCGCGCTCGTCACCCTGTCGGGCAGCGGCCGGCTCGTGGCGATGGACTGGCCCCGACCGGGGTTGGCGCTGGCCTACGCATGACGACGATCGCCGACTTCGTCCGGGCGCGGGCCGGCGACGGGGATCACGTCGCGCTGCGCTTCGAGGACGACGCGTGGAGCTGGGCGGCGTACACCCGGGCGTGCGCGCAGCGGGCGGCCTACCTCGACGCGACGCTGGACCGCGAGCTACCGCCCCACACCGGCGTGCTGCTCGACAACGTCCCGGAGTTCCCGATGTGGCTCGGCGCGGCCGCCGTCGCCGGCCACGTGATCGTGGGCGTCAACCCGACCCGCCGCGGCGACGAGCTGGCCCGCGACATCCGCCACGCCGACTGCCAGCTCATCGTCACCGAATCCCGTCACGTCGGGCTCCTCGACGGCCTCGACCTCGGACCGGCCACCGGGCGGGTCCTCGTCGCCGAGGACCTCGATGCGGCGCTGGCACCGTACGCCGACGCGCCGCTCCCCGACCGGCCGATCGACCAGCGTGGCATCTACCTGCTGCTCTTCACCTCCGGGACGGGCGGCGCCCCGAAGGCGTGCATCATCTCCCAGGGTCGGCTGGCCCTGATGAGCGGCGGCTTCGCGCAGATGATGCACCTCTCACCGGATGACGTCATGTACCAGGTGATGCCGCTGTTCCACTCGAACGCCATCATCACGTCGTTCGCGCCGTGGCTCGCCAGTGGCGCCACCGGGGTGCTGCGTCGCCGATTCTCGGCGTCGGGCTTCCTGCCCGACGTGCGCCGCTACGGCGTCACGTTCTTCAACTACGTCGGAAAGCCGCTGTCGTACATCCTCGCCACCCAAGCGCAGCCCGACGACGCCGACAACACGCTCACCCGGGTCTTCGGCAACGAGGGCGCCGACCTCGACATCGAACGGTTCGCCACCCGCTTCGGTGTCCCCACCTTCGACGGGTACGGCTCCACCGAGGGCGGCGCGAACATCAGCCGCACCCCGGACATGCCGAAGGGGGCGCTCGGCGTCGCGACCGAGGGGACGGTCATCCTCGACCCCGACACGGTCGAGGAGTGCGCCGCGGGCCCGCTTCGACGACGCCGGCCACCTCCTGAACGCCGATGAGGCGATCGGCGAGATCGTCAACAAAGAAGGCGGCGCCCGCTTCGAGGGCTACTACCACAACGACGAGGCGAACGCGGAGCGGATGCGCCACGGCTACTACTGGACCGGCGACCTCGGGTACCGCGACGACGCCGGCTACTTCTACTTCGCGGGCCGCGACTTCGAGTGGCTGCGCGTCGACGGGGAGAACTTCGCGGCCGCGCCGATCGAGCGGATCCTCTCGCGCCATCCCGACGTCGTCGTCGCCGCGGTGTTCGCCGTCCCGGACGAGGACGTCGGTGACCAGGTCATGGCGGCGCTGCAGCTCCGCCCGGGCGCCCAGGTCGCGCCCGACGCGTTCGACGCCTTCGTCGCCGCGCAGCCCGACCTCGGCACCAAGTGGGCGCCCCGCTACGTGCGGATCGCGGCGACGCTGCCCGTCACCGAGACCCAGAAGGTCCTGAAGCGGCTGCTGCGCCGCCAGCGCTGGGAGGTCGACGACCCGGTCTGGTGGCGGCCCCAGCGCGGCCAGCCGCTGCGGCCCATGACCGACGAGGACCGACACGAGGTCCAGGCCCGCTTCCGGGCCCGCCACCGCCTGGATCAGCTCGAGCGCGTCTGACCGGCCGCGACCGGGTTGGGGTTAGGTTCGCTCGCATGAGCACCGATCCGTCCCGCCCGCTCGCCGATCGGGTCGCGGTCGTCACCGGCGCCGGGCGGGGCATCGGCCGCGCCGAGGCGCACCGCCTCGCCGCGTACGGGGCGCGGGTGGTGGTCAACGACCTCGGTGTCGCGACCGACGGCAGCGCGACGGGCGAGACCCCGGCCGACGCGGTGGTCGCCGAGATCGCCGCGGCGGGCGGCGAGGCCGTGCCCGACCGCAGCGACGTCGCGACCCGCGACGGCGGCGCCGCGGTGGTGCAGCGCGCCCTCGACCAGTGGGGTCGCCTCGACATCGTGGTGAACAACGCCGGGTTCGGGCGGCCGCGGATGGTGTTCAACCTCGACGACGCCGAGTGGGACGACGTCATCGCCGTGCACCTGCGCGGCACGTTCTCGGTGAGCGCCCCGGCGTGCCGCTGGTGGCGAGCCGAGCACAAGGCCGGCCGCGGCGGCTACGGGCGCCTGGTGAACACGTCGACCGGGCTGCTCCTCTACGGCGGCGCCGGGCAGTCGAACTACGTCGCCGCGAAGGCCGGGGTCCTGGCCTTCACCGAGGCGGTCGCGACCGAGATGGCCCCGTACGGCGTCACCGCGAACACGATCATGCCGTCGGCCCGCACCCGCCTGGCGACGATCGGCTGGCGGATCGACCGCAACGCCGAGCGGTCCCCCGACGCGTTCGACCCGACCGACCCGACGCACGTCGCCGAGATGGTCGCCTACCTGGCGTCACCGGCCGCGTCGTGGGTGAGCGGGCAGTGCTTCCAGGTGCGGGGCGGCACGGTCGAGCACGTCCGCACGTTCGAGGTCCGCGAGTCGCTGGAGCGCCACGACCGGGGCTGGACGGCCGCCGACCTGGCGCACGAGATCCCCCGGCTCTTCGGTGCCGCCGCCAAGCGGGCGGACCCGCCGCCCGCGTCGTGGCGTAAGGAGTACCACGCTCGGGGCGGCGCCTCGACGACCCCAACCAGCGGATGAGAAGGAGCCGGTGATGGACCTGCCGAAGATGATGGACCGGGCACAGGAGACCATGACCGTGCGCCGCGTCTACGGCGACCCGGTCGAGCGCGACGGGGTCGTGGTGATCCCTGCCGCCGCCGTGCAGGGCGGCGGGGGCGGCGGCGGGGGCGGTTCGGGCGGCGACGACGACGCCGGCGGGCACGGCGAGGGCAGCGGCGCCGGGTGGGGGATGCGCGCCCGACCCGTCGGGGCGTGGATCGTGAAGGACGGGTCCGCGTACTGGGAGCCGGCGCTCGACCTGACTCGCATCATCCTCGGCGGGCAGGTCGCCACGGTCGTCGCGCTGCTCACCCTGCGCACCTGGTTGCGCCGCCGCCGGCGCCGCTGACTGGTGGCTAGGGCTGGGGCGCGGGCACGGGCTCGTCGGTGGCGACGAGCACCACCACGATCACCGCGAGCCCGAGGCCGAGCAGCGAGCGCAGCGGGTGCCAGCGCAGCAGCCCGGCGACGGCGAGCACCGCTTCGCTGACGTACACCCCGGGCGGGGCCCAGCGCTCGCGACGCACGACCGCGACGGCGAGCACGGCGAGCCACGCGGCGAGGAGCAGGAGCGCGAGGCCCCACAGGACCGGGTGCTGCGCGAGCGTGGACTGCAGGAACCGGCTCGTGAAGCGGCGTCGCCGCGCGGCGGACAGGATCCAGAGCGCCAGGCCGAGGAGCCCGATCAGCCCGCCTTGGACGACGAGGAGGATCCCCGCGGCGGTGGCGTGGCCGCTCGATGGAGTCTCGGGCATGGTCCCTGGGGTTCGTCGCCGGGCGGGTCAGCCTGCGGCCCGCGGCGCGGCGCTGTCAAACGGGCGGCGGGGCGCGCCGCTCGTGGCGGCTTTAGGGTGCGGGCGTGGACGGCTGCCCGGTCTTCGACGTGGATTCGCATTTCATGGAGCCGCCCGACGTGTGGCGGGACCGGCTGCCGGCCGAGCTCCGCGACCGGGGCCCATCGGGATCCGAGGACCGCGGCGCGGTCGTCGTCGACCGGGACCGGCGGTCCCCGACGGTGCGGTGGCGCAGCCGGGCGGGGGGCTTGGCGTCGCTGAACGAGACGTGGGCCACGACGTACGAGCGCTACTCGTCGCGGGGCTGGGATCCCGAGGCGTACGTGTTGGCGATGGACGACCAGGGCATCGACCGGATGGCCCTGTACCCGAGCCGCGGGTTGATGCAGGTCGCCGCGTGGGGCCTGGACCCGGTGCTCGCCGCGGCGATCGTGCGGGCCTACAACGACTGGGCGGCCTCGTTCGTCGCCGCGGTGCCCGACCGGCTCGTCGGCGTCGGGCAGCTCGACCTGCGCGACGTGGACCGGGCAGCCGCGGAGGCGCGCCGCGCCGTGCACGAGCACGGCGTCCGGGCCTTCTTCGTGCTGCCCGAGCCGCCGCTGCCGGGGGTCACGCTCGAGCGGGACTACTACGACCCGCTCTGGTCGACGCTGGAGGAGCTCGACGTCGCGTTGGCGTTGCACAACGTGGCCGGCACCGGGCTCGGGCAGCTCGGCGCCGACCGGTTCGGTGAGTGGGCCCTCCCGCGCATCGCCGCGGCGTTCCCGCTCGAGGCCCAGCTCACCCTGTTCTCGTTCCTGGTCGGCGGGATCTGTGACCGCCACCCCGGCCTGCGGGTCGTGGTCCTCGAATTGGGCGCGGGGTGGCTGCCGTTCTGGCTGTGGTGGCTCGACGAGCTCTACGAGCGCTACGTCGGCTTGGACTGCGACGAGCTGTCCGCCCCGCCGAGCGAGCTATTCCGCCGCCAGTGCTTCATCTCCGCCGAGATCGAGGAGCCGGCGCTGCGCGCCGTCCTCGACGCCGTCGGGGTGGACTGCGTGGTGACGGCGTCGGACTTCCCGCACCCGGAGGGCTCGTTCCCCGACGGGGTCCGCGACTTCGTCGCACGCGGCGACCTCAGCGAGGCCGAGAAGCGGCGCATCCTCTGGGACAACCCCCGCCGCCTCTACGGGGTGGCGTAAGCGCTCCGACGGCCCGTCGGCCCCGGCCGGCGGGGCCGTGCGCCGCTGATCAGCCGAAGAGGACGGGCAGCGCGCTCGGGGCCCGGAACGTCAGCCCGGTGACCTGCGGTGCGGGGGCCGCTGGGTCGAGGCGGACGTCGGGGAGGCGGTCGAGGACGGCGTTGATCGCGACGGTCGTCTCCATGCGCGCCAGGTGCATGCCGAGGCACATGTGGGGACCGAACGCGAACGCGAGGTGCTGCTTGGGTTCGCGGGTGAGGTCGAACTCGTCGGGGCGCTCCCAGCGGGACGGGTCGCGGTTGGCCCCGCCGAGGCACACGTTGATCGGCGAGCCGGCCGGGATGTGGACCCCCTCAAGGTCGACGTCGCGGGTCGCGGTCCGCCCGATCCCGGTGAGGGGCGGCTCCCAGCGGAGCCCTTCCTCGATGGCGACCGCCATGAGCGACCGGTCGTCGCGCAGGCGGGCCAGCTGCTCGGGACGGGTGAGGAGCCCGAACATGAGGTTGCTCGACGACCGGTAGGTGGTCTCGGCCCCGGCGGGGAGCAGCAGGCGCAGGAAGGCGATGATCTCCTCGTCGGTGAGCCGCTGGCCATCGAGCTCGGCTTCGGCGAGGACGCTGATCACGTCGCCGCGTGGGGTCTGGCGACGCTCGGCGATGACGCCGGCGAAGAAGTCGTAGAGCCACTGCGAGGCCTCGAGGCCCCGCTCGATGTTGACGCCGATGCTGATCAGCTCGACCGCTTTGCGGTGGAACTCGGGGAGCTCCTCGGCGGGGAGCCCGAGCATGCCGGCGATCACGTGGACCGGGAACGGCCAGAACAGCTGGCGGACCAGGTCGGCGTGGCCCTCGGCGGCGAAGTCGTCGATGAGGCCGTGCACGATCGGGCCGACGAGCTCGGCTTCCCAGCGCTCCATCGCCTTGCGGGTGAACGCCTGCTGGATGAGCGACCGGTACTCGTGGTGCTCGGGCTCGTCCATCTCGAGGATCGAGTGACCCATGACGAGGCCCATGCTGTCGGCGTACGCGGACGACGAGAACGTCTCACCGTCCTTCAGCACCGCCTGTACGGCCTCGTACGACAACGGCGTGTACTGGGGGCCCTGGTTGAGCAGCGCCGGGTCGACGCCGGTCACGGGCCCGAACCGGTCGTCGAAGCCCCCGGCGTGCACCGGGCACTCGGCCCGCAGCTCGGCGAACACCGGGTAGGGGTCGGTGACCGTGCCGGCGCCGGTGACCTCCTCGAACACGGCGAAGGGGTCGTACTCCTCCCCCGATGTGTGGGTGGTGGTGTCACTCACCGCGGTGCTCCTCGTTCGTCCTTGGCCCTCGGGTGCGCGGCCGCACGACCACACCCGGCGCCAGTGTGCCACGCTCCTGGCGTGACGCCGTACCCCAGGCTGTTCGAGCCCCTCCCGGTCGGGCCGGTGACGCTGCGCAACCGGGTGGTGTGCGGGGCGCACTTCACGATGTTCACCGAGCCGAACCCGGTGTGGGGTGAGCCGGGCTTCTACGGCCGCCGCTACGGCCGCTACCTGGCCGACCGGGCGCGGGGCGGCGTGGCGGCGGTCATCGCCGGGGAGACGGCGGTGGCGCCGAACACGGCGTACAAGATGGCGAACAACGCCAACGGCTGGGATCCGGGCTGCATCCCCCACTACGAGGCGCTGACCGCGCAGGTGCACGAGCACGGGGCGTTGGCGTTCCTGCAGCTGACCCACAGCGGGGCGATGATGCTCGGCAACTGGTCCAAGCAGGTGGCGATCGGCCCGTCCAGTGTCCCCGACTACTTCGAGTCCCCGAAGCCGATGGACCGGGACGACCTGCGCGAGATGGTCGACTACCACGTCCGCTGCGCCCGCCACGCGGTCGCGGGCGGGTTCGACGGCCTCGAGATCCAGAGCGCCCACGGCTACCTCCTCCACCAGTTCCTGTCCCCCAAGTTCAACGAGCGCACCGACGAGTACGGCGGCAGCCTCGAGAACCGGATGCGCTTCGGGGTCGAGGTGCTCACCGCGGTGCGCGACGCGGTCGGTGACGAGGTCGCGGTCGGGGTGCGCCTCGCCGGCGACGACGAGCAGTCGCACGGGCCGGGGCTGAGCGCAGACGACGCCGCGGCGGTCGCGGCCCGTTACGAGGCCCTCGGGCTCGTCGACTTCCTGAACGTGAGCGTCGGGGCCGGCGGCGTCGGGATGGTGCGCACGAACTACGCGCCGCACGGGTTCGGCGTGTACGCCGCGCAGACGGTGAAGGCGGCGGTCGGCGACACGCCGGTCTTCGCGGTGCATCGGATCCTCCTGCCCGACGAGGCCGAGGGGATCCTCGAGCGGGGCGCCGCGGACGGGATCACGCTCGTGCGGGCGCTCATCGCCGACCCGGAGTGGGTCGCGAAGGCCCGTGAGGGTCGCGCGTCGGAGATCCGCCGCTGCACGGGGATCAACCAGTCCTGCTACGGGAATCTGCTGCAGTCGATGCCGATCAGCTGCGTGCAGAACCCGGCGGTGGGTCGCGAGGACGAGCTCGGGCTCGGCACGCTCACGCCGGCGGCGAGCCCCCGCCGGGTCGTGGTGGTCGGCGGTGGCCCCGCCGGGTTGGAGGCGGCGTGGGTGGCAGCGGCGCGCGGCCACGAGGTGACGCTGCTCGAGCGGGCCGCGACCCTCGGCGGCGCGATCCGGCTGGCGCAGCGGCTGCCCGGCCGAGCGGAGATCGCCGATCTCGCCGACTGGCGGATCGGCGCGTGCGAGCGGCACGGCGTCACGCTGCGCACCGGCGTCGACGCCACCCCCGACACGGTCCGCGCCTTGGCGCCCGACGCGGTGGTGATCGCCACCGGCGGCCGGGCCACGAAGACGGGCCGGTCGGCGTACCACCCGATGCCGGTGCCGGGGAGCGAGCAGGACTGGGTGCTGGACCACCTCGAGGCGCTCCGCGCGCTGACGGACGACCCGGCGCGCCTCGGCGCCCGCGTCGTGCTGCTCGACGCGGTCGGGCACGTGCAGGGCATCGGGCTCGGGGAGCTGCTCGCCGCCCACGGTCACGACGTGACGGTGGTGTGCCCGCTCCCGGTGCTGCTGGCCTGCGACGGCGAGACCCAGGCGGCGATCCTGCCCCGCGCCGTGCAGGCGGGTGTGGCGTGGCGGCCGAGCACGGCGGTCGCGGCGGTCGACGACCACACGGTGACGCTCGTCGACGTGCTCGCCCGCCGCCTCGAGCCGCTCCCCGACGTCGACACGTTCGTCGTGTGCACGAACGGCGTGCCCAACACCGAGCTCTACGACGCCCTGCGCGACCGTGGCCCCGAGCTGGTCCGGGTCGGCGACGCGGTCACCGTCCGGCCGGTCGACCGGGCCGTCTACGACGGGCACCGGGCCGGGCGGGCGCTCTAGACCCGGCGCACCCCGCCGCGGCGGGTCGCCGCGGCCCCACGTCAGACGTGGGCGCCGCCGGCGACGGTGATGGCCTGCCCGCTCACGAAGCTCGCGGCGTCGCTGGCGAGGAACACGATGACCGCGGCGGTCTCGTCGGGGGTCTGCATCCGGCCGAGCGGGATCGTGGCCCGCACCCAGTCGTCGAGCGTGCCCCGCCGGGCCGCGGTGCCCCGCTCGAGGCCCGGGTTCCCGCCCCCGGCGGCGGGTGACACGCCGAGCGGGCACACCGCGTTCGGCGCGGATGCCGTGCCCCGCGAGCTCGGTGGCGAGCACCTCGGTGAGGCGCAGCACGCCACCCCGCGCCGCGGAGAACGCCCCGAAGCCGGGCTCGCCGACCACCCCGGCGGACGAGGAGAGGCTCACGATGGCGCCGCCGTCGCCCTGCTCGACCATGCGCCGGGCGCACGCCCGGGCGCCGAGCCACACGGTGGTCAGGTTGGCGTCGAGCGCCGCGGCCCACGACGCGGGCTCGAGCTTCAGGAGGGACCCGTTGCCGAGCTCGGGTCCGGTGCCGCCCGAGAGGTTGCAGCACACGTCGAGGCGGCCGAAGGCGTCGACGGTCGCGGCGACCGAGTCCTCGACCGCGTCGGGGTCGGTGAGCTCGACCGCCTGGGTGAGGACGCGCCGGCCCGTGGCCTCGACCGCCGCGGCCGTCGCGTCGAGCGCGTCGCGCCGGACCCGGTAGGACTCGTCGTCGATCGGGGTGGGGGTGACGACGTCGACGCACGCCACGTCGGCGCCGCGTTGGGCGAGCTGCACGGCGGCGGCTCGCCCGATGCCCGGTCGGCGGGCCGCGCCCGCGACCCAGGCGACCTTGCCGGCGAAGTCGTTCACGAGAGCCGATCGAGCAGCGACGTGACGTCGCGCTCGGCGTCGCGGGTCTGGCCGCCGACCTCGAGGAAGCGCTGCATGCGCCGCGTCGCGTCGGGGTGCTGGCGAGCCTCGTGGAACGCCTGCCCCTCGACGACGAAGCCGGGGGTCGGGTCCGGGAGCGCGGCGTCGACTGCCCGCTTCGCGGCCGCGACGGCGTGGGCGGGCATCGCCGCGATGCGCGTCGCGAGGGCGCGCACGGTGTCCTCGATGTCGTCGTCGCTCACGACCCGGTTGACGTAGCCGATAGCGGCGGCCTCGTCGCCCGACACGTCGGCGCAGCCGAGCACGATCTCGAGGGCGCGGGCCCGTCCGACGAGGCGGGTGAGGCGCTGCGTGCCGCCTGCGCCGGGGATGATGCCCAACGCCACCTCGGGTTGGGCGAACCGGGCGTCGGGGGTGGCGAAGCGCAGGTCGCAGGCGAGCGCGATCTCCGAGCCGCCGCCGCGGGCGATGCCGCGGACGAGCGCGATCGAGACCTTCGGGCTGTCGTGCAGCCGCTGGAGGAGCCGGTTGACGGGTGCGGGCGCGTCGGTGGCGGCGGTCTCCTCGGGCGGGAGCGCGGCGATCATCGCCACGTCGGCGTGGGCGATGAAGAACTCGTCGTCGGCGCTGGTGAGCACCAGCACCCTGGTGTCGTCGTCGGCATCGAGCGACGTGACGAGGGTGATGAGGTCGCCGGTGAGCGAGGCGTCCCACAGGTTGATGGGCGGGTGGTCGATCGTCGCCCAGGCGACGCCAGCTTGTCGGGTGACGCGGACGTGCTCCAGGTCGTCGTCGGCCATCAGTCCCCCATCGGTGGATCCCACTGCACGCCGTTGATATGGCTGCCGCCGTCGGCGAAGATCGTGTTGCCGGTGACGTAGTCGCTGTCGTCGCTGGCGAGGAACAGCGCGACGCCGCCGATGTCGTGCTCGGGGTCGCCCATGCGGCCGAGCGGGTTCTGTCGGAGCATCTCGGCCGCGTTGTCGGGCGCGGCGGCCGCGAACGCGACATAGGCGGGCGAGGCCGCGGCTGGGGCGATGGCGTTCACCAGGATGTTGTAGCGGGCCCACTCCCGCGCCGCGGTGCGGGTGATCGCCCGGATCGCCTCCTTCGCCGCGTTGTAGTCGACGCTGTACATGTGGGCGTTGATGCCGTTCAACGACACGAGGTTGATGATGCGACCCCAGCGCTGCGCCCCGAAGTGCGGGAACACCGCCTGCATGGCCCGGAACGTGTGCAGCGGTCCGCCCCGGAACCCGAGCTCGAGGTCGCGGTCGGGCTTGCGCTCGAGCCGGCCGGGGGGCGCGGCGGCGTAGGCGTTGTTCACCAGGATGTCGACATGCCCGAACGCGTCGACGGCCTGGTCGACCATCCCCTGGACCTGCGCCGCGTCGAGGACGTCGGTGGGGACGAACCGCGCCTGGCCGCCGAGCTCGTCGGTCAGCTCGGCGGCGACCGCCGCGCCGGTCTCGGGGTTGCGCTCCGCGACGACCACGGCGGCGCCCTCGGCCCCGAACCGCCGGGCGATGCCCCGCCCGACGCCTTGGCCCGCGCCGGTGACGATCGCGACCCGTCCGTCCAGGCGTCCCATCGCTCCCCTCGTGCGTCGCGGCGTCCGGAGGGTATCCGTCCGGGTCGCGACGCCCGGCGGCGTCAGCAGGGCGTCGTCTTGGGGGCGGGGGTCCCGAACACCGCCTGGTCCTCGATCTGGGCGGTCGGCGCCGCGCCGGGCGTGCCGGTCTGGGTGAGCGCGGGCGGCAGCGGTGTCGTGGCCGTCGCGGTGCTCGACGGGGTCGCCTCGCCGGCCGATCCGGTCGGGGGGCTGCCGTTGATGGAGACGTTGGCCGGGTCCGCGGCGCCGCCCAGGTGGGCGAGCAGCGCGTCGGCGTCGGGCTGGCGCAGGTAGAGGACGGACTGGCCGCCTTGGTCCGGACCTTCGGTCCACGGGACGGTGGCGAACTGGACGTGGCCGGTGTCGGACGGGTTGATGGTGCGGAAGGCGTCGACGAGGTCCAGGATGTCGCTCTTCGAGAGGCCGCGGTCGACGGTGAGGTTCTCGACGACGCGGTCGACGATGGTGTTCGCGGTGAGCGGGTTGCTGAGGCTGTCCCGCACCGCGACGCCGGCGAGGGTGCGGATGAACTGCTGCTGGCGGGCGATGCGGTCGATGTCGGGCACCGCGTCGGCGGGGAGCCAGGCCTGGCGCGCCAGGCTGTAGTACTCGAGGTCGCGGGAGCGGACATAGGCGAGGGCGTCCGCGCCGGTGAAGCGCTCGCAGCCGGCGATCGGCTGGTAGAGGCCGGTGAGGTTGTCGCGGGCCTGGTAGGGGACGTAGACGGGCACGCTGCCGATGGCGTTGACGACCCCTTGGAAGCTCTGGAAGTCGACCTGCACGAAGTGGTTGATCTGGATGTTGAAGTCCTGGCGCAGCATGTCGATCACGCGCTGCGGTCCCGCGTCGTACGCCGAGTTGATCTTCGAGAGCCCGAGCCCGGGCACCTGGACCCACAGGTCCCGCGGGAACGACACGACGAGCGTCTTGGAGGTGCTCGGGTCGACGCGGACCACCATCATCGTGTCGGAGCGCTGCCCGCCGTTCTGCGCCTCGTTCCCGAACTGCGACTGCAGGTTGGCGTTCCCGTTCGTGAACGCCCGGGTGTCGGAGCCCACGACGAGGAAGTTCTCGGGGCCGCCGTGCGCCGTGGCGGTTCGCAATCCGACCCGCGACACGTGCGAGAGCTTGGCGTCGATCACGTAGTTGACGGTGAGCACCGCGCCGATCATGACGACGGCCGCGACGCAGAGGGCGACACCGAGTCGACCGGCGAAGATCCGGACCGCGCCGCGGCGCCGCGCCATCCCTGCTCCTGGACCAAGACGAAACCCGCGGCTCGGACGCCTCGGGCGGTGCACCAGACTACGCTCCGACCCGGTCGCGGCCGAACGCAGGCCGTCCCGTCGCCAGGTTCGGCGCCGCACGGCACGGCGGCGACGGCCCGTCACCGGGGGCCGCGCCCCGCGCCGCTGACCGAGGAGCGCCGCATGTCCGAGGACCGTCCGCTCGACGAGCAAGTCCGTCACGACGTGCGCGACGGCGTCGCGACGATCGTGTTGAACCGACCCGAATCGGGCAACGCGTTGACGCCGGCACAGCGCGACCGCGTCGTCGCGCTGCTCGACGACGACAACGCCAACGTGGCGGTGCGGGCGGTGCTGCTCACCGCCGCCGGTGACCGGGCCTTCTGCACCGGCGCCGACCTGCGCGTCGATCGACCGGACACGCACCCGACGCCGCCCGGCGCGCCGGCCCGCCCCGTCTTGGCGGTGGATCGCACGTGCCTCGGCGCGCAGCGGCTCATCGCCGCGCTGCAGGACTGCGACAAGCCGATCGTGTGCGCGGTGAACGGCACCGCGGCGGGCATCGGGGCGCACCTGGCCTTCGCGTCCGACCTGGTCCTGGCGGCCGACCACGCCCGGTTCATCGAGGTGTTCGTCCGGCGGGGCATCGTCCCCGACGGTGGCGGCGCCTACCTGCTCACCCGCCTCGTCGGCCCGCAGCTGGCCAAGGAGCTCGTGTTCTTCGGTGACGATCTCCCCGCGGCGGACGCGGCGCGGCTCGGGCTCGTGAACCGGGTGGTCCCCGGCCCCGAGCTCGCCGACACGGCCCTCGAGTGGGCGCGGCGCCTCGCGGCGGGCCCGACGCCGGCCATCAGCCTCTCGAAGCGCCTCATCAACCGGGCGCTCGACATCGACCGGGTCGCCGCGTTCGCCGACGAGCGGTGGGCGCAGGAGATCGCGATGGCGAGCCACGACGCCGGCGAGGGGCTGGCCAGCTTCGCGGAGCGACGCGCCCCGGTGTTCCGAGGCTGGTGAGCGTGCACCGTCGGGGAGCGCCACGGTGAGCGACACGACATCGGCGGTCGTGGCGGCGGTCGACGCGGGGTTCGGTGACGCGCGGGCGGCGCTCGAGGAGCTGGTGCGGATCCCGAGCATCAGCGCAGCGGACGCGCACACCGCGGACGTGCAGCGCAGCGCCGACGCCACCGCGGCGCTGCTGGAGACGGTGGGGCTCGAGCAGGTCCGCCAGGCCAGCGCGGACGGCTGCCCCCCGGCGGTGATCGGCGAGTGGCACCACGCCGCGGGGGCGCCGACGGTGCTGCTCTACGCCCACCACGACGTGCAGCCCCCCGGCTTCCGCGACCGCTGGACCGGCGATCCCTTCGAGCCGGTGGAGCGGCACGGCCGCCTCTACGGGCGGGGCAGCGCCGACGACAAGGCGGGCGCCGTCGCGCACGCCGCGGCATTGCGGGCCTGGCTCGACACCGGGGCGCCGCCGTGCAACGTGACGGTGTTCGTCGAGGGTGAGGAGGAGATCGGGTC
Organism: uncultured Actinomycetes bacterium; assembly: GCA_963821325.1. Classification (GTDB taxonomy): domain Bacteria; phylum Actinomycetota; class Acidimicrobiia; order IMCC26256; family PALSA-555; genus PALSA-555. Next base: position 302,738 of record CAWGDC010000005.1, on the reverse strand, counting down.
GCCGCGCCTCGACGCGTTCCTCGTCCGGTACGCCGACGAGCTCGCCGCCGACGTGCTCGTCCTCGCCGACGCCGGCAACTGGAGCGTCGGGGTGCCGGGCCTGACCTGCTCGCTGCGCGGCCTGGCCGGGGGGACGCTGCGGCTCCGCGGCGCTGGACGGGCCGGTGCACTCCGGCATGGCCGGCGGAGTGGTGCCGGACCCGACGCTCGGGCTGGCGCGGGTTCTCGATTCGCTCGTCGACGAGCACGGCGACGTGGCGATCGACGGGTTCTGGGACGACGTGGCGGTGCCCGACGACGCGACGCGGGCCGGGCTCGCCGAGCTGGGCGGCGACGCGGCGCGGGTCGTGGCCACCTACGGCGCCCGGCCGGGCGTGGAGCCCGTCGGGGACCCGAGCGTGTCGGTGTGGGAGCGGCTGTGGCTCCGCCCGGCGCTCACCGTGCTCGCGGTCGACAGCCACCCGATCGCGGGTTCGTCGAACCAGGTGGTCGCGGACGCCGCGGCGCGGCTCAGCGTCCGGTTGGCGCCGGGCCAGGACCCGGCGCGGGCGCTCCACCGGCTGCGCGCCCATCTTGGTGCCCGTGTCCCGTGGGGTCTCGAGTGGTCGTTCGAGCCCGACTGGGGCGCGCCGGGCTGGGCGTGCGACCCGACCGGCTGGGCGTTCGACGCGGCACGCGCCGCGCTGACCGCGGGGTTCGGCCGCGCGCCCGTGGTGATGGGCGTCGGCGGGTCGATCCCGTTCGTGGCCCCGTTCGCCGCGGCGTTCGGCGGCATCCCGGCGTTGCTGCTCGGACCGGCGGATCCCGAGAGCCGGATCCACGGCGAGGACGAGAGCCTCCACCTCGGCGACTGGCGGAACCTGATCGCCAGCGAGGCGCTGCTCCTCGCCGAGCTCGCGGCGCGGCGCCCCTGACCGGTCGCGGCGCGCCGTCGGCGACGTCGGCCAGGGGTCAGGCGACGGCGGCGCGCTTGGCCCGGAAGTGCGGGATGACGTGCTCGCCCCACTGCCGGATCGTCTCGAGGCAGACGTCGTGGGGCACGGTGCCCATCTGGATGAGGCACATGATCTCGTCGGCGCCGGCGCCCTCGAGTCGCTCCACGAACGCGATGGCGTCTCGCCAGCTGCCGTAGGCGTGCTCGACGAGGTTGAACGTGTCGCCGCTGTTGGGGCGCACGGGGATCTGGGCCTCGTGGAGGTGGGCGATCATCCGCTCGCGGGCGTCGGCGATCTCGCGGACCTGGTCGTCGTCGTCGCTGCCGGCCTGAGGGGGCGGTCCGCCCCCGTACCAGTGGGCGATGGCCTCGGCGAAGAAGCGCTGCCCGCGGGCGCCGACCTGCAACGCGGCGTCGGCGTCGTCGAGCACGATGGTCGGGCAGAGCGCCGAGAAGTGGTCGTTGACCTCGGAGGACACGAACCGCTTCTTGGTGCGGGTGGCGATGGTGTCCTCGTAGCGCTGGTGGAGCGCGGCGACGTCGTCGGGCCCGGAGAAGCCGAGCACGAGCGCGCCGATGCCGTACTCGGCGGCGAGGGTGACCGTGTCGGCCTTCGTGCACGCCAGGTAGAGGGGCGGATGGGGCAGCTGCACCGGGCGAGGCAGGATGGGGTGCTCGGCGACCTGCAGCAGCTCGCCGTGCCACTCGAAGCGGTCGGCGTCCTCACCGCGCCACATCGAGCCGATCATCCGCAGCGCTTCCTCCACCTCGAGATAGGTGCGGGCGGGGTCGACACCCATCGCCGACATCTCCTGGAGGGTGGCGCCACGTCCGGCGCCGAGGTCGAGGCGCCCGTTCGAGAGGAGGTCGAGCATCGCGGCGCGTTCGGCGACGCGGACGGGATGGTTGTACTGGAAGGGCATGCACACGACGCCGTGCCCGATCCGGATCTTCTCGGTGCGCGCCGCGACCCACGTGAGGAACACCTCGGGGGCGCTCATGTGCGCGTACCACTTCAGGCAGTGGTGCTCGACGGCCCAGACCCGGTCGAAGCCCATCGCCTCGGCGTAGACCGCCTGCTCGACGCTGTCGCGGATCACCTGGTGCTCGTTCGCGACCGAGGGATCCGCCATCTGGGCCTCGAAGATCATCGAGAACTTCACCGGTCCCCTCCTCTCTCCTTGGTGCGACGCGGCCCGTGCCGGTGAGCCCGGAGGACCAGGCGATGCCGGACGTCGGGGCTTTGTCCGTTTTGTGCCTTTGCGAAGGGTTCTGTGGTGGCTCCCACCGCTCCTGTCTACTGGCCGCCGGTCGCGGTGACGCCGCCGTCGACGACGACGGCCGCGCCGTGCACGTAGCGGGCCTCGTCGGAGAGCAGGAAGCGCACGACCGTGGCGACGTCGGCGGGTGCGCCGAGGCGTCCGAGCGGCACCGAGCCTTCGAGGCGGGACCGTGCGGCCGGGTCGGTGAGGGCGGGGGCGAGCATGGGGGTGTCGATGTAGCCGGGACACACGGCGTTCACCCGGATGCCCTCGGCCCCGAGCCGGTGCGCGAGGGAGCGGGTGAGGCCGATCATGCCGTGCTTCGCCGCGGTGTACGAGGGGATGGCGCCGTGCCCGACGAGGCCCTCGATGGACGCGATGCCGACGATGGCCGACCCGGGGCTGGCCCGCCGCAGCTCGTCGACGCACGCCTGCACGATGAACGCGTAGCCGCGCAGGTGGGTGGCGAGCACCGCGTCCCAGGTGGTGACGTCGATCACCCCGTCGAGCGCGGGCGCGACGATGCCGGCGGCGTGGACGACCGCACCGATGCTGCCGAGGGTCGCGAGGGTCTCGGCGACCGCACCGGGGAGCGCGGCGTCGTCGGTCACGTCGAGGGTGACGGGATGCGCGGCCGCGTCGTGCATGTCGCGGACCGCGTCGGCGACGCGGGTGGCGCCGTCGCCGTCACGGTCCCAGACGCCGACCGGACGGCCGACCTCGCCGAGCGCGTTGCAGATCGCGGCGCCGATCCCCGAGGCGGCGCCGGTGACGACGACCCCCGTCGCCGGGCGGCCGAGCCGGTCGCTCACGCCGCGCCGAGGAGGAGCGCGCTGGTGGGCACCATCGTCCCGGCGGTCACGAGCACGTGCTCGACGCCGGGCGGCTGGTTCGTCGACGTGCCGCGCACCAGCCGGACGCCTTCGGCGATGCCGTTCATCCCGTGGATGTACGCCTCGCCGAGCTGCCCGCCGTTGGTGTTGATCGGGAGGCGTCCGCCGAGCTCGATGGCGCCGTCGCGGATGAAGTCCTTCGCCTCGCCCCGCCCGCAGAACCCGAACTCCTCGAGCTGGGGCAGCGCGAGCGGTGTGAAGTGGTCGTAGATGATCGCGGCCTGGATGTCGGCGGGGCCGAGGCCCGTCGTGTTCCACAGCTGGCGGGCGACGAGGCCCATCTCGGGGAGGCCGCTGATCGTCTCCCGGTAGTAGCTGGTCATCATGTCCTGGTTCTCGCCGGCGCCTTGGGCCGCGGCGTGCACCACGACGGGCGGCTGGGGCAGGTCGCGGGCCCGCTCCGGGGTCGTGACGACGAGCGCCTGCGCGCCGTCGCTCTCCTGGCAGCAGTCGAGCAGGTGCAGCGGCTCGACGATCCACCGGGACTGCTGGTGGTCCTCGAGGGTGATCGGCTGCTCGTAGAACCAGGCCTTCGGGTTCGTCGCCGCGTGCGTGCGGTCGGCGACGGCGATGCGGCCGAAGTCCTCGCTCGTCGCCCCGAACTCGTGGCAGTAGCGCTGGGCGAACATGGCGACCCACTGCGCCGGGGTGAGCAGCCCGAACGGCGCGTACCACGAGAAGTGCGACGACTCGGCGGTGGCGAGCGGCGCCCGGTCCTGCACGCCGGCCCCGAACCGTCGACCGGACCGCTCGTTGAACGCCCGGTAGCACACGACGTAGTCGGCGACGCCGGCGTCGACGGCGAGGACGGCCTGCTGGACGGTGCCGCACGCCGCACCGCCGCCGTGGTGGATCCGCGAGAAGAAGGACAGCTCGCCGATGCCGAGGTTGCGCGCGATCTCGATCTCGGGGTTGGTCTCGGCGGTGAAGGTGACCATCCCGTCGATCTGGGACGGTTCGAGACCGGCGTCGGTGATCGCGGCCTCGCAGGCCTCGACGGCGAGGCGCATCTCCGATCGCCCCGACGCCTTCGAGAACTCCGTGGCGCCGATCCCGACGATGGCGGCGGCGTCCCGGAGCCGGTTCTGCTCGCTCACGGGACGAGGTCCAACGTGACCGTCCCGGTGACGTGGTCGCCCAGGCTGTTGGCGCCCCGCAGCGCGACGTCGACCGTCGCGCCGTCCTTGCGGGTGACCGCGCCGGTGAGCACCATCGTGTCCCCCGGGTAGTTGGGGGCGCCGAGACGGATCTTCACCGACCGGAGCTGCGCGTCCGGCCCGGCCCAGTCGGTGATGAACCGCCCGACGAACCCGTTCGTCGTCAAGATGTTCATGAAGATGTCCTTCGAGCCGCGCTCCTGGGCGAGGCCCGGGTCGTGGTGGACGTCCTGGTAGTCGCGGGACGCGATCGCGGTGGCGACGATCCGGGTGCGGGTGAGGGGGATCTCGAGGGTCGGGAGCTCGTCGCCGACCTGGACGTCCGCGGCGCGCAACGAGGTGGTGGTCATCGGGCGGCTCCTGCGAGGGTCTCGCCGAGTCGGGCCAGCGTGGCGCTGGACCCGCCGAGCATGTCTTCGATCTGCTTGCCCCAGAGGAAGTAGCGGTGCACGGGGTAGTCGACGTCGGCGCCCATCCCGCCGTGGAGGTGCTGGGCGATGTGCACGACGCGCTGCCCACCGTCGGACGCCCACCACTTCGCGACGAGCACCTCGGCCGCGGCGTCCCATCCGGCGTCGAGGCGCCACGCCGCCTGCCAGGTGGTGACGCGCAGCGCCTCGCTCTGGATCAACCCGTCCGCGGCCTTGAGCGCGACGCCCTGGAAGGTGGACAGCGGCTTGCCGAACTGGATCCGGTTCGACGTGTAGTCGGCGGCGAGCGCCACCGCGGCCTCACCGACCCCGAGTTGGAGGGCGCAGAGCCCGACGAGGGCCCGGTCGAGCATCCAGGCGAGGACCCGGGGACCGGCGTCGAGCGCGCCGAGCGGCTCGCCGGGCGCGCCGTCGAGGTGGAGATGGGGGTGCACCTCGCGGTTGGTGGTGGCGGCCCGCTCGACTCGGACGCCCGGGCCGTGCGGGTCGAGGAGGAACACGGCGACGCCACCGGGGGTCGCGGCGGGGACGAGGACCCGGGCCGCGACGTGCGCCGCGGGCACCGACACCTTCGTGCCGTCGAGCCGCCAGCCGCCCCCGTCGGGGCGGGCCTGCGCCGCCGGGTGGGTCGGGTCGTTCACGCCCGCCTCGGCGAGCGCGGCGGTGAGCACCACGTCGCCGTGGACGACGCCGGGCAGCCAGGCCCGCGCGCTGCGCGGCGCTGCCCCACTCGGCGATCGGCCGCGCGCCCAGCGCGAGGGTGGCCCAGAGCGGCACGGGCGCGACGACCCGGCCCTGCTGCTCGAGCACGAGGCACAGCTCGAGGAGCCCGAGCCCGCTGCCGTCGACGTCGTCGGGCAGGCAGAGGCCGAGCAGCCCGGCGTCGGCGAGCGCCGCCCACAGGTCACGGTCGAACCGCTCGTCGGTCGCCTCCACGGCCTTCACGCGCTCGACGGTCGCCGGCGTCGTGGAAGATCTGCTCGGCGAGGTCGCGGGCGGCCTGCTGCTCGTCGCTCAGCGTGAAGTCCATGTCAGCCCGGCCGGTCTGGAACGCGGGCAGCGTGAGGTCGGGGTCGAGGTCGAGCCACTCGACCGCGACGGGCATCCCGATGCGCACGGCGCTCGGGTCGATGTCGACGAGGTCGGCGACGAGGCGGGTGCCCTCCTCCAGCTCGATGAGCCCGATCGGCAGCGGGTAGTCGAACGCCGGGACCTGCGGGTAGTGGTTGACGACGTAGCTGTAGACGGTCCCCCGCCCGCTCGCCTCCTTGGCGTGCCACTCGTAGCTGCCGCACGCCGCGCAGCGCGGCTCGGGCGGGTGGCGCAGCCGCCCGCACGACGGCGCACTGCTGGATGAGCAGCCGATGCTGCTTGGCGCCCTCGAAGAAGAAGCGTTGTCCTCGGTGATCGACGGGCGCGGCCGCCGCGGGCCGCTCGGCGGGGCTCGGCGCGGCCGAGCGGCCCGTGCCCGGCTTGAACTTCAGGATCCGGAACAGCATCCGCCCGACGGGCTCGCCGTCGGTGGTCTCGTACTCGACGCGGGTGGTCACGAAGTGGCCGATGCCGAGCCCGGTCTGCTTCTCCTCGGAGATCGAGTCGATGACGGTGCGGGTGCGCAGGTGGTCCCCGAGGTGCAGCATCCGGTCGTACTCCTGCTCGCAGTTCGTGGCGACGACGGACGAGAACCCGGCGCCGTCGAGCAGGCGGCAGCAGCTCGTCGCGGGGGGACCCGCCGACTCTCGGGGCGAGCCCGCAGGCCGCGCATCACCCACGCCTGGAGCATGACCGCGGGCGCGATGACCTGCCGTGCACGGAGCCGGCCGCGGCGTCGGGGTCGACGTAGACGGGGTTCTCGTCGCCCATCGCCTCGACCCAGTGGCGGATCATCGCCTGGTTCACCGCGTCGGCGCCGACCTCGACGCCGGTCTCGACGCCCTCGAACGCGCGCAGCTGCGCGAGGAAGACCCCTGGTCGGTCTGAGTCACGGTGCCTCCGGTCACGGCGTCAGCGGCGCTGACGGGCCATGCCGAGGCCGGCGGTGGCGACGATCTCGCGCAGCACCTCGACGACCCCGCCTCCGAACGTGTTGATCTGCGCGGCGCGCGCGGCGCGCTCGACCTCGCCGTGCAGCACCGCGCCGGGCGACCCCTCGGGCAGGTAGCCGACGGCGCCGAGGATCCCGAGGAACAGGCGGTACGACTCGATCTGGGTCTCGACGCCGTACACCTTCGCGGCCGACGCGTCGCTCGGCCTGCAGCGTGTTCGCGGCGACCGCGGCGGCCATCCGCCAGTTGAGGAGCTTCATCGCCTCCAGGAGGGCGTGGGCGCGGGCCAGGTCCTGCTGGACCCACGGCACGTCGAGCATCCGCCGTCCGGTGCCGTCACCGGCCTCGGTGCCGGCGCACCAGGCGACGACGTCGTCGTAGAGGCGGTGGGTCAGCCCGCCGAGCGCGGCGAGGCCGACTCGCTCGTGGTTCAGCTGGTTGGTGATGAGGCGCCAGCCGTCGTTCGGCTCGCCGACGACGTTCTCGGCGGGGACCCGCACGTCGTCGTAGTAGCTGGCCTGGGTGACGACGCTGCCCACGGTCACGATCGGGGTGCACTTGAAGCCCGGCGAGTCGGTCGGGACGATGATGATCGAGATGCCCTTGTGCTTCGGGGCGTCGGGGTCGGTGCGGCAGGCCAGCCAGATGTAGTCGGCCTGGTTGGCGCCGCTGGTGAACACCTTGTTCCCGTTGATGCGCCACTCGTCGCCGTCGCGCTCGGCGCGGGTGCGCAGCGACGCCAGGTCGGTGCCGGCGTCGGGCTCGGTGTAGCCGATCGCGAAGTTGATCTCGCCGGCGAGGATGCCGGGCAGGTACCGCTGCTTCTGCTCCGGCGGTGCCGAACGCCATGATCGTCGGCCCGACGGTGTTGACCGTCACGAACGGGAACGGGGCACCGGCCCGCTGCACCTCGTCGAAGAGGATGAACTGGTCGATGGCGCCGCGGCCCTGCCCGCCATACTCGGTCGGCCAGCCGAGGCCGAGCCAGCCGTCGGCGCCGAGGCGGCGGACGACCTGCCGGAACTCCGGGCTGCCCTCCCCGGCGTGGCCGAGCCGGCCCCGCACCTCCGGGGTCAGCAACCCGGCGAAGTACTCGCGGAGCTCCTTGCGCAACGCGCGCTGCTCGTCGGTGTAGGCCAGAAACATAGAACGTGTTCTACTACGATTGGGGTAGAGGTCGCTGAGCCCGCCTGGAGTCTTGCACCGTAACGATTCCGTGGCAGCGGGTCGCGTCGCCGCACAATTCGCAGCCGTCGCAGCCTGCGGCGACCGACGCGTGACCGGCCCGGTCAAGCCGGGCCCATCGCGCCGGTCGTGAACCACGGTCACGGCGGTCACGACACGATGGACCGCCACGTCGGCTTCGCCGGCGACGGACTCGCCCGGACGCCATCGACGCGGACGCGGGCGACACCATCGGGTTGGCGGACGGCGCCCCGGCGCTCGGGGACGGACCGACAAGGTCGTGACGCGAGCGCGGCGATCACGGCACGCGTCAGCTCGCGTGGCTAGTGGATCGGGCTGTGGCCGCCGGTTGCTTGAGCACGGCCAAGATGGCGGGGCCAAGCCAGTTTGCGACCGTGCGCGAGGACCCCGCAGAGAAGTGGACACCATCCGGTCGAAGGTTCGGGTCATACTCACCACCCGGCCAAGCCTTCACCCAGGCCGCGAGGTCGAGAAGGTGCAGGCCGGGATGCTCGCTGGCGAGCCTTCGGAGCAGCTCGTTGATCCTGTCCATGCGGGCCGGAGCACCCTCCGGGAGCGTCGTTCCCGGGGGGACGTCGGCGTGCGACAGATCGATACGGGGGCTCGTGAGCCATACGGTCGGGATGCCGCGCTGCAACGAAAGATCGGCCAGAGCGGTCATCGCGTCGAGGAGCTGCTCGTCGTATGTCGGGTCGCCGGGACCACGCCAGGTGTCGTCGCCGGGAAGTAGGTGATCGGCGGCATCGAACGGCCCGAACTGCAGGACCACGGCGTTCGGACGTGCGACAGCAAGAAGCTGGGCCCATTCGGCGTTGCGGTTGGGGCAACTGTGATCTGCCGTGCTGACCACGCCCTCGTAGCGCACGAGCCCGACCTGCATGATCCCGCAACCGAGCCACTGGTTGCCGTCGCCCGACCACCCGAGAACCCTCATCTCCGCGGTGTCCTCAGCCCAACCCGTCAAACCCACCGCGGTCTCCAGGCCCGTCGAATCGCCGAGGACCTCGACCGTCGGCGGTTGGATCGCGTGAACCTTTCGGCGAGATGCCCGCTGTCGGGCATTCGTGGACGGCGCCGTGTGCGCACCGGCGGTGTGCAGCACGCGGCGGCACTGCGAGCGAAGTCGATGAGCGGCGGCTGCGTGAAGGACGCCGTGCCCCAGACCGTCAACGCGGAAGCCAGCACCAACGCGACGGGGACCGCCAGTCGTGCTCGTGGACCCTTTACGACCTGCCCGCGGCGAACCGGAAGCTCCAGCAGCTGGTGCTCGCGCCCGCAACCGAGAGGGTCACGGCTGCCTGGATCCCGACCAGCGGCCAACCGGTGAGTCCCACGCGGGCCGGCGTGAGCCACAGGATGATCGGCCAGTGAAACAGGTACACGCCGTAGGAAACTCGCCCGAGCCATCGCAACGGAGGCACCGCGAGCGTCGCAGCGAATGGGCCGACGGGCAGCGCACTGACGATGAGCACCGCCGACACGAGCGCGAAGACGGTCAGGCCGCCATCGGTGACCCACGGGGTGGTGCTCGTCGTGGTTGCGACGAGAAACGCGATCCCGCCGAGCGCGGCCGTCCCGCACACGACAGGCCATCGTGATCGCCGTTGGCCGATCAGGCGGCTCGCCGACATCGACGTGGCGAGCAGCGCGCCGACGATGATCTCGCCCCCGCGCGTCGGCAGGCTGTAGTAGACGAAGTCGGTTGCTCCAACCGCCCCCGCGATCAGACTGGCCAACACGGACAGTGTCAGACCAAGCAGCAACATCGCTCGAAGCCTCGAGCGAAACGCTTCCTGACTTGGGCTGAGGCGCCGCACGATGAGCACCGCGACCGGGAACAGCAGATAGAACTGCTCCTCGATTGCCAAGCTCCAGAAATGAACGAGGGGTGAAGGATCGCGAAACAGGTCGGCGTACGAGTTCCCCGTGAACAGCAGGTGCCAGTTGGCGACATAGGCGATGGCGGCGAGCGCATCACCGCGCAGCGAGGCGGGATCAACCCGTAGAACCGTCGCCGAGAGCACGAGTACGAAGAGCACCGTGAGGAGCGCGGCGGGAAGCAGACGCCGAACGCGCCGCGACCAGAACTGGAGCACATCGATGGCGCGACGCTCCAGGCCCTCCGTCAGCAGCAGGCTGGTGATGAGATAGCCCGAGAGCGTGAAGAACACCGAGACGCCGAGGAACCCACCCGCCGCCCAGCCGACGCCGGCATGGAACAAGAACACGCCCGCGACGGCGAGTCCTCGGATGCCATCCAACGAAGGGACATACCGCAGTCGGGTCGAACCCCGGACCGTCACCGTTGGCTCGCCTCGCGACGACGGACGGCACGGAAGGCAGACGGGGGTGCGGACATCGTGACGGGTGGTGCTCCCCGATCCGACCCGCTCGATGCACGCGCATCGCGGGCCACGGCGCTGGAGCGACGCCGAGAGACAAGCCCGCGGTCTTCGACCTCGGCCGGCCGAAGGCTACATCGCCGACAACCACCAACCGTGCGCCCATCACGTCGCCGGCGCCGACCGGTGCGACGAAGGGACGGGCACTCGGGCCAGGGCTTCGACCCGCTTCATCCACGGTGGGTTCCGCAGCCGCCGCGAGCTCGCGCCGACGTGAGACCGCGCCGCGCGTGACGGGAACGCGCACCCTCCCGCGGCGCCGGTTCCACCAGAAGTCCGGCGTCACGCCCGTCTCCATCGATCAGCACCACCTCCGCGCCGAGGCGCGGGGGGCGGGTCGGGTTGCGCGCGTGTCACCCGTCAGGTGGGGAGCTCGTCGCCGATGACCCCGGCGGCCGCCGAGCGCGGCCAGGTCGTCGGCGTCGAGCCCGAGCGCTCCGCCGAGGATCTCCGCGTTGTGCTGCCCGAGCGTGGGGGCGCCGCGTCGGTGCTGGGCTGGGTTCGACGAGAAGCGCATCGGCCAGCCGGGGTAGCGCCGCGGCCCGGTGCGGGGATGGTCGAGCGTGACGTAGTAGCCACGGGCCTGGAGCTGCGGGTCGTCGAACATGGTGGGCACGGTCAGCACCCGCGCCGCGGGGACGCCGACGCGGGTCGAGCGCGGCGACCGCGTCGTCGACCCGACGGGCCCCGACCCAGGCGCTGAGCCCGGCGTCGAGCTCGTCGTGGCGGGCCCGTCGCCCGGCGGCGTCCGCCAGGGTCGGGTCGGCCGCCCAGTCGGGACGCCCGATCGTGTTGGTGAGGGCCCGCCACTGCGCGTCGTCGGCGACGGTGATCGCCACCCACGTCGGGCCGGTCGGCTCCGGGGCCGTGGGGTAGACCCCTTGCGGAGCGGCGTGCGGGTCGCGGTTCCCTCGGCGGGGCAGGGTGCGCTGGTGCGCCGACCACTCGACGACGAGCTCGGCGGCGAGGTTCGCGCCGGTCTCGAGCTGCGCGACCTCGATGAGCTGGCCCTGGCCGGTGCGGTCGCGGTGCTCGAGGGCGGCCTGCACGGCGACGGCGGCGTGCATCCCGATGATCGGGTCGGCGGGCCCGCCGGGGTGCATCGGCCGCTCCGGAGGACCGGTGACGCTGGCCATGCCGGTCGCCTGCTCGATGACCATCGCCCAGCCGACGTAGTCGCGCCACGGGCCGACGAGCCCGAACCCGGGCATGCGCACCATGACCACGTCGGGCTTGATGGCGCGCACGGCGTCGTAGTCGAGCCCGAACGCCTCGACGACACGCGCCGAGAAGTTCTCGAGGACGACGTCGGCGTCGGCGACGAGGCGGCTGAGCAGCTCGCGTCCCTCGTCGGTCGTGAGGTCGAGGGTGACGTCGCGCTTGTTGAGGTTGGTGCCGGCGAACACGCCGCCGCGCTCGTACCAGTCGGGGCCCATCTCGGGAACGGCGCCGGAGAACCGGAACCCGTCGGGGCGCCGGATCGATTCGACCTTGATGACGTCGGCGCCGAGCGCGCCGAGGTACATGGTGCAGTACGGGCCGGCCCAGAACGTCCCGAGGTCGACGACGCGCACCCCGGCGAACGGCAGGGCCGCGGTCCCCTGCCGGGGCCGGCCGGCCGGCGGGCCGGCGGGGGTGCTGCCGCGCGCGCCGAGCGCCGGGCGCGGGGCCGCGGCGGCCGGCCGGGGTGGCGGCGAGCCGGTAGGGCGGGCCGGGCAGCGTGACGTCGTCCTCGGTGACGAAGAAGGGCCGCGCGCGGAACTGGGCGTAGTCGAGGAGCATGCGGCCGTCACCGACGGGCGCGGCGGGCACCCGGAACGCCTGGCTGAGCTCGACGATGTCGGCGGCGTCGCGGGCGAGCAGCCACGGCGCGAGGCGGTCGTAGAACTCGTCGAGGAGCGGCCCGCCGGCGGCGAGCTCGGGCTGGCGGGTCGCGTACTCGTCGAGCTCGACCATGGCGCAGGCGTCGATGAAGTGCTGGCCGGTGAGCGCGTTGATCCCGACCCAGCCGTCGCGGCAGCGCACGATCCCGGGCAGGGGGAAGTGCCGGGCCATCGGTGGCGGGAGGCCGGCGGCGAGCATGTCCTCCATCACCAGGTTCGGGTAGGCGAGGGTGCCGACGAGGCACTCGATGACGGACAGGTCGACGACGACCGGCTCGTCGCCGAGGCGTGCGGCGCGCCACGCGGTGAGCGCCGCCGCCGCGGCGAAGGACCCCGCGGTGTACTCGTGGAGCCGCGCGCCGACCTGCACCGGCGGCATGCCGGGCACCCCGTGGCTCGACACCCACCCGCCGAGGGCCTGGAGCACGAACGGGCTGGTCGGGCGCCCGACGTAGGGGCCGTGCTGGCCGACGTCGCTGATGCGCACCACCGCGAGCGGCACGCGTCGCTCCGCGGCGGCGAACGAGGGGACGCCGAGGGCCTCGAGGCGACCGGCGCCGAGGCTCTCGACGACCACGTCGGCGCCGACGAGGGCGGCGTGCAGCCAGGCGAGCCCGCCCGGCGCGGCGAGGTCGACGGCGACGCTGCGCTTCGCGCCGTTCAGCGCGGCGAAGAGCCGCCCGGCGCGGCGAGGGTCGTCGTCGGGGAACGACGTCCAGCGACGCAGCGGGTCACCGTCGGGCGGCTCGACCTTGACGACGTCGGCGCCGAGGTCGGCGAGCAGCTTCGTGGCGTACGGCGCGGCGATCTCGCCGCCGAGCTCGAGGACCCGCAGGCCGGTGAGCGCGCTCCCCCGCGCGTCGTCCATCGGGCCGGACGGGTCAGACGTTCTTCGGGATGTCGCGGAACGGCTCGGTCTTGTCGGGCCGGGGCTCGGGTGGCAGGCCGAGGACGCGCTCCCCGAGGATGTTGCGCTGGACCTGCTCGGTGCCGCCACCGATGCGGATGCCCCACTGGCCGAGGAACTGCTGCTGCCAGAACCCGTCCTCGAAGGCGTCGGCGCCGGCGAGCATGCCGGCGGCGCCCTCGATGGCGAGCGCCACGTCGCCGTTCGCGGCGGCGTGGTGCGACATGGCGAGCTTGGCGACGGAGCTCTCGGGGCCGAGCGGCTTGCCGGCCCGCTGCGCGGCCTGGGCGCGCTGGCCGAGCCAGCGCAGGATCTCGAAGCGGGTGTAGGTCGCGGCGAGCGCCTGGCGGACCTCGGGGTCGCCGGCCCGGTTGTAGGCGCGGGCCAGCGTGACGTAGTCGCGGAACCCGAGCGGCGTGGCGCCGCCGATGAGGGCCCGCTCGTTCATCAAGGTCGTCTGGGCGACGCCCCAGCCGCCGTGCACGTCGCCGAGCACCTGGTCGCCGGGGATGCGCACGTCGGTGAGGAACGTCTCGTTGAAGTGGGCGACGCCGGTGATCTGGCGGAGCGGCCGGGCCTCGAGCCCCGGCGTGCGCATGTCGACGAGGAAGTAGGTGATGCCGCGATGCTTCGGGACGTCCCAGTTGGTGCGGGCGAGGAGGATGCCCCAGTCGGCGAGGTGCGCGAAGGAGTTCCACACCTTCTGGCCGTTGACGACCCACTCGTCGCCGTCCCGCTCGGCGCGGGTGGTGAGCCCGGCGAGGTCGGAGCCGGCGCCCGGCTCGCTGAACAGCTGGCACCACACCTCCTCGCCGCGCAGCACGGGCGGGATGAAGCGCCGCTTCTGGTCCTCGGTGCCGTGGACGAGCAGCGTCGGGACGACCATGCCGAGCGCGACGGAGAACACGCCGAGGTCGATCTCGTAGCGGACCACCTCTTGGCGCCAGACCCGGTCCAGCGCCGGGGTGGCGCCGCGCCCGCCGTACTCGCGGGGCACGCTGATGCCCGCGAAGCCGGCGTCGCTGATCCGGCGCTGCCAGTCGCGTGCCGCGACGACGCTCGCCTGCTCGTCCTCGCCGGGCGGTGACCCGCCGCTTGAACTCGGCGCTGTCGTGGCGTCGACGCGGCGCGTTCGCCTCGAGCCAAGCCCGCGCGTCGGCGCGGAACGCGGCCTGCTCGTCGGTCTCCTCGCGGGTGTCGAGGACGGTCACCGGCCCTCGACGGCGTCCAGCGTCGAGCCGACGACCCACATGGCGAAGTACTGGGCGGCGCCGCCGTACGCCTGCGCCAGCGCGACGTGGGCGTCGGGCACCTGGTGCTCGCCGGCGCGGCCCCGCACCTGCAGCGCGGCCTCGGCGAAGCGCAGCATCCCGGACGCGCCGATCGGGTTCGAGGACAGCACCCCGCCGGACGGGTTGACGGGGAACGCGCCGTCGATCTGGGTCTCGCCGCTCTCGACCATCCGCCACCCGTCGCCGGGGCCGGCGATGTCGTGGCCCTCGAGCCACATGGGCTCGTACCAGGAGAACGGGACGTAGAGCTCGGCGACGTCGACCTGGCGGCGCGGGTCGCTGATCCCGGCGGCGTCGTAGACCTCGTGGGCGCACTCGACGCCGGCCTGCGGTCGGACGGGGTCCCGGCCGGGGAAGGTGCCGAGCTCGCTGCGCATCGCGGTGCCGAGCACCCAGGCGGGCGGGTGCGGGGCGCGGCGGGCACCGTCCTCGGTGGTGAGCACGAGCGCGCACGCGCCGTCCGAGGAGGGGCAGGACTCGTGGAAGTGGATCGGCTCCCACAGCATCGGGGACTCCTTGACGTCCTCGATGGTGAGGTCGGGCATCTGGAGGTGCGCGTACGGGTTCTTCGCCGCGTTGCGCCGGTCCTTCACCGCGACCATCCAGCCGATGTGCTCGGGCGCGCCGGTGCGGGTCATGTAGGCGCGCATCCACGGGGCGAAGATCCCGCCGGCGCCCATCCCGCCGCTGCGACCACCGGCGAGGCCCCACTGGGCGTTGCCCTCGGCCTGCTTCTCGTACGCGACGGTCAGCACCCGGTCGTGGATGCCGGTCTGGACGAGGTGCGTGGCGACGAGCGCGGTGGAGCCGCCGACGCTGCCGGCAGTGTGGACGCGCATGATCGGCTTCCCGGCGGCGCCGAGCGCGTCGGCCATGCTCAGCTCGGGCATCATGACCCCTTCGAAGGGGTCGGGGGCCTTGCCGAGCACGACGGCGTCGATGTCGGTCCAGGTGAGCTCGGCGTCGTCGAGGGCCCGCTGGGCCGCCTCGCGGACGAGGCCGGGCAGCGACACGTCGTCGCGACGCTTCTTGTGCTTCGTCTGGCCGATGCCGACGATCGCCGCGGGCCGGCTCATCGCCTCACTCCCCCTCCAGCACGGCGACGAGGTTCTGCTGCAGGCACTGCCCGGAGGTGGCGTGCGCCACCGCCCGGTCGGCGCCCCGCTCGGCGATGGCGCGTGCCGCCTCGGCGAATCGGGCCAACCCGACGGCCATGACCGGGTTCGCGGCGAGCGGCCCACCCGAGGGGTTGACGTCGACGTCGGCGCCGAGCCCGAGGGCCTCGCGCAGCAGCCGCTCCTGATGGGAGAACGTGGCGCTGACCTCGGCGACGTCGACCCGGCCGTCGTTGAGGCCGGCGTGGGTGGCGGCCTGGCGGGTCGAGAGGGACTCGGTGAGGTCGCGCATGCCGGGCTGGTGCGGCTCGACGCGATGGTCGATGCCGCGGATCCACACCGGCCGGCCGTCGAGCGACCGGGCCTTCTCGGCGGTGGCGAGCACGACGGCGCAGGCGCCGTCGGAGATCGGCGGGAGGTCGTGGCGGCGCAGCGGCGCGGTGACGTACGGCTCGCGCAGCAGCGCGTCCGCGTCGGCGCTGTGGCGCACCTGGGCGTACGGGTTGTCGGCGGCGCTCCGGCGGCTGCGCGCTGCGGTCTCGGCCATCTCCCGCTCGGTGATGGTCCCCTTGTCGAGCATCGCCCGCGCCTGGAGTGCGGCGAGCGAGACCGGGTCGGCGCCGAGCGGCGTGATCGTGTACGGGTCCATCTGCAGCGGGTAGATCTCCGACGGGCGCGCCGGGCGAGGACTTCCCGGACCCGAACGCGAGTGCCAGGTCGAGGTCGCCGTGCTGGAGGCGCACCCACGCCTCGTAGAGCGCCCAGGCGCCGTCCATCTCGACGTGCGACTCGGAGATCGGCGGCCACGCGCCGACGGCCTCGAGGTTCGACACGAAGGCGAACGTCTGACCGGACAGGTAGTCGCAGCTGCCGGCGCAGGTGAACCCGATGTCGCGGCGCGCCACCCCGGCGCGCTCGATCGCCTCGGTGATGACGGGGAAGAGGAACTGGGGCTCGGTGAGCTCGGCCCGACGGAGGCTGGGTGACTGGGCGTAGCCGACGATGGCGATGTCGGACACGGTCAGAACACCCGGTCCTGGAACTGCTCGGCCGGCATGTCGGGCTCGCCGGTCGGACGCCAGCCGACGATGCACCCTTCGGCGCTGCCCCAGCTGCGGTTCGAGATCTCGTCGACGTTGCGCTCCCCCGCCGGCTTCCACACCGCGGCGACGCGCATGCCGACGTGCACGTCGTCGACGGGCACGTCGACGATGTCCTGGAGGTTCATCATCCCGCCCGGGCCGTCGAGGAGGATCGAGGCGCGCACGAACGGCTCGGTCTCGTGCTGCCCGTAGTACTGGACGGGGGTGACGACCGTGTAGTTGGTGACCGTGCCGTGGTCGGAGAGCTCGACCTCGTCGGCGTCGCTGGTTTGCACGACGCAGATCGGGCAGTAGCCCCGCGGCGGGACGTACACGAGCCCGCAGCTGGGGCACTTGTGGCCGACGAGGCGGCCCTCGAGCAGCTGGCTCGAGAAGCGGCGCACCACCGGGCAGAGCAGCTCGTGGTACTCGAGCTGCATGAAGTAGTCCATCATCGCGACGGGACCGTCGTCGGGGGTCGCTGGGTCGCTCACGCGGCGTCCTCGGGCACGAAGGTCAGGTCGGTGATGTGGCCGACCCGCTCGTCCTTCCAGCGGGCCACAACCCGCATCCCGGTCCGCATCCGGTCGATGGAGCCGGCGTCGACCGCGTGGAGCATCCCGGTGTGGGCACCGTCGAGGCGGATGAGCGCGAACGCGAACGGGTGGTCGAGCGGGTGCTTGCGGGTCGGCGCGCTCACCCACGCCCAGGTCTCGACCGTGCCGGCCGGGCCGACCTCGACGAGGTCGATGGCGAGGGCCTCACCCGTGGCGGGGTCCCACTCGAGCGGCGGGACGAGCACCCGGCCGTCGCCGGTGCGGGCCCCGAGGATCCGCTGGTCGCGCAGCCCGGTCAGGAACGGCCCGACGACGGGGCCGAGGGTGCGCGTGTAGGGGAACTCGATGGTGTGGGTCGTCCGGGGGGCCTCCGACACGGCCGGAGTAGAACACATTCCATTTCTGGGCCACAAGTGGCGGGATCAGTGGCCGGCGAGGAGGAGCTGGGCGGCGGACGCCAGCTCGGCGTTCACCATGGCGGCGTCGTGCCACCCGTTGACCCAGCCGACGAGCAGCCCGAACCAGACGGTGCGCAGGGTGCGCACCGCCCGGATCTTGATCGAGGAGTCGATGTCGCCGATCGCGGCGGCGATCACCACCTCCATCGTGGCGATGAGCTCGAGCTGGCAGTCCCGCACGGCCGGGTCGGGTGACGCCGAGGCCGTGACGAGCGCCGCGGTGCGCTGCGGCTCCCGCTCGGCGGCTCGCATGGCCCGCTCGAGGAGGTCGATGACCCGGTCGGCGGCCGAGGACCCGACCGGGGGTCGCTGGTCGAAGCGCGTCGGCCATCTCGCGCCACAGCTCGAGCTGGCAGGCGGCGAGGAGATGGTCCTTCGAGCTGAAGTACCGGTAGATCGTGCCGAGCGCCACCTGGGCGCGGGCGGCGACGTCGCGCATCTGCACCGCGTCGTAGCCGCCCTCCGCGGCGAGGTTCAGGGCGGCGTCGAGCACCCGGTCGCGGCGGGCCGCCTGGTTCGGGGTAAGGGTCTCGCCGTCGACGGTCACGGGGTCGCGGGGGGTGTCGGCAGCGTGCCGACGATGCGCTCCTCGGCCACGGCGGTGTCGTCCCGGACGAGGTCGAGGACGGCATCGGCGACGTCGTCGGGTGAGAGCAGCCCCATGACGGTCTCGGCGAGCTGCGCCCACTCGGCCCAACGCTCCCCGTCCCCCGACTTGGCGAGGAGAGGGGTGTCGACGAGGCCGGGGAGCACCGCGTTCACCCGGATGCCTTCGGCGGCGAGCGGCGCGCACGCCCGGGTGAACATGGCGACACCGGCCTTGGTCGCGGAGTAGATCGGGTCGGGGGTGAGGGGGAAGAGCGCGGCCATCGACGCGGTGTTCACGATGGCGCCACCGCCTCGCCGCCGCAGGCCGGGGACGGCGAGGCGGGTGCCGACGACGACGCCGCCGAGGTTGACGGCGAGGACGCGCTGCAGCGTCTCGGGGGTGATGTCGGGCCAGACCGGCTCGCCGCTCACGAGCCCGGCGTTGTTGTGCACGATGTCGAGCCCGCCGAAGTCGGCTTCGGCGGCGGCGAAGGTCGCCTCGAGGGACCGCGGCTCGGTGACGTCGGTGCGCTGAAACACGCCGCTCCCCCCGGCGTCGTGGACGAGACCGACCGTCTCGTTGCCGCCGGCCTCGTCGATGTCGGCCACCACCACTGCGGCGCCCGCACGGGCGAGCGCCACTGCGGTGGCGCGACCGATCCCGGATCCAGCCCCGGTGACCACCGCCACCTTGCCCTCGATCTGCACCGCCGTCATGCTCCCACGCCGCGAGAACACGTTCCAAAGATGCGACATACGCTGCGGCGCGTGGAGGAGCACCGGGCGACCCCCGACGGTCCGCGGCTGGCGTTCGTGCACCTCGATGAGGTGCCGTGGCGAGAGGTCGTCGCGCAGCAGCACGGCGAGCGGCGGGTCTCGGTGCACCAGAAGTTCCTTGAGTGGACCCCCGAGCGGGTGGTGGTGCTGACCCGCTACGACCCGGGGATGGTCATCGAGCGGCACGGGCACGCCACCGACAACCTGGTGTACGTCCTCGGGGGCGACCTCGACGTCGACGGGCGGGCCTGCCCGGCCGGCACCCTCATCGTCCTCGAGCAGGGCGCGGTGTTCGGGCCGCTCACGGCCGGTCCCGACGGCGCTCTGCTCTTCGAGACCTGGGGGGCGGACGTGACGCCGGTGCCGGCCGACAAGGAGGCCTACGCGCGGCTCCTGGCCGATCGGGGCATCACCCGCCTCCCGAACCCGCCGTTCGAGCGGCCGGCGAGCGCGCCGGCGAGCGAGCTCGGCCACGGGGACCGCTGGTCATAAGGGCGCGACGAGCTCGGCGATCTGCGCCGTGACGTCGTCCAGGCGAGCCGCGGTGGCCCGGAACACGGTGAACGGCTCGCCGAGCGGGTCCGCGACCTCGTCCTCGGGCCGGCCCGCGACGCGGCCGCCGGGCCGCGCCGCGGCGACACGCGCCGCCCAGCCCCGCACCGGCTCGCCGGCGGGTCGGGCGCCGACGACGCGACCGAGTCGGACCAGCTCAGGGAGCAGGAAGGTGCGCGCCTCGGCGTCCGGGTCGTGTGCGAGGACACCCCACAGGTGGGTGCGGGCCATGGCGAGGACGAGGTCGGCGTCGGCGACGAGCGCGCCGGAGAGCGGTTGGCTCGTGTGCCCGGAGAGGTCCACGCCGCGCTCGTGCAGCACCTCGACGGCGGCGTGGTGCGCCGCGCCGTCCCACGCCAGCGTGCCCGCCGACTGGACGGTCGCGTCGAGCGGCCGGCCGGTCAGGTGCGCGCGCAGCATCGCCTCCGCCATCGCCGAGCGGATGATGTTGCCGGTGCACACGACCAGGATGTCGCACTGCTCCGTCGTGTCGATGGGCCGAGATGGTAGGGGGCCGTAGACTCCGCGCCGCAGGAGGACGGGATGCCAGCAGCGCTCGGCGAGGATGCGATCGTCATCGACGTGGACGGTCACGTCTGGGAGCCCGACGAGGCGTGGGAGGAGCACCTCGACCCGGTGTTCGCCGACCGTCGGCCTCGCATCGTGCGCGACGAGCGCGGCACGACCCGCTACCAGCTCGACGGTCGACTCATGCCCACGGGCACCGGACGGGGCGCCTGGGCACCCGAAGGCTTCCGGGAGGCGTCGCTGCACCGCCCGGGTGGGGTCGACCCGCACGCCCGCCTCCTCGACATGGACACCGACGGCATCGACGTCGCGGTGCTCTACGGCACCCTCGCGCTCGGGCTGTGGTCCATCCGCGACGTCGACCTCCAGGTGGCGTGCTGCCGCGCCTTCAACGACTGGCTCGCGTCCTACTGCGCCGCCGACCCGGACCGGCTGCGTCCAGCCGCGGCGCTGCCGCTCGCGTCGATCGACGACGCCGTCGCCGAGGCGGAGCGCGCCGTGCGCGAGCTCGGCGCGGTGTCGCTGACGCTGCACGGCACGCTCGCGAGCCGCAACCTCGACGATCCCGCGGTGTTCCCCCTCTACGAGGCGGCCGAGCGCCTCGACGTGGCGGTCGGCATCCACGCGGGCGGGACCGGCCTCGCGGTCGACCGGTTCGTCGACCAGTACGCGTTGGCGCACGCGTGCGCGTTCCCGATGGACATCATGCTCGGTGCCACGACGCTGCTGTGCGGCGGCGTGCTCGAGCGGTTCCCGCGGCTGCGCGTCGCGCTCCTCGAAGCCGGGTGCGGCTGGTTCCCGTCGTTCCTCGAACGTCTCGACGAGCATCACGAGAAGCGACCCGACGAGATGCCCGGCGTGGCACACCCGCCGAGCCGGTACGTCACCGACGGCCGGGTCGTGATCTCCTGCGAGCCCGAGGAGCACGGCATCGTGTACGCCACGGAGCGCCTCGGCCCCGGGGTGGTGGTCTACGCGTCGGACTACCCGCACTGGGACGCCGAGTTCCCCGGCTCGGTCGCCGCCATCCGCGACCGTGACGACCTCGACCCAGAGACCCGCCTGGCGATCCTGGGCGGCAACGCCCGCCGGCTGCTCGGGTCCCGTCTCACCGCGACGCCGGCGCACGCCGAAGGGAGCCGAGCATGACCGCGCGCACCCCCGTCACGAAGCTGCCCGAGCCCGACCTCGGCCTGACGCTCATCCCGAAGGACCGGTACCTGTCGCGGGCCTTCCTCGAGCGGGAGGAGGCGGCGCTGTGGCCGCGGGTGTGGATCCTCGTCGGCCCGACGTCCGACGTCGCCGAGCCGGGCGACTACCTGGTCTTCGACCAGGGTGGCGAGTCGGTGCTCGTGGTGCGCGGCGACGACGGCGCGCTGCGGGCGTTCCACAACGTGTGTCAGCACCGGGGTCGGCGGCTGCGCGAGCCGGGCTGCGGTCACGCCGGCGACTTCCAATGCCCGTATCACCTGTGGACCTACGGGCGCGACGGCGTCGTGACGTGGGTGCCGGACGCCGACGACTTCCGCCAGGGTGATCCGACGGGCTGCGTCGGGCTGCCCGCGGTGCGCTGCGCCGAGTGGAACGGCTGGGTGTTCGTCAACCTCGACGGGACGGCGGAGCCGCTCACCAAGTACCTCGGCCCGCTCGTCGAGCATCTCGTTCCGTACGACTTCGGCGGGCAGTATCACCTGGTCGAGGACATCTCGATGGCGTGGGCGTGCAACTGGAAGGTCGGGGTCGACGCCTTCAACGAGGTGTACCACGTGCAGGGCATCCACCCGGAGCTGCTGTCGTTCACCGACGACGTCGACTGCCCGATCGACCTGCTCGGCAAGCACAGCCGGTTCATCTTCCGGGTCGGGTATCCGAGCCCGCGGTGGAGCGACGAGCGGGCCCGCCGGGAGGGCTACACCGACCGGCACCAACTCACCCAGATGATGCGGGTGATCATGGAGGGTGCCGGCCTCGACCCGGCCGCGTTCGAAGGCCGACCCGAGGCGGTGCGCCCCGCGCTGTTCGAGGCGAAGCGGGCGTACGGGGCGCGCAACGGGTTCGCGTACGACACGCTCGCCGACGAGCAACTCACCGACGACTTCCACTACTTCATCTTCCCGAATATCACGTTGAACATCAGCGCCGACCACTTCTGGTTCTTCCGGCACCGGCCCGACGCGCACGACCCCGAGCAGATGTGGTGGGACTTCCAGACCTACGTCCGCCTGCCGGCCGGCGTCGAGCCGCCCCCTCGACCGGAGACGATCGTGTGCCGGTTCGGTGACGGCACCGAGCAGAAGCTGCACCTCGCGTTGCAGCAGGACGCCGCGGCCGCGCCGCCGGTGCAGGCCGGGATGCGCTCCGCCGGGTTCCGTGGCCTCTACCTCGCCCATCAGGAGCGCCGCATCCGCCACTTCCACCAGGTGCTCGAGGGCTACGTCGGGTCGTGAGCGGCTACGTGGGTAGTGGGTCAGGTTCGGCCCTGCGCAGCGTGGTGCTGCTGGGCCCTACCGGCCCGGAGGATGTTGATGGCCGCGTTGGTGTCGGCGTGGGTGTGATGCCCGCACGTCTGGCACTCGAACACGGCGCCACGCCGGTTCCGAGCCGAGACGTGTCCGCAGTGGGCACAGGTTCGGCTGGTGTTGCGGGGATCCACGGCGATGACGCTGCGACCGGCGCTCTCAGCCTTGTAGCAGATCATCGCCAGGAGTGCTCCCCACCCGGCGTCATGGATGCCACGGTTCAGCCCGGCCTTCGCCGCGGCTTGGTTGGGTTCATAGCCGCCTTGCCCGTCGGCGCGGCGCCGGGGGCGACGCACCAGGTTCTCGATGGCCAGGTCTTCGTGGACGATGAGCTCGTAGTCGTTGACGAGACGCCGGGAGAGCTGATGGGCCCGATCCCGGCGACGGTTCCGGATGTGGCGGTGCGCGGCCGCGGACGCGCTCCACGGCGTGGCGACGGTGCTTCGAGCCGCGCTGCTTGGTCGCCAGGCTGCGCTGGGCGGCGGCGAGGCGCCCCGCGGCCCGCTGGGCGTAGCGGTCGTTGGTCATGAGGTCCCCGTCGCTGGTCGCCACCAGCACGGTGACGCCCAGATCGAGGCCGACCTGGCGACCCGTCGGCGCGAGCGGCTCCGCGGGCACATCCACACAGCGGACACTGACCCACCAGCGTCGACCCTCCCGCCGCAGCGTGATCGCCTTCGCGGTTCCGCGCAGCGGCCGATGCAGACGAACCTTCACCGCCCCAATCCCGTGGAGGTGCAGCCGCCGTTCGGCTTCGTCGAGACGCCACCCGTCGCGGTCTTCCCATTGCAGGGAGTCCCAACGCTGCCGGGACCGGAACCGCGGATACCCCGGGCGTTGCCCCTCCCGACACCGGCGATAGAACGCCTGGAAGGCCCAATCAAGCCGTCGCAGCGTCCCCCGACACACCGTCACCCCACAGGCCAACACCTCGGGACGCGACTCCCGCAGGCAGGTCAGCGTCCGGCACTGATCCACATACGAGACCGAGCGGTGCTCCCAACCCCACGCCCCCCGCCGCTCCTCCAACGCCGCGTTGTACAGCTCGCACTGAAGCCCCAACAGCACCTCCAGCGCGGCGCGCTCGGCGAACCGTCGGGCTCACCACGAACCGAAACGAACGGCACCTTCGCGCCACACCACCAAAGACAACCGGCCCAGCCCAAAGTGACCCACTACCACTTCGTACGGGTCGCCGGCGCGGGCGACGTGCGGCCGGGTCGCACGCGGGCGGTCGAGGTCGACGGTGAGCGGCTGCTGCTCTGCAACGTCGGCGACACGCTGTGCGCAGTGGCGGACGTCTGCACCCACGACCGCGGCCCGCTCGGCGAGGGCCGCCTGCGGGGCGCGACGATCGAGTGCCCGCGCCACGGCGCCCGGTTCGACGTGCGGGACGGCTCGGTGCTGGCCCCGCCCGCCGTGCGGCCGCTGCCGACCTATCCGGTGCGGGTGGTCGACGGCGTCGTCGAGGTCGCGCTCGAGGCCGTGCCGTGACCGGACCGCTCGCGGGGCTGCGCGTCGTCGAGCTCGGGGTGTGGGTCGCCGGACCGGCCGCCGGCGGGATCCTCGCCGACTGGGGCGCCGATGTGGTGAAGATCGAGCCGCCCGAGGGGGACCCGGCCCGCCAGTTCCTGTCGATGCTGGGCGGCGACGTGCCGTTCAACCCGCCGTTCGAGCTCGACAACCGCTCGAAGCGCAGCATCGTCGTCGACCTCGCCACCCCCGACGGGTACGCCGTCGCCCGCGAGCTGCTCGCCCGCGCCGACGTGTTCCTCACCAACATCCGGCTCGACGCCCTTGAGCGGCTGCGCCTCGACGCGGCGACGCTGCGCCGCGACGCGCCCGGTCTGGTCTACGCGGTGCTGACGGGCTACGGGCTCGAGGGACCGGACCGGACGCGGGCGGCGTACGACATCGGCGCGTTCTGGGCCCGCAGCGGCGTTGCCGGGCTGCTCACCGCGCCGGGCGGCGAGCCGCCGTTCCAGCGAGGCGGGATGGGCGATCACGGCGCGGGGATGACGCTGGCCGCGGGGATCTGCGCCGCGCTCGTCGCCCGGGGCCGCACCGGTGAGGGGCAGGTCGTCGCGACGTCGCTGCTGCGCCACGGCATGTACACGATCGGCTTCGACCTGAACACCGCGCTGCGCTACGGGACCGGGATCGGCACCGCGACGCACGCCACGATGGGGAACCCGGCGATCAACTGCTACCAGGACGCCGACCGACGCTGGTTCTGGCTCATCGGCCTAGAGGCGGACCGCCACTGGCCAGATCTCTGCCGGGCCGTGGAGCGGCCAGAGTGGATCAACGACGAGCGGTTCGCGACCGCGTCGGCGCGCCGCCACAACGTCCGCGAGCTGATCCCGGCGCTCGACGCCATCTTCGCCACCCGCACCCGCGACGAGTGGGGCGTCGCGCTCGACCGCGAGGGCATGTGGTGGGCGCCGGTGCAGACACCCGACGAGGTGCTCGCCGACCCGCAGGTCGCCGCCGGCGGCGGGCTCGTCGAGGTTCCCGACGGGGACACGACCGCCACGATGATCAACACCCCGGTCGACTTCGTCGGCACCCCCGGCGGGCCGCGCGCCATGCCCCCGACGCTCGGGCAGCACACCGACGAGGTGCTCGCCGAGCTCGGACGCGACGCCGCGGCGATCGCCGCGCTGCGAGCCGACGGCGCGGTCGCGTAGCTCAGTCGCGCGCCGGGCCGGGCGGCCACCGGGGCCAGGTCTCCGGCTCACCCCACCCGGTGTCGTGCTCCGGCCAGTGGGCGGGGGGCAGCCCGAGCGGTGTCGTGCCGACCTCGCGCCCGTACCAGAGGAGGTGCTGGCGTCGGACGAACCGCCACCGACCGTCGCGGCGCTCGTAGGTGTCGCGGTACTGGATCTGCTGGACGACCCAGGTGTCGCGGCGCTGCAGCTCGGCCCGGCAGTACACGACGCCGCGGGCATGGTCCTCGTCGATGAGCTCGATGAGGTGGGTCCCGACGTTCAGGATGGTGAGCGGCATGTCCCCGAGCGCGTCGGCGAGGTCGTCGCGCAGCGCCGCGCGGCCCTGCCGTCCGGCTCGGAGGTGGACGTCGTCGACGAACAGCGCGGTGACGGCGTCGAGGTCGCGGGCGTCCATCGCGACGGCGTAGCGCGCCACGAGCTGGCGGATCTCGTCGCGCGCCACGACCTGGTCGAGCGGCGACGGATCGCTCACCGGCCGATCATCGCGCGGTGCCGGCGACGTCCTCGAGGTGGCGGCGGACGAGGTCCTCGGCGCGGTCGGTGTCTTCCTGGAGGAAGAAGTGCCCGCCGTCGACGGTGACGAAGGGCGCGCGGGCGCGGTCGGCCTGGGCACGGAACCACTCGGTGGGCAGGTCGGAGTGTTGGCCGGCGAGGACGACCGCGGGCGCGTGGAGCTCGGCGAGGTGCTGCCAGCCGGCGGCCGCGCCGCGCGCGTCGGCGGACAGCTCGAAGATCGTCGCCTCCGCCTCGGGGGGGCACGCCAGCTCGACCTGCCCGTCGGGTCGGTCGACGAACCCCCAGCGGACGTACGCGGCGAGGGCCTCGGGCGCGAGGGCGTCGAGCGGGGGCCGGCTGGCGTAGGAGGCGAGCACGGTCGGCCGGTCGGGCCACACCGCCCGTCGCTTGCGGGCGATGGTGGCCATGTAGTTCCCGCCCGGGCTGCCGTCCGGGGTCGGGCGCGGCGGGTGGAGCGGCGTCATGAAGGCGATGGCCTCGCAGAGCAGCAGGGCGCGGGTGGCACCGGGGCGGGCCCGGTCCACGAGCGTGGCGACGCCGCCCCCGAGCGATTCGCCGAGCGCGACCCAGCGGGTGATCCCGAGCGCGTCGAGGACGGCGAGCACATCGCCGGCGAGCAGGTCGAACGCGTAGTCCCGCTCGGGGTGGGCGGGCACGTCGGTGCCGCCGTGGGCGCGCAGGTCGACGGCGATCGGCCGGTACCGGTCGCGCAGCCGCCGGGCCAGCGGGTCGAAGAGCCCGGCGCAGAACCCGTTCGGGTGCAGCAGCAGGAGCGCCTCGCCGCGGCCACCCCAGTCGAGTGCCGCGACGCGCAGCCCGTCGTGCTCGACGACGTGCGGAGTGGGTTCCTCGCTCAGCTACGCGGCCGGCGTGTCGGCGAGGATGCGACCGAGCGTGAGCAGCTGCGGGGTGGTGCCCCCGAGCGTGAGCTCGAGCTGCTTGGCGAGCAGGAAGTAGCGGAACAGCGGGTAGTCGCGGTCGACGCCCATCCCGCCGTGCAGGTGCTGTGCCGCGTGCACGACGCGCTGGCCGCCTTCGGCGGCCCAGAACTTCGCGACCGCGACCTCGGCCGCGGCGGGCAGACCCTCGGCGAGACGCCAGATCGCCTGCCAGGCGGTGAGCCGGATGGCCTCGGTGTCGATGTACGCGTCGGCGGCCCGCTGGCCGACGGCCTGGAAGGTGGCGATCGGCCGCTCGAACTGCTCGCGGGTCTTGGTGTACTCGGCGGTCATGCGCAGCGCTTCCTCGCAGACGCCGATCGTGACGGCGCAGAGCGCGGCGGTGGCCCGCTCGACCGTCCAGTCGAGCACCTCGTCGCCGTGGTCGGCGCCGCCGAGGATGTCCGCGTCGGCGACGCGGGTGCCGTCGAGGCGGAGGAGCGCCTCGGGATGGCCGCTGGTGGTGCGCTGCCGTTCGCGGGTCACGCCGGCGTCGGGGTCGACGATGGCCACGATGACCCGGCTGTCCTCGGTGGTCGCCGGCACGAGGATGTGGTCGGCGAGGGTCCCGTCGGGCACGCAGATCTTCTCGCCGTCGAGCACCCAGCCGTCGCCGTCGCGGCGCGCGGTCGTGACGGGCTGGCGCGGGTCGCCGCCGGCCTCGACGAGCGCGGCGGTGAGGAGCCGCTCGCCGCGGGCGACACCGGGGAGCAGCCGCTCCTGCTGCGCGTCGGTGCCGAACCGCGCGACGGGCAGGGCGCCGAGCACGACGCTCGACAGGTACGGCACGGGCGCGACCGTGCGGCCGATCTGCTCGAGGACGATCGCGGCCTCGAGGAACCCGTACCCGCCGCCGCCGTGCGCCTCGGGGAGCGCGATGCCGAGCAGCCCGGCGTCGGCGAGCTTGGCCCACAGCTCGCGGTCGAAGGCGTCCTCACCGGCTTCGATCTCCTTCAGGCGCTCGTGGGTCACCTCGGCGTCGAGGATCTGCTGGGCGAGGCCCTGGAGGTCCTGCTGTTCCTCGTTGAACGTGAAGTCCATGTCGCTCCTTAACGGGGGGCGAGGGGCATGCCGAGCCCGAACACGGCGATGAGGTCGCGTTGGACCTCGTTCGTGCCGCCACCGAAGGTCAAGATGATGAGCCCGCGGTAGGAGTGCTCGAGGCGGGACTGCAGGAGCGCGCCCGGCGCGTCGTCCTTCAGGTAGGCGCGCTGGCCGAGGATCTCCATGAGGAGCCGGAAGGCCTCGAGGTAGAACTCGGTGCCGAACACCTTCGTCGCGGAGGCGTCCGCCGGCTGGAGGTCGCCCTTCATGGACGCCGACGAGATCTTCCAGTTGATGAGCCGGAGGAACTCGAGGCGGGCGTACACGCGGGCGAGGCTCAGCTGCACCCACTCCTGGTCGACGACGCGCTCGCCGTTCGGCAGGCGGGTCTGCTGGGCCCAGGCCCGCACGTCGTGCAGGGCGCGCTCCACCATCCCGGACGAGCACAAGGTCACCCGCTCATGGTTGAGCTGGTTGGTGATCAGCTTCCAGCCCGCGTTCTCCTCCCCCACCCGGGCGGTGGCGGGGACGCGGACGTCCTCGTAGAAGACCTGCGCGATGTCGGACTCGCCCATCACGTGGATGGGCTGCACCTTGATGCCCGGCGTGCTCATCGGGACGATGAACAGCGAGATGCCCTTGTGCTTCTTGACGTTCGGGTCGGTGCGCACGGCGAGCCACACGAAGTCGGCGCCGCTGGCCAGGCTGGTCCACATCTTCTGGCCGTTGATGATGTACTCGTCGCCGTCACGCTCGGCCTTCGTGGTCAGCGCGGCGAGGTCGGTGCCGGCCCCCGGCTCCGAGTAGCCGATGCAGAAGTGGACCTCGCCCTTCAGGATCTTGGGGAGGAAGAACGCCTTCTGCTCGTCGGTGCCGAAGCGCATGATCGTCGGCCCGACGGTGTTGATCGTCAGCATGGGGACGGGGGCGCCGGCCCGCATCGACTCGTCGAACCAGATGAACTGCTCCACCGCGGTGAAGCCCCGCCCGCCCCACTCCTTGGGCCAGCCGACCCCGAGCCAGCCGTCCTCGCCCATCTGGCGCACCACCCGACGGTTGGCGTCGCCGACGCCGCCGGAACCGGTCAGCTGGGCCCGCACCTCGGGCGTGAGCAGCTGCTCGTAGTAGGCGCGCACCTCTTGGCGGAGCTGCTCTTGCTCCTTGGTCAGGCCGATGTACACGCGACGCACCTCCCGGGCCGCGGGCGAAACGAGAACACGTTACAGACGAGGCCCATGAGGCCGCCATTCCCCACTTTCGGGGCCGCTCAGGGCGAGGACGTCGGGCCCATGAGCAGGTCGGAGAGGCCGGAGCGCATCCCGGCGGTGAAGCCGCCGTCGACGACGAGGGCGTGGCCGGTGACGAACGACGCGTCGTCGGACGCGAGGAAAAGGGTGGCGGCGGCGATCTCGTCGGGGCGTCCGAAGCGCCCGAGCTTGTGCTCCTCGCGGTAGCGCTCCCGGTACTGCGCCATCAGGTCGTGGCCCATGACGGACTCGAACATCGGGGTCTCGATGAAGCCGGGGCAGACGCAGTTCACGCGGATGCCGAGGTGGCCGTAGTCGATCGCCATGTTCTTGGTCAGGAGGACGACCGCGCCCTTCGACGCGTTGTACGCGCTGCCGCCCTCGGTGCCCTCGAGCCCCTCGATGCTGGCGAAGTTGATGATGCTCCCGGATCGCTGCCCGAGCATGTGCCGGAGCGCGTGCTTGCAGACCAGGTACGTGCCGGTCAGGTTGACGCGCAGCACCCGGGCCCACTCGGCGGCGTCGAGGAGGTGCACTGGGCCGCCGCCCGCCACGCCGGCGCAGTTGACGACCACGTCCAACCGGCCGTGCGCCTCGACCACGGCGTCGAGCACGCCGGCGACGCCGTCCTCGTCGGCGACGTCGACGAGATGCTCGCTCGCCACGGGGGCGCCCGGGGTGACGTCGAGCCCGGCGACCACCGCTCCCTCGGCCGCGAACCGCGTGGCGCAGGCCGCGCCCAGACCGGAGGCGGCACCGGTGATCGCCGCCACGCGTCCCGCCAGCCGTCCGTCGCTCACGAGCCCCCCGCCGTCGCCGTCGTCTGCACAACTGTATAGGCTTTGTTCACTTGTACACCGCCCTGCCCCCCACCGACGCCCCCGCGGCGACGTCCGAGCGCATCCTGCGCGCCGCCGAGGCGTGCGTGCGCCGCTGGGGGTTGCGGCGCGTGTCGATGAGCGACGTGGCGCTGCAGGCCGGCGTGTCGCGCGGGTCGGTGTACCGCTACTTCCCGGACCGGGACGCGCTGGTGCAGGCCGTGCTCGAGCGGGTCGCGGAGGCGCACGTCGCCGAGGCGGAGCCCGCGGTGCGCCGACACCCGACGCTGGTCGGGAAGGTCGCCGAGGCAGCCGTGGTCGTGCGCAACCTCGCCGACGACGAGCGACGCCTCGGCCTCCACGAGCATCCCGGTGAGCCGGCGCTCGCCACCCTGCAGCTCGCGGCGAGCCCGGGGATGTTCGCCCGCTGGATCGACTTCTGGATCCCGTTCCTCGAGTCGGCCCGTGACGACGGGGAGGTGCGCGCCGACCTCGATCTCCGCCAGGCGGCTGAGTGGATCATGCGCATCATCATCTCGCTCGTGACCGTCCCGTCCGCCACCTTCGACCTCGACGACCCGCGCCAGGTGCGTGGCTTCATCGAGCGCCACCTCGTCCGCGGCTTTCGTCCCTGACAGGAGGACCACACCGTGAAGTTCGCCCTCTTCTACGAGATCCCGGTGCCCCGGCCCTGGACCCCCGACCAGGAGCACCAGGCGTACAAGCACACCCTCGAGCAGGCGATCCTCGGTGACCGGGTCGGGTTCCATGCCTTCTGGACCGTCGAGCACCACTTCCTGGAGGAGTACTCGCACTGCTCCAACCCCGAGGTGCTCTACGGCGCGGTCGCGGCCCGCACCGAGCGCATCCGGATCGGCTACGGCGTGCGGCTGCTCCCGAAGCCGTACAACCACCCGATCCGCTCCGCCGAGTCGGCTGCGGTGCTCGACCTGCTCTCGGACGGGCGTGTCGACTTCGGGACGGGCCGGTCGTCGACCCGCGCCGAGCTCGAGGGCTTCGACCTCGAGCCGGACGAGACCCGCGCGATGTGGCGCGAGGCGCTGCACCACATCGTCAGCGCCTGGACCGAGGACGAGTACCAGGCGGACGGCAAGTACTGGCACATGGGCGCGCCGCGACGGGTGCTGCCCAAGCCGCTCCAGAAGCCGCACCCGCCGATCTTCGGCGCGACGAGCAGCCTCGACGGGCACAAGGAGGTGGGCAAGCAGGGCATCGGGTTGTGCTCGTTCACGGTCGGGCTGCCCCCCGAGGAGCTCGTGAAGAACATCGCCGCCTACCGGGAGGGGCTCGGCGAGTGCACCGAGCCGGTCGGGAAGTTCAAGAACGAGACCGCGGCGACGTTCACGATGGTGCACTGCGGGCCCACGAAGCAGGACGCCTACGAGACCGCGGCGCGGTCCTTCGAGTGGTACCCGAAGCACGGCGGTGGGCTCATCGCCTCGGTCGCCGAGTGGCTCGAGGAGCGCAACCAGGACCTCGGCACCTACCAGTACGCCGCCGCGCCGTTGCAGCACCGACGCGACGGCGCGTTCGAGCACCTGAACTTCGACTACATCCACAGCGTCGGCGCCGGGGTCGTGGGCGACCCCGACGAGTGCGTCGAGACGTGCCGCCGCTACGAGGCCGCCGGCTGTGACCTGCTCTTGTGTCTCGTCAACCCCTACGACATCCCGCACGAGAAGGTCATGGAGTCGATCGAGCTGTTCGGCAAGCACGTGATCCCCGAGTTCGACAAGGAGACGGCCGGCACGGCCAGGTGACGATGAACCTCGACACGATCGACCTCACCGACAAGGACGTCTTCGTCAAGGGCGTCCCCCACGACTGGTTCGCCGCGCTGCGCCGCGAGGCACCGGTGTTCTGGCACCCCGAGCCGGACGGCGGCCCCGGGTTCTGGTGCCTCACCCGCTACGACGACGTCGTCACCGTGAACCGCGACAACCAGACGTTCTCGTCGAGCCGGGGCGCGGTGTTCATCTGGGACCTGCCCCCTGAGGACCTCGAGCAGCAGCGCCTGATGATGCTGAACATGGACCCGCCGATGCACACCCGGTACCGGCGGCTCGTGAACAAGGGGTTCACGCCCCGCATGATCGACAGCCTCGAGGCGACGATCCGCGAGCGGACCCGTTCGATCCTCGACACGGTCGAGCCGCGCGGCGAGTGCGACTTCGTCGTCGACGTCGCCGCCGAGCTGCCGTTGCAGGTGATCGCCGACATCCTCGGCGTCCCCCAAGCGGACCGCTACAAGATGTTCGACTGGTCCAACCGGATGATCGGGTCCGACGACCCCGAGTTCGGGGTGAGCCAGGAGGAGGCGCAGGTCGCATCGATGGAGCTGTTCTCGTACGCCGCGATGCTCGCCGAGCAGAAGCGGGCCCAGGATCCGCGCGGCACCGACCTGATCAGCGTGCTGAGCGAGGCCGAGGTCGACGGTGAGCGGCTGACCCAGCTCGAGATCGACCTCTTCTTCATGCTCCTGACCGTCGCCGGCAACGAGACGACCCGCAACCTGATCTCCCACGGGATCGTCCTGCTGCTCGAGCACCCGGACCAGCTGGCCAAGGTCCAGGCCAATCGGGACCTCCTCCCCGGCGCCGTCGACGAGATGCTGCGCTGCGCGAGCCCCGTCATGCACTTCCGCCGCACCGCGACGAAGGACGTCGTCATCGGGGACACGACGATCGCCGAGGGCGACAAGGTGGTGATCTGGTACGTGTCCGCCAACCGCGACGAGTCGGTGTTCGACGACCCGATGCGCTTCGACGTCGAGCGCTCCCCGAACGAGCACGTCGCCTTCGGGGGTGGCGGGCCCCATTTCTGCCTCGGCGCGAACCTCGCCCGCATGGAGATCCGGGTCATCTTCGAGGAGCTCCTCGACCGATGGCGCGACCTCGAGCTCGCCGGCGAGCCGTCCCGCCTCCGATCGAACTTCATCAACGGCATCAAGCACATCCCGCTGCGTTTCGCCGCCAGCTGAGCGGAACGGGCGCGTCGGCTCAGGACGTGAGCGCCGCCTGCCAGGGGCGGAGGTCGAGCTTCGGGTAGCGCACCGCGGTCGCGTCGAGCAGCGTGCGGTTCCACACCGGGTGGCCGGGCGGGGGGAAGCCGAACAGTGCGAGCTCGCGTGGCGTGCTGCCCTCGACGAACGTCGTCCACGCCGGTGACGTCGCGCGCGAGTGCGCGCTCTGGTAGCCGATCCAGTCCTGGTCGGCGCCCTTGAACGCGAGGGCCATGAGGAACCGGGCACCACCGGGGTCGGTGAGGTTGACGCCACGGTGGAAGACGTCGGTGCGGTAGGCGAGCAGCGAGCCGCGGCCGCCCTTCGCCGACTGCTCCGCGGCGTAGAGGGCGGGGTCGCCGTCGGGCATGACCAGGATCTCGGTGGGCTCGTGACCCGTCGAGTCCTGGAGGGAGACGACATGCGTGGGCGCGACGCCCTCGTGCACGTCGGACAGGTAGAGGAAGGTCTCGAGGTGCCACCACGGCGGCTCGGCACGAGGCGGGAGCCACGAGTGGTTCCGGTCGGTGTGCATGGGCTGCTCGTAGTTCGTCACCCCGGTGTACTTGGCGGACACGTGCGCCTGGTACAGGCGGAGGTCGGTGGTCTGCAGGGCGCGCTCGGCGAAGTCGACGATGGCCGGGTGGACGCTCAACCGGTTCAGCGCCCCCGAGCCCGGGTACGGGAACTCGGAGTTCCACCGGTGCTGGTCGGGTCGGAACCCCGGCCCTTCCGGCGGCCAGACGAACTCGTCGCGCCGCGCCGGTGGGCGCCCCCGCCACCGCTCCGTCTCGCCGGCCGGGTCGGCGTGGAACGCGACCGGGGTGGGATACATCTCGCGCAGGTCGGCCGCCGCGGCGTCGATCTCGTCGGTCCCGATGAGCCCCTCGAGGAGCACCCAGCCGTCGTCGCGCCACCGCGCGATCTCGTCGTCGCGGGCTCGACGGGTGGTCACGGGAGGTTGGGGGGCGGCGGCAGCCGCTCGATCTGGTGGCGGACGAACTCGTCGAGGTCGTTGCCCCGCTCGGCGATGCGCGGGCGGACGGCGTCGGGGTGGGTGAGGATCAAGAAGCGGTCCTGCTCGATCGCGTCGCAGACCAGGCGGCCGGGGACCTCCGGGTCGATCGGGTCCTCGAGCGGCATTGGGCGGAGCCACGCGCCGATGTCGGGCGTCCCGCCGACGCGGGCGGTGTCGGCCATGTTCGTGTCGACCCGGCCGGGGCACAGCAGCGACACGCCGATCCCGAGGGGCCGAAGGTAGAGGGCGAGCGCCTCGGTGAGCCCGGCGACGCCGAACTTCGCGGTGACGTAGGGGATGACGTCCCAGCGCGTGGGCGTACAAGCCGGCGACGGACGCGGTGTTCACGAGCCAGCCTCGTCCTTGGCGGCGCAGCTGGGGCACGAAAGCGCGCACGCCCCGGATGACCCCGTAGAGGTTGATCTGGAGGATCCAGTCCCACTCGGCCATGGAGAGGGTGTCGGGGGGGCCGAGCAGCACGACACCGGCGTTGTTCATGACGACGTCGACGCGGCCGAACGTGTCGAGGACGGTGTCGCGCAGCGCGTCGACGTCGTCGTCGCGCGACACGTCGCAGCGGATGGGCAGCGCGGTCGCGCCGGCCGCCTCGAGCTCGGTCGCGGCCTCGCGGAGGCGGGTCTCGTTCGTGTCGGCGAGCGCGACCGCCCGGGCGCCGCGTCGCGCGAGCTCGAGGGCGGTGGCGCGCCCGATGCCGCTCGCCCCGCCGGTGACGACCGCGACCGCGCCGTCGAGGTCCATCACTCCCCCTCCACGACGAGCGGCCACGACGGCTGGTCCCGGTAGGCGGGCTCGGCGAACGCCGCGTAGTCGGCACCCTTGCGCAGGGACTGGCCCCCGTCGACGCTGATGCACTGGCCGGTGATCCACCCCGACTCCGGGCCGATGAGGAACCGGGCGAGGGCGCCGACGTCCTCGACCGTCCCGACCCGATGCAGCGGGATGTTCTCGAGGTAGCTGTCGAGGACGGCGCCGCCGGCGGTGATGGGCGCCATGAGCTCGTCGTCGATGATCCCCGGACGCACCGAGTTGACGCGCACCCGGGCCGGGCCGAGCTCGTCGGCGGCGACCCGCACGATCATGTCGAGGCCAGCCTTCCCCGCGCCGTACGCGCCGAGGAACCGGAACGTGTCGCGTCCCGCATGCGACGACACCCCGACGAAGGACCCGCGGCCGCGGTCGGCGAGGAGCGGCGCCGCGTGCTTCAGCGTCAGGAACGTGCCGATCACGTTGACGTCGAGGGTGGCGCGCACCGCGGCGACGTCGGCGAGCACGAGCGGGCCCATGTGCAGCGACCCGCCCGCCGACGCGACGACACCGTCCAGCCCGCCCGTCGGCTCGGCGGCGCGGGCGACGGCGGCGCGCACCTGGTCCTCGTCGGTGACGTCGGCCGCGACCGTCTGGACGACCGCGCCGGGCGCCGCGACGGCCGCCAGCCGCGCCGCGGCGGCCTCGAGCCGAGCGGCCGTGCGGCCGCAGATCGTGACGGACGCGCCGTCGCGGGCCAGCGCCGCCGCGCACGCCTCGCCGATCCCGCTGCCCCCCCGGTGACGAGCGTGGCGTACCCCTCGAGGCCGCTCATCGCCTCCTCCCTTCCCCGGCCGTCCAGCAGGAGGCATAGGTTCTCACCCGAGTCATGCTGGCGCGAGGTCGGCGACGAGACGGGAGCGGACATGAAGCTCGGGCTGCAGTTGGGCTATTGGGGCGCGCAACCGCCGCCGGGCGCGGCCGACCTGGTCGTCGAGGCCGAGCGCCTGGGGTACGACTCGGTGTGGACCGCCGAGTCGTGGGGCTCCGACGCCTTGACCCCCCTGGCGTGGTGGGGGTCGCAGACGAGCACGGTGCGGCTCGGGACCGACCTGATGCAGCTGTCGGCCCGCCAGCCGACCGCGGCGGCGATGGCCGCGCTGACGATGGATCACCTGTCGGGCGGCCGCTTCGTCCTCGGGCTCGGCGTGTCCGGCCCGCAGGTCGTCGAGGGCTGGTACGGCATGCCGTTCCCGAAGCCGCTGGCCCGCACCCGCGAGTACGTGTCGATCATCCGGGCGGTCCTCGCCCGTGAGGAGCGCGTCACCAATGACGGCCCGCACTACCCGCTCCCCTACCCCGGCGGGTTGGGTCTCGGGAAGCCGCTCCGCTCGATCGTGCACCCGCGCCGGGCCGACGTGCCGATCATCCTGGGGGCGGAGGGCCCGAAGAATGTGGCGCTCGCCGCCGAGATCGCCGACGGTTGGTTCCCGATCTTCTACTCGCCGCAGCACGAGGGGCTGTACGTCGACGCGCTGCAGGAGGGGTGGGGTCGCGCCGGGGCCCGACGGGGGCCGGACGACTTCGAGGTCCTGCCGACCGTGACCGTCGTCGTGGACGACGACGTGGACCGGGCGGCGGACCGGGTGCGGCCCTCGCTCGCGCTTTACGTCGGCGGGATGGGGGCCCGCGAGATGAACTTCCACTTCGACGTGTTCTGCCGGCTCGGCTTCGAGGCCGAGGCGACGAAGATCCAGGACCTCTACCTCGCGGGCCGCAAGGACGAGGCGGCGGCGGCCGTGCCCCGCGAGATGGTCGAGGCGATCGCGCTCATCGGGCCACGGGAGAAGATCCGCGACGACCTCGAGGTGTGGCGGGCGTCGCGGGTGACGACGATCCTCGTCGGGGCGCACGACCCGAGCGTGATGCGGCTCATGGCCGAGCTCGTCCTCTGATGGTGGCGCGCCCGCCTCGATGAGCCCTCAGGTCGCGCTGTTCGTCACCTGCCTCGTCGACCAGGTCTCGCCCGAGACCGGCCGTTCGGCGGTCCGCCTCCTCGAGGCGGCAGGCTGCGAGGTGACGTTCCCCGCCGGCCAGACCTGCTGCGGGCAGCCGGCGTTCAACTCCGGGTACCCGGCCGACGCCCGTCGCTTGGCCCGCCACTTCGTCGACGTGTTCGCCGACGCCGAGGCGGTCGTCGCGCCCTCCGGCTCGTGCGTGGCCATGGTGCGCTGCTACTACCCGACCCTGTTCACGGAGCCGGAGCGGACCCGGGTCGAGGCACTCGCCGCGAAGACGTACGAGCTCACCGAGTACCTCGTCGACGTGCTCGGCCGTCCGGACCTCGGCGCCCACGTCGACACCACCGTGGCGTATCACCCGTCGTGCCACCTGCTGCGTGAGCTCGGGGTGCGCGACGCCCCGCGCCGCGTGCTCGACGCCGCCGGGGCGCCCGTCGTGGAGCTGGTCGACGCGGAGCGCTGCTGCGGGTTCGGGGGCACGTTCTCGGTGCTGCACCCGGAGATCTCGGTCCCCATGGCCGACGAGAAGCTCGACCGGGTCGTGGCAACCGGGGCTCGCACCGTGACGGCGTGCGACACGGGCTGCCTCGTGCACCTGGCGACCCGGGCCCGTCACCGCGGCCTCGATCTCGCCGTGCGCCACGTCGCGGACGTCGTCGCGGACGGGCTGGCGTGACGACCTCCGGCGAGCTGGCGCACCACCGTCACCCCGGCGACCCGCTGCCCCCGCTGCGCGACCGGGTCGAGGCGACCCTGCACAACGTCGAGCTCCGCGGCGCGCTCCGGGTGATGGCCACCCGGTTCAACGACGCCCGCGAAGTCGCGATCTCCGCGCCCGGCATCACGGCGATGAAGGAGCGCGGGACCGCGATCCGGGCCGCGGGGGTCCAGGACCTGCGCGCCAACCTGGCGCGCGCCGAGGCGTCGCTGCGCGGGCTCGGCGTCCAGGTCCATCACGCCGGGACCGGCGCCGAGGCGGCGGAGCTGATCGCCGACCTCGCCGAGGCCCGAGGGCTCCGGCGTGCGGTGAAGTCGAAGTCGATGGCGACCGAGGAGATCGACCTCAACTACCACCTGGAGCAGCGCGGGATCCACGTGGTCGAGACCGACCTCGGCGAGTGGATCATCCAGAAGGCCTCGGAGCGGCCGAGCCACATCATCGCGCCCGCGGTGCACAAGACTCGTCCCCAGATCACACAGCTGTTCTCCGACCTCGCGGGCGGCGAGCTCCCCGACGAGCGCGAGGAGCTGTGCGCGTTCGCGCAGCAGCAGCTCCGCGGCGAGTTCCTCACCGCCGACCTGGGGATCAGCGGCGCCAACTTCGTGTGCGCCGACAGCGGCACGATCGTCCTCGTCACCAACGAGGGCAACGGCCGGCTGACCACGTCGCTGCCCCGCGTGCACGTGGCGCTGGTTCCCGTCGAGAAGGTGCTCGCCCACTTCGCCGACCTGGCCACGATGGTTCCGCTGCTGATCCGCCACGCCACCGGGCAGCAGCTCACGTCGTACGTCACGATGATCCACGGGCCGCGACGCGACGGCGAGCTCGACGGTCCCGACGAGGTGCACGTGGTGTTCCTCGACGCGGGACGCACCGCGCTGCTCGGCACCCCGTTCGAGTCGATGCTGCGCTGCATCCGCTGCGGTGCGTGCCTCAACGTCTGCCCGGTCTACGGCACGATCGGCGGCCACGCCTACGGCGGCGTGTACCCCGGCCCCATGGGCGCGGTGCTCACCCCCCTGCTGTCGGGGCTGGAGGAGGGCAGCGAGCTGCCCGGCGCGACGAGCCTGTGCGGGGCGTGCTCCGCCGTCTGCCCGGTCGGCATCCCGCTCGCCGACCTGCTCGTCGACCTGCGGGCCGCGGTCGCGTCGCATAGCCCCCGCCGCACCCGACGGGCGTTCTTCGCCCTGTGGAGCCGGGCGTGGTCGTCGCCGGCCCTGTACCGCTGGTCGGCACGGGCCGCCAACACGGCTCGCCGCTGGCCGCGCCTGGCGCGCCGGCTGCCCGTCGCGCGTGCGTGGGGTGAGGGACGGGACCTGCCCGCGCCCGTGCCGGCGACGTTCCACGACTGGTGGCGGCGTGAGCGAGCCCCCCACCGCTGAGGGCGGGCTCGCCGCCCGCTTCGCCGACGAGCTGACCGCCGCCGACGGCACGCCGCACGTCGGTGCCGAGGCGGTCACCGTGGCCCTCGCGGTGGCGGGCGCGCCGCACACCACGGTCGCGGTCGACGACGATCCGGCCCTCGAGCCCCTCGCCGATGCGCTCGCCGCGGCCGGGCACACGGTGCGGCGGCCCCACGATCCGACCTACCGCGGCGACCTGGTCGACGCGGCGCTCGGTGTGACCCGCTGCGCGGCCGCGATCGCCGACACCGGGACCCTGATGCTGGTCTTCGACACTGCGCACCCGCGCAGCACCAGCCTCCTGCCCCGGGTGCACCTGGCCGTCGTCCACGACGCCGACCTCGTCCCGTCGCTGGGCGAGGCGCTGGCGCGGGTCCCGACGCCGCCCCCGAGCGCGCTGACGTTCGTCACCGGGCCGAGCCGCTCGGCCGACATCGAGCAGATCCTCACCCTGGGGGTGCACGGCCCCGCGCAGGTGCACGTGGTGCTCCCGGCCGATGCCGGCTGACGGGACCGTCGCGGTGACGCCGGGCGGGGTCGGGGTCTGGAGCGCGGCGCTGCGCTACGGCGACCGTGACGAGGCGCGCGACGCGGCGGCCGAGCTGGAGTCGCTCGGCTACTCGGTGCTGTGGCTGCCTGGCGGGGTGGGCGGGGACATCTTCGACGCGTCGGGGTCGTTGCTCGACGCGACGACGACCGCGGTCGTCGCGACGGGGATCGTGAACGTGTGGATGCACGACGCGGCCGAGACCGCGGCGGCCCACCACCAGCTCGTCGGTGCCCACCCTGGCCGGTTCCTCCTCGGGCTCGGGGTGAGCCATCGGCCGCTCGTCGACCATGACGCACCGGGGCGGTACCGCGAGCCGCTGGCCGTCATGGACCGGTACCTCGACGCGCTCGATGGCGCGTCTCCGCCCGTGCCGGTCGAGGAGCGGGTGCTCGCCGCGCTCGGCCCGCGGATGCTCGAGCTGGCGCGGCGCCGCAGCGCGGGCGCACATCCGTACCTGGTCACGCCGGAGCACACGCGGCAGGCGCGTGCGACGCTGGGACCGGCGGCATGGCTCGCGCCCGAGCAGGCAGTGGTCGTGGAACGCGACCCGAGCGTCGCCCGCGAGGTGGCCCGGAAGCATCTGGCGATCTACCGGCAGCTCCCGAACTACGTGCGCAACTGGGCCCGGTTGGGGTTCGGTCCCGACGACGTCGCCGACGGCGGGAGCGACCGCCTCGTCGACGCGCTCGTAGCGTGGGGCGACGTCGCCACGGTGGCCCGCCGGGTGGACGAGCACCGCGCCGCGGGCGCCGACCACGTGTGTGTGCAGGCGCTGACCGCTGACCTGCGGTCGTTGCCCCGCGACGCCTGGCGCGAGCTCGCGGGGGTGCTCGGTGGCTGAGCCGCGGCTAGCCCCAGACGAGGGGCAGGTGGTTGGCCTGGCGGATCCCGGGCGAGTAGTGGAGCTCGGTGCCGTCGGGGATGCGGTAGTCGGGGATCCGGTGGTGCCACTCCTCGAGCGCGACCCGCAGCTCGAGGCGGGCGAGGTGTGACCCGAGGCAGCGGTGCGGGCCGGCGCCGAAGGAGAGGTGGCGGTTCGTCTCCCGGGCGAAGTCGACGCGGTCCGCCTCCGGGAACTCCTTATCCAGGTTGGCGGAGCCGATCATGATC
This sequence comes from uncultured Actinomycetes bacterium, assembly GCA_963821325.1. Classification (GTDB taxonomy): domain Bacteria; phylum Actinomycetota; class Acidimicrobiia; order IMCC26256; family PALSA-555; genus PALSA-555. The sequence continues at coordinate 262,245 of CAWGDC010000005.1, read as the reverse complement.
ACCGCGTGGTCGCCCGCGTGCAGCGGGACCCCCGCGAGCTCGGCGTCGGTCTTGATCACCCGGACGACCATCATCACCGGCGTCTCCCAGCGCAGCAGCTCTTCGACCGCGCCGGACACCGAGCCTTCGTCGACGAGCCGAGCGCGCTGCTCGGGGTTCCGGGCGAGGTAGGCGAGCGCGCAGTCGAGGGTGGCCGTGACCGTGTCGAGCCCGCCGAGGAGCAGGAGGTGACAGATCCCCAGCTGCTCAGCGCGGGTCAACGGCCGCGCGTCGACCTGACCCGTGGCGATGCGGGACATCAGCCCGTCGCCGGGTGCGCGGGCCTGCTCGTCGAGTGCGGCGTTGAAGTAGGCGGTGATGTCGTGCCCGACCCGCTCGCGGATCGCGGCGGCCCCCTCGAGGTCGTGCGGGGCGACGTCGGGTCGGATGGTGTCGTCGCGCCAGCGCAGGAACTCGGCCAGGTCGGAGCGGGGCAGGCCCATCAGTCGCAGGAAGATCGAGGACGGCAGCGGCGTGGCGAAGTCCTCGTGCACGTCGCACGCACCCCGGTCGACGAACCCGTCGATCAGGCCGTTCACGATCGCTCGGGCGTCGGCGTCGAGCTCGCCGATCCGCTTCGGGGAGAACTCAGGGTCGAGGAATCGCCGGTACTTGACGTGGTCGGGTGGGTCGATCTGCAGCGGGATGAGCGGCTGCTCCTGACCGATCGACACCGCGTCGGCCGCCGACGAGAACACCTCGGGGTGGCGCAGCGCCCACACCGCTTCCTCGTAGCGCGTCACGTACACGGTGGGGATCCCGCCGATGCCCTCCTCGGTGCGGGTCACCGCGCCGGCGTCGCGCAGCACGCCGTACATCGGCTGCGGGGCGTCGGCGTGTCGGGGGTCGAAGAGCAGGGTGGCGGGATCGATGGTGTCGGGCTGGGTGGTCAACGCTGCTCCTCGGCGGGCGGGCGGCTGGGGTCTCGGTGGACGCCGTGCCAGCAGAAGTCCCAGACGAACTGGGCCTCGGCGAGCGGCTCGACGCGGCCGAGCACGACGTCGTGGATGGCTTCGAGGACGAGGGCGAACATGGTGCGGGCGACGCGCCGCGGATCCGGGGCCACGGCGACGCCGGCGTCGACCGCGCCGCGGACCTCGTCGGTCAGCACGTCGATGATCGGCCCGAGCGCACGGTTGAGCTCCTCCGGTCGGCTCTCGGCGAGTCGCCGATGCTCTCGGATCAGCACGCCGGCGTAGCCGAGCGCGCCCGGCCACGTGATGAGCTCGAGCGTCCCGGTCACCGCGCGGCGCAGCCGCGTCTCGGGATCGGCGTGCCGGTCGACCTGGGTGCGCAGCAGCTCGGCGCCGAGCCGGCTGTCCTCCTCGAGGAGCGCGACGAGCAGGTCGTCCTTGCCGGCGAAGTACCGGTAGAAGCCCTTCAGGTTGACGTCGGCGCGGGCGGCGACCTGCGCCACGGTGAACGCCGCGCTGCCCGTCTCGTTCGCCAGGGCCCGGGCCGCCTCCACGAGCCGCTCGAGGCGGTCGGCGGATCTCGCCCGGGCCGCCCCGAGGGAGCGGGCCAGGGCCCGATCCCGCCAGGGATCAAGGCTCTCGATTTGGGGGAACACCATTCCCCACCAGTATGGCAGGGCGGACGCTCGGGTGCGACCGCGGCGGATCGGCCAGCATCTGCGGCTACCGGGGGGCTCGGGGCATCCCGAGGCCGGCCATCTCGATGAATGGCCAGCCCGTTCTTGATTGGGGCGCAACGGATTGCGGCGAGCACGGCGGTTAGAGGCGCGATATCTGGCCTCCACGGACCCAAACGATGCCCTCATCGAGTCGTGGCTGGTCGCGCTCTACAACAAGTCCCCCGCCACGCTCCGCCAATACCCGAACCGGGTGCGGCGCTTCGCGTCCACGCTGCCAACCGGGACTAGCCGTGGACGAGACGTACGCCGTCGACGTGTCGCGCCTCAACAACGACCTCATCGCTGAACTGCGGGACGGTAACGACCTGCTTTGCAGCGGCCAGGGTGACGATTTAGGCGACGCCTTCCTAGCTATGGGCATTCGCCTGAATGAAGGCGAAGACCTGGATTTTCCGAACAACTGAGCGCAGACAAAACGAGCCGCCCCACACGCTGGCAGTGTGGGGCGGCTCTCGATTATCCGACGGCGGCTTGGAGGGCCTCGTCGATGCTGGGTTCGGCGAGGGCGACGGGTCCACCGAAGACATAGCCGGGGGTGCCGACGGCCAAGGTGTTGAGGTACGCGATGATCGGTGCAGGTAGGGGGGTGTTGGTGTTGACGAGCAGGACGGGGCCGAGGCGCCCGCCGGTGGCCATGAATACTCCGGCGACGAGCGCGTCGGGGTAGTTCAGCCCGGTCGCGGCGCCATAGACCGCCGCGTGCGCCAAGAACCGGGTGGCGACCGCCGCGGAGGTGCCGTACAGGTCGGTGCCATAGACCCCGATCGCAGCCGGGTCAGCGCCGAAGGCGGCCTGGGGTCCCCCGATGGCATAGCGGGTGTCGCCGCTGTGGGCCGCCAGGTAGGCAGCGGTTTCAGGCGCCTGGACGGTGCCGTTGGTCAACAAGATGGCCCCGCTGGTGTGGATCGTCACGGGTACCGCCGAGAGCGCATCGGCGAAGAACAGTCCGGTGGCCTCAAAGACCGTGGAGGGGTTCCCGAGCTGGTTGGCGATCGCCACCGCGGTGGCGAACAGGTTGGGGCCCTGGACACGCGCCACCACATAGCCGGCGCTGCTGAGCGCCGTGTCGATGTTGGAGCTGAGGGCCTGGGTCCCACCCAGGATGTAGACGGTGCCGCCGGTCTTGAGAACCCGCTGAATCTCAACCAGGACCCGCGAATCAAGACTCGCGCTCAGGGGCGTGCCCGGCGTGATCAGCAGCGGCCCACCCACCTTGGCCGCCAAGGGGCCACCGGCCAGCGCGTCGGAGAAGAAGTCCGAGCGGGCCAACACCACCGCCGAAGCCGAGCCGGCCTTGGGGAACCCGGCCCGAGACACCGCGATGGCGGTGCCGATGGCATCCACACCAAAGATCCGAGTCGGAAGCCCAGCACCGACGTTAAAGGCCGTGCTCGTCACCGCCAACCCATCGGTCGTCGCGGTCAACTTGTAGCCGGTGCCGGCCTCGTTGATCGCACAGCCCGTGAAGGCCGCCACCCCCGCCACCGCGTTCAACGGATTGGTCGTACAGCTCAACACCGCCCCCGCCGTGCCCGTCCCAGCGCTGATCGTCAACGCGATCGGCGCCGTATCCGTCGCCACCACCCGCCCGTACGCATCCTCGATGGTCACCACCGGCTGAGGCGAAAGCGCCTGACCCGTCGCCCCGTTGCCCGGCTCGGTGCTGAACACCAGCTGCGACGCGGTGTTGGGCACCTCGAACGCGCCGATGTCACACCCCGGACCCTGCGGGCGCGACGTCCCGATCTGATCCGCGGTGCCCGCGGATCCGCCCTGGTCAGTGCAATGCGCCGGCGGGATCGCATCCACCAGCGCGCTCCCCACCTGGGGCGCCACCGTCAGCGTCGTCCCACCATTGTTGGCCAACGCACCCAGACCCGAACTCGTCCCGGGGGTCAGGTCCCCCGCCCCCGTGCTGAACCCACACGACGCCCCCACGTCATCCTCCAAGTTGAACCCATGCGACGTCGTCGTGCCACCACCAAAACAGTTCGCTCCCCCACCTTGCGGCAGCGCCACCACCGACGCAAAACTCGTCAACCCCGACGCCGCGTACGCCAAGTTCGCGCCCACCAGCGACGTGTTCTGCGCCACGGTCGCGTACACCAACAAGATCGAGAAGGCGGCCTGCACTCCACCCGCACCAACCGTGGCGCTGTTGTTGGCGATCGTCGAGTTCGTCACCGTCGCCGAACCACCAAGAACCTCGATCCCGCCCCCAGAACCGTTGCTACCGATCACGCTGTTGTTGGCGATCGTCGAGCCCGTCACCATCACCGAGGTGGCCGACACGATCCCGCCGCCTAGAGCATTGTTCCCGTTGGCACTGTTGGTAGCGATCGTCGAGCCCGTCACCATCACCGCGCCGAACGACGCGACCCCGCCGCCAGCAGCCCCACTACCCGTGACGCTGTTGTTGGTGATCGTCGAGCCCATCACCGTCACCGAGGTGCCCGACGCGATCCCGCCGCCACCATCCCCAGAACCAGTGAGGGTGTTGTTGTTGATTGTGGAAGCCGTTATCGACACTGGGCCCGAAGCGAATATCCCGCCGCCGTTCACCGCGTTACCCGTGACGCTGTTGTTGGCGATCGTCGAGCCCGTCACCGTCACCGCGCCGGCAGCCCCGATCGCGTTGCCGCTGCTGTGGATGAGTGTCAGCGCGTCGACGGTCAGCGCGGTCGTCGAGGTGTCATCTATCAGGGTGTAGAGACCGCCTCCGTCCACGGTGGCGCCATTGCCCTGAATCGTCAACGCCGTCGTGTTCGTGTAGTCAGGCAGGCTGCTCGCCAGCGCGATCGGGGAGGTCACGTTCCCCGTCGTGGTGTCGATACAGATCGTCTGAGCACCGATGTTGGTGTTGGCGTGCATGATCGCTGTCCGCAGTGACCCTGCACCAAAATCGGCATTGGTGGTCACCGTCGTGTTCGAAGCCGCACAGCTCGTACCCGCCGCGGCGCTCGGAACCCCCAAGCCCAGAACCGGGAGGCCCACCAGGCCGGTCCCGGCGATCAACGCGACACCCGCCAGCAGCCCTGTGACCCGCATTCCCCACCGACTACCCATCCCTGGCTCCCATCCACAGCGAGCCGTTCCGCGTTCGCGGCTGCTCCACCCCACACGTTTCGTCGCAATATGGACGAATAGGACCGCGCTGGCTAGGGACCTTTGACCCAAGGCCAAACTGCGATCCGCGGGGGTACGGGCGGCGTCAGCGGAACGCCTGCCCCCAGCCGTGACCGCCCAGTCTGGCGGCTATTGGGGGTGGGTTGACCGATGTATGGCGCCGAGGCTCCCAGTACGGGCTGGCATAGTCAGTCCGGTCGACCTGACCTGGCTCGGGCGGCACAGGCCAAGGCGCTTCTGAACTGAACTGCTACAACTGCTGCGGCTACCGGGGGGCTCGGGGCATCCCGAGGCCGGCCATCTGGATGATCTCGCGCTGGACCTCGTTGACGCCGCCGCCGAAGGTGCCGACGGGGGCCTGCCGGTAGGCCTGCTCGAGCTGGCCGCGCACGAGCGCGGCCGGCGTGTCGGCCGTGAGGTAGCCGGCGGGGCCGAGCACCTCGAGGAGGAGGCGGAGGCACTGCACCTGGCCCTCGGTGCCGAGCACCTTCATCGACGAGGCGTCGGCCGGGTTCAGGCCGCCCGCGGCGAGGTCGCTGGCGACGCGCCAGTTCGCGAGCTTGAGCGCCTCGCAGACGGCGTGCACGCGCGCCAGGGTCATCTGCACCCACGGCTGGTCGACGACGCGGCGGCCGTCGGCGAGGCGGGTCTGCTGGGACCAGCGGCGCACGGCGTCGAGGTGGCGCTCCAGCCGTCCCGCGGGTCCGAGCGCGACGCGCTCGTGGTTCAGCTGGCGGGTGATGAGCTTCCAGCCCTCGTTCTCGCCGCCGACCCGGTTGCTGACCGGGACGCGGACGTCCTCGTAGTAGGTGGCGTTGGTGTGGCCGCCGCCGAGCACCCAGATCGGCGTGTGCTTGAACCCGGCGACGTCGGTCGGGACGAGGATGATCGAGATGCCCTTGTGCTTCGGCGCGTCGGGGTCGGTGCGGCACGCGAGCCAGATCCAGTCGGCGTCGTGCCCGCCGGTCGTGAAGGTCTTCTGACCGTTGATGACGTACTCGTCGCCGTCGCGCACGGCGCGGGTGCGGAGGCTGGCCAGGTCGGTGCCGGCGCCGGGCTCGCTGTAGCCGATCGCGAAGTGCAGCTCCCCGGCGAGGATCTTGGGGAGGAAGGCCTGCTTCTGGTCCTCGGATCCGAACTGCATGAGCGTGGGGCCGACCGTGTTCAGCGTGACGAGCGGCAGCGGGCACCCCGGCCCGGTTCGCCTCGTCGTAGAAGAGGTACTGCTCCATCGGGGTGCGGCCCTGCCCGCCGTAGGCGGTCGGCCAGCCGACGCCGAGCCAGCCGTCCTGGCCGAGCTGGTGGACGAGGTCGCGGTAGGCGGCTGCCGCCGGCCTCGCCGCCGGTGAGCTCGGCCCGCCGCTCGGGGGTCATCAGCGACGCGAAGTAGCGGCGCAGCTCGGCTTGGAGGGACCGCTGCTCGGCGGTCAGATCGATGTGCACGCGTCCCTCTTTTCTCGCCGGCCGCGGCACGGTACCGTCGGCCCCGAGCGAACTGCAACACGTTGCAGTTTCGGCGGAAGGGGGGCGTCGTGACGGCGGTGATCGTCGAAGCCGCGATCAACGGGACCACGACGAAGCAGCGCAACCCGCACGTCCCGCGCCAGCCGGAGGAGATCGCCGAGGACGCGCTGGCCTGCTTCGCGGCCGGGGCGGCGATCGTGCACAACCACGTCGACAAGGTCATGGTCCCGGGACCGGAGGCCGCAGCCCGCTACCTCGAGGGCTGGGCGCCGGTGCTCGCCGCCCGCCCCGACGCGCTGCTGTACCCGACGACGAACTTCGGGCCCGACGTCACCGGCGCCTACTCGCACATGGAGCCGCTCACCGAGACGGCCCGGCTCCGGATCGGGATCATCGATCCCGGCTCGGTGAACCTCGGCGGCGTCGCCGACGACGGCCTCCCCGCCGCGCCGGGGTTCGTCTACGCGAACTCGTTCGGGGACATCCGCTACCAGGCCGAGCTGTGCGAGCGCCTGGCGCTCGGCCCGAGCATGGCGATCTTCGAGCCCGGGTGGCTGCGCGCCGCGCTGGCGTGGCATCGCGCCGGACGCCTGCCCCGCGGCGCGATGGTGAAGCTCTACTTCGGCGGGGAGCAACGGCTACCCGACGACCGGGTCCGAGCGAGGCGGCGCGCCGTTCGGCCTGCCGCCGACGCTGCGGGCCCTCGACGCGTACGGCGAGCTGCTGGACGGCGCCGACCTGCCGTGGTCGGTGGCGGTCATCGGCGGCGACCTCCTGGCCTCGCCCGTCGCGCGGGCCGCGCTCGAGCGCGGCGCGCACCTCCACGTCGGCCTCGAGGACTTCGCCGGTCCCCGCACGCCCCGCGAACGAGGAGCTCGTCGCGCGAGGCGGTCGCGTTGTGCGAGGACGTCGGCCGGCCGGTCGCGGGGTGCGACGAGGCCGCGGCGATCCTCGATCTGCCCCGTCCACGACCCGACGACCCCGGCGACGGGGCCTGACACCCGAGGAGCAGCGATGCGGTTCCATCAGGCGGTCGCCTTCCTGGAGACGGACCAGCTGCTCGAGCTGTGCCGGGCCACGGACGAGATGGGCTACGCCGGGATGTACGTCTCGGACCACCTCTTCTACCCGAAGCAGCTGGCGAGCCGGTACACGTACAGCCCGCACGAGGACGGCTCCCCCATCTGGTCGCCCGAGGCCGACTGGCCGGACACGTGGTGTCTCGTCTCGGCGATGGCGGCCGTCACGTCGCAGCTGTGCTTCACGAGCGGCGTGTACATCGCGCCGGCACGCGACCTGGTGACGGTCGCGAAGCTGCGTCGGCACGGCCGCGGTGCTGTCCCACGACCGGGTGCGCCTCGGGGTCGGGGTCGGCTGGTGCCAGGAGGAGTTCGACGCCACCGGCCAGGCGTTCCACAACCGGGGCGCGCGCCTCGACGACATGATCCCGGCGTTGCGGGCCCTGTGGGGCGACGGCTGGGTCGAGTACCACGGGCCGCACTACGACGTGCCCCCGATGCAGATGCACCCGACACCGACGCGCCCGGTCCCGATCTACGTCGGCGGGCAGAGCCCCGTGGCGATCCGGCGGGCCGCCCGGCTGGGCGACGGGTGGGTCGGCGCCGGCCCGTACTCGCCCGAGGAGGCGGACCACTACCTCGAGCTGCTCGCCGACGCGCGCGCCGCGGCGGGTCGGACCGAGGAGCCGTTCGCGATCTACCTGGCGCTGGCCGCGCTGCCCGACGTCGACCTGTACCGCCGGTTCGAGGACGCCGGTGTCACCGACATGGTGTGCGCGCCGTGGATGCTGGCCGAGATGAAGGAGGGCCGCGACTACCGCTCGGCGCTGGACGCCAAGCTCGCGGCCAGCGAGGAGTTCGCGACGACCATCATCGCCAAGATGCGCTGACGGGTCAGCGGGGCCAACCGTCCGGCCAGTTCAGCTCGACCCAGCCGCGCCCGACGCGCCCGTCGGTCGTCTCGAACCGGCTGAGCGCCCGGGTGAAGCGCGACCGGCGGCCGTCGGGTGCCTCGAGGAGGATCGGGGCCTGCCGCTCGGCGGTGACGTGCAACGCGAGGCGCCCGTCGAGGTCGAGGTCGGCCTGGTCCAGGAGCGCGTCGCCGTCGAGGTGCGGGGTGAAGGCGATGCGGGAGACCTCGTGCTCGGCCAGGCCGGGGTCGAGGACGAAGCCCGTCTGGAAGTTGGTGCTCCCGAGCTCGTCGACGAGGGACCGCACGCCGTGGAACCAGGTGCCGTCGTCGAGGCGCCCGGCGGTCCAGAGCCACGGGAACAGCCACCAGTCGCGCGGCCCCCACGAGTGGTCGCGCTCGCCCGGGCAGCGCACCGCGAGGCGCTCGCCGCCGATCACGACCTCGCCCTCGACCCAGGCGACCTGCTCGTAGCGCGTCATCGCCTGGTAGGCGAACACCGGCGCGGCGCCGCGCCACTCGAGGTCGACGCGCACCGCGACGTCGGGCCCGGATTCGCCGCGGAACACGGCGGCGGGATCCGCGACCGTCGCGGCGGTGCCGGCGGCGGTGACGTGCCAGCGGCTGAGCGGCTCGGTGCAGCGCCACGACATCGTCAACCCCGGGGTCGCGACGTCGAGGGGCGCGTCACGGGCCGGGCAGGGCGCGGCGTGATCGAACAGGGCGACGAGGGGCTGCCCGCGGCGCACGAGGTAGAGCCAGCACCACGACACGCCGAGGTTCGGGTACAGGCCGAGCCGGAGGTACCCGCCGTACGCGCCGTCCTCGGCGGCGAAGTCGTGGTACCACGACTCGCCCCACAGGTCGTCGGTCCCGGGGAGATGCCGACCTTCGTCGGCGGCGGTGAGGTCGAAGGCCGGCACGTGGGCCTCCTCAGATTCCGTCCGGGCGCAGCAGCGCGTCGGTGCCGCCGTCGACGAAGAGGACCGCGCCGGTGGTCCAGCTGGCCTCGCCGGAGAGCAGGAACCACACCGCGGCGGCGATCTCCTCGGGCTCCCCCCACCGGTCGAGCGGCACCGGGAACTGGCGGATGAGGTCCCCGGTGACGGGATGCTCGAGCGCGGCGCGGGTCAGGTTGGTGAGCACCGGGCCGGGGGCCACCGCGTTCACCCGCACCGCGGGGGCCCAGGCCACGGCACGGCGGCGCACCGCCCGCGCGAGCGCCAGCTTGCCGAGGGCGTACACGAGCTCACCGTCCATCGAGTCGGCGAGCGCGGCCGCGTCGTCTTCCGCGTCGGCGAGGCAGTGCTCGACCAGGGCCAGGTCGGTGTGCGGCACCGCGGTCGCCGAGTTCGACGCGATCGCGACGGCGGAGCGGAGCTGCCCGTCGACGAGGTCCGGGTGCAGGTCGTCGAGCAGCGAGACGGCGCCGAAGTAGTTGACCCGGACCACGGTGGACGGTGGCGCGGCGGTGCTGCCCCCGATGCCGGCCGCCACGACGAGCCCGTCGAGCCCGTCGGGTGCGGCGGCGCGCACCGCGGCGACGGCGTCGACGCGCCCCGCGGCGGTGGCCAGGTCGGCGCTGACCTCGGTGTCGCGCACGTCCACGCCGACGACTCGGTGTCCCGCGGCCTCGATGCGCCGGCGGATGGCCCCGCCGATCCCGCCGGCGGCGCCGGTCACCGCGATCGTCCCCATCGGCGGGTGCCCCTCTCGGCCGGCTGGCCTGATCGGCCGGCACGCTACCGTGGCCTGACGGTCCGGTCAGGACGAGGGGGACACGGCGTGCTCGACGTGAAGATCCACGGTGGCGAGGTGGTGGACGGGTCGGGTGGCCCACGGCGGCGAGCCGACGTCGGGGTGCGTGACGGCCGCGTCGTCGCGCTCGGCGCGGTCGACGAGGACGCGGCGCGCACGATCGACGCGGACGGGCTGGTGGTGACGCCGGGCTTCGTGGACATCCACACCCACTACGACGCGCAGGTGCTCTGGGACCCGGCGGCGACGCCGTCGCCGTTCCACGGGGTCACGAGCGTGGTCGGGGGCAACTGCGGGTTCACGATCGCGCCGGTGGAGCCGAGCGAGACGGACTACCTCACACGCATGCTCGCCCGGGTCGAGGGCATGCCGCTCGAGTCGCTGATCGCCGGCGTCCCGTACGACTGGCGGACCTTCGGCGAGTACCTCGGCCGCCTCGACGGCACGCTGGCCGTCAACGCCGGGTTCCTCGTCGGCCATTCGCGCGCTGCGCCGCGTGGTGATGGGTGACGACGCGGTGGGCCACGCGGCGCGACCGGAGCAGGTCGAGGCGATGGCGCGGCTGCTCGGCGAGTCCCTCGAGGCGGGCGGCCTCGGCTTCTCGTCGTCGCAGGCCACGACGCACAACGACGGCAACGGTGACCCGGTGCCGTCCCGGTCGGCCAGCCCCGAGGAGCTCGTGGCGCTGGCCGAGGAGGCGGGACGCCACGCGGGCACGACGCTCGAGTTCATCCCGGCGGTCGGCGGGTTCAACGAGGAGCACCTCGAGCTGATGGCCCGCATGTCACGGGCCGCCGACCGGCCGTTGAACTGGAACGTCCTGGTCCCCAACGCGGCGCGCGCCGAGTTCGCCTGGAACGCGCTGCGGGCGTCCGACTACGCGGCCGACCACGGCGGGCGGGTCCTCGCGTTGACCGTCCCGGACGTGATGCGCACCCACCTGACGTTCAAAGCCGGGTTCGTGTTCGACGCCATCCCGGGTTGGAACAAGACGATGGCGCTCCCGCCCGACGAGAAGATGCGCGCCCTCGCCGACCCGGCGGAGCGGGCCCGACTCGCCGAGCGGGCCTCGTCGAAGGACGCCGGCATGCTGCGCGGCCTGGCGACCTGGGAGAACATGACGATCGTCGAGACGTTCGCCGACCAGAACCAGGGGCTCACGGGCCGGCGGGTCGGTGACATCGCGACCGAGCGGGGGCAGGCGCCGTTCGACGCGCTGCTCGACATCGTGCTCGCCGACGAGCTGCGCACCGTGCTGCTGCCGCCCCTGGCCGGCAACGACGAGGCGTCGTGGGAGCTGCGCCGCGACATCTGGCGCGACAAGCGGGCGGTCGTCGGCGCGTCGGACGCCGGCGCGCACCTCGACATGCTGTCGACGTTCACGTACAGCACGGCGATGCTGCGCTCCTGCCGCGAGCGCGGCCTCCTGCCCTTGGAGGAGGCGGTGCAGCTGCTCACCGACCGCCAGGCCCGCCTCTACGGCCTCAAACAGCGGGGGCGCATCGCGGAGGGCTGGTTCGCTGACCTCGTGGTCCTCGACGCGGAGCGGGTCGCGCCGGAGCCCGTCGTGTGGCGCAACGACCTTCCCGCCGGCGCGGGTCGCCTCTACGCCGGCGCTCAAGGCATCGAGCACGTCCTCGTGAACGGCGTCGAGATCGCCCGGAACGGGGAGCTGACCGGCGAGCGGCCCGGCACCCTGCTGCGCTCGGGTCGCGACACCGAGACGGTCACCGCCGCGCCGGTCTGAGCCGGCCGGTCAGTCGGCGACGATGAGGCGGTAGCCGAAGTCGGCCTCGTCGCGGTCGAGCAGGTCCGCGTGGCGCTCGTCCCACGCGCCGGAGTCGAGATCGGCCTGGAGGCGCGCGCAGCCCGGGAGCGAGCGCGTTCGGGTCGAGCTGGGCCAGGTACGAGATGGAGGCGCGCACCGCCGGGTCGAGGTAGGCCGCGGGTCGACGCCAGTACGCGGCGAAGAACCCGTCGGTGCAGTCCCAGGGGACGGGCACGACCTCGACCCTCGACGCACCGAGCACGGCCGTGACGTCGTGCACGGTGGGAATCCCGGCGGTCTCGAGGTCGCGCACCTCGGACAGGTACTCGTCGGCGAGCCAGAACGGGTGGCCCGGCACGAAGTGCAGCAGGACCTGGCGCGCCGAGACACGCTGCAGCTCGCGGAGACCGGCGTGCAGGTCGCGCCAGTGGTGCAGGGTCAGCACGGCGAGGGTGGCGTCGACCGCCTGGTCGGCGACGGGCAGCGCCTCGGCGACACCGCGCACCGCGGGTGCGGCGTCGGTACCGCGCTGGGCGAGCATGACGGTGGACGGCTCGACGGCGACGACGTGGCGTCCGGCGGGCTCGTAGGAGCCGGTGCCGGCGCCGACGTTCACGACGGTGCGGGCGTCGCCGAGCGCTCGGTCGAGCCGGGCGACGATCCGGGGGTCGCTGCGCCGATGACGGGCGTATCCCCCGCCGATCCGCTCGTAGAGATGACCGGCTGTCACCCCGTGGGCGGGAGCCCGAGCTTGCGGTGGTCCCACGACACGTACCGGTCGACGTGGATCTTCACCACGACCCGCTTGTTCAGCATCTGCTCCACGAACGGCCGGAACTCGTCCTTGTAGGGCACACCTTGGGTCCGCTCGAAGATGCTGATCCCGAGGGTGAACATCCGGTCGGGGTCGTCGACGATCTCGCCGTGCCCGACGAGCTCGACGCCGCGCAGCTCGTCGTAGGTGTCGCCCGTCTCGACCATGCAGCTGATCTGGTCGTTGCGACGCAGGTTCTGCACCTTCTGGCTCTTCGCCTTCGTCTCGAGCGCGGGACAGCCCTCGAGGAACCCGTACCACATGGCAACCAGATGGATGGTGCCGTCGTGGTTCATGGTGGCGCAGTGCATGGTGCGCCCGCTCTGCAGGAAGGCGTCGATCTCCGCGGCGCTCATGCGGATCAGGTCCCGCTGCTTGACCCCGTGCCCCATCGCCGTCGGCGGCTGCGTCATGACCCGAACGCTACCGGGTCAGCCGCGAGCCCTGGCTCTGCCGCCACGCCGGGCCCGCCGCTCGAATCAGGCGGTGACCCCCATGTCGATGGGGACGACGGCCCCGGAGATGTAGCCGGCGGCGTCGGAGGCGAGGAAGGCGATGAGCGCGGCGACGGCTTCGGGTTCGGCCATCTTGCCGGTCGGGGGGAACATCTTCTGGTACTCGCGGGCGTCGGTGCCCTCGACGAACGCGAACTGCTTCGTGAGCGGGGTGTCGATGCCGGCGGGGGCGACCGCGTTGACGCGCACGCCGCGCCGGTTGAACTCCACGGCCATGGAGCGGGTGAGCAGGGACACGCCGCCCTTCGACGCGCAGTACGCGGCGTTGTAGGGCTGCCCGAAGAGCCCGGCGCTGGAGGACACGTTCACGATCGAGCCGCCGTTGGCGAGCAGGTGCGGGAGGCAGGCCCGTGACACCGCGAACGTGCCGACGAGGTTGACCCGGATGATGTGCTCGAACTCCTCGACGGGCTCCTCCTCGGAGCGCGGCGAACTTGCCGATCCCGGCGACGTTGCAGCACACCGACGGAGGGCCGAGCTCGTCGACGACGCGGGCGATCGCGTCGTCGACGGCCGCGGCGTCGCTGACGTCGCAGTGGTACGGGCGGGCGCGGCCGGCGTCGGCGTGGATGAGCACCGCGGTGGCCTCCGCGCCGATGGTGTTGACGTCGAGGCAGGCGACGACGGCGCCCTCGTCCCCGAATCGTCGGGCGGTCGCCTGCCCGATGCCCGACGCCGCGCCGGTCACGACGACGACCCGGTCGTCGAAGCGGCCCACCTACTTGACCACGACGGGGTTCACCGGGCTGCCGACGGCGCCGGTGAACGGCTGCGGCGACGCGTCGAGGAAGAACGCGTACCGGCCGTCGTCGGCGCAGTCGGCGGCGAGCTCCTCGAGGTACCAGTTCTGCCCCTGGGTCATGCCCATGTCCACGAGGTGGAGAAGGTGCACGGGGAGGAGGGCGTCCTCGCGCTCGGAGGGGTAGACCTCGAAGGTCAGGTTGTCGGTGGCGACGGCCGCCACGTCGTGGTCGTGGAACCAGGCGACGGTCTGCAGGGACGGGCCCGACGCCGGGGCGCCGTAGCGGTCGCGGTCCCCTTCCAGGAACCAGCGCATCTGCCCGGTGCGGAGCAGGACGATGTCGCCCGAGCGGATCTCGACGTGGCCGTGGGCGCACGCGGCGTCGAGGTCGTCGGCGGTGAGCGGGTAGCCGCCCTCGAGCCGGTCGACGCCCTTTGCGGCGGCGACGTCGAGCAGCACCCCGCGGCCCACGAGGGTGCGGATCTTGTCGATGCCCATGCGGGCGGCGCCCGAGTCGGTGATGACGCTCGACGGGACGCCGTTGTAGAGGGTGCCCTCGTAGCTGACGTGGGCGAGCGCGTCCCAGTGGGTCGCGGCCTGGAGGGCCATGACGACCTTGTCGTCGCTCGTGGTGAAGTTCGACGCGTCGCCGGTGAGCGGCGTGTCGACCATGATCATCTCGTGGGTCGGGTTGTCCCGCCCGGGGATGATCCCCGTCTGGGGACCCTGGTCGTTCAGGGGGAGCCCGAGCGCCAGGCGTCGACCGACGCGGATCTCGGCGGCGGCGGCCCGGACGGCGTCGTCGGTGATCAGGTTGAGGGTGCCGATCTCGTCGTCGTCGCCCCAGCGACCCCAGTTGCGGACCTGGGCGGCGAGCTCCTTGACCTCGGGCGGCAGCACGTCAGCGCCTCGGGTGCGTCGCGGCGGTCACGCCGGCGTGACCGCGAGCACGCCGCGGGCCAGCTTGCCGTCGTGGAGGTCGTCGACGGCCCGCTCCCAGTCCTCGAGCGGGTACCGCTCGCTGACGAGCTCGTCGAGCTTGATCTGCCCGCGGCGGTACGCGTCGAGGATGAGCGGGATGTCCCAGTGCGGACGGTGCGAGCCGGCCCGGGAGCCGGTGAGGGTCCGCTCGACGTGGGTGAAGTTCCCCACCCGGGCGGGGACGGTGGCGGTCGGCGCGGGCACACCGACGGCGACGGCGGTGCCGCCCCAGTCGAGCATCTCGAGCGCGGCGTTCAGCAGGTCGGGGTGCCCGACGCAGTCGAACGCGTAGTCGACGCCGCCTTCCCCGAAGGAGCCGACGACGTTGGCGATCTCGGTGGGCAGCTCGGCGCGGATCGCGGCGACGACGTCGACGCCGGGGCCGGCGAGGATGAAGTCGGTGGCGCCGAACGCCCGGGCCTGCGCCTCCTTCGACGCGACGGTGTCGATGGCGAAGATCCGCCGGGCGCCCCGCACCCTCGCCGCCTGGATGACGTTGAGACCGACGCCGCCGACGCCGAACACCGCGCAGGTGTCGCCCTGCCCGAGGTTCGTGCGGTTCCACACCGACCCGATGCCGGTGAGCACGCCGCAGCCGATCAGGCACGCGACGGACAGGTCGACGTCGTCGTCGATCTTGACGCACTGGATGCCCTTGACGACGGTGTACTCGGCGAAGAACGACGCCGCGGCGAAGTTCCACGCGGCCTCGCCGCCGACGGTGAACGGCTGGCTGGCGTTGGCGATGCTCTTGCGGCACCACGCGGGCCGGCCGGTGTTGCACCACTTGCACGCCCCGCAGTAGGCGAGGGTGTGGAGGACGACGTGGTCGCCGGGCGCGACGTGCTGGACGGCCTCTCCGACCTCGGCGACGATCCCGGCGCCTTCGTGGCCGAGCACGGCGGGCGTCGGCCACGGGATCGTCCCGTCGATGACGCTGAGGTCGCTGTGGCACAGCCCGGCCGCGACGACTCGCACCTTCACCTCGGTCGGTCCGGGCGGACGCACCTCGACGTCGTCGCGGATCGCCGCCTTCGTCCCGTCGTAGACGAGGCCCTTCATGGTGTCCCTTCCCGCCCGGCTACCCGGGCCAGATCACCGCTTGGATCTCGGTGTAGGCGTGCAGACCGAACACCCCGCCGTCGCGGCCGACGCCGCTCATCTTGAACCCGCCGAAGGGGGCCTCGTGGTTGCGCTGCGCGGTGTTGATGCCGACGTGGCCGGCTTCGAGCTGCTGGGCGATCTCGAACGCCCGGCCGGTGTCCTCGGAGAACACGTAGTCGTAGAGCCCGTAGTCGGAGTCGTTGGCGATGGCGATCGCCTCGTCCTCCTCGTCGAAGGGCACGACGACGATGACCGGCCCGAAGATCTCCTCGCGGACCACCGACATCTCGTTCGTGCAGTCGGTGAGCAGGGTCGGGCCGACGTAGAAGCCCTGCGTGACGTGCGCGGGCCGGCGGCCGTCGATGGCGAGCGACCCGCCCTCCTTGGCGCCCGCCTCGATGTACTCCTCCACCCGGTCACGGTGCCGGGCGGAGATCACCGGGCCGACGACGGTGTCGGGGCTCTCGGGTGGGCCGACGACGAGGTTCGGCGCGGCGGCCGTCAGGCCGGCGACGAGGCGCGTCATAGACGCTGCGGTGCACGATGGCGCGGGTCGGCGCGGTGCAGATCTGACCCGAGTGGAAGCCCCAGACGCTGACGAGCGCGGTGACGGCCTTCGCGAGGTCGGCGTCGTGGCACACGACGCACGCGCCCTTGCCGCCGAGCTCGAGGAGGAGCCGCTTCATCGTCTGGCCGCCGGCCTCGAAGATCCGGGTGCCGACGGCCGTCGAGCCGGTGAACGAGATCATGTCCACGTCCTTGGAGCGCACGAGCGCCTCACCGAGCTCGGGGGAGGAGCCGGTGACGACGTTCACGACGCCGGGTGGGAAGCCGACCTGCTGGCACAGGTCGGCGAACTCGATGATCGCGAGCGGGTCCTGGGGTGCGGGCTTCATCACGATCGTGTTGCCCGTCGCGAGGGCCGGGCCGACCTTCCCGGCCATGTTGACGAGCGGGAAGTTGTACGGGGAGATGCAGGCGACGACCCCGACGGGTTGGCGCAACCCGAGTCCGCCGATGAGCCCGCCGGGGGCGAGCGGCGTGGAGGGCATCACCGACGGGGGCAGCGGGATCGAGAGGTCCTCGAGCGCGCCGCGTGCGTACCGCTCGAAGCGGGCCACGGCTTGGGGGACCTGCAGCGCCGAGCCGACCTTCATGGTGGCGCCGGTCTCGGCCATGATCAGCGGCAGCAGGTCGTCGTTGCGCCGGCGGATCGCGTCGGCGAGCGCGGACAGCAGCTGCGCGCGGGTCTCGGGTGTCGTGCGCTTCCAGCCGGGGAGCGCGTCGCGGGCCGCCTGCGCGGCGGCGTCGGCGTCGGCGGCGCTCGCCTCAGGCGCCGCGCCGACCACGGCCTCGGTGGCCGGGTTGACGACGTCGTAGGTGCCGGCGGATCCCTGCGTCCACTCGCCGCCGATGAGGAGGCGGTACGGCTTGGTCGCCGTCGCGGCCATGGTCTCCCTTACTCGCCGGTCGGGGGTTCGGACGGTACCACCGGGCGTCTCGCCGACCGCCCGGCGCGGCGCGCCGCGTCGCGTGTCACGGGCCGGCAGGCACGCCGACGGTCTCGGTGTCCCGACCCGAGCGGACGACGACGCCCGGCGTGTCGCCGGTCGTGGCGCCGTCGGCGACGATCGCGTGGCCGTTGACGAGGACCCGCTCGATCCCGAGCGCGTCGGCGAACAGGCGCGAGGTACCGCCGGGCAGGTCGTCGACGAGCGAGGCCTCCCGCGCGCCGACGGTGTCGGGGTCCAGGAGCACGACGTCGGCGTGGAAGCCCCCGCGGAGCTGGCCCCGGTCTTTCAGCCCGAACAGCGCGGCGGGCGCGGCGGTGATCAGCTCGACGGCCCGCTCGAGGGTGACCAGCTTGCGGCCGCGCAGGCAGTCGGCGAGGAACTGGGTCGTGTAGGGGGCGCCGCACATGCGGTCGAGGTGGGCGCCGGCGTCCGACCCGCCGATGAGCACGTCGTCGCGGCTCCAGGCGTCGCGACGCAGCGCCCAGGATCCGTCGTCGTCGTCGGTGGGCAGCGGCCAGAGCACGGTCCGTAGCTCGTCCTCGAGCACGACCTCGACGAGCGTGTCGAAGGCATCCTGGCCGCGCTCGTGGGCGAGGTCGGCGACGCGGCGGCCTTTGAGCCCCTCGTTGGCCGCGGAGTACGTGTCGCCGATCTGGTAGCGGCCCCAGTCGGTGAGCCGGGCGAACACGCCGGCGTCACGTGACCGGGCCCGCTCGTTGAGGTGCCGGCGCACCGCGGGGTCGCGGAGCTTCGCCATACGCTCCGGCACGGGCAGGTTCATGACCTCGGACCAGTCCGGCAGCATGAACAGCGCGCAGTAGTTGCGGAAGCTCATGTTCATCTCGACGAGCACCGGCATGGTGAGCGCCACGGAGCGGCCCCCGGCCGCGGCGGCGTGCTCGTTCGCGGCGAGCTGGGAGCGGTACCGCTCCGGCTCGGCGGCGTCGACGGTGAGGACGTTCCAGTTCAACGGCCGGCGAGCGGCGAGCGTCATGTCGGCCATGAGCTCGACCTCGTCGGGTCGAAAGCCGCGCAGGCAGCCGTCGGTGACGTACTCCAACGTCGTGCCGTCGTGGCCGCGGACGGCGCCGCAGAGCGCCAGCACCTCGTCGCGGCTGGCCCACCGCGACGCGACCGGCTCACCGTCCCCGTCCGAGTGGGTGAACGACAAGGTGGTGGAGAACCCCAGGCCGCCGGCGTCGAGCGCGTCGTGGAGCAGCTGCACCATCGCCGCGACCTGGTCGTCGTCGGCTTCGTGGCCGACGGCGTCGGCGCCCATGACGTTGCGGCGCACGGCGCAGTGCCCGACGAGGAACCCGACGTTGATCCCGACGTGGCCGTCGAGACGGTCGAGGTAGTCGGCGAAGCTCGACCAGTTCCACGGGACGCCCTGCTCGAGCGCGGCCAGGGGCATGCCCTCGACCTTCGTCATCATGCGGCGGAGGTAGTCGGCGTCGGGCTCGGCGAGGGGGGCGAGGGTGAAGCCGCAGTTGCCGGCGACGACGGTGGTGACGCCGTGCAGGCTCGACGACGAGGCGGCCGGGTCCCAGAACAGCTGCGCGTCGTAGTGGGTGTGCGGGTCGATGAACCCGGGTGCCGCGACGAGCCCGTCGGCGTCGATCGTCTCCGCCGCGGTGTCGTCGAGGGCCCCGACGCCGGTGATGCGGCCGTCCCGGATCCCGATGTCGGCCCGGCGGCCGGGACGGCCGGTGCCGTCGACCACCGTGGCACCCTTGATCACGATGTCCAGCACGGGCTTCCCTCCGACGAGAACCGGTTCTAGTTTTGCGTGTGGCGTCGGCCGCGGCAACCGGCGGGCGGCACGCGCCGCGACGGGTCGGGCCGCCGCGACCCGGAGACCAAACGTAGACTCCGCCGCGGCGGGACCGTCCGGGGAACAGGGGGAGGGCATGGACCACGGCAAGACCGAGGACTGGCTGGCGAAGGTCCCGCTCTTCAACGGGCTGTCGAAGAAGCAGCTCCGGATGGTCTCGAGCCTGGCCACCCGCCTCGACGAGCCGGCCGGCACCGAGCTCACGAAAGAGGGCCAGGTCGGCAACGAGTTCATCATCGTGCTCGACGGCGAGATCGAGGTGCGGCGCGGCGACCAGGTCGTGGCGACCCGCGGGCCGGGCAGCTACGTCGGCGAGATCGCCCTGCTCGACCACCGGCCGCGGACGGCCACGGTGGTCGCCAAGACGCCGGTGGTCATCGAGGTGATCGGCCGGCGGGAGTTCCGCTCCCTCCTGGAAGACGCCCCGGAGCTGCAAGGCGAGATCCTGCGGACGATGGCGCAGCGCCTCGCCGAGCTCGACTCGTCGGTCGACGCCTGACGGCGCGTCAGCCGCGGGCTCGGGCCCGCAGCTCGTACTTGAGGACCTTCCCGCTGGCGTTGAGCGGGAGCGCGTCGACGATCTCGACGGCGCGTGGCACCTTGTAGTTCGCCATGTGGTCCCGAGCCCAGGCGATGACCTCATCGGCGGTGACGGCCGTGCCGGGCCGGGGCACGACGAACGCCACGCCGACCTCCCCGAGCCGCGGGTCAGGGACGCCGACGACCGCGGCCTGCGCGAGACGGTCGTCGCCGAGCAGCAGGTTCTCGATCTCGGCCGGGTAGGCGTTGAACCCGCCCACGATGAACATGTCCTTCTTGCGGTCGGTGATCCGCACGTAGCCGCGGTCGTTCATGACCGCGATGTCGCCGGTGTGGAGCCACCCGTCGGCGTCGATGGTGGCGGCAGTCTCCTCGGGCTCCTCGAAGTAGCCGCGCATCACGTGGTAGCCGCGGACGACCACCTCGCCGGGCTGCCCGGTCGGCACGGGCTGGCCGTCGTCGTCGACGACGCGCAGCTCGGTGTCGGGGATGGCCCGGCCCGACCAGTTGGCGATGGTGTCGGGATCGTCGTCGTGGCGGCACATCGCGGCGGTCCCGGTCGTCTCGGTGAGCCCGTAGCCGGTGATGATCGTGTCGAAGGTCATCTCGTCGCGGAGCCGCTCGATGAGCTTGACCGGCACGGCCGCGGCGCCGGTGACGGTGAGCCGCAGCGACGACAGGTCGTAGCGGCCCCGGTCGGGCTCGTCGAGGAGGCCTTGCAGCAGCGTCGGCGGCCCGGGCAGGACCGTGATGCGCTCCCGGGCCACCATGTCGAGCACCTTCGGGACGTCGAAGACTTGGAACGGCACGATGGTCGCCCCGCGCAGCAGGCAGGACATCCAGCCGGCCTTGTAGCCGAACGTGTGGAAGAACGGGTTGGCGATCAGGTACCGGTCGCCGCGGCGGAGCCCGACCACGTCGGTCCAGGCGTCGTAGACGCGCAGCGACTGCCCGTGGGTCACCATCGCGCCCTTCGGGCGGCCGGTCGTGCCCGACGTGAAGATGATGTCGGAGAGGTCGTCGCCGCGGACGGCGTCGATCCGAGCACGCGCCGCGGGGTCGCTGACCGCGTCGCCGGCGGCGAGGTACTCGTCGAACGAGCGGGTCTCGGTCGCCGGTTCGCCGCGGAGCGTCACGATCTGCTCGAGGGCCGGGAGGTCGACGTCGGCGTCGCGCAGCATGGTGACGTAGTCGGTGCCGAGGAACCCGGTGACGGTGAACAGCATCCGGGCGCGCGCCTTGCCGAGCACGAAGCCCGCCTCGGCACCCTTGAAGCGAGTGTTCAGGGGGACGAGCACCCCGCCGGCGCCGAGGATGCCGAGCGCCGCGGTGATCCACTCGTGGAGGTTGGGCGCCCACACCGATGCCCGGTCCCCCGGCTCAAGCCCGGCGGCGATCGCGGCGCGGGTGGAGCGGACGAGCAGGGCGCCGACGTCGGCGAAGGAGCGGCGCACGGTCCCGTCGTCGTCGACGAGGGCCTCCTCGTCGGCGAGGTCCTGCGCCTGGCCGAGCACCATCCCGGGGATGCTCCCCCACCGCTCGTCGGCTCGCAGGGCGGCGGACACGGACGCGGAGGCTACCGACCGTGTGACCGGTCGTCAGGCGGTGGGTAGTGTCCGCTCCGATGCCGATCGACCCGACGGCGGCCGCCCTCATCGAGGTGCTGGAGCAGCACTTCCCGCGCATCGAGCGGGGCGTGACCTCCGCCGCGGACGCCCGGGCGGTCGCCAAGCAGCTGCCGCGTCCCGCCGAGGTGGAGGCGGTCGCGAGCGTGGAGGATCGGACGGTGCCCGGCCCCGCCGGTGACGTCCCGGTTCGCGTGTACCGGCCGTCGGACGACGGCGCGGCTCGGCCGGGCGTCGTGTACTTCCACGGCGGCGGGTTCGTGATCTGCGATCTCGACACCCACGACGGGGCGTGCCGGCGGATGGCGAACGCCGTCGACGCGGTGGTCGTGTCGGTCGACTACCGGCTGGCGCCGGAGCACCGCTGGCCGGCGGCGGCCGACGACGCGTACGCGGCCACGGTCTGGGTCGCCGAGCACGCCGACGAGCTCGGCGTCGACCCGGGACGTCTGGCCGTCGCGGGTGACAGCGCCGGCGGGAATCTCACCGCGGTCGTCGCCCAGATGGCCCGCGACCGGGGCGGCCCGCCGCTCACCTTCCAGCTGCTCGTCTACCCGGTGATCGACCTGAGCGCGACCCGGTCCGAGCACCCGTCCCAGGCCGAGAACGCCACCGGCTACTTCCTCACGGTCGGCCAGATGGAGTGGTACCGGGAGCAGTACCTCGCCCGGGACGCCGACGGCGAGGAGCCGTACGCGTCGCCGATCAAGGCCGGATCCCTCGCGGGACTGCCGTCCGCCTGCGTCGTGACCGCCGAGATGGACCCGCTGCGCGACGAGGGTGAGGCGTACGGCCAGGCGTTGCGCGACGCGGGCGTGCCGGTCGAGATCCACCGGGCGCCCGGCATGTTCCACGGGTTCTTCAACATGGACGCGGTGCTCGACGGGTCGAAGGACGCGCAGCGGGTGGCGTACGGCGCGATGCGGACCGTGCTGACCCCCACGCCCGCTCCGTGACCTCCATCATCCCCGACGGGCAGCTGGCCTACGGGATCCAGCTGCCCGTCCAGTCGAAGAGCAAGACGTTCGTCGAGGACTGGGAGCTGCCGGCCGGCGCCGACGCGCTCGCGGCGATCGCCCGGCAGGCCGACGAGGCCGGCTTCCTCTATGTCGCGGTCTGTGACCATCTCGCGGTCACGAAGCCGCTCGACGCCCACATGGGGACGACCTGGTACGAGACGGTCGCGACCTTGGGGTGGCTGGCGGCGCAGACCGAGCGCGTCCGGCTGCTCTCGCACGTGTATGTCCTCAGCTACCGGCATCCGCTCCAGACGGCGAAGGCGTTCATGACCCTCGACGAGCTGTCGGGCGGCCGGGCCATCCTCGGCGTCGGCGCCGGGCACCTCGAAGGCGAGTTCGACCTCCTCGGCGTCGACTACGCCGGTCGGGGCGCGGTGACGGACGCGGCGATCGACGTCGTCCGGGCGGCGCTGACCGACGAGTACCCCGACATCGAGACCGGGCCGTGGGGCCACCTCCACGACGCGGGGCTCGCGCCCCGCCCCCGCCAGGCGCACGTGCCGATCTGGGTGGGCGGGTCGTCGCGTCCGGCGCTGCGCCGCGCCGCCGAGCGCGCCGACGGGTGGCTCCCCCAGGGCACGCCGCGCGACGCGATGCCCGATCAGATCGCCTATCTCCTGGAGCACCGTCGCCGGACGCGCGGCGACGAGCCGATCGACCTCGGCGCGACGATCGCCCCGGCGTGGCTGTACGTCGGCACCCCCGGGTGGGACGTCGGTGAGGCGACCATCTCGGGGCCGGCGGCGGACGTCGCCGCGTCGTTGAACGAGTTCGGCGCGATGGGTGTCAGCCACGTGCAGCTGCGGTTCCGGTCGCGCTCCCTCGACGAGCTGCTCGACCAGATGGCGGCGTTCCACCGGGACGTCGCCCCGCGGCTCGGACGGTCGGAGCGCACCAACCAGGGCGGTCGATAGGGTCGCGGGATCGCGGCAGCGAGGGGGAGCGACCACATGGCGGAGCTTGTCGTCGACGCCGACGGGCACACCTACGAGCCCGACGACCTGTGGGTGCAGCGCATGGACGCGGCCCGGTGGGGTGACTGGATCCCCCGCAAGGTCGTCGAGGACGAGGTGTACGAGATCTACTACGTCGGCGGCCGGGTGCGCGGTGGCGGCCGAGAGCTGCAGGACCACATGGCGGCCGCCGTCGGGATGACGCCGAAGGAGTTCTTCGACCTGCTGCAGAGCCTCCGGGTGCCGGGCGGCCACGACCCGGCGGCGCGCGTCGTGGACATGGACGCCGACGGGATCGACGCCGCGGTGCTGTACCCGTCGCAGGCCCTGTTCTACGGGCCGTGCGACCCGATCGAGGCGCTGCACGACCTCGAGTTCGTGACCGCCTGCATCGGCGCGTACAACGACTGGCTGGCCGAGTACTGCGCGGCGTTCCCGTCGCGGCTGTTCGGGATGGCCGGCGTCCCGTTGCAGGACATCGACGCCGCGATCCGCGAGGCGCAGCGCGCCGTCGGGGAGCTCGGCCTCCAGGGGGTGTTCGTCCGCCCGTCGGCGTACGTCGAGGAGCTGCCGCTGAACCACTCGGTGTACGACCCGTTCTGGGCGGCGGTGCAGGAGCTCGGCGTCCCGGTCGCGTTCCATCCCGGGGTGCACGTGGACACGCCCGGGGCATGCCGCAAGTTCGGGCTCGTCGCCGACGACGAGAACATGATGGTCACGAACATGGCGATGGACGAGCTGCACGGCGGGTCGGGGCTCGGGCAGGCCGTCGGGAACACCGTCGACATGGTCGTGACCCTCGGCCGGCTGCTCATGGGCGGGGTGTGCGAGCGGTTCCCGAGCCTGCGCCTGCTGTTCCTCGAGTCGGGCGGCGGGTGGGTCCCGACCCAGCTGCAGCGCATGGACGAGCAGGTCGAGGCGTTCCCGCTCGAGCAGCGCTGGCTGTCGCTGCTCCCGAGCGAGTACTTCAAGCGGCAGTGCTGGGTGTGCTTCGAGGCGGAGGAGTGGAACCTCGCCGCGTCGGCCGAGTTCCTCGGTGCCGACCGTGTCCTGTGGGCGTCGGACTACCCCCACCCCGAGTACCACCCGGGGATCGTCGACGAGCTGCGCGCCGGGCTCGGCGGGCTCGACGCGGGTGCCCAGGCACGCATCTTGGGACGCAACGCGGTGGACGCCTACCGGCTGCCGCTGTGACGACCGCGCCGCTGACCTTCGACCGGCCGCTGGACCGGGCGCGGCTGTGCCGGGACCGCCACGACCGCCTCGTGACCGCCATGCGCGAGCAGGGCCTCGACGTGCTGGTGCTGCTCGGGCAGACGAACGTCCTGTACGCGACGGGCGCGCGCCTGCCGAGCCGGGATCAGAGCGAGGCGCTGCACCGCCGGGCGGCCGCGGTGGTCACGGCCGACGGGGCGCCGGTCGTGTGGACCTGGGCGCCGGACAGCGTCCCGGACGCGCTCGGCACCGACGTCCGCGAGGGGCTCGAGCTCGAGTGGGACGACGGCGCGGCGCGCCTCGCCGGCGCGCTGCCGGCCGGTCGGCTCGCCGTCGACGATCTGACGATGCCGTGCTGGCGGGCGCTCGCGGGCCGCGACCCGACGGACGCGTCGCTGGCGCTCACCGCGGCGAAGATCGTGAAGACGCCGGACGAGCTGGAGTGCCTCCGCCGCGCCCAGGCGATCAACGAGGCGGCGATCGCCGACGTCGAGTCGGTGGCCGTGCCGGGTGTCGCGGCGACGGAGGTGAGCGGCCGGTTCCTGCGTCGCATCCTCGAGCTCGGCGCGACCGGCAACACGGTCGACCCGGTGTGGCAGGTCATGGCCCCGGCGATCGCGGACGGGCCGTACTCGGTGACCGGCGATGTGGTGTTCCCGACGGTGACGACGGCGCGGCGCTTCGCGGCCGGTGATGTGGTGTTCGTGGACACGGGGATGCACTACGAGGGCTACCAGTCCGACTACGGCCACACCTGGGTGATCGGCGACGTCGACGACCAGCACCGGGACCACGCCCGACGCTGGGTCGACACGGTCGACACCGTCGAGGAGGTCATCAAGCCCGGGGTGACGGCCCGGGACCTGACCCGCGCCGCGGGCGAGGTCTACGGGCGCCGCCCCTGGCTCGCGCACCTCTATCTCGCGCACGGCACGGGCACCGACAGCGCCGAGATGCCGTTCGTCGGCACCGACCTCGGCGACGCCTTCGACGAGTCCGTGGTGCTCGCCCCCGGCATGGTGCTGGTCCTCGAGCCGGTCATCTGGGACGACGGGCGCGGCGGCTTCCGCGCCGAGGACATCGTGGCGGTCACCGACGACGGGTACGAGCGGCTGTCGAACCTGTCGTTCGAGGCGTATGACATCCGCCGCTGAGCACCGCGGCTCGGGTGCGCGCCGCGATGGCGGACGCCGGCATCGACGTGCTGGTCCTCGGCCGGGAGGCGAACGCCCGGTACGTCACGGGCGCGAACCGGCTGTGGCTGGCCGGGACCCGCCCGTTCGCGCCGGGCTGTGTGCTGGTGGAGTCGACGGGCGCCGTCGGCGTGCTGTCCGTGACCGACGACGGGATCCCTGACGACATCCCGCGGGCCGGGCTCTACCCCATCTCGTGGAACCCGATGAACCTCGTGGCCGGCGCCGCGGGGGTCGCGGCCGGCACGACAGTGCGACGGGTCGGCGTCGACAGCCTCTCGCCGCTGTTCGCGCAGCTCCTCGCCGGCGGCTTCCCGGACGCCGAGGTCGTCGACGGCGAGGCGCTGCTGCGCTCGGTGCGCCGCACCAAGTCGGACGCCGATCTCGATGCGATCCGCGCCGCGGTCTTGGTCGCGGACGAGACCCTCGCCGCCGTGACGGGCGACGGGCCGACGGACGCCACGTCGCGCGCCGCCCGGGCCGAGGAGCGTCGGGCGCAGCTCGGGGTCACGACGCCGGCGTTCCCGACGCTCGTGGAGGTCGCGGACCGGCGGGTGGCGGCGCGGGTGGGCGTGATCCGGGACGGCTGGCTGGGCGTGGTGGCCCGCACCGTGCCCGATGGCGGTCCGGCGCGGGACGTCGCCGACGCGGCGACGACGCGGTGTCGGGCCGGCGCGCGGGTCGGCGACCTGCGGTCCGCCGACGTGACCGTGACCGGCGTCGGCCTCGGCCACGAGGCCGTGCGTGACGACGACACGCTCGAGCCGGGCATGGTCGTGTACGTGGAAGCCCATGTGGGCGGCAGCCGGTGGGGCGACCCGCTGCTCGTCAGCACCGACGACCCGGTCCGCCTCAGCGTGCGGTAGCCGGGCCGGTCATCCGGCGGCGCGCCTGGCGGCCTGCGTCAGCGCCGAGAGGCGGGCGCGTTGTGTGCCCGCGGCATCGAAGTTGGCGGGGTCGAGCCAGCGTTCGTACGCGGCGCGTAGGGCGGGCCAGTCGCGGTCGATGATGGCGAACCACGCGGTGTCCCGGCTCCGCCCCTTGTAGACGGCGGCGTGCCGGAAGACCCCTTCGTGCTGGAACCCGTAGCGTCCGGCGGCTCGGATCGACGCGGCGTTCAGCGCGTCGCACTTCCACTCGAGGCGGCGATAGCCGAGGGCGAACGCGTGATCCGCCAAGAGGAAGATCGCGTCCGATGCGACGCGGGTGCGCTGCACGCGCGGCGACAGGACGATGCCGCCGATCTCGATCGAGCCGGCGGTCGGGTCGATCCGGAGGTACGCGGCGAGGCCGACAGGTGTGGCATCGGCCGCGTCGGTGATCGTGAAGAACAGCGGATCGGTGCTGGTCGCCGCGAGTGCGAGCAGCCGCTCGAACTCGTCGCCGTGGGCGAAGGGTCCCCAGGGCAGGTACGTCCAGATCCTGCCGTCGGCGTCGGCGGCGAACGCCTCGAAGAGGCGCGCCGCGTCCGCCGAGGCGTCGACGCGTACGAGCCGAGCCCAGCGACCGTGCAGGGGCGCACCGTCGGGCGCGGGCGGGGGCACCCACGACCCCACGGGCGGACCGATCGGCTGGCCGAACGCGTTGGTGCGCGACGTCATCGTCGCATCACGATACGACCAGGCACGGCACCGCCAGCCGGTCGTCCGTGTGGTCGACGCTCGGCCGCCAGATGCGCGGAGCCCGTCGCGTGGTCGGCGGACGGGCGGACGGGCCGAGCGTACGATGCCGTGGTCGCGGTGCCTGGAGGTGCGACGGTGGACGATCGGGCCGACGGCGAGATCGAGTTCACCCCGCAGTGGTGGCGCGACAGCTGCCCCGCGACGGCAGGTACCAGGTGTGGTTCGCCGTCGACGGCGAGCCGGGTCCAGCGGAGGGTTGGCCGAAGCGGAGCCGCTCGTGGATGGGCGAGACGGCCGCGCTGTGGGCGGAGCCCACCAAGGTCAGCGTCCCACCGGGTTCGCATGCCGTGCACGCGTGGATGACGATCTACGTGTCGGACGGGCAGGGCGGGATGAACTTCGTCGACTTCAGGTACCGGTGCAAGCTCGACGTCGAGGTCGCGGCCGGGTTGGTCCGACGCGTCACCTACGCGATCGCTCGGCGGCGCGGACCGCTGCTCATGGCTCGGCTCAGCGCGACGCTGTCGGCGGACTAGCGCCCGTCGGGGTCAGCGTCCCGACCGCGGGAGCCCGAGGCCGCGCTCGGCGATGATCGTGCGCTGGATCTCGCTCGTCCCGGCCCGGATGGTCGTGACCTGGGCGTGGCGGTGCATCCACTCGACCCAGCCGTCGGCCGGGGCACCGGACGCGCCGTGGGTCAGGACCCCGTCGGCGCCGAGCGCGTCGAGCAGCCCGGCGGACGCCCGGACGAGCGCCTCCGAGGAGAACAGCTTGGCGATCGAGCCGTGCACGATCGGCAGCTCACCGGCGATCGTGTCGGCCACCATCCGCTCGCTGAGCCGCCGCCCGGCGGCGAGGTCGATCCACGCGTCGGCGAGGCGGGCCCGCACCGCGGGGCGGGCCAACACGGCGGGATGCTCGGACGCCCAGGCGATGAACTGGTGCAGCACCCGGTCGAGCTCGCCGACCATCGTCGGTCGCCGCTCGAACGCCAACGCGACGCGCATGACGTCCCAGCCGCCGTTCACGTCGCCGACCCGGCACGTGTCGGGGATCCGCACGTCGGTGTAGTAGGTGATGGTGGTGCGCTCACCGCTCAGGGTGTGCACCGGCGTGATCTCGATGCCGTCCGAGTCCATCGGCACGAGGAACATCGTGAGGCCCCGGTGCTTCGGGACCGACGGGTCGGTGCGGGTCAGGAGGAACACGTAGCGTGCCTCGTCGGCGAGCGTCGTGAACATCTTCTGGCCGTTCAGCACCCAGGCGTCGCCGTCGCGCTCGGCGCGGGTCGCGGCCGCCGCCACATCGGACCCGGAGTCCGGC
Source organism: uncultured Actinomycetes bacterium (assembly GCA_963821325.1). Lineage (GTDB taxonomy): Bacteria > Actinomycetota > Acidimicrobiia > IMCC26256 > PALSA-555 > PALSA-555. Next base: position 233,513 of record CAWGDC010000005.1, on the reverse strand, counting down.
TCGCTGTAGCCGAGGCAGATGAGCAGCTCGCCGCGCAGCACGGGCGCGATGACCTCGCGCTGTTGACGCTCGGTGCCCACGATCGCGAGCGTGTGCGCGACGAGCTCCGACGTGCCCCACCCGTCGGTGGGCGCGCCGACGCGTTCGAGCTCCTCCCACATCGCGCTCACGTCGCGCTCGTCGCGCCCCTGCCCGCCCGCGTCGCGGGGCAGCCCGGCGGCGAGGAGCCCGGCGTCCGCGACGCGGCGGTGCAGTCCCCAGTCGTGCACGGTGCCGGTGGCGTGGGCGCGCTCGAGGACGTCGGCGGTGCAGGCGTCGGCGAGCAGCGCGCGGACCTCGGCCCGGAACCCGGTCGGGCTCGGCTCGGGGAGCGTCCAGCCCTGGTCGGCGAGCAGGTCGGCGAGGTGGTCGCGCTCGTCGTCGGGGTCGCCGAGTGCGAGGGGCCAGGCGGTGGCGCGGCGGAAGTGCAGCTGGATGTCGTACTCGACCATGAACCCGTAGCCGCCGTGGACGTGCAGGCTCGCCGCGGCGACGGCGCGGGCGGCGCGCGTCGCGGCGAGGAACGCCATCGACGCGGCGACGGGCGTGCCGTCGTCGGCGGCGTGGCGGACGAGGAGGGTGGCGGCGTCGAGGCTGGCGGCGACGTCGGCGAGGCGGTGCTGGATGGCTTGGAACGAGCCGATGGGCACGCCGAACTGGTGGCGAGCCCGGGCGTAGTCGACGCCGAGCCCGAGCGCGCCGTGGGCGAGGCCGACGAGCGCGGACGCGGTGAGGACCCGCCAGTCGTCGACGGCGTGCGCGAGCGCGGCGCGGGCCGCGACGCCGCGGGCGAGCACGACGCGCTGGTCGAGGGGCCGGTCGGCGACGGGTGCGCTCCCGACGGTCGGGGGCGCCGTGGTCGCGGCGCCGGACGCGAGGACGAGGTCGTCGCCGTCGAGGGCGACGACGGCGTCCGCGATGGCGCCGGCCGGCACGAGCCGGGCCACGCCCTGCTCAGCCGGTCGGAGCGCGACGGTGACCAGGCTCGGGGGCGGGTCGTCGGCCGGATGGTGGGTGGCGAGCAGACGGGCCGCGACGAGCGATTCGACGAGCGGGATGGGAGCGAGCGCGCGGCCGTACTCCTCGGCGATGACCGCGAGGTCGCGCAGCTGGGCGCCGTCGCGGACGAGGTCGGGGACGCCGAGCGTCGCCGTCTTGGACCACAGCGCCGGGTCGAACCCGGGCGGCGTGGCCGCCTCCGCCGCACGGACGCGGCTGGGCGGCGATTCGTTGGTGAAGAAGGCGCGGCAGGTGTCGCGGAGGGCGTCGTCCGGATCGGCCGGGCTCACGCGGCCGGGCTCGGGTCGTTGGGTCGGACCAGGAGCGAGAGCGTGCCGCGAAAGTCGATGTACTCGCCGTTGTCGGCCCGCACGACCGGCACGCTGTCGGGGCCGGCGTAGTAGCGGTCGACGAGGGTGGCCTCGTCGGCGAACCACAGCTCGGAGATCCCGTGGGTCTCGAGGCCGGCGTCGCCGGCGGCGGCGACGACGTCGTGCTGCGTGTAGCGGCAGATCGCGGGGTGGTGGACACGGGCGACGGCGACGTGCTCGCGGTAGTGACGGGTGAACGCGTCGCCGCGCAGCTCGGGACGAGCCTTGAGGAACGACACCTGCTTCACGGTGGGGTGGACCCCAGTCGCGGCGGCGTCGTCCCACGCGGGGTGGGCGACGAGGCGGAAGGCGGCCCAGCGCGCGACGTGGTCGGCGAGGCCGTCGGGGACGGCCAGCGGCATCGCGGGGTCCTCGGACCACAGGACGGCGTGGTACGGGGGTGGGGTGCGACCTTTCGACCCGGCGCGGTCGAGGGCCGACTGGTCGGCGAGCACGGGCTCGGCGCGCCACCCGGCGGGTATCGACGGCGCGGTGTCGCGCCACGCGACGAGGACGAGGCCGGTGGTGGCGCCGCTCACGGCTCCCATTCCACGTGGGCGCGGATGGCGTGCGCCGCCGTGTCGAGCCAGCCCTTCGAGTCGGCGTAGTCGAGCATGCCGGTGAGCTCGTCGTCCCAGTCGGGCCCGACGCGGCCGGCAGCGAGCCGGCGGACGGCGTCGACGGTGATCCAGGCGTCGTCGCCGTCGAGCCGACCGGCGGCGGCGTCGACGAGGGCGCCGAAGACGAGCGCGGTGTCGGCGCCGCGCTGCCCGCCCCGGACCGTGACCTGGAACCGCTGGGTGTCGTCGGGCTCCTCGAGCGTCACCACCGGCGGGTGCGGCGCGAGGTCGATGAGCACGAACACGGCCTCTGCCTACCTGCTCGGGGCGGGCCGCGCCAGGATGGCGACGCGCGGCTCACCCGGCCATCGGGTACGGGAACTTGGCGGCGACGCCGCCGTCCACCACCAGGGTCTGGCCGGTCACGTACGACGCCAGGTCGGAGCAGAGGAACAGCAGCGCCGCGGCGATGTCGGCGGGCTGCGCGACCCGGCGCAGCGGCGTGTTCGCGACGTTGCGGGCCTCGCCCTCCTCGCCGAGGAGGACCGACACGCGGGGGGTCCACACCACCCCGGGCGCGACGGCGTTGACCCGGACACCCGCCGGTCCGAGCTCGACGGCGGCGGAGCGTACGAGGGACATGAGCCCGGCCTTCGCCGCGCCGTAGGCGGCGTGGCGGGGCGCCGAGGTGAGCCCGGACACCGACGCGACGAACGCGAGCACGCCACCGGACCCGGCGGCGAGGTGCCGGCCGGCGAGCTGGACCGCGAGGTAGGCGTGGCGCAGGACGATGTCGAAGTGCCAGGACCAGTCGTCGTCGTCGACTTCGAGGAGCGACGCGTAGCGGGCCATCCCGATGATGTCGACGACGCCGTCGAGGCCACCGAGGGCCGCCGTGGCCTCGTCGAAGAGCCGCTCGGCGTCGTCCCGTCGGGTGGCATCCCCGACGACGGCGACGCCGCCGACCTCGTCCGCGACGTCGCGGGCCCGCGCCGCCTCGACGTCGACGCACGCGACGTGCGCGCCGACCGACGCGAGGGCGTGGGCGCTCTGGCGGCCGATGCCCTGTCCGGCGCCGAGGACGACGAATCGTCGACGGTCGAGGCGCAGCGCTGCCGGGTAGTCCGGCACCGGGCTGTCGTCGGTGCTCGTCATCGCTCCTCCTCGCTCGCCGCGGCCGCGGGGGCGGGCAACGGCCCGGGTGGTGTGCCTGCCTGCTCGGTAGCCTCAGACGGTGCCTGACTGGGAGACGTTGCGCTACGACGTGGTCGACGGCGTCGCGACGGTCACACTCGACCGACCGGATCGGCTGAACAGCTTCGACACGACGATGACCCGCGAGCTGGCGGCGCTGTGGCGGAGCCTGCGCGTCGACGACGCGGTGCGGGCGGTGGTGCTGACCGGTGCGGGTGAGCGGGCGTTCTGCACCGGCATCGACCGGGGCGACGTGATCCCCCAGCCGAGCGGCCCGTGGATGATGGACGACCCGGGTCTGTCGATCGGCCCGAAGACGGCCGACTGCTGGAAGCCGGTGGTCGCGGCGGTGAACGGGATGGCGTGCGGCGGGGCGTTCTACCTGCTCGGGGAGGTCGAGACCATCCTGGCCGCGGAGCACGCCACGTTCTTCGACCCGCACGTCACGTACGGGATGACCGCGGCGTTCGAGCCGATCCTCATGCTGGCCCGGATGCCGTTCGGCGAGATCATGCGGCTCACGCTGCTCGGGAACCACGAGCGGCTGTCCGCCCGGCGGGCGCATCAGGTCGGGCTGGTGCAAGAGGTCGTGGCCGCCGACCAGCTCGTGGCCCGCGCGCAGGCCGTCGCCGCCGAGATCGCGTCGGTGCCGCCGCTCGTCGCGCAGGGCACGGTCCGGTCGATCTGGCTGGCACGCGAGCTGACCCGGTCCCAGGCGCTCACCATGGCGAAGGTCTACATCGGTTTGGGCAACGACCCCGACGTCATCGCCGAGGGGCAGCGGCGCTTCGAGGCCGGCGCCCGGGTCCCGGCACGGGTCCGGTAGGTCGGGGTGGCGTTCGGTCCCGAGGCGGTGGCGCTCGACGGCCGCGTCGCCCTCGTGACGGGCGCGGCGCAGGGTATCGGGGCGGCCACGGCGCTCACCCTGGCCCGCTTCGGCGCGGACCTGGCGGCGTGCGACCGGAGCGAGGCGGGCCTCGCGGAGACGGCGGCGGGCGTCGAGGCCGTCGGGCGGCGCTGCGTGCCGGGGGTGCTCGACGTCCGCGATGGGGACGCGGTGCGCGGCGTGGCTCGACGTGGTCGCCGACGCCTACGGGCACGTCGACGTGCTCGTGAACAACGCGGGCGGTGGGTTCTACGCGCCGTTCGCCTCGGTGAGCGAGAAGGGGCAGCGGTCGCTCATCGACGAGAACTTCACCAGCGTCACCCATTTCGTGCGGGGCGCCACGCCGCTGCTCCGCGACGGGGGGTCGATCGTGAACGTGACGTCGGTGGAGGCGTCGCGGGCCGCGCCGGGATTCGGGGTGTACGCCGCCATGAAGGCCGCGGTGGAGAGCCTGACGAAGACGTTGGCGCTCGAGCTGGCGCCGCGTCACATCCGGGTCAACGCGGTCGCGCCGGACGCGATGCCCACCCCGGGCGACGCCGACCTGGCCGAGGCAGTCGACGCGGGGCAGCGCGAGGCGTACGGCCGCAAGGTGCCGCTCGGCTGGGGTGACGTCGACGACGCCGCGGGCGCGGTCGTGTACCTGGCGTCGGACCTGGCCCGCTGGGTGACGGGGACGGTGCTGCACGTCGACGGGGGCAGCCACGCCGCGGCGGGCTGGGTCCGCCGCGACGACGGGACGTACGCGCCGTGACGGCCGGTCAGTCGACGGCGCCGCCCAGGTAGGCCCGCTGGAGCGTCTCACCGACCTCGGCGGGCGTTCCGGTGTACTGGATCCGGCCGTGCAGCATGATGGACGCGGCGTTCGCGACGCCCAGGACCTCGTGGGCGAACTGCTCGACGATGAGGATCGCCACGTCCTCGGCGGCGATGCGACCGACGACCTCGTAGAGCTCCTCGACGATGAGCGGGGCGAGGCCCATGGACAGCTCGTCGAGCATCAGCACCTTCGGGTCGGTGGCCATGGCGCGGGCCATCGAGAGCATCTGCTGCTCGCCGCCGGACAGGGTCCCGGCGACCTGCTTGCGACGTTCGCCGAGGCGAGGGAACCGTTCGAAGGCGCGCTCCTCGACGTCGCGCAGCGACACCCCGCTGTAGGTGATCATGCGCAGGTTCTCGAGCACCGACAGGTTCGGGAACACGCCGCGACCCTCGGGGATGGTGCACAGCCCGGCGCGGGCGAGCCGGTCGGGGGCCCACCCGTTGACGACCTCGCCGTTGAACGACACGGTCCCCGCCGTGGGTCGGAGCTGGCCGCTCGCGACTTTCAAGGTGGTGCTCTTGCCGGCGCCGTTGGGTCCGAGGAGCGCGAAGACCTGGCGTGGCTGGAGCCGCAGCGTGACGCCGTCGAGGACGTTGATGGTCCCGTAGCCGGCGCGCACCTCGTGCAGCTCGAGGACGGCGGTGTCGGGGCTGGCCGCCCCGCTCGCGGTGGAGGTCGCTGGGGGCTCGTGGACGACGACGGCTTCGAGCAGGGCGCGCTGGTCGGGCGGGACCTCCTCGGCCTCGTCGCCTTCGCCGAGGTACGCGGCGCGCACGAGCGGGTTGGCCTGCACCTGCTCGGGGGTGCCGGTGGCGATGATGCGCCCGAAGTCGAGGACGTGGATCCCGTCCGACGTCCCCATGACCAGGCCCATGTCGTGCTCGACGAGGAGGATGGCCAGGTCGGTGCCCGCGAGCTCGCGGAGCAGCACCGACAGGGACTTTGTCTCGGTGTCGTTCAGACCGGCCGAGGGCTCGTCGAGCAACAGGACCCGGGGCTTCGTCGCGAGGGCGCGGGCCACCTCGACGAGGCGCTGCGTCCCGGTGGGCAGCTTGTCGACCCGCTGGCCGGCGACCCCCGTCAACCCGACCCGATCCACGAGCTCGTCGGTGAGGTCCCCCGGCTTGAACCGCTCCCGCGACCAGCCGCGGCGCATCTCGGCGGCGACGAGCACGTTGTCGCGCACGCTGAGCGTCCCGAACGTCTCGAGGCGCTGGAAGGTCCTGGCAATGCCGAGCCGGGCCCGCTTGTGGGGGCGCTCGCTCGTGATGTCGCGGTCGTCGAGGCTGATCCGGCCGCTGTGCAGCGGCTGGAGCCCACAGACCGCGTTGAACAGCGTCGTCTTGCCGGCGCCGTTCGGCCCGATGAGACCGGTGATCTTGCCCGGCGGCACGTCGAGGGTGACCTCGTCGAGGGCGCGCAGCCCCCCGAAGCTGACCGCCACTGCCTGGCAGCTGAGCAGACTCATCGTGGCTCCTCGCCGCCGCTCCGGCGCGTCGTCACCGTGGGCGCTCGACGGCGCGTCACCGTCGGGACGCGTCGCGGGGACGGTGTGTCCGCCCCCGGGCGCGGCTGCGGTGCGACGCCGTGCTGCCTAGTCCGGGACGTCGAGCTGGAACGTGACCAGGTTGCGCTTCGAGCAGTCCAGCGTCCCCGGCTTGGTCGGGTAGACGCGCACGTACTTGCCGTTCTTGACCTGCGTCAGCATGTAGCACGGCGACGGCACCCGCCCGGCGATGTCGGTGGTGCCGAGCATGCCGTCCGCGGTGAACGCGTGGATGTTGTTCAGCGCCGCGAACACGGCCTTGCGGGTCAGGCCGTTGTTCCCGGTCTTCGCCACGGCAGCGTTGATCGCGTCTCTGAGCAGCAGCCCGGCGGCGAAGGCGTCGGCGGCGAACCCGTCGCGCTTCGTCGGGTCGGTGAACTTGTCGAAGCCGGCGACGGCCTTGTTGTACTTGCCCTCGATGTCGGGCAGGAACCCGAGCGAGACGTACTCCCCCTCGACGGACGTCCCACCCTGGGTGAGGAACTGCGGGTTGTAGCACTGCACCGTGCAGGACCAGACGATGTTGGGGTTCACGACGCCCTGCAGCGACGCCTCCTTGCGCAGGTCGACGGTCTGGCTGTAGGCGAGCTCGACCTCCGCGAAGTTCGAGTTCGAGTTCTTCATCGTCTGGGCGGCCGGGGTGTAGGCGCTCTGCGGTGCGACCGCCGAGATGGTGATCGTGTCGTCGGACTTGATCCCGAGCTTCACCACGGAGCTCGCCGTCACCTGGTTGGCGCTCTTCGCGCTCTGCAGGTCACCGGTGAGCATGTAGATGCCGTGGAGGCTCTTCCCGAACTTCTGCTGGAAGTAGAAGGCCCGGCCGGCCTGGGCCCGGTAGGTCTGCGGGTGGGCGCCCTGGGTCTGGCACTCGATCTGGGGCGGGTTGACCGGGTACGAGTCGGGGTCGCACTGCTGCACGACCTCGGTCGTCACGACCGGCAGGTCCGGGATGCCGGTGGCGGCCCCGTTGATGTCCTTGCAGCTGGTGATGTCGTCGACGTTGTTCAGGAACAGCGCGGACGTGCCGACGAGCGCGAAGTCGTGGCTGCAGGCCGTGATGACGGCGTTGACCGCTTCGCTGTCGCTCAGTTTCGAGTCGATGAAGTCGACGATGAGCTTGCGCCCGGCGACCCCGCCGTTGGCGTTGATGTAGCGGGCCGCGGCCTGCACGCCGGCCACCGAGCCCCCGAAGAGGCCCGGCTGGAGCGAGTTGTCGACGTCGGCGACGACGGCGATCCGGATGGTGCTCGCGGTCACGCCGACGTCGGTCGCCTTGTTCGCGCCGCCACTCGACTGGGCGAGGGCTCCGCTGGCGGTCCCCACGCTCACCAGCCCCACGACTACCGCGATCGCCATCCCACGGAAACGACTCACGTGATCCCCCCTGTCGGATCCCAACCGGGGGCCGACGCGTGTCACGCGACCCCCCAGCCGGGCCGCAGTCTTACCGAGATTGAAACGTGTTTCAAGACGGGTCCCGCGGTTCGCGGTGCGGCCGGCGAGGCCCCGGCCACCCGAGCCGGGGCGGGGCAGCCCGGCGGGTGGACGGCGGCGAGGGGCGACGCTCGTCGGGCCGTCGGACCCGCCCGTACACTGCGCGCCGCGGTGCAGCCTCGAGGGACCATGGCTCTTCCGGATCACGCGCCACCCACGGCTCGCCGGTGGCGTCACGCGGCGATCGCCGAGGTGCCGGGTGCGGTCGGGCTGTCCCGGGAGCCGGTGTGAGAGCGGTCCGGGTCACGCCGGAGGGCGTCCGGGTCCTCGACGTGCCCGAGCCGACCGGCGGCGGCGCGACGCTGCAGGTCACCGCGTCGGGCATCTGCGGGAGCGACCTGCACCTCGTCGCCCGCGGGCCGTTCCCGGTCACCCTCGGCCACGAGTTCGCCGGCCGGCTGGTGGACGGCACCGCCGTCGCGGTCGACCCGAGCCAGCCGTGCGGGACGTGCGACCAATGCCGCACGGGCGCGGCGCATCGGTGCCGCACGGGTGCCGCACGCGCGCTCGGCGTCGGCGCCGATGGCGGTCTCGCCGAGCGAGTCGTCGTCCCGGACGCGGCGCTCGTGCCGCTGCCGGCCGGGCTCGACGACGCGGACGCTTGTCTGGTCGAGCCCCTTGCCGTCGCGATCCACGGGCTGCGCCTCGGCGAGGTCGGTCCGGGCACCCGCGTCGCGGTCGTTGGGGGCGGCACGATCGGCTTGGCGGCGGTAGCCGGCGCCGCCGACCTCGGCGCCGACCCGACGCTCGTCGCCCGGCATCCCCACCAGCAGGCGGCGGGCGAGCGCCTCGGCGCGACCCTCGCCGGCGACGGCGAGCACGACGTCGTGGTCGAAGCCGCCGGGACCGAGGGCGCGCTCGCCGAGGCCGTGGCGCGGTGCCGCCCCGGGGGCCTCGTGCTGTTCCTCAGCACGCACTGGAGCCCGGTGCCGATCCCCGGGATCCCGGCGCTCATGAAGGAGCTCGCGTTCCGGTGGTCGTACACGTACGGCGCCCATCCCGGCGGGCGGGACCTCGACGACGCGGCCGCGCTGCTCGCGCGGACCCCCGAGATCGCGGCGGACGGTCGTCACCCACCGATTCCCCCTCGACGACGCCCCGGCGGCGTTCGCGGTCGCCGCCGATCGCGCCGCGGGCGCGATCAAGGTGGTGCTCGAGCCGTGATCGACCTGGGCCTGACGGGGAAGGCCGCGCTCGTGACCGGCGCCGCCGTCGGCATCGGCCGGTCCGTCGCCGGGTGGCTCGCCCGCGCCGGGTGTGACGTCGCGCTCGTCGACCGCGACGTGGCGGCGCTCGAGGACGCCGTCGGCGAGGTCCGCGCCGAGGGGCACCGGGCGGTGGCGTGCCCGGCCGACCTGCGTGCCGCGGGCGCCGCGGCGGCGGTCGTCGAGGCGACGGTCGACGCGCTGGGCGCCCTCGACGTCGCGGTGAACAACGTCGGCAGCCTCGCCGGGTTGGGCACGGCGCCGTTCGTGGACCAGGACGACGGGTTCGTCGACGAGATCGTGCGCCAGAACCTGCTGCTGACCGCGGCGTGCTGCCGTGCCGAAGCCCGCGCCGTGCTCGCCGCCGGTCGCGGGGGCGTGATCGTCAACGTCAGCTCCGGGGAGAGCACGCGGCCGGCGCTCGGCCTGGCCGCCTACGGTGCGGCGAAGGCGGCGATCAACCACCTCACCCAGACCCTGGCGGTGGAGCTCGGGCCGGCTGGGGTGCGGGTCCTCGCCGTCGCGCCCGGCACCACGCTCACGCCCACGGTGCGCGCCGCGCTCTCCGACGACTACGTGACGGCCCTGGTCGACTCGATCCCGCTCGGACGGATGAACGAGCCCGACGACCTCGCCCGTCTCGTCGTCGCGCTGGCGTCGGACCTCGGCCGGGGCGTCACCGGCCAGCTGGTGCTGTCGGACAACGGCGCGCACCTCGCCCGCAACCGGCCGCGACTCGAGCACGCGTGACACGGCCTGGCCCCCGACCGGCGGACGGGTGAGCGACCGGGTCGCGGTCGTGACCGGCGCGGCCTCCGGGATCGGGGCCGCGACGGCGCGCCGGCTGGCCGGTGACGGCGCCGACGTCGTGGTGTGCGACGTCGTCGACGAGCCCGGGGCGGCGGTCGCGTCCGAGATCCAGGGCACGTACGTGCACCTCGACGTCGGCGATCCCGCGGCGTGGCGGGCGCTCGCCGACCAGCTGGCCGGCCGGCGCGTCGAGTGGGCGGCGCTGAACGCCGGCGTGCTGACCGCCCCGGAGCCGGTCCCGTTCCTGGACGTCACGACGGAGCGGCTGGCCCGGGTGCGCGCCGTGAACCTTGACGGCGTCCTGCTCGGCGTGCACACGCTGGCGCCCGTCGTCGCGGCGTCCGGCGGCGGCGCGATCGTCGCCACGGCGTCGCTCGCCGGGCTCGGCCCGTACGCCGACGACCCGATGTACGCGGCGACGAAGCACGCGATCGTCGGCTTCGTGCGCAGCGCCGCCCCGCAGCTCGCGGCCGCCGGCGTGCGACTCCACGCCATCTGCCCGGGGGGCGTCGACACCGGGCTCCTCGACGCCGAGCGCAAGGCCCGCATCGTCGCCGCCGGGCGCCCGATGCTCGCCCCCGACGAGGTGGCCGACGCGGTCGCCGGTCTGCTCCGACGCGAGGACGCCGGCGTCGTCGCGACGATCGTCGCCGGCCGCGGCGCGGAGCCCTACGAGTTCCGCGGCGTGCCGGGGCCACGCCGCCTGACGACGCGAGCGCCCGCTCGCTCCTAGTCTGCGGCGGTGAGCCTGCCGCCCGATGCCCGCAGCACCTATGTCAGCTTCGACCCGCCGGAGACCGAGGCGCGCGCCCGCAAGCATCGACTCGTCCGAGAGGTGAAGCGGGTGATCGAGGTCGTCGCGCATCTCGACAGCGGCACGGCCGACGCGGACGCGGTCGCGGCCGCCACCGACGCGGCGCGCACGCTGGCCGACGCGCTCGAGGACCAGCCGAGCCTGCTGGCGACCGGCGGGCTGGGATCCCAGCCAGGCGCGCAAGGGTCGCTGCTCGAGCGCAGCGGGATCAGCGGGCGGAGCAACCCGCTGGCCCCGCCGGTGCAGTGGACGGTCGGCGAGGACGGCACCCACGGCACCGCGGTGTACTCCCGTGCGTACGAGGGGCCGATCGGGCACGTGCATGGCGGGTTCGTCGCCGCCGCGTTCGACGATCTGATGGGCGCGGCGCAGGTGGCGTCCGGGCAGGCCGGCTACACCGGCACGTTGACGGTGCGGATGCTGCGCCCCACGCCCCTCGAGCGGCGCATCGACTACGAGGCGCACGTCGATCGCGTGGAGGGCCGCAAGATCTGGGTCGACGCGACGTCTCGCTGCGACGGTGAGCTGCTCGCCGAGGCGTCGATCGTGTTCATCGCACCGCGCGACGGCAGCCGTCCCCGCTGAGCGCGGGCCGGATCAGGTGGCGGCGGGCCGCCACAGGGGCACGCCGACGTCGTCGGCGGCGCGCACGAAGTGGGCCTCGACCGGGAGCCCGATGCGCACCGTCTCGGGGTCGCAGTCGGTCACGTTGCCCATCATGAGCGGCCCTTCCTCGAGCTCGACCATGGCGACGACGTAGGGGAGCTCGTCACGGAACGGCCGCATCCCCATCTGGCGGATGACGGTGAAGGTGTGCACGGTGCCGCGCCCGCTGCACTCGAGCCACTCGGGGGTGTCGCCGCACGCGGTGCACAACGCCCGGGGATAGAACTGGCGGTGCCCGCAGTGGGGGCACGCCTGGATGAGGAGACGCCCCTCGCCGGCCGCGGCCCAGAACTCGCGGTTCACGTCGTCGACGGCGGGCAGCGGCTTCTGCCACTCCTCGGGTGTGGTGACGTCGCCCATCAGGCCCCTCTCACGGATGCTCGGCGCCGAGGATGGCGACGCCGATGGCGCTCAGCCAGCCGCCCGACCCGGCGCAGATCGCGGTGCGGCAGTCGGGCACCTGCGCGTCGCCGGCTTGGCCGCGCAGCTGCCGGGCCGCCTCGATGAGCAAGAAGATGCCGCGCATCCCGGGGTGCGACGACGACAGCCCGCCTCCGTCGGTGTTCAGCGGCCAGCGCCCGCCGCGCTTGAGGTGACCTTCGGCGACGAACGGGCCGCCCTCGCCGCGGGGCACGAACCCGAGGCTCTCCAGGAGGATCAGGCAGGTGATCGTGAACGAGTCGTAGAACATCAGCATGTCGATGTCGTCGGGTGTGAGCCCGGCGCGCTCGAACGCCACCGGGCCGGCGAGGGCGCCGGCGCAGGTCGTGAAGTCGGGCTGCTGGCTCACGTTCCAGTGCGTCTCGGCGCCGGCCGCACCGAGCACGTAGACCGGGGGTTGGCGGAGGTCCTTCGCCCGGTCGGCGGTCGTCATGAGGATCGCGCCGCCCCCGTCGGTGATCGCGCAGCAGTCGAGCTTGTGCAGCGGGTCGGCGATCATGCGGCTGTTCAGGACGTCGTCGACGGTGATCGGGTCGCGGTAGATGGCGTGCGGGTTGAGGGTGGCGTACTCGCGGATGCCGACGGCGATCTCGGCGAGCTGCGCGGGTGTCGTGCCGAACTCGTGCATGTGGCGGGCGGCGTGCATGGCGTAGGCGCCGACGAGGGAGTTGCCGTAGGGCGCCTCGTACTGGATGGGGCCACCGACGCGCGACCCCGGTCGCTGGAAGCCCCCGGTGCCGAGCCGGCGGCCCATCCGGCTCAGCTGGTCGGAGCCGTAGGTGATGAGCGCCACGTCGCAGAGGCCCTCGCGGATCGCGGCCGCGAGGTGCTGGACGTGGAACTCGAAGGACGAGCCGCCGGTCATCGTGCCGTCGATGTAGCGGTGGTCGATGCGCAGGTACTCGGCCATCGTGACCGCATCGTCGATCATCAGGCCGCCGCCGCCCGCGCTGACGTACCCGTTGATCTCGGACTTCTCGACGCCGGAGTCGGCGAGGGCCCGCTGCAGGGCCTGCACGTGGTGCTGGACGCCGTCGAGCTCGGGCGCCTTCGGATAGTCGGACAGGCCGGTGCCCACGATGACGGGCGTGCGGTCCACGGGTGCTCCCTCGCGGCCTCGGGACTGACGGGGGCGTCAGTTGAGCACACCGGTCGCGCGTCCGTCATCCCAGCGCGGGCCGCCGCGGCGGGCGACACGACCAGCCGGGGCAACGTTGCGGTCGGCCGGATCGGGGCCCCCTGCCGTCTGACGGCCCGTCAGAGCGGCCCGTAGAGTGCGGGCCGATGGAGTTCAACCTCGCCGACCTGTTCGAGCACGCCGCCGACCACTTCGGATCCCGCGAGTACCTCGTGGCCGAGGGGCAACGCCGCACCTACGCCGAGATGGAGGCCCGCGCCAACCGGCTGGCCCACCATCTCGCCGCGCACGGCATCGGCCCGGGTGACCACGTCGGGATCTACGCCTACAACTCGGTCGAGTGGGTCGAGACGCTGTGGGCCGTGTTCAAGCTGCGGGCCGTGTGGGTCAACATCAACTACCGCTACGTCGAGGGGGAGCTCGCGTACCTGTTCGCGAACGCCGACCTCCGGGCCCTCGTCTACCAGCGCGAGTTCGCGCCCCGGGTCGCGAACGTGCTCGGCGACCTGCCGATGCTGACCCACTCCATCGTGATCGAGGACGGCAGCGGCGCCGACCTCGGCCCGCTGGCACTCGGTCCCCTACGAGGCGGCGATGGCCGGCGGGGTCACCCGAGCGCGACTTCGGTCCTCGCTCCCCCGACGACCACTACATCCTCTACACGGGCGGAACGACCGGGATGCCCAAAGGGGTCGTGTGGCGCCACGAGGACGTGTTCTTCGCGCTGGGGGGCGGGATCGACCCGACCACGAACACGCGGGTGGATCGACCGGAGGCGCTCGTCGAGCGGGCCCACACCCGGGACCCGGCGACGATGCTGCCGATCGCGCCGTTGATGCACGGCGCCTCGCAGTGGTCGGTGATGGGCGGCTCGTTCCAGGGCAACAAGGTGGTGCTCGTCGCCAAGTTCGACCCGGACCGGGTGTGGCGCCTGGTCGGGCAGGAGCGGGTCAACAGCATCATGATCACCGGCGACGCCATGGGCCGGCCGCTCGTCGAGGCGCTCGACGAGCCGGGCGCCGACTACGACCTCACGTCCCTGGTGAGCCTGTCGAGCACCGCAGCGGTGTTCTCCCCCGCGGTGAAGGAGCGGCTCCTCGCCCGGCTCCCGTCGATCATCGTCAGCGAGGCGATCGGCGCGTCCGAGACGGGGTCGAACGGCTACACGCTCGTGCAAGCCGGCCAGACCGAGGCGCGGGGACCCCGGGTCACCGCGATCCTCGACACGGTCGTCCTCGACGACGACCTGCAGCCGGTGGCGCCGGGGTCGGGGGTCGTCGGGAAGCTGGCCCGCACCGGCAACATCCCGCTCGAGTACTACAAGGACCCGGAGAAGTCGGCGCAGACGTTCGTGACCGGTCCGGACGGGACGCGCTTCTCGATCCCCGGCGACTTCGCGACCGTCGAGGCGGACGGCCGCATCGTGCTGCTCGGCCGCGGGTCGGTGTCGATCAACTCGGGGGGCGAGAAGATCTACCCCGAGGAGGTCGAAGCCGCGATCAAGTCGCATCCCGCGGTGTACGACTGCACGGTCGTCGGCGTCCCCGACGACCGGTGGGGGCAGCGGGTCGTCGCGGTGGTGCAGCCCCGCGACGACACGACCCTCACCCTCGAGTCGATCCAGGAGCACTGCCGCAGCCAGCTCGCCGGGTTCAAGGTGCCACGCGAGCTGCACGTCGTGCCGTCGATCGTCCGATCCCCGTCCGGGAAGCCGGACTACCGGTGGGCGAAGGTCGTCGCCACCGGCGCCGCGTCCCCCGTCTGAGAAGAGGAGCCCATGCGCACCCGAGCCACCGAGCTGTTCGGCCTGGACCTGCCGCTGTTCGCGTTCAGCCACTGCCGGGACGTCGTCGCCGCGGTCAGCAAGGCGGGCGGGATGGGCGTGCTCGGCGCGCTCGCGTTCACCCCCGACCAGCTCGAGATCGAGCTGCGCTGGCTCGACGACCACGTCGACGGCCGGCCCTACGGCGTCGATGTCGTCATGCCCGCGAGCTACGCCGGCTCGGGCGGGGAGCTCGACCCCGACCGCATGGAGCAGCAGCTCGCCGACATGATCCCCCAGGAGCACAAGGACTTCATCGAGAAGGTGCTCGACGAGCACAACGTCCCACCCCTGAACGAGGACGACGACCGCAGCGGGCTGCTCGGCTGGACCCACGAGGGCGCGCGGCCCCAGGTCGACATCTCGCTCTCGCACCCCATCAAGCTGCTCGTGAACGCGCTCGGCCCCCCACCGAAGGACGTGGTCGACCTGGCGCACGAGCACGACGTGAAGGTCGCCGCGCTGGTCGGCAGCCTGGCCCACGCCGAGCGGCAGGTGAACCAGGGCGTCGACATGATCGTCGCCCAGGGCTACGAGGCGGGCGGCCACACCGGCGACGTCGCCGGCATGGTCCTCGTCCCCGAGGTGGTCGACGCGGTCGGCGACCGCGTCCCGGTCCTCGCGGCCGGGGGGATCGGCTCCGGACGCCAGATGGCCGCGGCGATGGCGCTCGGCGCCGACGGCGTCTGGACCGGGTCCATCTGGCTCACCACGACCGAGAGCGACACCGCGCCGGTGGTCATGGATCGGCTCATCGCCGCCGGGTCGCGCGACACCGTCCGGTCCCGGGTGCTCACCGGGAAGCCGGCACGCCAGCTGCGCACCCCGTGGACGGAGGCGTGGGAGCGACCCGACTCGCCGGGCTACCTGCCCATGCCGCTGCAGTACATGGCGACCGCCGAGGCGCAACGACGCGTCGCGAAGTACCAGGTCGACGAGCTGCGGGTCATGCCCGTGGGCCAGATCGTCGGGCGGATGTCGTCGGTCCGGCCGGTCCGCGACGTGGTGCTCGACCTCGTCGACGAGTTCATCGACGCCACCCAGCGCCTCGACACGCTGCGCGACGAGGAGTAGCGGATGCCGGCGGTGCTGGTCCACGGCGTCCCCGACACCGCGGAGCTCTGGGCCCCGATCCGCGAACGCCTGACCCGCAGCGACGTGGTGTGTCCCCGCCTCCCGGGGTTCGCCGCGCCGGTCCCCGACGGGTTCACCTGCACGAAGGACGCGTACGCCGCGTGGCTCGTCGGTGAGCTCGAGGCGATCGGGGAGCCCGTCGACCTGGTCGGCCACGACTGGGGCTCGCTCCTCACGCAGCGGGTCGCGACGACGCGTCCCGACCTCGTGCGCACCTGGGTGCTGGCGGACGGGGCGGTCAGCCCCGCGTTCGCGTGGCACGAGCTCGCGACGCAGTGGCAGACCCCCGAGGTCGGCGAGCAGATCATGGAGCTCATGACCCCCGACGCGGTGGCGGCCGCGCTGCGCGACGCCGCGCACCCCGATCCCGAGGGTGTCGCCGCCCGCATCGACGACGCGATGAAGCGGGCGGTGCTCGCCCTCTACCGGTCCGCGGTCGACATCGTCGCCGAGTGGTCACCGCCGCCGGGCGGCGCCGGACGGCCGGCGCGGGTGTTCTGGGGCGCCCGCGACGAGTACGGACCGCCCGCCTACGGCCGCGCCGCCGCCGAGCTCGCCGACGCGCCCTACGTCGAGCTCGACGCCGGGCACTGGAGCATCATCGAGCGACCCGACGAGGTCGTCCCGGTGCTCGAGCAGTTCTGGCGAGCCGCCTGATGCCCGTCCCCGCCCCCCTGCAAGCCTTCCTCGACGCCGGCGCGGCCCGCGACCTCCCGCCGCTGCGTGACCAGCCGATCGACGAGCTGCGCGAGAACATTCTGGCGTTCGTCGAAGCGGGGGCCGGACCCGCCCAGCCGGTCGCCCGCGTCGAGGACCGCGAGCTCGACACCCGCGCCGGACCCCGCTCCGTCCGCTGCTATGCGCCCGTGCCCGACGACCGGGCGCTGCCCGTCGTCGCCTACTTCCACGGCGGGGGCTGGGTGTTCATGGGCATCGAGACCCACGACCGGATCTGTCGGCGTCTCGCCAACGCCACCGGCGCGCTCGTCGTGAGCGTCGACTACCGCCTCGCCCCCGAGCACCGGTTCCCCGCCGCGCTCGAGGACTGCGAGGCCGCGACGGCCTGGCTCGCCGACCACGCCGACCAGCTCGGCGGCGACCCGACCCGGCTCGTGGTGGCGGGCGACAGCGCCGGCGGGAACCTCGCCGCGTGCGTGGCGTTGCGGGCCCGCGCGGTCGGGCCGACGCTCGCCGCGCAGGTGCTCGTCTATCCGGTCTGTGACGCCGCCCGTGACACGGCGTCGTATCGCGAGAATGGCGACGGGTACCTGCTCACCGCCGACGACATGGCGTGGTTCTGGGAGTGCTACCTCGGCCCCGACGGCGACCCCGCGGACGCGTTCGCGTCGCCGCTGCGCGCCGCCGACCTCGGCGGGCTGCCGCCGGCGCTCGTGATCACGGCGGAGTTCGACCCGCTGCGCGACGAGGGCGAGGCGTACGCGCGTCGCCTCGACGGCTTCGACGTCCCGGTGGAGCTGCACCGCTTCGAGGGCATGGTCCACGGCTTCGTCGGCATGGACGCGCTCGTGCCGGAGGCCGACGCGGCGATGGCCCGGATCGCCGCGTTCCTCACCAGCTCCTTCTGATCGGTCGGCCCCGCCGCGGGGGAGCCCGACCTGCCAGGATCTGACCCGTGACGGCCCAACGGCGAGGGACCGACCGCGTCGTCGTCGACCGTCGCGCCGGCCACCGTCTCGCCGGCGGCTCCGTCTCGACCGTGAAGCGCTTCGTCGTCGGTCGTCCGCTGGCGACGCACGCCCAGGACTCGGAGCTGCTGCCGAAGCGGATCGCGCTGCCGGTGTTCTCCTCCGACGCGGTGTCGTCCACGGCGTACGGCACCGAGGTGATGCTGACCGTGCTCGTCCCCGTGGCGGGCGTCGCGGCGCTCGGGTATCTCGTCCCGCTGTCGCTCATCCTCATCGGGGTGCTGCTGCTGCTCGTGCTCAGCTACCGCCAGACGATCTACGCCTACCCGAACGGTGGCGGCTCCTACATCGTCAGTCGGGAGAACCTCGGCACCAATCCGTCGCTCGTCGCCGCCGCGGCGCTGCTCGTCGACTACACGCTGAACGTCGCGGTGTCCGCCGCGGCGGGCGCCGCGGCGATCAGCTCGGCGGTCAAACCGCTGCAGAACCATCCGGTGGCCGTGAGCCTGAGCCTCGTGGCCGTGATCATGTTCGCCAACCTGCGCGGGCTCCGCGAGGCGGGCCGGCTGTTCGCCCTGCCCGTCTACACCTACGTCGCGGTGTTGACCGGGCTGATCGTCGACGGCCTGATCCGCTCGTTCACCGGGAGCCTGCACCGCCTGCCGGTCGACCACACGCAGCTGAACGCGTTCACCCACAACGGCGCGCTCGTCACGGGCATCACGCTGTTCGCGCTGATGAAGGCGTTCTCGTCGGGTGCGGTGGCCCTCTCCGGGGTCGAGGCCATCTCGAACGGGGTGCCAGCCTTCCGGGAGCCGAAGTCCAAGAACGCCTCGATCACGCTGATGTGGACGGGCATCTTCCTCGGCGGCCCGCTGCTCGGCCTCGCCGTGCTGACCGAGCGGCTCCGCCCGACCGTCTCGACGAAGGAGACCCTCCTCTCGCTGCTCGGCGACCACGTGTTCGGCCGGGGCAGCCCGCTGTACATCGTGCTCATGGCGGCCGCCGCGGCGATCCTGTGCCTGTCGGCCAACACGTCGTTCGCCGACTTCCCCCGGCTGTCGTCGATCGTCGCCCGCGACGGCTTCCTCCCCCACCAGTTCGCCAAGCGCGGCGACCGGCTCGTCTTCTCGAACGGGATCATCGCGGTGGCCGCCAGCGCCGCCGTGCTCCTCTGGGCCTTCGGCGGCAACCTCGACTCGCTGGTCCCGCTCTTCGCGGTGGGTCTGTTCACGGCGTTCACGCTCTCGCAGATCGGCATGGTCCGCCACCATCTCCGTCTCCGAGAGCGCGGCTGGCAGCTCGGTCTGGTGATCAACGCGACGGGTGCGACGGCGACGTCGATCGTGCTCGTCGTGATCCTGATCTCGAAGTTCACCGCGGGCGCGTGGATCCCCGCGGTCGTCATCCCGATGATCGTGGTCGCCTGCAAGCTGATCAAGCGGCACTACGAGTCGGTGGAGCGACAGCTCGCGATCCCCGAGCACGCGAAGCTCCCGAGCTGGCACAACACGGTCGTGGTGCCGATCAGCGAAGTCAACCGGGCCGCGCTCGACGCGCTCGTGTACGCGGAGGCGCTGCATCCGAACCGGGTGGTCGCGGTCACCGTGGACCTCGAGGACGAGCACATCGCGGCGCTCCGCCAGCGCTGGCAGGAGCTCGGGCTCGGGGTGACGCTCGAGGTCGTCGAGTCCCCCTACCGGGAGATCACCCGGCCGATCCTGTCGTTCATCGACGAGGTCGACGACCGACGACCCAACGACGTGATCACGGTGGTGCTGCCCGAGGTGGTGGTGCGCCACTGGTGGCAGCAGCTGCTGCACAACCAGACGGCGCTGGCGTTGAAGGCCCGGCTGCTGTTCCGCCCGAACACGGTCGTGGTCTCGGTCCCGGTCCAGGTCGACTGAGCGCGGGCCGCGGCCTCAGAAGTGGCCGAGCACCGGGTGGGCGACGTACGGGGCCTCAAGGCGCTTG
Source organism: uncultured Actinomycetes bacterium (assembly GCA_963821325.1). Taxonomy (GTDB): domain Bacteria; phylum Actinomycetota; class Acidimicrobiia; order IMCC26256; family PALSA-555; genus PALSA-555. The sequence continues at coordinate 213,951 of CAWGDC010000005.1, read as the reverse complement.
ATCTCGTCGTCGGTGAGGTCGAGCGCCTCGGCGGCGAGAGCGTCCGCCATGTGGCCGGGTTTCGTCGCACCGATGATCGGCGCGGTCACGCCGGGCTTGGCGAGGAGCCAGGCGAGCGCGATCTGCGCTGACGGCACGCCCCGATCCGCGGCGACGTCGGCGACCGCGTCGACGACGTCGAAGTCGGTCGGCTGGCTGTAGAGATAGTCGGTGAACTGGTCGGTCTCGGACCGGGTGGTGCGCTTCTCACCGTCGCGGCCGCGGTTCCCGGCCAGCACCCCGCGGGCCAGGGGGCTCCACGGGATCACGCCGACGCCCTGGTCGACGCACTGGGGGATCATCTCGCGTTCCTCTTCGCGGTAGATGAGGTTGTAGTGGTTCTGCATCGCCACGAACGGGGTCCAGCCGTGCGTCGCGGCGACGTGCTGCGCCTTGGCGAACTGCCACGCGAACATGCTGCTGGCGCCGAGGTAGCGGGCCTTGCCGACGCGGACGACGTCGTGAAGGGCCTCCATCGTCTCCTCGATGGGGGTGCGGCTGTCCCACCGGTGGATCTGGTAGAGGTCGACGTAGTCCAGGTTGAGCCGCTGCAACGAGGCGTCGATCGCCGACAGGATGTGCTTGCGGGACAGCCCGCCCCCGTTCTCGCCGGGGGTCATCGGCATGAACACCTTCGTCGCGACGACCATCTCGTCGCGGGTGAGGAACTTGGGCAGGATCTTGCCGGTCGCGACCTCGCTCGCGCCCCCGAGTAGGTGTCGGCGGTGTCGAAGAACGTCACGCCGCCGTCGACCGCGGACTTGATGATCGGCTCGGCGGCTCGCTCGTCGAGCACCCAGGGCCGCTCGCTGTCGTTCCCGAAGCTCATCATGCCGAGGCACACCCTCGACACCCGCACGCCGGTGCGTCCCAGGCTCGTGTAGCGCATCGTCTGCTCCCTCGTCGACGCGGGGACCCTACCGCCGACCCTCCCCGACGGTGCCACGGCACCGGCGCCAGACCCCCTGGGGTAGGCGGCCGGCGGGCGTGTCGTTAGGCGTCGCCCGCTCCGGGGTTGGCCGCGCCGTCGCGGCGGGCGTTGCGCGCCGCGACGGCGGCTTCGGCGAGCGCCACCGCTGCGTCGCGGTCGGCCTCTTGGATCCAGAAGATCTGGGAGCCGCCGCCGATCCCCGCCCGGTACGCGAATTGCACCTTGCACCGGCCCTTCTTCGGCTCCCAGAAATTGAACCGGGTGATGTCCAGCACCGGGATCCGTACGGTGTCACCGCCGCTCAGCAGCTCGACCACGTCGTCGGCGAAGCGCAGCACGCCGCTCGGTGCGCAGGGGACCTCCAGCGTCATGTCGCGGCCGCCACGGTCACGCTGATGCCGCGAACGGTCACGCGCCGGCCGGCGGGGCCGCCGGCGGAGTTCGGCGCGAGCGGGGTGCGGTAACTCGGCTTGACCTGTTTCCAGAGCATGGTCCCCGCCTTCCGGGCCCGCGCCGCCGGCGTCCCGTGCGCCCGGCCCGAGGCTAGGCCAGGGGCTGGGCCGGCCCCCCGGGATGGCCGGCGGGGGCGGTCAGAGACGCTGGAGGATGCTGGCCGTGCCGAGCGAGCCGCCGCAGCACATGGTGATGAGCGCGAGCTCGGTGTCGGAGCGCTCGAGCTCGTGCAGGGCGGTGGTGATGAGCCGGGCGCCGGTCGAGCCGACGGGATGCCCGAGGGCGATGGCGCCGCCGTTCACGTTGACCCGGTCGAGGTCGGGCTTGTGGACCTGCGCCCACGACAGCACGACGGACGCGAACGCCTCGTTGATCTCGAAGCGGTCGAAGTCGGCCATGGCCATCCCGGACCGGTCGAGCATCTTGGCGGTGGCGTCCACCGGCCCGTCGAGGAGGTAGTAGGGGTCGGTGCCGGTGACGAGCTGGTGCACGAGCCGCGCCCGGGGCCGCAACCCGAGGCTGCGGGCGACGGCCTCGTCCATCCAGAGCACCGCGGCGGCGCCGTCGGAGATCTGCGACGAGCTCCCGGCGGTGTGGCGGGCTCCCTCGTAGACCGGCTTGAGCTTGGCGAGGGTCTCGAGCGTCGTGTCGCGCAGCCCCTGGTCGTGCGACATGGTCTGGGTCTGCCCGGTGGGCTCACCGTCCTCGCCGAGCACCGGCGTGTCGATGGGGGCGACCTCACGCTCGAAGCGTCCCTCGTCCCACGCGACCTTCGCCTTACGCTGCGAGTGGAAGCCCCACTCGTCGAGTTGCTCGCGGGTGATCCCGCGCCGGTCGGCGATCCGCTCGGCGGCGCCGAACTGCCCGTTCGGCGGGTCGTCGTAGGGCCACGGCTCGGTCTTGTAGTGGCCGGGCCCGTGGATGACGTTGGAGCCGAGGGGCACGTGGCTCATCTGCTCGACGCCGCAGGCGATGCCGACCTGCAGGCCGCCGGCAGCGACGAGCCCGGCCACGAGGTGGTTGGCCTGCTGCGCCGACCCGCATTGCGCGTCGACGGTCGTGCACGCGGTCGTGAACGGCAGCCGGTCGTTGCCGGCGCTGAGCCACGCGTTGCGGGTGACGTTCGAGCCTTGCTCCCCCGCCTGGGTGACGCACCCGCCGACGACCTCCTCGACGAGGGCCGGCTCGATGCCGGACCGCTCGATGACCTGCTCGAGGGCGTGCCGGAGCACCTCGGTGGCCTTGAGCCCGGCGAGCTGGCCGTTGCGCTTCCCGATCGGGGTGCGGACGGCCTCGACGATGACGGGGGTACCCACGGTGCCTCCAGATGCCGCGCGTGCGCGGCCCCAGGTGATGTGACGGAACGTCAGTTTAGGATCCCGTCGCATCAGCCCGTCCGCCCCCTCCGTCCGCCGCGCCGTCGTGGGCTGCACCCGGGGATCGCGCGTGTGACGGGACCGCTGGACGGCGCACGGGTGGTCGAGCTGGTGGGGCTCGGGCCGGGCCCGTTCTGCGGGATGCTGCTCGCCGACCTCGGCGCCGAGGTGCTGCGGGTCGATCGGGTCGACGCCGCCCGGGCGCTCGATCGCACCCAGCCGGCGACGAACCCGATGCACCGGTCGAAGCGGGCCATCGGCTTGGACCTGAAGTCCCCGGCGGGTGTGGAGGCGTTCCTCCGGCTCGTCGAGGGCGCCGACGCGGCGTTCGAGGTGTTCCGCCCCGGCGTGGCCGAGCGGCTCGGGATCGGCCCCGAAACCTGCAGCGCCCGCAACCCGCGCCTCGTCTACGGGCGCCTGACCGGCTGGGGTCAGGCGGGGCCGCTGGCGCAGGAGGCCGGCCACGACCTCGACTACCTGGCGATCGCCGGCGCGCTCGAGCCGCTGGGCCGGGTCGATCAGCCGCCGACCGCGCCGATCAACGTCCTCGGCGACTTCGCGGGCGGCGGGCTGCTGCTGGCGTTCGGGATCGTCGCCGCGCTGCTCGAACGGGAGCGGTCGGGGCGGGGGCAGGTGATCGACGCCGCGATGGTGGACGGCGCCGCGCTGCTGCTCGCTCCGTTCTACGGGGCGCGCGCCTCGGGCTCGTGGGGGCCGCGCGGCACGAACCTGCTCGACACCGGCGCGCCGTTCTACGACGTGTACGAGACCGCCGACGCGGCGTGGGTGGCGGTCGGCGCCATCGAGCCGCAGTTCTACGCCGCGTTCCTGGAGGGTCTCGGCCTCGCGGACGCGGACCTGCCCGGCCAGCACGACCGGGACGGCTGGCCGCTGCTGCGCGCCCGGTTCGCGGCGGTGCTGCGGACCCGCACCCGCGACGAGTGGGTCGCGCGCTTCGCCGGGCGGGACGCGTGCGTCGCCGCGGTGCTCACGCCGGTCGAGGCGCCCGACCATCCGCACCACCGGGCCCGCGAGGCGTTCCTCGAGCTGGCCGGCGTGCCGCAGCCCGCCCCCGCGCCACGGTTCTCCCGGTCCACCCTGCCCGCGCCGCGCCCGCCGGAGCATCCCGGCGCGGCGACCGTCGAGGCCCTCAAGGCGTGGGGCTTCCCACCGGCGGACGTCGCGGCGTTGCGGGACGCCGGCGTGCTCGTCTGAAAGGACCACGATGCCCATCCCCGAGCAACGCGACCTCGAGGCGGCGCGAGGGATCCTCGGCCGCTGGCTCGCGACGCAGCTCCCGGCCGTCGGGCCGGTCGAGGTCGGGCCGATCTCGGGCCCGGCGTTCACGGGCTTCTCGAACGAGACGCTGCTCTTCGACGTGTCGTGGACGGGTGAGCAGGGCCCGGTCACCGAGTCGCTGGTGCTGCGGGTCAAGCCGACCCAGCACACGGTGTTCCTCGAGCAGGACTTCGAGGCGCAGTACCTGGTGCTGCGCACCCTCGGGGAACGGTCGGCGGTGCCGGTGCCCCGGGTCCGCTGGTACGAGGCGGACGAGTCCCATCTCGGCGCCCCGTTCTTCGTGATGGACCGCGTCGACGGACGGGCGCCGGAGGACAGCCCGCCGTACACGCAGCAGGGCTGGCTGCTCGAGGACTCGACGCCGGCGCAGCGCCGCACCCTGGTCGAGAGCGGCGTGCAGGCCCTCGCCGCGGTGCACGCCGTCGACTGGCAGGGTCTCGGTCTCGACGTGCTGTCGAAGCCGCAGTACGGCCGGATCGGATTCGAGCAGCAGCTGGGCTACTACGAGCGGTCCTATGAGTGGGCCGAGCGCGAGGCCGGGTTCCCAGCGCCGCCGGTCGCGCAGGCGACGCTCGCGTGGGTGCAGGCGCACGCGCCGGCCGACGACCCCGAGGTCACGTTGTGCTGGGGTGACGCCCGGATCAACAACCAGCTGTTCGGCCCCGACTACCGGGTGCGGGCCGTCGTCGACTGGGAGATGGTCACCCTCGCCGACCCGATGATGGATCTCGGGTGGTGGCTGTTCCTCGACCGCCACTTCCACGAGGGGATGCCGGCGCCGCGCATGGAGGGCTTCCCGACCCGCGAGGAGATGGTCGCGGGGTACGAGACGGCGAGCGGTCGCACCGCCCGGGACCTCGAGTTCTACGAGGTGTTCGCCGGGCTGCGCTTCGCCGTGGTGATGCTGCGCCTCGCGACGCTCGTCACCGCGTTCGGGCTCATGCCCGCCGAGGGCGCGGTCGAGATGGCGGGCAACAACGCCGTGACGCGGGTCCTCGCCGACCTGCTCGATCTCCCCGCGCCCGGACCGGTGCCCGGCCAGTTCGGGTGAGCGCGCCGTTCGACGTCGGGATCGTGGACCTCATGGTGGCCCTCCCGACCGGGGGCGGTGGCGGGTGGCGCGACCAGCTGGCGCCGCTGCTGAAGGACGCCGGGTCGGCGTCCTTCGCGCACCCGGCGTCCTACCTCTACCGCAACCTGCCCGCCGCCCGCACCGCCGCCGACCCGGTCCCCGCGGTCCTCGCCGAGATGGACCGCTTCGGCGTCGAGCGGGCCCTGGTCGGGGTCGACCCGGCGGACGACGCCGCGGTGCGCGGCGGTGCGCGCCCACCCCGACCGGTTCGTGCCGTCGGTCGACGTGCACCCCGCCGACGGGATGGCAGGCGTCCGGGCGTTGCGCGCCGCGGTCGAGGACCTGGGGGCACGGGCCGCGACGGCGTTCACGGCCGGCTCCTTCCCGCCGGTCGGGCTGGACGAGCCGGCGTGGTTCCCGCTCTACGCGGCGTGCGTGGACCTGGGCGTGCCCGTGTTCGTCACCGTCGGGGTGCCCGGCCCGCGGGTCCCGGCCACGCCGCAGGACGTGGCGCGCCTCGACACGGTGTGCTTCGAGTTCCCGGAGCTGGTGGTCGTGATGCGCCACGGCGCCGAGCCGTGGGCCGACCTGGCGGTGAAGCTGATGCTGAAGTGGCCGGGGCTGCACTACTCGACGAGCGTGTTCGCCCCCCGGTACTACCCGCCGGCGATCGTCGACTACGCGAACACCCGCGGGGCGGACAAGGTGTGCTTCGCCGGCTACTTCCCGATGGGCCTGTCGTACGAGACGATCTTCGAGCAGCTCCCGGCGGTGCCGTTTCGGGAGCACGTGTGGCCCCAGTTCCTGCGCACCAACGCGCGGCGGCTGCTCGGCGTCTGATCACCAGCCCTCGGGCCAGTCCCGTGTCGGGGACAGCGACCAACGCGGGTCGCGGTGCTCGAGGAAGGCGAGCACCCCCTCCCGGGCGTCCGCCCGCCCCATGACGTGCTCGTGCATCGCCGTCTCGAGGCGGTCGACGTCGTCGGCGCTGAGCGTCGGGCTGGCCCACACGAGCCGCTTGCTGAGGGCGACGGACAGCGGCGCGGTGTGCCGCGCGATGTCGCGGCCGATGGTCAGCGCCGCCGGGAGGACCTCGTCGGCGGGCACGGCCCGGCTGGCGAGCCCCATCGCGACGGCCTCGTCGGCGTCGACGTGGCGGCCGGTGAGGAGCAGCTCGGCGGCGCGCGCGAAGCCGACGGCCCGGGGGACGGTCCAGTGCGAGTGCGCGTCGGGGATGACCCCCCGGCGGACGTGCACGAACCCGTAGGTGGCGCCGCGGGCGAGGATGCGGACGTCGCACTGCATGGCCAGCGTCAGGCCGATGCCGAGGGCGTGGCCGTTCACCGCGGCGATGACCGGCTTGCGCAGCGCGAACGCGGGTGGCCGCACGGGCGACGAGGTGAACGCCCGGTGGGTCGGCGCGGCGAACGTCTCGTCGCGGGGGCTGAGGTCCGCGCCGACGCAGAACGCGGACCCGGCGCCGGTGACGACGACCGCCCGGACGTCGTCGTCCTCGTCGCAGCGACGGTAGGCGGCCCCGAGGCTCTCCCCCATCGCGCCGGTGAACGCGTTGCGCGCCTCCGGGCGGTCCAAGGTGACGACGGCGACGTGGTCACGCACGGTCAGCGTCAGGTCGGTCAGGTCGTCGTCTCGCGGCATCCGGATAGTCTGGCGGCATGAGTCCGACCACGGTCGGGTCGCGTCTGCGCTGCGAGCGCTGCGGCACCGAGATCATCGTCGTGAAGGCCACGGAGGCCGCGCTGACCTGCTGCGACGAGCCGATGGCCGCCCGCGAGGGCTGACGGATGGCGAACCTGCTCGGGAAGCGATACCAGTGCGCGGTCTGTGAGGCGACCGTCCTGGTGACGAAGGGCGGCGACGGGCAGCTGGTGTGCCACGACCAGGTGATGGAGGTCGCGCAAGCCAAGCCGCTGCCCTCGTCGGACTGACCGGCGCGGTGCCGGTCGTCGAGCGCGACGCCCGGCTGCTCGCGGCGGGCGCGCCGGCGTTGGCCGCGTCGCTCGGCGACGAGCTCGGCGACCCGACCCTCGTGGTGCTGCAGGGCCCGGGGCTCGGCCTGCCCCCGGACGTCGCCGCCGTCCAGCGGCTGCCGATGGTCCTGGCCGCGCCCGTGCCGGTCGAGCCGCCGGTCGCGGCGGCGCTCGACGTCGTCCTCGAAGGCGACGACGTGGCGCGGCTCCTCGCCGGCTTCGGGCGGGCGCCGGCCGCCGCCACCGCCGCGGCGCTGCTGCTGCGCACCCGACCCGACACGTGGTGGGACGGGCTCGTCCGCGAATCGACCACCTACTCGATGCTGCAGGGCGCGGCCGAGTTCCGCCGCTGGCGAGACGCCCGCGGCGCGCCGCGGCCGGCCGGCGACCCCGGGCCACGGGTGCACGTGGCGCGCCGTGACCGGATCACCGAGGTGACCCTCACCCGCGGCGAGCGCCACAACGCGCTCGACCGGGCGATGCGCGACGAGCTGCACGCCGCGCTCGTCGGGGCGGAGGGCCCGGTCGTGCTGCTCGGTGCGGGGCCGTCGTTCTGCTCGGGTGGCGATCTCGACGAGTTCGGGACCTTCCCGGACCCGGCGCTGGCCCATCTCGTGCGGCTCAGCCGCTCGCTCGCGGCGCGGGCCGCCGAGCGGAGCGGGCAGCTCGTCGTCGGCGTCCACGGCGCCTGTCTCGGCGCGGGCATCGAGCTCGCCGCGTTCGCGTCGCGGGTCGTCGCGGCGGACGACACCCGCGTCGGGCTCCCCGAGCTCGGGCTCGGCCTCGTGCCCGGCGCCGGCGGGACGGTGTCGCTGCCCCGCCGCGTCGGCCGGCATCGCACCCTCGCCCTGCTGCTGCACGACGGTACGATCTCGGCCCCGGCGGCGCTCGGCTGGGGCCTCGTGGACGAGGTCGTCCCCCCCGATCGGCTCCGCTCGCGGTGCCTCGAGATCGCGGAGTCGCTCGCGTGAACATCGCCATGCTCCTCGAGATGGCCGCCGACGGCCTCGCCACCCGCGTCGCCTTCGGTGCCCGCGACGACGGCCTCACCTACGCCGGCCTGCGCGACGCGGCGACCGCGGTGGCCGCGACGCTCGGGCGACGCCCCGGACCGTCGCGCTGCTGAGCGAGACCGCGCCGATCGTGCCGGTGTCGCTGTTCGGCGCGGCCTGGGCCGGCGTCCCGTACGCCCCGCTCAACTACCGGCTGCCCGACGACGCCCGCCAGGCGCTCCTCGAGCGGCTCGCGCCGGTCGTCGTCGCCGACCCGGCGTGGCTCGACCTGCCCGCCGCACCCGGCCGGTCCTTCGTCGACAACCCGGACGGGCCCGCGGTGCTGCTCTTCACGAGCGGCACCAGCGCGGCGCCGAAGGCCGCCCGCCTCGCCCACGACCAGCTCCTGGCGTACCTGTTCAACACGGTCGAGTTCGCCTCGGCCGACGAGGACGAGGCCGTGCTGGTGTCGGTCCCGCCGTTCCACATCGCCGGGGTCGCCGCGATCCTGTCGTCGACGTACGCCGGGCGGCGGGTGGTGCCCCTCCCCCGCTTCGCCCCCGACCGGTGGCTGGCGCTCGCCCGGGACGAGGCGGTGACGCACGCCTTCGTCGTCCCGACGATGCTCGCCCGCATCGTGGCCGTGATGGCCGACGACCCCGACGCGCGGGTGCCGACGCTGCGCCACCTGGCGTACGGCGGGTCGCGCATGCCCACCCCGGTGCTCGAGCAGGCTCTCGCCCTGTTCCCCGACACCCAGTTCGTGAACGCCTACGGGCTCACCGAGACGAGCAGCACGGTGTGTCTCCTCGGCCCGGAGGACCACCGCCGCGCGCACGGCAGCGACGACCCGGCGCAGCGGGCGCGGCTGGCGTCGGTCGGTCGGCCGGTGCCGGGCGTCGAGGTGCAAGTCGTCGACGGTGAGATCTGGGTGCGCGGCGACCAGGTGGCGGGCGAGTACCTCGACGCCGAGTCCCACCGCGACGCGGACGGGTGGCTGCACACCGGCGACCGGGGCACGGTGGACGCCGACGGGTACGTGTTCGTGGAGGGACGCGGCGACGACGTCATCATCCGCGGCGGGGAGAACGTGTCGCCCGCCGAGGTCGAGGACACGCTGCTGCGCCATCCCGCGGTGGCCGGCGCCGCGGTGGTCGGCGTCCCCGACCCGGAGTGGGGGGAGCGGATCGGCGCGATGGTCGTGCTGCGGGCGGGCGCGGCGCTCGACGTCGACGAGCTGCGCGGCTTTGTCCGCGACCGCGTCGGGTCGTTGAAGACCCCGGAGGTGTTCCTGGTCCGCGACGAGCTGCCGCACACCCCCACCGGGAAGGTGCTGCGCCGCGCCGTGCGCGCCGACCTCGCCGAGCGCTCCTGACCCCCCGCCAGTCAGGCGGGGTCGGGCGACCAGTCGGGGGTCGGGACGACCATCGTGGGCATGTTCGGTGGCGGGCCGAGCGCGACGGCGATCTTCGAGAAGCCGAGGAACAGCGCCACCCCGGCGGTGAGCTCCACGACCTGCGCCGGAGTGAAGTGCTCGAGGAGCTCGCGGCGCTGCGCGTCCGTCAGGCCGTGCAGGTCGGTGAGCATGGTGTCGACGTAGCGGAGCACCGCCTTCTCACGGGCGGTGAGCGCCGACGTCCCGTAGCCGTCGGTGATCAGCTCGACCCGGTCCTCGGTCAGGCCTTCGTCCTTCGCGACCGCGAAGCGGATGTTCCGTCAGTACCCGCAGTCGGTGATGCGGGCGTTGCGCAGCCGCGCCAGCTCCTTCGCGGTGTGGTCGACGAGCCCGTGGCTCCACAGCAGGCCGTAGAGGCGTTCGAACGCGGCGAGCGCGTCGGGCTGGGTGCCGAGCACGTCGCCGCGGATCGGGTGGCGGGCCGGGGTCGCGTCCGTCATGGCAGCGCTCCCTCGGGGGTCGGCGCGGGGACGAGGGTCGGGACGGCGGGCCCGTCGACGGCGAGCACGGTGCGGAACCGGTCGAACCCCTCGAAGAGCGCCAGCGCCTCGCAGAGCGCGACGAGGCCGGGAAGGCCGTAGTGGTCGATGACCGCGTCGCGCTCGAGGGTGGTCGACGCCGTGCGGGTCGAGGACGAACTGCTCGGCGAACGCCAGCGCGGCCCGCTGCGCGTCGCTGAACGACGGCGTGTCGGGCCAGCGGGGCAGCGCCGCGATCTGGGCGTCGGTGAGCCCGGCGTCGCGGGCCGGCTGGTAGCGGACCTGCTGCTCGGTCGCGCAGCCCACCAGCTGCGCCACGCGCAGCCGGCACAGCTCGAGGACGACCGGGTCGAGCAGGCCACGGGTCCAGAAGACGGCGTAGAAGGCGCGGAACGCGTCGTAGAGGTCAGGGCGGAGCCCGAACACCCGGTCGAGACCGGTGTCGCCGTCCGCGATGTCAGGGAGCCACGTCATCAGAGCCCCAGGAAGCTGCCACCGTCGCAGACCAGGGTCTGCCCGGTGATGTAGCCGCCGTCGTCGCTGGCGAGGAACGCCGCGACCGCGCCGATGTCGCGTTCGGCGTCCCCGACGCGGCCGAGCGCGGTGCGGGCCTCGAGCCGCTCGCGCAGCACCGGGTTGGCGTCGAACGCGGCGGTGAGCGCCGGGGTCTCCGCGACGGGCGCGAGGCAGTTCACGGTCACGCCGCGCGGCCCCCATTCGCGGGCCAGGCTCTTGGCGAGGGCCCGCTGCGCGGCTTTCACCGGCCCGTAGACCGGCAGGTTGACGCTGCCCTCCACCCCGGCCGGGGAGGTGACGAACAGCAGTCGGCCGCGGGTGCCGGCCGCCGCCAGGTGAGGTGCCGCGGCGCGGGCGCAGTAGTAGGAGCCCCACACCGCGGTGCGCGAGTTCGCCGCCCAGAGCGCGTCGTCGACATCCTCGAGCCGGCACGGCCGCCCGCCGTGGAACGCGTTGTGGACCATGACGTGCAGCGCCCCATACCGGTCGACGGTCTCGGTCACGCAGCGGGCCACGTCGTCGCCCTGGGTCACGTCGGTGACGACGCAGGTCGCCTCGCCACCACGGTCGCGGATGGCGGCCGCGGCCGGCTCCCCGGTCTCGGCCCGCCGGGCGGCGAGCACGACGCTGGCGCCGCGATGCGCGAGCGCGGCGGCGATGCCCTGCCCGACGCCTTGCCCGGCACCGGTCACGATCGCGGTGCGTCCGGCGAGCGCGCCGGTCACGGGGCCATCCAGACGCCGCCGTCGACGCCGACCGTCGCGCCGGTGACGAAGTGGGCGTCGTCGCCGGCGAGGAAGACAGCGACCGGCCCGAGGTCGCGCTCCGGGTCGCCGGGCCCGCCGAGCGCGGCGGGCGCGAGGGACACGTCGAGGCTCTGCACCCCGATGGGCACCTGCTCGGGTGCCGGGGCGAGGCAGTTGACCCGGATCCCGTCGGCGCCCCACTGGCGGGCGGCCGACTTGGCCAGCAGCCGCTGCCCCTCGAGCGCCGCGGCGTACGGGGCGAGGCGCGGCGCGCCCGACATCGAGATCGTCGGCGTCACGACGAGCACGTGACCGCCGCGCCCGCGCATCTGAGCGAAGGACGCACGGAGCACCGCGAGGGCGGCGCGCATCGTGCCCTCCCACACCGCCTCGAACCGCTGGTCGTCGACCGCCTCGAACGGGATGGGCTCGTAGGCCAGCGGGTCCATCGCGGCGTGCACCACCACCCGCACGGCACCGCCCAGCTCGTCGGCCACCGTCGCGAACGCCACGCTCACGTCGGTCGGGTCGGTGAGCGTCGCGTCGACCGCGGTGGCGCGGCCACCCCGCGCGTCCAGCTCGGCGGTGACGGCAGCCAGCGGGCCGGTGGCACCGACCAGCCCGACCGACGCGCCCGCCGCGCCGACGGCGAGCGCGAGGCCGCGCCCGAGAGGCTGGTCGGCGCCGGTCACGACGGCGACCCGACCGTCGAGCGCGGGCATCGACGGACCGTAGCATCGGCATATGGACGCCGACCGGGCTGGACGCGCGCTGGCGGCCCGTTGGTGCGACGCCGTCACGCGGGGCGACGTCGACGTGTGGGCGGCCTGCTGGCGCGGCGACGGGGAGTGGCACCTCGCCGGCGAGGACCCGATCGTCGGCATCGACGCGCTGACCCGCGTCTTCGCGGCGCGCCGCTGCGGCGTTCGAGCTGTGCCTCCCGGAGCTGCTGTTCGGCTGGGTCGACGGGGACGGCGACACGGCGGTGGCGCGCTGGTACGTCCGCGAGGTGCAGCGGACCCGGACCGGCTCGGGTCGAGAGCTGGTCGGCTGGTACGACGATCGGATCCTGCGCGACCGGGGCGGGTGGCGGTTCGCGCGGCGCCGCTTCTGGCTGCTGTACCGGGGGCCGCGCTCGGTCGCCGGGGAGGCGTTCAGCCCGCCGCCACCGGCATCGCCTTGATGCCGTTCAGGAAGTTCGAGCGGAGCCGCTGCGGCGGCCCGTCGGGGTGCAGGGCCGGGAACCGCTCGAGCAGCGCGCCGAGGAGCAGGCGCGCCTCGAGGCGGGCCAGCCCGGCGCCGAGGCAGAAGTGGGGGCCGCCCGCGCCGAACGCGACGTGGTCGTTCGGTGCGCGTCCGACGTCGAAGCGGTCGGGGTCGGGGAACTGGGCGTCGTCGCGGTTCGCGGACACGTACCAGACCGCGACCTTGTCGCCCGCGCGGATCGGCTGCCCGCCGAGGACGCTGTCCTCGCGGGCGGTGCGCCGGAAGTGCAGCACGGGCGTGACCCAGCGCAGCATCTCCTCGACGGCGCTCGGGAGCAGCGCGGGGTCGGCGGCGAGGCGCGCCCGATCGTCCGGATGCTCGAAGAGCGCCTGCATCCCGCCGGTGATGAGGTTCCGGGTCGTCTCGCTCCCGGCGTTCATGAGCAGCATGAAGAACAGGTCCACGTCGAGCTGGCTGAGCCGCTCGCCGTCGACCTCGGCGGCGAGGATGACGCTGAGCAGGTCGTCGCCGGTCCCGGCGGCGCGCGACGCGGCGAGGCGGTCGGCGTAGGCGAACATCTCGGCCATGGCGCTGCGGGCGTCGGCGGTGGTGCCGCCGAGCTCGGGGTCGTCGAGGCTCATCATCTGCTCGGTCCAGGCGAACACCTGGTGGCGTTCGTCGTCGGGGACGCCGACGAGCTCGGCGATCACCTGGAGGGGCAGCTCGACCGCGACGTCGCGCACCAGGTCGAAGCGCCCGAGCGTCGCGGCCCGGTCCAGGAGCCGGTCGATGATCGCCGCGACGCGCGGCTCGAGGGTGGCGACCTGGCGGGGGGTGAACCCGCGGTTCACGAGCTTGCGCAGCTGGGTGTGGCGGGGCGGGTCCTGGTTCAGCATCAGCTCGCCGGCGCCGCCGTCCCCGTCGGGCGCGTCCTGGATCATCGTGTTGGGGTGGGAGCCGAAGCGCTGGGGGTGGCGGGACACGTCCATGACGTGCTCGTAGTCGAAGACGCCCCAGTAGCCGGGGCCGTCGGGCTCGGGCAGGAAGCAGACCGGCTGCTCGGTGCGCAGCCGGCGGAACACCTCGTGGGGCGGTCCGTCGGCGAAGAGGTCGAGGTCGAAGAGGTCGGTGGTGGCGGTCGTGCTCACACCGACGCGCGGGGCCGCACGGCGCAGGCCTCGTCGAGGTCGAGCACCATCGTGAGGCGCCCGAAGGCCAGCCACTCCCCGATGCAGATCGTGAGGTCGAGGATCTCCGGGTCGGTGAAGTGCTCCCGCATCCGGGCGAAGAAGGCGTCGTCGAGGGACCGGTGGTCGAGCGCGAACCGCTCGGCGTACTCGATGGCGAGCCGCTCCTGCGCCGAGTAGTCCCCGTCGTCGGGCTCCTCGACGTGGGCGTACAGCTCCTCGGTGACGCCCTGCTCGGCGAGCTCGGGGATCCGCCAGCCGCGGCATACGGCGCAGTCGTTCACGTGCGCGATGCGCATCCGGGCGGCCTCACGGACGCGGGCCGGCAGCTGGCTCTTCGAGTACACGGCGTACGAGAGGTTGGCCACGGCCTCACCCATCTCGGGTCGCAGCGACCAGACCTTCACGATCTCCGGCTGGTCGCCGTCGGGCAGCTCGAGTCGGGCCACGGCACGACCTCCTCGGTCGTGCGCAGCGTACCCGCACCGGTCACGCGTGCGCGGGCGCCTCGTCCGCGTGCTCAGGTCCGGCTGGTCTGGACGTCCAGGGACTGTCCGGTCACGGCCGAGGCGAGGTCCGACGCGAGGAACACAGCCGCGTCGGCGGCGGCGTCGCTCGCGCGGGTCGCCGCGGTGGGCGCGACCCGGGCGGCGTGTGAGAGCGGTCGGGGCACGATCGAGTTGACCCGGATGTTCGACGGGCCCAGCTCGCGGGCCAGGGCCTGCGCCGCGGTGAGCAGCGCGCCCGACGCGGCCGCGTCCGCGCCGTGGGCCGCGGCCGGGTCGCGGAGGGCGGGCGCGTTGACGAACACGATCGCGCCATCGCCCACCGCGCGCAGCGGCGGGATCGCGGCGCGCACGGTCTCGAGCGTCGTGAACAGCGTCGCCTCGAGGTGGCGTCGCCACTCGTCGAGGTCGGCACCGGCGAAGGGCGCGGCCAGGTCCGGGCCCGCGGCGTTGGTGACGAGCACGTCGAGGCGGCCGAACGCCTCGAGCGCCGCCTGGACGAGGGCCTCCCCGTCGGCGCGTGCGTCGCGTCCGGTCGCCACGGTTCGGGCCATGCCGCGGAGCGCCGCGACCTCGGTGTGGGCGGCGCGCCGGGCGGCCTCGTCCGGGTCGCCGAGCACCACGGCCGCGCCCTCGCGCGCGAGGGCGCGGGCCACCGCGGGCCCGATGCCGGCGAGGCCGGCCACGATCGCCACGCGTCCGCTGAGCAGCACGCTCAGTCCAGGGTGCGGCCGCAGTTGACGTCGAGGCTCTGCCCGGTGACGCCCCGGGCGAGGTCGCTGGCGAAGAACACGACGGTGCGGGCGATCTCGTCGGGGGTGGCGATGCGCGCCAGGGCGTTCATCGACGCCACCTCGGCTTCGATCGTCGCGGGCGCGACGTGGCGCTGCTCCGCCGTCCAGGCGAAGTACTCGTCGAGGACCGGCCCGGCGATGTGGCCCGGCGCGACGCAGTTCACGCGGATGCCGTCGGCGGCGAGCTCGTCGGCGAGGACGCGGGCGGCCTGGGTCAGCGCACGCTTCGAGGCCGCGTAGCCGGCGAGCAGCGGGATCGGGTTCTTCACCGACAGGGTGGTGATCATCACGACCGAGCCGCCGCCCGCGGCGCGGAGGTGCGGGAGCGCGGCCTGGGTGAGGGTGAGGGATCCGAAGCAGTTGACGTCCATCGGTGCCCGCCACCGGGCCGGGTCGAGCCCGGCGAAGGGCTCGCGCCAGTCCTCCTCGGTGAACGCGTTGTTCACGAGGATGTCGAGGCGGCCGAGCTGGGCGGCGACGGTGTCGGCCAAGCGGCGGCACTGGTCGGGGTCGACGACGTCGGTCGGGACGACGCAGGCGCGTCGTCCGAGGGCCTCGATCTCGGCGGCGACGAGGTCGAGGGACGCGGCCCGGCGGGCGCCGAGCCCGACGTCGGCGCCGGCGCGCGCGAGCGCGACGGCGAGGGCGCGCCCGAGCCCGGGGCCGACCCCGGAGACGATCGCGACCCGGCCGGCGAGCAGCTCGGCGGTGTCGACGTCGGTTCCCACGCGCCGTCCCCTCGGTCGTGACGCCTTGCCGGGTCGAACAAGAACATGTTCTACTGCGGCCCCGATGGAGTTCAACCTCGCCGACCTCTTCGAGATCGTCGTCGACCAGGTCCCCGACCGGCTGGCGCTGGTCGCGGGTCCGGCCCGGCGCACCTACCGGGAGCTCGACGAGCGGGCCAACCGGGTGGCGCACCATCTCGTCGCCGCCGGCGTGACGCCGGGTGACCACGTCGCCGTCCTGTCGTGGAACCGCGCCGAGTGGCTCGAGGCCGAGCTGGGGATCTACAAGGCCCGGGCGGCGGTCGTGAACCTGAACTACCGGTACGTCGCGGCCGAGCTGGCGTACCTGCTGGAGAACTCGGACAGCGTGGCGGTGCTCGCCGAGGCGTCGTTCGCGCCGCTACTCGTCGAGGCGCGCGACCGCCGCGCCGGCGCTGCGCCACGTCGTGATCGTCGACGACGGCGCCGACGAGCCGTCGGCGGTCGCGGCGCTGGGCGCCGTCGGCTACGAGTCGGCGCTGGCCGACGCCGCGCCCGGCCCGGGACTTCGGGCCCCGCTCGGCGGACGACCCGTACCTTCTCTATACGGGCGGGACGACAGGCTCCCCGAAGGGGGTGCTGTGGCGGGCGGAGGACATCTTCTTCGCGGCGCTGGGCGGCGGCGGGTTCGGGCAGCCGCCGATCACGACGCCGGGGGAGCTGGCGTCGCGGGTGGCCGCCGAGCCGACGATCGGGGTGGTGAACGCCCCGATGATGCACGGCGGCGGCCAGTGGGTGACGTTCATCAGCCTCTACGGGGGCAACACCTCGGTGCTGAACTGTGACCGCCACTACGACGGCGCGGCGGTGCTGCGCCTCGCCGAGGCGGAGCACGCCTCGTCGATCATGGTGGTCGGCGACGCCATGGCCCGGCCCCTCGCCGACGCGCTCGCCGCGCCGGGCGCCGGCTACGACCTGTCGGCGCTCGCCGGGATCGGGTCGGGGGGCGCCATCCTGTCGAAGGCGGTGAAGGAGGAGCTGCGGGCCCGCCTGCCCGGCGTGCTCGTCACCGACTCGTTCGGCGCGTCGGAGACCGGCGCCGCGGGGACGGTGCTGGACTTCGACCGGCCGGCGGCGGGCCCGTCGTTCACCATCCGCGACTGGGTGGCGGTGCTCGACGACGCGGGCCGGCCCGTCACGCCCGGCTCGGGGCAGGTGGGCCGCCTCGCCCGCCGCGGCCACATCCCGCTCGGCTACTACAAGGACGCGGCGACGACCGCGGCGACGTTCGTCACCGACCCCGACGGGGTCCGCTGGGTGGTGCCCGGCGATTCGGCGACGATCGAGGCCGACGGCACGTTGCACCTGCTCGGCCGCGGCTCGGTGTGCATCAACACCGGCGGCGAGAAGGTCTACCCCGAGGAGGTCGAGGCGACGCTGAAGGCGCACCCGGACGTCTTCGACGCCGTCGTGGTCGGCGTCCCCGACGAGCGGCTCGTGGAGCGGATCGCGGCGATCGTGACCCCCCGCGGCGACGCCGAGCCGTCGCTCGACGCGCTGCAGACGTTCTGCCGGGCGACGCTCGCCGGCTACAAGGTGCCCCGCCAGCTCGAGCTGACCGACGAGATCCCCCGCACCCCGGTCGGCAAGCCCGACTACCGCTGGGCGAAGCGGGTCGCCGAGCACACCGCCGCCCCTGTCCCGTCGCCCTGAGCCTGGGAGTCGCTGTGAGCACCGTCGAGTCGCCCCCCGTGGGGTTCTGGGCCATCGCCGAGGCCCGCCCCGACCATCTCGCGCTCGTGACCCCCGAAGGGCGGGAGGTGCGCGCCGCCGAGCTGGCCGGCGCGGCCAACCAGGTGGTGCACGGCCTGCGCGCCGCCGGGCTGCAGGCGGGCGACGCGGTGGCGATGCTGCTGCCCAACTCGGCGGAGGTCTTCGAGCTGTACCTCGCCGTGCTGCAGGCCGGCTTCTACCTCGTGCCGATCAACTGGCATCTGGTCGGCCCGGAGATCGCGTACATCGTGACGGACTGTGAGGCGAAGGCGTTCGTGGCCCACGCCCGGTTCGCCGACGCGGCACGCGCCGCGGCCGACGAGATCGACTTCCCCGCGGCGACGAGCTACGCGGTGGGTGGCGACATCCCCGGGTTCGCCTCCTACGACGACCTGAAGGCGGGGCAGCCGACGACCCCGCCGCCGGATCGCACCACCGGCGCGGTCATGAACTACACGTCCGGCACCACCGGCCAGCCGAAGGGGGTGCGGCGGGCGCTGCCCGGCGTCGCGCCGGAGGCGATGGGGTCGGGCTTCGGCGGCATGCTGTTCCTCTTCGGGCTGCAGCCCTTCGACGACAACGTGCACATCTGCGGGTCGCCGCTGTACCACACCGCGGTGCTCGTCTTCGCGGGTGGGGCGCTGCACATCGGGCACACGGTCGTGGTCATGGACCGCTGGACCCCCGAGGGGATGCTCGAGCTCATCGACCGCTACCGGGTCACGAACACCCACATGGTGCCGACCCAGTTCGTGCGGCTCTTGGGGCTGCCCGACGACGTGAAGGCCAAGTACGACGTGTCGTCGCTGCGCCACATGGTGCACGCCGCGGCGCCCTGCCCGCCGGACGTGAAGCGGGCGATGCTCGACTGGTGGGGGCCGGTGATCGACGAGTACTACGCGGCGAGCGAGGGGGGCGGGACGATCGTCTACGCCGCCGAGTGGCTCGAGCACCCGGGGACGGTCGGGCGGGCCTGGCCGATCTCGGAGGTGGTGATCCTCGACGACGACGGCAACGAGCTGCCGGCGGGTGAGGTCGGCACCGTGTACATGCACATGCAGACCGGCAACTTCGAGTACTTCAAGGACCGGGACAAGACCGACCGCAGCCGGCACGGCAAGTTCTTCACCGTCGGTGACGTCGGCTACCTCGACGACGACGGCTGGCTGTTCCTCCGGGACCGCAAGACCGACATGATCATCTCGGGGGGCGCCAACATCTACCCTGCGGAGATCGAGTCGGTGCTGATCATGCACCCGGCGGTCGCCGACGTCGCGGTGTTCGGCATCCCGCACGACGACTGGGGCGAGGAGGTCAAGGCGGTCGTCGAGCCGGTCGACGACGCGACGCCCGGCCCGGCGCTGGAGGCGGCGATCCTCGACTGGTCGAAGGACAAGCTGGCGAAGTACAAGACGCCGCGCTCCATCGACTTCGTCGCCGAGCTGCCCCGCGACCCGAACGGCAAGCTCTACAAGCGCAAGCTGCGCGACCCGTACTGGGTCGACCGGGAGCGGGCCATCTGAGGCACCCCGGCGGCGGTCGTGCGCCGCTCGGAGACGGCGCGGGTGCGGGCCGCGTCAGGACATCGTGGTCTCGGCGCCGCACGTCGGGCAGTGAAACGGCTCGTGGCGGGCCTTGAACAGCCGGTAGCCGTAGACGACGAACGGGAACGTGACGCCCGGGCGCTCGCGTGTCGCCTGCACGCGTCCGTGCGTCGGGCAGGTCCCGGGGCGGGTCTGGACTTTGGCGGGCATGGTTTCGTCCTCCTTCGACGACGGCCGTTCGGTGTGCTCAGCGGCCGAGCGGCAGCCAGCTGAAGCGTCGGAGCGCGACGACGAGCCCGGCGGCGCCCCAGGCAGCCAGGATCAGCAGGTCGGTGCCCGAGAACCCGGCGCCGCTCGTGTGCGGGTTGTAGGCGACGAGCAGCGCCGCGGCGAGGTGGCGAACCGGGAACACGTTGGCGACGTCGGCGAGCCAGGTCGGCAGGATGCTCGTCGGCACGAAGACGCCCGAGATGAAGTAGAGGGGCAGCATGATGGCCTGCGTGATGGGCTGGGCGGCATCGTCGTTGCGGATGGCCGAGCTCAGCGCGTACCCGAGGCAACAGAAGCAGACCGCCCCGACCACGACGGTGACGGCGAGTGCGGGTGCGGTGCGGGCCGGGACGGTGGCCCCGAAGAGCAGCCAGCCGATCGCGAGCAGGATGGCGGTGATCCCGAGGGACACGACGACGGCGGTGAGGGCGCGACCGATGATGAGCGACGACGCCGACACGGGGGTCGCTCGCCGCCGCTTGAGGACGCCGGTCTCACGGAGCACGGTGACCGACATCACGAGGTTCACGAACGACGCCGCGATGGTTCCCAGGGCGATGATGCCGGGCACGTAGTACACGGACGAGTTGAGGTGCCCGCCGGGAACGGCCACGTTTTGCGACCCGAACACCGACGACAAGATGACGAGGAACAGCACGGGCAGCGCGAGCGTGAAGAAGCGCGACTGGCCGTTGCGCCAGAAGGCGCGAAGGTCGTAGTTGAACTGGTGCAGGGCCAGGCGCGCCACGGCCGCCGGCCCACCGGCGACCGACGGTTCGGCCGGCTGGACGGTCGGGGTCATCGGCTGGGCTCGGATTCGGGCGCGGTGAGCGCCAGGTAGACGTCCTCGAGGCTGGGATGGTGCACCTCGAGGTCGGCCAGGTCGGCGTGACGTGCCTCCGCCCAGCGGACGAGCGGTCCGAGCACGTCGAGCGGTGACACGGCATGGACGACGACGCGATCGCTGTCGCGTTCGGCGAGTCCGCGGCGCACGGCGTCGGGCAGGTCGTCGGCGGTGGCGCCGGGCGGCAGCGAGAAGGTGATCTCGACCGGGGCGTGCTCGCGTCCGGCGAGCGTGCCGGGAGGGCCTTCCGCGACGATCCGGCCCGCGGCGATGACGGCCACCCGGTCGGCGAGGTGCTCGGCCTCGTCCATGTAGTGGGTGGTGAGGAAGACGGTCACCCCGAGCGAGCGGAGGCCCGAGATGAGGTCCCACGCGGCCCGTCGCGCCGATGGGTCGAAGCCGGTCGTGGGCTCGTCCAAGAAGAGCACCTCGGGGTCGCCGATGAGCGCCAGCGCGACGTCGAGGCGGCGGCGTTGCCCACCCGAGAGGCGGCTGGCGGCGACGTTCGCCTGCTCCTGGAGTCCGACGAGGGCGAGCGTGTCGCCGACGGGGCGCGGTGCGGGGTAGTAGCCCGCGTAGAGCTGCAGGCACTCCGAGGCGGTCAGCTCTCGCTCTGGCTCCGATTCCTGGAGCACGACGCCGACTCGGGCTCGCCATGACGCGTCGGCGTGCTCGGGATCCTCGCCGAGGACCGTCACCTCACCACCGGTTCGGCGACGGAATCCCTCGAGGATCTCGGTCGTGGTCGTCTTTCCCGCACCGTTGGGGCCGAGGAAGGCGAACACCTCGCCTCGCTGAACGCTCAGGTCGATGCCTCGCACGGCTTCGAACGGGCCGTAGCGCATGTGGAGGTCCGAGACCGTGATCACCGGCGGGGCGGCACCGTCGACGACGCGGCCGGACGGCTCGGGACTCGTCGCCACCTGCCCCCTTTCGCTCGCCCTCGCGACCCCGTGCCGCCCGTTGCGCCGGGAGCGCGGCATGCGGCCGAGACGTTAGCGGACACACCGCGCCCGCGCCTCGTGACGCCGGTCAAGCGTCTGGCGCGACCGGCGCGCGGTCGCTCGGCGTCAGAGGCTGACGACGCGGTGGCCGACGGCGAGCGCGAGCGGGAGCAGGAGCGCGAGCGCGTAGGGCTTGAGGGAGCGACGCGAGCCGAGGAGCACGAGGACGGCGAAGAGGTAGAGCTCCACGAGCGCCCGGAGGTCGCTGAGGTCGTTGTAGACGTACGACGACAGGAACAGGGCCTGCACGAGGTAGAGCGCGAACCCGAGGCGCTCGTGGGCCGGCGCGGTGGTCGAGCGGAGCGAGCACGCCGGCGCCGAGGGTGAAGACGAGGAGCACGGCGAGCTCGACGACCCAGATGTCGTTGTCGGGATGGTGGAGGGACAGCCGGCTGAGGTTGGTCGTGACGGCGTGCGCCAGCGGGTGCAGGAACGAGCCGGCGTTCTCGTGGAGGTTCGACGAGAGCGGCACCTCGCGGGTCGTGTCCCAGACGGTGAGCTGCCACGCGGCGAACGCCACGAGCGGGATGGCCCAGGCCGCGTCCGCCGGGCCTGGTCGGGCGCGTCGGCGGGCGATGGCGAGCACCCGGATGAGGGCGAGCGCGGCGATCGCCACCAGTGCGGTCTCGCGGCTCAGGGCCGCGTACGCGAAGAGGCCGCCGGCGAGCACGGAGCGGCGTCGGCGGTACGCGAGCAGCGCGGCGAGCAGGCACGCGGCGGAGACCGGTTCGGTGAGGTCACGGGCGAGGCTGAACCACAGGCCGAAGTACGCGGGGAGGAGCAGCCCCCAGAGGGCGTGGCGCTTCGCCGCCACGGCGACGACCGCGCCGAGGTACCCGATGGCGGCCATCGCGAGGACGTTGACGAGCACGAGCGAGGCCGGGACGAGGGGGGCCTGCCCGAAGGCGAGGAGCCAGGCGAGGAACGGGTAGCCGATCCGCTCGAGTCGGAACGGGACGTCCAGGGTGATCCCGAACGCCGTCTTCTGGAGGTTCGCCGGGTCGAGGGCGAGGCGGTAATAGAACTCGCCGTCGTAGGGGTGGCCGTGGATCAGGCTGAGCCCGCTCGGGGCCGTGGCCGGGTTCACGAACGGGACGCGCGTCGCGAGGACGAAGTGGCTGATGTCGCCGGTGCCGGCGACGACGAGGCGGAGCGCGACGAAGACGACGGCGGCGAGGAAGACGGACGCCGCGACCCCGGCGGGACGGTTCAGCCGGGCGAGGATCGTGTCACGCGTCCGCGGCCCCGCCAGGCGGGAGGACGCCGGCACGCAGCGAGCGTAGCCAGGCACCGACGGTGCGCACGGGGACTCGGCGCGGTGCGTTCACCGCGTCGGGTCGCGGTCAGGGGCGAAAGATGGTGAGCCCCATCGACTCGTAGTTCGAGCCGAACTGGTCGATGGACTCGACGGGCACGACCCGCCCGTCGGGTGGTCGCTGCTGGCCCAGCGCGGCCGCGACGCCCTCGCACTTGCCCTGCAGGTGCTTGTAGTTGGTCGCGTACACGTACCAGATGGTGTGCGGCCCGGCGAGGCGCAGCACGCGGTCGGCGAACGCCGGCGGGCTGGCGGCCTGCATGCGGGGCGCGTAGTCGACCCAGTTGATCCGGTCGGGGGACGCGCCGTCGGGGAAGGTGACCTGTCGGAGCCCGGGGACGGTGCGCAGCAGCCGGCTGGCGGACGGGCCGACCTGGTCGGGGCAGTAGGCGACGACGTCGCCCGGGCGAGCCGACGCGGCGATGATGTCGGCCGACTGCGCGGCTTGGGTCCGGTTCTCGGTGTAGTTGCGGATCCCGCCGATGACGCCGAACGTCACCACGACCGTGACGACCCCGACCCGAAGCCACCGGTTGGTGAAGCACGTGATCCCGACGGCGGCGAGCAGCGCGTAGAAGGGGAACATCACCGACGGGTAGCGGGCGTCGAACGCCGTGCCGGCGACGAACCCGACGCTGGTGCCGAGGAGGAGCGTGCCCGCGGCGAGGACCGCCTCCCGGCGGGTGGCCGGCTGGGTGCGCAGGTCGAGCTCGATGGTGGTGTCGTCGCGGCCGCGCCCGAAGACACCGAACACGACGAGGGTGAGGAGCGCGAACAAGAGGAGGTAGGTCTCGCCGTGCTGGTTGCTGCCGGCGAAGCGCAGCACCGTCTCGGCGACGGCGGACCAGGGGACCTGCGGGTCGCCCCACGGGGTGCCGGTGTGCTGGTTCTGGTAGGCGAAGGTGGGAAGCCACGGGATGAACGTCAGCCCGCCGACGACGACCGCGGCGATGACCCGCGTCGTGCTCCGCCGCGCGGCGCCCGGCCCGGCCCGCACCGCCCGGATGACGAGGAGCGCCCCGGCGACGGCGAGCAGGTACAGGCACCAGTACTGGGTGTAGAGGAGCAGCCCGGTGACGAGCGCGACGAGCGCGAGCCACCCGAAGGTGGGCCGCTCGAGGGCCCGCAGCGTGACCACGTAGCCGGCGACGACGAGCAGCATGATCAGCGAGTACATGCGGGCGGACGTCGCGTACGTGACGGCGTACGGCGACGCGGCGACGAGGAGCACGGTCAGCCAGGCGACGCGCCGGCCCCCGAGGCGCCGGCCCGCGAGCCAGGCGAGGGGCAGTGTCGCGACCGAGAGGACGGCCGAGAGGGACCGGGCGGCGACGTTGCCGATCCCGAACGCCTGGACCCAGAAGTGCAGCAGGACGTAGTAGAGCGGCGGCGCGCCGTCCTGGCGGAGCGCGGCGCGCAGCTGGGACAGGGGGAGCCGGGCGATGTTGACCGAGAGGGCCTCGTCGAGCCACAGGTCGGACTTCGTCGTGAAGCGCAGCGCCGTCGTGACGACGAGGACCCCGGCGACGGCGAGCGCCATCCAGGGAACGAGGGGCCGGGGGCCGGACGTGTCGGGCGGCGCGGGTCGCGCCGGCGTGTCGACGGCCATCGGGGAACCTTACGTGGCCGACGTCAGGGTGAGCGGTTCGGCCGCGACCCCGCGACGCGCCGACGACCGCCGACGCGGGGTGCGTCGCGCGGCTACGGACCGTCGCCGAACTGGCGGGTGAGCAGGGCGCCGACCTCGCGGACGGTGTCGGGGGGCGCGAAGGGGAGGTTGAAGATCGGCTCGTCGATGCCGGCGTCGAGGATGGCGGCGACCTGCTCGGTGACCTGGTCCGCGGTGCCGATCGTCGCGCCGGCTACGAACTCGGCCCCGGCGAGGTCGGTGATCATGCGGCGGGTCTCGTCGGCGGCGCTGGCCGTCGGCGCGAGGAACAGCGACCCGAGCCGGGTGGTGGTGATCGTCGCCGGGTCGCGTCCGGCGTCGGCGCAGTGCTGGCGCAGCACGTCGAGCTTGTGGCGGACGGTGTCGAGGTCACCGGACACGTTGCAGCGGTCGGCGTAGCGGGCGACGAGCGCGAGGGTGCGACGCTCGCCGCCACCGCCGATCATGATCGGTGGCCCGCCGGGCTGCACCGGCCGGGGGACGTTCTGGACGGCGTCGACGCGGTAGTAGCGGCCGTGGAACGTCACGGACGGCTCGGTGAACATGGCGCGGCAGATCTGCACGGCTTCCTCGAGCCGGTCGAGGCGCTCACCCGCGGACGGGAAGTCGTAGCCGAACGCGACGTGCTCGATGTCGTGCCACGCCGCGCCGATGCCGAGCACGGCCCGGCCACCGGAGATGACGTCGACGGTGGTGACGAGCTTGGCGAGCAGCGCCGGGTTGCGGTACGTGACGCCGGTGACGAGGGTGCCGAGCTCGGCCCGGTCGGTGCGGGCGGCGAGGGCGCCGAGCACGGTGTAGGCCTCGAGCATCGGCCGGTCGGCGCCGCCGAGGGCGGGCAGCTGGTAGAGGTGGTCCATCACCCACAGCGACGCGAACCCGGCGGACTCTCCGGCGGTGGCGACGTCGAGGAACTGGGGGAAGAGCGGGCCGTCGCCGAACGTGAAGTTGGGGAGCTGCAACCCGAAGCGCGTCATGCGGCCCGACGCTACCGGCTCAGGCGACGAGCTCGGCCCGGAGCGTGTCGAGGGTGTCGGCGGCGACGCCGATCTGGCGGGCGTAGCCGCGCCAGGACCCGTAGCGGTCGCCGACGAGCGTGGCGAGCTGGGTCATGGTGCCGGCGTGCGCGCCGAGGATGTCGGGTGGGAGGCGGTCCCAGATCTCGTCGATGCCGGGGCGGACGGCGCGGGTGCGGGCGTGGAGGTCGTCGATGACCTCGTGGGTGAGCGCGTAGTCGGCGACGATCGTCTCGTCGGGGACGCCGAGCACGCCGAGCAGCACGGCGGAGAAGACGCCGGTACGGTCCTTGCCGGCCATGCAGAAGAACACGGTGGGCCGCGGTCGCGGGTCGGGCGAGGTGGTCGAGCGCGGCCGCGTAGGCGGGCGCGCCGTGCTCCATCATGGTGAGGTACACCCCGGCGGCGGACGTGGGCGGCGTCCAGTTGGGCGGCCGGACGACGTGCATGGCGCGGTCGGTGGTGGGCAGGTGGACGTGCTCGATCTCGAGCTCGCCGAGCCGGCCGATGCCGACCTCGTCGAGCTCGTCGTGGGCGCGGAAGTCGAGGGCGCTGCGCAGCCCGAGCTCGGCGAGGCGGACGCCGTCGTCGTCGGTGAGGTGGTGCAGCGAGTCGCTGCGGTACACCTGGCCCCAGCGGGTGGTGTGGCCGGTGTCGGTCGGGTAGCCGCCGAGGTCGCGGAAGTTGATCGGCCCGGCGAGAGCGACGCGCCGTTCGCTCACGGTGGGGTGGTCGCGCCGTGGGTGCGGGCGAGGCGGGCGAAGCGCTCGTGCTCGACGAGGATGAAGATCCCGTGGGCCTCGACGCAGAGCCGGTCGTCGGCGTGGAGCGTCCCCTCGGTGCGGACCTTGCGGCCCTCGATGCCCGCGACGTGGCCCGCGAGGGTCAGCTCGGTGTAGAGCGGGGTGGGGCTGCGGTAGGTGATGGTGAGCGTGCCGGTCATGGCGCCGACGCCGCCGGCGATGTTGGCGACGCCGAGCAGCTCGTCGAAGAGCCCGGCGATGATCCCGCCGTGCACGCAGCCGGGCGGTCCCTCGTACGCGGCGCCGAGCACGGCGTGGCCGACGACGGCGCCCTCGCGCAGCTCGCAGTGCAGCGGCGGCGCGAGCGGGCTGTACAGCCCGATCATCGGGCTGAACGGGAAGAAGTCGTGGGGCTCGACCTCGACGCGGGGTCGGGCGGGCATCGACGCCCGCCACGGCTGGGTCGACCGCGTCGAGGGCGTCGACCGCGGTCCTCGACGGCCTCGGCCGCGGTGGTGAGCACGACCGGGGAGCGCGCCGGGCCGTACGACGAGGTCGGTGGCGCGGCGCAGCGCGGCGACGAGGCGCGCCAGCTCGGGTCCGGGCGGGCAGGCGTCGTCGGCGCCGTGGCCGTCGACGATGTTGGGCTGGTCGCTCACGAGCCCGCCTGGGGGGACGGAGGGGTCGGCGCTTACTCCTCGACGATGGAGATCGCCTGCTTCGGGCACTGCCGCACCGCCTGCTCCACCTTCGGGCGCAGGTCGTCGGGCGGCTCCTCCTGGAGGAGATAGAGGAAGTCGTCGTCGCGGACCTCGAACACCTCGGGAGCGATGCCCATGCAGATGGCGTTGCTCTCACAGACGTCGAAGTCGACCACCACCTTCCAGGCCATCTCGCCTCCTCCAGTCCCCCGCGCCCGGGACTCTACTCGGGTGCCAGGTTGGTGAAGTCCGGGGTCGCGCTTCTCGAAGAAGGCGGCGATGGCCTCCCGGTTGGCCGGGCCCGCCGGTCAGGCGGGCGAACAGCGCCTCCTCCCGCTCGCGGGCGGCGGCGGCCGCGTCGAGCCAGCCGGTGCGCAGCAGCCGCTTCGTCTCGACGAGCGACACGAGCGGCATCCGGGCCATGGCGCGGGCGACGTCGAGCGCCTCGCCGAGCAGCTCGTCGGGCGGGCAGACGCGCCAGGCGAGCCCGCACGCCTCGCGCGTCGGCGGCGTCGAGCCACGCGCCGGTCAGCAGCGCGTGCGCCGCGGCCTGCGGGCCGAGCAGGGTCGGCAGCGTGAAGCTCGACCCGGCCTCGGGGACCACGCCGAGGCTCACGAACGGGGTGCGGAACCGGGCGTCGTCGGCGACGAGCACCAGGTCGCAGTAGGGCAGCATCGTGACGCCGAGCCCGACGGCGAGGCCGTTCACCGCGGCGACGATCGGCTTCGGGAACGCGCCGAGCGTGGCGATGAAGCGCTGGAACCCGTGCCCGGTGCGGTCCTCGGTGCGTCGTGCCGGTCGTCGCCAGGCGGCCCATCTCGGCGAGGTCCTGCCCGGCGCAGAACGCGCCGGCCGTGCCGGTGAGGACGACGACGGCGAGGTCGGTCGGCCGCCGCGGCGCCGTCGAGCGCGTCGGCGAGCGCCGTGGTAGTGCTCGGTGTCGAGCGCGTTGCGGGCCTCGGGTCGGTCGAGCGTGACGAGCCGGACCCGCGCCGGCATCCTCGACGTGCAGCATGCTCAGGCGCGGAACGGGTCGACGGTGAGGTGGCGGCTCAGGTCGCCGATGAGGTCGCAGTAGGATCGACCCGCTCGGTGAGGTGCCACGTCCCGTCGCGGCACGCGAACTGGTCGTGGTAGCGGCCGGCGATGACGATCTCGAGGGGATGGTCGTCGACCTGCTGGAGGACGGTGAAGTACGAGCGGCGCCGTCGCGGTGCCGGCGGCCTCGTCGGCGTCGATGACGAGGTTCGTCGTCACGTGCTTGGTGCGGGGCGTGCCGTCGGCGTAGCGGCGGATCATCTGCTCCTGGATCGCGAGCACCGCGTCGGTGCCGACGACGCCGGGGTCGTCGGGGCCGCCGCCCTTGTAGGTGGCGTCGCGGAACAGCTCGGCGAGACCCGCGAAGTCGCCGGCGTCGACCCGGTCGGCGTAGCCGTAGACGATGCGCTCGACGGCCGAGCGGACGTCCGGCGCGGTCACCGGTCGGTGCCGTAGGCCTTCAGCGGCTCCGCCATCTCGAGCTTGAAGTCGGCGATGCAGTCGCCGAGCGCTCGCGCCGAGCGCCGCGAAGCGCCTCGCTGCCGGCATGGGCGTCGAACGCGGCCTGGTCGGTGTAGCGCTCGGTGACGAAGAACGTGTTCGGGTCCTTCGTCGAGCGGTGCAGCACGTACTGCTCGGTGCCGGGCTCCTCGCTCACGAGGTGCTCGAAGAACTGCGTCGAACGCGGCGAGGAGGGTGTCGGCCTTGCCCTCCTTCACGGTGATCGTGGCGATGACCGAGACCTGGCCCATCAGTGCTGCCCTCCTCGCACCAGCGACCCGGGTCGGGCGCCGGTGTCCTCGCCGTCGCGTCGGACGACCTCGCCGGCGACGAGGGTGGCGTGTACCCGTCGGCGACCTTGGAGCAGCCGCCGGGCACCGGCCGGGAGGTCGAAGTGCATCTCGGGCCGGTGCAGCACCAGCCCGTCGAGGTCGATCACGTTGAGGTCCGCCTTCTTGGTCGGCTCGATCGTGCCGCGGTCGGACAGGCCGTAGAGCGACGCGGTGTCGCTCGTCATCTTGCGGATGACGAGCTCGACGGGGAGCCGCGCGCCGCGGGTGCGGTCGCGGACCCAGTGGGTGAGCATGTAGGTCTCGATGCTGGCGTCGCAGATGGCGCCGACGTGGGCGCCGCCGTCGCCGAGCCCGAGGGCGCTCGCCGGGTGGAGCACCATCTCGCGGATCGGGTCCTGGGTGAACTGCGAGTAGCCGAGCAGCGGGCGCAGCAGGAGCTCGCGTCCGTCGTGCTCGAGCAGCAGGTCATAGAAGAGGTCCCACGGGTCGCGCCCGGCCCGCTCGGCGAGGCCGGTGATGCTCTCCTCGGTGCCGGCTCGTAGTCGGGGGGCTCGCCGAGCCGGAAGATGCGGTTCAAGCCCGAGCCCGATGTACGCCGCGATGCCCTCCGCCGCGGGTGGGCGCTCGCCGAGGATGGCGGCCTTCACCTTCGGGTCGCGCAGGCGCGCCACCTTCTCGTCGAGGGGCAGCGCCTCGAGCGCCTGGTAGGTGGGTCGGTCGCGGAGGGGGTGGAACGTCTGGAGGCCGAGGAGCAGCCCGAGGGGGCGGCCGGCCACCTGCGGTCGGATGGGGACCCCGTCGTCGTAGGCGTCGCGGGACAGCTCGAGGAGCCGCTGCCACTGGTCGGGGTCGTGGTCGTGCTGGATGAGCGCGAACGTGATGGGCCGGTCGATCTCGTCGGCGAGGCGGCGCATCCAGTCCATCTCGCGGTCGGCGGCGGGGAGGTCCTCGCCCATGATCCCGGCGGGCGCGAGCTCGAAGACGCCGGCGCCGGCGTCGCCGAGCGCGTGGCCCAGGCCGAACAGCTCGTCCTCGGCCGCGAACGTGCCGGGGACGGGCTCCCCGTCGATCGCGGTGTGGGCGATGGTGCGCGACGTCGACACGCCGAGCGCGCCGGCTTCGATGCCCTCGCGGACGATCTTGGCCATCGCGGCGATGTCGTCGGGGGTGGCGGGCTCGTTGCGGGCGCCGCGCTCCCCCATCACGTAGCCGCGCACCGCGCCGTGGGGCACCTGGGTGGCGACGTCGAGGGCGAGGGGCTGGTCGTCGAGGAAGTCGAGGAACTCGGGGAACGTCTCCCAGCCCCACCGGATCCCGGCGGCGAGCGCCGGGCCCGGGATGTCCTCGACGCCTTCCATGAGTCCGATGAGCCACTCGCGCCGGTCCGGGATCGCCGGCGCGAACCCGACGCCGCAGTTGCCCATGACCACGGTGGTGACGCCGTGCCAGGACGACGGGGCGAGCGTCGGGTCCCAGGTGACCTGCCCGTCGTAGTGGGTGTGGATGTCGACGAAGCCGGGGGTGACGAGGCAGCCGGTGGCGTCGAGGGTCTCGGCGGCCTCGGCGTCGACGCGCCCGACGACGCTGATGCGGCCGTCGTCGACGGCGACGTCCCCGGCGCGGGGCGGCGCACCGGTCCCGTCGACGATCGTGCCGCCGCGGATCACGAGGTCGTGCATCCATCCCCCTGCGGATCGTGGACGGGCCCGTCGCCGAGATCGTAACGTGTTCCAGTCCGGAGCCCGGGCGGACGACAACGAGGAGGAAGCCGTGACGACGACGCTCGCCGACGTCGACCTGGCCAACCTGGACACGTTCGTGTCTGGGGTCCCCCACGACATGTTCGACCTGCTGCGCCGCGACGCGCCCGCGTACTTCCACCCGGAGCCGGTCGGCCAGGGGTTCTGGTGCATCGTCCGACACGACGACCTGCAGCAGGTGAGCCGCGCCTGGGAGGAGTACTCGAGCGAGTGGGGCATCACGCTGCACGAGGTCGACGAGGACCAGCTCGCGCAGCAGCGGATGATGATGCTGATGATGGACCCGCCGAAGCACACGAAGCTGCGGCTCCTCGTGAACAAGGGGTTCACGCCCCGGATGATCGGGCGGCTCCACGAGCGGATCCGGGAGATCGCCGGCGACCTCGCCGACCAGGCGCTCGCGCGCGGCGAGTGCGACTTCGTCGTGGACGTCGCCGCCGAGCTGCCCCTCCAGGTGATCGCCGAGATGATGGGCGTCCCGCAGCAGGACCGTCACAAGGTGTTCGAGTGGAGCAACCGCCTGATCGGCTCCGAGGATCCCGAGTACGCGGTGAGCGCCGAGGACGCGATGGGCGCGGCCACCGAGATGTTCCTGTACGCCAACGACCTCGCGGCGGACAAGCGGGCGCACCCGAGCGACGACATCGTGAGCACGCTCCTCGCCGCGGAGGTCGAGGGTGAGCAGCTCACCGACCTCGAGTTCGACATGTTCTTCGAGCTGCTCGCCGTCGCGGGCAACGAGACGACCCGGAACCTGATCTCGCACGGGATGCTCGCCCTCATCGAGCATCCGGATCAGCGCCAGCTGCTCCTCGACGACCCGTCGCTGCTCGGGTCGGCGGTCGACGAGATGCTGCGGTTCGCGTCGCCGGTGATGTACATGCGGCGCACGGCTCGCTCGGACCTCGAGCTGCACGGCCAGACGATCCGGGAGGGCGACAAGGTCGCGCTCTGGTACATCGCCGCGAACCACGACCCGGCGGTGTTCGACCGACCCGCACCGTTCGACATCCGCCGGCAGCCGAACGAGTACCTGGCGTTCGGCGGGGGCGGCCCGCACTTCTGCCTCGGGTCGCATCTCGCCAAGCTCGAGATCACGGTCATGTTCGAGGAGCTGCTCGCCCGGGCGCCCCACGTGGAGCTGGCCGGCCCCGTCGAGCGGCTCCGCTCGAACTTCATCAACGGGATCAAGCACCTGCCGGTGACGTTCGCGTCCCATTGACCCGGCGGGGGCACGTGGCCGTCCCGGGGATCGACACCGACCGGGTCACCGGCGTGGCTGACCGATCACGTGGACGGCGTCGCGGCCCCGGTCCGCTACACGCTGATCCCCGCCGGCGGCTCGAACCTCACCGTGCGCGTCGACGACGACGCCGGGCACACGTGGGCGCTGCGCCGCCCGCCGGTGACCGCGGTGCTCGCCACCGCGCACGACGTCGACCGGGAGTGGCGGATCCTGGAGGCGCTCGGCCGCGACGGCGCCGTCCCGGTCCCCGCGGCGATCGCGCGGTGCGGGGACGTCGACGTCACCGGCGCGCCGTTCTATCTGATGGGCTTCGTCGACGGCACGATCCTGCGCACCGAGGCCGACGCGGCGGCGCTGCCTCCGCACGTGGGCGCGCGCCGCGGCCGAGTCGCTCGTCGATGTGCAGGTCGCGATCCACGCCGTCGACCCCGACGCGGTGGGCCTCGGCGACCTGGCGCGCCACCGCACGGGCTACGTCGAGCGGCAGCTGCACCGCTGGCGCACCCAGGTCGCGCGCGCCCAGGTGCGCGACCTGCCGCTCCTCGACGAGCTGCACGGGCGGCTCGCCGCGACCGTCCCGCCGGCGTCGGGTCCGCCGGCGCTGGTGCACGGCGACTACCGCTTCGACAACACGGTGCTCGGTCCCGACGGGCGCGTGGTGGCCGTCTTGGACTGGGAACTCGCCACCATCGGCGACCCGGTCGCCGACGCCGCGTGGAGCCTCTTGTACTGGACCGACCCCGACGATGCGGACCCGTTCCTGGTGTCGGCCCCGACGCTCGCGCCGACGATGCCCGCGCCGCGCCGACACGGCCGACCGCTACGCGACACGCTCGGGCCGTGACCTGTCGACGCTGCCGTGGTTCACGGTGTTCGGCTACTGGAAGATGGGCTGCATCGTCGAGGGGGTGTACACGCGGCGCCTCGCCGGCGGTCGCAGCGGCGCCGGGGGCCAGGACCTGGCGTCGATCGCGGCGCAGGCCGAGAGGCTGCTCAGGCGGGCCGCCGAGCTGGCCGATGGGGTCTGTTAGAACCGGGGTCGAGGGAAGGACGCGGACGTGGACCGAAGATCGTTGATCGTCGCCGGGGTCCTCGGCGCCGTCCTGCTCGCCGCCATCGGCGTCGGGGTCGGGCTGAGCACCGGTGGCGGCGGGAACAGCGCGGTGCGCACCCCGTCGGGCTCGAGCACGACGCCCACGAGCGTGGCGCCGACCACCACGACGAGCTCGACACCGATCTCGGCCCCGTCGACCGTGGCGGTGCCGAAGCCGACGGTCGTGATCCAGCCGACCACGACGGGCCCGACGACGCCGACGACGGTGCCGACCGGCCAGACGGGGATCACCGACAAGCAGATCCGGGTGGCGGTCATCGCCGACACCGCGCCGGTGGCCCGGGGCGTCGAGGCCTGGGCGCTCTCCGTCAACCAGGCGGGCGGCCTCGCGGGCCGGACGGTGAAGGTCGACGTCCACGTCGTGGCCAGCCCCGCGGGGTACGCCACCGCGGTCGCGGCGGCGTGCACCACGGACTTCGCGATCGTCGGCTCCAGCTCGCAGTTCGACGCGCCGACCGGCGGGCTGGCGTGCGGGATCCCCGAGCTCGCGACGCGGATCTTCACCAGCGGCCACCAGGGGCTGGCCACCTCGTTCGCGGTCATCCCGGTCCGCGCCGGGGTCGTCCCCGTCGGCGCGTTCAAGCAGCTGCAGACGATGACGAGTGGCTGCTGCCGCCAGTTCGTGCTCGTCCCGACGGTCGAGCCGGGCCGCGGGATCGTCCAGGCGTCGGTGCGGGGCGCGGTCGCGGTCGGGTTCACGACCGCCGGCACCCCGGACGTGCCGGCCGCCGCCGGGCCGACGGAGTACAAGAAGCTCGTGGCCGAGCTCGTGGCCGCGCAGGCGACGTTCGCCCGCAGCGGGCTCGGCGCCGGGTCGACCGTGCTGCTGCGCAAGGCGGCCGCGGCCGACCCGACGTCGGGCGTGGTGAAGGCCTGGTTCTGCGAGGAGAGCTGCGCCGACCCGCCGTTCCTGGCCAACGGCGGCGCGGCGGTGGAGAGCCAGTACATCGCCGTCGCCGCGAACCCGCTGTCCGACCAGGCGCAGATCCCGGCCATGGCGACGTACGTGCAGGCCGCCCAGTCGTTCGGCGGCCCGACCGTCGCGGGCCTCGAGTCGAACGCCGCGGGGCTGCTCTTCGAGCAGGTCGTGAAGCAGGTCGTCGCGACGAGCGGCGTGAACGGGATCAGCCGGACCCGGGTGGTGGCCGCCGTGGGGACGGTCCACGCCTTCACCGCCGGCGGGATCCTCGGCACCACCGACGTGGGTGCCCGCCAGCCGACCGGCTGCTACGCGCTGCTGCAGGTGCAGGGCGGCGTGCTGCGCCGGGTATTCCCGGCGACGCCGGGGCAGCTGAGCTGCGGCGCCGCGAACCTCCAGAGCGTCCCGAAGGGGGGCTGACGATGTTCCGCTATGACGGGCAGCGCGTGGTGATCACCGGCGCGTCGTCGGGCATGGGCGCCGCGACCGCGCAGGAGCTGATCGACGCCGGCGCGGAGGTGCACGCCCTCGACGTGCGCGAGGTGACCGTCCCGGGCGTGAAGGCGTACGAGACCGACGTCGGGGACCCGGCGTCGGTCGACACGGCGATCGACGCCATCGGTGCGCCGATCCACAAGCTGTTCAACGTCGCCGGCGTGCCCCAGACGCAACCGCCGCCACGGGTGTTCGCGGTGAACTTCCTCGGGTTGCGGTATCTCACCGAGCAGGTGCTGCCCCGCATGCCCGCGGGCGGCGCGGTGGCGAGCGTGGCGTCGCTCGCCGGGATGGGCTGGAGCCAGCACCTCCCGGTGATCACCGAGGTGCTCGACCTCCCCGACTTCGACGCCGGCGTCGCGTGGGCCGCGGCGCACCTCGACGCGCAGGGCGACCCGTACTTCTTCTCGAAGGAGTGCGTGATCGTCTACACGTTCCGCCTGGCCGCCCGGCTCGCCCGCGACCCGGGGATCCGGGTGAACTGCGTCAGCCCCGGCCCGGTCGATTCGCCGATGATGGTCGACTTCCGGGCGGCGCTGTCGTCGGCGACGATCGACTGGACGGCGTCGCAGGCCAACGGCCGGTTGGGCCGCCCGGAGGAGATGGCGCCGCCGCTGGTGTTCCTGAACAGCGACGAGGCGAGCTACGTGAGCGGGCACAACCTGCTCGCCGACGCGGCGTTCACCGCGGCGATGACGACCGGGCAGGTCGACCTCGGCGCGCTCCCCGCGAGCTGATCAGCTCGCGCGGCGGCGCCTCGCCGGGGCGAGGCCCGGCGGCTGCCACGGGTCGCCGGCGACGATGTCGGTGCCGGGGGCGACGACCGCGTCGATGGCGTCGAGCGTGGCGGTGTCGAGGCGCACGTCGGCGCCAGCGAGGGCGTCGTCGAGCTGCTCCATCGTGCGGGGCCCGATGATCGCCGACGTCACCGCCGGGTGCTCGAGCACGAAGGCGTGCGCCAGGTGCGTGAGGCTCAGCCCGGCGTCGCTCGCCACCTTGAGGAGCGCCTCGACGGCGTCGAGGCGACGCTCGTACGCGGCGCGGGCCCGTTCGCTGTCGCCGCGGGCCCCGAACCCGCGGGCGAGCCGCGACCCCTCGGGGGGCGGCTGGCCCTTGCGGTACCGGCCGGTGAGCAGCCCGCCGGCGAGGGGGCTCCACGGGATCACGCCGATCCCGTAGCGCGCGCAGGTGGGCAGCACGCCCCGCTCGATGCCCCGGACGAGCATCGAGTACGGCGGCTGCTCACACACGAACCGTTCCCGGCCGCGACGCTCGGCGGTCCACTGCGCCTCGACGATGTACTCGGGCGGGAACGTCGAGTGGCCGAGGTAGCGGATCTTCCCGGCGTGGACGAGGTCGCTCAACGCGCCGAGGGTCTCGTCGATGTCCGCGGCGTCGTCGGGCCGGTGGATCTGGTACAGGTCGAGGTGGTCGGTGCCGAGGCGCTGGAGGCTGCGCTCGACCTCCTGGAGGATCCAGCGGCGGGAACCGCCGTGCTGGTTGGGTCCGGCGCCCATGGGCGCGAAGAACTTCGTGGCGAGGACAACGTCGTCGCGTCGGCCTTTGAGCGCCTGGCCGACGATCTGCTCCGATTCGCCGGCGGAGTACACGTCGGCGGTGTCGAGGAAGTTGATGCCGGCGTCGAGGGCCCGGTGGATGATGCGGACGCAGTCGTCGTGGTCCTGGTTGCCCCACGCACCGAACATCATGGCGCCGAGGCAGTACTCGCTGACCTGGACCCCGGTGCGTCCGAGGGTGCGGTGCTCCATCGCCTTGGACCCTACGCGGCCGGGCGACGCGGCGGCGTCAGCCGACCTGGCGGTCCCGGCCGGTCCAGTAGGGGGCCCGCAGCTTGAACTTCTGGAGCTTGCCGGTCGCGGTGCGGGCCAGCTCGGTGCGGAACTCGATCGAGGTGGGGCACTTGAAGTGCGCGAGGTGGTCGCGGCAGTGCGCGACCAGCTCGGCTTCGGTCACGTCGGCGTCCGGCGCGGGGACGACGAGGGCCTTGACCGTCTCGCCCCACTGGTCGTCGGGGACGCCGATCACCGCGACCTCGGCGACGGCGGGGTGCGAGAAGAGGGTGTCCTCGACCTCGATCGACGAGACGTTCTCGCCGCCGCTGATGATCACGTCCTTCTTGCGGTCGGCGATGCAGACGTAGTGCTCGTCGTCGAGGGTCCCGCCGTCCCCGGTGTGGAACCAGCCGTCGCGGATGGCCCGGTCGGTGTCGTCGGGCTGATCCCAGTAGCCGTCCATGACGACGTTGCCGCGGGCGAGGACCTCGCCGTCGCCGTCGACGCGCACCTCGACGCCGAGCACCGGCGCGCCGGCGCGGGCGAGGCGCCCCGCCCGCGCGGACGGGGACAGCGCGTCGTACTCGGCCCGGGCCCGGTTCATGGTGAGGAGCGGGGCCGTCTCGGTGAGCCCGTAGATCTGGACGAACTCCCAGCCGAGCTCGGTCTCGACGCGTTCGATGGTGCGGGTCGGCGGCGGCGCGCCGGCGACGGTGATCCGGACCCGCCCATGGCCGGGGATCGGCCCGGACCAGTCGCGTGCGGCGTCGAGCACCAGGTTCACGACGGTGGGCGCGCCGTTGAGGACAGTGACACCGTGCTCGTCGATGCGGCGGAGGATCTCGTTGCCGTCGACCTTGCGGAGCACGACGTGGCGGCCGCCCATCCCGGTGACGGCGTAGGGCATGCCCCACCCGTTGCAGTGGAACATCGGCAGCGTGTGCAGGTACACGTCGCGGTCGTTCACGCCGAGGTGCCAGCCGAACGTGGCCGCGTTGATCCAGAGGTTGCGGTGGGTGAGCTGCACGCCCTTCGGCCGGGCCGTCGTGCCGCTCGTGTAGTTGATGGTGGCGGTGGCGTCCTCGTCGGCCGTCCACGGCACCGGGTCGCCGTCGGCACCGAAGACGGTGTCGTCGGTGTCGGCACCGAGCACGAACCGGTGGGGCGCGGAGACGCCGGCGAGCGCGTCGTCGAGCTCGGGGTCGACGAGCAGCACGCGGGCGCCGGAGTGCTCGACGATGTAGGCGACCTCGTCGGCGTTGAGCCGGAAGTTGATCGGGACCAGGATCCGGCCCCAGCCGCTCACGCCGAAGAACGAGAGGAAGAGCCGCGCCGCGTTCGGCGAGACGACGGCGACGCGCTCCCCCACCCCGACGCCGAGCCGGTCGAGCGCCGCGGCCTGCGCGCGCGCCCGGCGGGCGACCTCGCGATAGGTCAGCGCGCCGAGCGACGGAGCGGGCTGGTCGGGCTCGTCGACGAGGCCGCAGCGGTCGCCGTAGACGTGGGCGGCTCGGTCGAGGAAGTCCCCGACCGTCAACGGCACGCGCATGCTCGACACCCCCCGGCCGGCGACAGCGGTCTGCTCTGAACTTACTGCCGTCGGTCGAGGCGCGTCCGAGGGGTCAGGGGAGCGTGGCGAAGAAGGCGCGGACGTCGTCGGTGAACAGGTCCGGGACCTGCATCGCCGCGAAGTGGCCGCCGCGCGGCTGCTCCACCCAGTGGGTGACGTGGTAGCGGTCCTCGACCCAGCGGCGCGGGAAGCGCGAGACCTCGTCGGGGTAGCAGGCCACGCCGGTGGGCACCTCGACGCGCCGCGCGGGCAGCGCGGCCCGTCCGGCCTGGCGCATCTCCCAGTAGAGCCGCGTGGACGACGTCGCCGTGCCGGTCACCCAGTAGAGGGTGACGTTGTCGAGGAGCCGGTCGACGCGAAAGTCGCGGAGGCCGTCGTCGCCGC
The DNA here is from genome assembly GCA_963821325.1 of uncultured Actinomycetes bacterium. Classification (GTDB taxonomy): domain Bacteria; phylum Actinomycetota; class Acidimicrobiia; order IMCC26256; family PALSA-555; genus PALSA-555. The sequence goes on along the minus strand of CAWGDC010000005.1, from coordinate 176,208 downwards.
CCGACCAGGCCCGGAACTTCTCGACGATCCACGCGCAGAGGCCGACCGGTGAGTCCTCGAGCGCGTAGCCGAGGGTCTGGGGTCGGGTGCCCTGGATCTCCTGGTAGGCGGCGCCGTCCTTGCGCCACGCGGCGAGCGCGGCGAGCGCCTCGGCCTCGTCGGCGGTCAGGTCGGCGTCGTCGGGCGGTCGGGGCACGACGACGAAGTTGAGGTGCAGCCCGATGACGCGCTCGGGGACGAGGTCGGCGACGTTGGAGGTGACGACCGAGCCCCAGTCGCCGCCTTGGAGGCCGTAGCGGTCGTAGCCGAGCGCGTCGAGCAGCTCGACGCACGCCGCGGCGATGCGCCGAGGATGCCAGCCGCGGGTGGTCGTCGGGCCGGAGAAGCCGTAGCCGGGCAGGGACGGCGCGACGACGTGGAACGTCTCGGTGAGGCGTGGGAGCGCGTCGAGGAACTCGACGATCGAGCCGGGCCAGCCGTGGACGAGGAGCAGGGGCACGGCGTCGGGTGACGTCGAGCGGGCGTGCAGGGCGTGGACGGGCTGACCGTCGACGACGACGCGGACGTGGTCGTAGCGGCGGAGCTCGTCCTCGAGGCGCCGCCCGTCGTACTGCTCGCGCCAGTAGGCGAGCAGGTCGCGCAGGTAGCCGAGCTCCGTGCCCTGCTCCCAACCGATGCCGTCGAGCTGGTTCGGGAGCCGCGTGCGGGCCAGCCGCGCCCGCAGGTCGTCGAGCGTGTCGCCAGGCAGCCCGACGCGGTGCGCCTCGAGCGGCAGGGGCATCAGTCGAACTGCGCGGTGGGGGGCATGGCCCGCTCGAGGAGCGCGTCGTAGCGGCTGCGCACGAGGGCGTCGTAGCCGTCGGTCGTGGGGATCCAGAACTGTCGGGCGGCCACCGCGTCGAACACGATCGCCGCGACCTCGTCGGGGTGGCGGCCGCGGGTGCTGGTCTGGTCGCGCAGCACGTCGGCGACGAAGTGGTGGTCGGGGGCGGCGACCTCGCTGGGCGGCTCGTCGGGCCGGTTGCGGGTGGAGTCACCGATGCGGGTGTCGACGAGCCCGGGGACGAGGCACGACACGCCGATCGACGATCCCTGGGCGCGGAGGTCGTGGGCGAGACACTCGGTGAGCGCCGCCGCGGCGAACTTCGAGACGACGTAGGGGCCGCTGTAGGCGACGCTGATGAGCCCGGCCATCGACGCGGTGTTCACGATGTGGGCGTCGCCGCCCTGCTCGAGCATCCGCGGCACGAAGGCGCGGATGCCGTGGAGGAGGCCGAAGAGGTTCACGCCGAGGACCCAGTCCCAGTCGGCGGCGGTGCGCTGCCACACGACGCCGGCCTGGAACACACCGGCGTTGTTGCACAGCAGGTGGACGGCGCCGAAGCGGTCGTAGGCGGCGTCGGCGAGGGCCCGCACGTCGGCCTCGCGGCTCACGTCGGTGCGCACGCCGAGGGTGTCGGCCCCGAGGCTCGCGGCCTCGGCGACGGCGTCGTCGAGGGCGGGCGCCTCGACGTCGGCGAGCACGACGCGCATCCCGGTGCGGGCGGCGTGGCGGGCGAGGCCGCGGCCGATGCCGCTCGCCGCGCCGGTGATGACCGCCACGCGTCCGGCGAAGTCGTCCATCAGCGGACGTGCCGGAAGCAGGCGCGCACGTCGTCGACGAACAGGGCGGGCTGCTCCATGGCGGCGAAGTGCCCGCCGCGGGGCTGGTCGGCGAAGTGGACGAGGTGGTGGTCCCGCTCGGCCCAGCGCCGCGACGTCCGCAGGATCTCCTTCGGGTAGCGGGTGTAGCCGGTCGGGATCTCGGTGCGCGCCCCGAGCGGCAGCCGCCCGTGCTGGAGCGCGTCGGTGAACTCGTAGTAGTACCGCACCGAGGACGTCGCGGTGCCGGTGACCCAGTAGAGCATCACGTTGTCGAGCAGCTGGTCCTTCGTGAAGACGGTTTCGATGTCGCCGTCGCAGTCGGACCAGGCCCGGAACTTCTCGATGATCCACGCGCCCAGCCCGGCGGGCGAGTCGTCGAGCGCGAAGCCGAGGGTGTGCGGCTTCGTGGACTGGATGCGGAAGTAGCCGCCCTCGACGTCGAGGTAGGTGGAGAGCGCGGCGAGCGCGGCCTGCTCGTCGGGCGTGAAACTCGACGGGTCGTCGCTGCCGGGGTTCGGGGCGAGCATGTTGACGTGGATGCCGGCGACGTGGTCAGGGTCGGCGAGCGCGAGCTGCGTCGTGACGAACGCGCCCCAGTCGCCGCCCTGGGCGACGTAGCGCGGGTAGCCGAGGCGGGCCATGAGCTCGGCCCAGGCGCGGGCGGTGCGGCCCGGCTCCCAGCCGCGGTCGTGGGTGGGCCCGGAGAACGCGTACCCGGGCAGGGACGGCGCGACGACATGGAACGCGTCGGCGGCGTCGCCGCCGTGCGCGGCCGGGTCGGTGAGGGGGCCGATGACGTCGAGGAACTCGACGATCGAGCCCGGCCAGCCGTGGGTGAGCACGAGCGGCAGCGCGTCCGGCACCGGGGAGCGGACGTGCACGCAGTGGATGCGCTGCCCGTCGATCTCGGTCGTGGCGTGCGCCAGGCCGTTGAGCCGCGCCTCGGTGGCCCGCCAGTCGTACCCGCCGCGCCAGTAGGCGACGAGCTCGCGCAGGTAGGCGGCGTCGGTGCCGTAGTCCCAGCCGGCGCCGGGCAGCGCCTCGGGGAACCGGGTGGCGTCGAGTCGGTGCTGCAGGTCGGTGAGGACGGCGTCGGGGACCTCGACGCGAAACGGGGCGACCGGCGCCGATGTCATCGCAGCCGGAACGCGAAGCCGTCGCGGAGGAACTCGCGCTGCTCGTAGAAGGGCGACAGTGCGGCGTCGACCCGCTCGGGGGTCCAGGCGTCCTCGACGTCGAACTGCTGATCGACGGTGGGGCCGGCGAGCACGCTGATCTGGCGGCCCCACACGACGAACACCTGGCCGGACACCTTCCCGGCGGCCGGCGACGCCAGGTAGGCGACGAGGGGTGACACGTTCTCGGGCGCGAAGACCTCGAAGTCGCCCTCTTTGGCGTCGAAGCCGCCGAGCGGTGCCGTCATCTGGGTGAGGGCGCGGGGCGCGATGGCGTTGGCCGTCACCCCGTAGCGGGCCATCCCGTGCGCGGTCGACAGCATCAGCTGGATGATCCCGCCCTTCGCGGTCGCGTAGTTGGGCTGGCCGGCGCTGCCGACCAGGCCGGCTTCCGACGACGTGTTGATGACCCGCCCGTACACCGGACCGTCCGCCGCCTTCGACTGGTTGCGCCAGTGCTCGACGGCGTGGCGGGTCGGGCAGAAGTGCCCCTTCAGGTGGACGCGGATCACGGCGTCCCACTCGTCCTCGCTCATGTTGAAGATCATCCGGTCGCGGAGGATCCCCGCGTTGTTCACGAGGATGTCGAGGCTCCCGCCGGTGCGGATGGCGAGCGCCACGAGCTCGTGGCTGTCGTCCCAGCTCGACACGTCACCGGCGTGGGCGACCGCCGTTCCCCCCGCTGCCTCGATCTCGGCGACCACGGCCGCGGCGGGGTTGTCGGTGCCGGGCGGCGCGTAGTCGTTCACGACGACGTGGGCGCCGGCCCGGGCCAGCTCGAGGGCGTGGGAGCGCCCGAGCCCGCGACCCGCGCCGGTCACGATCGCGACCTTCCCGTCCAACATCCCTGGCATGTCGAGCTCCTCCTGTGCCGCCAGCCGTGGGACTCTAACGTCCAGGCCATGGCTGCTCCGGCGGGTCGCGCTCGTCACCGGCGCGAGCCGCGGGATCGGGAAGGCGACCGCCGTCGCCCTCGCCGACGCGGGCCTCGACGTCGCGATCACAGCTCGCACCGTGCACGAGGGTGAGGGTCGCGACGACTCGGACGCGGGCGGCGGGACCGTGCCCGGCAGCCTCGACACCACCGCCGCGGACATCGAGGCGCGCGGCGTGCGGGCCCTCTCGGTCCCGATGGACCTGCTCGACCGCGCCTCGCTCGACGCGGCCGTGGCGCAGGTGCTGTCGGACTGGGGTCGGATCGACGTGCTCGTGAACAACGCGGTGCACACCGGGCCGGGCAGCATGCTGCGCTTCGAGGACACGACGATCGACATGCTCGAGACCAAGCTCGCGGCGAACGCCGTCAGCCCCGTCGTGCTCATCAAGGCCGTGCTCCCCCACTTCGTGGACCGCGGCGAGGGGACGATCGTGAACGTGACGTCCGCGGTGGCCATCACCGACCCACCCGCGCCGGCCGGCGAGGGCGGCTGGGGCGCGGCGTACGCCATGTCCAAAGGCGCGTTCCATCGCCTCGCCGGCATCCTCGCGGTCGAGTACCCGCAGCTGACCGTGGTGAACGTCGAACCCGGGTACGTGGTGACCGAGCGCATGGCGGTCAACGCCAAGTCGCTCGGCCTCGAGGGCGTCTACCCCGGGGCCCCGCCGACGGTGCCGGCCTCGGTGATCGCCTGGCTCGCGACGTCGCCCGACGCTGCGGGTCTGTCGGGTCAGACGATCTCGGCGCAGCGCTTCGCGAAGGAGCGCGAGCTGCACCCGCCGTGGCGACGCTGAGCGCCGCCCGCCGTCACTAGTCGGCGGCGCGCACCTCGTCGACCGAACGGACCCGCGTGTCTCGCTCGAAGAGCACGTCGTTGTAGGCGCGCCCCGGTCCGAGGTACGCGATCGTCTCGGGCCGCACGAAGCTCGCGTAGAGAGCACGACGGCCGATGCCCCGCCCGGTCGGCGGCGGCGCAGCGTGGAGGATGTGCGGGTCGTGGACGGTCACGTCGCCCGGCTCGGTGTCGACCGCCACGACCGGGTAGCGGTCCTCCTCGCTGGCGCGGAGCTGGTGGCACGACATGCCCTGCGACCCGGCGAGGAACCGGAGCTGGCCGGTCTCGGCCGTCGCCGGGTCGAGCTGCACCCCGATCTGGATGCCGGGGCAGATCACCGGATGGCCGCCGAGGCCACAGTCCTGGTGCCACGGCAGGTCCGCGAGGCCCTCGACGGCGCCGGGCGTCTTGATCACGACGGCGAAGCCGTCGAGGCAGTCGAGGGTCGGCGCGAGCCCCGCGGGCCCGAGCGCGGCGAGCCCTCGGATCCGGGGGTCGTCGGCGACGGCGGCGATCGTCTCGGACAGGAGCGTCGTGTAGGTGACGCGGCAGCAGATCTCGGCGCCGTCGTCGCGGGTCGCCCACCAGGACCGACCGTCGCCGGGCACGGCCGCGGCGGTGAGCCGGTCGACCTCGTCGACGAGCCGGTCGATCTCGGCGCCGTCGAACACGCCGCGGAGGTGCACGAAGCCGGTGCGGGCGAAGTGGGACGCGTAGTCGTCGTCGAGGGTGAAGGAGCGGGTCAGGTCCTCGGGCAGGTCGACCGTCGCCGGGTCGTAGATGGGTCGGCCGTGGAACAGGGCGCGGAGCGCGGGCTCCCAGCGGACGAGGTCCTCGAAGGTGCCGCGGGGAAACGACACCTGGTCGGCGTAGAGGAGCCCGAAGCAGGTGCGCAGCTCCAGCGCGTAGTCGGACCAGCTGGACTCGTCGAGCGCGGCGACGGTCACGGCGTCGTCGTCGCCGGCGACGAGCGCCACGGTGTCGGGCTCGGGGACGAAGGTCCACGCCCGCCCGTCGGGCAGGCGGAACGCGAGCGGGCCGACGCCGCGCAGGTCGGGCGCGGCGAGCGCGCCGTGCCCGCCGGCGATGCGTCGGGGCAGCTCGACGGTGTGGAACCCGTCGAAGTCGACGGGCGCGAACGCGAGCGTCCCGGTCACGGTGCGGGGCGGAGCCGCGGGAGGACGGCCCGTTCGAAGAGCTCGAGGGACTCCCAGCCGAGCTCGGGCGGGATCCCGCCCATGAGCGGGTGCATGATCAGCGTGCCGGTGCCGCCTTCGACGAGCGCGACCGTCTCGTCGGGGGTGAGCACCTGGTACACGCCGCTGGCCCGCACGTCCTCCCACGTCGACGCGCCCTTCACCTCGACCGCGGAGCGTTGCGGGCCCTCCTGCCACGCCTCGTAGGTCCGGACGTCGAACAGGGCGTGCGGCCCGATCTGCGCCCAGGCCCGGTCGGGGTCCTCGGCGACGAAGACGAAGCCGGGGCCCGACGGGAGGGCACAGAACCCGTGCTCGAAGCCGACCGCCTGGCACTCCTCGGCGTAGACGTCGGCGAGGTGGGGATCACCGATCGCCGGGAAGAAGCCGCAACGCAGCCGCGCCGCCCGCCGCGCCGCGACCTCCGTCGACCCGCCGAGCAGCACGGGCGGGCCGCCCGGCGTGGCCGGCGTCGGGGTCACCACGATCTCCCGGCCCTGCCAGGTGAACGGCTGCCCGGTCCACGCCTGGCGCAGCACCTCGACCGCCTCCTCGAGGAGACGGCCGCGACGGGTCCGGTCCACGCCGGCCATGGTGAACTCGACGCTGCGGTAGCCGAGCCCGGCGACGATGCTGATCCGGCCGGGCGCGCACAGGTCGAGCACGGCCAGCTGCTCGGCGAGACGGACCGGGTCGTGCAACGGGACGAGCACGGCGGCGATGTTGACCCCGATCCGCGGCGTGCGGCCGAGCACCGCGGCGGCGAACGTCAGGGGTGCCGGGAGATAGCCGTCGGGCGCGCCGTGATGCTCGGAGCCGACGACGCTGTCGAGCCCGACGCGGTCGGCCCAGGCCGCCATGTCGAGCGCCGCGGCGTACTGCTGGGCATGCGTCGTCGTCGCGAAGTCCGGGATCCGCAGGTCGAAGCGCAGCCCCAGCATCATCGTGCTCTCCCCCGCCGGCCCGTGCCGGCTCGGAGCGGATGATAGAGGTGCGAAGCGCGTCGCTCACCCGTCGGCCGTCGCCGACCGCGCGCGGACGGGCGCACCGGTTCCTGCGACACCGAGGTCGAAGCCGGGCCTCACCCGGCCGCGGTCACCCGCCGCTCTGCGCGAAGGCGAGCATCTCGGCGTAGATGTGGAGCACCTTGCCGGAGTAGTTCGGGTCGGTCGCCCAGTTGCCGTGCCCCATCTGCTCCCAGGTCGGCGCCCAGCCCTTCGCGAAGAAGGTGTCGAAGTTGTACGCGGCGGTCGCGGGGTCCATCCCGTACCAGTACGGCGACGGCGGATGGTGCAGCTGCGCCGCCCGCGAGTTGGCGTCGGCGTAGTTCAAGAGGTGCTGGATCTGGGCGCGGACGCCGTCGCGGGGTGTGGGGAACACGGTGCCGCTGGAGCAGCTGTCGCACCAGCCCATCCCGGCGTAGTTGTTGTCGGGCGCGGCCTCGAAGCCGCCGGTCTCGACGACGGCCTGCGCGAACGCGACGTCGCCTCGGACGCCTTCGTCGTTGCCCTCTTGGATGTAGATGTTGGCGAGGTCGTCGATCGAGGTCTGGAGGTTCGGGCTGTAGTTCTGCGAGCGGATCCACGCGGCCATCTGCGCGCCGGTCAGCACCGACGGGCCCTGCACGGGCTGCTGGCCGGCCGCTTCGAAGACGCCCAGCGCCTTGGCCGCGGCGAGGGCCGCGTTGGCCGACGCCACCCGCTCGTTCATGAGGGTCTGCTGGGCCTTCTCCTGCTGGGCGAGCTGGTCGAGCTGCGCCTGCTGCTGCTGCAACGAGACCTGCTCGCTCTGCACCTGCGCTTCGCTCTGGGCCAGCTGCACCTCGAGCGCGGCGAGCTGCTGGGCGTGCTGATGGTCGAGCTTCGCCGCGTCGTTGGCGAGCACCTGCCGGGTCGCGGTGTCGAGCGACGGGTCCGGGATGAAGGTGTCGTAGCCGCCGAGGGGCCCGTTCGCCTCGTAGAGGGCCACGGCCCGCTGGAGGAGCTTCTGGCGCAGCGCGGCCTCCTCGGCCTTGATGACCGGGATCTCCGCCTGGAGCTGGGCGATCTTGGCCTGGTCGGCGCTCAGCTGGGCCTGCACGGCCGCCAGCTGCTGGTTGGTCTGCGCGACCGCCCTGGCGGCCTGCTGCGCCGCGGACTCCGCCTGGGTCAGCTCGGCCTGCGCCGCCCCGACCGGGTCGCGCGGTCTGGGCCCGCGCCGTGCCGCTGGCGAGCGAGGGCACGAGCAGCGCCCCGACAACGGCCGCGCTGAGCCAACGGGTGAGACGTCCGGGGACCACAGCCGCCCAGACTAGGGAATCAGAAGCCACACCAGCAACAGGGGCCTCATAGGAAGGGGTTGGGGGGTGCCCCAGCCTCGCGCGTGGCGTGGCCGCCGCGCGGGTCGGCCCGGCCGGGCGTCGCCGCCGCGGGGGAAACGGGGACCCCGGAGCCGGGAGCCGTGGCCGCATCGGAGGTCCCTACGGGGGCCAGCCCCCTCTCGCCGGGCCCGGGCCGGGCCGGGGCGGTCAGGCGACCTCGACGGCGGGCGGAGGCCAGCGGCGGGTCAGCGCCGCCGAGGGTCAGACGACGTCGAGGGACAGCATCCGGATCGCGTTGGCCCGCATGATCTTGTAGATCGTGTCGTCGTCGAGGTTCTTGGTGAGCTTCTCGGCGATCTCGCGGGTGTGGGGCCACGTCGAGTCGGAGTGCGGGTAGTCGGTCTCGAAGGTGATGTTGTCGACGCCGACGCTCTCGAGGGATTCGAGGCCGTGGACGTCGTCGAAGAAGCAGCCGTACACGTGGTCGTGGTAGTAGCGGCTGGGCGGCTGGCGCACCTTGCCTTCGAGGCCGGCCCACGCCCGGTTCTGCTCCCAGACGACGTCGGCCCGCTCGAGGATGTAGGGGATCCAGCCGATCTGGCCCTCGGAGTACGCGATCTGCAGCTTGGGGTGCGTCTCGAACACGCCGGACATGAGGTAGTCGACCATCGACATGGCCGCGTTCATGTAGGTGAGCGTGGAGCCGACGCCGGCGGGCGCGTCGGCTGAGGTGGAGGGCATCCTCGACGACGACCCGATGTGCATGCACACCACGGTGTCCGTCTCGGCGCACGCCGCGAAGAAGGGGTCCCAGTAGCCGTCGGCGTCGTGGACCGAGGGCAGCCCGAGGAACGGGGGGATCTCGGTGAAGCAGACGGCGTGCCCGCCGCGGGCGGCGTTGCGCTGGACCTCGGTGGCGGCGAGGCGCGCGTCCCAGAGGGGGATGAGCGGCAGCGGGATGAGCCGCCCGCCGGATGAGCCGCACCACTCGTCGAACATCCAGTCGTTGTAGGCCTGCACGCAGAGGAGCGCGAGGTCTTTGTCGGCGGCCTCGAGGAAGGTCTGGCCGCAGAAGCGCGGGAACGTCGGGAACGAGAGGCTGGCCTCGGTCCAGTTGGCGTCCATGTCCTCGAGGCGGGCCTTCGGGTCGAAGCAGCCGGGGCGCATCTCGTCGAACGTGATGGCGGTGACCTTGACCTCGTCGCGCTCGAAGCCGACCGCGGCGGACAGCCGGGTCAGCGGGTAGACGAGGTCCTCGTAGAGCCACCAGTCGCACATCGGCCCGTCGGTGCCGGGCGCGTAGCTGAACTTGCCGCCGACGAAGGTCATCTCGCCGAGCGGGGCCCGCATGGTCCGCGGCCCGATCTCCTTGTACTTGGCGGGAAGCCGGTCCTGCCAGACGCCGGGTGGCTCGACGACGTGGTCGTCGACCGAGATGATCTTCGGGAACTCCGCCATGGGCAGGAGCATAGGCCCCGCCCGCTCGGGCGACTTCGCTGGCCTGGTCAGGCCCAGCTCGACGGGCGGAGGTTGCGACCCGCCGACCAGTAGACGATCAGCCCGGCGACGGTCAGCGCAACGCCGAGCGCGGCGAGGACCACCGTCTGTTGCACGAACGAGTGCGTGACCGTGTCGTATCCGGCGAGGAACGCGGCGCGTTGCGTCGGTGTGCCGCTCTGGTGCTCGAGGAGCGATCGGCCGGGCTTGATGAGGGCGATGAGCCCGACCGCGATCACGGTCGTCGCGAGCCCGACGGTCACGCAGACGCTGCCGCGTCGCCGGGCGGCGAGGAGCGCGCCGGCGAGGGTGAGGAGCGCGGCGATGGGCAGGACGAGCGCGATCTGCTGCACCAGCTGGACGCTGTCCCAGACCGCGGGTGCGTCGTGGCGGCGCAGCACGGTCACGGGCTGGAGGGTCAGCTGGGACGGGAGCCGGTCGGCGAGAAAAGGCGGGAGCTGCTGGTGGAGCGTGGGGAGCAGCGGGCTGAGGTCGAGCTGGAGCGGGTCGTGCCCGTTGCGGAGCTGGTCGTGGGTGTTGGCGAGGACCTGGTCGAGCGCGGGACGCAGCGACGGCTCGCCGAGCACGCCGACGACGACCGGTTCGAGCGTGGCGGCCCGGCCGGCGACGGCCGGCGCGGCGGCGCTGACGTCGTTCACCAGCTGCTGCGCGAGCGCGTCGCGCACGGCGCTCTGCTGGAGCACCTGCTCACCGAGGTTGATGAACGAGGTCGTGCCCACGAGCTCGCGTTGCACCCAGACACCGAGGTCGGCGAACGGGACGAGCACGACGGCGGCGGTGACGAGCAGCGAGACGAGGAAGGCGCGCATGGGGCGCCGTTAGTGTGGCCACTCGCGCCCCGTCCGGAGGCATCATGCCGCTCCCCGCGCCGCCCGCTGAGGGCTCGACACCGCTCCCCGCCGACGCCTTCGCCGGCCAGTCGGTGCTCGTGACCGGCGGCGGAACCGGGCTGGGCCGGGCCATCGCGGTGGAGTTCGCACGGCTGGGTGCGGCCGTGACCGTGGCCAGCCGCGACGCCGACCATCGGGCGGCGGGCGTCGCCGCGGTCGAGGCCGCCGGCGGGCGCGGCGCCGAGGCGGCGTGCGACGTGCGCGACCCAGCGCAGGTCGCCGCGGCGTTCGACACCGCGGAGTCGACCTTCGGCCCCCTCGACGTGGTCATCAACAACGCGGCGGGCAACTTCCCGGTACCGGCGGAGGACCTGAGCCCGAACGGGTGGCGGGCCGTCACCCAGATCGTGCTGGACGGCACGTTCTTCGGCTGTCGGGAGCTGGGTCGTCGCCGCATCGCCGACGGCCGCCCGGCGTGCATCGTCAACGTGGGCGCGGCGTACGCGTGGACGGGCGGCCCAGGGTTCGCGCCGTCCGCCGCGGCGAAGGCCGGGGTCAAGAACCTCACCGAGACGCTCGCGGTGGAGTGGGGCCCGTACGGCATCCGGGTGAACGGGCTCGTGCCGGGCCTCGTCCCCCACCCCGACGAAGCGGCGCACATCACCGAGGGGGTGCCGGGACGCGGCCAGGCCGAGGATCGACGCAGCCCGGCCCATCGGGTCGGCGAGCCGCGGGAGCTGGGGTGGGCGGCGGTGTTCTTGTGCTCGCCGTGGGCGAGCTACGTCACCGGGCACACCTTCGTGGTGGACGGCGCCAACTGGCAGCGTCGTCATTTGCTGATGCCGGAGTTCGCGCCCATCCGCGAGCAGCTCGGCCGCGGCCCGTTCGAGGGCCCGTGAGCCAGCCGGGCACGCCGAGCCGATCGGAGGACCGCGTGACCGACGAGGAGTACGTGCGTCTCGAGGTGGAGCCGCCGCTCGCGACGCTCACCTTGTGCCGCCCCGACAAGCTGAACGCGTGGTCGTGGGCGTCGGCCCGCGAGCTCACGGCGCGTGCGGAGGCGGTCCGCTTCGACGACCGGGTGCGGGCAGTGCTGCTGCGCGCCGAAGGTCGCGCGTTCTGCGCCGGCGTCGACCTGGGCATGCCCGAGGACCGCGTGACCGGACGATCACCGGCGGAGAAGACCCGCAACTACTACGAGCGGTTCCGGTGGGTGCACGAGCGGTTCCACGTCCTCGCCGACCTGCCCCAACCGGTCGTCGTCGCGGTGCAGGGCTATTGCCTCGGAGCAGGGATCGAGCTGGCGATGATGGGTGATATCCGCGTCGCGGGTGAGGACGCCACGTTCGCGCTGCCGGAGGCGACCGTCGGCGTGGGTATCGATGCGCTCGGCGATCTGCGCCTCGTCACCGAGATCGGCGCCGGGTGGACGCGTCTGCTCGCGTTCACCGGCCGGCGCATCGACGCGGCGACCGCGCTGCGGCTCGGGATCGTGCAAGAGGTCGTCCCCACCGAGACGCTCGTCGACCACGCCCGGGCGCTGTGCGAGGAGATCGCCGCGAACGCGCCGCTGGCGGTGCAGGCGATCAAGCGGACGATCAACTTCTGGGCCGAGCGCGGCCTCGCCGAGGCGTCCCGGTTCGTGGCCATGAGCTCGGCGCCGAACTTCGTGTCCGACGACATGGCCGAGGGCTATGAGGCGAAGGCGCAGCGCCGACCCGCCCAGTTCGACGGCAAGTGACCGCCGAGCCGCGGCGGGGCACCTAGAGCTTGGTGCCGAGGTAGGCGGCCGTGAGCCGCTGCTCGTCGGCGTCGACGCGGGGACCCTGCCAGACGACGCGGCCCAGCTCCATGAACGCGACCGTGTCGGCGACGGCGAGCACTTCGTGGGCCTTCTCCTCGACGAGCAGGATCGCCGTGCCGAGCGCCCGCAGCTCCTCGAGGGCGCGGATGACCTCCTGGGCGGCGAGCGGCGCCAAGCCGAGGGTGGGCTCGTCGGCGATGAGCACCTGGGGCGGCTGGGCGAGCGCGGGCGCCAGGCTGAGCATCTGCTGCTCCCCGCCCGACAGCAGCCCGGCCCGCTGCCGCCGGCGCTCGGACAGGATCGGGAACCGGTCATACGCCTGCTGGCGCTCCGCCACCGTGCGCAGCAGCACCCGCAGGTTCTCCTCGACGGACAAGCCGGGGAAGATGCCGCGGGCTTCGGGGACGAGCAGCAGGCCGGCTCGCGCCCGCTCGTCGGCCGCGAGGTCGGTCACGTCGCGACCGGCGAGGTGCACCCGCCCGTCCGTCGGGGCGAGGAGTCCCGCGGCGACGTTGCACAGGGTCGACTTGCCGGCGCCGTTGGCGCCGAGCAGCGCCACCACCGTGCCGCCGGCGATCGCCAGGTCGACACCGTGGAGCACGTCGCCGCCGCCGTACCCGGCGACCACGCCGACCACCTGCAGCGCCGGCGCGGGACCCTTCGCCTCGTCCGGTGCCGGTCCGCGCCCATCGGGCGCGCCGCGCCGCGACCGGGCTCCACCGTCACCGGCCCGACCTCGGCACCGGCCGCTTGCGCCTTGCGCTCACGCGCCTGGCGGCGCGCCAGACCCCGTTGCCCGACGAGGGCGAGCAGACCGTCGGGGTTCTGGGCGAGGTTGATCGCGCCGAGCCCGAAGAGGATCGGTGCGAAGTAGGACGCGGTCGCGAGGTCCCCGACGTGGCCGGCGAGGACGCCGCCGAAGGTCGTCTTCAGGAAGTCGGTGCCGAGCCACTGAAAGATCAGCGGGGTGCAGGCGAACGCCAGCCCGGCGAGCAGCGCGCCGCCCGGGCGGCGGACGCCGAACACGACCGCGACCGCGAGCCAGATCAAGCCGATGAGCGGCGGCGCGTTGCCGGCGGACGCCGCGTTGGACGTCATGGCGAACAGGACGCCGCCGAACCCGGCGATGCCGGCCGACACGGCGAAGATCATGAGCCTCGTGCGAGCGGGCGACAGACCCGACGTGCGGGCCGCGACCTCGCTGCTCCGCGCCGCGAGCATGGCGCGGCCCGACGCCGACCGTTGCAGGCAGTACACGAGCAGGGTGACGAGGCCGAACAGGGCGAGGACGAGGAGCACCTCGTCGCCGGGCTGCGAGAACTCGAGGTGGCCTCCGGCGCCGGGAACGAGCTGTCGGTTGAGCCAGTTGAGGCCCGGGATGCTCAGCGACGGCGACGGGATGGTGTAGCCGACGTTGCCGTGCGCGATCGCCTGCGTGTCGAAGGGCACGAGCGCCAGGAAGAACGCCAGCGCGAACGTGGCGATCGCGAGCGCGACGGCACCCAAGCGGCGCCACGCCACGATGAGCGCGACGACCAGCCCCAGGCCCGCGCCCGCGGCGGCGCCGATCAGCGCGGCGATCGCGAAGTTCAGGTGGCCGTGACTCGCGATCAGCGGCAGGTTGATCCCCCAGTTGCGGTCGAGCGCCCAGCCGGCCGCGAAGCCGCCGGCGACGACGAAGGACGCTTGCGCCAGGCTGACCATGCCGCCGAGACCGGTGACGACCACGAAGGACATGAAGATGATGCCGAACACGACCCCTTGCGCGATGAGGCCCTGCTCGTAGCCGTCGGCTTGGAGCGCGGCGACGCCGGTCCACTGCAGCGCGAAGCCGACCAGGACGACCGTGAACACGACCCACGGGAGGCGCCGCCGCCAGGCCGGCAGCCCCGTCCGGTGGTCGGGTTGAGGTTGCTCGTCCGCTGGGGCCTCGCGGACGAGAAACACCAGCACCAGCGTGAGCAGGAACGGGATGGCTGAGCGGAAGCCGCTCAGGTTGTTGAGGAAGTGCGGGAGGAAGCTGTTCCCGTAGCCGGCGACGAGGTCCTGGACCACCCCGAGCGCCAGCCCGCCGACGAACGCGATCGGAATCGACCGCAGGCCGCTCAGGACGACGGCCGAGAGGGAGCCGAAGACCACGAGGGTGATGAAGTCCGGGTTCAGCTGGAACAGCGGGGCGATCAGGATCCCGCCCACGCCGGCGAGCAGCATCGTGAGCACCCAGGCGGTGGCGGACGTCCGGCGCCGGTTGATCCCGCGGAGCGACGCGCAGGCTCTCGCGGTCCACGGTCGCCCGCATCTCGAGCCCGACGCGTGTGCGACGCACGATGAACCACAGCACGCCCGCCGCGATGGCGGCGGCCGCGAACACCGACAGCTGGTCGCTGTCGAGGTGCACCGTCGGCAAGCCGATCCAGCCGAACCGGAACACGCTCGGCGGGAAGGGACCCAGTCCCGGTGCGGCGCCCCCCGCACCGATGTCCGCCAGCTTGGGCAGCTGGGCGCCGAACACGTCGTCGGCGACGGTCTCCACGAGCCACGAACGCGAGCTGCGGGAGCGCGACGAGCAGCCCGATCGTCCCGACGATCCGCGCGTACACCGGCGCGGTCGACAAGCGACGCAGCATGATGCGGTCGAGCAGCAGCCCGAGCGCCGGGGCGAACACCAAGATGCTGATCGACCGCGGCGGGAACGATCGGGACGCCCTGGCCGGTGTGGAGCTGGTAATAGAAGTACGCGGTCACGAAGGCGACCGCGCCGTGGGAGAAGTTGAAGATCCCCGAGGTCTCGTACGTGAGCACGAGCCCCGACGCCATGAGCGCGTAGATGCCGCCCGTGACCGTCCCGGAGATCAGGAAGTTCAGGAACTTCTGCACCCGTCATCCCCCCGGGGACGGCGCCGCGTCGGCAGTCGGCGCGGCGGTGGCGGCCGGGCCCCCAGGCCCGGCCGCCACCCTCACGCCATTCGCACTAGTAGTTGAGGATCTTGCCCGTCTTGTAGTTGAAGTTCTGGTAGCAGCTGTACGGGACCACGACGCTGTACTTCGTCCCGTCGCTCTCGACGAGCGTCCCGCACGGGGCACCTTGCGTCTGCGCCGCCGGGTACTTCGTCGGACCGATGACCGTCGGGACCTGGTACGTGAAGTTCTTCATCGCCGCGGCCATCGCCTCAGGCGTGAGGTTCTTCCCCGACCTTCTTCAGTACCGCCACGAACGAATCGGCGGAGAAGTAGGCGGAGAGCATGCCCTGGGTGATCTGGACGTTCGGGCCACCGACGGCCTGAAGGTTCTTCACGATCTGTTGCATGGTCAGCGTTGGCCGTGTCCTCCGGAATGTCGAACTGCACGAACTCGAAGTTGCCCTTCGTCAGAGCAGCCGCGCGCGGGTCGTAGAGCACCGCGTTCGTGAGCACCCCGTTGTAGCCCGCAGCCGGGATCTTCGACACCAGTTGGAGCGTGTTGGGCACCGACGTGGTCAGGAAGATCGCGTCGGGCGGCTTCCCATTGTTGCTCGTCAGCATGGCGTTGATGAACGGCGAGTAGTCACCGGGCGGGGTCGTGGGCAGCGTGCTCTGGACGTACACGGCCTTGAACCCGGCCTTCTTGACCTGAGCCTCGATGACCACTGCCCCCGTCTTGCCGGTGGCGTTGTCCTCCGAGATGACCGCGGCGGTCTTGCCCTTCGCGCCGTTGGGGCTGCCGTGCGCCTTGAAGTAGGCGTTGATCAGCGCACCCCAGGTCGTCCCGGTCGTGGGATCGCTCGGCGGCGGCACGATGCACCCCGTGAAGCCGAAGGCATAGGGGTTGTTGCAGAAGCTGTTGTCGATGCCCCAGCCGAAGAAGGGCACGTGCTGCTGCTGCAGGTACGGGCCGGCCGTGTCCACGAACGGCGACAGCACCGGGACGATGGCCAGCACCTGGTCCTGCTGCACCAGCCGCTGCGCGGCGCTGAGGGCCGTGGTCACGCTGCCTTGGTCGTCGGCGCTCTCGACGTAGTTGATCTTGCGGCCGAACACGCCTCCCTTGTTGTTCTCGACCTGGAAGCGGGCCGTCGCGCCGATCCGCAGCTCGTCGGCCGTGAACTGGGTCTGTTCCGACAGGCCCGCGACGTTGATCGAGTTGGAGGTCACCCCCCGGGCCTGGCCGACGCGCGCGCCCGCCGTGCCGCTCGACAACGCGCCGACGAGCCCGAACGCGCCCGCGGTGGCGATCACCGTGGCCTTTGCGATCCACCTTCTTGGTTTCACGGTTCCCCCCTTGTTCATTGCTATGAGTTGCTCTCATTCGCCCAGGTAGGCGCTTCGCACGGCCGCGTTGGCCTGCACCTCCTGGGGCTTGCCAACGGTCAGGATCCGCCCGAGATCGAGCACGGCGACACGGTCGCACTGCGGCCATCACGAACCCGACGTTGTGCTCGACGAGCACGACGGCGCAGCCCTCGTCGCGCCGGATGGACTGGATTCGCTCGCCGAGGCGCGGCCGACTCGGTCTCGTCGAGACCGGAGGTCGGCTCGTCGAGGAGCAACGACCCGAGGCGGGTCGACGATGGCACGCGCGAGCTCCATCATCGCGCGCCAAGCCGATGGGCAGCTCGCTGCCCATCTCGTGCCGGACGGCGGTCGAGACCGCACAGCTCGAGGACGTCGGCGACCCGGTGCCGCCGTTCGCGTTCGCGACGTCGTCGCGTCGGCGAGGACACGAGGTCGGCGAGCAGGCCACCGCCACCGCCCCGCCATTCGAGGGCGGTGAGGACGTTGTCCTCGACGCTCAGCCACCCGAAGGCCTGCACCCGCTGGAACGTCCGGCGCAGGCCGAGTCGGGCCCGCTCGACCGACGAGCGACGGGTCACGTCCTGCCCTTCGAGCGTGACCCGACCGGCGTCGGGCGTGCGCACGCCGGAGATCACGTCGAACAGCGTGGTCTTGCCCGCGCCGTTGGGCCCGATGAGCCCGCAGACCTCGCCCTCGCCGATGTCCAGCGCGACCTCATCGAGGGCGGTGATCCCGCCGAATCGCACGGTGATGCCCGAGAGCTGGAGGGCGGGGACCGCGTGGGCACCGTCGCTGGCCGACCCGTCGAGCACGCGTTGTGACGGACGTCACGCCGCGCCGGCTCCCCCCTGTCGCTGAATCTGACGGTATATCAGTTGTTGGAGTCTCCGCGGGTTCGCGCCGGTCCGGGCTGGTTCCGAAACCCCAGGTCAGAGGCAGTGCCGGTCAGACCGGGCAGGACGAAGACGGACTCGAAGATCGGATCGCGCGCCGAACTCATTGACAAGTCGACGGCCAGCCGTCGATGGAGCCGGGGTCGCAGCGTTCGGCCATGGCGAGCCACCTCGTGGACGACCCCGCTGTTCTCGGCGATGACCGGCGCGAGCGTCGTCAGCGGTCGCGAGGTGGCGCATAGAAACGATGGTCGCTTGAAGAGGAGTGGGACCGACACCAAGACGCCGCCCGGCTATCAAGAGCGAATGCTCGCGCTCAAGAACAGGCCTGCTAGCCAGGATCACGGCTCCTAGAGACTGGCCGTTCTACGTCAGCCGGTAAACGTCGCGACGGCACCTATTAGCGCGGTCGGCGCGGTCGGCGCGGTCGGCGGCGGTCGGCGTGGTCGGCGCGGTCGGCGCGGGTCGGAGTCGTCCGTCGGAGTCGTCCGGCCTCGGGAGCTCGTGGTCGTAGCTCGTGCTCGTGAATCGTGCTCGTGCTCGTGCTCGTGCTCGTGGTCGTGGTCGTGGTCGTGGTCGTGGGCGGCGTGGCACACGTCGGGCCCGTGATGGTGTTGTCATCCAACGTGAGTGTTCCAGCAGCTTGCACCAAGATTCGACCGTTCAACGTCGCGCCCGTGTTCATGGCGTTGACACCATTCAACGCCAAGACATTTCCTTCAAACGACGTAGTCGTATCGAGCGTCACGGAACTACCGATCCTCCACCACAGGTTACAAGGGTCGCCACCGGTAACAGATGAACCGGGCGACGTAATCAGTGTTGAAACCGTCTTGAAAATCCAGACGCCTGACCCGGTGAGCGTGAGATTTCCACTCAGTGAGAAGCTGCTCGTTGAGCAGTAGACACCCGGCCCGAGAGGAGAGAGCAAGGTGAGGTCCTGCGCCCCGTAGGTGTGGTCGCAGGTCTGGTCGAGAGTGCCGAATGCAGTGAGGTTGTCAGCCCGAGCAGCTATAGCGCTCGCATCATTGGAATGTGTCCCGCCTCCCGCGGTACATGGACTCGGAAAGCCAGTAATCGAGGTGCCTGGACTGACACCGACAGTCCGCTGGTAGTGGTCGAACCAGTACAAGTCACTCCCCCGCCCCCCAGAGCGGAGTAACCCGCCGCCCCAACCAGCACGGGCGAAGTAGCGGCAGTGGCGCTAGGTACGGCTAACGCCATAACACCAACGGACGCGGCCACAAGAGAGAGATCGGCAGCAAGCTACGAAACGCACGAATACAGAGAACCGGTCTCAAGGCACGGATCCCGCGTGCGCTGAGTCGGCGGTCAGAGCCGCCACCTCGACCGCGACCAGCACCATCCCGGCGACACGGTTGATGACCCACATGATCCAGCTCCCACGACCTCGAAGGTAGATATCGACGCCGCCAGTCGATCCTTGAGGTCGACCTGTGGCCGGACCATGCGGAGGATCGTCGCGGCGCTGCTGAGCTTCTCGCCGCCTTCACGCACGTGCGCTGCTGGGTGAAGCCGGCTCGGGGAACGCGGGTTGCGGGCTGCTCGCCGACGCGGTCGAAGGTGCCGAAGACGAGATAGGCGGTTAGCCGGCCGGCCTTCGGCTTCCGTACTTGACCTGCGCCTTCGCGCCGTCGACGACCTGACGGTGTGCCAGGAACCGGCTTCGCCGGTCGCGGGCGCCGGGAGCGAACGCGCCCGTGGGCTCGGGGGGGTGCCTTCGAGTCGTTGGCTCACGCGGGGCGGTCACGCCGTCGGCGCGGCGCGGCGGCCGAAACCCCACACCTGGATCGGGTAGTTGGCTCGGTTCCGGCGAGGCAGCCACGGGAGGTCCACGATGATGGGGACGACGAGATGCGCGGCGACCGCTGTCCGGTTGCCCCACGACCCGACCGTGACCTCCTCGAACCCGGCGTGCTCGAGGAGGAGCGCGAGGCCGTTCGGCGTGAAGCGCCAGTAGTCGCCGGGTGCTTCATGGACGAGGTAGAAGAACGGCGTCATGGTCACCACGAGACCGCCGGGTCGGCACAGCGCGAGCAGGGTCCGCATGGCCAGGGCCGGGTCGACGACGTGCTCGAGGATCTGGTCACAGATCACCACGTCGTACTGGCCGTGAGGTCGGGGCGCGCAGAGGTCGAAGTCGGGGAACGTGAGCCGGTCGTAGCTCCGCCAGGGCAGACCGGCGAACGCGGCCCCGCTGATCTCGACGACGTCGGAGACGGGCGCGATGGGCTCGAGCCGGTCGTCGATCGCGTGGTACATGGCCGTTCGCAACCAGGAGCGCCGCGGCTCGGGCCAGCAGATCCGCCGCACGACTGGGATCTGCCCGACGCGGTGCTTGACGGCCTTCAGGAACCGTCGCATGCGTCCGCGGCCCCGAGGGCGGGGGCCAGTTGGTGGAGCAGCGCGTGGATCTCGGCGGCGCAGGCCTCGAACTCAGGCAGGTCACCGCCGGCAGGGTCCTCGACGTCCTCCCAGGCCTCGAGCGCGACGTCGTCGAGGTGCAGGCTCGCGACGCGGGCCGCGAACGGCTTCGTCGTGCTTGGGAGGTCGCGCGCCAGGCGCTTCAACGTCGCGGTGCGTGCGGCGGCCTCCGGGTGCTTGCGGCGGACGTACGCGACGTGCTCCCGTGCGAGCCCGACGATCAGATCGGCTCGCCGCACGTCGTCGTCGCGGAGCTGGGTGCTGCGATGACCCGGGGCCTCGACGTCAAGCCCAGCGAGGGCCTCGCGGGTCCGCCAGCTCATCGGCATGCCCTCGACGACGTGGGTGCCGGCGGTGGTGATCTCGACGTCGTCGAGGTGTGCGGCGAGGATCGCGCCGGCCATCACGGAGCGCGCGGCGTTGCCGGTGCAGACGAAGACGAGGTGCGCCATCGCTCAGCGCGCCGGGTCGGGGCGGCGCGGCGCTGCCCGTTCGACGCCGATCACACCCGCATGATCTGGCCGCCGTCGACGTTGAGGACGTGGCCGGTGATCCACCCGGCGGCGTCGGACAGGAGGAACAGGCAGGCGTCGGCCATATCCTCGGGTTGACCCATGCGGGCCAGCGGCATCGTCGCGAGGAGCTGGTCGATGATCTCCTTCGGGACGGTGGAGCGGGTGGCCTCGGTGTCCGTCGGACCGGGGGCGATGGCGTTGACGCGGATCCCCATCGGACCGAGCTCACGAGCGAACGACTGGGTGATGCCGTGCATGGCGAGCTTGGCGATGCCGTAGTAGCCGGCACCCATCCACGCTGCGGTCGACGACTGGTTCACGATCGCGCCGCCGCCCCGCTCGGCCATCGAGCCGAACACCGCCCGGGTGCAGAGGACCGCGCCGGTCATGTTCACCGACATGAACTTGGTCCAGTAGTCCATCGGCATGTTGGTGAGCCCGTAGAGCTCCATCCCGCCGTAGATCGCGGCGTTGTTCACGAGGTAGTCGACCCCGCCGAAGGTCTCGGCCGCGGCCCGCCCGAGCGCGAGGGTCGACTCCTCGCTCGACACGTCGGTGGCGACGGCCGTTGCGGTGCCGCCGCCTTGCTCGATCTCCTTCGCCACCCGCTCGCCGGCATCGGCGTCGAGCTCGGCGACGACGACGCGGGCGCCTTCGCGAGCGAGCGCCTTCGCGTACGACTCGCCGATCCCTCGCCCGGCGCCCGTGACCACCGCGACCTTCCCGTCGAAGCGCATCGCCGTCCTCCTTCGGAGCGCAGCGGACCGACCCTTAGGCGCGGGTGCGGCGGAGGGCGCCGACGTCGGTGCGCGTGGGCTCAGGCCGAGGCGCAGATGGTGCCGACCTGACTCGGCCGGTTGCCGCTGACCGAGCAGAAGACGCTCGCCGTGCCCTGCGCGGTGCGGCCGTCGCGGTACCCGACCATGAAGGTGGCGTCGAACCCCTTGTGGTCGGACCGGAGCTGGCCGCTCAGCTGGAAGGTGCGGACCTGGGGGTCCGGCACGTGCGCCGCGGTGAGAACGATCGACAGGCCGGACAGCTGGCCCGTGACCTTGCCGAAGTTCTGGGTCTGCATGACCACTGGTGCGGTGGGGTTGCCCAGCTGGATCGTCCCCTGGATGGCATGCACCTGGGTGCTGGCGCCGGCACCGTAGAGGTCGCCGGTGAGGGCGAGGTTGACCCCGAGCGTGCCGGCGGTCGGATCGATGCGCAGCTCCAGGTGGCCGTGCCCGACGTGTGCTCGGTCACGTTGGCGTACGTCCCGACGTAGACGCCGTCGTACTGCTGGGCGAGCGCCACGTTCGGGTCCGACGGAGCGGGGCACCACCGTGGTCGGGCCCGGGCTGGTCGTCACGGGCGTCGGGGCCGTGACGACCGGCCGCCGCGTCCGACGGGCGGCGGGCGTCGACGGCCCGCCGCCGGACAGCGTGAGCGCGGCCACCCCGCCGCCGACGAGGAGCAGGCCAGCAGCACCGATGAGGAGGAGCACGCGGCGGCGGCGGGTCCGACGGCGGGTGACACGCGACCCGACGGGCGGGGACTCGGGCTCGGAATCAGGGTCGGTCGCCGACCAGCGGATCGTTGCCGGCGGCGCCCCGGGCTGGGGACGATCGGGCTCGTCCGCCACGCACGCAGCGTAACGTCAGCGGTCCCGCGCGATTCGGCCACCAGCGAGAGGCCGCACACAGGAGGCGCCGTGATGGACGTGTTGCAAACGCCCGACGACCGCTTCTCGGCCGTCCCGGACTACCCGTTCGAACCCCACTACGTCGAGGTGCCGGACGGGGTCGGCGGTCACCTCCGCGTGCACTACGTCGAGGAAGGACCGCGGGACGCGCCACCGGTGCTCTTGCTGCACGGCGAGCCGTCCTGGTCGTTCCTCTACCGGACGATGATCCCCGTGCTGGTCGACGCCGGGCTGCGGGCCATCGCCCCCGACCTCGTGGGGTGCGGACGATCCGACAAGCCGGCGGCGCGTGACGACTACACGTATCAGCGCCACGTCGACTGGATGGCTGCACTTCTCGCCGCACTCGACCTCGGCGACGCCACGCTCGTCGGCCAGGACTGGGGTGGGCTCATCGGCCTGCGACTCGTCGCCGAGCATCCTGACCGCTTCGCCCGTGTCGTGGCAGCCAACACGTTCTTACCGACCGGCGACCGCGATCCGGGCGACGCGTTCCGGGCCTGGCAGCGCTTCTCGCAGGAGACGCCAACCTTCGACGTCGGACGCATCGTCAGCACCGGGTGCACGAGCGAGCTGCCGCCGGCGGTCGTCGCCGCGATACGACGCGCCCTTCCCCGACGAGTCGTTCAAGGCCGGCGTCCGCCAGTTCCCCCTGCTCGTCCCCAGCCAACCCGATGACCCGGCATCGGAGGCCAACCGGGCGGCGTGGGAGGTGCTGCGGGCGTGGACGAAGCCGTTCCTCACCGCGTTCAGCGACCGCGATCCGATCACCGCGGGCGCCGATCGCGTGTTGCGGGCCGACATCCCGGGGTGTCGCGGGCAGGCCGCACACCACGATCGAGGGCGCGGGCCACTTCCTGCAGGAGGACGCGGGTCCCGAGCTGGCACGAGTCGTCGCCGCGTTCGTCGCGGCGGCGTGAGCCGCCGCGAGCAGGGTCGTCCCTACACTCAGCGAGCGTGACCGCCGTGCGGCGCTCCGGCCCCGCCGCGGTCGCGGTCGCGGTCCTGGTCTTCGCCGTCGCCGCGTGGCACGTCCCCGCCGGCGTGATCGTCCAGGGTGCGATCATCGGCTCGCTGACGTCGCTCGTCGCGCTCGGCGTCGCGTTGGTCTGGCGCGCCAACCGGGTCATCAACTTCGCGGCCGGCGACCTCGGCTCCGTCCCGGCAACGCTGGCCGTCCTGCTGATGATCAGCACCGTCGCCCTGAACTGGTGGGTGGCACTCGTCGCCGGCCTCGCCGTCGCGCTGCTGGTCGGCGCCGCGGTCGAGCTGCTGCTCGTGCGCCGCTTCGCGAACTCCCCACGCCTGATCCTCAGCGTCGCCACGATCGGGATCGCCCAGGTGCTCGCCGCCGGCGCGCTGCTCCTCCCCCGCTACTTCACGCTCACCGGCGCGGCGATCCCGGCGCCCTTCGACGTGCACGTGACGATCAGCCCAATCGTGTTCGGCGGCACCGACATCGTCGCGTTGGCGATCGTGCCCGTCGTGCTCGTCGCGCTCGGCGCTGTTCCTGCGTCGCAGCGACATCGGGATCGCGATCCGGGCCGGCGCCGAGCGCGCCGACCGGGCCGCGTCGCTCGGGGTCCCCGTCCGCCGGCTGCACACGGTCGTGTGGGTGCTCGCGACCGTCCTCGCGTTCCTGGCGGTGTTCCTGCGTGCGGGGATCGTCGGCCTGCCCATCGGCCAGGTCCTCGGCCCGGCGATCCTGCTGCGGGCCCTCGCCGCCGCAGTGATCGGCCGCATGGAGCGGCTCCCCACCGTGGTGGGCGCGGCGGTGATGCTCGGCATCGTGGAGCAGGCCGTCGTGTGGCACTGGCACGAGACGGCCTACGTCGATCCCGTCCTGTTCGTCGTCGTGGTGCTCGGGCTGCTCGTGACGGGCGGGACCGCGAGGGGCCGAGTCCGCGAAGGTGAGGTGTCGAGCTGGCAGGCGGCCCGCGAGGTCCGACCGATCCCGCGGGTCGCTGCGCCGACTCCCCGAGGTGCGGATCACCCACGCGGTGCTCGGCGCGGCGATCGCCGCCGTGCTGCTCGGCGTCCCGGTGGTGCTGCCCGCCAGCAAGCTGAACCTCGCCGCCGCGATCGTCATCTTCGCGATCATCGGGTGCTCCCTCGTGGTGCTCACCGGATGGGCCGGACAGGTGAGCCTCGGGCAGGTGGCGTTCGTGGGCATCGGCGCGGCCGTGTCGGGCGCAGTCACGGCCCGGCTCGGCTGGGACCTGTCGTTCGGGTTGGTGCTCGCCGGGGCGGTCGGTGCGCTGCTCGCCGTGCTGATCGGCCTCCCGGCGCTGCGCCGCCGCGGGCTGACGCTCGCGGTGACGTCGCTCGCGTTCGCGCTCATGACCTCGGACTGGCTGCTGAACCGCAGCTTCTTCGGGTCCGGCAACACGATCGACTGGCTGCCACCGCTGCGGATCGCCCGACCGCCCCTGTTCGGCGTGATCGCCGTCGACACCGACACCCGCTTCTACTACCTGTGCCTCGCCGGGCTCGCGCTCGCGGTCGTGATGGCCTACGGGGTGCGGCGCAGCCGAACCGGCCGCGCGATCGTCGCCGTCCGGGAGAACGAACGGGCCGCGGAGTCCTACGGAGTCAGCAGCCGACGGCTCATGCTGTTCGCGCTCGCGTTCTCGGGATTCCTCGCGGCGTTCGCCGGCGCCCTCTTCGTGTACCAGCAGTCCGGACTGGACCTCGGGCCGTATCAGCCGCAGGCCAGCCTCGAGGTCTTCGCGATGGCCGTCATCGGCGGTCTGGGATCGATTCCCGGCGCGCTGATCGGCGCGACCTACCTGTTCGGCGCGCAGTACTTCCTGCCGCCGGAATGGCAGATCCTCGCGACCGGCGTCGGGCTCCTCGCCGTGCTGCTCGTCCTGCCCGGCGGCCTCGGTGGCGCCCTGGCCGACGTCCGCGACTTCGTGCTGCGGCGCGTCGCCCGACGGCGCGGCCTCGACGTCGGCTCGCTCGCCGACGAGTCGAGCAGCCACACCCGAGGTAGTGGCCGACACGCCAGCGCACGGCGCCCGACTCGTCCTGCGCGACGTCGAGGTCCGCTACGACGGTGTCCCGGTCGTCGCCGCGGCGAGCCTGCACGTCAACCCCGGCGAGATCGTCGCGCTCCTCGGGACGAACGGCGCCGGGAAGTCCACGCTCGTCGACGCCGTCGCCGGCGTGATCCGCTCCCGGACGGGCAGCGTGCGCCTGGATGGCGACGAGCTCATCGGGCTCCGCGCCGATCAGATCGCGACGCTCGGCCTCGGCGTCCGTGCCCGGGCGGCGCCGCGATCTTCCCGTCGTTGACCGCGGCGGAGCACTTGCGCCTCGCGACGTGGACCCGTCGCCACGGCCCCACGAAGGAGCAGCCCGACACGGCCGCCGCCATCCGCCAGTTCCCATTCCTCGCCGACCGCCTCGACGACGCCGGCCGGCACGCTCAGCGGCGGACAGCAGCAGATGCTGGCCCTGGCGATGGCCCTCGTCGCGACGCCCCGCATGCTGCTCATCGACGAGCTGTCGCTCGGGCTCGCGCCCGGCGTCGTCAGCACCCTCCTCGACGTCGTCCGGGCCCTCGCCGCGGCGGGCACGTCGGTGCTGCTCGTCGAGCAGTCCGCCGAGTTGGCCCTGCAGGTCGCCGACCGTGCCGTCTTCATGGAGAAGGGACGGATCCGCTTCGACGGATCGGCGTCCGCGCTCCTCGAGCGGCCCGACCTCCTCCGATCGGTGTTCCTCGAAGGCGTCGGGGGCGCCGCCGACCGTGCGGGGCCGCGGCCGGGACGGTCGGCCCGCGCCCACGACCCCGAACGGCGTCCAGCTCGCGGTCGACCGCGTCACGAAGCGCTTCGGCGGCAACGTCGCGCTGCACGACGTCTCGTTCACCGTGCAACGCGGCGAGATCGTCGGGGTGATCGGACCCAACGGTGCCGGCAAGACCACCTTGTTCGACGTCGTGAGCGGCTTCGAGACCCCGGACAGGGGCACGGTGTGCCTCGTCGACGGGGACGGACAGCGCGTCCCCCTCGCCGGGCGGGGCGCGGCCGCCCGCGCCCACGAGGGCCTCGGGCGCTCCTTTCAGGACGCCCGCCTCTTCCCGGCCCTGACCGTCGCCGAGACGATCGCTGTCGCCCTCGAGGACTGGGTCGACGTGCGCGACCCCGTCGCCGCCGCCGTGCGCCTCCCCGCGGTCGCTGAGTCCGAGCGTGCCGTGCGCGACCGCGTCGACGAGCTCGTCGAGATGTTCGGGCTCACCGACTACGTCGACAAGTTCGTGCGCGAGCTGTCCACCGGGAGTCGCCGGATCGTCGACCTCGCGGCGGTCGTCGCGCAGCGGCCCGACGTGCTGCTCCTCGACGAGCCGTCGAGCGGCATCACCCACGAGGAAGCCGAGGCCCTCGTCCCGCTGCTGCAGCGGATCCGCGAGGACCTCGGCACGAGCCTCGTCATCATCGAGCACGACCTCGGGTTCCTTCGACGCGTTCGCACCCCGCTGGATCGCGCTCGACCTCGGCGCCGTCATCGCCGCCGGCAGCCCCGACGACGTGGTCGACGATCCGGCGGTGGTCGACGCGTACCTCGGTCGCGCCCGCTCCGACCGCGGTGACGTCACGACCCGCTGACCGCGCCCGACCGTCGGCCGTGCTGCGCCGACGGCGAGGCAGAGTCTCCCTATGATCACGCGACGGTCCACGTGCTGTTCCTCGCCCCGCGGGGCCGCCACGTCACCCGTCGGGGTCGGCCGCCTCGCAGGGCGGCACCGCGCTGAGCGCCGCGGTCGATCGTTCGCGTCGCCGTGGCTGAGCCGCGTCGCCGGGCCCGCCCCTCGCCCGGCACGGTCCTCGCCCGCTACGCGCCGTTCGTCGCGGTCGTCGCCGCGATCGGGATCATCGCCGCGGTCGGCGCCGGGTGGCGGGTCGGGGCCCGCCGCCCCGCAGACGTCGCCGGCGGTCGCTGCCGGTCACCTTCAGCGAGGCGCAGGCCCGGGGCCTGCACGTCAACTGGGGCCCCAACTGCGACACGACGACCGGCCGGGTGGCGGTCCCGCTCACCTACGCGCCGCCGTGCGTGCCGCCGTTCCACGGCGCCAACGGCGGCGCGACCGCCCCCGGCGTGACCGCGACGACCATCACCATCGCCGTGTACCAGACCCAGCCCGACCTCCTGCAGCAGACCTTCTTCCAGAACAGCGCGAGCGAGGCGAGCCTCGACGCCGAGCTGCGCACGACCCAGGCGTACGTCGACTTCTTCGAGTCGCACTACGAGACGTACGGCCGCAAGATCAAGCTCGTCCCGCTCCGGGCCAGCGGATCGCCCGACGACGACGTCGCCGCCAAGGCCGACGCCATCCGCGTCGCGACCCAGCTCCACGCGTTCGCGTCCTTCGGCGGCCCCAGCCAGACGGCGGCGTACGCGCAGGAGCTCGCGGCCCGCGGGGTGATGTGCCTCGGCGACTGCGTCCTCGCCGAGACGAACGGCTTCCTGCAGACCAACGCCCCCTACGTCTGGCCCACCCTCGCCGCACCCGACCAGGCGGCGGTGCTCGTGGGCCCAGTTCGTGCAGACCCAGCTCGCCGGCCGGCCCGCCTCCCACGCGGGCGACCCGAAGCTGCGTCACCAGGTCCGCCGGTTCGGCGTGGTCCGCTTCGACGACGGCACCGGGATCTTCGACGCCACCTACAAGCAGTTCGCGTCGGTGCTCGCCCGCTCGGGCACGAAGATCGCCATCGACCTCAAGTACCAGCTCGACCTCAACCAGGCACAGGAGATCGCGCGCACGCTCATCGCCGCGCTGAAGAAGGCGCACGTGACGAGCGTCGTGCTCGCCGGCGACCCGATCTTCCCGTCGTTTCTCACCCACGAGGCGACCGCGCAGAACTACTTCCCCGAGTGGGTGGTGCTCGGCTACGCCTACACCGACACCGCCGTGTTCGGCCGCACCTACGACCAGCGGCAGTGGGCGCACGCCTTCGGCGTCTCGCTGCTCCCGGCCCGCACGACCGACGCGGCCAACGAGTTCGCCAACGTGCTGCGCTGGCAGTTCGGGGTGGGTCCCGAGGCCAAGACCTACCAGGTGCTCGTCCAGTCGCCGCTGATCTTCTTCACCGGCGTGCACCTCGCCGGACCGCACCTCACCGCGCAGACGTTCCGCGACGCGCTGTTCAGCTACCCGTCGTCACCGACGACGTCGCCGACTGTGCTGCACACGTCGTGGGGCAAGCACGGGATCTGGCCCGGGACGGACTACACGTGGGGCGACGACCTCACGGTGATCTGGTGGGATCCCGAACGCGACGGGACCCGACGAGGTCGGCAACCCGGGCCGCGGCATGTACCGGTACGCGCTCGGCGGGCGCCGCTACCTTCCCGGCCGGTGGCCGGCCGACGTCGGGCTCTTCGACACCGCGCACTCGGTGACGATCTTCACGTCCTTGCCGCCCGGGAGTCGCCCGCCGAGCTATCCCTCGCCGGCGTCGACCCGCGGCGGCTGAGCGCAGGTTCCGTCGTGCACGACCCGCGCCGGGTTGCCGACCGCGACGCTGAAGTCGGGGAGCGTCCCGGTCACCACCGAGCCGGCGCCGACGACGACGTGTCGGCCGATCCGCGCGCCGGGCAGGACGATCGCGCCGTGCCCGAGCCAGGAGCCGGCGCCGATGGACACCGGTTGGGGTGGCGCGAACTGCTGGCCGATCGGGAGGCGCCGGTCCTCGTAGCCGTGGTTGGCGTCCGTGATGTAGACGTGATGGCCGGTGAACACGTCGTCGCCGATCTCGATGCGCTCGTGGCCGACGATTCCGCTGCCCTTGCCGATGAGGCAGCGGTCCCCGATCCGCACGACGGCGCCGGTCGCCGAGGTCCTGCGCCGGCGACACGCCGGCCGACAGGCGTCGCGTACGGGCCGACGACGGTGCCCGCCCCGAGCTCGATGTAGCGCTCCCCGAAGAGGGCCACGACCGGGAAGCAGATCGCGCTCCCCGCGACCGAACGCCCGGAACCGTCGCGGCGCGCCGGGTCCCCGGCCGGATCGTCGACCAGTCGACGAGCGTCGCCCATGACACGTCGAGCACATCGGCCGCGACCCGCCGGACCCACTCGAGCCCGGGCGCGGCCGCGGCGCGGGCCGTCGCTCACCACTCCGTCCCGGGCGACCGGCCGCGCTGGTCGCGCACCGCGGCGTGCAGCCGCCGGAACATCACGGTCACGACGACGACGGCCAGCACCAGCACGCCCACGACCGCGGCGATGAGCACCGGCGGCCAGGCCGGGTCCATGCGCTGCACCACCCCGACGAACGCCCCGGCCGGCATGCGCCGGACCTTAGGCGGGTCGGAACGATGGGCCGCCAAAGCCTTGTGGCGGGCGCCACCGCGAGGCAGGATGCCCGCGCACCGGGAGGGGGACATGACCGCACCGGCGGAGACGGCCGAGGCCAAGACCGGCTTCTCGAGCACCGGGAAGCTGCTCGCGATGCTCGTGGCGGGGGCGGCGGTGGCGGTGGCGCTCGGCGTGTACGCGGACCAGCACACGCCGACGGGACGCAAGCCGTACCCGCTGTTTTTCTCCGGCATGATCGAGCTGAAGGTGTGGTTCGCCACGCTCGCGGTCGCGCTGGCCTGCCTGCAGCTGCTCCTCGCCGCCCGCCTCTACGGGAAGATCTCGATCCCGCGCACCGCGCCCGCCTGGCTGGGTGACGCCCACCGGCTGACCGGCACGCTCGCCTTCGCCGTCACGCTCCCCGTCGCCTACCAGTGCCTCTGGGGCCTCGGCTTCGAGACGATGAACACCCGGGTCGTGCTCCACGGCATCTTCGGCTGCGCGTTCTACGGCGCGTTCACCATCAAGGTCCTCGGCGTGCGACTCAAGGGGCTGCCCGGCTGGGTGCTGCCCGTCGCGGGCGGGCTGGTCTTCGCCGCGCTGGTCGGCGTGTTCCTCACCTCCAGCGTGTGGTTCTTCACGACGTCGCACCCTGGCCTGAGCCTCTTCTGAGCCGATGTTCCGCCGTGTCGTCAACGCCGTCGAGCTGCTCGCCGCGATCGGCGCGATCGCGTTCGTCGTCCTGCTCTTCGCCAACAACCCCGGGAGCGGCGGGGGCGCCCAGCGCCAGCTCGCCGGGCGGACAGCTCTTCGCCGCGAACTGCGCCAGCTGCCACGGCGCCGACGGGTCGGGCGGCGTCGGACCCCAGCTCTCGGGTGGTGCGGTGCTGAAGGACTTCCCGAACGAGGCCGACCAGATCACCTTCGTGGCCAACGGGCGCGGCATCATGCCCGGCTTCGCCACCGCGCTCACACCGGCGCAGCTGCGCGCCGTCGTCGAGTACACCCGCACCGGGCTCGGGAAGTAGCGGCGTCGGTGTTCCGCGCCGCGCCCGTCCGGATCGGACTGCTCTTCGACTTCCCGCAGGCCGACGGCGGCGAGGACTTCGAGGCCACGCTCCGCCTCGGCGTCGACGAGGTCAGCGGCGGCCGCGTGCGACCGGGACCTCGAGTTCCTCCGGGCCGAGGCGACCGGGCTGCCGACGGGCACGGAGCACGCGGTCGTCGGCGGTTTCCGTGACCTCGAGACGGCAGGATGCCTCGCGGTCGTCGGCCCGTCGATCAGCGACAACGGGCTGATCGTGGCACCGCTCGCCGACGCCGCCGGGCTGAGCTGTCTCAACTACACCGGCGGGGAGCGCACCCGCGGGCACTACGGCTTCCACTACCAGGTCGGGTCGCTCGAAGAGGAGCCCGTGCTGCTGGCCCAGCGCCTCGCGGCGCGGCGGGCTGCGCCGCCCCGCGGTGGTCTTCGACCGGTCCCCGGTCGGGCGCCGCTACGCCGAGTGGTTCGAGGCGAGCACCGCCGGCGCCGGCCTCGAGGTCGCCGGCACCGCGACCGTGTCGCCCGTCGCCGAGGACCTCCAACCCGTCGTCGAGCGGCTCCGCGGGCTCGAGCCCGACGCGCTCGTCTACCTCGGCCTCGGCGTGTCGTCCCGTCCGATCGCGGTGGCGCTCGCCGCGCTCGGCTGGGACGTCCCGGTCGTGGCGAACTCGGCGCTGCTGTTCGGGTACGCCCGACCCGACTGGCGGGACGGATGGGCCGGCTGGGAGTACGTCGACGTCGTCGCGGACGACAACGAGCGGCGACGACGCGCGGCCGAACGTCACCCGAAGCTCGCGGTCGGGCCGATGGGCTGCGCCGCGCTCGACATGGGCCGGCTCCTCGGTGAGGCCCTCGCCCGCGCCGACCACCTCACCCGGGCGGGGGTCCGCGACGCGTTCGAGCGGGTGAAGCTGCTGCCCGCCACCTGCGGCCACGAGGGCACCACCCTGACGTTCGGCGCCTACGACCACGGGGCGCTGCACGGCGACTACCTCGTGCTGCGCACCTGGGTCGACGGCCGCAGCGTCCAGGTCGGCGACTGAGCCACCCGTCGGTAGTGGGTCAGTTTGACTCCAAGAGTTCGGCGAGTTGGGTCAGGGACCAGGGGTGAGAAGCCACCCCAGCGGCCATCGCCGGGGTGGCGGGCCGTCCAGCCTTCCGGGTGAGGGTCTGGTGGACCCGACAGAAGTTGTAGTGGGCGTAGAACAGGCTCATGGCGTGAGCGTGGTTCTCGACCTTCTTGGAGAACCCGTTCGTGAGCCGCGTGAACCGGCGCATCCCCATCCGCATGGTGAGGTTCTGACGCTCCACATAGGACGTGCTGATCAAGCCTGCGGTTGGGGGCGCCCGCATGATGCCCGTACTTCTGACGCCGTACAGCAGCCGGCTGAGTATCGGTGCGTCTGCATCGGGGTCCGATCCGTACTCTTTGACGATCTGCGCGTAGTCGATCGCGTTGCGCCAGAGCGTGTCCACGCACGGCGGGTACGTCCCGAACCCGTCGTCGTCAGTTGGATGCGCTGCCCAACCTTGATCCGCACCGCAAGTCGGCCAGGAACGTGTAGCAGTCCTGCGATCGTGCGCTCACCCACCAGCCATGACGGGACCAGTTTCGTGTCAGCGTCGATGGCGACCCACGTCCACACGTCCCCGTAGCCGAACGTGTCGACGTACTCGTCGGGGACGTTCTTCTGCTTCGCGTAGCAGAACGCCCAAATCTCGTCGCACTCGACCCGCCGGATGTCCAGGTTCTGGAAGGCGCCGTCCATGTAGTCGGCGCAGGCTTCGCCGAGGTCGGCGAGCAGTTTGACGATGGTGTTCTTGGCGACGCCGGTCACCCGGACGGTGGCCCGGATGCTCATGCCCTCCGTGAGGCAGCCGATCACCTGGGCTTGGCGCTCGACGCTCAACCTGTTCACCTGACCAATGTCTCACGGGGGTGAGACACTAAAGGTCAGTTTGGGGACCCGGGAGGACGATGAAGGCCAGGTGGGCCACGATCTGTGAGCGGTTCGTGGAACGGCACGATGGCATCGACCTGATAGGGGCCGATATCGACTCCATCACGATCCAGGCTGCACTCCCAGCGGAGATCTGGTTGCACGTCGCCGTCTCAATCGTGGTCGAACGGCATGAGTTCGGGACCGAGGGGCACGAAATCAACATCCGGGTGTTCGAACCCGGCATGAGACTCTGGCTGAACTAGACGATCCCGTCAACGTCCTGGCAGCGGGCCCCCTTCACCCCGAGTACAGCGAGGGCTACGTGCTTCATCACTTGCAAGTCCCAATTCGCGCTGGCGAGGAAGGTGTCTACGTCATCCAGGTTGGAACGGACAATCAAGAAGGCCCGATCACCTTGCCTTGCTTGGTGCGTGCACGGGATCGGGCGTGATGACTAACTCATGCTGCTTCGGGTCATACCGGAGAACCGTTACGGGTGCCGCATCATCGTGTTCACTGCGCCGATGTCGTCGCGTCCACCGTGCGGTGCGCTGTCTCCGCGAAGTCTTCTCGTTTACGCTTTGCCATGACCACAGCGTACCAAGGTCGTCAAGTAATGGGCGCGAGGGGCGCATCAAACGGCTGGTGTCCTGTCCGTACTGCTCGGCGCAGTCGTGTTCGCGGTTGCGGTGGCGGGAGTAGCAGTTCCACGTTGTCGGCTCCGAGCGGTCCGCCGTACCGCTGGACCGCGGCGGAGGTTCGGAACTTCATCAACGTGCCGACGCACGGTCAGGGCGATTGCGTGGCATACGACTCTCAGGCGCCACCACCACCCGGGAGTATCTACAAGGGTGGCTCGTCAATCTCACGACGATGGACTGTGACTGTGTGATCGCCAAGATGGAACAGATCTACTCGTCGCCGCAGATGATGCGGTCCTAGACCCGGATCCAGCCGCAGGTGGCGGCTCCTTGCTCATCGCAGCCGACGCGAATGTTTCGGGGCCAGGCCGACTATCAGGCGTATCCGGGGGATAGAACCCGATTTCAAACTGACCCACTACCCACCCGTCACACCCCCGTGGTGTGCTCCGAGGGTCACCCGGGCCCGGGGACGCCCAAAATTACACTGGTGTGATTCTCAGGGAGGACGGCATGGACACCACCCTCGTGCGTTCCCACGGCGAGCCGGCCGGGCCGGTGCGCTGGGAGCCCTGCGCCCAGCAGCGTCCCGACGAGACCGGGCCGCTCTGCTCGGTGTGCGGCTGGCCGGTCGAGGACCACCCGGCGGGGACGCCGGCGGCCCGGGCCGCCTGAGCTACGCCGACTTCCGCGACCGCGCCGCCCGCTTCTTGGCGGGCTTCGCCGGCTCTCGTCCGCGGCGGGGGCGCCGGCCCGGGCGAGGCTCGCTTCCAGCGCGGCCATCAGGTCGACCACCTTGCCGGGCTCCTCGACGGTCGGCTCGGCGACGATCTCCTCCCCGGCCGCCTTGCGATCGATGAGCCCGAGCAGCTGCTCGCGGTACTCGTCGTGGTACCGGTCGGGCTCGAAGCGGCCGGCAAGCGCCTCGATCAGCTGGCGGGCCATCGCGATCTCCCGCTCGGACGGCTCGGCGGGTGCGGCGTCGTCGGGGAGGAGGCCGGTGCGGGGCAGCACCTCGTCGGCGTAGCGCATCGTCTCGAGGCACAGCACGCCGTCGAGCGGCCGGATCGCGACCAGGCTCTCCTTCGAGCGCATCACGACCCGGCCGATCGCGACCTTGCGCAGCGCGGCCATCGCCTCCACCAGCAGCTTGTAGGGCTTCAAGGCGGCGGCGTCGGGCGCGAGGTAGTAGGGCTGCTCGAAGTAGAGGGGGTCGATGTCGTCGAGGTCGACGAAGTCCTCGATCTCGATCATGCGGCTGGCCTTCGGCGCCAGGGTGCGCATCTCCTCGTCGTCGACGACGACGTACTGGCCCGGTGAGATCTCGTATCCCTTGCGGATCTGGTCGTTCGCCACCTCCTCGCCGGTGGCCTCCGACACCTTGCGGTAGCGGATGCGGGCGTTCGTGCCTTCCTCGAGCTGGTTGAAGCGCACGTCGCGGCTCTTGGTGGCGGACACGACCTTCACGGGCACGGCGACGAGCCCGAAGCTGATGCTTCCCGTCCAGATGGCGCTGGGCATCCCACTAGGTTCGCAGACGTGGCGGCCGGATCCAAAGCCGTGATCGACGTCGAGGGCCGCCACCTCACCCTCTCGAACCTGGAGAAGGTCCTCTATCCCGCCACCGGCACCACGAAGGCGGCGGTGATCGCCTACTACTCGAAGGTCGCGCCGGTGATGCTCCCCCACCTCGCGGGCCGGGCGGTGACGATGGTCCGCTTCCCCGACGGGGTGGAGGGCAACTCGTTCTTCGAGAAGCGCTGCCCGTCGCACGCCCCCGGGTGGGTCCACACCGGCCAGGTCGATCCCGGTCTCGTCGCGTGCGTCGTCGACGACGCGGCGACGCTGGTGTGGATGGCGAACCTGGCCGCGCTCGAGCTGCACACCCTCCAGGCCCGGGTCGCGGATCCGGACCACCCGACGTCGATGGTGTTCGACCTCGACCCGGGGCCGCCGGCGGACGTGCTGGCCTGCGCCCGGGTGGCGCTCGACCTGCGCGCCACGTTGGAGAGCCTCGGCCTGATAAGCGTGGTGAAGACGTCGGGCAGCAAGGGCCTGCACCTCGCCGTGCCGGTCCGGGGTGCGACCGCCGACGACACGAAGGCGGTGGCGCTCGCCCTCGGGCAGCTGCTCGCCAAGCGCGCCCCGGACCAGGTCACGGTCCTGATGGCGAAGGAGCAGCGAGCCAACCGGGTCTTCGTGGACTGGAGCCAGAACGACCGGCACAAGACCACGGTGGCGGCGTACTCGCTGCGGGCCCAGCCGCGCCCGATGGTCTCGACGCCGGTCACCTGGGACGAGGTCTCCGACGCGCTCGAGGTCGGGGACCCGGCCGCGCTGGCGTTCGACGCCGATCAGGTGCTCGAGCGGGTGACGCGGATCGGGGACGCCTACGCGGCGAACCTCGACGCCGACCAGCAGCTCCCGTCCCTCGGCGGGCCGACGGCGGGCGCATAACCTCCGCCCCGATGGACCTCGGCGGCAAGGTCGCGATCGTCACCGGCGCGAGTCGAGGGGTGGGCGCGGCCACCGCGGTGGCGCTCGCCGCCGAAGGGGTCCGGGTCGCGTGCGCGGCCCGCGCCACGGACGACGCGCCGCTGCGGCTGCCCGGCACGATCGACGAGACGGTGCGACGCATCACCGACGCGGGCGGCGAGGCGATGGCCGTGCCGACGAACCTGGCCGACGACGACGACGTCGAGGCGATGGTCGACCAGACCGTCGACGCGTACGGCGGCGTCGACGTGCTCGTGAACAACGCCGCGATCACGTTCCCCGGCGACCTCGACCTGGAGATGAAGCGCTTCGACCTGGTCCTCAGCGTCGACCTGCGCGCCCCGCTGCTCGCCATCCGGGCCGTGCTGCCGTCGATGCGGGCCCGTGGCGGCGGCCGGGTCGTGAACGTGTCGTCGGCGGCGGCGCTCGACTACTACCCGGGGCTGATGGCGTACGGCATGGCGAAGATCGCGCTCGAGCACCTCACCGTCTCCGTCGCGGCGCAGCTGCGCGCCGCCGCGATCGCGGTGAACACGTTCCGCATCGACGTCCCGGTGGCGTCGGAGGGCTTCGTCGCGAACACGCCGGGGCAGGATCACTCGTCGTGGGAGCCGAGCGAGGTGGCCGCCGAGGGCATCGTGTGGATGGTGCGCCAGCCGGACTCGTACTCGGGGCGCAACGAGAGCATGGCCGCGTTGCGGGCCGAGCACGGGATCATGGGGGGCCAGGGCACCGCGCCGTTGGCGCCCGGCACCGACCTGCACCTCGGCTGACGTTGCCACGGGCGGCGGCGCGCCGACTCGTACCCTGGCCGGCGATGCCGACCACGAGGCCGCGAGACGTGCAGCGCGCCCGCGTCTATCGCGCCGAGATGCCGCTGCCCGCCAGCCCGCTGCCCGGCCTCGCGGCGTGCGCCCGGTTCGCGGAGCGGGTCGTGGGGACGCTGTGGTGGCACGGCCGGTTCCCGTCGCTGACGCTCGACCGGATCCCGCGGCTGCGGCCCGGCAACGGGGCGCGCACCGCCTACTTCGCCGACGGGGACGACGGCTGGTCGATCACGCTGCCCCGCCGGTATCGCACGAAGGGGGTCGTGCTGCACGAGCTCGCCCACTGGGCGCTGCACGACCAAGCAGGATCTGCCGACGCACGGCGCGACGTTCACCCGCCTGGTGCTCGACACGACCGCCGAGTTCTGCGGCGCCGAGCGGGCCCAGGCCCTCAC
The DNA here is from genome assembly GCA_963821325.1 of uncultured Actinomycetes bacterium. Taxonomy (GTDB): domain Bacteria; phylum Actinomycetota; class Acidimicrobiia; order IMCC26256; family PALSA-555; genus PALSA-555. The sequence continues at coordinate 139,509 of CAWGDC010000005.1, read as the reverse complement.
GGACGCCTACCGCGCCGAGCGGGTCCGCGTCGGCGCGCCGCCCCGCCAGGGACCCGACGGGCGGTGGCGGTACGGCTGGGACGAGCGGCTGCGGCTCTCGCTGACCCGGCCGGTGACGGTCCACGCCGGGGAGGCCGCGCCGGTCGTGGGCGTCCTCGAGGCGCTGGAGCACGACGAGTCGCTGCTCGTGTTGCGCACCGGCGCCGCGGCGTGTCGGGTCGCCGCGACGGCGGTGTGGTCCGTGGAACCGGCCGGGTAGGCGCCGGTGGAGGAGGGAAGCCGGCGGGCCGTCGTCGCGGCGCTCGCCGCGAACCTCGCCATCGCCGCCGCGAAGTTCGTCGCCTTCGCGGTCACCGGCGCGGCCGCGCTGCTCGCCGAGGCGATCCACTCGGTCGCCGACTCGGGGAACGAGGCGATCCTCGGGCTCGGCGGCCGGCGGTCCCAGCGCGAGCCGACCACCGAGCACCCCTTCGGGTTCGGGCGCGAGCGGTACTTCTTCGCGTTCGTTGTCGCGCTCGTCCTGTTCTCGCTCGGCTCCCTGTTCGCCGTGTACGAGGGCGCGACGAAGCTGGCGCACCTCGAGGCGGTCGACCAGCCGGTCGTCGGGTTCATCGTGCTCGGCGTGGCGCTCGTCCTCGAGAGCCTGTCGCTTCGCACCGCGACGCGGGCCGCGAACCAGGTGCGCGGCGACCAGAGCTGGTGGGGGTTCATCCGCACGGCGAAGGCCCCGGAGCTGCCGGTGGTGCTGCTCGAGGACTTCGGCGGGATCGTCGGGCTGGCGCTCGCCGGGGCCGGGCTCGGCCTCACGGTCGCGACTGGTGACCCGACCTATGACGCGGCGGCGAGCGTCGCGATCGGGGTGCTGCTCGGCGTCATCGCGACGCTCCTCGCGGTCGAGACAAAGAGCCTGCTCATCGGCGAGGCCGCGTCGGCGGACGACGTGCAGACCATCCGCACGGCGATCCTCGCCGGCCCCGAGGTGGAGCGCGTGATCCACCTGCGCACCGAGCACCTGGGCCCCGAGGAGCTCCTCGTCGCGGCGAAGATCGACCTCACGGCCGCCGCCGAGCCCGACACGGCCCGGGCGATCGACCGCATCGAGACGCGGATCCGCGCCCGCGTGCCCCACGCCCGCGTCATCTACCTCGAGCCGGACGTCTATCGCGACGACGCGTCGTAGCGCGGGCTATCCCGTCACGTCGTCGAGGCGCTGCATTCCCGAGCGGTAGCGGCGGCCGTTGCGGACGTAGTTCGCGGCGTTCCGCTCGATCTCGTCGGCGTCGACGCTGTCGAGGCGCAGCCGCGCGGGGACGCCGAGCGCCATAGCGCGGGACGGGACCTCCATGCCGTTGGGCACGAGGGCGCTGGCACCGACGAGGGCGTGGGTGCGCACCACGGCGCGGTGCAGCACCACGGCGTTCGTGCCCACGAGCGCGCGGTCCTCGACGGTGCAGCACTCCAGGTGCGCCAGGTGGCCGACGACGCAGTCGTCCCCGACGATCGTGGGCAGCTGGGCGGTGCAGTGGATGACCGTCCCGTCCTGGATCGAGGTGCGGGCCCCGATCCGGATCCAGCCGTAGTCGCCACGCAGCACCGCCTGGGGCCACACCGTCGTGTCGGCGCCGAGGGTGACGTTGCCGATGACGGTCGCGTCGGGATGCACCCAGGCGTCGGGGTGCACGTCGGGGACCGCGTCACCGAGCCGGTAGATGGCCATGCCCGGCGACGGTAGCCTCGAGGTGTGCTCGACCCCGCGACGATCGACGCGCACGTCGCCGCCGTCCAGCGCGACGGCTACACCATCCTCGAGCGGGTCATCGAGCCCGACCTCGTGGACGGCCTCGCCGCGGACTTGGAGCGCCTCGAGCGGTACTTCGACGTCCAGCCGTCACAGAACAGCTTCGAGGGCAGCCACACGCTGCGGGTCTACAACCTGCTCGCGTTCGGGAAGCGCTTCGAGGCCGTCCCGGTGCACGAGCAGGTGCTCCCGATCGTCGAGGGGGTGCTCGACCCGGGCTGCCTGGTGTCGTCGCTGTCGTCGATCACGATCCTGCCCGGGGAGACGGCGCAGCCGATCCACGCCGACGATCAGCTGATCCCGATCCCGAAGCCGCACGTCCCGACGGTGTGCAACACCATGTGGGCGCTCACGGACTTCACCGAGGCGAATGGCGCGACGCGCCTCATCCCCGGGACCCACCTCGCGGACGCGTCACCCGACTACGGCGCACCCTACGAGTCGATCGCCGCCGAGATGCCGAAGGGCAGCGTGCTCGTCTGGCACGGCAGCCTGTGGCACGGGGGCGGCGCGAACCGCACGGACGCGAAGCGCGTCGGTGTCGCGATGAACTACTGCGCCGGGTGGATCCGCCAGCAGGAGAACCAGCAGCTCGGGATCCCGCGGGAGATCGCGGCCGGGTTCTCGCCGCGGCTGCGCCGCCTCGTCGGCTACGGCATCTACACCGGGCTGATCGGCCACATCGACAAGCACGACCCGGTCGAGATGCTCGGCGACGTCCCCAACGACGACCCGATGGTGTGGGACCAGATCGAGACGCTGCTCGCCGAGGGCGTCGAACAGGATGACTTGGCGACTCACATGACGACGGCGCCGCCGTCGACCGCGAAGGCGTGGCCGACGACGAACGAGGCCGCGTCGGACAACAGCCAGACCATCGCCTGAGCGATCTCGACCGGGCGGGCCAGCCGCCCGATCGGCGCCGAGTTGGCCATGGCCTTCTCCAGGGCGGGGTCGCCACCCATGAACCCCTCGAGCATCGGGGTGCGGGTGCTGCCCGGGCAGACGGCGTTGATCCGCACCCCGGCTTTCACGTACTCGAGCGCCGCGGCGCGGGTGAGCCCGATCACCCCGTGCTTGCTCGCGACGTAGGCGGGCAGCCCGGCGAAGCCGACGAGGCCCGCCCCCGACGACGTGTTCACGATCGCGCCGCCGCCCTGGGCGACGATCGCCGGGATCTCGTGCTTCAGTCCGAGGAACACCCCGGTGAGGTTGAGGGCGAGGACCCGGTTCCAGTCCTCGAGGGAGTAGTCGGCGGTCAGGTTCGACGGCCCCGTCGTCCCGGCGTTGTTGATCGCGGCGTCGAGGCGCCCGAAGGTGTCGAGCGCGGTGGCGACCGCCGCCGCGACGTCGGCCTCCCGGGTGACGTCGGTGGCGCAGAACACGGCCTCGCCCCCGTCGGCCCGGACCGCCTCGACGACCGCGGCACCCCGGTCGGCGTCCAGGTCGGCGACGACCACCCGGGCGCCCCGGGTGGCGAGGAGCCCCACGGCGGCCTCCCCGAGCCCCGAGGCGCCCCCCGTGACCAGCACCGCCTTGCCGTCGAAGCCGTCGTCCGCCATCGGAGTCCTCCCCTGCCGGCCTGGCGGGCGGGACCATACGCCCTTCAGCGACCGGCCCGGCCGGCCGATACGACGCCATGGCCAAGACCGCCGAGCAGGCCGGTCGGGACCAGCCCTCGCCGAAGGACGTCGGCCGGCACCTCCGGCAGGTCCGCAAGCAACAGGGGCTGTCCCGGACGGTCGTCGCGCGCTCGGCGGGCCTGACGCGCCGCGAGCTGGCCGCCTACGAGCGCGGCCGCGCCGAGGTCCCCGAGAGCGACCTGTGGTGCCTCGCCGGATCGTGCGGCGTCGACGTGTCCGACCTCCTGCCGCGAACGCGACCCACTGCACATCTCACCTGACCTGTCGACCATCGGGGTCGGCGACACCGTCCGTCGGTTGCGCAACCCCGCCGAGCCGGACGACATGCTGCGCGAGTACCTGTCGATGATCGCCGAGCTGCGCGAGGTGCCGCCCGGCGGGACGACGCCGCTGCGCCAACCCGACCTCGCGGCGCTCGCCGACGCGCTCGGCGGCACACCCGAGTCGATCGAGACGCGGCTCGTGCAGCTGACCGGCGTGTCGCACGAGGAGGCGGTCCGGCTCCGGTCGATGATCCTGCCGCCCCGGTCGCTGCCGAGTCCGATGCGCGAGGTGTCGCACGAGGACCCCTACGCCGTCCTGCGGGGCAGTCCGGATTCGCCGGCGATCGAGCAGTTCTTCTCCGGCCCGGCGCCCGTCGACCCGTTCGCGGCCGAGCGTCCCCTCCCGGTCGACTTCGCCGCGCCGCCGTCCGGCGTCGCCGCCCCGCCACCCGGGTGGGCGTCACCGGATGCCCCTGAGGTCGTCACGCCGTTGATCGAGCCCGCCGCCGCGATCAGCCCACTGGCGTCGCCGGCCACGCCGACCGAGATGCCGATGACTGGCGCGCCGATGCCACCGGCCTCCGACCCGTTCGCCGGACCGGTCGACCCGCACGCCGCGGCCGCGAGCGTGCGCGACCCGTTCGCGCCCCCGTCGGCGGAGGACCCCCTCGCGCCGCGGCCCCTACCCCCCGACCCGTTCGCGCCGCCGCCGCCCGCGTGGGCCGAGCCGCTGCGCCCGGAGCCGACGGCCTCGAACGGGAACGGCACGGGCGGCGTGGTCATCGACGACCCGTTCGCGCCGCCGCCGATGGTCGACGACCCGGCAGCCGGCGAGCACCACGAGATCGATCCGCCCGCCGACCCGTTCGGCGGGCTGGGGCTCGACGCCATCGTCGTCGACGACCCGATGCGGCGCGACCCGGGCGACGACACCGTGCCGGAGCCGCCCGAGCCGCTTCGCGACGACGCGCGTCCGATCATCAAGCCGGCCGAGCCGATCGCCTGGAAGGCGACGAGCGACGCGCCCGGCGTCGTGCCCACGGTCGCGCCCGAGCCGCGCTTCGAGAGGGCGACCGCCGACTGGCAGATCGGCGGGGTGTTCCCCGCCACCGCGATGGCCGACGACGGCACCCTGGCGTTGCGGCGCGCCGACGCCCGCTGGGCGCTCACGAACCTCAGCGCCGACGGCGACTGCATCGTCGAGGCGTCCTATGACCTGCGCACCGGCTCCGGGTTCGGGATCGTGTTCCGCGCCTCGGTGACCGACGACCGCATCTCCGGCTACTCGTTCGACATGGACCCGATCGCCGGTGGTGGCGGCTACCTCGTGCGGCTCTGGGACGGGAGCCGCCAGCACTGGCGTCCGCTCGCCCACGCCGCGGTCACCGACCCGGCCCGGCTGTTCGGCCACCACGTGGCCCGCCTGACCGTGCGCGGCGACCAGCTGAGCGTCGACATCGACGGCGACCCCGTCCTCGAGGTCCCGGCGCTGAGCCGCGCCACCCTCGAGGTCGGCCGCGAGCCCTGCCGGGGTGACCGGGTCGGCATCCAGGCCTGGGCGACGACCGAGGTCACGGTCGAGTCGTTCCGCGTCGCCAGCCTCTGACGCGACGGGGCGGCGCCGCGCGGCGTTGCCTAGAAGAAGGACACGACGGCCGAGGTGCGCACCTCGTCCCCGTGGGTCAACCAGCACGCCAGTCCGTCGTCCGCCGCGCGGGTGCGCAGCTCGATCGTCTCGCCGAGGTCCACGGGGGTGCGGTACTCCATCTCGGCACGGGTCAGCCGGCGCGTCGGCTCGCGTCGGCCGAGCTCGTCTTCGACCGCAGCCCACGACGCGGCGTTGTTCACGTGGTCGAGCACGTCGACGTCCGTCACGCGCAGCGGCCACGAGCGGACCGCGGCGTCGGGGGCGGGGGGCGGGTGTCGGAGCCGGCTCGTCACCCGACGGCCGGCCGCGGCCTCGCCGTAGAGGTCGAAGAACCAGTCCTTCAACCGAGCGGGGCGGCCGGCGTCGTCGACGTAGACCCACAGCGCCACCGCCTCCACCGCGACCCGGCCGTCCACGGCGACGGTGGTGCGCCGCTCCGCGAATCGGCTGCCCGTCCCGCTGCAGAAGGTGGTGAGGGACACGGTGTCGCGGTAGCGGGGCGGGTCCCCGAGCGCCAGCACGACGCGGCGCAGCACCCACGCGCCGACGAGGCCGGCGTCGTCGACGTCGTCGGTGGCGACGTCTTGGAGGTAGCAGGCGAGCGCGTCGAGCCGGACCCGGCCGCGGCTGGTGACGTCGCCGAGCCGGACCTGTCGCTCCCGGGTGACGCGTCGCCCCGCGCCGGCTTGGGGACGGAACTCGTCGGGGTCGACGTCGGGCGTGCGCACCGAAGCGATGGTGGCACGCCGGGCGGTCAGCCCTGGGTGCCGACCTTCAGGTCACGGAACGGGGTGTGCTTGTCGGGGCCGGGCTCCTTCGGGAGGCCGAGCACCCGCTCCCCGATGATGTTCTTCTGGATCTCGTCGGTGCCGCCGTAGATCGACGGCGCGGGCGCGAACAGGGTGAGCTCCTGCGCGACGCCACCGCCGGTCGTGTCGGGCCCGACGAGGAGGCCTTCGGGGCCGAGTACCTCGGGGCCGAGGTCGCGGGCCAGCCGGGCGATGCGGCTCATGAGCAGCTTGGCGGTGTTGGCCTCGGGGCCGGGGCCTCGGCCGGTGGACCGGGCGGCCTTGACCCGCAGCGCCGTCATGCGCCCGACCTCGTTCAGCGTGTACAGCTCAGCGAGGCGCTGCCGCACGACCGGGTCGTCGGCCCGGCCGAGCTTGTCGGCCAGGCCGGCGAGCAGCTCGAAGGCCCGCCCGAACGCTGCGGGCTGCACCCCGCCGCGGCTCGTCCGCTCCGCGAGGTCGCCGGCGCGCGCGTCGAGCATGCCGCCCTTGCGGCCCGGGAACGCCGAGCCGCCGGCGCCGCCGCCGCCGCTGCCGAGCCCGGCCCGTTCGGCGGCGAGCGTCGTGTTGGCGACGATCCAGCCCTCATCGACGCCGCCGAGGACGGCGTCGTCGGCGACGCGGGCGTCGTCGAAGAACACCTCGCTGAACAGGGCCCGGCCGGTCATCTCGCGGAGCGGGCGGACCTCGACGCCGGGCTGGTCCATCGGGAAGCAGAAGTAGGTGATGCCCTGATGCTTGGGGGCGTCGGCGTTGGTGCGGGCGAGCAGCATCCCGAGGTCGGCGACCCCCGCGCCGGACGTCCACACCTTCTGGCCGTTCACGATCCACTCGTCGCCGTCGCGTTCCGCGCGCGTCTGAAGGCTGGCGAGGTCCGAGCCGGCGCCCGGCTCGCTGAACAGCTGGCACCAGCCCTCCTGGCCGGTGACGATCGGTCGCAGGTACCGGGCGCGCTGCTCGTCGGTGCCGTGGGCGAGGATCGTGGGGCCGGCGAGGAGCATCCCGAGCCCGGCGGGCGGCCCGATCGCGCCGCGGGCGCGCAGCTCGCTGGTGACGACGGCCCCGAGCTCGCGGGGCAGGTCGCGGCCGAGCCACGCGGCCGGCCAGGTCGGCACGGCCCAGCCGGCGTCGGCGAGCCGCTCCCACCAGGACGACACGGAGAGGTCGGGGTCCCACGCCTCGGCGACGAAGGCGCGCACCTCGGCGCGGACGGAGTCGGCGGTGAGCTCAGGCATCGGCGCCGGTCGGGAGGTCGAGCAGCTCGAGGACCCGCTCCGAGGGCCGGGCGATGAGCCCACGGCCGTCCCGGATCACGACGGGGCGCTGCAGCAGCTCGGGGTGCTCGAGCAGCAGCGCGACGACCGACGCCCGGTCCTGGTAGCCGGCGGGGTCCAGACCCAGCTCGCGGAACCGGTCGTCGTGGCGCACCAGCTCGGCGGGCGCCTCGTCGATCGTGTCGAGGATCCACTCGAGCGTGGCCTCGTCGGGGGGCGCCTGGAGGTACTCGACGATCTCGACGTCGAGGCCGCGCTCGGCGAGCAGCTCGAGCGCCCCGCGGGACTTGGAGCAGCGAGGGTTGTGGTACACGAGCAGGTCGCCCACGCCCCGCAGGGTACCGTTTGACCGTCCCCACCACGATCGGGAGCAGCGGATGACCATCGACCACGCCGAGTTCCAGCCGCTCGGACGGGAGGACGTGAACGACGTCGCGTCGATCCTGGCCGACGACAACGTGGACTTCGGGGCGATGGCCCACGAGACCCCCGTCGGCGGCGACGCCGTGTTCACCTGGGACTACGAGCGCAGCCGCCAGGGCCTCTCCAAGCTGTACGAGCGGGCCAAGACGTCGCAGTGGAACGGCTCGACGGACCTCGACTGGTCGATCGACGTCGACGTCGAGGCGGTCGCCGGTGAGATGCAGACGGCGATGATGCCGCTGCGGACCCGCCTGACGGAGCTCGAGGGCTCCCCGCTTCGGTCCTGGGGCGACCGGGAGTGGATCGCGTTCGGCGTCGAGTCGTTCCGGTGGCGGATGAGCCAGTTCCTGCACGGCGAGCAGGGCGCGTTGATCTGCACGGCGAAGATCGTCGAGACCGTCCCGTGGATCGACGCCAAGTACTACGCGGCGACGCAGGTGATGGACGAGGCCCGCCACGTCGAGGTCTTCGCCCGGTACCTGGACACGAAGCTGACCGGCCGCTTCCCGGTCAACCCGAACCTGCAGCTGCTCATCGACGACGTGATCCGCGACACCCGCTGGGACATGACCTACATGGGCATGCAGATCATGATCGAGGGCCTCGCGCTCGCCGCGTTCGGGTTCATGCACCAGATCACCCAGGAGCCGCTGCTGAAGAAGCTGCTCCGCTACGTGCTGAGCGACGAGGCCCGCCACGTGGCGTTCGGGGTGCTGTCGCTGCAGGAGTACTACGCGGGGCTCTCCGGCACCGAGATCCGGGAGCGCCAGGAGTTCGCGTTCGAGGCGGCGCTGCGCATGCGGGACCGGCTCATGGCGCACGCGGTGTGGGAGCGCTGCGGGATCGACCGGGAGGCGATCACCCGGATGCTCTTCGAGCTGCGCAAGCCGGGCGTGAACCCGTTCCAGGCGTCGCTGTTCTCCAAGATCGTCCCGAACTGCAAGAAGCTGGGGCTCCTCGACGCGGGCGACGGGTGGCTCCGGGAGCGGTTCACCGAGATCGGGGTCATCGACTTCGAGGACGCGCCCGACACCGGCGTCGAGTACGAGCTGCTCGACGCCGTCGCGGCGGACCGCGCCACGACCGGCTGACTCACAGCCGGAGCTGCGGGCGTCGCACGGCGTCCGCGAGGCGCGCCAGGTACTCGGCGCGGGGCAGCGCCACGGCCCCGAGCGTCGCGAGGTGCGGGGTGCGCCACTGCACGTCGAAGAGCACACCGCCCGCGGCAGGGAGCCGCGCGATGAGGGCGGCCAGCGCGACCTTCGACGCGTCCCGGCCTCGGTGGAACATCGATTCGCCGGCGAAGAGCCCGCCGACCGCGACGCCGTAGAGGCCGCCGGCGAGCTGGGGGGTTCCGTCGCCGTCGGCCCACACCTCGATGCTGTGCGCCCAGCCGAGCTCGTGGAGCCGGGCGTACGCCGCGACGAAGGAGTCGTCGATCCAGCCGTCGGGGCGCGCCGGGTCGGCGCAGCCCGCGACGACCTCCAAGAATGCGGCGTCGACGGTGATGTCGTACCGGCGGGCCGATCGCCGAAGGGACCGGGCGGCGTGCCACGCCTCGAGGGGGATCACCCCGCGGGGGTCGGGGGACCACCAGCCGATCGGGCCGCCGGTCTCGACGCGCATCGGGAACAGCCCCTGGCGGTAGGCGGCGAGCAGCGTCCCCGGTTCGAGATCGGCGCCGACGCCGACGAGCTCCCCGTCGGCACCGTCCGGGTCGGGCAGCACCCACGAGGTCGGGGGCGGCAGCCGGGGCGGGGACGGGGTCGGTCCCGGGCGACGCGGGGCGGTGGTGTTGGGTTCCGCGGGATCGGGCATGCCCGGCACCTCCCCGGCGGGCGCGGCGAGCGTAGGCGGCCCAGCCTCCGTCCGACGCGACCCGGCGTCTAGGGTGGCCGCTTCGCTAGCGGGCGGGTGCCCCCAGACCGGCTCGTGCGCCCGTCACCAGACGGTGGTGATGATCTGAGCGAGGTCCTCGACGCTGGCGTGCGCCTTCGTCCGGTTACGGCGCGTCGGCGCCTCGGCACCGGCCCGGGTGGTCGGCGCGGCGGTGGCGGCCGCCGCCGTCGTCGCGCTCGGCGCCGCGCCGCTCGGCGCCCAGACGGCCGGCGGCGGCACCAGCAGCGATCCGACGGTGGCGTCGCTGCGCCAGCAGGCCGACGCGGCGTCCGGCGCCTACTTCGCCGCGCTCGCCCGCTACGAGACGCTCACCGCCCAGATCAACGACCTGCAGGCGCAGCTGCCCGGGCTGTAGGCCCAGGAGGCGGCGCGCCTGCGCGTCGCGATGCGGCGGGCCGTCGCGGCGTACGAGGGTGCGGGTTCGTCGCAGCTCGGCGCGGTGATCGGCACCGGCAACCTGCTCGCCGCGGCCCAGCAGGTCGAGTGGCTGCGCGTGCTGAACGGTCAGGACAACCGGGCCTTGACGCAGCTGCGCCAGACCGAGGCGAAGGTGCGATCCGACGAGAAGACGTTGCAGTCCGCGCAGCAGGACTCGGCCGGGGCGCTGTCGGCGCTGCAGGCGCAGAGCGCCGCCATCGAGGCCAAGCTGACCGCGGCGCAGGCCGCCGCCACCCAGGCGGCCGCCGCGGCGAACCCGACGCCGGCCGGCGGATCCGGGCCGGCGGGGGCGCAGCGCAGACTACGCGCCGTCGCCCGGTGAGACCTCCCATCACAACGACCCGTTCCTCGCGTGCGTCCGCAGCTACGAGAGCGGCGGCAACTACGGGGCGGTGAACCCGTCGGGCCCGTACCTGGGGGCGTACCAGTTCCTGCAGTCGACGTGGGACAGCGCCGCCAACCACGCGGGCCGCCCGTCGCTGATCGGGGTGCCGCCGAACACCGCGTCGGCGTCCGACCAGGACGACATCGCCTGGGACCTCTACCAGTGGCAGGGCAAGGGGCCGTGGGCGGGTGACCCCTGTTAGGTGCGCGGCCGCCGCGACGCTCGGCTGGGGTCAGCCGATCCAGGCCGGCAGCATCGAACGCTGGAACGTCTCGTCGGACTGGCCGCGCCAGGCGTCGATCATCCCGACGGCCATCGGGTCGCAGCCGACGCGCAGCGGCGCGTCGTCGTCGAGGATGGCGTCGGCGATGGCCCGCGCCGCGTCGTCGACCGGGGTGATCATCGCGTCGATGCCTCGCCGACCGTCGTAGTAGCGCTGGGCCATGACCTGGTACTCGGGCCGCTCGACGGCCTCGGGCGGCCGATCGGACCCTTCCAGCATGTCGGTGGCGATCGGGCCGGGCATGATCTCGAGCACGCGGATGCCGAAGGGGGCGAGCTCGGCGCGCAGGCTCTCCCCGATCGCGCTGACGGCCGCCTTGCTCGCGCGGTAGGGGGCGTAGAAGGGGACGGGCGCGAGGATCGACGACGAGGTCACGTTGCACAGCACGCCGCCGCCGGTCGCCCGCAGCCGCGGGATGGCCTGCCGCGTGACCTCGATGAGCCCGAACACGTTCGTGTCGAACATCTGGCGCCACAGCTCGGCGGGCGTGTCCTCGAACGCCGGGTGAGGCTTCTCGACCCCGGCGTTGTTGACGAGTACCCGGAGGCCCGCGGGCAGGTGGATGGTGTCGGGACGGGTGACGTCGAGCCGCTCGACTCGGAGCGTCCCCCCGAGCGCGAGCGGCCTCCTCCGGCAGCGCCGCGCCAGCCGCCGGGTCGCGCATCGTCGCGACCGTCTCGAAGCCGCGACGGGCGAGCTCGAGCGCGACGCCTCGGCCGATCCCCCGGCTGGCTCCCGTCACGTACGCGATCCCGTCGGCCTGCATCCTGCTCCCCTCCGCCACGCCGTGGCCCACGCCTCGCGTGGGCGGCCACAAGGTAGGCGCCGCGGGCAGGCCGGGCGCGTGGGCGCCCGCCGGTCAGGGCTCGCTGACGGCGGCGCGCTCGCGCTAGAGGGTCTCCGACTGGGTGACCCGGAGATCCACCTGCCCGGGTCGGTGCGACAGGTCGAAGCGCATGACCCGCGACGGGTCCGCGCCGGCGAGCAGCTCGATCACGACGCGGCGGGCCCGCGCGACGACCCGGGCCTCCTCACCCCAGGTGCGCAGGCAGTCCGCGACCTCCTCGCAGATCTGCTCCACGTTCGACGGTTCGGGCCGCATGAGGGACGAATACCACTTCACGGCTCGAATCGGTCGACCCGGCCACCGGCGTCGGGGCGAGGGCTGCTCGGTTTCGGTGAGCACGACCCGCGCGTTCCCCGCGTGGCCTCGCTCAAACCTGTGACGGGTCGGAAAGGGCCGCCGCGCTACCGGTGCATGAGCTGGCGCCAGCCACGCTCGTGGATCTCGACGCCGTGGCGCCGCGCCGCCTGCCGGATGCGCCGCCAGGCGCGGTCGCGATCGGCGTCCGTGACCCCCTGGACCTGGTTGAAGCGCGCCACGGCGTTGCGGACGTGCCCCGCGTCGATGAGGGGCTCCTTGCGCTGCTTCGGGAACGCGAACCTGCTGTCCGGGAGCCGGTCCTGCTGCGCTGCGCTCAGCCGCGTCGTCCGGCGGGACGTGCTGCCCGCGGCGCGGGTGCGCCGGGTCTGCGCGATCGAGCCGCGACGGCGGGCCGGGTGTTGCGCTCGGGTCGTGGCCATCGTGGTGCTCCGTCGTCAGCGTCGTCACCGTAGCAATACCCGACGACGGTCGGCCCGAACCGGACGGGCGGTGGCGACGGCCGGGCCGGGATCCGCACCCGGTCGGCGTAGGCTCGCCCTCGTGGAGGGACATCGAGTCGAGATCCACGACGAGCCGCGCCGTGTGGTCGTCAGCGTCGACGGCGTCGAGCTGGCGGCCTCGTCGCGGACGCGGGTGCTGCTCGAGACCGGGCTGCCGCGCCGCTACTACTTCCCGCGCGCCGACGTGCACGTCGAGTCGCTCGACGCGACCCGCACCGAGACGGTGTGCCCGTTCAAGGGGCAGGCGTCCTACTGGTCGGTGCGCACCCCGGCGGACGAGCATCACGACCTCGTGTGGAGCTACGAGCACCCGATCGAGGCCGCCGAGCAGGTCGCCGGCTACCTCTGCTTCTACAACGAGCGGGTCGACGTGACGATCGACGGCGCGCCGCAGGATCGCCCCGAGACCCCGTGGTCGCGGGCCGCGGCGCAGTGACGCCACGCCTCGACATCCCGGACGGGCCGGGCGGCCCGCCGGTGCAGCTGTGGAACCTGCGACCGGAGCTGCTCCCGACCGTGCAGGCGATGATCGACGGCCCCTACCACCGCAGCGCCCTCCCGGCTCGGGAGCGAGAGGCCGCCCGGATGCGCATCGCCGAGCTGAACGACTGCGTCATCTGCCGTGACTACCGCGCCCGCTCGGCGCGGGCAGCCGGCGCGACCGAGGAGCTGTACGCGCACGTCGCGGAACGCGACGCGGCGCCGTACACCGAGCGGGAACGGCTCGCGATCGAGTTCGCCGAGCGGTTCGCGCTCGATCATCAGGGCATCGACGACGCCTTCATGGCGCGGCTGCGCGGCGCGTTCGACGACGCCGAGGTGCTCGACCTGTCGATCTGCTGTGCGGCGTTCCTCGGGCTCGGCCGGGTGCTCGCCGTCCTCGGCATCGAGCCCGTCGACGCGCGCGCCCGACACGATCGAGGACGTGCAAACCGCGCCGTCACCGCGCTGAGCCGGGCTAGGCAGCGGGCAGCGCCGAGCGCCTCGGCGAACGCAGCCGTCCAGTCCTCGTAGCCCCGGTCGTTCGGGTGGAAGTGGTCGACCGCGACCTTGGCCGCCCAGGGCGGCCCGGTGTGGGCCCAGACGTCGGCCACGACGAGTCGGCGTGACGGGGCCAGCGCCCAGACGTCGGCGTTGAGCGCGGCGGTGCGCGCCGCGTTGAGCCCCTTCGGGATCGTCGCGACGAGCGCGCCCGGGGGCAGCGCGTCGAGGACCCGACGCAGGTCGCGTCGCGCCCGCTCGATCCCCCACGGCCGGATGACGTCGTTCGCGCCGGCGGCGCACGTCACGAGCGTCGGGCGGGTCCGCGAGTCGGGTGAGCCAGCCGAGCTGGTCGCGGGCGACGTCGCCGAGGCGCGCACCGGACACCGCCGCGTTCAGGACCCGCCAGGGCCGTCCGTCCCGCGCCTCGAGCTGTCGGCGGAGCTGCCCGACGTACCCCCGGGTCGGTGCGGACGCGCCGATGCCCTGGCCGGTCGAGTCGCCGAGCACGAGCCAGAGCGGGTGGTCACCGTCGCGAGCCTCGAGGTTGGCGCGCGTCCAGTCGTCGCGGTACACGGCGACGGTGTCATGGACGGCCGCGACACCCGGGCGCAGGCGGCGCACGATGGGGCTGCTCAGCCAGTCGATCGGCCTATCCTGCCGTCAATGCCGCGTCCGCTGCGCCCACGCGACGAGGAGTTGCGCGCCGAGCTGGTGGCGATGGCCGAGCGCCCCGGCGACCCACGGCACGCCGACCGGCTCTGGGGGATCCTCGACGACTACGAGGCATGGCCGGGGCTGCGCCTCGTCGGGGAGGACGGCGAGCGGGCGGCGTGGCTCATCGCGCAGATGGGCGACGCCGAGCTGCAGCGCCGCGCGCTGCCGCATGTCGAGGTGGCGGTGGATCAGGGTGACGCGCATCCGTCGCACTACGCGTGTCTGCTCGACCGGGTGCGCATGAGCGAGGGGCGCCCGCAGGTGTACGGGTCGCAGTTCGTCGTGCACGACGACGCCACGCTGATCCCGTGGCCGATCGACGATCCGGGGGCGGTCGACCAGCGTCGCTTCCGTGTCGGGATGGCGCCGCTCGCCGCGCAGGCCCGCGACATGGAGCACCAGTACCGGGTGCGGGGCGTGTTGTGGGGCCGGGAGTGGATCGCCTGACTCACCCGGTCGGCAGGACGGTGTCGACCGCCCGCCAGCAGTACCAGGCGGCCACGCTGCGGTAGGGGCGGTAGGGGTCGCCGAGCGGCTCGAGCTCCCCGGTGGTCGGGGCGTCGGCGAGCCCGTGCAGGCGGGCGTAGCCCTTGCGAACCCCGTAGTCCCCGACCGGCCACACGTCGAGGCGCCCCAGCTGGAAGATGAGGAACATCTCGGCCGTCCAACGGCCGATCCCCCAGACGCCGGTCAGCTCGCGCACGATCTCCTCGTCGGGGAGGCGCGCCACGCGGTCGAGCTGCACCTCGCCGTCGACGACGTGCGCCGCGAGGTCGCAGATGGTGCGGGCCTTGCTGCCCGACAGGCCAACGGCCCGCAGCCGCTCCGGTCCCAGCGCGACGACGGCCTCGGCGGTCGGCGCGCCGTCGAGCAGCGCCTCGAGCCGCCCGTGGATGGCCCGCGCCGCCGACCCGGCGAGCTGCTGATAGCAGACGGCGCGCGCCAGCTCGGCGAAGTGCGTGCGGCGCGGTCGACCGCGCCGCAGGTCGGGCGGCCCGACCGACTCGATCAGCGCCGCGAGCGACGCGTCGCGCTCGGCGAGCGTGGCGGCCGCGTCGAGGAGCTCCTTGCGGACGCGGGGCATCAGCGTCGCCGCACGCGGTAGAGCGCCACCGGGTGCTCGAAGCCGCGCAGCGCGTGCGCGCCCAGCGACTCGAACGCCAGCGGGGCGTCGCTCGCGCGGCGGCGCACCTCGTCGGTCACCCAGACCTCGCCCGGCGCGGCGAGCTTCACCGCCCGCGCGGCGGTGTTCACGACCGGCCCGTAGAAGTCGCCGTACCCGCGGACGAGCCCCCCGGCGGCGAGACCGCCGCGTAGCCGTGGCAGGACCGGATCGGCGTCGACCCGGTCGGCGAGGTCGAGCGCGGCGAGGCACGCCGCACCGGCGTCGAGGGTCACGAACATGACCTCGTCGCCGATCGTCTTGATGACCTGGCCGTCGTCCAGCGCGACCCGCTCGCTGGCGTCACGCTCGAAGGCGCTGATCGTCGCGCCGAGCTCGGCCGCGGACAGCCGCTCGGCGAGCGCGGCCGAGCCGACGAGGTCGACGAACCCGACGGTGAGATCGGAGGTGGCGGCCGCGCCCGACAGCGTCGTGCGACGCACGGCCGCCTCGCAGGCATGGAAGAAGACGTTGCTGATCAGTCCCGGCAGCTCGTCGAAGAGCAGCTGGGACGCGCCGTCGTTCGCCTCGACGCGGGCGAGCTCGCCGGCGTCGGTGGCGTCGAGGACCGGCGCGACGTTCTGACCGAAGTTCGTCATCGCGGCGTCGGCGACCCGTGCGAGGGCGTCGCCCAGGACGCGGCTGAACTGAAGCGTCGCCTCGAGGCCGAAGATCTCCGTGGCGGCCGCCCCGAGCTCGACAGTGTGCACGTCGGTGGCGAGGAGCCGCGGCTCGTCCGGGTCGAGCGCCCCAAACCCCGCGGCGCGCAGCACCGCCTCGGCGAGGTCGAGCGGCACCCCGGCCCGGGCCGCGACCTCCCGGGCGCTGAGGCGGTCCCGAACCTGGTAGCGGCTGCTGGCCAGCGCCGGCAGCCCGTCGCCGGCGATCGCGTCGCGCAGCTCCGCCTGGGTCGCGCCTCGCGCCGCGAGATAGCGCAGCGCGCCGAGCCGGTCGTCGGCGTTCGCCGCGTCCGGGTCGTAGAGCCCGGCCGCCTGCCACGCCGCCGCGTCGCCATCCACGCGGGGCACGCTAACCCTGCGTTCCCGACCCCGTGGGCGTCGAACACTTGCCGATCTCCACCGCGGAGGTCACGCGTAGCATGCCCCATGCGCCGGCTCCGCCCGCACGTGCACCGCGTGTCGTCGTGATCGACCTGCTCGACCTGGCCGATCAGCTCTGGCGCGGCGAGGTCGACACGCGCCGCTACCACCCGTTCGCGCACCACGACGCGCTGGCCGAGCCCGCCGAGCGCACCGGGTTCGTGGCCTCGTTCGCCAACGTGACCGCGCTGCGCACCGACGACGGGCTCGTGCTGGTCGACACGGGCAGCGCGCTCCTCTCGGGTGCGGCCCACGACACCGTGCGCCGGTGGGCTGACGACGCGGCGCACACCGTGGTGTTCACCCACGGCCACATCGACCACTGCTTCGGGGTGGAGCGCTACGACGCCGACAACGCCGCCCGCGGCGCCGCCCCGTGCGTGGTCGTCGCGCACGCGGCGGTCCCCGAGCGCTTCGACCGGTATCGCGCCACGATCGGGTACAACACGGTCATCAACCGGCGCCAGTTCTCGATCCTGGGCGACCAGTTCACCTGGCCCGACGAGTACCGCTACCCGGACCGCACCTACCGCGACCGCCTCGACCTGGACGTCGGCGGCGAGCGCATCGAGCTGCACCACGCCCGCGGGGAGACCGACGACCACACCTGGGTGTGGGTGCCGTCGCGTCGGGTGCTGTGCAGCGGGGACCTGTTCATCTGGGCATCCCCGAACTGCGGCAACCCGCAGAAGGTGCAGCGCTACCCGAGCGACTGGGCCGCGGCGCTGCGCACGATGGCCGACCTCGACGCCGCCGTCCTGCTGCCGGGGCACGGGCTGCCGATCGTCGGCGCCGACCGGGTCCGGGAGGCGCTGCTCGACACCGCCCGGCTGCTCGAGCACCTCCACGACGCCACGCTCGAGCTCATGAACGCTGGCGCGACGCTCGACGACATCCTCCACACGGTCCGGGCACCCGACGAGCTGCTCGAGCGACCGTACCTGCGGCCGGTGTACGACGAGCCCGAGTTCGTGATCCACAACGTGTGGCGCCTCTACGGCGGCTGGTACGACGGCAACCCGGCGCACCTCAAGCCGGCGTCCGACGCGGCCGTGGCCGCCGAGGATCGCGTCGTTGGCGGGCGGCGCGGCGCGGCTCGCGGCGCGGGCGCGGGCGCTCGCCGACGCGGGCGAGCTGCGCCTCGCTGGGCACGTGGCGCAGTGGGCCGTCGATGCCGCGCCCGACGATCCCGAGGTGCACCGGGCCCGCGCCGAGGTGTACGAGCGCCGCGTCGACGACGCGTCGTCGACGATGGCGAAGGGCGTGTTCGGGTGGGCGGCCCGCGAGCTCGCGCTCGATCAGCGACGCCTGATCACCGTCGACGCAGCCCGCCCTGAGGTGCCGTCGCCGCGGCGGCCGATGGTACCGTCCCGGCCGCATGCGACTCGACGGCTCGACGATCCTCGTGACCGGCGCGTCGTCGGGGATCGGCGCCGAGCTCGCGCCGATGCTGGCCGAACGGGGCGCGACGGTGGGCATCGTCGCCCGCCGCCGGGACCGGCTCGAGACGGTGCTGGCCCGCTGCACGGCGCACACGCCGGCGTCGCGCCTGTGGGCCGTCGACCTGGGCGACCTCGACGCGGCCGAGCGCCTCGCCGGTGCGGCGTGGGACGCGTTCGACGGTCTCGACTGCCTGGTGAACAACGCCGCGATCCCCAAGCGCATCCCGGTCGGCCGGCTCACCGCCGAGCAGGTCGACGAGACGATGCGGGTCAACTTCACGTCACCGGTCCGGATGACGCTGGCGCTGCTCCCCCGCTGGCTCGAGCGCGGCACGGGGTGCGTGGTCAACGTGTCGAGCCTCGGGGGCCGGATCGGCATCGCGCACGAGGCTGCGTACTGCGCGTCGAAGTTCGCGCTGTGCGGGTGGAGCGAGTCGATGCGCATCGACCTGCGCGGCTCCGGCGTCGACGTGAAGCTCGTGCTCCCCGGCGCCATCGAGACCGAGATCTGGGACCAGCCCGGCAACGACCCGGCGCTGTACGACGGGCCGTTCGTGTCGCCCGCGGACTGCGCCGCCACGATCGTCGACCGCGATCGAGGGTGACGGGTTCGAGTCGTTCGCGCCGCCCGACATGCCCGGCGGGATGGGCCGCTACGACGACGTGGTGGTGAACAAGACGAAGGACGTCGACGCGTTCTTGGACCTCATGGGCCAGATGGCCCAGCCCTGATCAGGCGGGCGCCACCTCGACGGTGATCCCGTTCAGCACCGCCGTCCCGGACAGCGGATCGAGGAGCGTCGGTGCCGGCGACGAGGTTGCTGTTCACACCCGGATGGTCGGCGGCGACGCCGAGGCGCACCCCGTCGAGGTCGTGACCCCAGCCGTGCGGCAGGCTCACGACGCCGGGCATCATCGTGTCGGTGACCTCGACGGGCACGAGCACCGAGCCGCCCGGCCCGGCGAGCTTGGCCCGCTGCCGATCGCGGAGCCCGAGTCGGGTCGCGTCGTCGGGGTGGACGAGCAGCGTGCAGCGGTCCCGGCCCTTCACGAGCACCTCGACGTTGTGCATCCACGAGTTGTTCGACCGCAGGTCGCGTCGGCCGATCAGGACGACGCCGGCGGGCCGATCGTCGAGCGACGCGCGGAGGCGCGCCACGTCGGCGACGAGCGGCGCGGGGGCGAGCTCGATCCGGCCGCTCGGGGTGCGCAGCACCTCGGGGATGCGGGGCTGCAGCGGGCCGAGGTCGATGCCGTGGGGATGGGCTTCGAGGCGGGCGAGCGTGAGCCCGTCGGGGTCGACGCCGAACCCGTCGCCGTAGGGGCCGGTGCGCAGCATGAGGTCGAGGAGCCGTTCGGGCCCGCGTCGGGCGGCGAGCTCGCCGAGCAGCTCGCTCGGGTCGCGGTCGGCGACGTTCGAGCCGGTTCGGCGGACGGCCCGCTCGACGAGACCGGCGACGATGGCGTCGTCGAGGGCCTGGGGGTCGGCGTCCGCGCCGGCGCCGGCGACGATGGTCGCGAGGGACAGTAGCGTCTCCCACTCGGGACGCTCCCCCGGTTCGAGGGCGACGAGGGGTGGCGAGTAGTTCGCGACGTTGCGGAGCGCGAGCGAGTAGAGCGCGATGTCGTAGTGACCCCGGGCGAGCATCGGCTCGGGCGGGAGGATGACGTCGGCGTGTCGGCTGGTCTCGTTGACGTACACGTCGACGCTGACCATGAACTCGAGGTCGTCGAGGGCTCGGTCCAGGCGGCCGCTGTCCGGTACCGACACGACGGGGTTGCCGGCGATGGCGAGAACGGCCCGCACCTGCCCGTCGCCCGGGGTGTCGATCTCCTCGGCGAGGCACGCCGCGGGCAGCTCGCCGTAGACCTCGGGGAGCCCGCGCACCCGGCTGGTGCGACGACCGAACCGCACGCCGCGGCCGACGCCGGCCTCGCCGGCGGTGTTGGCGCCGCCCGTGGCGGGACGCGTGAACAGGGCGCCCCCCTCGCGGTCGAGGTTGCCGGTGAGGACGTTGCAGACGTCGACGAGCCACGACGCGACCGTCCCGAACTCCTGCGCGCAGGTGCCGAGGCGGGCGTACACGGCGGCGGTTCGCGCCCGGGCGAGGTCGCGTGCCTGCCGGCGGATGGTGTCGGCGGCGATGCCGCAGCGCTCGGCGACGACCTCGGGCGCGAAGTCGGCGACGAGCGTCTCGACGACGTCGAGCCCCTCGAGGTGCGGGCGGAGCCGCCCCGGGTCGGTGAGCCCCTCGGCGAACAGCGTGTGGGCGATCGCGGCCAGCAGCAGCGCGTCGGTGCCGGGCCGGATGAAGAGGTGCTCGTCGGCCTCCTCGGCGGTCTTGGTGCGACGGGGGTCGACGACCACGAGGCGACCGCCGCGGGCGCGCAGCGCCCGGAGCCGGCCGGGCAGGTCGGGTGCGGTGAGCAGGCTGCCGTTCGACGCGAACGGGTTGGCGCCGAGCAGCAGGAGGTGGTCGGTGCGGTCGACGTCGGGGATGGGCACGGACAGCGACGTCCCGAAGCAGAGGCCGGCGGCCACCTGCTTGGGCATCTGGTCCAGCGTGCTGGCCGAGTAGACGTTGACCGAGCCGAGCGCCTGGAGCAGCGCGCGGTTGTAGAGCAGCCCGGCGAGGTTGTGGACGTTCGGGTTGCCGAGGTACACGGCGACGGCGTCGCGGCCGTGCCGCTCCAGGATGGGCGTGAGCCCGGCCTCGACGGCGTGGAGCGCCTCGGGCCAGTCGACCTCGCGCCAGCCGGCACCGTCGCGGCGGAGCGGCCGGTGCACCCGGTCGGGGTCGGCGTCGACCCGACCGACGACGCTGCCCTTCGGGCAGAGGAACCCGTGGCTGAACACGTCGTCTCGGTCGCCGCGCACCCGGGTGACGTCTCGTCCGTCGAGGACGAGCTCGAGCCCGCACGTCGCCTCGCAGAGCGGGCAGGTCCGGTAGCCGACGGGCACGACGGCCAGCGTACGTTCACTCGGTAACCTGCGCCTCGACCCGCGGAGGTCCTGTTGCAAGCACTCGTGTTCGGCGTGACACCGGGGTTCGCGCCCCCGGCGGTCGACGGCGACGACAACCCGCTGCTCACGAGCCTCGCCGCGACCCCGATGGCGCTCCAGGAGCTGCCCGACCCGCCGCTGCTGGGCGACGACTGGGTGGTGCTGCGCACCCGGCTGACCGGGGTCTGCGGCTCGGACTCGAAGCAGGTGTTCATGGACACCGGCGGTGACGCCACCGACTTCGCGATGACGGCGTTCATCAGCTTCCCGCAGGTGCTCGGCCACGAGGTCGTGGCCGACGTCGTCGAGCGCGGCCCGGCGGTGCGCGACCTCGAGCTCGGGCAGCGGGTCGTGCTGCAGTGCTGGCTCTCGTGTGCGCCTCGCGGCATCACCCCCGTGTGTCCGGCGTGCGCGGCCGGCGACTACTCGCTGTGCTGGCACTTCACGGACGGGCGGATCGCCCCGGGGATCCACACCGGCAACTCGAGCGACGCCACCGGCGGGTTCGCGACGCTGCTCCCCGCACACCACACCCAGGCGATCCCGGTGCCCGACGGCGTGTCCGACGAGCTCGCGGTCCTCGCCGACCCGTTCGCCGTGTCGTTGCACGCCGTCACGCGACACCCGCCGCAGCCGGGCGGGCACGCGCTCGTGTGGGGTGCCGGGGCGCTCGGCCTCTCCGCGGTGGCGGTGCTGCGCGCCCTGTACCCCGACGTGGCGGTGGCCGTCGCCGCCCGCCATCCGGCGCAGCAGGCCCTCGCCGCCGAGCTCGGCGCCACGGTGTTCGATTCCGAGCAGGACCGGGAGCAGCTCGTCGTCGCGCTCGCCGACTGGTCCGGCGGTCGGCTCCACCGCCCGTGGGCGGGTCTGCCGATCGCACACCCCGGGGGGATCGACGTCGCGTACGACACGATCGGGGCACCCCACACCATCGAGGTGGCGTTGCGGGTGCTCGCGGCCCGCGCCGCGCTGGTGGTGAGCGGCGTGCACGCCTCCGAGCGCTACGAGTGGTCGCCCCAGTACTTCAAGGAGATCAACCTCGTGGGCTCGAACGCGTTCGGTGTCGAGGAGGTCGACGGGGTCCGCCGGCACGCCATCGAGCACTACCTCGACCTGGTGCAGGCCGGCCGGGTCGATCTCCGGCCGATGCTGACCCACACGTTCCGCCTCGAGGACTGGCGTGACGCGTTCACCACGATCGCCAAGCAGCACGAGACCGGCGCGATCAAGGTCGCGTTCGACTTCCGATGAGCAGCCCCCTGTACTTCCGGCAGCTGCTCGCGGGACGCGACTTCGCCCGCCACGACCCGATCGCGCCCCAGATGGTGAACTTCGTGTACCTCATCGGGGACCGCGACACGGGTGACGCGGTGGCGGTCGACCCCGCGTACGGGGTCGGCGAGCTCGTGGAGCTCCTCGACGCCGACGGGCTGCGCCTGAGCGGGGTGCTCGCCACCCACTGGCACCCTGACCATCTGGGCGGCGACCTCATGGGCTACCCGATCGAGGGGATCCGGGAGCTCGTCGGCCGGCCGGACGTGCGAGCGCCCGTCCACGTCCAGTCGAGCGAGGCCGAGTGGGTGAAGCGCGCCACGGGCGTCGACGAGCACGACCTGGTCCGCCACGAGAGCGGCGACATCGTCGAGGTAGGTCACATCCCCGTCCGCTTGATGCACACACCGGGGCACACGCCGGGCAGCCAGTGCTTCCTGGTCGACGGGAAGCTCGTCGCCGGCGACACGCTGTTCCTCGACGGCTGCGGGCGGACCGACCTGCCCGGCGGTGACAGCGACCAGATGTACGAGAGCCTCACCCAGCGGCTCGCGACCGTCCCCGACGACACCGTCTTGTACCCCGGGCACCTGTACTCGCCCGAGCCGTCCGCGACGATGGGCGAGACGCGGCACCGCAACTACGTCTTCCGGCTGCCGACCCTCGAGCAGTGGCGCACGCTGCTCGGGTGAGCGTCCGGGTCGAGGACGACCGGTATGACTCGCCGGTCGCCGGCCGGCTCGTCGGCGAGCTCCTCGCCGAGCTGCACGCCCGCTATGGGATCGCGGACGCCGATCCCGACGGGCTGAGCGCCCGGCAGCTCGCCCCGCCGCACGGCGTGTTCGTCGTCGCCTGGGTCGACGCCGACCCGGTCGGGTGCGGCGCGCTGCGGCGCGTCGACGAGCACGTCGGCGAGCTCAAGCGCATGTACGTCCGGCCGTCCTGGCGGGGCCAGGGCGTCGGGCGGGCCGTGCTCACCGCGGTCGAAGCCCGCGCCCACGTCCTGGGGTACGAGCGCCTGGTCCTCGAGACCGGGACGCGCCAACCGGAGGCGACGGGCCTCTACACGGCGGCCGGGTACACGCCGATCGCGCCGTACGGCGCGTACCGCTGGACGCCCGCGAGCCGCTGCTTCGCCCGGACGCTGTGACGTCAGGCGGCGTCGAAGAGCACGGCGAGCTGCTGCGGGCCGCGGAACGCGAGCCCGGCGACCACCGGCGGCGCGGCGTCGGGGTCGAGCCGCAGGTTCGGGAGCCGGTCGAGGATCAGGTCGAGACCGACCCGCAGCTCGAGGCGCGCCAGGTGCATCCCGAGGCACTGGTGCTGCCCGGTGCCGAACGCCAGATGGTTCTGCACCGGCCGGTCGATGTCGAACTCGGCGGGATGGTCGTAGCGGGCCTCGTCGTGGTTCGCGGACCCGGTGATGACGCTCACCGCCGCGCCCTTCGGGATCGGGCAGCCGCCGGCCTCGGCGTCGACGGCGGCGACCCGGCTGACCTGCGTGACCGACGTCTCCCAGCGCAGCGTCTCCTCGATCACCGCGGGCAGCAGCGTGCGGTCGTCGCGCGACGCGGGCGAGGACGTCGGGGTGGGTGAGCAGCGCGGTGAGGGCGTTGCCCATGACACGGAACGTCGTCTCCGCACCGGCCGGGAGCAGCAGGCGAAGGAAGCCGTAGATCTTCTCGTCGGTGAGCTGCTCCCCGTCGATGTCGGCGTGGACGAGGTCGCTGATGAGGTCGTCGCGGGGGTGCTGGCGTCGGTCCTCGACGATGGGTGACAGGTAGTCGCGCATGGCCCGCGACGCCGCCATGCCCTGTTCGGGGTGCAGGGGCCCGGTGTTGATCTGCTCGGCCCAGTCGTGGAACTGGGCGCTGTCGTCGAGCGGGACGCCGACGAGACCGCAGATGACCTGCACCGGGTACTTGCTCGTGATGTCGCGCACGAGGTCGGCGTGCCCGCGGGGCGCGATGTCGTCGAGCAGCCGGGTGATCGTCGGGCGGATGAGCGTCTCGTCCCATCGCTCGAGCGCGGAGGCACGGAAGGCGTGCGCGACCAGGTTGCGGTAGCTGCGGTGCTCCTGGCCGTCCATCGCGAGGATGAGCTCACCCATGTACTGGCCGATGTGCTCAGCGTTGATCGACGACGAGAACCGCTGCCCGTCACGTAGGAGCGTCTCGACGTCCGCGAAGCGGGTCACGGTGTACATCGGGCGTTCGGTGAACCCGGTCGGGCCGTTGTGGCTGCGGAACACCGGGCATTCGCGGCGTGCTTCCTCCCAGATCGGGTAGGGCTGGCCGGTGACGAAGTCCATCTGCTCGAAGTCGAACTCGGGTGTCGTCGCCTGGCTCACGAGCTCCCTCACACGTCGCACGCGTTTGCTGACACGGTAGTCAGGTCCCGGAAGGCCCACAACCGTTAGGCTGCAACGGATGGCTAGTCATGCGGCCGGCGCACGCGGCGCCGACCCGTTCGCCGAGACCGAGGACCAGGCGGCGCTGCGGGCGCTCGCACGCGACGTCGCCGAGCGCGACCTCGCGCCGCAGGCCCGCCACTGGGACGAGACCGAGGAGTTCCCCGAGGGTTCCTGGGACGCGCTGCGCAAGGCCGACCTGTTCGGCATCACGGTCGACGCGCGCTACGGCGGGATGGGCATGGGCGACATCGAAGCCGCGATCGTCCTCGAGGAGCTCGCGCCGCGTCGACGTGTCGAGCGCGATCCTCGCCCAGCTGACCTTCAACGGGCCGCCCCGGGCCATCCAGCACCTCGGCAGCGAGGAGCTGCGGGCCCGATGGCTGCCTCTCGCCGCGTCCGGCGAGGCGCTGTTCTGCATCGGGATCAGCGAATCCGAGGCCGGGTCGGCGGTCACCCAGATGCGGGCCCGCCTCACGCCCGACGGGGACGGGTACCGCCTCAACGCCTACAAGAACTACGTGACCGGCGGGCACAAGGCCCGTTGCTGCCTGGTGTGGTGCCGGTTCCCGGGCAGCGAGGGCGCGAAGGGGATCGGCGCGGTCGTCGTCGACCTCGAGGCGGAGGGTGTGACCGTCGCGGGCACCCACGTGAAGATGGGGCTGCGGGGCACGAGCGAGGCGGAGCTGGCGTTCGACGACGTCTACGTCGCGCCCGAGGACGTGCTGCTCGCCGGTGACCCGGCGTCGAGCGACGCGTTCAAGACGTTGATCTCCCACATCAACCATGAGCGGTGCGGGAACGCGGCGATGTGCCTCGGCGCGGCACAGGGCTCGCTCGAGTACGCGGTGCGCTACATGAACGAGCGCACCGTCGGTGGCCGCCCGATCGCCGAGCTGCAGGGTCTGCAGTGGAAGATCGCGGACATGGCGACCCAGCTGGAGGGTGCCCGCCTGCTGCTCGCCCGGGCGCTGCGCCTCGCCGGTCCGGACGGCACACCGCCGGCGCTCGAGGCGGCGATGGCGAAGTGCGCGGCGAACCTGGCGGCGAAGTTCGTGTGCGACGAGGCGATCCAGCTGCTCGGCGGGTACGGCTACAGCCGGGAGTACCCGGTCGAGCGGGCCTACCGCGACATCCGGGGGCTGTGCATCGGCGCGGGCACGGTGGAGATCCAACGCAACTTCATCGGCTCGCAGATCCTGCGTGGCGCCACCCCGGCCGGCCCGTCGTGGCGCAACCCGCTCACCTGAGGGCGACCTACCGTCACCCTGAGGCCCGCGCCTACCGCGCGCCGGGTGGACCGTGGGACGCGGCGAGCCTCGACGACACGCTGACCCACGCGGCCGCGGGCGCCCGCGGGCCGGTGCTCGTCGACGACACCACGACGCTCGACGGACCGGGTGTCGTCGCGGCGACCGCGGCGCTCGCCGGTGGACTGCGGGCCGCGGGGGTGCGCCGCGGTGACGTCGTGGCGTGGCAGGCCCCGAACTGGCATGAGGTCGTCCTCCTCTACCGGGCCTGCTGGCGGCTCGGCGCGGTCGCCGGCCCGATCCACCATCAGGCGGGGCCCGCCGACGTGGAGCGGATGCTGGCCACGCTGAGCCCGCGGCTGTTCCTGTCCCCCGAGGAGGTGCGCGGCCCCGCGGCGCGGCTCCCTCGCCTGCTCGACGCCGCGCCGGTCACCGTCTCCGCGGCCCACCCTTCCGACCTCGCCGTCGCGCTGTTCACGTCCGGGTCCACCGCGGGGCCCAAAGCGGCGCTGCACACCCAACGGGGCCTCGCGTCGAAGGCCCGGGTCATGGCCGCCGCGCACCGCCTCACGACCGACGACGCGGTGCTGATGCCGGCGCCGCTGGCGCACGTGTCGGGGCTCCTGAACGCCGTCCTGGTCTCCGGCGTGGTGCCGATGCGCGCCGAGCTCATGCCCCGCTGGGAGCCCGGCGCGGCGCTGCACCAGATCGAGGCGTCGCACATCACGTTCATGATCGGCCCACCGACGTTCTTCGTGGCGCTGCTCGCCGCACCCGAGTTCACCGCGGCGCGCGTCGCGAGCTTGCGGCTCGTGTCGAGCGGCGGCGCCGGGGTGACCCCCGCGTTCGTGACGGAGGCCAGCGCCCGGCTGCACGCCCACGTGAAGCGCACCTACGGGTCGACGGAGGCGCCGACCGTCACCACGAGCACCGACAACGACCCGCTCGACCGGGCCCGCGACACGGACGGCCGACCGGTCGGCGCGGTGCGGCTGCGGGTCAGCGACCCGGTCACCGGCGCGGCACGCCCGGCCGGCGAGGTCGGCGAGCTGTGGCTGCGCGGTCCCGAGCTGTTCGTCGGCTACGCCGACGCCGCCCAGACGGCGGCGGCGATCCACCGCGGCTGGTTCCGCACCGGGGACCTCGCCACCGTCGACCCCGACGGCTGGCTCACGATCGTCGGCCGGATCAAGGACATCATCATCCGGGCGGGCGAGAACATCGCCGCCGCCGAGGTCGAGGGGGCACTCGAGGCGCACCCCGACGTCACCCAGGCCGTGGCGGTCGGCTACCCCGACCCCGTGGTGGGTGAGCGGGTGTGCGCGTTCGTCGTGTCCCGCCAGCCCTTCGACCTCGCGGCGTGCCGAGCCTGGTTCGAGCACGAGGGCCTGGCCCGCTTCAAGACGCCCGAGCGGGTCGTGCGCGTCGACGAGCTGCCGCTCCTCTCGGCGGGCAAGCCCGACCGGGCGACGCTGCGCGACCGCGCCGCCGCCGAGCGCTGACCGGTCAGAGGATGCTCTCCCCCGCCTCGACCCGCGGGCGGAGCAGCGC
Source organism: uncultured Actinomycetes bacterium (assembly GCA_963821325.1). Classification (GTDB taxonomy): domain Bacteria; phylum Actinomycetota; class Acidimicrobiia; order IMCC26256; family PALSA-555; genus PALSA-555. Next base: position 112,113 of record CAWGDC010000005.1, on the reverse strand, counting down.
GGCGAGCCGCTCCCGGTGGTACGACGCGTCACCGAACGTCAGCTGGTCGAGCTGGGCCCGCTTCATGAACAGGTGCAGGTCGTGCTCCCAGGTGAACCCGATGCCACCGTGGACCTGCAGGCCCGAGGCCATGACGCGCTTCGACGCGTCGGAGCACCAGATCTTCGCCGTCGACGCCGCGATCGACCGATCGCGGTCGCCGGCGCCGAGGCACCACGCCGCCCAGTAGACGCTCGAGCGCATCCCCTCGACGTCGACGAGCATGTCGGCGCAGCGGTGCTTCACAGCCTGGAAGCTCCCGATCGGGCGCGCGAACTGCACGCGCTCCTTGGCGTAGTCGACGGCCATCTCGAGCACCCGGTCGGCGCCGCCCAGCATCTCCGCCGCCGCGTAGGTCGCGCCCCGGTCGACGAGCGCGTCGACTGCCGACGCGTCACCGAGGAAGATGGCGGGCGTCGCGTCGAAGCGGAGCCAGCCGAGCTGTCGGGTCCGGTCCATCGCCGGCTCGGCGGCGCGGTGCTCGTTGCCGAGCACGACCGAGAACAGCGCCGGCCCCTGCCCGCTCTCGGCCACGACCACCGCCCGGGTGGCCGACGGCGCGAAAAGGACCGGGTCCGGTCGGCCGGACAGCACCCAGTCGGTCCCGACGGGCTCGGCGTGCACCGCGCCGACACGGCGACTCCACGCGACGCACGCGACCTCGCCGCGGAGCAGGGCCGCGACCTCGTCGTCGTGGCCGGCGTCGAGCAGCGCGGCTGCGGCGAGCGCGGTCGAGGCGAACGGGACGGGCGCGGCGTGGCGCCCGATCTGCTCGAGGAGCACGACGAGCTCGACGGTGCCCAACCCGAGCCCGCCGAGCGGCTCCGGGACCGCGACCCCCGCCCAACCCTGGTCGAGCATGGCCTGCCACAGCGTGGTGTCCCATCCGCCACCGGCGTCCACGACGGCGCGGACGTGGGTGCTCGACGACAGGTCGTCGAGCAGGTCGCGGGCGCCGTCGCGCAGCGCCTCCTGATCGTCGCTGAGAGCGAAGTCCAAGCGGCGGACGTTATCCCGACCGTCGACGGGCGGGTGCCCGCCACGGTGCGGTCAGGGCGCTCGGCGGGGATCGCGCAGCACGAGGTCGAACTCGCCCGGGAGACGCTGGGCGAGCGCGTCGGTGAGCAGCTGCTCGAGGAATGCGGTGGGCATCACGCAGTCGAGGCAGTCGACCTGGCTCAGGTCGAGCACGACCTCGACGCGGGCGGTCCTCGGGTCGGCGGCGACCAGCGCGAGGCGAGCGCCGTCGGCGCGCACCAGGGCGTCAAGTTCTTGCACCACCTCGTCGGCGGCGTTCGTGTCGATCATGCGCACCGGGCGGCCGCCCACCGAGTGGATGGTGCTCGCCGCTCATTAGAGTCTGCTGGGTCGCTATGTCCACCACAAGCCTCCAACGAGCCGAGCCGCCGGATCTGCTCGACGTGTCGGACGTCTCGCCCGAGGCGCTGCTCGATCTGTACGCCGCCCACGGGTGGGGCGACGGCCTGCCGCTCGTGCCGCCGACACCGGATCGGGTCGACGCCATGCTCACCGCGACCGACGGTGACCCCGAGGAGGTGCTCGGCGTCCTCCCGCCACGGTTCGGGAAGGCCACACGGCGGATGGTGGCCATCAACGCGGTGCTCGCCGGGTGCGTCCCCGACGTCATGCCGGTGCTCGTCACCGCGGCACGGGCACTGGCGCGGCCCGAGCTCAACCTCCGCGGGGTCAACGCGACGACCCATCCGGTGGCGCCGCTGCTCATCGTGCACGGCGACGTCGTGGAGCGCGGCGGGTTCAACAGCGGCATCGGCGCATTCGGGCCCGGCACCCGGGCGAACGCGACGGTGGGCCGCGCCGTGCGGCTGCTGCTGCTGCACGTGGCCGGCGCCCGCCCGGGGGACGGCGACGCGGCCCAGCACGGGCAGCCGTCCAAGTACACCTACTGCGTCGCGGAGAACCTCCCTGCGAGCCCGTGGGAGGCGTACCCGCGAACGCGAGGCGTCGACAGCCCGTCCGCGATCACGATCCACTGCGGCGAGAACCCCCACAACGCGCACGACATGGAGGCCGGTGAGCCCGGCCCGATCCTCGACAAGGTGGCGTCCGCGATGACGTCGCTCGGGCAGAACGACGCTTGCATCGCGTACGGCGAGTACTTCATCCTCCTTGGGCCGGAGCACGCTGCGACCATCGCCGCAGCCGGCTGGACGCGTCGCGACGTCTCCACCTACCTCTACGAACGCGCTCGCCTGCCGGCGGGCGTGTTCCGCCAGCAGTTCGAGAGCCGCGCGTGGTACCCGTGGATGGACGCGGTCGACGACACGTCGCTGCTCCCGATGACGGGCCATCCGGACAACATCCGAGTGCTCGTCGTCGGTGGCCCGGGCAAGCACAGCTGCGTCGTCCCGAGCTGGGGCATGACCACCTCGGTCACCCTGCCGGTGGAGCCGTAAGCCGGTGCAGATCTACGCACCCGACGGCGAGCCCGGGCCGGCGCCGGCGACCCTCGCGCCCCCCGGCCGGTGCTGAGCGGCGCACGGATCGGCGTCCTCGACAACGGGAAGCCGAACGCCGGCCTACTCCTCAGGAGGGTCGGCGAGCGGCTCGCGGCGCGCACCGGCGCCGACCTCGCGGTCGTCACCGAGAAAGGCCCCGGAGCCAACGCCGCGACGCCCTGCACCCCGCGCGTCCTGGACCGCCTCGTCGCCGACTGCGACGTGATCCTCACCGGCTCAGCCGACTGCGGCAGCTGCACCTCATGGAGCGTGCACGACACCATCCAGCTCGAGCAGCTCGGCCGCCCGACCGTCGTCGCCACGACAACCCACTTCGTCGATCTGACACGGCGCGTCGCGAGCGGCTTCGGCGTGCCGCAGGCGCGGATCGCCGTGTTTCCCCATCCGCTGGGCGGCACGGACGACGCCACGATCCTGGCCTGGGCCGACGCCTCGATCGACGAGGTCCTGTCGCTGCTCACCGCCTGACGTCGTCGCGCGGGGAGCGCCAGGCGTCACGCCGGTCGCGCGCCCCGATCTGCCGAGATCGAGGTGCACGCGGACGCCGACGCTCGTTCGTCACGGCATCGCGGTCACGCGCTCCGAGACCCGGCATCAGGCGTCGTGGGACCCGCTACCTCTTTCGGCGGGGCAACCCCAAGTCTCCCGCCTCTGCCGTCTCCCAGTCACGTCCGAACACCGTCGCCTCCGACCTCCACGTCGTGGATACGCCCACCACGCCAGGCACGGTTGGCCTGACCGTCGACGCAGGCCGTGCCGCGCTGGACGTCGCAGCCTACCGACCGACCGGCGATCACGACGCGGCCTGCTCCGACCTGTTCGCGAAGCTGGGACCCCGACGCGGTGTCGCTCGTCCAGCGCGCGGGCGACGGACCGCTTCCTCACCGACGGCCGTCAATGGGGGCCGCCGCTACGCTGAGCGAGAACCCCCGAACGAGGAGCGCGCCGTGTCCGACGAGAAGCCCGCGTACCTGCACCACGGCGACACCGAAGTCGAGCTCCCCATCGTGCGCGGCACGGAGGACGAGCTCGGTGTCGACATCTCGAAGCTGCGCGCCCAGACCGGGCTCGTCACGTTGGATTACGGGTTCGTGAACACCGGGTCGTGCGAGTCGGCGATCACGTTCATCGACGGTGAGCAAGGAATCCTGCGGTACCGCGGCATCCCGATCGAGGCGCTGGTGTCGGGGCACTCACCCTCGTTCCTCGAGACCGCGTACCTCCTGATCTACGGCGAGCTGCCCACCCGCGCGGAGCGGGACGACTTCAGCCGCGCCATCCGCAAGCACACGCTGCTGCACGAGGACACGAAGCGGTTCTTCGACGGGTTCCCCCGCAACGCGCACCCGATGGGGGCGCTCTCCTCGGTGGTCAGCGCCCTGTCGACCTTCTACCCGGACAGCTCGAACCCGCACGATCCCGAGCAGGTGCAACTCGCCATCGTGCGGCTCATCGCGAAGCTGCCGACCATCGCCGCGTACTCGTACAAGAAGTCGATCGGGCAGCCGTTCCTCTACCCGAACAACGAGCTCGACCTGATCGAGAACTTCCTGACGATGATGTTCGCTGTCCCGTCGGAGCCGTACCAGGTGAGCCCGACCGTGGTCCACGCGTTGAAGATCCTGCTGATCCTGCACGCCGACCACGAGCAGAACTGTTCGACGTCGACGGTGCGGCTCGTCGGCTCGAGCGAGGCCAACCTGTTCGCCTCCGTGGCGGCCGGCATCAACGCCCTGTGGGGGCCGCTGCACGGCGGCGCCAACCAGGCCGTCATCGAGATGCTCGAGAGCATCCGCGCGAACGGCAACGACGTCGACGCGTTCGTCGCCCGGGCCAAGGACCCCGACGACCCGTTCAGGCTCTCGGGGTTCGGTCACCGGGTGTATCGCAACTACGACCCGCGTGCTCGGATCATCAAGGAGCAGGCGCACCGGGTCATCGAGGAGCTGGGTCGGATGGACGACCTGCTCGATCTGGCGCTGCGCCTCGAGGACGTGGCGACCTCCGACAGCTACTTCGTGGACCGCAAGCTGTACCCGAACGTGGACTTCTACTCCGGGTTGATCTACCGGGCGATGGGGTTCCCGACCCAGATGTTCCCGGTGCTGTTCGCGCTCGGGCGCCTGCCCGGCTGGATCGCGCACTGGAAGGAGATGATGGAGAGCCCGAAGACGAAGATCGGGCGTCCCCGTCAGATCTACGTCGGGCCGGTCGAGCGGGAGTACGTGCCGATCGACCAGCGCGGGTGAACCTCGCCCCCACCGGCGAGGAGCAGCGCCTCCGCGACGAGTTCCGCGCCTGGCTGCGCGAGCACCTGCCGTGGGAGTACGGCAAGGGGCTCCCGCCGCGCTTCGACGACCTCGCGGAGGAGGTCGCGTTCCTGCGGACGTGGCAGGGCCAGCTCGCGGCCGGCCGTTGGGTCGGCGTCGCCTGGCCCGAGGAGTACGGCGGGCGCGGCGCGGGGCCGGTCGAGCACTTCATCGTGACCGAGGAGCTGGCCCGGGCGCGCGCCCCGGAGCTCGTCGGCCGGATCGGGATCAACCTCGTTGGCCCGACGCTGCTCGCGCACGGCACCCCGGCGCAGCGGGCGCGGTGGCTCAGCCGGATCTTGCCGGGCGACGAGCTGTGGTGCCAGCTGTTCAGCGAGCCGGGCGCGGGGAGTGACCTGGCGTCGCTGTCGACGCGGGCCACCCAGGTCGAGGGCGGCTGGCAGCTGAACGGTCAGAAGGTGTGGACGAGCTACGCGCAGTTCGCCGACTGGGGGCTGTGCCTGGCCCGCACCGACCCGGACGTCCCGAAGCAGCGGGGCATCTCGGCGTTCGCGGTCGACATGCGCAGCGACGGTGTCGAGGTGCGACCGTTGCGCCAGATCACCGACGAGACCGAGTTCAACGAGGTGTTCTTCACCGACGCGTTCGTGCCCGCCGACCGGCTCATCGGGCCGCTGAACGAGGGCTGGCGGGTGGCGAACTCGACGTTGACGCACGAGCGGGGCATCAACCCGCGTCAGCTCGTCATCCACCTCCAGCTCGTCGACGAGCTCCTCCGGGTGGGTCTCGACGAGGGTGCGTGGGACGACGAGCGGCTCCGCCCGCGTCTCGCTCAAGCCGCGGTCGAGGTGCGCCTGTTCCAGCTCGCGAACTGGCGCAGCTTGTCGCGCCTCGCGCACGGGCGCGAGCTCGGCGCGGAGGGCAGCGCAATGAAGCTGGCGTGGAGCGAGATGAGCAAACGGCTCCACGACACGGTGATGGCCGTCCTCGGGGTCGCCGCGCCGTTGTGGCACGGCGCGGCCGACAACCCGGGTGACGGGGCGTGGCAACGGTCGTGGCTCTACTACCAGGCGTCGTCGATCTGGGCGGGCACGAACGAGATCCAACGCAACATCCTGGGCGAGCGTGTCCTCGGCCTGCCCCGCGAGCCGTCCCGCAGCTGACGGCAGCGCCGGGTGACCCGGCGGGCGCTGGCATGATGTCGGGGTGGACTTCGAGGTGATCCGCTACAGCGTCGACGGGCCGGTCGCGACGATCACGCTGCATCGCCCGGAGGTCGCCAACGCCCAGAGCAGCCAGCTGCTCGACGAGCTCGACGAGGCGCTGGACCGCGCCGACGCCGACGACGACGTGCGCGTCGTGATCCTGGCCGGCGACGGGAAGCACTTCTCCGCCGGCCACGACCTGAAGGAGATCCTGACCGGCGCGGACGACTGGGCCCGGATGCGGGCCACCCCCGAGGGCAAGTGGCGCCACGAGCAGGTCATGTACTTCGACCGGTGCGTGAGGCTGCGCGACTTCCGCAAGCCGACGATCGCGGCGGTGCAGGGCGCCTGCGCGGCGGCGGGCCTCATGCTGGCCTGCATGTGCGATCTGATCGTCGCCGCGGACGACGCCCGGTTCTCGAATCCGGTGGCCCGCATGACGGGCGTGGGCGTCGAGCTGCTCGTCGAGCCGTGGGAGCTGGGACCGCGCAAGGCGAAGGAGTTCCTGCTCTGCGCCGAGACGATCGACGCGCCCGAGGCCGCCCGCCTCGGCCTCGTGAACCGGGTGGTGCCGACCGCCGAGCTCGCGGACGCGGCACGGGCCATGGCCGACCAGGTGGCGCTCGTCCCGCCCGTCACGGCGCAGGCGATCAAGGAGTCGATCAACCAGATGCTCGACCTGGCCGGCCAGCGCGACTCGTGGCGCTACCACTTCATGATCCACCAGCTGGTCAGCAACACGGCCACCGCGCTCGCCGCCAGCGACGCCCGCAGCAAGGGCGGGATGGACGCGGTGAAGCGCGAGCAGGCAGGTCGATGACGGGACCGCTCGAGGGCCTCCGGGTCCTCGATCTCGGCACGCGGATCGCGGCGCCGTTCTGCGCCGGGCTGCTCGGCGAGCAGGGCGCCGAGGTGATCAAGGTCGAGCAGCCGGGCCGGGGCGACTTCATGCGCGAGATCGGCCCGTTCGCCCCCACCGCCGACGACGGCCCGGGCTACTCGCTGTTCTGGGCGGTCGAGGGTCGAGGACGGCGCAGCGTCACGCTCGACCTGCGCGACCCGCGCGGCCAGGACCTGTTCCGTCGCCTCGCCGCGACGGCCGACGTCGTGGTCGAGAACTTCCGGCCCGGGACACTCGAGCGCTGGGGGATCGCGCCCGGGGCGCTCGACGCTCGCCTCGTCACGGTCCGGATCAGCAGCTTCGGGCAGGACGGCCCGTACGCCCCGCGGCCCGGCCTCGACCGGGTCGGGATCGGCTACGGGGGCCTGCTCCATCTCACCGGCTACCCGGATCGACCGCCGGTGCGCGTCGGGGTCACGATCTCGGACTACCTGACCGGCGTGTTCGCCGCGCACGCCGCGGTGTGCGCGCTGTACGCCCGCGACGTCCGGGACGGACAGGGCGCGGTGATCGACGCCGCGCTCTACGGCGCGGCGTTGCGGGTCCTCGAGTGGACCCTCGCCGCGTACGACCGTCTGGACGTGGTGCGCAGCCGGGAGGGGAACCGGCTGGCCAACTCGGCGCCGCTCGACAACTACGCCACCGCCGACGGCAAGTACGTGTGCATCGTCGCCGGGTCGGACGCCAACTTCGCGCGTCTCTGCAAAGCGATGGACCGCGTCGAGCTGGTCGACGACGCCCGCTACGCGCGGCTCGCCGACCGGGCGGCGCGCGGCGACGAGATCAACGGGGTCGTGGCCGCCTGGGCGGCCGGGCTCCCCGCGGCCGAGATCGAGGCGCGCTGCGTCGCCTGCGACGTGCCCGTCGCGACGGCGTACACCGCGGCCGACATCTTCGCCGACCCGCACCTGGCGTCCCGCGGCGACCTCGTCACGGTCGACGATCCCGTCGTCGGCCCGCTGCGCCAGCAGGCGCCGTTCCCGCGACGGGTGGGCGAGACGCCGGCTCCCCCGACCGGCGCGCCGCGGCTCGGGGAGCACACCCGCGCCGTGCTCGGCGGCGAGCTCGGCGTCTCCGACGACGAGCTGGACCGCCTCGCGGCGGACGGGGTCGTGTGAGCGGCGAGCACGTGCCCGTGCGCGCCGGGCTCTTCGAGGAGCGCGACGGCGACGTGACCCTCCTCGGGTCGCGCTGCCGGGGGTGCGGCCACTACCAGTTCCCCGCCGCGTCGATGTGCCCGTCGTGTCGCGGTGACGACGTCGAGGCGGTGCGGCTGTCGTCGACGGGGACGCTGTGGGGCTGGACGACGGTGCACACCGCGCCGCCCGGCTACCAGGGCCCGGTCCCGTTCGGGTTCGGGATCGTCGAGCTGCCCGAGGGGCTGCGGGTCATCACCCGCCTCGAGGTCACCGACGTGGACGCCGTGACGTTCGGGATGCCGGTCCGGGCCGCGACCGCGGCGCTGCACACCAACGACGACGGCGACACGGTCGTCACCTACACCTTCGTGGCGTCCCCATGAGCGACGCGGTGCGCATCGCCGGCGTCGGGATCCACCCCTTCGGGCGCTTCCCCGACGCGACCGTCACGGACCTCGGGGTGGCGGCGGTCCGGGCCGCGCTCGCCGAGGCCGGCGACCCGGTGTTCGACGCCGCGTTCTGCGGCACCGCCTACGCGGGCGTCGCCGCCGGCCACAAGGTCCTCGGTGCGCTCGGTCGGACGGGCATGCCGATCGTCGACGTCGAGGCCGGCTGCGCGTCCGGCGCCGCCGCGCTGATGCTCGCCGCCGCGGCGATCCGCGCCGGCCAGTACGAGACGGTGCTGGTCTTCGGCCTGGAGAAGATGCCGAAGGGGATCATCCGCTCGTCGTTCTTCGACCCGTGGCGGGAGGAGGCGGGCCTCGCCGCGACGCCCGCCTACTTCGCGTTGCGGGCCCAGCGGCTCCAGCGCGAGGCCGGCGTGACGAAGGAGCAGCTCGCGGCGGTGGTCGTGAAGAACCGGCGGCAGGGCGTCGCGAACCCCGACGCCATGTTCCGCAAGGAGACCTCGGTCGAGGAGGTGCTCGCCTCACGGGTGGTGTGCGAGCCGCTGCACCTCTTCATGCTGTGCTCGCCGAACGAGGGCGCGGCCGCGGTCGTGCTGCGCGGCGGGGCCGCGGCGTCGACCGCGTCGGTGCGCCTCGACACCGCGGTGCTGCGCTCGCACCTGCCCGGCTCGGTCCTCGGGGAGGCCACCCCGATGAGCGGCGTCGACGACACCGACATCCCGCCGCCGACCACGCTGGCCGCCCGCGACGCCTACGCCGCGGCCGGCGTCGGCCCCGACGACCTCGACGTGGTGGAGTGCCAGGACACCGACGCCGCCCGCGAGCTGCTCGGCTACGAGGAGCTCGGGCTGTGCGCGCCGGGTGAGCAGGGCCGCCTCGTCGACGAGGGCGTGACGGCGCTCGGCGGCCGGCTGCCGGTCAACCCGTCGGGGGGGCTGCTCTCGAAGGGTGAGCCGCTCGGCGCCTCCGCGCTCGGTCAGGTCGTCGAGCTGACCCGCCAGCTGCGCGGCGAGGCCGGCGCCCGCCAAGTCGACGGCGCGCGCGTCGCGCTGGCCCACACCGTGGGCCGCGGCGCGAACGCGTCGGTCACGATCCTGAGCCGCTGACCGGCGCTACCCCACCCGGGCGTTATACGCCGAGATCGCCGCGTTGGCGTTCCTGAGGGCGCTGGACAGCGCCGAGTCCGGGTTCGTTCCGCCGGTGAACATCGACTCCTCGGCGTTCCTGACCGCGCTGCGGACCCCGAGGTAGTCGCCGATCACTGGGCCCGCGGTGGCGACGTTGTTCACACCGGTCACGAGCTGGTCGTACGCCACCTTGTACCCGGGGGTCTTCGCCCACTGCTGTTGGATCGCCGGGAACGTGATCGACGACCGGCGGATCGGCACGTAGCCGGTCGCAGCGGCGAAGTTGGCCTGGTTCTCGGCCGTGTCCAGGAACTTGAGGAACTGCCACGACGCCGCCTGCTTCTCCGGGGAGGACTTGTTCGAGATGTACAGCGCGGCGCCGCCGACGAGCACGCCACCCAGGCCGGTCGGGCCGGGCATCGGCGCGACGCCGAGGTCGACGTTCGGGTACTGGCCGCTGGAGAGCAGCTGGGTGATCGTCCCGAGCGTCGCGGTGGTGTCGATGCTCATGGCGTAGTTGCCGTTGCCGATCCCGAGCAGGTTGTCGTACGCGCTGGCCCCGAGGTCACTGTTCACGACGGCCAGCCCGCTGTGGACCATCTGGGACATCCACGTGAAGATCTGCTTGCCAGCGGCGTTGTTGAACAGGGCCGTGGTGGCCCGGGTCTGGCGCCCGTTGCCGTTGTTGACGTACGGGTCGCCGGCCTTGGCGAGCCATTGTTCCAGGTCCCACGGGTCGGTCTTGAGGCCGTAGCCCGCCTTCGCCACCGCGCCGCTGGCCTTGAGCTTCACGGCGTCGGCCATGACCTGGGCGAGGGTCTGGGGCGGCGTGTTCGGGTCGAGGCCGGCCTTCGTGAAGGCCTTCTTGTTGTAGAGGAAGACCGGGTTCGAGACGTTGAACGGCATCGGGTAGAGCACGCCCTTGACCGAGTAGTACGACACAACGCGGGGGATGAAGTCGCTCAGCTGGCTCTGGTAGTTGTCGGCCTTGATGCACGACGCGGCCGGGAGGATGGCGTGCGTGTCGATCATCTGCTGCAAGCCGGTGTCCTCGATCTGGACGACGTCGGGGAGGTCCCCGGTTCCGAGCCCGGCCACGAACTTGGTCAGGTCGTCCATGTACGAGGTCTGGTTCACAAGCGTGACGTGGATCTTGGTCTGCGACGCATTGAACTGGCTCGTGAGGGAATCGAGCTCCTGCTCGTTGGCCTGGGTCAGGCCGTGCCACATGGTGATGTTGACCGTCCCCTTGGCCTTGCCCAGCGCCGACAACGGGCACGGTGGGAGCGACGCGGCGCGGGGGGTGGCGGCGCCGACGGTCACCGCGGGGAGCGCGGCGAGGGCAAGGCCGGCCGCGAGGCCGAGCACGACCAGGATCCGCAGGGGGGGACGTCGCATCGAGGCTCCTTGGGACGGGTTCGGCTTCGCTCGTCTGGGGTGAGCGTGCATCTTGTCAGCCCTTCACGGCACCGGCGGTCAGGCCCCGCACCAGCTGCTTCTGGAAGACGAGGAACAGCACGACCAGGGGTAGGAAGGCGATGACCACGCCGGCGAAGGTGATGTTGACGTTCTGGAGGCTCGTGGCCCGAAGCTGACGCAGGCCGATCTGCACCGTCCGAAACTGCTGGTCCTTCGTGACCAGCAGCGGCCAGAGGTACTGGTTCCAGGCGGTCAGGAACGAGAAGACGGTGAGCGCGGCGATGGCCGGACGGGCCAGCGGCACCGCGACCCGCCACAGGAACCGCCAGTGGCCGTACCCGTCGAGCTTGGCCGCGTCATCGAGATCCCGGGGGATGCCAAGGAACGCCTGACGCAGCAGGAACACCCCGAGACCCCAAGCGAGAAACGGGGCGGCGAGGCCGAGGAAGGTGTTGTACAGGTGCAGGTCCACCGACGTGGTCAGGTTCTGGACCACGGTCACCTCGAAGGGCACCATCAGCGAGGCGAGCACCACCACGAAGAGGGTCCGCTTGAACGGGAACTCGAGGAACGCGAAGGCGTACCCGGCGAGGATCGAGGTGATCAGCTGCCCGCCGACGATGAGGACGGTGACGACGGCGCTGTTGAACAGGTAGTGGCCGAAGTGGCCCTCCACCCAGGCGGACTGGTACGAGCTCCAGAACGGGTGCAGGGGGAACAGGGTGGGCGGACGGGCGGCGACCTGGGCCGGTCGGAGCAGCGAGTTCACGACGGTGATGTAGATCGGGAAGATCACGATGGCCGCCAGCACGGTGAGCAGCACGTAACGCCCCACGAGGCGCCACCGCCGAGACACGTGGCGCGGTCGTCGCACCGCCGTGTCGGACCCCGTCGCGACGCGGGGCAGGGCGGCGGCGTCGACAGTCATCGGGCGTAGTGGACGCGCCGCTCGAGGAAGCGCAACTGCGCCAGCGTCAGCACCAGCGTGATGAGGAATAGCGCGATCGACAGCACCGCGGCGTAACCCGGATTCTGGTGGTCGTGGAGCTGACTGACGATGAAGTACGTCAGCAGGTTGGTCTTGTTCTCCGGGCCGCCCTGGGTGAGCAGGTCGATCTGACCGAAGGTCTGGAAGGCGAAGATCGAGCCGACGATCCCCGCGAAGAAGATGGTCGGCGAGAGCAGCGGCACGGTGACCCGCCAGAACCGGGTTGAGCCGCTCGCCCCGTCGACCTCGGCGGCCTCGAGGATGTCCTCGGGCACGGCTTGGAGCCCGGCCGACATCAGGATGAAGCTGAACCCGAGCGTCTGCCAGACGGTGATGAACGCCACCGCGGGGAGCGCCCATGTGGGGCTGTCGAGGAACGGCGTCGTCGGGTTGATTCCCAGGGAGGGCAGGAGCCCCACCTGAGGGTTCATGAGGGTGCCGAAGATGACCGCGGCCACCGCGACCGAAGTAGCGACCGTGGAGGCGAAGATCGTCCGGTAGATCGCCATGCCGCGCAGCGCCTTGTTGGCGAGCACGGCGAGGGCGAGCCCAGCGAAGATGGCGGTCGGCACGGTGAGGACCGTGAACAGGACCGTTCGCCACAAGCTGTTGCGGAAGTCGACAGAGCCGAGGACGTCGCTGATCTGCTTGAAGCCGACGAACTTGGTCGGCAGGCCGGGGAACGGCGGGTTGCGATACAGCGCGAGCTGGAAGTTCTTGGCGAACGGGAAGAAGACGAAGACCGCGAAGATGGTGATCGCCGGGGCGAGGAGCACCAACCCGAAGGTCGCCTCGCGTCGGCGTCGCCGCCGCTTCTCGGGCGTGACGTCGCTGCGCCGCGCGGTCACGTCGTGAGCCGCCGCTCGGAGGTCGGGTCGAAGAGGTGCACGGTCCCGGGGCGGGCGGCGATGCGGACCACCTCGCCGTCGCGGGGTGCCGCGTCCTGGGCGGCTTGGCGGACGAGGACGAGCTGGCCGTCGTCGAGGCGGGTGACGAGGTGACGCTCGTGGCCCAGCGATTCGATGAGCACGACCTTCGCGGTGATCGGACCGGTCGCCTCGAGGTGGAGGTCCTCGGGGCGGATCCCGAGGACCGCGCCCTCGAGGGTGGTGGCCCGCGCGGCGCGGGCGAGCGGAGCCGGGAGCACCACCTGGACGCCCGAGGCCTCGAACGCGAGCAGCCGCCCGTCGCTGCGCAGCTGCCCGTCGATGGTGTTCATGGGCGGAGTGCCGATGAACCGGGCGACGAAGAGGTTGGCGGGGGTGTCGTAGACGGCTTGGGGCTTGTCGACCTGCTGGAGCACACCGTGGTCGAGCACCGCGATGCGGTGACCCATCGTCATCGCCTCGACCTGGTCGTGGGTGACGTAGAGGACGGTGGCGTGGAAGCGACGTTGCAGCTCGACAAGCTCGGCGCGGGTCTGGACCCGCAGCTTGGCGTCGAGGTTCGACAGCGGCTCGTCCATCAGGAACGCCGCGGGTTGGCGCACGACGGCGCGGGCGAGCGCGACGCGCTGGCGCTGCCCACCGCTCAGCTGGCCGGGCTTGCGACCGAGGAGCCCGGTGAGGCCGACGAGGCGAGCCGCCTCGTCGACGAGGGGCTGACGCTCGGCGCGGGGCACCTTCCGGGCGCGCAGCGGGAACTCGATGTTGCGGGCAACGGTCATGTGCGGGTACAGGGCGTAGGACTGGAACACCATGGCCAGGTCACGGTCCTTGGCCACGAGGTCGGTGACGACGCGGTCGCCGATCCGGACGGTGCCGGCGGTCGGCTCCTCGAGGCCGGCGACGATGCGCAGGACGGTGGACTTGCCGCACCCGGAGGGTCCGACGAGCACGAGGAGCTCCTCGTCGCGGGCTTCGAGGGACAGGTCGTCGACGGCAACGACGTCGTCGAAGCGCTTCGTCACGCCCTCGAGTGCGATTCGACTCACGGCGCCAGCTCCTCGCTCGTCATCCCGGGCAGGGGCGGCCGCAGCCTACGAGCCCGGCGGGCGGCGTGACGGTGAACGAGGCCTGAACGACCGGGGTCAGCGGGCGCGGAGGAACCAGCCGCGGGCGTCCCAGGACCGCAGCGCGGTGAGCTCGTCGACGCTGGGGGCGGCGAGCTCGTCGACGGTGGGGGCGACGGCGAGGTCCCACCCGCAGGCGGCGCGGGCGCGGGCCACCCGGTCGGCGAGCGGCTCGGCGCCGGCGGGCACCGCGGTGAGCACGAGGTCGTCGTCCTCGCCGTCGCGGGCGAGGGTCCCGAGATCGGTGACGAGGGCCCGCACCGCGCGGCCGGGGGACGTGACGTAGCCGCACGTGGGCGGGGTGCGCTCGGGGCTCAGCAGCGCGACGACGACCGATTCGGCGCACACCGACGCCACGTCGTTGCCGCCACCGGAGCCGACGAGGAACGTCCCGTCGTCGAGGCGCGTCGAGTTCACGTTGCCGCGCCGGTCGACCTGTGCGCCGCCGAGGCAGGCGAGCGTCGTGGTGCCGGTCCCGCCGACGAGCGTGCCGAGCACGAGCGTCGCGTCGCTGAGCATCGTCGAGCGCCAGAAGTTGCGGTGGTTCAGCACGAACGGGTCACCGGGCACCGGGTCGTAGCCCCAGAGGCCGATCTCGGCGATGAGCTGCACGTCACTGCCCGCGGCGCGGGCTTGCGCGACGCCGAGCCACGCGGCGAGGTTGGCAACGCCCGCGCCGGCGAGGACGGCGTCAGCGTCGAGCGCCTGGACGCGGGCGGCGAGGTGGCGGGCCCCCCAGGTGGCGGCGAGCTCCCAGCGGTTCGGGGGCGGGTCGAGGTTCGGCGGGTGGGCCGCGACGTCGGCCCGCCAGGAATCGGGTGCGGCCTTGGCGCGCAGGGCGGCGACACGCGTCGCGCCGAGCCGCTCGAGGTAGGCGGGCTGGTCGGCGACGTCGAGCACCCAGTGCTGGATCCACGCGTCGTAGTCGTCGGCGCGGGTCGCGGCCCGGGCCTCGACCCAGAAGTCGTAGTCCTCGCCGTACCCGTCGACCGGGAGCCCCCCGGTGAAGCACCCGCCGGGGTGCGCGCCGAGCTCGGTCTCGCACACGGCGAGGACCCGGTGTGCGGGGATCCGCACGAGGTGCGCGAACGGTCGCAGGTCGTCGACGACACGCTCGACGGTGACGATGGCGCCGCGCCGCGCGGCGAGGGCACCCCACACGCCTTCGAGCCCGGGCGGGTGCAACGCCACGTTGCCCTCCCGGTCGGCGACCGGCGCGTGGAGCAAGGCGACGTCGGGCTGCAGCGGCGCGAGCAGCCCAAGCTCCCCGAACGGCGTCTCGACCCGCGTGTAGGCGTCGTTGTGCTGCATCGTCGACCCGGTGATCGAGCGGGTGGTGACGGCGGGCAGGCCCCGCGCCGCCGCCTCGAGCCGCTGGGCGAACGTGAGAAACGACCAGTGCTCGACCTCGACGTCGCCGCGCTCGTACGGCGCGGGCGAACTGCGGGTTGGGGGTGAAGTTCGGGAAGGTGTCACCGGAGTAGCCGGTGACGACGCGCCGCACGAGCCCGCCGCGGAAGAACAGCGCCCCGAGGCTCGAGAGGCTGAGCATGTAGAGGGCGAACCCCGGGTCGCGGCCCCACCACTGCTTCACCACCTCGCGCGCCGCGGCGCTCCAGCGAGTGTGGCCGACCAGCAGGTGCAGCGCGTCGCCGGCGTGGACGTGCGTGGCGACCGCGTCGGCCAGCGACGATCGACGGTCGGGCACCCGTCCTAGACCGGTTCGAGGACCAGGTCAGCGAGCCGGTGACGCTGCCAACCCTGGTAGCCGAGGAGCACGTCGTTCTGCTTGGCGCGCTTGTAGTACCAGTGCGCGTCGCACTCCCAGGTGAACCCGACCCCACCGTGGATCTGGATGTCCTCGCTCGTGACGAAGATCGCGGCTTCGGCCGCGTACCCCTTCGCCATCGCGGCGGCGTGCACCCGGTCGGGCTGCTCGGCGTCCGACGTCCACGCCGCGTAGTGGGTGCCGACCCGGGCAAGCTCGAGGCGGTGCAGCATGTCGACCGCCTTGTGGCGGATGGCCTGAAACGTGGCGATGGGCCGGTCGAACTGGACGCGCACCTTCGCGTACTCGACCCCCAGGTTCAGGGCGGCCTCCGACGCGCCGATCAGCTCGGCGGCGAGCATCACGCCGGCATCGTCGACGACCCGCCGCCACATCGGGGTGTGGTCACCCGGCGTCCCGATCCGCTCGGCGGGGGTCTCCTCGAGCACGAGGCGGGCCGCCTTGCCGCGTCGGGTCGAGGGTCGGGACCGGCTCCGCGTCGGGCTGCTGGAGGAGAAACGAGCCGAGCCCCTCCTCGGTCCGGGCGACGACGATCACCCAGTCGGCGGTGTGCCCGTCGAGCACGATGGGCTTGTGGCCGCTCAACACCCAGTGCGCGCCCTTGCGGCGGGCGCGTGCGGACGCGGTCCACGGGGTCGTCGTGTCCCGCCTCGTCGAGGGCAACGGTGCCGCGCCGCGCCCCCGACGCCAGGCCGGCGAGCAGGTCGTCGGCGCCGACGCGACGCGCCGCGAGCGTGGCGAGCACCGCCGACGAGAAGAACGGGCCCGGGAGCGGCACGCGGCCCATCTCCTCCATCACGACGGTCAGGTCGACGAGCCCGAGCCCCAGGCCGCCGTGCGCCTCGGGGACGAGCAGCCCCGGCCAGCCGAGCTCGGCGATGCGGCCCCAGACCTCGTCGGTGAAGCCGCGCGGGTCGTCGGCCATGGCGCGCACGTACGCGGTGGGCGCCTGGTCGCGCAGGAACGAGCGGACGGCGTCGCGCAGCGCCTCTTGCTCGTCGCTGAACGTGAAGTCCACGCCGTGTCCCCCGATGCGCGCGGCCCCGCCCGCCGCGGGCGCCGGTCAAACCTGACGCCGACGTTAGTCTTGGGCCCGCGCGCGCGCCTATCGTGCACGCATTCCTGAGCCGAGAGATCTGCAGTTCGCGCCGCCTGGACGCCGGGTGACGCCGGGTGCCCGGCCGAGGCGCGGGCCTGACTCTAGGGTGAGCAACGTGGTCGCGCCGCCGCCCGGAGTCCGTCGGCCGCCACCGCCCGGGCTGCGGCCCCGCCCGTTGCCACCCGGTGGCTGGCGGCCCATGCCGGCGTACGGGCCACCCCGCCGGCATCGTGGCCGCCTCCCGGTCGTGCTGCTCCTCGTCGCGAGCCTCGCGGCGGGCGCGTACCTGCTGCTGGGCCGGGGCGGCGGGTCGGGCAGCAGCGGCTCGCAAGGCTTCGTCGCCACGTCGCAGAGCCTGGTGGACGCCGCGGTGGCCGTGCCCCGCGATGCCCAGAAGGTGCAGCGCTTCTTGGCGCTGCACACCTTCGACGAGGAGGCCATCCAGAACCTCGCCGTCATGCACAACGCCGTGAGCCAGCTGCAGGCGATCGCCAAGCAGCAGTCCGGGTCGGCCCGCCAGCTCGCCGACTCGACCGTCGCGGCGGGCCAGCAGGCCATCGACGCCGTCACCCGGTTCCGTCAGGCGGTGGCGTTCACCTACGCGCTCGGCAGCGCCAACGCGGCGCAGCGGGACCTGGCCGCCGCGCTGGCCACCATCCAGCACAACATCAAGGCGTGGGGCCAGTCATGAGCCCCGGTGTCGGAGCGTCGTAGCGATGGACTTCTCGCACACCCCCGCCGACGAGGCCTTCCGCGACGAGTTGCGCGATTGGCTCGAGGTGAACCTCCCGAAGTTCCTCGCCGATTGGGGCGGTGACGAGGACCCGGGGGGCGGTCGGGTCGTCGGCGGTGTGGCGCGCACGCAGGAGCGCCGCAAGGACTGGCAGCGCCGCCTGAACGAGGGCCGGTGGGCGGCGATCAACTGGCCGACGTCGTGGGGTGGTCGGGAGGCCACGCCGGCGCAGAACGTCATCTACTCCGAGGAGATGGCGCGGGTCCGGGCGCCGGGCATCTACAACGCGAACGGCATCTGGCAGATCGGTCCGATGATCATCCAGTGGGGCACCGAGGCGCAGCAGCAGCGGTGGCTCCCCGGGATCCTCAGCGCCGACGAGCACTGGTGTCAGGGCTTCAGCGAGCCCCAAGCCGGGTCGGACCTCGCGAACCTGCGCACCACCGCGGTGCGCGACGGTGACGAGTACGTCGTGAACGGCCAGAAGATCTGGATCTCGACGGCGCATCTCGCCCAGTGGGGTCTGTTCTTGTTCCGGACCGACCCCGAGGCCATCGAGCGGGGCGCGAAGCACGAGGGCATCACGGCGTTCATCGTCGACATGTCGACCGCAGGCATCGAGTGCCGCCCCATCCGCGACATCGTCGGCGACGAGATGTTCAACGAGGTGTGGTTCACCGACGCGCGCATCCCGGCCGACTGCCGGCTCGGGGAGGAGAGCGCCGGCTGGCAGGTGGCGATGGGAACGCTCGGCCGCGAGCGCGTCGGGACCGCCGGGTTGGCGATCACGATGGCCGCCGACCTGCGGTCCATGGTGTCGACGGCCCGGGCGGTGAACCCGGCCGCGCTCGAGGATCCCGAGATCCGCGAGCGCATCGCCCGCGCCCACACCGACATCGAGTTCACGAAGCTGCTGAACTACCGGGCGTTGACGAAGATCATCAAGGGTCAGAAGAACTGGCCCGAGGTGCCGCTCGCGAAGCTGCAGTGGAGCCACCTGGCGCAGACGCTCGCCGAGCTGGCCGTCGACCTGCTCGGCCCGAACGGGCTGCTGGCCCGCGGCGGCGCCGACGCGGTGGACGGCGGCTCGTGGACCCGCCTGTACAGCTTCCAGCGGTACACGTCGATCGGCGCGGGCGCGACCGAGGTGCAGAAGAACATCATCGCCGACCGGGCGTTGCTGCCCCGCCGGTGACACCGCGAGTGGGTCGCCCCCGCGTCGCGGGGTGGGCATGCGGCTCGGCATCGTCACCCCGGTCCTGACCCGCCTGCCGCGGGCGCACGCCCGCTGGGAGGCCGACGCGGGGATCGCGGAGGTCGAGCAGGTGGTCGTCGCCGCGGAGCGGCTCGGGTACGAGTTCGCGACGTGCAGCGAGCACGTGGCGATCCCCCGCGACGTCGCGGTGACGCGGGGCGCGACGTACTGGGACCCGCTCGCCACGTTCGGCTACCTGGCGGCGCGCACGGCCACGATCCGGCTGGCGACGTTCGTGCTGGTGCTCGGCTACCACCACCCGCTGGCCATCGCGAAGCGCTACGGGACCCTCGACCGCGTCTGCGACGGTCGGCTGATCCTCGGTGTCGGTGTCGGCTCCTTGGAGGAGGAGTTCGATCTCCTCGGCGCGCCGTTCGCCGGTCGGGGCGAGCGCGGCGACGACGCGCTCCGAGCGCTGCGCGCCGCGTTCGGGGTCGCGGAGCCCCGCTACGACGGCACCCACTACCGCTTCGCGGACGTCGTGGTGGACCCGCCCGGGGTGCAGCGCGATGTCGCGCTGTGGGTCGGTGGCCGCACCGGCCGGTCGCTGCGACGCGCCGTTTCGCTCGCCGACGGCTGGGCCCCGTTCGCGCTGCGGCCCGACGACGTCGCCCATCTCCTCGAGGCGGCGCGCCAGACCGACGCGTGGACGCGACGGGCCGCGCCGCTCGAGGTCGTGCTGCAGCCCGCGCCGCCCCTCGACCCGATCGACGCGCCCGGTCCCACCGCCGAGACCCTCGACGCGCACCGGCGGGCCGGCGCGACCGCGCTCGTGCTGCGGTTCCGGCACCGGTCACCGTCGCACTACGTGGAGCAGCTGGAGGCGCTGCGCACCCTGGCCGACTAAGCCCAGGTGAGCGTGGCGTGCACGACGAGCGGCGTCCCCGGCGTCACCACGGTGGCCACGTCGAGGTTCACCGCGTCGGGTGGACCGGACTGGGGCTCGACACAGATGGCGTGCTCCGGCTCGGTGAACACCACGACGCAGCCACAGTCGGTGTCGACCCGCACCGTCTGAGTGTCGGGCCAGGTGAGCAGGGCCGCGGGGTCGCCGAGACCGGTGAAGCAGTCGTCCCACGGCGGCGCGTGCACGGGGATCAGCTCGCCGGTCGGGATGCCCTCGTCGTCGCGGGCGTACATCGTGTCGGCGTGCAGCTCGACCTCGAGCGGCGCCGCACCGACCTTCGGGGTGCGGTACCACCACGGATGCCAGCCGCACGTGACGGGCATCGGCATGTCGGCGGCGTGGACCTCCATGGTGAGCGTCAGCGCGTCGGCGCGGAGCGCGGCGTGCTGGACCACGCGGCCGCCGAACGGCCACGGGGCGTCGAGCGCGACGCTGAGCGACGCGGCCGCGCCGGTCGTGGTGTCGACGTGCCAGCGGCGATCGCGGACGATGCCGTGGATGGCGTGCGGCGGGGCGTTGCACGGCAGCTGGTAGTCGGCGCCGTCGAAGTGGAGCAGCCCGTGGCGGATGCGCCCGGCCCAGGGCGCCATCGGGAACGCCCCGTAGTTGTGGTCGTCGACGTCTGGGGGGACGAGCAGATCGAGCCCGTCGACCTGGAGCCGCTCGACGCGGGCCCCGTGGGCCTCGTCGAGCACCGCCCGGGCCGGGCCGGCGCGTAGCTCGACCAACTCAGCCGAGACGTTCGATCACGGTGGCGTTGGCCTGGCCGCCGCCTTCGCACATGGTCTGGAACCCGTAGCGGCCGCCGGTCGACTCGAGGTGGTGCAGCATCGTCGTCATGAGCCGCACACCGCTCGCGCCGAGCGGATGCCCGAGCGCGATGGCGCCGCCGCGGGGGTTCAGCCGGGCCGGGTCCGGTCGGAATTCGCTGGCCCACATGAGCGCGATCGCGGCGAACGCCTCGTTGCACTCGATCGCGTCGAAGTCCTCGATCCGCATCCCGGACCGGTCGAGCAGCCGGCGGGTGACCGGGTTCGGCGCGGAGAGGACGAGGACGGGGTCGTCGGCCAAGACGGCGAAGTGCGCGAACCGGGCCCGCACCGGCAGCCCGAGGCGCTCCGCCACCGACCGCTCGGCGATGAGCATCGCGGCGGCCCCGTCGCTCATCTGCGACGAGTTCCCCGCGGTGATGTCCGGCGCCGGCTGATCGTCGGACACCCACGCCGGCGGCAGGCCGGCGAGGACCGCCGCCGTGGTGCCACGCCGGATCCCCTCGTCGGCGGTCATCGTCTCGCCGGTCGCGGTCCCGTCCTCGCCGCGGATCGGGACGCGGACCAGCTCGTCGGCGAACCAGCCCGAGTCGGTGTGCTCGGCGGCGCGGCGGTGGCTCTCGAGCGCGAAGGCGTCCATGTCCTCGCGTGTGACGCCGAACTTGTCGGCGAGGACCTGCGCGACCCAGAACTGGACGCCGAGGACGCCGTGGCAAGCCTCGAGGAAGGCCGGGCTGAACGGCCCGATCCCACCGCGCGCGTTGCTCGACATCGGGGCTCGGGTCATCGACTCGACACCGCAGGCGATGCCCAGGTCGTAGGCGCCGGCGAGCACGCCCTGCGCCACGAAGTGCACGGCTTGCTGCGAGGACCCGCACTGGCGGTCGACGCTGGTCGCCGGCACGTGCGCCGGCAACCCGGCCGCCACCCATGCGTTGCGCGTGACGTTGCAGCCCTGCTCGCCGGCCTGGGTGACACACCCCCCGACGACGTCGTCGATCTGGGCCGGGTCGACGTCGCGGCGCTCGAGCAGCGCCCGGAGCGTGAAGCCGAGCAGATCGGTCGGGTGCCAGCCGGCGAGCGCGCCCTTGCGCTTCCCGACGGGCGTGCGGACGGTGTCGACGATGACGGCTTCTCGGGTGGCCATGACCTCTCGCTCCGGGTCGCGAAGCGCCACAGCCTACGCTGCGGCGGCGTGCGAATCGCCGCCCTGGCCAAGCCGATCCCCGACGTGCGCGCCGCGGCGGCGAACCCGGAACGGTCCTGGCCACCCGCCGCCGACCACCTCGTCGTCAATCCGTTCGATCGGCGCGCCGTCGCGCAGGCCTGCGAGCTCGCCGCCGCGGTCGGGGACGGCACGGTGACGGTCGTCATGCTCGGTCCCCCGTCGGCCGAGCCGTTGCTGCGCGCGGTGATGGCCGCCGCGACCGAGACCGACGTGGTCTGCGACGGCCTGCTGCTCGACGACGCGGCGACCGACTCGGTGGACGTGCGCGCGGGCACTGGCTGCCGCCCTCGCCGACGCCGGCGGCTTCGACCTGGTGCTGACCGGGCGGCGCGGCGTCGACGGGGGCGGCGGCCACGTCGGGGCGCAGGTCGCGGCGCGGCCTCGACCTGCCGTTCGTGGGCGCGGCCCGGTTCGTGAGCCTGCAGGGCTCGAGGCTGCACGTCCGCTGCCAGCTCGACGACGGGTGGGCACAGGCCTCGGTGGCGCTGCCCGCGGTGGTGTCGTGCGCGGAGCGCCTCATCGACCCGTCGACCGCCCCACCGCCGGCGCGGGCCGTCGCCCGGGTGCACCACGTCCAGGGGCCCCGCGGGGCGATGCACGGGACAGGTGCTCGGGGCGACGCGGTGCGGCGAGGCCCGGACCGGCAGCGGCTCGTGCTCGACGGCTCGGCCGACGCGCAGGTCCGGCGGGTCGTCGAGGTGCTCGCCGCGCGTGGCGCCCTGGCCGACCCGCCGCGCGACGCGACGGTCCCATCACCCGCGGTCGGGCGCCGCGACGCGGTGGTGGCCGTCGTGGACCCGGCGCGCCGCGACCTCGCGCCGGACCTGCTCGGCGCGACGGCACGCGTCGGCGAGGCGCTCGGCGCGCACGTCGTGGCACTGGGCGCAGCGCTCGACGGTGACGCGCTCGGCGCGGCGGGCGCCGACGCCGTCGTGCGCCTCGACGGGTCGAGCGCCGCGGAGGACGTTGCCGCGGCGCTGACCGGCTGGGCCGCCGAGACCGGGCCGAGGGTCGTGCTGCTCGCCGCCACGGACTGGGGCCGCGAGGTCGCGGCCCGTGCCACGGTGGGCCTCGACGCCGCGTTGCTGGCGGGTGCCACCGCGGTCGCGGTCGACGGCGCGCACCGCCTCACCGCCGACGTCCCGGTCCTCGGCGGCCTGCTGCTGGCGACGATGGCCACCGACGTGCGTCCCGCGGTCGTCACGATCCGCCCGGGCGCGCTGCCCCGATCGCAGCCTCGGCGGGCGACGCGACCCGAGCAGGCCGTCCTGAACGTCCCGGACGGGTCGCGGGTTCGGATCTGGTCGCGCACCCTCGATGCCGGCTTGGTCGCGCTCGACCGCGCCGCGGTCGTGGTCGGAGTCGGGCAGGACGTCGAGCCGGCGGACTACCCGCGGCTCGCGCCGCTGCTCGATCGGCTGGACGCCGCGGTGGCGTGCACCCGCCCGGTCGCCGATCGGGGCTGGCAGCCGGCCGGCCGTCAGGTCGGGCTGACCGGCCGCGCGCTGACCCCGCGTCTCTACGTGACGGTCGGGATCCGCGGCGCGTTCGAGCACCTCGTGGGCGTGGCCGGCGCCGGGACGATCCTGGCCGTGCATCCGGCACGCGACGCACCGGTGTTCGACACGGCCGACGTCGGGATCGTGGCCCCGTGGCGTGACGTCGTCGATCCCCTCGTCGCGGCGCTCGGCCCGCGGTAGGCCGCGGCGTCGCCTAGATCGGGGCCTTCGGGGGGCGCCAGAACACGGCGAGGAACGCGCCGGCGCCGCCGAGGCCGAGCGCCGCGGTGATGAGCAGCGCCGTGCCGTTCTGGAACGGGAACGCGAACCCGACGGCGTGGTCGAGCGACCAGTTACCCGGGCCGAGCGCGCCGAGGGCGATGGCCAGGATCGCGACGCCGACGACGTACTCCCACCCTTCTCGCTTCGAGCTGAGGAAGAACCCGTTCGTGCGGTGGTTCGTGATCGCGGCGACGACGAGCACCGCGGCACAGCCCGCCGTACGCGAAGGGGGTGAAGAGGCCGGCGACGAGCGCGACGCCGGCGGCGAGCTCGGTCAGGGTGACCATCCAGGCGTGGAGCCATCCGGGCCGCAGGCCGAGACTCTCGAACCAGTTGGCCATGCCGGGTCCCGAGCGGACGGCGGCGACGTGGCGCCACCCGTGGGCGAAGATCATGATCCCGAGCCACACGTGTGCGAGCATGAGCGCGAAGTAGGTCACGTTCGGGTCGGTCACGGCTCCCCCCGGTCGTCGGGCCGCGAGGGTACCCGGGCGAGACCTAGGCTCGACACGAAAGTCAGTTCCGATCGGGGAGCACCGTCATGCCCAACGCCGAGGATCTCATCCTGGTCAGCGTCGACGACCACGTGGTGGAGCCCCCGACCCTCTTCGACGCCCATCTGCCCGACAAGTGGAAGCCGTACGCGCCGAAGAGTGTCCGCAAGGACGACGGCACCGACGTGTGGGTGTACCAGGACGCCGAGATCCCCAACATCGGCCTGAACGCCGTCGCCGGACGTCCGCCCGAGGAGTACAACATCGAGCCGACGTCCTACGAGATGATCCGCACCGGCTGCTACGACATCCACGAGCGGATCAAGGACATGAACCGCAACGGGGTGCTCGGCTCGATGTGCTTCCCGAGCTTCGTGCAGTTCTGCGGGCAGCTCTTCTCCCGGTCGAAGGACCTCGACGTCGGCCTGAACCTGCTGCGGGCCTACAACGACTGGCACATCGACGAGTGGTGCGGCACCTACCCGGGCCGGTTCATCCCGCTGTCGATCCCCCCGATCTGGGATCCGCAGCTGATGGCCGACGAGGTGCGCCGCGTCGCGAAGAAGGGCTGCCACGCGGTCACGTTCTCGGAGAACCCGTACAAGCTGGGCTGGCCGCACATCTTCGGCGACCACTGGGACCCGTTCTTCCAGGCGTGCGAGGACGAGGGCACGATCATCTGCCTGCACATCGGCTCGTCCTCGACCAGCATCGAGATCGCGCCGGGCGCGCCGATCGACATCATGATCACGTTGACGCCGCTCAACACGATGAACGCCGCGACCGACCTGCTGTGGTCCTCGGTACTGCGCCGCTTCCCGAACCTGAAGTTCGCGCTGTCGGAGGGCGGGACGGGCTGGATCCCCTACTGGCTGGAGCGGATCGACTACGTGTACCAGCAGCACCGGTTCTGGACCCACCAGGACTTCGGGGATCGGCTGCCGAGCGAGGTGGCGCTGGAGCACTTCACGTTCTGCTTCATCAGCGACCGCTCCGGCGTCGAGGACCGAGACCGGATCGGGATCGACAACATCACCTGGGAGTGCGACTACCCGCACTCCGACTCGACGTGGCCGCACTCCCCCGAGGCGATGGCGAAGCAGCTCGAGGGCGTGCCGGCGACCGACATGGCCAAGATCACGCACGAGAACGCGATGCGCATCTTCCGCTATGACCCGTTCGCGCACCGCAGCCGCGAGCAGGCGACGGTCGGCGCGCTCCGCCAAGAGGTCACCGAGTAGCGCCGCCCCTCACCAGGCCGCTCAGGCCGACGCGGGACGGTCCGCGGTGCCGTCGCGGGCGACGTGGCGCAGGGTCGGGACCAGCCCGGCGCCGGCGAAGCGGCGCAGCGCCCGCTCCTCGTCGAGGTCGAGCACGACGGCGTGGGTCGGCCGGCGTCGGACCAGGTAGGTCACGACGCAGTCGTCGCACACCTCGGTGCCCTGCATGACGCACTCGTCACAGTCGATGCGCATGCCCGACAGCGTCGCGTCCGGCTGTGACACTGGCGGCTCGGCGGGAGGGAAGGCGATGAAGACCAGGACGTGGCGGACCTACACGACGTACAGCATTGGGTGCGGGATCGTCTGGGCGGTGCTCTGGGTGGTCGTCGCCCTGACGGGCAGCAGCCACTCGCACGCCATCCTGTTGGTCTTCGGGGGGTGGGTGATCGGGTGGACGTCCGCCACCATCGCCCGCGCCGTCTACCCGCCGCCGGCGCGAGGCCCCGGCCGGGCGGTCAGGGGCGCCGGCCGCTGAGGTCGAGGAGGCGGGTCTGGACGGGGGCGTCGGCGCCGACGTCGCCGC
Source organism: uncultured Actinomycetes bacterium (assembly GCA_963821325.1). GTDB lineage: Bacteria > Actinomycetota > Acidimicrobiia > IMCC26256 > PALSA-555 > PALSA-555. Next base: position 86,247 of record CAWGDC010000005.1, on the reverse strand, counting down.
TGGCCCCGGCGCCGAACACGCCGAGGGTGCCGATCACGGGGCCGAGCGGCTCGAGCGCGCCCCACACCTCGACGACGACGTCGTCGGGGAGGGCCTCGTCGCCGCCGACGGCCCGGGCGAGGTCCCAGGCGTGGAGCAGGTTGTCGCCGGTGCGGAACCCGAGGAGCGTCGCGCCGGGCACGTCCCCGGCGGGGTGGTGCACGATGCGCTCGAGCGCCCCGGGCGCGGCGAACGCCTCGCGCTCGGCGGCCGCGGCGCGGCGTCGGGCCTCGAGAGGGTCGTCGCCCAGCCCGTCGGTGCCGTACATCCCGATGATCTCGTCGCGGGTGGCGCCGTCGAGGAGCCGCACCGCGGCCGTGCCGCCGACGACGACGTGGTTCACCAGGTGGCGCACGTCCCAGTCGGGGCAGGGCGTGGGGAGCGACCACTGGTCGGGCTCGACGCGACGGAGCCGGGCGTCGAAGGCGTCCATGGCGCGGGCGAGGGTCGTGGCGTCCGGGGCCATCGCGGGTCCTCTCGGGGATCGGGGATTGGGATCGGCGTGCGCAGCATGCCAGCCGTCGACGGCCGCGTGCAGGGGCTGCGTACACTCCCGGCGTGGCGGCGCGGTCTCACGAGCTGTCGATCTCGACGCGCGGGGACGGCGAGGTCGTCGACCTGACCGAGCGGGCGCAGCGGATCGTCGAGGACGCCGGCGTGCGGGACGGCCTGTGCACGGTGTTCGTGGCCCACTCCACATGCGGGGTGACGACCATCGAGTGCGAACCCGGCGCGAACGCCGACCTCAACACGGTGCTCGAGGAGGTCGCGCCCCGTGACCGCCGCTGGGAGCACAACGCGCGGAACGCCGACACGAACGGGCACGCGCACGTGCGGGCCGCGCTGCTCGGCCCGTCGGTGACGGTCCCGGTGCGGGACGGTCGGCTGGCGTGCGGGACCTGGCAGCGGATCGTGTGCGTCGACCTGGACGACCGGCCGCGGACCCGCACGGTCGTGGTGCAGCTCCTCGGCGACTGAGCGGTCAGCCGGGGGCGTCCGTCGCGGCGGGGAGCGCCTCGATGGCGTCGCCGGTGGCGTTGCACCAGCGGCAGCGGACCTCGGCGACGTGCTCCTCGAGGACGACCTCGTCCTCGACGGTGAGCTCCCCAGCGACGCTGTAGTGGTGGAACGCCTCGGTGCGGCGCACGGCGACGACATCGAAGCGGGTGAGGTTCCCGCAGGCTGTACACCGGTACCGCTGGGCGGGACCCACGCCGGGCAGCCTACCCCGACGCCCTCGCCGATCGAACGTATGTTCGCTAGGCTGACGGGCCGTGACGAGCGCGGTCTCCCTCGCCGGCTCCGGCGCCGCCGTCCAGCGCGGCTTCGAGGAGCTCGGGACGCCGCTGCACGCGGTGACGTTCGTGGTGGTGGACCTCGAGACGACGGGCGCGTCGCCGGCGACGTGCGCGATCACCGAGGTGGGCGCCGTGAAGTACCGGGGCGGCGTGTGCCTGGGCGAGCTGCACACGCTCGTGAACCCGGGGGCGGCGGTCCCGCCGCTCATCACCGTGCTGACCGGGATCACCGAGGCGATGCTGGTCCCCGCCCCGACGATCGACGAGGTCCTCCCGGCGCTGCTCGAGTTCCTCGGCCCGAGCACCGCGACGGTGCTCGGCGGCCACAACGTCCGCTTCGACGTGTCGTTCCTCGACGCGGCCTTGACGGCCCGCGGCTACCCGCGCCTCGCGCACCGCCGCGTCGACACCGCCGCGCTGGCCCGCCGGCTGGTGCGCGACGAGGTCCCGAACCTGCGGCTGGCCACCCTGGCCCGCCATCTGCGGGTCCCCACCGAGCCGGTCCACCGGGCGCTGCCCGACGCCCGCGCGACGCTGGAGGTGCTGCACGCGCTCCTCGAACGGGCGGGCCGCCTCGGGGTGCTCGGCCTGGACGACCTGCTGGAGCTCCCCCGGATGCGGGCGCACCCGTCGGTCGGGAAGCTGGCCTTGACGGCCGGGCTCCCCCGACGCCCCGGCGTGTACCTGTTCCGGGACCGCGCCGGCCGGGTGCTCTACGTCGGGAAGGCGACGAACCTGCGGACCCGGGTGCGCAGCTACTTCTCGGGCGACACGCGCCGCAAGGTCCCCCAGCTGCTCCGAGAGACCGAGGCAATCGACCATCGGGTGTGCGCCCACCCACTCGAGGCCGCGATCCGGGAGCTCCGCCTGATCCGGGAGCTGCAGCCGCGGTTCAACCGTCGGCTGAAGACGTGGCGGTCGTACGCCTACCTGCGCCTGACGCTGCCGGAGCGGTTCCCCCGTTTGTCGGTGGTGCGGTCCGCGCCGCCCGACGCCGGGCTGCACCTCGGGCCGCTGCCGTCGGTCGCCGCGGCGCAGCTGCTGCGCGACGCGGTGGAGACGGCGCTGCCGCTGCGCCGCTGCCGCCGTCGCATCGGCTTCCGGGCCGGGCTGGACGGGCCGCCGTGTCTCGCCGCGCAGCTCAACGTGGCGGCCTGTCCGTGCTCGGGCGCGACGCCGGCGTCGACGTACGCGGCGATCGTCGCGCGCGCCACGCGGGCGCTGACCGGTGAGGGCGCCCTGCTGCTCGCGCCCCTCGAGCAGCGTCTGGCGACGCTCGTGGACGCGGAGCGCTTCGAGGAGGCCGCCACGACGCGGGACCAGCTGGCGGCGGTGACCGGGGCGCTCGAGCGGCAGCGGCTGGTCGACGGGCTGCGCCAGGCCGGCCGGCTCGTCGTGGACGGGCCGGACGGTCGCGTGGAGATCGTCGACGGTCGGGTCGTGCTGCCTGACGACGCGCCGCAGCTCGGTCTCGCCGGGCGGGCGGTGCCGGCGCGCGACGAGGTCGACGAGCTGTTGGAGGTCGCCCGGTGGCTGCGCCGCGGGGCGGCGTCACTGCGGGTGGTGACGGTCACGGGCACGCTGGCGTCGCCACGCGTGCGCCTACCCCGCTATGCGCCGCGCCGGCGCGACCTCCCGGACCGCTGAGGCGGGGGCGGGGTGTCGAAGGATTGCCGGTCGGCGGTGGCGTGCGCGCGCTGCCGGCGGCGCATGAGCAACCGGCCGCCCTCGATGAGGATCTCGACGAGCACCGTGGTGGCGAGCGCCCAGAGGACGACGATGACGAGCAGCGGCACGAACCGGCTGAGCGAGTGCTTCACGAACACGTCGAGCAGCTTCTGGCTGGTGAGGTAGCCGAGCTGGCGGGCCGGCACCCCGACGATGACGAGCCCGATCGGCACCGCGAGCACCCAGGCGCCGATGCGCAGCCACAGCGGCAGGTTGCTGCGCGGCGCCTTGCGGGCGGGTGGCGGCGGCTCCGCCCCGGCGGGGGGTCGCCCACGAGGGGGCGCGACGGCACGGGTCGCGGTGGCGGCGGGTGGGGCGGCGACCACGGGCGCCGGCGCGGGGTTGCGGCGCGGCGGCGCAGGAGGTTCGGGCGCGGGCGGGCTCGGGTTGGCCCGCCGCCGCGGCGGCGCGGGCGGGCCGTCCAGTGCGCTGGCGTGGCGCGCCGCGGCCGGGACCTTCAGCACCTGGCCGCACTGGTCGCAGCGGAACGTGTCGCTGGTGACGCCGTCGAGCTGCTTCGTGGTGCCGCACGAGGGGCACTGCAGCGCTCGGGCCACTCAGGCCGCCTCGGTGTCGCGGGCCGTCTGGCTGACCCGCACGAAGGCGTCGAGCGTGGCGGCGGCGCGGCCGTCGTCGAGCGCGGCGCGGGCCGCGTCGAGCCCGTCGGCCAGGTCGTCGGCGATCCCCGCCACGACGAGCGCCGCGGCGGCGTTCAACGCGGCGAGGTCGCGGTGCGGGCCGGCCGTGCCGTCGAGCACGCGGTGCACGGCGTCGGCGTTGTCCTGGGCGTCGCCGCCGCGCAAGGCGTCGGCGGTCACGGTCGTGATCCCGAGCGCGGCTGGGTCGACGTCGTAGCGGCGAGTGGCGCCGTCGCGCCAGCTCGTACACGGTGGACGTCGTGGTCGTGGTGAGCTCGTCGAGCCCGTCGTGGCCGTAGAAGACGAGGGCGTGCTCGACGCCGAGCTCGGCGAGCGCCCCGACGACTCGCTCGGCCATGGCCGGGTCGGCGACGCCGACGGTGCGGCGGGTCGCGCCGGCCGGGTTGGCGAGCGGGCCGAGGATGTTGAAGGTCGTGGCGACGCCGAGCTGGCCGCGAACCGGCCCGGCGAAGCGCATCGCGGGGTGGTAGCGGGGCGCGAAGCAGAACCCGATGCGGGTGTCGGCGATGCAGCGCTCGACGCCCTTCGGGCCGAGGTCGATGGCGACGCCGAGCGCCTCGAGCACGTCGGCGGAGCCGCACCGTGACGATGCGGCCCGGTTGCCGTGCTTGGCGACGGCGGCACCCGCGGCGGCGGCGACGAGCGCGGCGAGGGTGGACACGTTGATGGTGCCGGCGCGGTCGCCACCCGTGCCGCACGTGTCGAGCAGCGGCCCGTCGACGTCGACGTGCTCGCTGTGCTCGAGCATGGTGCGCACGAGCGCGGCGAGCTCGGTCGCGGTCTCGCCCTTGGCCCGGAGACCGACCGCGAAGCCGGCCAGCTGCGCGTCGGTCGCCTCGCCGCGCAGCACGGCGCCGAGCGCGGCGGCGGCGAGGTCCGGCGGGAGGTCCTCGCGGCGGACGAGCCGGCCCAGCACGTCCGGCCAGAGCGCCGTCTGGTCGGTCATCGCTGTCCGCCGGGACGCGCCGTGCGGACGGTCAGTCCCACCAGAGGTCCCGGTCGAGGACGCCACGGGCGATGAGCCCGAGCTGCACCTGGGTGGTGCCCTCGACGATCGTGAGCTGTTTGGCGTCGCGGTAGTACTGCTCGACGGGGTGGTCTTGCATGTACCCGGCCGCGCCGAGCATCTGGAGCGCCTCGCCGGAGACCTTCACCGCGAGCTCGGTCGCGTACGACTTCGCCATCGAGAGGAACGGGACCCACTCCTTCGTGTACTGCCCGCGGTCGGCCATCCAAGCGGCTCGGTAGGTCAGGAGCCGGGCCGCTTCGATCTCGGTCGCCAGCTCCGCGATCTTCCACTGGATGCCTTGGAAGTCGGCGATTGTACGCTCGAAGGCGCGGCGGTGCTGCACGTAGTCGACGGCGTACATCGAGCGCGCCTTCGGCGAGGCCGATGCCCCGTGCGGCGACGATGGGTCGCATGGCGTTGAGGCCGAGCATCGCGAGGCGGAAGCCGCCGATCTCGCCGATGACGTTCTCGGCGGGGACGCGGACGTCGTCGAGGAGCAGCTCGCCGGTGTCGACGCCCTTGACGCCCATCTTGCGGTCGGTGTTCCCGACCGTGACGCCGGGCCAGGCGCGCTCGACGAGGAACGCGGAGACGCTGTCGTGGGCGCGCGAGTCGACCGGACCGGTCTTGGCGAACACGCAGTACCAGTCGGCTTGGCGGACCCCCGACATCCAGCACTTGGTGCCGGAGAGGATCCAGTCGTCGCCGTCGGGCCGGGCCCGGGTGCGCATCCCCATGACGTCGCTGCCGGCTTGGGGCTCGCTGAGCCCGAACGCGGCGCGGGCCTCGCCGGTGGCGACGGGCGTGACGTAGCGGCGCTGCTGCTCGGGGCGGCCGGCGATGAGGACCGGCCCGGTGGGGAGACGCGTGAGCAGCAGCATGAGCGCGGCGGCCTGCGAGTACTTCGCGACCTCCTCGATGGCGAGGGTCAGTCCGAGGATGCCGGCGCCGGCGCCGCCGAGCTCCTCGGGGACGCACAGGCCGGTGAGCCCGGCGTCGACGAAGAGCTCGAAGAGGTCGTCGGGGTACTCCTCGGACAGGTCGATGGCCCGGGCACGGGGCGCGACGCGCTCCTGGGCCAGCTTGCGCACGGTGGCCTGCAGCTCGGCGAGCTCGGGCGACAGGTCGAACAGCACCGCCCGCAGGGTACCGGCCGGGCCCGGTGGTGGGACCGCCTGGGTCAGGCCGTCTTGCGGCGGTGGCGGAGCACCCGCCGGCGCTCGCGGGCGGTCAGCCCGCCCCAGACGCCGTCCTTCTCACGGGTGCTCAGCGCGTACTCGAGGCAGGGCTCCCGGACCGGGCACTCGGCGCAGATGGCCTTCGCGGCCGCGCCGTCGTCCTCGTCGCTGGGATGGAAGATGTCCGGGTCGACACCCCGACACCGGGCCTGGTCCCGCCAGGCCCCAATCGCCCGCGTGGTCATCGGGCCTCACCGCTTTCGTCTCGCCGGCTCCCCCGGGGGAAGGGGAACATCGGTGCAACGGCCAGAGCATCGACGAGTATTCCCGCCAACCTGAGGGCCCACCCCCCGCGGCGGTCTCCCCCGTCGGGGCGGGGCGGCGGGCGCGATGATCGGGGCCGTCGAGGTCGAGGAGCGTCATGGTGCCAACCCGCCGGGCCCTGGAGGCTCGGGCCGTGCTGCGGGGCGTGGCGGTGGGGCTGGCGCTGATCGTGCCGGTGTCGATCGTCCGGGCGGTGGTGGAGCGCCACGTCAACGACCTGTCGTCGAGCGCCTGGATCTATCCGCTGTCGATCCTCGTGCTGGTCGCCTACGCCGCGGCGGGCGTCGCGGCGGCTCGGGCCGCCCGCCAGGCGCCCGTCCTCCAGGGGGCGGTGGCCGGGCTGGCGACGGTCGTGGCGTGGCTGCCGGTGCGGGTGGTGATCTGGGCGGTGCGGGAGCAGGGTCGGGGGCTGGTCAGCGGCGACCGGGCGGCGCTGCCGCCCGCCGACGTCCTCGGGGCGTTGGCGCTGGGGCTGGTGGTGGGGATGCTCGGCGCGGTGCTGGCGGTGCGACGGCAGCGCAGCGACCGGACGGCGGCCCCGGCGGCACCCAGCCGGGTCGGCTGATCAGGTGCGGCGGTAGGCGACGACCCCGTCGATGGTCGCGACGCGGCGGTAGCCGCGGGCGAGGAAGTCCCCGAAGCGGGGGAACCGGCTGAGGGACTCGTAGTGGCCGCCGCGGACGTTGGCGGGCGAGAGGTCGAGCACCAGGGCGGGCGGGTGCGCGGCGAGGTCGGCAACGAAGTCGGCCCACGCGCCGGGCGCCGCGTGCTGGACGCCGACGAGGTTGGAGGGCCGGCCGCCGCTCAGGCCGGTGAGGAACTCGGTGGTCTCGAAGCGGGTGGCCGGGGGCCGCCCCGACCGCCAGTACACCTCGGGGAGGTGTCCCCACACGAAGATCCGCTCCTGCGGCGAGACGGTGCGGCGCACGTAGGCGACGAGGTCGTCGGTGATCCGCTCGGTGTGGGAGGTGGGCATGGCGAACGCCTGGTGGACGAAGAACCCGAGGGGGACGGCGACGACGACGGCGACCGCGGCGAGGACACGGCGGGACGCGTGCACGATCGGCCGGGTGGCGAGCAGCGCGAGCGGCGGCAGGAGCTGCAGGTAGTAGTGCCCGAAGAAGCGCAGGCCGGTGGCGACGGCCAGCGCCCCGGCGGCCAGCCAGAGCCACACGTCGATGTCTTCGCGCCCGGACCGCACCGCCACCAGCGCCAAGCCGACCAGGGCGACGTTGGCGAGCACGAACCACAGGGTCTGGCGCAGCCCCAGATGCACGACGTAGCCGATGGCCCCCCCGACGCTGAGGTAGCCGCCGTTCCCGGTGAACACCCAGGTCACGAAGTCGTGGACGCCGAACGCGAACGCCCCGGCGAGGATCGGCGCGACGGTCGCCGTCGCGAGGACGGCGAGACGGCGGGCTCGGGGCCGCCCGGCGGGTCCGCCGCGCCAGACGAGCCACGCGACGGGCAGCAGCGTGAACACGCCGGTCTGCTTGGTGAGCGTCGCGGCGCCGACGGCGAGGCCCGCGGCGGCGGGTCGCGCCCGGACGGCGAGGACGAACGCCGCCACCATGAACGGCGCCAGGAACACCTCGAAGTTGGCGGTCTGAAAGTCGGTGGCGAAGAAGGCGCCGGAGGCGGCGAGGAAGAGGAGCCCGGCGATGAGCCCGGCCCGGTCGGCCCGGAAGCGGCGCCGCGCCTCGCCGGCGAGCAGCAGCGCGGTGACGATGTCGGCGACGACGGCGAGGAGGCGCACGCCGAGCAGGTCGTCGCTGCCGGTGATCCGGAACGTGGCCGCGTAGAGGTAGGGGACGATCGGCGGCTTGCGGTCGACGGTGTCGACGTAGAGGCGCCCGCCACGGTTCAGCACCTGCGCCTGGGTGGCGGCGTACGCCTCGTCCGAGTTGAGCGACCGGTTCGACAGCGACGGGGCGTGCACCGCGAACGCGGCGACGGTGAACAGGAGGAGGAGCGGTGCGCCGCGGGTCCAGGTGCGCCGCCGCCGGACGGCCGGGCCGGTGCCGGGGCGGGCCTCGACGGGCGTGGCGGGCGTCGGTGCGGCGGGGTTGGCCGCCGGACGCATGACGGCTGAGCGTACCGGTGGCGAGCGGCGACGCCGCGTCGTCGTTCGGCCGAGCCCCTCCCCTATATTCAAGGGCTTGCAGGGCTTCTCGGCGCAGGTGAACAAACGGTGACCGCCGATCCCGCGGCGGTGCGGCTCGCCCCGAGCCGGGAACCCGCCCCCTTCGAGGTCCGGCCACGGCGCGGCTGGCGCCCGAGCCGCCTGCAGATCTGCCTGTTCGTGTGGGCAGCGGCGGTGGGGCTGCTGCTCTGGCACTGGCAGCTGACGACGAACACCAACCAGCTGATGATCATCATCGGCACGGGGCTGATCGCGGGCGGCGCAGCTCGGCTCGACCACATCAGCCAGGTGCTGCGCGACTGGTTCCCGCTGTTCGTGATCCTGGCCGTCTACAACGTGCTGCGGAACGAGGCGGGCAGCTGGTTCACCGTCCACGTCACGCCGCAGATCAACGTCGACAAGGCGCTGTTCGGCACGGTCCCGACGGTGTGGCTGCAGCACGCCATCTTCACGCCGGGCCGCCCCCACGTCTGGGACTACGCGGCCTTCTTCGTGTACCTGTCGCACTTCTTCGTGTCGCTGCTCGTCGCCGCGGCGCTGTGGAAGCTCGCGCACGACAAGTTCCACCGCTTCGCGGTGCTGTTCGTCTCGCTCAGCTTCGCCGCCTTCGCCACCTACGCCCTGTTCCCGGCGGCGCCGCCGTGGCTCGCCAGCCAGTCCCACGCCCTCCCACCGACGGCCAAGATCGTCGACGAGATCTGGTCTCATCTCGGCCTCCACAACGGGGTGAGCCTGTTCTCGGCCCGGAGCAGCTTCGCCAACCCCGTCGCCGCGGTGCCGTCGCTGCACGCCGCGCTGCCGGTCCTGCTGATGCTGTTCTTCTGGTCGTCCGCCGGGAAGTGGCGATGGCTGCTCGCGACCTACCCGATCGCGATGGCGTTCGCGCTCGTCTACACCGGCGAGCACTACGTGTTCGACATCCTGTTGGGGTGGGTGTACGCCGTGGTCGTCTACTTCGCGGCGACGTGGGCGATGGACGCGTGGTCCCGCTGGCGCGCCGCCCGCACGCGGGAGCCCGCCGGGCCGCCGGCCCCCGCGCCGCTCGCCGGGGCGCTCAGCAGTCGCGGCTGAGCAGCACCCCGGGCGCGAAGACGGTGCGACACACCGTCGCCCCCTCGAGCTCGTCCACCGTGACGCCCAACGCACCGACGAACGTGGCGCCTTGGAGCCAAGCCCCGTCCAGCCGCGCGCCGCGGAGGTCCGCGCCGTCGAGGTTGGCGTCCTCGAGGTGGGCGTGCCGCAGGTCGGCGCGGGCCAGGTCGGTGTGGTCCAGCTGCGCGCCGCCCAGGTTCGCCCCCGCGAGCTCGGCGCCGCGCAGGTCCGACCGGTCGAGGTCCGCGCCGTAGAGGTTCGCCTCGGCGAGCTTGGCGCCCTTCATGTAGGTGCCGGGGCACACCGACCCGGGCTGGATGCCGCAACCGCCCGCGGTGGTCACCGTCGCGCAGGCGCCGAGCAGCGTGGCGCCGGCAACGAGGAGCGCCAGGGCGCCTCGTCCGGCCCGCGCGCCGATCACCGCCGGTCGGGTGCGCCGCCCGGCGCCGGATGGCCGGGGCGCGGCCCGCGTCGTGTCACCGGGACGCAAGGTAGTGGCGGCGGCGCGTCATCCGGCAGGCACCCACCCTCCCAGCGACGGGCGCCCGCCGGGTAGAACGGGGGTCGTGCCCCCGCTGGCCTCGTCGTGTGACGCCCCCCGCGGCCCGGCGGACGACGCCGCGGGTGGGCCGCCCCTGGGGCGTCCACGTGAGCGTGGACGGGCCGCTGCGCGGGGTGCGGATCCTCGACCTGTCGATCGCGCTGACCGGCCCGTACGCGGTCGCGCTGCTCGGCGACCAAGGCGCCGAGGTCGTGAAGGTCGAGCGCCCGGGGATCGGTGACATCGGCCGGTGGGTCGGCGTGTCCGTCAACGGGATGAGCGCCCTGTTCCAGATGTGCAACCGCGGGAAACGCTCCGTCGCGGTCGACGTGCAGTCCGCGGCCGGTCGGGCCATCGTGCGGCGCCTCGCCCGCGACGTCGACGTCGTCGTGCAGAACTTCCGTCCCGGTGTGGTCGAGCGGCTCGGGATCGGCGCCGACGATCTCCGCCGCGAGAACCCGGAGCTCGTGTACGTGTCCATCTCCGGGTTCGGCCCGACGGGCCCGTACGCCGGGAAGGGTGCCTACGACACGGTCATCCAGGCGTACGGGGGGCTCGCGGCCAGCCAGGGCGACCCGGCGACGGGCGAGCCGCAGTTCCTGCGCCAGACCGCCGCGGACAAGATCACCGCGCTGTACGCGGCGCAGGCGATCACGGCCGCGCTGTTCGCCCGAGAGCGCGGCGCCGGAGGGCAGCACGTGCACCTGTCGATGCTCGACGCGGTCGTGTCGTTCCTGTGGGCCGACGCGGCCGGGAACGAGGTCCTCATCGACGCCGACGGCAGCCGGCCGTCGAGCTTCGTCGCGACGTTCCGACCGTTCCGGTTCCGCGACGGATGGGGCATCGCCACCCCCACGTCGGACGCCGACTTCGCCGGTCTGTGCCGCGCGCGTTCGGGGTGTCGGGCGCCGACGACCCGCGGGTGGCGACCATCGGGGAGCGCAACCAGCATCCGGCACTCGTCCGCTCGATCATGGACCGCTGCTACGCCGCGGCGACCGAGCTCGACGACCGAGCAGAGCATGGCCCGGCTGGAGGCCGAGCGGGTGCCGTGCGGCGTGGTGCTGTCCCCCGCGGAGCTCGCCGCCGACCCGCACGCCCGGGCGATCGGACTGCTCGAGGACTCGCGGCATCCCACGGCCGGCCGGCTCCGCCAGCCCCGCCACCCGGCAGGCTTCCCCACCACGCCGGCCCGGCTCGGTGGGCCCGCCCCCCTGCTCGGTGAGCACACCGACGAGATCCTGGCCGGGATCGGGCTCGCCGACCGGACCGCCAACCTCCGCGCCGACGGCGTCGTCGCCTGACCCGGCCCCGTGCGGGCCCGGCCGGCTGGGGGGTTCCCGATCGGATTTGATCCCCCGCCCGCGAGGGCCGATAGTGGTTGGAGCGCCACGCACGGTGAACGTGCGGCGGTGCGGGGGTCCGGGCAGGGGGAGACACACGTGGGGTGGGCCAGCAGGCCGTGGAGGGGCAGGCGTCGGGGGCCTGAGGCGCCGGCGTTCGAGCCGCCCGATTCGGTCTGGAGCCGCCTCGCCGGGTCAGGACTGCCGCGGGAGCCGGTCTTCATCCTCGAGGTGACCCGTCGCCGCGACCGGATCCGGTTCCGGTACGTCGCGGTGAACGAGGCGTACGTCCAGCGGCTCGGCCACTACGGGGAGGTGACCGACGTCGTCGGCCGCAACCCGGCGAACCTGCTCCCGAGCGAGTTCGTCGACGCCGCGCTCGAACGCTACGAACGGGTGGTCACTACCGGCGAGCCGCTCAGCTACGAGGTCGGGTTCGACTTCACCAACCGATCCTCGGTCGAGTACGAGGTGGTGCTCGAGCCGGTCCTCGACGCGGCCGGGCACTGCAGCCACGTGGTCGGCCTGGCCCAGGAGCGTGCGGGACCCGCCGACGCCGTCGCGCTCCGCCAGAGCGAACGACGCTTCGCGGCGCTCGTGGAGCACTCGTCCGACATGGTGACCGTCCTCGACGCGCACGGACGCATCCTCTACGGCAGCCCGTCGGTGACCCGGGTGCTCGGCTGGCCGAGCGGCAACATGCTCGACGCCGACGGCGAAGCCGATCTCCGCGTTCGATCTCGTCCACCCCGACGACCTCGGCCCCATCGCCGACGAGTTCCGGTTCGGCATCGAGTCCGGCCAGCGCGAGAACCGACGCGAGTTCCGGCTCCGCCGCGCCGACGGGTCCTGGTGCTGGGTCGAGGCGGTCGGGACGAACCGCCTCGACGACCCGGCCGTGCGCGGCATCGTGGTGAACGCCCGCGACATCTCGGAGCGCAAGGCGGCCGACGAGGCGATCCGGACCAGCCAGGAGCAATTCCGGTCGCTGGTGCAGCACGCGTCCGAGTTCGTGCTCGTGTACGGCACCGACCACCGCATCAGCTACGCGAGCCCAGCGGTCGGCCGCTTCGTCGGCTGCAACGTGAGCACCCTGATCGGCACCGACCAGTCGGACCTGGTGCACCCCGACGACCGGAAGCGCTTCGTCGCGGGTCTCGCCGCGCTGCCCAACGGCGAGAGCCACACCGGCGCCTTCCTCGCCCGGCTGCGGCGCCACGACGGCGAGTACCGCTCCCTCGAGGTGGTCGCGACCAACCTGCTCAACAACCCGAGCGTCGCCGGGGTCGTGGTGAACGCCCGTGACGTCACCGACCGGTTGCACACCGAGGGGGCGCTGCGGGAGAGCGAGGAGCGGTTCCGCAGCGCATTCGAGTTCGCCCCGATCGGCATGGCGCTCGCCGACGAGTCGGGTCGGCTGGTGCGCTGCAACGAGGCGCTGGCCCACATGCTCGGCCGCGCGCCGGCCGACGTGACCCGGATGAGCATCCGTGACATCACCCACCCGGACGACTGGGAGGACAACGACGACAAGATCCACCGGCTCTTCGCGGGTGAGCTGCGCGGCTACCAGCTCGAGAAGCGCTACCTGCACGCCGACGGGCACGCCATCTGGGTGTCCGTGAGCGTGTCGGCGGTCCGCGACGCCGATGGGGTCGTCCGCTACATGATCGGCCAGATCGAGGACATCACGGAGCGCAAGGCCATCGGTGAGCGGCTCGTGCACCAGGCGATCCACGACCCGCTCACCGGGCTGCCGAACCGGCTGCTCTTCATGGACCGCCTCCGGGACCTGATGGAAGGTGGGCGTCGCCGTCATCGCGTCGCGGTCCTGTTCGTCGACCTCGACCACTTCAAGGTCATCAACGACAGCTTGGGCCACGAGGCCGGCGACCAGCTGCTCCTCGCCGTCGGGCATCGGCTGCGGCGGATGCTGCGCCCGACGGACACCGTGGCCCGCTTCGGCGGCGACGAGTTCACGATCCTGTGCCCCGACGTCGACGATCCGGAGAACGTGACCCGGCTCGCCGAGCGGGTGCTGGAGGAGATCGCCCGGCCGGTGTGGCTGGTCGACGGCGAGGTGTTCGCGACCGCCAGCATCGGCATCGCCTGCTCGATGCAACGCCCCGAGACACCGGAATCGCCGGAGACCCTGGTGCGTGACGCCGACGCGGCGATGTACCAGGCGAAAGAGCTGGGTCGTCGCCGCGTCGAGTTCTTCGACCAGCGGCTGCGGGCCCGCACGGTGGAGCACCTCCACATCGGCAACGACCTGCACCGGGCCCTCGAGCGCGGCGAGTTCGTGCTGCACTACCAGCCCATCCTGGAGCTCGAGATGGGCCGGGTCAGCGGCTTCGAGGCGCTGGTCCGCTGGCATCACCCCGAGCGGGGACTGACCGGCCCGGTCGACTTCATCGGCCTGGCCGAGGAGACCGGGCTGATCGTGCCGCTCGGCGCCTGGGTGCTCGAGACCGCGTGCGCGCAGCTCGCCGCCTGGCAGGCCGCGCAGCCCGACGTCGAGCCTCCGCTCAGCGTCAGCGCGAACGTGTCACCCCGCCAGCTCGCGGAGCCGTCGTTCCCCGACCAGATCCGGAAGGTCATCGAGCAGAGCGGCATCCGACCGGGGTCGTTGTGGCTCGAGATCACCGAGACGGCCCTCATGCACGACACCGAGTCGGCGACCAGCGCGCTGCGGGCCCTGCGCGGCCTCGGCGTGCACCTCGCGGTCGACGACTTCGGGACCGGCTACTCCTCGCTCTCGCACCTGAAGCGGTTCCCCATCGAGGCGCTGAAGATCGACCAGAGCTTCATCTTCGGGTTGAACCGCGACGGGGAGGACGCGGCGATCGTCACCGCGGTCGTGAGCCTCGCCCACGCGCTCGGGCTGACGTCGACCGCCGAAGGGGTGGAGACCCCCGAGCAGCTCGCCGACCTCCGCACCCTGGGCTGCGAGTTCGCGCAAGGGAACCTGTTCGCCGAGCCCATGGCGGCCGAGCTGGTGGGCGACCTCACCCTCCAGCCGTGGGCGAACCTGAACCTCTGACGCTCAGGCCGCGGGCAGCGATGCGCCGGCGGTGAGCTCCCGGCCTCGCTGTTCGAGACGCAGCTCGCCCGAGGGGGCCTCGAAGTCGAACAGCTCGCCGTAGCGGCCCCAGTCGATGGCCGTCTCGAGCTGGCGGTTGGCGTCCTCGTCGTTGAACGCCCGACCGAGCAGGTCGAGGAAGAAGCGCGCCTGGAGGGTGTCGTCGCTCGTCGACGCCAGCGATCGCGTGATGGCCCGCACGAGGGGAGCCCGCTCGTAGGCCGCGCTCCCGAAGATCTCCTTCGACCGGAGGATGTCGGCGCTCACGAACGCCTGTCCCGCGTCGGTGAGGCACAGGTCGGCGTTCACCGTTGCGGCGAACCCGAGCATCTCGCTCATGTCCACGAGCGGGAGGAGGTCGTCGACGCTGAACATGAGGAGACGGGCCAGCTCGGGGAGGTCGTCCTGCCCGCCCCGGTTCGCGACGATCTCGAGCAGCCCGGCGAGGCCGCCGACCCGGGCGGGCGGGAGCGGCCGTTCCGTCGGCGACGCCAACGCGGCGTCGACCGGGACGGTGACCTCCTCCCCCTGCTGGGGTGTGCCGGTCATGATCCCGTAGAGCTGGTCGACGAGCGCCTCGAACTCGGGTGAGCGCCGGTGGCGGGGGCGGGGCAGCTCGTCGAGGACCGCGGCGCGCAGCCGGCCCGGGTTCGACGTCATGACGAAGATGCGGTCGGCCAGCTGCACCGCCTCCTCGATGTTGTGGGTGACGATGAGCATCGCCTTCGTCGGGAAGTCGCGGGTCGCCCAGAGGCTGAGCAGCTCGGTCCGGAGGTTCTCGCCGGTGAGGACGTCCAACGCGCTGAAGGGCTCGTCCATCAGGAGGGCGTCGGGCTGCACCACGAGCGCCCGCGCGAACCCGACCCGTTGGCGCATCCCGCCGGACAGCTCCTTCGGATAGGCGGACTCGAAGCCGTCCAGCCCGATCAGGTCGATCACCTGCTCGGCGCGCTCCCGCCGCTCGTCGGGTGCCACGCCGCGGGCCTCCAGCCCCATCTCGACGTTCGCGCGGACGGTGAGCCACGGGAGCAGCGCGAACGTCTGGAACACCATCGCCACCCCCGAGCACGCGCCGGTCACGGGAGCGCCTCGGTACTCGACGGTGCCGGACGTCGGCGCGATCAACCCGGCGATGCAGCGCAGCAGCGTCGACTTACCGGAACCGGACTTTCCGAGCAGGGCGACGATCTCACCTTCGCGGAGGTCGAAGTCGATGTCGCGCAGCACCGTGAGCGGACCGCCGTCGGGCAGCGTGAAGTCCTTGTTGAGGTGCGACACGCGGACGATCACGTCCCGGTGGCCGTCGCCATCGCGGCGGATCGACGGCGGGGTCATCACGCCACCGAGCCGCTCGCGGCGGCCGCGGTCACAGCGAGAACCGCCGCTCGGCGAGCCCGTAGAGGCGCCGCCAGACGAGCCCGTTGATCATCACGACATAGAAGCTCATCACGATGACCCCGGTGAGGACCTCGGCGAACGAGCCGGCGGTGGCCGCCTTCGTGATGTAGGCCCCGAGGCCGCTGGCGAGCAGATGGTGCTTGCCGAAGCTGACGACCTCGGCGACGATCGAGGCGTTCCAGGCGCCACCCGACGCGGTGATCGCCCCCGTGACGAAGAACGGGAAGATCGCGGGCAGGATCAGCTGACGCCACCGCTGCCACCAGGGCAGCCCGAACTGCGCCGCGAGCTCGCGCAGGTCGGTCGGGATCGAGCTGGCACCGGCAATGACGTTGAAGAGGATGTACCACTGCGCCCCCAGGGCCATCAGGAAGATGCCACCGATGTTCAGGCTCAAGCCAAGCGCCACGAAGATGACCGTGGCGAACGGGAACAAGAAGTTGGCAGGGAAGCTGGCGAATACCTGGACCACGGGCTGGGCGTAGCGGGCGAGCCGCGGGGTCATGCCGATCTTCACGCCGATCGGCACCCAGATCAGGCTCGAGACGATGAGCAGCACGACGACGCGGAGGAACGTGTAGAAGCCGAGCAGGAAGCAGTGAGGGAACTGTCCCAGCACGCCGTGCGCGTTCAGATAGGCGAACCCGTTGTACGCGCCGAACGCCACCCCGCCGATGACGGCCGCGGCGAACACGACGTTGCCGGCTCGCCGCTTCGCCGGGTCTTGGAACAACGGGTACTCGGCCAGGCCGAACGGGCGGGTGATTCGGTCGAGTCCCCGGCCGACGGGCTTGAGCGGACGGCTGATCAGCGCGGGGAGATCGGAACGGCGCAAGACGTCGAGCGTGATGCTGCGCGGCTGCTCCGTCGCCTCGGAGGTCTCCACCCGGAACTTCTCGGCCCACGCGACGAGCGGCCGCCAGAACACGAAGTTCACGCCGATCACCATGACGATCATCACGAGGATCGCGATCCCGATGTGGCCGAGGTTGCCCTCCGCGATCGAAGCGGCGACGTAGGAGCCCACGCCCGGCAACGCGTAGCTGTGGTGAAAGACCGTGATCGCCTCGGAGGCCGCGAGGAAGAACCAGCCGCCCCCGAAGCTCATCATCCCGTTCCACACCAGCCCGATCATCGAGCTCGGCACGTCGAGGTGCCAGAAGCGCTCCCATTTCGTCAGGCGGAACATGCGCGCCGCCTCGTCGAGCTCGCTCGGCTGGGTGATCAGCGAGTGGTAGAAGCTGAACGTCAGGTTCCACGCCTGCGACGTGAAGATGGCGAAGATCGACGCGCACTCCAAACCGAAGATCGACCCCGGGAAGGCGGACACGAACAGCGTGACGGTGATGGTCAAGAAGCCGAGGATCGGCACCGACTGCAAGATGTCGAGCATCGGGATCAGCACCGTCCGGGCGCGCCGGCTCCGCGCCGCCGCCGTGCCGTACACGAAGGTGAACACGACCGAGAGGAACAACGCGATGAACATCCGCAGGAGCGACCGCGCCGCGTAGTACGGCAGGTTGGTGGCGCTCGTGGAGATGGAACTGCCGACGTGGGCCGAGAGCGTCGCGGCGTTCATGTCCTGCCCGAGGCGCACGATGATGTAGAGGAGCGTGAGCACCGCGGCGCCGACCACGAGATCGATGACCGAGAACGGTCGGCGACGCAGCGCGCCGCGCGTGGGGAAGCTCCGCATGGACGCCATCGGACGATCTGCCGCCCGTCGGGGGTTCAGGGGCTCAGGGCGGGCACAACCTATTCGACCCGCCGGCGTCGCCGGGGCACGCCGCGCGGGCGGCGAAGCGGCCGGTCGCTAGTCGAGGTGCTCGAAATCGACGACGAGCACCGTCGCGATCGGGTCGAGCGCCGCGGCGTCCACGGTGATGACGAGCTCCCCGGCCGGGTCGGCGTTCAGCCGGTCCAGCACGCTGGTCCGGACGAGGTAGTCGAGGTCGCCGTCTCGCCCGAGGACGCTGACCCGGGTCACGCGCCGCACCGGAACCCCCCGGACGGTGACCTGGTCGTAGGGGCGCAGGAGGAGGTGAAGGTAGAGGCGGTTGCCGCGGCGGGTGCTCGGTCCGTAGAACTGCCAGGCCTCGAGTCCCGGGTCGGTGTCCAGGATGCTCTCGGCGTGGGTGTCCATCCAGCCGGCGATCTGCTCGAGCCGCTCCTGCTGCTCGGCGGGGAGGGCACCGGTGCCGGTCGGGCTGACGTTGAGAAGCAGGTTGCCGCCTTTGGCCGCGACCTCGCAGAGCGTGTGCACGAGCTCCCGGGTCGACTTGTAGTCCGTGTCGCTGGGGACATGGCCCCAGCTGTCGTTCATCGTGAGGCAGGTCTCCCACCGGCCGCCCGGCGGGGTCGGGGGGACGAACTGCTCGGGCGTCGCGAAGTCACCCACGCCGGGGAGCCGGTCGTTGATGAGGATCCCCGGCTGGAGCTCCCGGATCATCGCCTCGAGCTCCTCCGGGTGCCACCAGTCCGCGGGCCGCTCCCAGCCTCCGTCGAACCACAAGACGTCGATCGGGCCGTACCACGTCAGCAGCTCACGCAGCTGGCCGCGCAGGAAGTCGAGGTAACGCTCCCATCGCTCGGGCGACGGGCGAGGCGGTGAGAACCCCGGCAGGTAGGGCCGATCCGCGTCGGTGAACGCCGGGTAGTCGGGGTGATGCCAGTCGGACAGCGAGAAGTAGAGGCCCACCGCCAGGCCCTCGGCGCGCAGCGCCGCCACCCACTCGCCGACAAGGTCGCGTCCACCCGGCGACGACGCGACCGAGTGGTCGGAGAGCTTCGTCGGATACATGGCATAGCCCGCGTGGTGCTTGGCCGTGAACACCCCGTACCTCATCCCGGCCCGAGCGGCCAGGCGGGCGAGGCCCCGCGGATCCCAGTCACCCGGGTCGAACGACGACGCCGACCGGTGGTAGTCGGCCACGCCGACCGACTGGCACTTCGGCAGCGCGAACAGCCCCCCGACGAGCGGCCACGACACCTCGAGCCCCTGTGTGCTGGCGTGGTCCCAGTGGACGAAGAGACCGAAGCGGGCATGCTCGAACCAGCCCGCCGCGGGCCCCTCGATGGCCGGCTCGCTCACGCGCTACCGGCACGCCAGGGCCGCGACGCGCCGCGCCGATCCCACGGCGCCTTGGTCATCGTCGGTGTGCCGCTCAGCTGGCGTGGGCGACGAGGTCCGAGAGCACCTTGTCCTGCGCCGCGAGGTGCGCCTGGATCTGCAATGCCTCGTGGAGCACCGCCTCCGCGTCTTTGTAGGTCGATTCGGCGCGCTTGTCCGCGGCTCGCGACTGGATGTTCTGGCCCACGATGATGATGGGCAGCAGCACCAACTGGAGAAAGTACGACGAGACCCACGCGACGAGGATGATCGTGCCGCTGCCCAGCGAGAACCCGACGTTGATCCCCGCCATCTTCAGATTGTCGGGTAGCGACACGAGCGCGATGAGAGCGAACAGGTAGGCGCACCACATCGTGCCGACGATGACCGTGATGAACAGGCCGATGCGTGCGTTGAGGCCTGTTCCCCGCTCATCGTTGACCTTGTGGGGCTTCACCTCGTGCTTGGTAAGAGCGAGCGTGCGCGGATGCGGCTTGTAATCGAACAAGGCCATTGGGATCTTCCCCCTGTCGGTTCCCGCCAAAGGGCTACGTCCTACCAGACCAGCGGGGTGTCAGCCACCGCATCGAATCGGCTGGCCATGACTTCGCGGGACCTGCGCCGCGACCTCGCGTCGACCCGCTCGGATCCGACATCGCATAGCGTCGTATGGGTGTTCGGGCTGCTGCTCGCCGCCATCGCGCTCGGTGCATCGAACGGCGCCGCGGCGATCGGGATCGGACTGGGCGGCATCGACCGTCGCACACGGCTGCAGGTCGGCATCGTCTTCGGAGCCTTCGAAGCCGGCATGCCACTGGTCGGGCTCGTCCTCGGCCGCGAGATCGCGAGCGTGCTCGGCGGCTCGGCCCAGCAGCTCGGTGGCGCGCTCGTCGTGGCCATCGGCGTCCACGAGTGGTTCTCGCAGCGCGGCGAGGGGGCGCGCGTCGGCTCGGCAATCGGCCATCCTGCTCGTCTGGTCGTGACCGCGTTCGCGCTCAGCATCGACAACCTCGTCGTCGGTTTCGCCCTCGGCGCCCTGCACGTCAGCTTCCTCGTCGCTGCGGCCACGATCGGGGGCGTCGAGCGCGGCGCTCACGCTGGTCGGCCTCGAGATCGGCACCCGCCTCGGCGCTCGGCTCGAACGTGGGAGCCGAGCCATCGGGGCGGCCGTCTTGATCCTCCTCGGCGTCGTCCTGGCGGCCGGCTGGCTGTAGCGCGGACCACCGTCGGTTCTCGGCGCGGGCGATGCCCGGGCGCGCCGGCGGGCGTGGTGTGCGTGCTCGGTCAGGCGATCGGCGTGCGCAGCGTGCCGATCGACTCGATCTCGACCTCGACGGTGTCGCCCGCGTGGAGCAGGCGCGGCGGGGTGCGCAGGAACCCGACACCGTCGGGCGTGCCGGTCGCCAGCACGTCGCCCGGTCGGAGGGTGAGGCATCCCGAGGCGTAGGCGAGCACGTCGTCCGGTTTGAAGATCATCTGGTCGGTCTTGGCCGACTGGACGGTCTCGCCGTTCACCCGCGTCTCGACGAGCAGCGAGCTGGCGTCGCCGAGCTCGTCCGCGGTCACGATCACGGGGCCGATCGGACCGGAACGGTCGGCGTTCTTGCCGAGCGCCCATTGGCTGACCGCCATCTGGAACGTCCGGGCACTGAGATCGTTGAAGCACGTGTACCCGAGAATGGCGTCGCGGGCATCGGCGAGCGTGCCGTTCAGGACCAATCGACCGACGACCACGGCCAGCTCGCCCTCCCAGTCCAGACCGTCCTCTCGGGGCGGCACCGGCACAGGCGTGTCGGCCACGACGAGCGTGCTGGCCCAGCGGGCGAACAGGTTCGGTGCGGCGGGCAACACCTCGCTCGATTCTTCGACATGGCTGCGGTAGTTCAGGCCGACGCAGAGCACCCGAGCGGTGGCGGGGACGGGCGGCACGGCGTGCAGGGTCGCGAGCGGCTGCGCTTCGGTGTCGAGGCGGCTCGAGCGCGCGAGGGAGCCGTCCACGTCGTCGTAGAACGCCTCGACGGGACACAGCGCGCGGATCGAGGGACCATCGACGACGCCCATCGTCGCGACGCCTCCGTCGTCGAACGCCGCGAGCCTCACGCGCGGCATCGACGTGATCGGCGGCGGGAGGTGTTCCCGAGGTGTCATGTCGGCTTCCGAGGCGAACATCGTGATGGACGCGGCAGCGGTCGTGATGCGACGGCACCCTACCGCCCGCGTCGGCTGCACCCGACGTCGCCAGGCGGCGCGGGTGCGGGGCGCCACGCGCGCACCGCCCTGCTGCGCGAGCGATCATTCCGGCATGGCGCCCAACCTTGGCGACCGGTGGCCAGGCGGGTACCGTCCGGCCCCGCGTGGCGGGCCGGAAGGAGCACCCATGCGGCGTCGCTCACGACCACGGTCCTCGATCGACGGCCGGCTCCGGCGCGCCGAGATGTGTCACGGACCGCGCCCTCGCTGTTCCTCGTACGCGGGTCTGCTCCATCGTGGGTGAGCAGCACGTGCACCGGAGGCCAGCGTGAGCCAGATTCCTCCTCCCCCGCCCGGCGGGCCGCCGCCTCCGCCTCCGCCGCCACCGCCGCCGGGGAGCCCGCCGCCGCCGGTCCCGTCACCGGGGCTCGGTGGTCCGTTCCGCGTGATGGACGTCCTGGCGCGTGGCTGGAACCTTTACTGGCAGAACGCCGGGCCGTTCGTCCTGATCGCCATCACGCTCGTCGGCATCGAGATCCTGCTGAGCGTGATCGGGACAGCGGTCGGGAACGGCGCCGCGGGTTTGCTCTTCGAGATCCTCACCGCGGTCATCGTGGTGCTCCTCGGGCTCGGTGTGATCCGTGCGTCGCTCGCCGTCGTGGAGGGACGCACGCCGAGCGTCGGCATGCTCGTGATCACCGACGGGTGGGGGCCCTACCTGCTCGCCGCGATCCTTGTCGGCCTCGGCGTCGTGATCGGCCTGTTCCTGCTGATCGTCCCGGGCATCATCCTCGCGTTGATGTGGGAGTTCTACGGGTTCGTGATCGCCGAGGACCCGACCATCAGCCCCGTCGATGCGATGCAGCGCTCAGCCGAGATCACACGCGGGCACCGGTGGCAGCTCTTGGGTCTCGGTGTGCTGCTTGCGCTCATCAACGTCGTGGGACTCCTCGCCTGCTGCGTCGGACTGATCTTCACGAGTGGGATCGCGTGGGTCACCACGGCCTGCGCCTATCAGACCCTGTCCGCCATCCCGCGCTCCCCCGGCTAGCGGAACCGCATCGGCTCGCTGCCACCACCATCCACGCCGTGCTCCTCGCCTTCTCGATCACGCCGCTCGGGGCGGGCGAGTCGGTGTCGGGTGCCGTCGCGGAGGCGGTGCGCATCGTGCGCGCCAGCGGGCTCCCGAACGAGACGAACGCCATGTTCACCAACGTGGAGGGCTCGTGGGACGAACTCATGGAGCTCCTCCGCCAGTGCGTCGAGGCAGTCGCTCAGCAGGCGCCGCGGGTGAGCGTGGTCGCCAAGATCGACTACCGGCCCGGCGTCGAGCATCAGCTCGAGGGCAAGGTCGCGGCCATCGAGGAGCGGCTCCAGCGGCCGTGACTCGGGCGGGGATCAGTCGTCGCGTCGTGCTCAGGTCTTCTCGAAGACCAGGCGGTAGTGGTCGAGGAGCTGGCGCTCGAAGCACACGCTGTTCGCGCTCACGCCCGAGGTGAACGCCAGCCGGAAGTCGGTGCTCGTGAGCCACCGTGGGATGAGCCGCAGCTTCAGCAGCGTCTTGCGCAGACTCGGCGCGGCGAACCGGGCCCGCCATTGACGAATGGTCTCGATGTAGTCGAGCCGGCCAGAAGAGCTCGACACGAGACGGAAGTGCGGTTCGGCGCAGCTGACGACCTGGTCCGGTCCCGACGGGAGCAGCGAGCCCGGGAACTGACGGCCGAGCAGCGCGAGGTACCACGCATCCGACTCGCGGGGCGCGCCGAGGTCGACGTCGGCGAGGGGGATCATGTTGGCCCCGAACACCATGGTCTGGAGATAGACGCGGCCGTGGTCGGGCAGCACACTCGCCACCCGGGCGAACAGGTCCCGGTAGATGGCGTCTTGGCGCCCGTCGGCCTGATCGTCCGGTGAGCAGAAGTGCTCGAAGGCGCCAAGACTGACGACCGCGTCGAACGGACCGAACTGGTCGCGGGTCAGCGACCGCGTGCGTCGAACAGCTGCGCGTCGAGCCCGTGACGGCGGCACGCAGCGGCTTGCGCCGACGAGAGCGTCACCCCAACCCCGGTCCCGCCGCGGCGTCGCACCACATCCAGCATCGGACCCCAGCCGCATCCCAGATCCAGGATCCGTCGACCTGGTCCGATCCCGACCTGCTCGACGACGAACTCGTGCTTGCGTCGCTGCGCCTCTTCCAGGCTGAGCGCGAAGTCACCGTCGTACTTCGCTCCGCTGAAGTCGGCCAGCTCCCCGAGACTCAACCGGAACAGACGGTCGATCAGCGAGTAGGTGAACTCGAGGTCCTTGCGGTCCGCCATGAACACGCCCAACTCGTCGCAGCGATGTGCGTGACCCGCGGCCGCGCGCGTGACGACCGCAGGGCGCATCATAGGTGCCGACCGCCGAACCGCCGGGTGATCGAAGCCCGTTAGAACTCCGACGGGTTCCACGTCGTGAAGCCGAAGCTCACGGCGAGCGGGTTGAAGTCGGCCACGAAGTCGTTCTTGAGCGTGGTGGCCGTGACGTCGGCGACACGGGCGGCCTGGTACTCGGCCGTCGAGCCGCCCGTGCTCGATTCGCAGCCGCTCGACGTCACGTCGTCGAGCGACGTGGCCCACGCTGCGTAGTGGGTGTCGGCAGCGGCCGACGCCTGCAGCGCCTGAGCCAGGATGTCCTCGACGGCGCCGATCTGCGGGTTCGGTGCGGCGGGCAGAACTTCGAGCTCGTGGAGGGCGGCCGTGCGGTTCGCGAGCACGCTCTCGATCTCCTGTGAGGCAGTCACGGCAGTCCCCGGGCAGTCGGCCTGCACGCCGGTCAGCGCGCTCACCAGCTGCGCGTGACCGGTGGCGGCCTGTTGGACGATCATCTCGAGCGCGTCGACGAACGCGCGCGGCCCCTCGTCGCTGCCCGCGATGGGCTTCTTGGCGGACCGGGGTCGCGGCGGAGAGGTGGAGGGTCGGGTCGCGCGGGACGAGGAGGACGGTCCCGCGCCGGAACCGAAGCGCCCACCGCCGGCGAAGGCGAGGCCGACCGCCACCCCGAGCACGGTTCCGCAGACGGTCACGGCGACAAGCGAGCGGCGACGCCCGGACGACGACCACCCAGGCCGGTCGACCTGGCGAGTGGTGGCGTCGCGCCCATCGCCGGAACGGCGGGGTCCGCGAGACCACACGGGGGACCCCGCGCCGTTCGCCGCCGTCGCGTCGGTCAGCCAGTGACCATCCAACGTCGGGGGGCCCGACACCTGCGGCACCGGCACGCCGCAAGCCGGACAGAAGCGCGCCGCGCCGTCCAGCGGTCCATGGCAGTTCCTGCAGACGTTCATGCGCACCGCTCCCAGCCGCCGGCGACGCGAGGTGCAACGTCCAGGGCACGCCCGGGTGACACCACGAGGGGACCGGCACCCCGCCATCGGGTCACTGGCCGGCCCTCGGGGGGACCGCCACCCCCAACTTGGGGTGGGGGATCAGTGCAGCCCGGACTCGTGGTCCTGATGGCCGATCGGCTCGAGCTGGAATGTCGAGTGCTCAACGTCGAAATGCCCGGCGAGGCACGCCTGCAGACGGTCCAGGACGCGTGCGGCACCGCCCATCGACGCGCACCCCTCGCTGAGCACCACGTGGGCGCTGAGCACGGGCTGGCCCGAGGTGAGCGTCCAGGCGTGCAGGTCGTGCACGGAGACGACCTCCGCCAACTCGAGGATGTGACGTCGCACCTCGGCGATCTCGACGTCCTCGGGAGTGGCTTCGACGAGGATGCGCAGCGCCGGGCGGAGCAGCGTGACCGCGGCGCGGACCATGAGCGCGACCACGACCAACGACGCGATCGGGTCAGCTCGTCGGAACCCGGTGACCACGATCACGATCCCGGCGGCAACGGTGCCGACGAAGGCGTAGAGGTCGGTGACGATGTGCTGGAACGCGCCCTCGACGTTCAGGGATCGCCGGTTGGCCCGCGACAAGGTCATCGTCGCCACGAGGTTGACCGCCACGCCCACGCCAGCGACGACGATCAGCACGCTGCCGTGCACCGCAGGTGGACGGAGCAAGCGGCCGACCGCCTCGAAGGCGATGACGGCTGAGACGACGAGCAGCGTGATCCCGTTCAACGCCGCCGCGAATATCTCTGCTCGCTTCAGTCCGAAGGTGTGCGTTTCCGTCGGTGGACGGGCCGCCAACCCCGCGGCGATCAGCGACGCGCCGATCGCGCCCACGTCGGTAAGCATGTGCCCGGCGTCCGCGAGGAGGGCGAGCGAGTGACCGACCAACGCCGCCGCGACCTCGAACACCAGGAAACCCACGATGAGGCCCGAGCGCGACACCGAGGTATCGGCGGTCATGGTCCAGTTGCACACGGTGCTCATGACCTTCGTTCGAGTGCGCGCGCTGACTCACCGCACGTCGCTACGCGGTGACGGCCAAAGACATTCCTCCACGCTATCGGGCACCGACCACAAGATGCGATGCACCATGACGACGTCGGGGACCGCACGCGTGGCAAGGAAAGTCATTCTCATCCCTGGTGGGCACTCATACTCCAGTCACTCGTCCCGTCTTGGACGCTGAGGTCGGGAGCGTCACGCATCAACCTCGGTGACGTGATCGCCAGGTCGCCCGCTCGTCTGTCGACGACCTCCAGGTTTCAGCGACGCGCGGTTGCCTCACGGTGCTGACGGTAGTTGGACGAGGGCCGGCGGGTGCCGGTCATGTCGTGACGACCTCGTACCGACCGTGATCCGACGTGAGATCTGGCCCCGTTCACGACCCTGGTGCGGGAAGGCGGCGGCAGAGCAACTGGCCGGCGGCGGTCGCGACGAGACGTCGCGTGCTCGACCAGAGGCGACCGTTCCAACCGATCAGCCCATCACGCGCGATCGGTGAGTACCCGTCGGCCAGTAACCAGGGGTCGCTCGGCGCTGGTTCGTGGAACGCCACATAGAGGTCGAGGCTTGGCGCGATGAAAGGCGGCTCAGCCCAGGCATGATGGGCATGCGCCGGTGGCCAGCTCTGGACGTCCAGGAAGATTGCGGTCCGCGCCGCGTCAAGCCAAGGGTCGTCGAAGGTCGCGGTGGGCCTCAACCGAGTCCAGGTCCGCCAGATCGGCGGCATCGGTGTTGTGGGTGGCCACTCGCTGCGGAAGTCGACCGGACGGCTCTCGACGTTGTCCCAGAACGGGTAGGGCGCGGGACGATCAGGTGCGAGCCTCTCCATTGGAAGCAGCTGGTCTGGCCCGGGTACGTCAGGCGGGTCGATCTCGTAGTGCTCGAGCCCCTCAACCTCGCCGACGGACCACAGCAATGCCTCGAGGATTGGCCGTCCACCCTGCGTGATGGAGATCCGCGTTGCTTCGGCGGTCCGAGCACGTCGTGTCGTCGTCACCTCAATATCGACGGCCTCGAACGCGGCCACCCCGAGGTACTGGCACGACAGGCTTGCCGGACGGCGAAAGGTCGCCGTCACCCCGGCGGCCCGAAGGCCGAGCGCGACCACGTAGCCACCCATCGGGCCCCAGATCTCCCAGGCCCGGTTGGGGCAAGCCGTGAAACGGGTCTCGTCGATCTGCTCGACCTGCGTGTCCTCGCCGAGGTCTGCCATGCCTTCAGTCTCGCGGCTCCCACAAGGCGCCACGCCCAGCGATCTGCCCGACTCCGTTCACCTGCACGGCGCATCGCTCTGGCAGCCTCAAATTGTCGGCGAGCATCCATGATCACATGTTGCTCGCTATCGACCTCAGCAACTCGCGGCAGCTCGTGCTGTCACATGATGGCGGGCACTAGGTCCTGGTCTCCTTCCTTCGTGCCTTGACTCGCGGCTTGGTGGACCGCGGGTCAGCGGCGGTAAGTCGGCCGCGCCGAGCGATACGACCGTCTGCCGGGCACGACGCGGTCCGTCCCTTGCCGGATAGGGTGCGCGCCCACACCCCGGGAATGGGACGAAGTGGGGGCATCAATGGGTCGGATCGCGCTGACGGAGCGTGCGAGGTCTCGTCTCTACCGATCGTGCCGGGCTGCTGTGGGGATCACGGTGCTCGCGGCAGGGATGTGGATCGGCACTGCGATCGTGGCATCAACGCCGGCGGGCGCGTCGAAATGCGACGTGACGTCAGTTCTCGTGACAGTCCAGAACAAGGCAGGCGTGCCGCTCAAGCTGAACAGTGCGAGCCATGGCATCACCAACGACTGGTGCACGTACCCGGGCAACCCTGTAGGACCACATTCGGTCACCCAGTGGGAGATTGGCGACAACTTCTTCGAGACGGAGGTGCACGTCGCGTACGTGGCACCAAACCTTGACACCATCGCGCTGACGGCCGCGGCCCGTTACCTCGGCAAGGTCGAGGCGCGCTGCTTGGTCATCCCAAATGGGAGGGCGCCGGCCATGTATCGATGCAGCGCCAAAGTGCAGAAGGAGTCTCAGAACCGGGGCGGCATCGGCAACACGCACGTCGCGAAGGTCGATTGGGTGATCGAGCCAGGCTAGGCAACGTTCTGACGGCGACGATGGCACGAACGACCCCGCGCGGCCGAACGGGCCCTTTGGAGATTGCGACGCGCGGTCGGATCATCCGCGAGTCGCCACACCGCTCCGGTGCCGCGCCAGATCCGAGTGCGGCCGCTCCGGCCACGCACGCCGGTCCGCCGCTCGCCCACGGGGTGTCGGCCGCCGTCGGCCCAGCCGATAGCGTCCCGGCGGTGCGGGGGCGGAGACGAGGTCTGGTCGCGGCGACGGCAGGTGCTGCGCTCACGGTCGCGGCAGCGCTGCCCGCCGGGGCGGCCAGCAGCGCGCCCGCCGCGCCGTACTCCGTCGGCCGGTTCACCACCACGTTCGTGGACACGTCCCGTCCCACCCCGCCGAACGGGGCCTATCCGGGCGCGCCGACCCGGACGCTGCCGACCCTCATCTCGTACCCCGTCCTCAATGGACGCCCCGCCGCAGGTCCTCGGCCGTTGGTCGTCTTCGCGACGGGCATCGGCGACCCCCCCAGCACCTACGAGGCGCTCTTCGACTTCTGGGTGCGCGCCGGCTACGTCGTCGCCGAGCCGGCCTTCCCGCTCTCCAACGACCAGGCGCCGGGTGGTCCGACCGCCGCCGACCTGTCACACCAGCCCGCCGACGTCAGCTTCGTCATCACGCAGCTCCTCGAGGCGAACGGCCGGGCCGGCTCCCGACTCCACGGGCTCCTCAACCCGCGCAAGATCGCGGTCGCCGGCAAGTCACTCGGGGCGGTCACCGTCTTCGACGTCGGGTACAGCACGCTGTCCCACGACCCTCGCGTCCGGGCGGTCATCGCCCTCACCGGGATCGTCGTCGGAGCGGGGCCCCACTTCGTCGGCATCTCGACCCCTTTGCTGCTCGAGCACGGCACCGCGGACACGACGGTCCCGATCTCGGGGAGCATCAACGCGTACGCACAGGCGAACCCGCCGAAGTTCTTCGTCACGCTCTTCGGTCAGACGCACGGCAGTGCGTTCGGTGGCGGGTCCCGACCGGCGGAGCAGGTCGTCGAGCGCACCACCACCGACTTCCTCCATCGCTACGTCGCCGGACGCCCCGGGGCGCTCGCCCAGCTCGAACGAGACGCCAACGGGGCCGGCGTCGCGTCACTGCAGGCCGTTCCCTAGTCGGTTTCGCGTCCAGGCGATCCTCCGCGACGTTCGCCGATTCGCGCCTCGGTTGGGCGGACTGCTATGAGCCCGAGGCGGGACGGTAGGTGCAGATCTGGACGCCCGTCCCGCTGGTTGCGACGGACACCAGGTCAAGGGGCCGAGCGGTGCCATCGTCGGGAAAGAGGCGCTTGCCGCCGCCGAGCGTGATCGGCTCGATCATCAGCCGGTACTCGTCGACCAGGTCCGCGCTGATGAGCGTCCGGGCCAGCGTCGGGCTGCCCATGACCTGCAGGTCGGCGCCGCCCTCAGCGCGCAGGCTCCGCACGGCGCTGATGACATCGTCGGGTGGCAGCAGCGTCGAGTTGATCCATGTGAGGTCCCGCTCGGCGAGGGTCCCGGAGACGACGTACTTGCGGATCTCGTTCATCCGGTCGGCGAACGGATCCCCAGCGCGGCTCGGCCACGCCGCGGCCATCGTCTGCCAGGTCCGGCGACCGAACAGCAGCGCTTCGGTCGCCTCCATGACCTCGTTCACAGCTGGCCCCATCGTGTCCGGATCGAAGAAGGGCACCGACCAGCCACCGTGCGTGAACCCGCCCTCGGTGTCTTCTTGCTCACCGCCGGGGGCCTGCACGACGCCATCGAGGCTCATGAACTCGCTGATGACAATGCGCATCTCGACCTCCGTTCGGTCTCACCCGTCGTGGAGTGGGACGTGGCGCGGTGCGCGAAATCATCGGTCACACGCCGGTACATCGCCCGCGGTCCGGGCCGCATGATGCCGTAGGAGGGTCGGCGCCGTCCCTTCACCGCCCGATCGGCCGTCCGAGCTCAGATGGGGCGCCCATCACGGCGTGGCGCGCCGGGCGCGCGATCCGCTCGGTCCTCGATGGCCCCGGGACGGATCAGGCGCCCAGGGCGGCTCGCACCAGGTCGCTGAACTCGCCATCGGAGATGGCAGCGGCATCGTCGGGCCGCAGCTGGATGGTGCCCGTGCTCGTCTTGAGCTCGGGATGGCGGGAGATGAAACCGCCGTCGTCACCCTTCTTCCAGCCGTAGATCGACAGGCCGTGCTTCCACGCGCCGACGTGCAGGCGGCGCTTGCCGACCCTGTAGGTGGGCATCTGGTATGAGAGCAGCAGCGCTGCGTCGGGGTGCACGGCAAGGATCAACCGATGGAGCCGGTCGAACAAGGGGCGGTGCTCGGCCGCGATCCCGTCGATGTAGCCCTGCACTGCTTCGTCGATCTCAGGCATCTCGATCTGGCTCCCCGCTCGGCAGTTCGTCATTGAGACGGACCAGGGCGGTTCGATTCATCGCCCCGGGCACGGTCCGCGCTGGCGGTTGCGCGTGCCTCCCGACGGGCACGAGCGTCGACCCGCTCACCATGGTCTCATTGCTGCGTGAGCCCGACTTGTCTGCCAGGGCACACCGTCGGCGTCCATTGCTGCCCTCCTGCGTGCGCAGTGCCGGTAACCTGAGGTGGTGCGCTTAACAGCCGCGATCACCCACGAACACGATTGGTACGTCGCCCGGTGCCTCGAAGTCGAGGTCACCAGCCAGGGTCACACCGTCGACGAGGCGCGCTCCAACCTTGCTGAGGCACTCGCCTTGTACTTCGAAGACGAGCCGAGCGACAACCTGCCCGAACCCCCGATCATCACGCCGGTTGACATCCCGGCGTGAGCCCACCGCTCCCGCGGATCTCCGGCAACGACGCCATCCCCGCGCTTGAACGCGCTGGCTTTCGCCAGGTTCGACAACGCGGCAGCCACGTGAAGCTCCGAACAGACGACGGGCATGTCGCCATCATCCCGCGGCACCGAGAACTCGCCGCCGGAACCCGGCGCTCCATCATCCGTCAAGCAGGAATGACGGTCGACGAGTTCGTCGCATTCCTCTGACCGCGAGCACCTTCCGTGGCGCGCCGGCCGCCTAGGACGCAGTGCCGGTCAGACACACATCGACGCTCGAGATCGCTTCAGAGGGTTCATTCGGGCGTACCTCTCGTAGATCCGCACGGTTGCGCCTGACAGCTCCGGGTGTGGGAGCTCCCGCCAGAGCTGCATCCCGATCTTCTCCATGACGCGACCAGACGCCAGGTTGGCGGTGTTGTAGCGGGCGATCACCCGCGCCAGTCCGACCGGCCCGAACGCAAGAGGCAACGCCTTCCACGCACCCTCAGTCGCGAGCCCCTGGCCCCAGTAGCGCCGGTCGATGAACCAGCCCACCTCACTGGCAGGCAGCGGGTACGTCGTTGCCGCCGGGTTCGTCACTTGCCGCGTCGATGCTGATCAGATCCAGCGGACCAGCGAAACCGGGAATCCTTCGAATACCAGCCGGACACGCTGAGACCCCCGGGATTGTCTTGATTTCAAGGTATGCCGGAACGAGACATTGACCGGGTTCAGCTAACTCGCAGAGTTTGGACGCCAGGTTGATGGCCCGTCCCACATAGTCGTCTCCCTCAAAGACCATGACCAAGCCAGCAGCAAGGCCGGCTCGCATCGCCAAGGGGGATTTGTCGGCTAGAGCCGATTTCACCTCGATGACCGTGTGGACCAGCGGCGCCCAGTCGTCGGCCACCAGCATGGCGCCGTCTCCGAGCCACTTATCTATCCGCACACCATGGCTCGATGAGGCTTCTCGCACGTTCGTTCGAAGAAGATGCAACAGCTCGGCTGCTTGATCATCACCATGCTCCTCGGAGAAGTCCGTGAAGCCGCAGAGATCGACAAAAGCAAAGCTGCGTTCAAGACGAGGTGGCGGCGAACTGCTTTGCGGCATGGCCAACAGCATGACAGTTCCGGGTACTTGATCCCAGAACGTCGGCAACGAGCGTCCTAGTCGGGTCGAGCGAGGGGTTATCTCACACCCCGAGATCACATGGGCCTCACCGAGGGCCCCATTGACCACCGACCCGACTGGGACCTTCGCCTCTAGCGCCGATGGGGCATAGACAGGTACTTGGAACCAGGCCCGCGAACAGACGGGCCAGTGAAGGAGAGGCTAGCGGTGAAAGTCGGCGACATCATGACGAAGGATCTGGTGACCGTGACTCCCGACACGTCCTTGAAAGAGGTGGCCGAGCGTCTCGTCAGGTCGGAGGTGAGCAGCCTGCCGGTGCTGGACGATCACCATCGCCTGATTGGGATCGTCACCGAAGCAGATCTGATCTCCAAGGAGGCATACGGCGGCCACCGGCACCGAGCGTTGGGCTTGCTCGTGGACGTCTTGTCCGGGCGGGAGCACCGCTGGGTCACCAAGGCGGCCGGGTCCACCGCGGGCGATGTCATGACGAGGGTGCTAGTGACATGCCAACCCAGCGACGATGTCCGGTCCGCAGCCCGTCGAATGCTGGACCGCGGCGTCAAGAGACTTCCCGTCGTGGAAGCCGACCAGTTCGTCGGGATCGTTTCTCGCCAGGACATCCTGCGGACGTTCGACCGCCCCGACGATGCGATCCGCGTCGACGTCGAGGGGGTGCTGAACGGCCCCAACCGCCTCGACGACAGCCATGTCCACTGCTCGGTACAAGATGGGGTCGTCAGGCTGACCGGTGACGTCCGCTACGCCTGGGACAAGTCGATCGTGGTCGGCATGGTTCGAAACGTCGAGGGCGTCCTTGACGTGATCAGCGAGCTTCACAATCGGGAGCCCAATCCACATCCGGTCAGCCCCTGGGTGATCAGCCCCCGATGACGGAGCCGGCCTTTGCGATCTGACGAGGCCGAGGGTGCCCGACGAGACGCTGGGCAATACGGGTGCCCGGAAACGTAGGCCGTCAGGGGACCTTGGACCCTGGTTTCGCGGGTCGCTCGGGGATGCAGGCTGCCGGTTGGGACCAAATCGAGGTCGTTTCGTCGAGAGGTTGTTGTGGCTGTGCGCTCAACGAAGCAGCGGGCCGAGGCGTCCAACCACGCCGTGTCGCCGGTGCTCGCCGACGAAGGTCTGTCGTCGGCTCGGTCTGGGTCGTCGTCCCAAGCGCCGAGCCCCGACACCAAGTTCGCGCACCGGGCGCCCGATGACGTCGCCGCCATCGAGGTGTCGGGGCTCTCCAAGCGCTATGGCGACGTCGAAGCCGTCAAAGGCGTCTCGTTCTCGGTCGCCCGCGGCGAGGTGTTCGCCTTCTTGGGGCCCAATGGGGCGGGCAAGACCACCACGATCAACATGCTGTGCACACTCGTCCGGCCCACCGGCGGCCGAGCGTCAGTGGATGGCTTCGACGTCGAGCGCCAGCCGAAGGCTGTGCGGCGTCACATCGGCCTCGTCTTCCAGGAGCAGACCCTCGACGACCAGCTCACTGCCGAGGAGAACCTGCGTTTCCACGCCGTGCTCTACCACGTCCCGCGGGCCGAGGTCGACGAGCGCATCGACCGAGTCCTGCGCAACGTGGCGCTCTCGGACCGGCGACGGGATCTGATCTCCACCTTCTCGGGCGGCATGGCCCGACGTCTCGAGATCGCCCGGGGGATGCTGCATACCCCGGCGGTGCTCTTTCTTGACGAACCGACGATCGGCCTCGACCCACAAACCCGGGCACTCATGTGGGAAGACGTCCTACGACTTCGCCGAGAAGCCGGGGTGACGATCTTCCTCACCACCCACTACATGGACGAGACCGAGTACGCCGACCGTATCGCCATCATCGACCAAGGCTCGATCGTCGCCCTCGACACCCCCGAAGAGCTCAAGCGCCAAGTGGGGTCCAACACCGTGGAGCTGATCACCGCGGACGACGCCGTCGCGGCCCAGCGCCTGGGCGCCGCCGGCTTCCGGGTGCGCCAGGGCGAAGGATCGCTCGTCGTTCTCAGCGCCGAGGGCGAGGCCCAAGTCGCCCGTTCATTGACATCGCCGGCGTGGCCGTCAGCCACGTCCCCGTCCACCGCCCGACCCTCGACGACGTGTTCTTGCACTTCACCGGGCGCGAGACCCGCGAGGGCCACGCCGAGCACGTCATGCCCATGCGCATGCGCGCCCGGCCGCACCGGCGGTAGGAGCAACCATGGCCATTCTCGAACTACCCGGCCACACCTTGCCACTCGGCGCCGAGCTCGCGGTCGTCTGCGTCTTCGCCGCCGTCTTCCTCGGCTTCGCCATCAAAGGCTTCGGCCACACCGAATAGGCGAACACCTCCGCCAACACGGTTGGGCTACAGCAGGGCAGCCGAATAGCTCACGGCGCCAACTGGGGCGAGTAGCAAGCTGATTCCCTTGTCGGAAGGCCCTGGCCTCCCGGAGCCTGCCCTGCGATCTTCGAAGCGGATGACGTGACTGGATCGCTGCCACGGCATCGTTCTCAGGGGTGGCCTCCCTGCCAGTCCCTCCACGGCCACGTCGCCCGGGTCGGGCCGGGAACAAGGCGGCGCGTACGTCGGCGCCAAACCGGTCCACCCTCCCCATGTGGTCGTGGACCCCGGATGATCAGCCGCCGGGCCAGCAGAACTTGGGACGATCGACCCTAGTCGTCGCCGTCCTCTGGAGGAATGATCGACGGGATGGCATCGGAGGCGGCAGGAAGGGCTGGAGACACGACCAGGTCGCCATCGATCGACATCGAGGTCGTTCCACTGAGCACACGGGAAGGTGATGCCAGATGAAGGCTGCGGTAGGCGATCGGCTCATGATCAAGGGCCACCACGTCGGCGACGCGGAGCGCGACGCCGAGATCCTGGAGGTGCACGGTCCCGATGGGGGTCCTCCTTATCTCATTCGCTGGGACGACGGCGAGGAAGGCCTGTTCTTCCCGGGTTCCGACGCCACCGTGGAGCACTACCCACACGCCGGCAGCGATCCGGCGTCTACGTAGCGACGCTGTTTGCCCTGTCAGGGCGTTCCGCCCAGGGCTGGGGTAGCCCCGAACGAGAGGAACCGAGAGGAACCTCGTATGAGCGAACGATTGGCCGACACTGAACCGACGAGCGCGTTCCCCACGGAGAGACCGTGACGCGTCTGCACAGGGGGATGGCGCGACCTGCAGTGCTGCGTGCGAGCGCCGCGTCGATCATCGACGAGGCCAGACGCGTGTTTGACGATCCCTTGTTGGTCAGCGGTCCGCGCGTTGTCGGCCCCCGTCTCGATCTGAACCTCGGGCGCGCTGGCTCATCTCGCCGCGGAGGTGCTGGATGAACCGCAGCGATCTCCAGCGGCTGCGGGAGCCCCGCGGCTACCCGGCGGTGTCGCTGCTGTCTCCGTTGCAGCGGCAGCGGCCCGGCAACCCGGAGGATCCGGCTCGGCTACGCCACCTTCTCGAGGAGGCTCGGCGGCGGCTCCACGGAGAACTCGGTGCGCGGACGAGCGCGGCCGCCCTCCGCAACCTCGACGAGGGCGTCGAGTCGATCGACCTCAGCCATCCGTCCGAAGGGGTGGCCGTGTTCGCGACGCCGACGGAGACCAGCGTCTTCATGCTGCCATTCAGCGTCCCCGAACGGGTGGTCGTGAACGACGCGTTCGAGACTCGTGACCTGGCCGTCGGACTGGCTCGTAGCCCCCGGTATCGAGTGCTCGTCCTTGCCGAGAAGCCCGCCCGGCTTCTGGAGAGTGACGGCACCACGCTGGTCGAGGTTCGGACCGATGGTTTCCCGATGTTCGTGGAGGGCGCTCGCGGTGAGCCGCTCGCGTCGGGTGGCTACGCGCCACACTCCGCACGTAGCGAAAACCAGCAGGAGCAGTTCTTCCGCCGCGTCGATCACGCCCTGGCTGCATATGCCGGTGCCGACCCGTTGCCCGTCATGGTCGTCGGGACGGAGCGTGACCTGGCGTACTTCAAGAAGGTCACCCGGCATGGGGAGTGGATCATCGGCCACTTGACGCTCAACGAGGAGCTCACCCCGCCCGGCGAGTTGGCGCACTTGGTGCGACCGGTCCTGGAGAACTACCGCGCTGAGCAATCGGCGAAGGCCGTCGCCGAAGTGGTCGAGGCGATCGGCGCGGGCCTGGCGGTCGTGGGAATCAAGCCAACGTGGGAACGGGCCCTCGAGGGCCGGGGCCGGTTGTTGCTCGTGGAGGAAGACTTCGAGTACCCGGCGCGCATCGTGGACCGGAGACTGGAGCCTGCAGGGGACGTCGACGCCCCCGAGGTTCTCGATGACGCCGTCGACGCGCTCATCGACATCGTCGTGGAGTCGAGAGGTGAGGTGGTGTTCCTCGAACCCGGGGCACTCGGTGTCCACGGCCCGATCGCGATGCTGCTTCGCTACTGATCCTGGGATATCGATGATGCGTCTGTTCCGTGACCGCCGGGATGCTGGTCAGCGCCTCGCGGGCCGGCTTGAGCATCTGCGCCGGGAGGACCCGATCGTGGTCGGGCTGCCACGCGGAGGGGTGCCAGTCGCGGCAGAGATCGCCCGCGTCCTCGACGCGCCGCTCGATGTCATCGTGGTCCGCAAGCTCGGCGTCCCCCACCAGCCGGAGCTCGGGATGGGCGCCATCGGCGAGGATGGCGCCCGAGTCTTGAACGACGATCTCATCCGGCTCGCCGGTGTCCAACCCGATGAGATCGCCGCCGTGGAAACACGGGAGCGTGCCGAGCTCGAGCGCCGAGCGATGCGGTTTCGTGGCGACCGGCCGGCGCTGTCCCTTGCCGGCCGGACCGTCATCGTCGTCGACGACGGCATCGCCACCGGCGGGACAGCACGCGCCGCGCTGCAGGTCGCCCGTGCCCACGGCGCGGCACGGGTGGTGTTGGCGGTGCCCGTGGCGGCCCAGGATTTGTTGCGTGCGCTCGCAACCGAGGCCGACGAAGTCGTCTGTCTCGAGACACCCGCCGCGTTCTTCGCCGTCGGTCAGTGGTACGCCGACTTCGCCCAGACCCCGGACGCCGAGGTGGCGTCGCTGCTCGCGGAGGCTGCAGTCGCGACGCCTCCGGTTGGAGCGAGCCCAGCGCAGGACCACCCACCAACCGCCCTAGGCGACCCCGAGGTCGAGATTCCCGCTGGGTCTGTGAGCCTCTCCGGGCAGCTGACCGTGCCATCTAGCGCGCTCGGAATAGTCGTGTTCGTGCACGGGAGCGGGAGCAGTCGTCACAGCCCCCGGAACCGGCTCGTGGCCGGGCTGCTCAACGAGGCTGGCCTCGCAACGCTGCTCTTTGACCTGCTGACCACTCGCGAGGAACTCGACCGTGCCAACGTGTTCGACGTCGAGCTATTGGCCGAGCGGCTCGACGCCGTAACGCGCTGGTTGTCCACACAGGTGGACGTCGCCGAACTCCCCATCGGCTACTTCGGTGCCAGCACCGGCGCCGCCGCCGCCCTGTGGGCGGCCGCCGATCCAGAATCTCCGGTCCGCGCGATCGTCTCGCGGGGTGGCCGCCCCGACCTGGCGGGGCCTCGTCTTGCTGCGGTGCGGGCCCCGACCTTGCTGATCGTCGGCGGCCACGACGAGGTCGTGCTGGACCTCAACGGGGAGGCTGCCCACCGGCTGACCTGTGAGCACCGCCTCGAGGTCGTCCCCGGTGCGACTCACCTCTTTGAGGAGCCCGGCACGCTCGAGACCGTCGCCGAGCTGGCCGCTCAGTGGTTCAGCGACCATCTCGCCCAGGGGGCACGCCCTGGCCGCGTGAACAGGCAGTGAGCGACCGACACGGGCCCTTGGACCCTGGTCATCGGAGACCCCGAGCGCCACGCTCAACGAGAGCCCTTCTCCACAGAACTGAACCAGCGGACAGCGCGACACACCTCGCAGGAATTGGAGGTACCCATGAAATTCCAGCGCAGCAAGGACCGAGGGCCAGAGCGGCGGTGGGGTTGGCGGCGCGCGCGACGCCAAACGAACCCGACGCACCGTCCCGACCTCGAGCCGGCCCATGACCAGCCCTGGGTGCCCCGCAGCGGGCTCACGGATCGTCTCCGGCGATCACCCCGACAGTGACTCCACAGACCCGCGCCTGTCGCCCAGCGCAGAAAGAGGCATGAACAATGAGACAGACCAGTGAAGCCAAGGTGTGGACGGTCGAGGTGTTGCTCGACGAGACGCCCGATGAAACCCAAGCCGAAGCGCTGCTTGAGTACGCCAACGGACGCCTCGTCGGAGGTGGCCGAGCACGCAGGAACCCTGCCGACCCGACGGTGCCACGAATCGGCGAGGAGCTGGCCGCCGGGCGAGCGCTCTCCGATCTCGCCCACAAGCTCCTGGAGGCCGCGGCTGAGCGCATCGAAGCCTTCGAGGGCCGGCCGGTGCAAGTACACGAGTAGCTCCGGCCAACCACCGATCAGGAACGCGTTAGGACGTCATGAGAGGGAAAGCGGATGCCGAAACCTTGGTGTCGTCATCGTCCATCAGTATGAACGAGGCGTCGTGTTCCGCCTCGAAAAGATCCGGAAGGTGCGGGATCCAGGTATCGAGGAGATCCGCGAGTTGGACTCCGGTATCGGACCTGACGGCGTAGCAACCAGCGTCACGGTGACTGACGCGGTCACGATCGACACCGATCATGACGGCGTGCCGAACGCCGCCGAGGTGACGACCCTCATCATGCACCCGGCTCCCCGAGCCACCGATCAACCTGACATGAAGGAGCGAACCGGTGAGCCGACCCGTGCGCCTCTTGGTTGCGACCGATGGATCACCGGCCGCGCAACGAGCCGTGGAGTGGAGTGCCGATTTTGCCCGCCGGGTCGACGCCGAGGTCCTCCTCGCGCACGTGGTTTCCAGCATCGGCGAGTGGATGATGTCGATCGCCCAGATCGACTACATGCGTATCGAGACGGAGCACCGTCTCCTACTCGAGGGGCTCTGGTCCGAGCCGCTGCGGGAGACCGGCGTTCGCTACCGAACGAATCTCACGCGTGGAGACCCTGTCAAGTGCTTGCTCGGTCTCGCTGACGAGGAGGACGCGGACTTTCTCGTCATCGCGAAAACCGGCCGTACCGCGGCTGGCGATTTCCTACTCGGCGGGACTGCAACCCGGCTCGCACATCGCAGCACGCGTCCGCTCATCCTGGTGCCTGAGCGCAGATCATGGCCCGCTGAGGCGCCGGACGCGGCCGATCGCGCACGCGTGGCCCGGGGCTAGATCTAGACCTGCGAGGTCGCGGGGACTTCGTCGAGATGACCGCCGACACCAGCGCTGGGCTGTATGCCGGCCAGGCCTCCGTTGACCCTTCGGCCTCGACCAGGACGACCTCGTCGACCAGGGGCAACTGGGTTAGGAGCGGCACGGTACCAAGGATCGCGGCACCGGCCGCGGATACTGCGGTACTTGCATCGTTGACTGTGGTCGGGCCAGTTCCCCGGCCCCACCAACAGCCCATGTCTCAATCCCTACCGAGGAACATGATCCTGCCGCCACGTTGGCGCTGCCTGAGTGTGAACCCTGCACTCCATACACGAGCCCGCTATGCCTTGCGCCTTGTTGTGACGCTCGATGGGATCAGGGATGACGTACCCCAGAGTCTCGCCCTGCCTCAGCAGCTCAAACTCTCGGTCTCCTATTCATATTGCTTCCACCGCCGTGCCGGCGACTGAGGCAAGAGCGAAGCACGGCTGTCGCCAATACGGAAATGACGAACCATTGCAAGATCTCGTTCAGAGCCAGCTCGCCTCCCGACGATTATCCGACCGCCGGACGGGTTCCCAGGCGTTGCTGTAGGGACGTCGGTGAAGGATGAAGCTCATCGGTGCGTACGCAGAAGGCCTTCACAGCGCCTCGGCGGCGGGAGTCGCTGGTTGGCTGCGTGAAGCCACCTGGGCGAGGAACTTCATGCCGGCACTCGCCCACCACCTCGGTGTCAGAACCGTGTCTCTCTACCGCCACGCCGACGACAAGAACGATCTAATCAACGCCGTCGGGGAACGCCAGCAACACCGGAGCAGCACCAGCCCGGGACGATCGTCGACAGTGAAGGGCGCGCCGAGGCGGCGAGGCAACCTCGGGTCCCCCAACTCACCCAAAGGCGAGCACTTCATGCTAGGGACAACCTCAACACACCGACCCCGCACGCAATACACGGATGCAGGACCCTTTGGATCATGACCTGCCGTCACCATCCCGCTGCAAGACGGAGGTCAGGTGCGAGGACAAATCAGCGTGGGTACCCGGTCGGCGCGGAGGTGTCCGACCTCAGTCCGGCGCGGCGCGCCGAGACGGGGCGCGGTGTCGGACGATGAAGCGGTGGGTTTCGTCGGCACTCCACACGATGAAGGGAAACGGGAGTGCGATGAGCAGCGTGCTCGGTGGGAGCGAGGCAGTTCCTAGCAGCGCATGGAAGACCGGAAGATAGATGACCATGGCGGCCAGTCCGAGTGCGATGGCGATGCCTCCGAGCAGGTATCGGTTGGTGAAGATCCCAACCGAGCGGAGCGAGGCACGTTCGGTTCGGGCCGCGAACGCGGTACCGACCTGACCCATCACCATGCCGAAGAACGTCATGGTGGTCGCCTCCAGGTAGGCGTGGTGGAGCGGATGTCCGGGGCCAGTGGGGTCACCGGGATGCCAGCCGGCATGGATGAGGACGTAGAAGAAGCCGCCGATCGAGAGTCCGGCCACGAGCATGCCCAGGAACAGCCACGCTCGTACGAGCATCCTGCGTTGGATGAGGTTCTCGTTTCTTGGACGGGGTGAGCGTTCCATGATTCCCGGCTCGGCCGGTTCTCGTCCGAGGGCGAGCGCGGGCAGGGTTTCGGTCCCGACGTCGAAGGTCAACAGGAGCAGCACCGTGAGGGGCAGTGGGACCGCTCCGCGTGCGAGCGCGAATACGAGGAAGGGCACGACCTCGGGGGTGGCGTGGGCGAAGATGTAAAGGATGAACTTTCGTACGTTGTCATAGACGACGCGTCCCGCTGCAATGGCGGCGACGATGGTGGCGAAGTTGTCGTCGGTGAGCACCATCGTCGATGCCTCTCGGGCGACGTCGGTGCCGGAGCGGCCCATGGCGACACCGATGTCGGCGCTGTGCAAGGCGGGGGCGTCGTTGACGCCGTCGCCGGTCATGGCCACGACGTGGCCTTCAGCGTGCAGCGCTTCTGCGATCCGGAGCTTGGCTTCGGGTGAGGTCCGAGCGAAGATGATCTCGCCGCCCTCGTGGAGGAGGCGATCGAGGTCCGCGTCACTCAGCTGGTCGAGTTCGTCGCCGGTGACGACCTGGCTGGGTCCGACCCCGATTCCGACTTGGTGGGCGATCGCGGTGGCGGTCAGGGGGTGATCGCCGGTGACGACGAGGATGCGGACACCGGCGCGGTGACATTGGGTGACGGCGTCGGCGATCTCGGGGCGGGGCGGGTCGAGCATGGCGACCAGGCCGAGGAAGCACAGGTTCTGTTCTGCCTCGACGCGGGTCGTGGTGGCCACGGCGTTGGGTGCGAGCGGGCGTGTGGCGAAGGCGAGGACGCGCAGACCTCGGGCGGCGTCTTCGTCGACCCGCTGCGTGATCTCGCTCCGATCCGCAGGTTCAAGGGGTCGCAAGGCCCCGTCTGGGCCGATGATCGTCGTGCAGCGAGGAAGTACGGCCTCCGGGGCGCCCTTCGTGTCGACGCAAACCTCGGGGTCTCGTCGGTCGATGGTTGACATGAGCTTGAGTGTGGGATCGAAGTGGAAGTAACGAAGGCGCCCCGACTGGGCAGCGGTTCGGTCTCGTGTGGGATCGCTGCGAACGGCGGCTTCGAGGAGCGCGAGTTCGGTCGGGTCCCCCGCGACCTGTTCGGTGTGCAGGTGCGCGTTGTTGCAGCACGTCATGACATCGAGCAACGCAGCGACGGGTTCTGGCTCGGGGGTCCGATGATCGCTCGCACTGGGATCGAGCTCACCCGCAGGTGTCCAGATGCTCAGCACCCGCATCCGGTTCTCGGTGAGGGTGCCGGTCTTGTCGGTGCAGATGACGTCGGTCGAACCGAGGGTCTCCACCGCGCTGAGGCGTTTCACGAGGGCGCCGCGGCGCGCGAGGTCTCGGACGCCGATCGCGAGGGCGAGGGTGATGACGGGGAGCAGGCCTTCGGGGACGTTGCCGGCGATGAGTCCAACCGCGAGCACGAGCGCGCTGGAGAATGAAAGGCCAGCCCCGAGCGTGGCGATGGGCATGAACGCGATCGCCATGAGCACAGCAATCGCAGCGATCAGCCAAGCGACGCGGCGCACCTGCCGTTCGAGAGGACTCCGGTCGGAGACGACATGCTCGGAGAGGGCAGCGATACGCCCGAGTTCGGTCCGCATGCCCGTCGCGACGACGACCGCGTGGGCGTCACCTCCCGTGCAGCTCGATCCGCTGAATACCAGATCACGTGCCTGCAGGAGGGGCGTCTTCACATCTTGGAGATCTGCGGAACGCAGCACAGGTATCGATTCGCCGGTGAGCGTCGAGATGTCGACCTCGACCGCACCCGAAATGAGACGGCCGTCCGCCGAGATTCGGTTGCCCTCCTCCAGCACCAGCAGATCGCCAGGAACGAGCTCCCGGGCCGCGATCGACTGCAGCCGTCCATCGCGTTGCACGCTGGCTTGCTCGGGCAGGTACTGACGAAGCGCGTCGACCGCCCGGCCAGCCTCGACCTCCTGCACGAACGCGAAAAGGGCGTTCAGGGCGATGATCGCGACGATCGCCACCGCCACCGCCACCGTCCCTGACCACAGGGCAAGCCCGGCCGCGGCCCACAGCAGCAGCGCGAGTGGATGCGTGAACTGGCGACCGAGCTCGCGAGGCCAGCGCAGGCCACCCCGCTGGGTCAGTTCATTAGGTCCGTAGATGAGCAGGCGGCGCTGCGCCTCCCGGCTGGTCAGGCCGGACCGCGTCGTGCGCAGCGCGCGGCAAGAGCAACTCGACCGGCTCGCTGGCATCGACCACGCCGTCGACTGCCGGTTCAGCAGCCACCGACACCGCCGCTCTCGTATACGCGCCCGACCCGCCACGGCCCCCGCCGACGCTCCTTGTCGCCGTGGAAACCGAACACCCACGTCGGTGCAGGCACGTCGTGCAGCCTAGAAAAGACCGCGCCCGCACTTGGCGCGATCCTCGTCACCGCAGCCATCGTCGCAATCGCCAAGCGTCGCTCACTCCCGACCACGATCACCCAACTCATCGAACCCGACCGCCCCGCAGTCGGTCTGGGACTCGGCCGCCGCGACGCGGTGGTCGTGTTGCCCGCTCCGGCACTTCCCGTCGCTGCCGTCGGCGTGACCGCCGCGGTTGTTCGGGTCGTGCGACGCCTGGCCGAGGTCGGACTGAGCGCACGCGATCGGCACCGCCTCCTGTTCACCACCGAGGTCGGCGCCCCGATCAAACGCAACCGGTTCAGTGAGATGCGGCGAGCCGCGGTCGAGCGCGGGGACTGCCGCCGGGTACCGGTTTCCATGCGCTGCGCCACTACTACGCCAGCCTCTTCATCCGTCACGGCGAAGCCGTCACCGTCGTGCAAGCCAGGCTCGGCCACGCCAGCGTCGCCCAGACCCTCGACACCTACTCCCACCTCTGGCCGACTCGGCGGACCGGACCCGCGATGCCATCGATCACGTCCTCGGCGAGGTTCTGCGAAACGCCCGAGCTCAGGAGCTTGGGCGGGAGTCCCTGCACCGCTCGTTCGAACCACCTGGGCTCGGGCGCTGACCTCAAGCAGGTTCGACGGTCAGCCAGGCAACACCCTCCGCGTCGAGGGTCCCCGGCAGGACGCCCCTTGCCGCCGAGGGCGAGAGCACAACCCGGGCTGCCAGCAGCCGCGCCGCGGCGGTCGCCTCGACATTCAACAGGTTCAATCGCGGATGCCGATGCGAGACCTCAGCCATCTCGGGAACGAGGCGCCGACTGTCCGGCAGACCGATCCGTTCGGGAAGCTCCAGGAGGCCCTGGATCGCTCTCGCCTGCTCTTCGGGATACAGCGCACGGAAGGGACCCGCGAGCTGGCCAGCGCCACCAGCGACTGCGGCCCGGCAGGCCCGGTAGTACCAGTACCCCGTCGTGTGCAGCGCAGCCCCCTTCGGAAGCGCCACGGAGGCACCGAGGAGGTGCGCGACCAGCAGTCGGTCGTCGATCAAGGCCTTACTGGTCGGCAAGGTCGGGATCGTCGAGCCCCGCTACGGCTGCGTCATAGACGCCGCCCAGCAGCACACGGCGCAGCTCGTCGCGCGCCGATCCGATCCCCCCGGGGACTAGCAGCGCCGCATCACCGAGGTCGATGAAGGCAACCTCACCGCCCTCCTCGATCCCCCAGCGATGACGCAATCCCGCCGGAAGGCTGGTCTGTCCTCGATGGGAAACCTTCGCTGTCGATACTTGCGCGCTCATCAGGCTGCATTGTATCGCGTGAGAAGTACAAGGCATGCTACCGCTGATCGACCATGACCTGAGGTTGAGCCATTGCCGCGAGCCGCGGACCCGTCGGCGCGGATCGGGCCGAGGACTCGCTGAGGACAGCACCGTGCCCCCACGGCCGGTTTCCGTTGTGGCGTAACGAGTTGGTGGCGAGTCGGCCTGTACGCCGGATTCTGTCCGGGCGTCGTGTGACGCCTGGGGTGGCCATCCCTCTCGGCCGGCGGTTGCCCGCCGGCTCTAGCGGCCTACCCGGGGGTGTCTGCGGACGGGCCGTCCTCCCCCTGTATGGCCTTGCTCCTGGTGGGGTTTGCCGAGCCGTCCGGGTCGCCCCGGACGCTGGTGCGCTCTTACCGCACCGTTTCACCCTTGCCTGTGCGGCGTGTCGCCGCCATCGGCGGTCTGTTCTCTGTGGCACTGTCCTGCGGGTCGCCCCGACTGGGTGTTGCCCAGCACCGTGCCCTGTGGAGTCCGGACGTTCCTCGGACCGGTCGAGCCGGTACGCGGCCACCCGGCCGACTCACCACCACGCCCAGTGTCCCACGAACCGCGGCGCGGCGTCGCGCCCTTGCGGCCCTGACGGGTAGAGGGCCCGCGCCTCTACGCTCTGGCCCCGTGGCCCGACCGGATGTGCTGACCCACGCCGAGACCCAGCTCGTCGACCGCCGCCGGCCGCTGCAACGCGAGGACGTGGCCGCGATCGCCGCGCTCCCGCTCGACGCGCTGCCCGACCTGGTGGCGCTCGCCCACCAGGTGCGCCTCGCCTACTGCGGGCCGGCGGTCGAGCTGGAGAGCCTGCTGAACGCCAAGTCGGGGGCCTGTCCGGAGGACTCCGCGTTCTGCTCGCAGTCCGCTCGCTTCCACACCCAGGTCGACGTGTATGCGTTCCTCGATCTCGACGAGGTGCTGGCCGCGGCACGCGCGACACCGCGACGCGGGCGCCACCCAGTTCTGCCTGGTCGTGGCGGTCCGCAACCCGGAGGAACGGCTGTTGCGGCGGGTGATCGAGGCGGTCGACGCCGTGCATCGC
This sequence comes from uncultured Actinomycetes bacterium, assembly GCA_963821325.1. GTDB lineage: Bacteria > Actinomycetota > Acidimicrobiia > IMCC26256 > PALSA-555 > PALSA-555. The sequence continues at coordinate 41,249 of CAWGDC010000005.1, read as the reverse complement.
GAGACGGGCCTCGAGGTGGCCTGCTCGCTCGGGCTGCTGACCGACGAGCAGGCGCGGCGACTCGCCACCGCGGGGGTACGGCGATACAACCACAACCTTGAGACCTGCCGGGCGGTGTTCCCGCGCATCTGCACGACGCACACCTACGACGATCGGGTGGAGACGGCCCGGCGAGCCACGGCGGCGGGGATGGAGCTGTGCTGCGGCGGCATCCTCGGTCTCGGCGAGACGCTCGAGCAGCGGATCGACTTCGCGTTCGAGCTGGCGGCGCTCGCACCGTGCGAGGTGCCGATCAACTTCTTGGACCCGCGGCCCGGCACGCCGCTCGCCGGCCAGTCGCTGCTGTCGGCCCGGGCCGCGCTCCAGGCGATCGCCCTGTTCCGGCTCGTGCTGCCCTCGGCGTGGTTGCGCCTCGCCGGCGGCCGGGAGCGAGTGCTCGGCGAGCTGCAGGCGATGGGGGTGCTGGCCGGCGCGAACGCGCTGATCGTCGGGAACTACCTCACGACGACGGGCCGGGCGCCCGACGAGGACCTCGCGCTCCTCGACGCGCTCGGCATGCCCGTCGCGGACGGGCCCGGGGAGGGCCGGTTCGTGGTCGACGGCGACGGCGCCCATCCGCGTCCCGCCGCGCCCGCCGATCCCGGTCGCGCGCCGACTGACGGCCGTCAGCGCCGGTGCGCCGTCTCGTTGAAGGTGACGACGACGGGACCGACCGGGCCCGCCGCGACCCGCGAGATCGACGCCAGGTCGAGGCGCAGCCGCCACGCCAGCTCGTCGGACAGGTCGAGCGCCCAGAGGATGATCGCCTTGATCGGCGACACGTGGCTCACCGCGATGACGGTCCGCTCCCGCGCCTCGTCGAGCAGCTCGGCGGCGCAGGGCGCGACGCGGGCGCGCACGGCGGCGAGGCTCTCCCCGCCCGGCGGGGCGAAGGCCGGATCAGCCCGCCACCGCGCCGCGAGGTCGGGTGGGAGGTCGGCCAGCGGCCGTTCGTCCCACTCGCCGTAGTCGAGCTCGGTGAGCCGCGGCTCGACGACCGCGGACGCCCCGGTGGCCTGACCGATCGCCGCGGCGGTCTGCACGGCGCGGGTGAGCGGGCTGGTGACGAGCAGCGGCGCCGCGGCGCGCGCCAGCGTCCGGGCCAGTGCGGCGGCCTGCCGGGCACCTCGCGCCGTGAGCGGCGGGTCCGCCCGGCCGAGGAGCAGCCCCGCCCGGTTGGCCTCGGTCTCGCCGTGGCGGACGAGCACGATCATGTCGGGCTCTCGCGGAGGCGACCGGACCGCCAGAACTCGCGGCGCACGACGGGGACGTAGAGGTCGAACTGGCCGACGATCCACCACCAGCCGACGAGCCCGACGAGCTCCTCCACGAGCAGGGCCCACCAGACGGGGAGGAGGCCCTCCGTCCCGAACCCGCCCAGGAAGGGCCAGAGGAACACGTGGTCCTGGGTGAACGCGCCGGAGAGCACGAGGCCGACGAACACCCCGATGGGGACGCAGAGGAGCCGGCGGCGCAGCAGCCGCGACCGGCCCGCCGTCGACACCATGACGAGCGTGAACAGCACGACCGCGAGCAGCAACGTGTGGCCGACGGCCCGGTGCCCGACGGGCAGGTCCACGAGGAGCGGCACGAGCGCGCCCACGGCGACGAGGCGGTAGTCGAGCCCGGCGCTACGGAACACGTTCGCGACGAACAGGATCGACAGCGACGTGTACCAGAGCAGCATGGCGTCACGCCTGGTCGAGCGCGGCGTTCACCAGCAGGTCGGCGTCCACGTTGTCCTCGCGGCGCACATGGGCGAGGTCGACGCCCTCGTAGCCGGCGAGCAGCGCCCGGGCCTGCTCGTAGAGGGGACGCAGATGCGGCTGCTTGACCCGCCACGCGCCTTGGAGCTGGCGGATGACGAGCATCGAGTCGCAGCGGACCCGGACGGTGCGGGCCTCATAGGGGCGGGCCGCCTCGAGCGCGGCGATCACCGCCCGGTACTCGGCGACGTTGTTCGTGGTCACGCCGATGCGCTCGCTGACGGTCGCCAGCGGGGTCGGCGGGTCCGTCGCCGGGTCGAGCACCACCGCGCCGATCGCGGCCGGGCCGGGATTGCCGCGGGCCCCCCCGTCGCTGTAGATGAGCACCTCGGCGAGGGTCACGGCACCAGGATGCAGCCGCAGTTGTCGCAGTAGGCGAGCGCACCGTCGCCCTCACGGCGGAGCCGGTCGACGACCGCCGCCGGGATCGAGAGGTGACAGCCCTGGCAGGTGAACCCGACGAGCCGGGCGGCGCCGACGCCGTGGCCGTGCTCGCGGCGCCGCTCGTAGTCGGCGAAGAGCGCGCCGTCGACGGCGGTGACGGCCTCGTCGCGGGCGGCCTGCTCGGCGATGATGACGTCATCGAGCTCGCGCTCTTTGGCGTCGAGGTCGCGTTGCGCCTCGGCGAGGTCGGCCTCGAGCGCGACCCGCTCGGCGTCGAGGACTCCGAGCGCCGCGTCGAGGGGCTCGCGCTGCTCCATGAGGCCGAGCTGCTGATCCTCGACGCTGCGCTGACGGCGGCGGAGCTGCTCGACGTCGGCCTGCAGCGCCTGCAGCTCGCGGGGTGAGGACACCTCACCCGAGTAGAGGCGTTGCTCCGCGGCGTGGCTCTGCTCACCGAGGCGCTGCGCCTCGTCGGCGAGGCCCTGCTCCCGGCCGGCCACCTCGTCGCGTGCCGCGCCCTGGGCCGTGCGGGTGGCGGTGAGGGCATCGAGGCGGGCCGTCGCGTCGGCGACGTGTGCCCGCTCCGCCAGGGTGGCACGCTGGTGGCGGAGCCGGTCCAGGGTCAGGTCACGCTCTTGGACGGCGAGGAGCGACTCCAGCCCGGTCACACGCCGCACCCTACGAGGCGCGGCGGCGCGCTAGACCGTCGCTCGGGGAATCAAGGTCCGCAGCTCGTCGTGGGGGGCGACCCGCCTGGAGCGCTGCACGTGGTGGGCGGCGTCGTGATCGGGATGGTGGTCGGCGTCGTGCTCGGCGGCGTGATCACGATGCTCGGTGGCGGCGCGACGGTCGTGCCGCCACCCGGCTGGAGGCCGTTGAGGTTCGCGACCCGGCCCGCCGGGGTGATGACCCCGCCGGGCCGTTGACACGCCGGCCCGGGATCGGGGAGCGGCAGCGCGGGTTGGCCTTGCAGCGCCTGGTCCAGGAAGTCGCGCGAACGCGCTCGCCGGGAAGTTGCCACCGAACCCGGCGCCGGGCACGCGGGCGAGGGGGTTGCCGTGCCAGATGAAGTCGGCGATCTGCGCGCCGCCGGTGAACTCGAGGAAGTTGGCGTCGGTCTGGCTGTCGGTGGTGCCCGTCTTGCCGGCGGCGTCGCGGCCGTTGAGCGACGCGCCGGTGCCGGTCCCGCCGGTGATCACGCCGTGGAGCAGGTCGGTCTCGCAGTCGGCGGTGTCCTTGCTGATCACCTGCTGGCCGGGCAGGGTGTTGGCGTCGAAGACCGTCTGGCCGGCGGGGCCGACGATCTTGCTCACGAACACGGGGGTGTGGTGCATCCCCTCGTCGGCGATGGTGCTCGCCACGGTCGCCATCTCCAGCGCGGTGGACTCGATGGCGCCGAGCGTGAGGGTCAGCACCGGCTTGAGGGTCTGCTGGGTGATGCCCATCGCGTGGGCGGTGTCGATGATCTTCGGGAAGCCGACGGCGAGCTCGGTGCGCGCGAACGCGCAGTTCACCGAATCCGCCGTCGCCGCACGCAGCGTGTAGGTCCCGCCACCCCCCTCGGCGTTCTGGGTCATGCCCCAGGGGGGCAGCACGCACGGCGACGTGCCGTCGACCAGGTCGTTCGGGGAGAATCCGGACTCGAGCGCCGCGGCCAGCGTGATGACCTTCCACGTGGAGCCGGCCTGCCGGCCCGGGTACAGGGTGGCGATGTTGTACTGGCTGGACTGGAACCCGGGGCCGCCGACCATCGCCTCGACCTCACCGTTCTTCGGGTTCATCGCGACGAGGGATCCGGTGAACCCGGACGGGGAGCTCAGGTCGTTGTCGACCACGCTTTGCGCCTCGTTCTGCATCGTCGGGTTCTCGGTCGTGTAGATCTGCAGCCCACCGGTCAAGATCGCGTTCTGGCGCTCCTGGGCGGTGCGGCCCAACGCGGAGTAGATCGGGTCGTTGATGAGCCGGCGCTCGACCTCCGAGACCCAGGCGTTCGTCGGTCGGAGGTCAGGCGGCGGCACGATGGTCGGCAGCGGCGCCACGTTGGCCTCGTCGGCTTGGGCCTGGGTGATGTAGTGCTCGGCGACCATCCGCCCGAGCGCCAGCAAGCGACGCTGTTTGGCGCCCTGCGGGTTGCTGAACGGGTTGTCACCCGTCGGGTTGTTGATGAGCCCGGCGAGCAGCGCCGCCTGCGCGACGTTGATCTGGCTCAGCTGGGTCAGCGCGACACCGCCGTACGGCGACGCCGGGTCCGGCGTCAGAAAGTACCGCTCGACCGCCGACTTCACCCCGTAGGAGCCCTCCCCGAAGTACACGGTGTTCAGGTACTGCTCGAGGATCTGCTTCTTCGTGTACTCCTTGTTGAGGCGCAAGGCGAGGATGATCTCCTTCACCTTGCGGTTCACCGTCCGGGCCGAGTTGAGGATGCGCTGCTTGACGAGCTGCTGGGTGATCGTCGAGCCGCCCTGGAGGACCTGACCGGACGAGGCGTTCGTGATCGCGGCCCGGAAGACGCCGTTGAGGTCGATGCCGTCGTTGGTCCAGAAGGTGTGGTCCTCGACGGCGATGACGGCGTCCTGGAGGAGCGTGGGCACCTGGTCCAGGGTGACGTCCTGGCGGTTCTGGGTCCCGAGCACGCCGATGACGTTCCCGTCGGCGTCGTAGACCGTGGAGCGCTGGTCGAGCTGGCGGAGCTTCCCGATCGCGTTGCTCTGGTACGAGTAGGCCTTCGCGAAGACGGCCGTCCCCGGGAGCAGCGCCGCGAGGCACGCCCCGATGGCGATGCCCCCGATGAGGATCGTCGTGAGCAGCCGGCTCGCAACCGGCCCGAGCCGATACATGCGCCGTCCAGATTGGCACAGCGGCCCCCCAATTCTTCGCTCGCCCCCACGACGGCGGCCGGGTCCGGTGTCACAGCCCGTCGGTAGCCTCCGGCGGTGAGCGGCGACGGGCCCGGTGCTGCCACTGGGTCGGCGCGGCCCCGCACCTTCGTCACCGAGCTCGGCGCCCCGGCCCGCGAGATCCTCTGGAACCTGGTCCGGGAGGCGAAGGCCGCCGACCCGCTGGCGCCCGTGACCGTCGCCGTCCCGTCGCCGTACGCCGGTCTGGCGCTGCGCCGCGAGCTGGCCCGCCGGGACGGGCTCGTGAACGTCCGCTTCATGGCGTTGGCCCGGGTCGCCGAGCTGGTGGGCGCGCCGGTGCTCGCGGCCGCGGATCGGGTCCCGTTGAGCGGTGTGCGGCGGGTCGAGGCGGTCCACACCGTGCTCCGCGCTGCGCCCGGGCCGTTCGCCGCCCTCGCCGACCATCGCGGCACCGAGGTCGGCCTGGCCGCCACGTTCACCGACCTGCGTCGCGCCCCACTCGGCGCGCTCAACACGCTCGCCGCGCGGGCCGGCCACGCCGCGGCGGTCGTGGACCTGTACCGCTGCTACCTCGACGCGACGCGGGACAGCTACGACGACCAGGACCTCGCGGCCGTCGCGGCCGACGCGATCGACGACGGCGCGACGCTCGACGAGCTCGGGACGGTGATCGCCTACCTCCCGCGCCGCCGCTCCCCCGCCGAGGATCGCCTCCTCGCGCGCCCTCGCGGCCCGCGGCCGCGGCGTCGTCGTCGAGGCCGCGCCGCTCGACCCCACCGAGCGCGGCCCGGCGCCGCGGCTGGTGGCCGCCCCCGACCCGGAGGACGAGACGCGCGCGGCGATGCGTCGCCTGCTCGCGCACGCGGAGGACGGCATCCCGTTCGGCCGGATGGCGCTCCTGTATCCCGTCGCGGAGCCGTACGCCCGGCTGGTGCCCGAGCTCCTCGACGGAGCGGCGATTCCGTGGAACGGCCCGTCGCCGCAGCGGCTGGGGGACTCGGTGGCGGGACGGGTCCTGACCAGCGTCATCGACCTCGTCGACGACGGGTACCCGCGGGATGGCGTCGCCGCGTGGCTCGCCGCGGGCCCCATCCTCGACGCGGAGGGCCGGCGGGTCCCCGGCGCCCGGTGGGACCTCGTCTCGCGTGCCGCCGGTGTCGTCGCGGGCGCCGCGCAGTGGCACGACCGGCTGGCGCATCACGCCGCGGAGCTCGACGTCGACCTCGCCGCCGCCCGCGACGACGACGACCAGCCCGAGTGGCGGGTGACCTCTCTCGAACGCGACCTCGACCAGACCCACCGCCTCCAGACGTTCCTGGCGGAGCTGACCGAGCGCGCCGCGCCGCCGACCACGACGACGTGGGCCGGGTTCAGCGCGTGGGCGTCGGGACTCCTGGCCCGCTACCTCGGCGGCGAGGGGCAACGGCAGGACTGGCCCGAGCGGGACCTCGACGCGGCGCGGCGCATCGACGCGATCCTGCGGGAGCTGGCCGCGCTCGACGCGGTCGGCAGCCCGGTTGACCTGCCTCGCTTCCGCGTCGGGCTCGCCAACGCGCTCGACACGCCCGGGCCGCACGCGGGCCGCTTCGGCACGGGCGTCTTCGTCGGGCCGCTCCACGCGGTGTTCGGCGCCGACTTCGCGGTGGTGACGGTCCTTGGCGGCACGGAAGGGTCGCTCCCGCCGCGCGGCCGGGAAGACCCGTTCCTCACCGACGTGGACCGCGCCGCCGCCGGGCTGCCCACCACCGCGGACCGGCGCGCCGAGGATCGTCGCGCCTACGAGGCCGCGCTGCTCAGCGCCGACGTGGTGACCGTGTGCTTCCACCGCGCCGACCCGCGGGCGCAACAGCCCCGCCTCCCAGCTCGCTGGCTGCTCGACGCGGCCGCGGCACACGTAGGACGGGCGGTCAGCGCGGAGTGGCTGTCCCACGTCGACGAGCCCCAGCCGTGGCTCGACGTGATCGCGTCGTTCGAGGCGGGGGCCGTCCACGACGCCGAACCGGGTTCGCTCCTCGAACGTGACCTCCGCGCCCTCGCCGAGTGGCGGGCGTCGGGTCGCGCCGTCGCCGAGCATCCCCTCGCGACCGACGGCCTCGCGGGCGGCTACCGCCTCGCCGCCGGTCGGGCCTCGAGCGCGTTCACCGCGTACGACGGCCGTTGCGACGCGCGGCCACCGGCCGCCGGCGACGACGCCCCGGCGGTCGCGGCCACCGCCCTGCAGGACTGGGCGACCTGCCCGTTCCGCTACCTGCTGGGGCGGGTGCTGCGGATCCGTGACGTCCCCCGACCGGAGGAGATCGAGACGATCCACCCGCTCGACGAGGGGCTGCTGGTGCACGCCATCCTCGAGGCCTTCGTGCGGGAGCGCCCGCCGCTGACGCCGGCGCGCCGGGTGGACGGCCGCCGATCGTGACCGCCTGCTCGAGCTCGTCGACGAGCACTGTGGCGACGCCGAGCGGCGCGGCGTGACCGGCCGTCCGCTCCTGTGGCGCTTCGCCCGGCGCCGAATCCAGCGCACGGCGCTGCGCTTCCTCGAGATCGACGAGGCGCTGCGTCGCCGCCACGACGCCACACCGGGCGGCGAGGACCTCGAGGTCGGCTTCGGCGGCGCCGGGCAGCCCGACGTCGTCGTCCGACTGTCGGACGCGCGGCCGGTGCGCTTCCGTGGCCGCATCGACCGCCTCGACCGTTCCCCCGACGGGCGTCGGGTGGTCGTCTACGACTACAAGACGGGCGACCCCCGATACGCCCCGCCGGACGACGAGGATCCCGTCGGCGCCGGTCAGCGCCTGCAGCTGCCGGTGTACGCCCGGGCCGCGCTCGCGCTGACCGGCGCGGACGAGGCCGACGCGTACTACTGGTACACCCGCGCCGAGACGGCCGACGAAGCCGAACACGGCTTCGCCGTCGACGCCGAGATCGAGACCCGCCTCGTCGAGGCGCTCGACGCGATCGTCGACGGCATCGAGCACGGCTCGTTCCCTGCCGTCCCCGGCGAGCCGTTCTACAACCCCCGGGTCCACCACGAGACGTTCGGCCACTGCGCCACCTGCCCCTACGACCGGCTCTGTCCGGCCGACCGGGCCACCACCTGGACACGAAAGGCCGACGATCCCGCGCTCGACGGGTTTCGGCGCCTGACGGAGCCCGAGTGAGCAGCATCGGCGACGAGGCCGCCCGGGCACGTGTCCGAGACGGGCACGACGCGAGCCTGTTCGTCGAAGCCGGTGCCGGCACCGGCAAGACGACGGCGCTCGTCGACCGTGTCGTCGCGCTCGTCGCCGACGGCCACGTCGAGCTGCGTCACCTCGCGGCGATCACGTTCACCGAGGCGGCCGCCGCGGAGCTCCGTGACCGGGTCCGCGCCGGCCTCGAGCACGCCGCGGCCGGCACGGACCGACCAGCCGCGCGACGCCGACGCGCGGCGACGGTGCCGCCACGCGCTCGACCAGCTCGACGAGGCGGCGCTGACGACGCTGCACGGCTTCGCGTCGGCGCCTGTTGAGCGAGCATCCCTTCGAGATCGGGCTCCCGCCGGGCTTCCGCGTCCTCGAGCCGATCGAAGCGAGCGTGGACTTCGAGCAGCACTGGTCCGGCGCTGGTCGACGACCTCTTCGCCGACGCCGACCTGGAGTCGGCGCTGACCGTCTGGCTGGCGTCCGGCCTGACCGTCGCGGGGCTGCGACCCGCCGGGCTCGCGTTCTCCGAGTACCACGACCGCCTGGGGGACACGGCCGGCGCGGCGCCGATCCCACCGCTGCGAGCGGCGGAGCTGCGTCAGGCGATCGACGACCTGCGTGGCGATCCGGACGGACGGATGCCACGACGACACCGACCTGCTCGCGGCGCACATCGGCTCGTTCCTGCCGGTCCGCGACGACCTCGCCGCCGCGGCCGACGAGCTCGACGTGTTCGCGGCCATCCAGGCCGTCCCACAGGGCAAGAGCAACCGGGGCCGGCAGGAGCAGCTGGGACGACGTCAACGCGGCCCGTGCGGCCCGCGCCGACGTCCAGCGTCTGGCTGTCGAGATCCTCGAGGAGCAGCGCCGGGGCGCCCTCACGGTGCTGACCGGCCGGCTCACGTCGTTCGCGCGCGCCTACGCCGACGAGCGTCGACGCGAGGGCCGGCTGTGGTTCCACGACCTACTGGTCCTGGCCCGCGACCTGCTGCGGGACCACCCCGAGGCGCGAGCCGCCGCCGCGGCGCGCTACCGATGCCTGCTGATCGACGAGTTCCAGGACACCGACCCGCTGCAGATCGAGCTCGCGGTGCTGCTCGCCACGTCGGATCCTGAGCACGCGGCGCGCCGGTGGTCCGACGGCCCGATCCGCCCGGGCGCGCTGACCCTGGTCGGTGACCCGAAGCAGGCGATCTACCGGTTCCGCAGCGCCGACCTGCGGGTCTACGACGAGGCGCGCCAGTCGCTCGGCCTCGAACTGGTCGCGCTGGTCGAGAACTTCCGGTCGGCGCCGGCCATCCTCGACACCGTCAACCGCGTGTTCGAGGACCTCCTCGTCGAGGAGCCCGGTGTCCAGCCCGCCCACGTCATCCTGCACCCGCACCGCACGGTGCCGTCCGCTCGTGTCGCGGTGATCGGCGGCGAGAGCGACGCGCCGGTGGTCGAGGTCCGCGAGGACGAGGCCACCGACGTCGCCGACATCATCGGCCAGATCCTCGCCGACGGGTGGCCGATCGAGGACCCGCCGGGGCGCAGCCGGCCGGCCGTCGCGCGCGACATCGCGCTGCTGATCCCGACCCGCACCGTCTTGCCCGCGCTCGAAGCCGCGCTCGAGACCGCCGAGATCCCGGTCCGAGTCGAGAGTCAGAGCCTCGTGTACTCCACCGCCGAGGTCCAGGATCTGCTCCACATCCTCACTGCGATCGACGACCCGACGGACGAGATCGCGGTCGTCGCCGCGCTGCGCTCCCCCGCCTACGGCTGCAGCGACCCGGACCTGGCCGCGCATGTCGCCGGCGGTGGCGGGTGGGACCACCGCCGCGACCCTCCCGCGGGCTCGCCCGAGCCCGTCGCCATGGGCTTGGCGTCGCTCGCCGACCTCTGGCGCGCCCGCTGGTGGCGCACGGTGAGTGGCACGGTCGACGCGGTCGTGCACGAGCGCCGGCTGCTCGAGCTCGCGGCGCGGCATCGACGGCCCCGCGACCACTGGCGGCGCATCCGGTTCCTGCTCGACGAGGCGCGGGCCTGGGAGGACGCCGGCGAGACGAGCCTGCGCGGCTTCATCGAGTGGGCGTGGCGTCAAGCCGAGGAGCGGGCCCGCGTGAACGAGGCCGTCGCGCCCGAGCCTGACGACCCGGCGGTGCGGATCCTCACCGTCCACGGGGCGAAGGGCCTCGAGTTCCCCATCGTGGTGCTCGCTGGCCTGAACACCCTCCCGGGGAACCAGCCGCCGCCGGTCCTGTGGGGAACCGACGGCCCGCAGCTGCGGGTCGGCGTCAAGGTCTCTGGTCGCCTCGTCGAGACCGACGGCTACGAGGCCGGCCGGGTCGAGGAGCGCGCGCGCGAGGACGCGGAGCGCCTGCGGCTGCTCTACGTCGCGATGACTGCGCGCGGGACCACCTCGTGGTGAGCCTGCACCACAAGGCCGGGACGACGGGCTGCCATGCGGCCAGCGCTCGCGCCGCACCTCGACGCGGCCGGTGTCGAGGTCCTCGCCCCGACGGCGCGGGCCCGCCGGTCCGGCCGGCAGGTCGCACCGGCGCCGGCGAGCGCCGCGCCGGCCGCCCGCGACGCCTGGATCGCACGGCGCGACGCGCTGCTGACGCGCGCGGGCGTCCCGGCGTCGATCGCGGCGACGTCGCTCACCGAGGAGCCCGGGATCGTCGAGCCGGACGACGTCGTGGACGAACGTCCGCCGTGGCGTCGAGGCCGCGCCGGCACCGCGATCGGGCGAGCGGTGCACGCCGTGCTGCAGACCGTCGACCTCGCCACCGGCGCGGGACTGGATGTCACGGCGCGGGCGCAGGCGCTCGCCGAGGGGATCCCGGAGCGCGAGCGGGAGGTGCGGGCGCTCGCGGCGAGCGTGCTGGCCGCCCCGACGGTCCAGCGCGCCGCGCACAGCGGCTGGCCGTGCTGGCGAGAGCTGCCGGTCGGGGCCGTGGTCGACGGCCGCCTCCTCGAAGGGTTCATCGACCTGCTCGTCCGCACCCCGGACGGGCTCGTCGTCGTGGACTACAAGACCGACCACGCCCCGAGCGGGCTGGCGCTCGACGCGGCCGCCGCCCACTACGCACCGCAGGGCGCGGCGTACGCGCTGGCGCTGCAGGAGACGCTGCACGAGGCCGTGGTGGGCTGCGTGTTCGTGTTCGCCCGCCCGCCGGAGGCCGTCGAGCGCGCCGTCAACGACCTGCCGGCGGCCGTCGAGGCCGTGCGAGCCCGGCTGCGAGCGCCTCCCGCGGCCTGATCAGGTCAGGGCGTCAGGCGTGCGGGTCAGCCGGCGAGGGGCGCGTCGACGGCGTCGTTGTCGATGTTTATCGAGATCCCGCCGTAGGCGGGCGATGGCGTGCCGCCGGTGTACTGGTGGAGGCGCTGGTGGTTCGCCCAGAGGTTGTCGGCGAGGTAGGGGTTGCCGTAGACGGACGTGCTGTTGTCCCAGTCGGCGATCCAGATGGCGTTCGGCAGATGGAATCCCGGGTTGGAGACCTCCGTCGCGAGGTCCACGATCCCGGACGCGGCGCTCGAGTACACGCCGGACACGTAGCCGCCCTGTGCGAGCGCCGAGTCCCAACCGTTGAGGAAGCTCATCGCCGCGAGCGCGCATTGGCTGTCGCTCTCGTTGTACGCCTCGAGATCGAAGTAGATCGGGTTGCCGGGACCGAGGCCCAACGCGAAGGCGTCCCGGGCGGCATAGATGGCGTCGGCGGTGCCCTCGGACCCGGCGGTCGCTGGGTCAGCGCTGAACACGCTGCTGCCGAAGAGGTCGCTGTTGCACGGCGCCTGGAGCCCGACGTAGAGGGGGGCAAGGTGCCAGCCCGAGTCCCCGACGCTCGAGACCCAGCTGGCGGTGAGGTTGGGCTGGGAGCAGCCGCGGGTCTCGCCTCCGATGTAGACGCCGATGGCCCGGTACGGCGAGCTCAGCCACGCGCTCATCGTGCCGGTGGTGGGTGCGGCGCAGGTATCGAACCCGAGACCGGTGAACGTGCCGGGCGGGGGCGGCGGGGGCGGGGGCACGCACGCGGCGAGCACCGCGCAGGCCAGCAGGCCAGCGCCGAGCGTGAGGACGCGGCGGCGGTGCCGCACTCGCTCACGCATGCTGGAAGCTCGCGACGATCAGCTCGTCGGTCGCCACGTTGTGGGTGGTCACGACCGCGACCAGCTGGAGCGACGGGAACACGATCGTGAACGCTCCGTCAGTCGTCGCGTTCGGGTCGACGCGCACGCTCAGGCCGTTCAGCGTCTCGGCCTGCGTCGCGGGCGTGGTCAGCGACTGGGTGTGGGCGTTGATCGGGGCGACCTGCACCGTGTCGAGGTGACCGATCGGGTTCGCCGGGCACGAGGGGGTGGGACCCTCCTGGCCGAGGTAGACGGCGTTCACGTCGTAGCGGACGCAGCGCGTCGGGTCGGCGCTGAGCGTGTAGACCGGCCACGCCTTCGGTGCCTCGAAGACGAGGCCTTGGAAGCTGATCTGCTGCAGGTTGGCGGGCACCGCGGTCGTCGTCGTCGCGCTCGGCGCGGTCATGACGGTCGTCGTCGTGGAGGTCGCCGAGGAGCTGGTGGTCGTCGCGCTCTGACCCGGCCGCGCCGCGACGCTCGGACCCGAGCTTCCGCACGCGGCGAACACCACACCGGCGATCGCGGTGGCGACCACGGCGGAGCAGCGAAGACGACAGCGGGGAAGATCCATGGCGCGGGGCTCCGACCTCAGGGAAACGCGGTGGCATGGAATCGTAGAGGCTGGGTTGGCGAATGTCCCGAAAGCCTCTCCTCGAGGATCGGCGGACCACCGGAGCATCTTGAGCAACGGTGGGGGACGGTGTGGATTAACGGGATCCGACCATCCCGGCCGATTGCGGGCATCTGTGCGGTTTGTGAACGACGCCCGAACTGGGCACGGGCGTGGTCGCGATCGCCGCGGTGTCAACCAGCGCTCTCGTCATGACCGATCGCCCGCGGCACCACGACGACGCGCGTGCCGACCGGCGTCGGCCGCACGGCCTCAGACGCCGTGTCGCCAGCAGAGCCGGATCCGGTGCGCCGCCCGGCACAGCCTGGGCCACCCGCGCGGTGCGGATCCGACCCAGGTGGAACGGGCAGCGGGCGCACCCGGCTGGTGCCCTCGTGGCGGTGCCCGCCTCGGCGCCGCGGCCAGCTGGTCGCTGGTTGCCGCCAATCCGTTGGGGGCTCCCGCTCGTAGTACCAGCGCAAGGGGCCCGGCGCGGCGCGACCAACTCGCCCGGTGGCGTCCGCGCCAGCCCCGACCCTGCTCGGCACGCGGCCTGGCCGCGCGCCGGCCGTGTGCGGCTCGGGTCGCCGCAACGCTCCCCCGGCGCGGCGACCCGAGCCCACCCGTCACCGGGGCACGGCCCCGGACCGGTGCCGGAGATCTCTCGCGTATCCTCGCGGCCGGCTGGCCGCAGGGTGCCGGCCCGGCACCCGGAGGAAACGAGATGGCCCCGCCCCACCCCGAGGGCAGCGACCGCGGTGGTGACCGTCTCGAACCGGAGTTCCCCGAGGAGGCCGGCGTCCACGTGCCCCGCGTGCCGATCGAGCGGGTCGAGCCGGAACGGATGCTCGAGAACGAGGTCCGGGCCCGCCTCGAGGCGGACGGCTTCAGCGACGACCAGATCCTGCGGTGGGTCGAGGCGTTCTTCGCGACGCACGACGAGGGCGAGCCCGACGACGTCGTGGCCTGGATCCGCGAGCAGGAAGCCCGCCAGCCGGGCGGCCCGCCCCCCGGGCCGAGCACGACCCCCTGATGCGGCGCGCGCTCGTCGGCTACGACGACTCCCCCGCGGCGAGAAGCGCCCTCACCTGGGGCCTCGGGCACGCGCAGCGTGAGCACGCGGAGCTCGTCGTCGCGTACGTCAGCTCGTCCGCGCTCGAATGGGAGCTCGCCGCCGTGCAGGTCAACGCCGACCCGCTCGTCCACGAGTTCGAGCGCCGCCTCCGAGAGGAGTGGACCGCGCCGCTGCGCGAGGCAGGCGTCGCGTACGAGACACGGGTGCTGCACGGCCGGCCGGCCGACGCGCTGCTGCGCTGCGCCGAAAGGGAGGACGCCGAGCTGATCGTGGTCGGGATGACGGGACGCGGCACCGTGAACGAGCTGCTGATGGGCAGCACGACGCACCAGCTGCTGCACCACGCCGCCCGGCCGATCGTCGCCGTGCCCGCCGGCTGGCGGCCCGACGGATCCGCCTGACCCGTGCCGGACGCCGCCATCTCGGCCGACGGCCTCGTCAAGCACTTCGGCACGGTCGAGGCGCTGCGCGGCATCTCGTTCCACGTCGGCACCGGGACCGTGCTGGGCCTGCTCGGCCCCAACGGCGCGGGCAAGACGACCGCGGTGCGGATCCTCACCACGCTGCTGCGCGCCGACGACGGCGAGGCCCGGGTGCTCGGCGTCGACGTCGCTGCCGAGCCGGCACGGGTCCGCGGCATCATCGGCCTCGCCGGCCAGTACGCCGCGATCGACGAGAACCTCACCGCCCGGGAGAACCTCCGCCTCGTCGGCCGCCTCACCCATCTCCCCTACCGTCAGACACGCGCCCGCGGCGACGAGCTGCTCGAGCGCTTCGAGCTCACCGACGCCGCGGATCGGCTGGCACGCACCTTCTCGGGGGGCATGCGCCGCCGTCTCGACCTCGCGGCCGCGCTCGTGCACAACCCGCCGGTCCTGTTCCTCGACGAGCCGACCAGCGGCCTCGACCCGTACGGGCGCACCGAGCTGTGGCGCGTCATCGAGGAGCTCGTCGAGGGTGGCACCACGTTGCTGCTGACCACCCAGTACTTGGAGGAGGCCGACCGGCTCGCCAACAACATCGTGGTCATCGACCACGGCCAGATCATCGCCGAGGGCACCTCCGCCGAGCTGAAGGCGCAGCTCGGCGCGACCGTCATCGAAGTCGCGTTCGCGACGAACCAGGCCGCGGCGGCCGCGGCGTCTCGCCTCGCGCCAATCGGGTCGGTCGACGTCGACGGCCAAGAGCTGCGCATGAACGTCGCCAACGGGGCGAGCGCCATGCTCGAGACGGTGCGCGCCCTCGACGCCGACCATCTCGAGCCGGTGACGATGGTGCTGCGCGAACCCACCCTCGACGACGTGTTCCTGTCGCTCACGGGGCACGCTGCGGAGGAGAACGAGGCGGACGACGCAGAGGCGGCCGCGCCGCGACGGCGGGGCCGATGAGCGCGGCGACGGTCGCCGCGCCGGCGGCGCCGCCCCAGCCCCGCACCCACGCGGTGGCCGACGCGGTCACGGTGGCGTGGCGCAACGTGCTGACCGTCCGCCGCAACCCGCAACTTCTCGTCTTCGCCACGGTGCAGCCGATCGTCTTCGTCCTGATGTTCCGCTACGTCTTCGGTGGCGCGATCAAGGTGCCGGGCGTCCCGTACGTCGACTTCCTGATGCCGGGCGTGTTCGTGCAGACGGTCACCTTCGGGTCGCTCCAGACCGGGATCGGGCTCGCCGACGACCTGCAGAAGGGCGTCATCGACCGGTTCCGGTCCCTGCCCATGGCACGCTCGGCCGTGCTCGTGGGCCGGACCCTCGCCGACCTGCTCCGCAACGTCTTCGTCGTCCTGCTCATGTGCGCGATGGGCTTCCTCGTCGGGTGGTCGGTGCACACCAACGTCATCGCCATGGCCGCCGGTCTGGGCCTGGTGCTCGCGTTCGCGTACTCGCTGTCCTGGATCTTCGCCATCGTCGGACTGTCATCACCGGACAGCGAGACGGCCCAAGCCGCCTCGTTCCCCGTGCTGGCACCCCTGGTGTTCGCCTCGTCCGCGTTCGTGCCCGTGAACACCATGCCGGGCTGGCTGCAGGCCTTCGCCCGCAACCAGCCCGTCTCGGTCGTCGTGAACGCCGTCCGGGCCCTCACCCTCGGCGGACCCACGAGCTCGGCCGTCCTGAAGGCGATCGTCTGGATCGTCGCCATCGTCGGGGTGTGCGCCCCCCTCGCCGTGGCCCGCTACCGCCGCGTCGTCTGACCCACCGGCCCCGGCGCCACGCGGCGCCCGGCTCCCCCGCGCCTCGCAGCCGGCCGGCGCGGCCCGCTGAGCGCCCCGACCCGACCGCCACGCGCTGACGGCCCGCGGGCCGGACCCAGCCCTCGCCCTCTTGGGCCACCGAGCTCGGCCCGGGACCGAGTGGACCGGGCCCGCGGTCCCGGCCGGCCAGCCCCCTTCGGCCGCCCCGGCAGGTTCGTTGCCCGTCCGAACCAACTAGTTGACTTCTCAATCACCTAGGAGTAGGGTCGGGTTCAATAGTTCAGTCATCAACTACTTGATCGAACCCTGAGGAGGGACCCATGACCACCGCCCTGGAGACCACGATCCCGAGCTACCTGACCGGGCGCTGGACGATCGACCCCGTCCACTCCGAGGTGGCCTTCACCGTCCGGCACCTCATGGTCAGCAAGGTCCGCGGCCGGTTCACCGGCTTCGAGGGCCAGCTCGTGACGGCGAGCGACCCGCTCGCCTCGTCGATCGAGGCCAGCGTCGACCTCTCCACGGTCGACACCGGCAACGATGACCGCGACGCGCACCTGCGCTCCGCGGACTTCCTCGACGTCGAGCACTTCCCGACCCTGACCTACCGCTCGAACGCCATCCGCCCCGAGGGCGACGGCTTCGTCGTCGACGGCGACCTGACGCTGCACGGCGTGACTCGCAGCGTCCCCCTGTCCCTCGAGGTCCACGGCTTCCAGGAGACCACGCCGTTTGGTGACAGCCGCGCCGGGTTCTCGGCCACGACCGAGATCAACCGCCGCGACTTCGGCGTCGACTTCAACATGCCGATGGACGGTGGCGGCGTCGTCGTGGGCGACCGGATCCAGATCAGCCTCGACATCGAGGCGATCCGCAGCCCCGCCGCCTGACCCGTCCCCATCCCCAGCCTCCCGACCGCGCGGGCCGCACGGCCCGCGCGGTCGCGCGTCCTGGCAGACCGGAGACGACGTCGCTACAGTCCCCGGCGAGCCGACTGGTGCAGCGAAGTCCGGTGTGATCCCGGCGCTGTCCCGCAACTGTGGTCCGTTCAAGGCGAACGGCAAGCCAGGTCGCCTGCCCGGCCGGTGACGAACTGAAGCTCTCGTGGAACGAGCGGTTCGTCCGGCAGGCCTCCTGTCGGCGGACAGTTCTCTCGCCGGAACAGGAGGATGTCATGCGACGCCGACGCGTCTTCACCGGGGCGATGATGCTCGCCCTGGCGGCCGGGGCCGCCACCGCGAGCGGGTCGTGGGCCAGCCCCGCGGCCCCGAGCCGGGTCGCCACCGCCGCCCATCCGACCCGAATCGTGTCCCTCTCCCCCACCGCGACCGAGATGCTCTACGCGATCGGCGCCGGCCCGCAGGTCGTGGCGGTCGACAGCTTCAGCGACTACCCGAGCCGGGCGCCGCGCACCGGCCTCTCCGGCGATTCACCGAACGCGGAGGCGATCGCCGGCTACCGGC
Organism: uncultured Actinomycetes bacterium; assembly: GCA_963821325.1. Lineage (GTDB taxonomy): Bacteria > Actinomycetota > Acidimicrobiia > IMCC26256 > PALSA-555 > PALSA-555. Next base: position 23,574 of record CAWGDC010000005.1, on the reverse strand, counting down.
CCGACCTGGTCCTCCTGCCGGACAACACCGTGGCCGACCAGCTGCACGAGCTCGGCATCACCAGCCTCGTGCTGCCGCCGGCCAACACCCTGGCCGACACGTACCACCAGATCACCCAGCTCGGCGTCGCCACCGGCCACGCCGCGGGCGCCGGCGCGCTGAGCGCCAGCATGCGGTCACAGCTCGCCGCGATCGCCGCGCAGGTGCCGGCGCGGCGGGTCCGCCCGGCGGTGTACTGGGAGCTCGACGACACCTTCTACTCCGCCGACTCGTCGAGCTTCATCGGCCAGCTGCTGAACAAGGCCGGGCTGCGTAACATCGCCGACCAGGCCGCCGGAGCCAGCTCCGGATACCCGCAGCTGTCGGCGGAGTACGTGGTGCAGGCCAACCCGGCGGTCATCTTCCTCGCCGACACGCTCTGCTGCGGGCAGTCGCCCGCGACGCTCGCCGCCCGACCCGGGTTCAGCAAGGTGGCGGCGGTCGTGCACCACCACGTGGTCGGCCTGAACGACGACGTGGCCTCGCGGTGGGGACCGCGGGTCGTCCATCTGTTCCAAGAGATCGTGAACGCGACGAAGCAGCTGTGACGGCCGTCCCGAGCCCGGTGGCCGCGGCGCGCCCGGTGCGCCTGCGGCCCTCGTGGCTCCTCGCGGGGGTCGGCGCCGTCCTCGCCGCACTCATGCTGGGCCTCACCGTCGGGCCCGCGGCGATCCGCCCGGGCCCGGCGCTCGAGACCCTGCTCAGCCATGTCCCGCTGCTCGGGGTGCACTCGAGCCTCTCGGCACCGCAGCGGGCCATCGTCACCCAGCTGCGACTCCCGCGGGTGATCGTCGGGCTGCTGGTGGGGGCGATGCTCGCCATGGCCGGCGCGGCGTATCAAGGCGTGTTCCGCAACCCCCTCGCCGACCCGTACCTGCTCGGCGCGGCGGCCGGCGCCGGCCTGGCGGTGACGATGGTGATCGTCACGACCGCCACCGGCCTGGGCGGCAACGACCCCGTGGTGCCGCTCGCCGCGTTCCTCGGGGCGCTCGGCGCGGTGGCGCTGACGTTCGTGCTGGGCCGCAGCGCCGGCGGGCGGTCACCGGCGACGCTGCTGCTGGCCGGCGTGGCGATCACCGCGTTCCTCACCGCGGTGCAGACCTACCTGCAACAGCAGCACGTGGCGACGATCCGGGAGGTGTACTCGTGGATCCTGGGGCGCCTCACGACCGCCGGCTGGGGCCAGGTGCTGCTCATCCTCCCGTACTTCGCGCTGACGACGGTCGTGCTGGTGGCGCACCGGCGGGTCCTCGACGTGCTCGCGGTCGGCGAGGCGGAGGCGGGGACGCTCGGGATCCCGGTGGCGCGCACCCGGGCGATCATCGTGGCGACCGCGTCGCTCGCCACCGCGGCGGCGGTCGCGGTGAGCGGCCTCATCGGTTTCGTCGGCATCATCGTGCCCCACGCGATTCGCCTCGTCGCCGGGGCCAGCTACCGGGTGATCCTGCCGCTGTCGATCCTGTTCGGCGGGGCGTTCCTGGCGTTCGCGGACATCGCCGCCCGGACCGTCACGGCACCGGCCGAGATCCCGATCGGGGTCGTGACCGCGTTCGTGGGCGCACCGTTCTTCGTCGTGGTGCTGCGCACGCTGGGTCGACGATGACCGCGGGGCTCGCGGTGCGGGGCGTGACCGTCGAGCTGGGCGGCGCCCGGCTCCTCGACGGCATCGACCTCGTCGTGGCGCCCGGCCGGTGGGTGTCGGTCGTCGGCCCGAACGGCGCCGGGAAGACGACGCTGCTGCACGCCATCGCCGGCCTCGTGCCGTGCCGGGCGGGCCGGGTGGAGCTCGCCGGCCGGGACGTGCACCGCCTCCGGGCCCGGGCCCGGGCCCGCAACGTCGCGCTCGTCCCGCAGGTCCCCGTGATCCCGACCGGGGTGTCGGTCCTCGACTACGCGCTGCTCGGCCGGACGCCGCACTGCTCGTTCCTCGGGGGCGAGTCCGCCCGGGACGTGACGCTCGCCCGGGACGTCCTCGCGCAGCTCGGCGTGGCCGAGCTCGCCGGCCGGCCGGTCGAGACCCTCTCGGGCGGTGAGCGGCAGCGGGTCGTGCTCAGCCGGGCGTTGCTGCAGGACGCCCCGGTGCTGTTGCTCGACGAGCCGACGAGCGCGCTCGACATCGGCCATCAACAAGACGTGCTGGAGCTCGTCGAGGCGCTGCGCGTCGATCGGAACCTCGCGGTGGTCTCGACGATGCACGACCTGACGCTCGCCGGCTTCTACGCCGACGAGCTCGTGCTGCTGAACGGCGGCCGGATCGTCGAGCGGGGCCCGGCCGACACGGTCCTCACCGAGGAGCACCTGCGCGCCCACTTCGGCGCCCAGGTCAGCGTGTTGACCGGCCGCGACGGGCCGGTCGTGGTCCCCCACCGCCCCACCCGCCAGGCCCTCGGCTGAGCCCCGACGGCCGGGGGCCCGGTCAGTGGTGCGGCAGCGTGGCGATGCGCGCCAGGCCGTAGCCGAGGAAGAGGGTGCCGAGCACGAGCACCGCGACGCGCATCGCGTCCCAGGTGAAGCGCAGCGAGATCCCCGCGAAGAAGAGCACGGCCGCGAAGAACACCGTGGTGAGGACGTAGGCGTCGGTGTCGCTCGTGGCGTTCCTCCCGGCGGTGTAGTCCTGGTCGGCCTGCTGGGCGAGCTGGTTGGCCCGCGTGAAGCCGGCCGGGCGGTACTGGGGCATGTCGAGCGGGCTCGGGACCGCGTTCGGGTTCTGCAGCGGGTTCTGGGCGAGCCAGGCGGTGAACGCGGGGACGAACTCGGGTCGGAACCGGCGCACGTACAGGTTGGCGAGCGTCGGGTCGCCCTGGGTCGTCACCTCGAGCCAGCGGTTGAAGTTCTGCAGGTCCTGGAGCCGGTCCTGGCCGGCGGCGGTGGCGACCCGGTTCGCGGTGCTGCGCGCCGCGTTCGACTGCGCGTACCGCTCGGACTGCACCCCGGTCCAGCGGGCGGCCTGGTAGCCGCTGTACGCGATGCCGAGCGTCGCCATCGCGAGCAGCACCGTGGCGGCCAGCTCCCACGCGTGCTCCCGGCCCCGCCCGGTCGAGGGTCGGGGCGGCTCCTCGAGCTCGTGCGGCGGGTGCACGTGGACGTGCTCGGCCATGCGGCGAGGATCCTAAGGGGGCACCCGCGCCGGCCCGCGGCGTCACGGCCCGCCTCGTCGTCTTGCCGGAGGGGCCCACCCGCCCCAGAATTGCGGCATGGCGGCCCGCCCAGGCGGGAACGGCGGAGGACCCAGCGACGGCTGGGAGCGACCCAGCTTCCGCCGCGCCCGAACCCCCGGCGTGGATCCGGACCGAGGGCACCGGATCCGGCAGCGTCCGACGGATCAGCGTCCACCCGGCCGGCGCGGGGCGACACCCCACTCCCGGCCTCGGGAGCCGACCGGCCGGCCGCGGCCGCAACGGCCCGATCCGCCCCGGGGTGGCGACCGTGGGGCGGACCCCGTGGCTGTCGCGTGGGCTCCCGGACCAGCTCCCGACGGCGCCGACGCTCCTGGCCGCCGGGCTCGTCGTCCTCCTCGCGTTCGTCGTCGGGCACGCCACCGGCGGGGGCGGCGGGCAGCCGGCCGCGGCCGCCAAGCCGGCGGCGGTCGTGACCACCACGACGACGCTCGCGCCCCGGCCGGCGACCCACACCGTCGTGGCCGGTGAGACGCTGTCGTCGATCGCGAGCCTCTACGGGCTCGCGGCGAGCGATCTGGCCAGCTACAACGGGATCACCAACCTCAACCACGTCTTCACCGGCGAGGTCCTGAAGGTCCCGCCGGCGACGACGGCGACGACCGCCCCGGCGACGGTGACGACGCTCAAGCCGTAGCCGGTTCACGTCGATGACGTCCGCCGCGGCCGGCGAGCCGGTACGCTCACGCCTCGCGCGGGTGGGACCACCGCTCGTGTACCTGGAGAGGAGCGGGGATGCGACGGTTCTGGATCATCCCGGCAACGCTGGTGCTCACCGTCGGCCTGGCGGCGACCGCCACCGTGGCCACCGCGGCGCCCCCGGCCGCTCGGGCCACCACGAACCCGTGCCTCAACGCGGCCTCGCGCTTCCAGAAGGCGAGCTCGAGCGCGTCGAACATCAACCCGAGCAACCCGAACTCGCTGTCGCAGGTGTTCACGACGATCCTGAACGCCATGAAGAGCCTGGCGAACAACGGGCCGAAGTCGCTGCGCTCGGCGTTCCGGGACCTCGCCAACCTGTACGCCCCGCTCGTGCACCTCAACCTGTCCAACCCGGCGTCGTTGAGCCAGCTCGAGACGTTCGCGACCTCGCCGCGCTACCTGGCGGACCTCCACAAGATCGCCGCGTACTTCTCGACGCAGTGTCACGTCACCATCCCGACCCCGACGACGTAGCGTCACCGCGGCGGACGTTCGCCGCGGGGTGCGCCTAGGGCGCTGAGGGGACGCCGGCGACGAGCGGCTCGACGTCGATGCGGCCGTGGCCGCACACGGGGTCGAACGACCAGCGGGCCGTGAGGAACTGCGTCTGGTTCGGCGGCGTCACCTCCACCTGCGCGGGCTGCGGCTCGCACGGTCCGGTCTGGGTCTCGTCGCTCAGGGGGATGCCGGCCCAGTGCAGCGGGGTGGATGCCTGGCCGCCCGGCGGGAGGGTCACGGTGGCGACCGGGTCGGCGACGCGCGCCGACGTCGGTCGGGATCGCCACCCCGCCGGGGCCGAGGAGCTGCAGGCCGACGTAGCCGACGGTGTGGCAGGTGCCGCCCGCGTTGGTCAGCACGAGGGTCACGTAGCGCTGGCCCGCTCCTGCGTCGGGCCGGACGAGCGACGCCTGCAGCTGCCCCGTCGGACACGCCGGGCTGGGCGCCGCGGGGACGCTCGTCGTGGACCGAGCGACCGACGAGGTCGTGGTCGACGCCGAGCGCCCCGAGCCGCCGGCGCAGGCGGCGAGGACGCCGACCCCGAGCGCCCACCCGATCCGGGCGCCGCTTCCCGGTCTTCCTGCACGCACATCGCACCTCTCGCCCCAACCGACCACGTCCGTCGCGAGGATCGCGCGGGCAGCGCCGACGACGCCGCTGCGATGGCAGGAATTGTCAGAAATTTGCTATTGCTGCCGACGGGTGGGGGCCGATGATGCCCACGTGCCACCGGCCCATCAGGTGCTCGCTCGTGACCTTCGACGACTTCCAGCTGCTCGACCTCGCGGGCCCCGTCGAGGTGCTGCGGAGCGCGACCCGGCTCGGCGCCGACCCGCCCTACGCCACCCGCGTGGCCGCGCCGACGGCCCGGCCGGTGCGGTCAGAGAGCGGCGTGACCGTCGCGGGCGACGTCTCGCTCCACGACGTGGCGACCCGCCGGGAGCACGTGGACACTCTCGTCGTGGTCGGCGGGCACGGGACGCGCGCCCAGCGCCGCGAGCCAGCGTTCCTCGAGGACATCGCCACGGTGGCCGCCCGGGCGGGGCGGGTCACGTCGGTGTGCACCGGCGCCTGGCTCCTCGCCGCGGCGGGCCTCCTCGACGGCTACCAGGCGACGACGCACTGGTCCGCGGGCGAGGCGCTCGCCGCCCGGCATCCTGCCGTCGACGTCCAGGCCGACCGGATCTACGTCCGGGACCGCGACCGCTGGACCTCCGCGGGCGTGACCGCGGGCGTGGACTTGTTCTTGGCGATCGTCGACGAGGATCACGGCCCCGACCTGGCCCACGCCGTCGCAGCGTGGCTCGTGGTGTTCGCCCGCCGGCCGGGCGGCCAGGCGCAGTTCAGCGCGCAGCTGCGCGCCCAGGCCGCCCGCACCCCCTCGATCGCTGCCCTGCAGCGGTGGCTCCCCGACCATCTCGACGAGCCGCTGACCGTCGAGGCCCTCGCGGCACGGGCCGCGATGAGCCCCCGCACCTTCGCCCGCCGCTTCGCCCACGAGACCGGCACCACCCCGGCCGCGTTCGTGGAGGAGCTGCGCGTGGAGAGCGCCCGGCGGCTGCTCGAGACCACCGACCTCACCGTCGCGGCGATCGCCACGCGGGTCGGGCTGCGCACCGGCGAGACGCTGCATCGCGCCTTCCAGCGGCGTGTGGCCACGACCCCCGACCGCTACCGCCAGCACTTCGCCCGTCGGGCGTCGTGACCGACCGAGAGGAGCCCCCATGCAGTTCGCCATCGGCCTCTACGACGGCTTCACCGCGCTCGACGCCATCGGGCCGTACGCGGTGTTCACGAACGTCCCCGACGCGGAGGTCGTCGTGTGCGCCGAGCGCCGCGGTCGGGTCCGCGACGACACCGGGCTGCTGCGCCTCGACGTCGAGCACACCTTCGACGACGTCGCGCACCCCGACGTGGTGCTCGTCCCTGGCGGGGTCGTGACCCGCCGGCTGGCACGGGACGGGGCACCGATCGTCGAGTGGCTGCGCGCGGTGCACCCGAGGACGACGTTCACCACCTCGGTCTGCACGGGCGCGCTGCTGCTCGGCGCCGCGGGCCTGCTGACGGGCCGCCGGGCGACGACGCACTGGATCGCGTTGGAGCAGCTGCGCGCCTACGGCGCCGAGCCGTGCGCCGAACGGGTCGTGGCCGACGGCCGGCTCCGCACCGGCGCGGGCGTCGCGGCGGGCATCGACCTCGCGCTGCAGATCGTCGCCGAGCTGCAGGGCCCCGAGACGGCCCAGGCCATCCAGCTCGGCATCGAGTACGACCCGCAGCCCCCGTTCGACGCGGGTGCGCCGGGCAAGGCGCCGCCGGTCATCCGCGACCTCGTCGCCGCGGTGATGGCCGCCGCGGAGGCTGAGGCACTGGCTCGCTGACGACGCCGCAGCTACGTCGCTCGGAGCTGGTAGGTGCCGGCCCCGACGGTGAGGGTGGCCCCGTCGCCGGTCTGGGCGATGAGGTGCACGCCGGGGACGGCGCCGACGGGTCGGCCGTCGACGGTGAGGGTGTGGAGGTGCGCAACCGGGAAGCGGACGGTGGCGGTGGCGTTCGCGGGGACGGTGACGTCGAGCGTGGCGGCGCCGCCCCCGGCCGGGCGGGCGTGCCACGCGACGGCGATGAACCCGCGGGGGGTCGGCACGCGGCCTGACGCTGACGCGAGCCCGACGCTGGGCGGGGCCACGTCGAACGTCGCGTAGCCGGGCGCCGTCGGGATGACACCGAGGAGGGTGCGTTGGATCTCGACGAGCACGTTGGATCCCCAGCCGTGCGACATGCTGTCGCCGTTGGCGTCGACGGGCTTCCACACCTCCCAGGTGAAGGTGCCGCCCTCGGGCGAGGATGTTCGCCCAGCCGCGGCGTCTTCGGGTCGGTGATGCGGGTGACGACGTCGCGGTCTCGCTCGACGAGACGCAGCGCGTCGAGCAGCTCGCCGGCCGTCCGGGGCGAGGCCTGCATCCCGAGGCTGGCGATGTAGGCGCCGAGCGGGTCGCCAGCTCGGCGCTGGGCACGACGCCGTAGACGACGGCGGCGGTCTCGGTCACCTGGGACGCCTGGTCCACCTTGGTCCCGTCGGCCTCGAGCCCGTCGACGTAGATGCCGTCGGGTCGGGTGAGGCGGGCGTTGATCGCGGCGGTGAGCGCCTGCTGGCGGGCCTGCTGGCTGCGTGACCTCGCCGGCGGGCCGGCCCAGCGCGGCGGCGATCTGCGCGGCGCGGCGGAACACGTTCACGCCGAGGATGTTCAGCCGGGTGACGACCGGGTACGGGTAGTAGACGTTGGTCGCCGGGAGGTTGGTCGACGAGCCCCGTCGCCGGGTCGATCGGCGGCGGCGACGTAGCCCGCCAGGTTCACGACGATCGGGTACACCGCGGCGAGCAGGGTGCGGTCCCCGGTGTTCATCCAGTACTGCCACACCCACTCGGGGTAGATCTCGCTGAACTCGTCGATGTCCAGCGCGCCGAGCCCGGTCGGGTAGATCTTGTTGATCCGCCCTTGGGGCCAGTAGCGGGCCTGGGACTGCGCGAACTCGAGCAGCGACTTGCGGGTCAGGTTCTGCTCCCCGAACGCGGCCATCGCGGTCTGGGACTCGTTGAAGCCGTCCCACAGCCACGGGCCCTTCTCGCGGGTCGGGGTGTCGACGAACTGCTCCTGGGCGGTGAACAGCGCGGAGTGGCGCGCCGAGGCGCGAACACGGCGTCGGCGGTGGCGTTCGACGACGAGAAGGTCGCGGCCGTCTCGTCGGGTACGGCGGTGTGACGGGTCAGCGCCACGACGTCGCGGGCGGTGAGGGTCTCGCCGGGGTCGTCGATCTGGAGGTACCGGAAGCCGAGGTAGTCGAAGGGCTCGAAGGTCTGGCGGCCGCGCCCGCTCGATGTAGGAGTAGCTCATGTTCGTGTGCTGGGTGCCGTGGGTCGTGGACACCTGGCCCGCGACGCCGACGCTCGGGTGGGTGTCGAGGAGGTAGCCGGCGTGCATGGTGATGCGCCGGCCGGGCGACGCCGTGCGCGAACGTCACGGTGGGCACCGCGGCGTAGACCTTGCCGAAGTCGGCGACGACGGCGCCGTTCGAGAGGCGGGTGAGCGACACGGCGTGCGACCGGCTCTTCGACGATGCGGGTGCGCACCGACACGAGGTCGGTCCACGGCGCCGTCGCCGGCCGGGCCGAGCACGGTCGCGGGCTGCCAGGCCCGGTCGTCGAAGCCGGGGCGGTCCCATCCGAGCGGGGGCGTGGAGCCCGTCGATGTTCTCGACGTAGTCGACGACGTCGCCCTCGAGGTCGCGTTGGGTGCCGGGCAGCCAGTTCGCCTTCAGCACCCGCCACGTCCCGTCGGTGTACGAGCTGCTCGGTCGTGCCGTCGGCGTGGAGCACCGACAGCTGGGCGATCGTCCCCGGGGTGCCGGCGGGATGGCCCTTGGTGGCGCCGTCCCAGCTCGGAGAGGATGCCGATGGCGTTCGCCGCGCCCGGCCGCAGCAGCACGCGTGACGTCGAGCGTCTCGTAGTACTGCGAGTCGGGGTAGCTGTACGCCTCGCCCTTGCCGGCGCGCACGCCGTTGACCTACAGCTCGTACTGCTGGTCGACCGACACGTACACGCGGGCCCGCACGATCGGTGACGGCGCTGAGGGTGAACTCCTTGCGGGCGTACGTGTACTGGTCGTACTCGGTGACGTCGTTCGTGGCGCGGCGGATCCAGTCGGCGTGCCAGTCCTGGTCGGCGAGGCCGGTCTCGAACGTGGCCGGCGGCGCGAGCGGGCTCGGGCCCGCCGGTCGCCGCCCAGGTCTGCACCGTCCACTGGTAGACGGTGTCGGGGGCGAGCGGCGGGCCGCCGTAGGGGACGAACGCCTGGTCGGGCGACGCGACCGCGCCGCTGTCCCACACGGGCGTCGCCGGCCCGCTGCCCGTGAGCGTGGGGCGGGTCACGACGATGCGGTAGGCGGCCTGCACGGCGCCGGGACGGGGGTCGTTCACCTGCCAGGCGAACTGGACGTCGGTCAGGGCCGAGCCCGATAGGGGCGCGCAGCCCGTCGACGGTCAGCGCCTGCGGTGCGCCGAGCCCGGCTGGGAGCGGGCGGGCCGCGGCGGGCGTCGCGCCGAGCGCGACGACGGCCACGAGCAGCACCGCGGCGCCGACGCGCGTCAGCGACGTTCCCGCGGCGCGCCGAACCACCCGGCCGAGACTACGGGGCGCCGAGCCAGCGGTCGAGAAACGCGGCGGGCGCCGCCTCGCGCCATTGGTGGTCGCCCTCGAAGACGTCGTGGGCGAGGCGGTCGCCGGCGCCGAGGTGCTCGTAGACGGCGCGGAGCTCGCCGACCGCGGCGGTCGCGGCGGCGAGCGGGAAGATCAGGTCCTCGGTGCCGGTCTGGACCAGCAGCGGTCGCGGCGCGACGAGCGCGCCGAGGTCGACGTGCTCGAGCGCGCCGAGGAGGTGGGGCAGCACCTGGGAGCCGCACATGTTCCAGGGCACCTTGTGCGCCTCGGCCCACGACGAGAAGTAGCCGCTCACCACCGCGGCGGCGACGCGGGGGTCCCACGCGGCGGTGAACAGGGTCATGGTCCCGCCGAGCGACAGGCCGACCATCCCGATGCGCGCCGGGTCGACGAGCTCGTGGCCGGCGAGCACGTCGAGGCAGCGGGTCAGGTCGAAGAGGTTCTGGGTGAGCGGGCTCCAGCCAGCGAGCGTGGCGTGCACCAGGTTGATGTCGCACGCGTAGATGCCGGGTGGGTTCCAGTCGGCGCGCTCCCCGAAGCAGCGCAGGTCGGGCGCGAGGACGACGTAGCCCCGCCGCGCGAGCTGGCGGGCGTAGTCGCCGTGCGGGGCGTCGGTGGTCTCGAGCCCGACGACGAGCGCCTTGCCGGGCCCGTGGCCGTGGCACGCCAGGATCGCCGGGCCCGGCTCGGTGCGGCCGTCGGGCACCAGCAGGTAGGCGGGCACCGACATCGTGTCCTCGGCGTCGAAGACGACCTTGTCGCGCCGGTACCCGTCGCCGGGCTCCTGCTCGAGGGTCTCGAGGCGCAGCGGCACGGGGTCGGGCCACGGGCCGAGCAGCCGGGTCAGCCGGTCGCGGCACCGGGTCCGCCACGCCGTCGAGCTCGGCGAGGTCGCCGACGGGCAGCGGATCGACGGGCTCGACGGCCTGCAGGCGCGTCATCCACTGGAACCATGGCGAGAGGTTCCGCGGCGGGGCCGGGCGCTCCGGGTCGCTCATGGCGCTCCTCTCACCGTCGACGGCGCCGACAACCTAGGGGCTTCGGCGCCGCGTCCCGCGTGTTGAGGGGGGGCGGTGGCCGCGGCAGGATGGACGTCGTGGCGCTCGCGACGACCCTCGACGTGCAGCCGCTCTCCCCCCTCATCGGGGCGGAGATCGGTGGGCTCGACCTGGCCCGCCCGCTGGGCGACGAGGCGGTCGCGGGGGTGCGCGCCGCCTTGAACGAGCACCACGTGCTCTTCTTCCGGGACCAGGAGCTGTCACCGGCCCAGCAGGCCGCGTTCGCCGCCCAGTTCGGGGTCGTGACCGAGGGCCACCCGGTGATCCCCGCGATCCAGGAGAACCAGCAGGTCCTCGCCATCGACAGCCGGGAGGACCGGGCGAACTGGTGGCACACCGACGTCACGTTCCTCCAGGAGCCGGCCCTCGCGTCCATCCTCTATATGGTCGAGGCTCCGGCGGTCGGCGGCGACACGATGTGGGCCAGCCTCCAGGACGCGTACGACGGGCTGGCCGAGCCGGTCCGGGCGATGTGCGACCGGCTGCTCGCCATCCACTTCGACCCGTGGTTCGCGGCCGACGTCGCGGCCCGCGGCGGCTACCAGTGGAACGGCGAGTGGCACGACAAGCTGCTGCCCGCACTGCACCCGGTGGTGCGCACCCACCCCGAGAACGGCCGCAACGGCTTGTTCGTGAACCAGCAGTTCACCCAGACGATCCTGGGGCTCTCCAAGAACGAGAGCAACGCCATCCTCGACATGCTGTACCGGCACTGCCAGCAGCCCGAGTTCACGTGCCGCTTCCGGTGGCGGGCGGGGTCGGTGGCGTTCTGGGACAACCGGGCCACGTTGCACTACGCGCTCGACGACTACGGGCAGACGCCGCGGTTCGCGCACCGGGTCACGCTGCGCGGCGACCGGCCCTTCGGGCCCGCCCAGCCCGCCGCGTAGCGCCCGCCCGCGCCACGCGGCCGCGCCGATCGGCTACGGGAGGGTGGGGAGCGGCTTGTAGCCCTGCTGGACGACCCAGCACGTGCCCTGCGGCTTGTGGTTGGTCTTCAGCTTGCACTGCGAGGACGGCGGCACGTTGTTGTGCAGGCTGACCACCTGGTACTGGGTGGGGCCGTAGAACTTGTTCGGGCCGTAGCTGAGGTTCGTGTACCAGGTGCCGGGGAAGTTCGTGATCCGCGACATCGCCTCCACGAACGTGCGGCGGTTCAGGTCCTTGCCGGCGATCGTCGCGGCCTGCGCGAACAGGTGGATCTCCTGGCACCAGCCAGCGATCGGGCCCTGCTCCTCGATGTAGAACGACTCGGTGCCCTTCGCCGGCTTCGGGTACTTGGCGTGGTACTCGTTGAAGCAGGCGCGCACGCCCGGGTCGTAGCCGCCCTGCGCCTCGGGGCGGGCGTCGTCGAACCCGCCGAGGGTCTCAGCGGTGACCCCCTGCTGGCCGTTCAGCCCCTGCTCGAAGGGAATCGGGATGACGCCGAGGGCCGACTCGATCGAGCCCTCGTAGTCGGAGAGCAGCAGCTTGGGGTAGTACGACTGCTGGTTCTCGCCCTCCAGGAGCGGGAAGAAGGCGTTGAAGGGCAGGAGCGGGATGACCGAGTTCACGCCCGCGCTCTTCAGCTTCTGAATCACGAGCGGCGCCTCGGCCTGCGTCGTGGCCTGGTCGGCGACGTTCGAGGCGATCGTCTGGACGTTCGGGTCGATGCCGGCGGCGCGCAGGTCGGGCAGCAGGTACTGGTTCAGGGCGAGCTGGTCGCTCGACCGGTCGCCGACGACGACACCGACCTTGCGCGCCCCGCCGAGCAGCCCGGCCGACTGGCCCCACTGCACGACCGCCGCCAGGACCGCGGCCTGGTCGGGGCCCGTCCACCAGAGATACGGGGACCCCATCTGGGTCCAGTTCGTGACCGTGGTCCAGCCCCCGAGGAAGGGCGTCTGGCCCTCCTGGGTGATGCAGAGTTGGTTGTCCCCCGTCCAGTCCGCCGCGCCGTCGAGCACGGCGAAGGCCGCGGGGCTGCCCTCGGTCCAGTCCTTGCACAGCGCCCGCATGCTGGTCTCGCTCGTCGGATCGAAATTCGAGATGATCGGGTTGATCGTGCGGCCGTTGATGCCGCCATGGGAGTTGATGTCGTCGACGAAGAGCTTGATGGCCTTGGTCTGCTCGGTGAACTCGACGTCGCCGGCGAAGCCCAGCTGGGACGAGAGGTTGGAGAGGTTCGCGACCGGGAACGCGACATTGATCGTCTTCGCGCTCACCCCCCGCGTGCTCGTGCTGGCCTGGTCGACCGGGGTGCCGCCGGCCGCTGGCGCGCCCGACACGTCGGCCACGAAGCGCGCGGTCGGCGTGGCGGCGAGGCTGCCGAAGCCGCTGGAGCCGGACGCGCTGCCGCTGTCGGGCGCCCCGATCACGTAGATGAGCAGTCCACCGACCGCGGCGAGGGCGACGACGACGGTGCGCACCTGCATGGCGCGGGGCCGGCGCCGGAATCGGCGCGCCGCGCGCCGCACGACCGTCACCGGGTTCCCGCGTGCCGCGATGGTCCTGACCTGCTCAGCCCCGATCACGGCCCTTCGTCCCCCGTCGGTCGTCGGTTCGTGTGCCGGTCGGTCCCGACACCTGCAGCGCCTCGTCGCTGGCGCCGAGGTACGCCGCGAGCGCCCGCGGGTCGCGGCTCACCTCGTCGGGACTGCCCGAAGAGACCACCTGCCCGGTCTCCATCACGACCACATCAGAGCACAACTCGAACACCAGTGGGACGTCATGCTCGACGAGCACGATGGTCGTGTCGGCCACCTCGTGGAGCCGCCGCAGCAGCGGGATGAACGCCTCCGCCTCCCGCTGCGCGATCCCGGCGGTCGGCTCGTCGAGCAGCAGCAGGCGCGGGCCGGCCAGGACGATCGAGGCCAGGTCGACGACCCGACGGGTGCCGGTGAACTGTCCCGCATCCTCGCGGGCAAGTCGCACGCACCAGTCGTCTGTTTCGCCCGGATGGGCGAGAACGTCAAGATCGGCACGACGACGAACCTCAAGGGCAGGATGAGCAGCCTGTACGTGCCGATGGAGGACGTGCTGGCCATCGTGCCCGGAGGCGAGGACATGGAAGACGCCTACCATGACCGGTTCAGGTCAAGCCAGGTCACCGATGACGGGCGCCAGGAACTGTTCCGCCTCGACGCGAGCCTGAAGTTCTTCCTGGGCCTGTACCGCGACACGCGCGGCACCCCCCGGCGTCCCTTGCCGCCCGGCTTCCTGCCGGAACACGAGGTCGGCAGCGTCCTGGACCTTGACGAGGAACTGCGCGGCATCGAGAACGACGGTTACGGCCCGTGGGGCCTTGAGCGGGTCGCGGACATCTGCGGGCGCTTGGCTTACCTCGACACGATCACCGGCGACGGCACCGGCTATCCGTCTGCCGACTTCGCTGCGATGTCCGCCTACTACTGGCATGCGACCAGCGAGGAATGCCTCGATGACCTGCGGGAACGCCGCGAGCAGGGGCCATTCCCGCCGAAGGGGCCGGAAGGCTTGGCGGGGCGACCTACAGCGCCCGGCAGGAACACGCCGACCGCTGCGAGGCCATCCGGGACCTGCTGGTAGACGCACTACGGGGCTACGGGATCGACGCCCTAGACGAGCAGGACAAGGAAAGTTAAAGCACGCTCAAGCCAGGAGGCATGACATGGAAGCCGTCATCATCATCGCCGTTGTTCTCGTCGCCGTGCACTTGCTCGGCGGGGCGCACGCCCACCGCCGCCACTACCGGCAGCATGGCCTGCATCCGAATCTCTACTACACCTATGGTCGCGGTCTTTACGGGAGTATCCGCCTCGGCGGTGTTACCGTATCGGCCACCGTTTGTAAATCCGCAGGTAAACGCACCACTCAACCGAAGGAGAACACCATGGCACTGCCCACCATGACCCCCGAGCAGCGCACCGCCGCCCTGGAGAAGGCCGCTGCCGAGCCACGTCAGGCCCGCGCTGAACTGAAGTTGCACCTCAAGCGCGGCGCTCGTGTCCCTGCCGGACGCCCTTGAGAGGAAGCTGCTCCTGACGGCCCGTACGCCGGAATGAAGGTCGTGTCGCTGCTGGAGGCCATGCCCGGCGTCGGGAAGGTCCGCGCGAGGCAGATCATGGACCGCCTCCAGATCGCCGAGGGCCGCCGGGTTCGCGGTCTCGGCCACAACCAGCGGCAGGCCTCGAAGCCGAGTTCGCCGCAGCGTGAGAACGTCCCCGCGCCTGCCCGGTGAATACGGCCGGCAGGCGCGGGCACCACCCCGGCAACGAAAGGAAAGTGAAGATATGGGCTGGTCAATCGGATTCGACAGCAAATGGAACCGCGACATCGGGTACGGCGTGCCCGCGACCTGCGACTATCCCGGCTGCGGCGAGGCTATCGACCGGGGTCTCAGCTTTGTCTGCGGCGGTGAGCCGTACGGCGGCGAGAAGGGCTGCGGGCTGTACTTCTGCGGAAGCCACCTGACCTGCTCGCGGAAGCTGGGTGGCCCGCCGACGTGCAGGTGTGCGGTCGCTGCGACAAGGGCAGGCCGCCGTACGAGGCCGACGCCGGACGCTCGCAGAGTGGGGTTCGCGTGGAAGCTGACCGACGAGTCGTGGGCGCGGTGGCGGGATGAGAACCCGGAGAAGGTCGGCGTCATGAAGGCTGCGGTCAGCGCTTAGCCCGCACGTACCACGTAGGTAACGACACGCGCGCAATTACACGAAACGATCACAGGCAAGGGACACGATCGCCCTTATGGGTACGCACCAGAGCACTCAACGCCATGCGGCGCCTCGCGCCGAGCCGCGGCACCATTCCAGTGGCCCCTGCTGCTGATCGCCGCGCCCGCCGCGGTGGCCGTCTGGTCGGGCTGGGTGGCCTCGGATCCATGTGCGGCTTCGGCGTCATCCACTGCCCCCGGCATCTGGGATGCCGCGCGGCTTGATACCGCGATCACGCTCCCGGTCGGCGTGGAGGCCTACGGCACCTTTCGCCTTGTACGTGTGGCTTTCGGGCTCGGGTAAGTCCAGGAGCGCGGCTCTTCGCGCGTAACGCGCTGGGCGCGCTGGCTCTCGGATGCCTTGGGCCGTGCGTTTCACCTGCTAGTGGCCGCGCACTGGACGGTAGCCCCATGGCCGGTGGTGGTCGCGGTGGCGTGCCTGCCCGTGGTGACGCTAGCCCTGGCCGCGACGCTCTTCCACCGCAGGCGCGCGGATACCGGCCCTGCGAAACAGGCCGAGCCAGAAGCCGCCGGAAGCCATCGCGGAGGCCCTCTCCGGAGGCCATCGCGGAAGCCGCACCGGAGGCCGTAGATGGGGTTCAGAGTCCATGGAAGTGCCGGAGAAGCAGGCGGAAATGCCGGCGGAGGAGCAGGCGGAGGAACAGGTTCCCGGTGCCGCCCGTAGTGAATGCGGAGGCGGAGGTGCAGGAGCCCGAGCCGCGAGTCGTGCGGATTGTCCAGAGCCCCTGAAGCCGAGCGGGCCGCGCCGAGTACCGCAAGTCGGTACGGCAGGGGCAGCCGCTCTCCGATCGTGCTCTCGGAGCGAAGTTCGGGAAGTCCCGCACATGGGGAGCTAGCCGTATCCGCGAGGTCGACAAAGGCCCGGCGCTGACCGCTCAGGCGCAGTGAGGAGAGTCGTGGGTAACTGTACGGGCGAGAGGCGTACCCGCCTCGCCGAGGCGCAGGAGATCATTGCCGGATCGAGACACTGAAGGCCGAGTAAAAACGTCTGCCCGAGGCCCCGGAAAAGACGAGTCATGAACCTAGTCCTGAGCACCGACACCCCGCCATCCCCCGAGCGCGCCGATAGCTAACGCCAGGTCGCCACCGTAGGCATCTGGGACCTCCGCCCAGGCGACATCACCGAGATCCGCGCTGACTCCGGCGGCCTGTTCCTCCGCATCGGGGAGACGGTGAACGTCTGTACGGGGTTCAGTGAGGGTGACCCGGCTGCGGAGGCTGCGGGTTCGTGCGCTATCGGAGGCGGCGGCGCGGCAGGCGGCCGAACTGGAACGCCGGTGCGCCGCTTCACCGCCTGACTGATACACTGGAGGTCAGCGTTTCAGCAGGTCACAGGCCGGAAACGCCCCCTTCTCGTCGCTGCCTCTCTTACCCCGATCGGTGCTGTGCTTTCGTGTTGTCCTGGTTCCTCATTGCCCTAATTCCCGTTGCCGCCGTGATCTTCCGCCTGTGGGCGGGGGACGACCCGCGTTCCGACGACCCGCCTGATAGCGGCGAGGACGGGAGAGCGGCACTGCTGCTGACGTGACAAGATATTGCCGTGCCCGATCTTGACCTCGAAACGTTCCTGCTGGAGCTCCCAGCAGCCCGGCAGCGCCACCCTGTTGAGCCTCACCCTGACCTGGTGGCGTCTATCCGGCCGACGCCCCGCCAGTTGCTCGAGGCGATAGCCGTACTCGGCTGGCTGCCCGGCGGCGGCGGCGTGTGAGCCGTTCGTGCCCCTTCTGCCTTGAGCCTATCCGCGAGTGCGTGTGTGACCTGGAGGATGAGGGCGAAGGTCAGGACGGCAGCGACGAGGACGCCAGCGAAAGCTAACGTGAGCGAACGGGATTCCCGCCGCTATCCTCGGATTACGACTGCCAGGCGCTTATAGCTTTCGGGAGGGGTATGGCGCGACCCAAGGACCCGGCCAAGATCCCCCGCGACGGCGAGATCTGGGCCCGGTGGAATGCGGGCGAACGCAGCCTCACCGTACTGGCGAAGGACTACGGCGTTAGCCCCCAAAGAGTGGGTCAGGTGATCGCCGCGAAAGACGGCCAGGTCTACACGGCGTGGCGCACCGGGAAATACACCCTCGCCGACCTCGCCGACCTGTACGAGCTCACCCCGGAGGATGTCACCCGGATCCTCGTCGCCCGCCACCCGGAGCAGGAAGACGAGAAAACCGGCCGCGCCGTGATGCGCAGCCGGCTTGAGCTGCTGACGATCGCCGTCCAGGAGGTCATCGAGAACCCCGGCTGGAAAATCACGGCTGTCGGCCGTGTGGCCGAGGACCCCGACGGGAACCCCCTGGTCGATGTGTCGGCGAGGATCGAGGCCCTGAAAGTCCAACTCAACGTGTACAAGAACCTGGCTGTGCTGAACGGGGATGAGAAGCCGCAGCGGAGTGTTGTCAGGCATGATGTGGCGCAGCAGGAGGCTGACGCTCATCTTGCGGCGATAAGGGCGAAGATCGAGGCGGATAACCGGGAACTGGAGGCGCTGCGGAGGCGGGTCAGCGTGGTCCCCGGTGAGGTGCTGGCCGAACTCCCGCCCGGCAGCGGCTAACTGCCCGCCCCCTTCGCTGCCCGCTTGTTGTAGTTGGACCGCCTTCGTGCCTGCCGCCTCACGGGGTCCACGTCATCGATCTCGACGTCCAGCCGGCCGGCGAGGACTTCCGCTACGGCGTCCCGTATGAACTGGGCTTCTACCCCGTCCGGCCCGACCTCATCGCGTATCAGGTCCAGTACATGGGGGGAGAACTTGACGGTGACGTTGACGCTGTACTTGTCCCGTTCGGCCATCCCTGGTTCCCGTTCCCGCTGGACTATGGCGAGGAGCAGGGGGCGGCGGTAGATGTATTTCTTGTCGACCCCGGCGAGGCGGGCGATGCCTTCCACGGTGATGGGCTCACCGCGTTCGAGCGCTGCGCGGATCGCGTCGGTGACGTGCTGGTCTTTGTCGTTCATTGTCCCTGCCTCCTGGTGAATTACGGTATGCGTGCCTGGTGGTGCGTCAGGCGTCTTCGTCCTGCTCGTTCGAGCCGCCCGCCCACGACGCGATTGCTGCCTGGTAGGCGTCTTCCTTGTCCTGGTCCTGCACCGCGCCGGGCGCCTCGAGCTCGACGCACGCCTGCCTTGCCCACTCGGGCCAGGATCCGCCAGCTGCGTCGGCAACGCTGAACAGAGGCTCCCAGAGCGCGGCGGGGCGGTTGCCGAGGCCTTCGGGGACCTCGGGTACGTGGTTCGCGATGCCGTTGCGGACTTCCTGCGCCATCCATGCGGCCAGTTTCTCGTTGCCGTGGGCGAACGCGGCCCGTGCGGCGTCATCGAACCTCGGGGCCCGGTAGCCGTCCGGGGCGCGCTTCACCCGGATCTTGAGGCACCGGGACATGAGGGTCCGCATCTCCATGCCGGTTGACTTCTCTACGCTGTCGAGGCCGTCGAGGACGAACCCGCCCATCAGGGGGATCTCAAGTTCCTTGCCGTGGTCGACGCGGTAGGTCGACTGGTCCTGCTCGTAGGCGGCGTTTGCGATCCCGGTGAACCACTTACTGCGCCCGCCGTTGCCGACTAGCACGTCCAGTTCGGTGACCACGGGAGTGGCCCGCTTGCCGATGAGCCGGATGAGAGACGCCTTGGACGCTTCCACGAGCATCTTCCCGTCAGGGGCGAGCTTCGCGACGAGGCGGGCCATCCATGACTTGCCTGAGCCGCCCTCTTCGCTGGTGAAGAAGAGGTGTGTCGAGTACGGCCAGATGGGGAGCCCGGTTTTCTCGTTCCTGGCGTGCCGCTGCGCCGCCCACAGTGCGGCGGTGATCAGCGCGGCCTCGCTCGGCCATACGGCGAAGTGACCCAGGGCGGTGACTGTCTCAGCGAGGAGCTGAGCGCCGTCGACCGGCTCGGCGGGTATCGCGGCCTGCCGGGGCATGATCTTGCCGTCCATCACTGCTACGGCGGAGGATGCCTGCCGCTCGTTCCGGTCGCGCTCAGCGGCGCGGACGGTTTCCCGCACTGCGGCGTAGATGAAGCCCATGCCCGCTCCTACTCGTCCGGGTTGCTGAACAGGTCCAGTTGCCCGTCCTGCGGTTCGGTCCTGGCTGGTTCCGGTGTCCTGGCTGGCAGGACGTCCACCACTGAGAACAGGCCGTCCCCGGCCGTCTTGCGGTGTTTCGCCGGCAGTAGCTTCGCGTCGAAGTGCTCCCGCCTCATGTCCGCCCATTCCATTGCGTGCCTGCCTCTCGTCTCGGGCCTGCTGGTACTCGCCGCGCCGCGCTGCCGCTCGCTGCTTCACGTACTCCCGTGGGGTGATGCGGCCCCCGTTTTCCCGCCAGAAGTCGTTAAGTTCCCAGCTGGCGTACAGCGCGGCCTTGTCCTTGGGCAGCCGCCATAGCGCGAACTCGTCGGCGAACTCCTTGCGCTGGTGCGCCGCCTTGCCTGCCCTGCTGAGCAACTCGCCTTTGCATACGGCGTCCGCCTCGAGGTACTGGGCGTATGCGGCCTGCTCGCCTTCGGCGTAGACTGCGGCGCCCTTGGCCCTGGTTTTCGCGAGCCGGTCTTCCCGGTCCCGGCGGTCGGCCTCTCGCTGCACTGCGGCCCTCGTCAGGTCATCAGCGGCGGCGAACAGTGCGGCTAGTTCCTCGTCTGTCACGTCCCGCAGCCCGGAGGCGTGCGGGGTATCGTCGGTTATGGTCATGGCCTAGCTCCCCAGTTCGGTGTGACCTCGGCGGGCGGCGTGCTGTGAACACGCCGCCCGCTATTGCGTTACTGTGCTGGCCGGAATTCCAGCCGCACCGTCTGCGAGTGGCAGCGGTACAACGCCCGGGGGTCCATCCAGTCCGTCTCCCGGCCGTCATCCGGCGTGACGCCGATACGCGGAACGCCGTCGTCCATCTCGGTGAACAGGGTTCCCGCGCCAAGCGTGATCGCGTCGCCGGCCGTGGGAGTCGACGGCCCGATGCCCCGGAAGATGTCGCCGATGTGCTGAGACTGCCGCGTCTCGATGATGTGCGCCACGAGCGTTCCCTGGTGCTGGCCGGAGCGCCCGCCCAGTCGGCGTACTTGCCGCTGTTGAGCGCGGTCTCTAGGTGAATGGCCCCGTAGCGGTCCCCGATCCGCTCATAGCGGGACCAGTTGAGCACTCCCTCGCCTAGCGTGGTCGTGGTGGTCATTTCCTGCTCCTCCTCGGTGCGTGTTTCCTGTCGTTTCTGCTGGTCAGGCGGTATAATCGGGGGTGTCGGGCCGGCCGCTGGAGAGCGTCGGCCCGGACAGCCCGGACCTTGATAACTCCATAGCGATCGGGCCGAGTTCAAGACGCTTCCCTCTCGGGGAAGTTGAGCCCTGCGAACTCCCCGAACAGTTCACGGGCCGCCCTGTCGTACGCGAGGGCTGCCTCTACCTCGTCGGCGAACCGGCCGAGAGAATACCTGCGGCCATCGGCCAGGATCCTGACCCGCCATACGCCGTCTGTCCAGTACAAGCCCTTGTACTGGCTACGGGCACCCCTCCTGGTGCGGCTGTTTACGACGTTCTGGCCAGCGGTCGCAGGTCGCAGGTTCGACCGCTGATTGTTGAGTCCGTAGCGGTCTTTGTGGTCTACCCGGGACGCCCCGGGCAGCAGAAGGCGATGCATGAGGATCTTGCGGTTTTGGTCTTGCGGTCCGTAGTAGAGGCTGGCCCGGGCATATGGACCCATGATCTTCCCGGGCGTGGCTTGCTCCAATACGTGCCACTTGTACTGCATCACCAACTCGTAGTCCTCGTCATCGACCAGGGCGACGCGGCCAGCAGCGCAGGGTCCGCGAAGAGGGATCTCTCTCATGCGCCTTCCTCCTGGCTTCGCAGTGCTTGGCCGAGCAGCCAGAGAAGCTCGCCATGGATGCTTCTCTGGCTGCGCTGGGCTGCTTGCTTGATTTGCTCGTAGAGCTCTTCTGGTATGCGGAGTGTGTAACTAACCATGCAACCATTATACAACCATCGTGGTTGCGGTGGCAGCCCGGACACCCGCTGCTTGCAAACTCCATGCCCCCGCTGGCCGCTCTGGCGACACGGCCAGCGGGTGAAGACCCCTCGGCCCTGCTTCGGTGCAGCGCAGCGCGACCCAGGAAGTATTCACGCTCCTCCGCCGTTTCCGCGGCCTCCGCGAGAGTCCTCGCCGCCGCCTCGTACCTCAAGTAGTCCTCACGTGTCTTCGCCATCACTAGGCCCTCTCTTCCTCGCTGCTATCCCTTTTGACCTGCACAAACACGCACCCGCAGCGCGCCACGACACGCCCCCCGGCTAAACCGGGCACCACGGGCCAACTTCCGAACCGCTCAGGCGGGTGAGGCATAGCAGCGGGAGCAGGAGCAGCGCCGGGTATAGGGCTTCTTGCCCGGCTCGAAGAAATTGACCGGCTCCAACTGCCGCCCGCATCTGGTCGTGGGCAGGTCCTGGCCGCGCCACATCTTCAGCGCGGTCGCGCCGTCGGGCATCTCGGCTTCAACAACGTGCCAAATGCCCGTCTTGCTGCTGATCTGGTACATCGGTGCGTGTCCTCTCCTCGCTGCGATCTTCTGACCTGTACTCACCTGGACCCGCCACACGGGCCGACGCCTCCCGGCGTTTCGTCCTGCTAGCATGTGCCGACGCGCCGCGGGTACCCACGGGGCCGGGCGAGAGCGGCTAGGTAAACCGGAGTTCGATTCCCGGCCGCCCGGCCCCATTACCTAGGCTGGCCTCATGGAACCGCGACACCCGCCGAGGTGCCCCGCCCACGGGCCGATGCACCTGCGGCTAGCCTGCGACCCTGCGGCTAGCAACCCGGCGGTCATCGAGGCGTGGACCTGCCACGGTTTCGACGGGGAAGGATGCGGGCTCATCGTGCTCCACTGCTCAGGCTGCGCTGAAACCTGGACCGAAGACGACCCAGACGACTGCGCGTGTACCTGCACAGACACCACAGACCCCCTGTACGAAACATGGACCGTCATTGCGCCCACCTGCTAGACGTCAACCGCTCAATGTTCCCCGGCAGCCACCCGTCACAGATACCCCCTGTAGTCGTCTCAGGGCACTCGCAAGCCACCCGGGCGACCAGACCGCAAATCCGGTAGGGCGACATCCCCCGCAGCCTCAGCGCGAACGTAGCCCCCATCCTGGCCGTAACCAGCGATTTCCGCACCGCATACGCCACCGTGTGAACCTCCGCGGGAAGGTCGGGGGACTTATCCGACCTCGACAACGCGGCGAGTACCAACTCAGTCCGCGAACCGTCGTAAGCCGATGCCGTCCTGGTCGCGCAAGACAAACCGCTTGCTACCCGGGCCGATACCGACCGACCGCGCAACCTGCGCCGTAGTGATCTCGTCATAACCCCTCACCTCTCGATAGCTGAAGCGCCGAACTGTTGTGATGAAGTGCCCCCCTTCCCTTGTTTCGTGCGGGTGGGGTCGTGTCACGCGCTAGGCGTGGCGTGCTTACTGGTAAACTTGTGTCATGGCGAGACCTAAAAGTCCCGATGGGCGCCGCGTTACTCGTGCGGTGCGGCTGAGCGAGGCTGAATCGGCGGCTGTTGACGCGATGCTGGGCGGTGTTACCTGCTCAGAGTGGTTGCGTGCTCTTGTCATCGCTGCGATTGAGCCTCAGCCGGGCGTGCCGTTGCCTCGTGCCGAATCGGTTAGCCTGAATGAGCCGGTAAACCTGAATGGTGCCGGTATCCCGGTAAACCAGAACGTTGCGGTAAACCAGAATGAGGCTAACGCGCGTGCGGGTAAACCGGAATCCCGGCGTCCCGCACGCTCCGCGGAGTGCCCTCCCCATCCCAAAGCGCGGGTCTTGAAGGGGCTGTGCGGAGCGTGCGGGACCTACGTCGGTTAGTCCCTTCCCGCCGTAACAGCCGCCTAGCCGCACACGTCGAGTGACACGTGCACGCGCCGGCCCTCCGCGGCAACCCTGTCTGCCATCGCCTCAGCGGCGGCCAGGTCCAGGTTCCGCGACACGACCTCGCCGCGCTCATACTGCACGTAAACCGCGAACGGCATTGTCCGTCCGTACTGGTCTGGTGCGGCCAGCTTGCGAATCTCGTCACTCACCCACATGTCCGATCCTCTCTTTGGTGCCCTAGCTGGGCATCCGAACGCGCGTGCACTCGGCTCGCGCGCTCGGGACTCGCTAGGTCAGTCACAGCAACCGCAGCACGGCGCATCCTCACAGCGGCTACCCGTGTAGCTCGCGCCGCC
>CAWGDC010000004.1:0-92713 GCA_963821325.1 uncultured Actinomycetes bacterium | reverse complement strand
ACCCGCCCCATCCACCGTCACGGGCGTCGGTTCCTCGGTTGCCCCGTCGACCTACGGCCAGTCGGTGACGTTCACGGCCACCGTGACACACCTCGGCTCGGCGGGCCCCGACGGGCAGCGTCGAGTTCTACGACGGCACGACCGACCTTGGGAGCGGTCGCCCTTGAACGGCAGTGGATCGAGCGCCACTTCGACGTTTACCATCTCGACGCTTGGCGGCCGGAACGCACGCGATCAGCGCCGTCTACACGGCGACGGGAGATTTTGCCGGCAGCACCGGCACGCTGAGCCAGACCGTCAATCAGGCGGTGCTGACGGTCTCGGGCATCACGGCCGCGAACAAGGTGTACAACGCCAGCACGACTGCCGCCCTCAACACGTCGAGCGCAACGCTGGTAGGCGTGATCAGCGGTGATACAGTCAACCTCAATACGAGCGGCGCCACCGGAACCTTTGCCTCCAAGAACGTGGGCAACGGCATCACGGTGACGGTGGCTGGTCTGACGATCGGCGGGGCCCAGGCAGGCGATTACACGCTGACCCAGCCGGCGACGACGGCCAACATCACGCCGGCTCCGCTCACGATCACGGCCGTCACCAACACCAAGGTCTACGACGGAACCACCAGCGCGGCCGCCATTCCGACCGTGTCGGGACTGGAGGTAGCGACTCGGTAACGAACCTGACCGAAACCTACGCCACCGCGACCGTGGGGACGGGCAAGACCCTGAACGTGGCGACCTACACGGTCAACGACGGCAACAACGGCAATAACTACGCGGTCAGCCTGGTGGCCAACACCACCGGCGTGATCACGGCCTCCTCGTCAGCGACCGCTGTCTTCGTCACCAAGGACACCACGACGCAGGGCAACTGGATCGGCGCCTACGGCTCGCAGGGCTACAACATCATCGGCAACGCGCGCCAGCTACCCGTCCTACGCCACCGTCAGCGCCTCCGGCCAGACGTACACCACCTGGGCCGGCAGCACCAGCGATCCCCGCGCGCTCCAGACACCAGGCGGCGCAAGCCGCATCGCCGCATGCTGGTACTCCGGCACCAGCTTCACGGTGAATGTCAACCTGACCGACGGCCAGGCTCACGACATCGCCGTCTATGCCCTCGACTGGCCCGACTACGGCCGCTCCGAGCAGATCCAGGTTTCAACGCCAGCACGGGAGCCGTGCTGGACACCGAGACCATCTCGCAATTTCAACGGGGGGCTCTACCTCCAATGGCAGATCACCGGCAACGTGATCATTCAGTTCAGCGGCATGGGTGGCACCAACGCCGTCTTGAGCGGGCTCTTCTTCGACCCGCCCACTCCGACGTCCGACGTCTTGAACATTTCCAGCCCGTCCACCACCGACACCGCGGGCACGGCGCAGACCTTCACCGTCACGGCGCTTGGCCCCAACGGGCAAACCGATACCCACTACACAGGCACCATCCACTTCACCAGCACCGATCCTCACGCCCTACTGCCAGCCAACTACACCTTCACGGCCGCGGACGCGGGCGTGCACACCTTCTCCGCCACGCTCGAAACCGCGGGCACCCAGTCAGTCACCGCAACCGATACCACCAACCCGTCCACCACCGGCACCGAGCCGAATATCACGGTCGCCGCCGCCGCGGCTTCCTCGCTGACACTCACCGGCTTCCCCAACCCCGACACCGCGGGCACCGCGGCCAACTTCACCGTGACCGCCTACGATCCCTATGGCAACGTCGCCACCGGCTACACCGGCACTGTCCACTTCACCAGCACCGATCCCCAGGCCTCGCTGCCGGCCAACTATACGTTTACGGCCGCCGACGCCGGGAAGCATACCTTCTCCGCCACGCTCAAGACGGCGGGAACGCAGTCGATCACGGCGACCGACACGGCCTCGGCAAGCATTACGGGAACCACCAGCGCGACGGTCGTAAGCTCCCCCAGCGCCTCGGCCGCGCTCCTCAAGCTAGACAGCACGACGGAGGGCAACTGGATCGGCGCCTACGGCTCGCAGGGCTACAACATCATTGGCATCCGGCGCCAGCTACCCGTCCTACGCCACCGTCAGCGTCTCCGGCCAGACGTACACCACCTGGGCCGGCAGCACCAGCGATCCCCGCGCCCTCCAGACACCAGGCGGCGCAAGCCGCATCGCCGCATGCTGGTACTCCGGCACCAGCTTCACGGTGAACGTCAACCTGACCGACGGCCAGGCTCACGACGTCGCCGTCTATGCCCTCGACTGGCCCGACTACGGCCGCTCCGAGCAGATCCAGGTCTCAAACGCCGCCACGGGTGCGGTGCTGAACACCGAGACCATCTCGTCGTTCAGGGGGGCTCTACCTCCAGTGGGAGATCACCGGCAACGTGATCATCCAGTTCAGCGGCATGGGTGGCACCAACGCCGTCTTGAGCGGGCTCTTCTTCGACTGACCCGCTTGAACCGGATGCAGGTTCGTGCAACTCTTCACCGCGTCGATGTTACGTTCAGGCTTCAGAAGCAGGCGGATCACGACCAGAGAGACCAAGACCCCGTCGTCAGTACGGTGATCGCGATCAGCCCGTTGGTCACGCCGTGGGCCAGGACGGCATCGGTCAGCTCGCCGCGGCGGCGATACGCCATCGCATACGCCATCCCGGCCAGCGTGCCGGCGACCCAGCGACCGTGGAGCGCCCCGAAGACGAGGGATGAAATGCAGCAACGACCACCATGTCAATTGGCCGGGGGGAATCGCCTGGAAATCGGCCGAGATCAGCCGGCGAGTCAGGTAACCCCGGAAAGCCAGCTCCTCGGCCAACGGGACCATGAGCACCGAGCCAACCACTCGAAAGATCAGCCAAGCGGTCGCCCATCCCTGCGAAAGGGACTCCAGCCCCGAACGGATTGGCGTCCCCGAGGACGCAGTCGAACCGTAAGGCTCCATGGCGATCCAGAGTGCGAATACCCCGCAGCCGATCGCCACGGCTTGCCACGACCATTTCAGACGCAGCTCGGTATAGCTCCCCCGATAAAGGAAGAATGCCGCCGTCGCCGCGATCACCCGAGCCGCGTAATAGCGATCGAATCCCGGTGAGAATGTCCCGGTGACCATCGCCGTCGCGATGATGGCCATCGCGGGCATCAAATAGGCACCGTCGAGAGCGGCGGGGCGACTATCCGTCTCGGCCTGAAGCGTGGAGAAGAACGCCATTCGACGAGCCCAGGCGATCAAGCCCAGACCGATCACGAGGAAGAGGAACCAACCCGCCAGCGAATGGAATGCGCCGGACGCGAGCTCGGGATAACCACACGTTCCAAGGGCTATCAGCGACGGCAATGCGGACGGCGTTGGCCAACCAGATGAGGGCCATCGCTAGCGGCAAGAGCAGCGAACGCCCTGCGGGAAGCGGAAGTCACGACGGAACATCCATAGGGCGATTGAGACGAAGACGGCGATCAGGCCCACGCCCTCGTAGCCGGAGCATTCGGCTGAGATCCCGACCCGAAAGGACGGTGTACCGACGATGCACTGATCCGGCAGGCAGATGGTGTCCGAGAATACGAGGCGCAACAGGCCGTTGACGACGAGCAACGTGGCCCGGGAGAGCCGCTGCCACTGGTCCTGGGCGAGGAGGCCAACCACGTAGGGGCCCTGCGCCCAGGCTGGGCCTAGCCAACCAGGCTCCCAGCGCTGCATGCCGATCAACACGACCCAGAGATCGGCCGGCAGGACGGCCATCGCCCAGAGCACCAGGGTCGCCAACCCGGCCATCCCCCAGGCGACGACCAACACCCAGTCCGAGGGGTGCCGCGGACCGTCGCCCTCGAAGATCGAGGCCGAGAGCCGGTAAAAGGCGAGAAAGGCGACAAAATTGCCGAGGATCGCCGGGAGCGAACACCTGGAGTGGCGGAGTCGCTCGGCTTCGTTTCAGCTCCCTGTAGCACCGGGGGCCGGCGACCAGAGGTCGCCAGCCCGACCGAAAGGCCCAATTGGACGACTGACCCGAGTGCGCGACGAGCGCGGACCATGGCCGATCAGCGACGGGCCCCGTCGAACCGGATGCTGAGGATGAGGAATTCCGCGATGAGCAGGGCGACAAGTCCCACCCAACGCGCGTTCGGCAACAACGCGGAAGTGCAAATTCTGGGAGCAACGCTCACGTGTTCGCGAACGAAGCGATCAGAGCGAATCGCACGGGCGAGACGGCCACGACCAACGGATGGGTTCTGCATCACGGCTTCAGGCCGAACCGCCCTGGGGGTTGGCACAGAGAGGGCAGGGGGAGCCTTTATTGACGCCAGCAGCAGACCGGCGATCGTCGGCCACCTCCGACGGCCATGGCACTCCATACCAAGCTGGGTTCAATCTCTGGAGAGTAATTGTAGGCCCAAGCCGGAGTCGCGCAGGGCATGACGACCATTGCGAAACCGAAAGCCCTGGAGCCAAGGTCAGAAACACGTCACAAGGCAACGCCGCGAGCTCGTCTGCATCGATCGATCCTCCTCGAGAACTTGGCAAAAACCAATGGCAACAGACTTCGCACCGAAAAACCGTGCGTTATCGGGCCTCCGACTTCGGACAAACGCTCAAGTCCGCCCTAATCAAAAAAGAGTGTAGCGAACCTTGCTGGAGGCGGTCAAGCAGCTAGGCGAGATGTTTTGAGAAATTACGTGGCGAAAAGAAAACATTTAGGCACACTGAGGGCGAATCGCGCAATGGTTTCGACCAGGAGCATCGTGGGGATGTTCGCAGGAACGAGGAGCCGATTTCTTTCCATTGGCGACCACCGCGTATCGCTTCGCCGGCGAAGATCGAGCGGACATAAATGGAGCGTTTCAGTCTTTCTAAGCAGAGAATGCCTTGAATGTGGCCGGTCTCGTGCTGCTTATATAAGGTTCGTGTCGATACGAGTCAACAATCGCGAGGATTCCATCGGAATTGGCACTTTTCTTGTTGACATCCCTGCGAGCATCAGCGCAACTAGTATCACTTGACTTCACGCAGCCGTGGCGAGATGCAAGCACAAGGCCGCGTCCGTTTTCTCCGGACGTGCCCCACGCGGGCGGATCGACTCGAAGTTACGAGTCTGGGTGGCCAGACACCCGATGACAACTGAATCCCCCAAACGATTCGCGGGCGGGACCGCGGCGTTGATGTTCAGGAATAATGCGGCGATGGCTCAAAGCACGGGGGTTTGAAATAATCCGTAAAAGATTCAAAAAGAGTGTAGTTGACCTTGAAAGAGACGACGGGAATGCGTATCCTTCAAGAGCGAATTATTCGTTAGTGTGTGATGGCGGCACGCGGTGAGCGTCACGAGGCGGAGCATTTTTGGCAGAACTACCAGGCAGGGCCACGTTCCGAAATCGGTCCTGGGTCCCGCTGTGAGGGGCACAGGTTTAGAGTTTGGGGGTGCTGTCGAGGGTGTGCCGAGCCAGCATCATCAAGAGCCCCAAGAAATTCATCGTGGGAGTCGTCGCAGCGATCGCCTCGCAGTGCTCTGAACCGAACTCCTGATGCGCCGCTGGGAGAACTGACCGTTTTCGAAGTGTCGTCGCCCGCCGGAATGACTCTCATCGGCCAGCCTTCTGTGCGACGGCAACCGACTTACACCTGGAATTGATACTGCATTTTGACCTTCCGTTCCACAACACCATGAGGGGTGCTAGATGAAGCCGCGGAAGATGATCGATCGTCACACCTGGGGCCGTCGCGCGAGAATCCGCCAGAGCCGGCCGTCGCTCGAAGTCTGCGAGCCTCGGCTGCTTTTGGCCTCCGGCCGCGACCCACCCGGGTCTTGGCGGGCCCGGCCGGCACAGCGCGCCGGCCAGCACCGTCGTCATCGTCGGGACGCGTCGGTCGCGCGCGAGGGTCAGGCGCAGCCGGGCCAGGCCGGCGAGGGTGCGCAGCGCCCGCCGGGTGATCGAGGTCCGCGACGTCCGCCGCTCGGCGACCGTGACGGGCAGCTCGGCGACGCCGAGCCCGGCGCGCTCGGCCCGCAGGATCAGCTCGGTGTCGAAGAGCTCGCCGTCGGAGCGGCACGCCTCGGCGAGGGGCAGCACCCGGGCCCGGTCGAGGGCCTTCATGCCGTGGGTGTCGGACACGCCGAGCCCGAAGCCGACGCGCAGGACCATCCCGAACGCCCAGGTGACGAACCGGCGCGGCCAGGGAGCGCTGGTCGTGCGCCCCCGGCGCACGTTTGGAGCCGACGATGATGGCGGGCACGCCGGGCTGGCCGATGCGGGCGAGCGCGGCGTCGAGGAAGCCGAGGTCGGTGTAGTCGACGTCGAAGTTCACGACCGCGTCGCCTGCCGAGTGCACCAGCCCGGTCCGCAGGGCGCGGCCGTAGTCGGCGCGTGGGAGCCGGTGCACCGACAGCTCGGGGGTGCGTTCCGCGAGGGATTCGGCGATGGCGAACGTGTCGTCCTGTGAGCCGTTCTCGACAACGAGGACCTCGAACGAGGCGTCGCGGTCGCGCAGCCCGTCGACGACCTCACGCACCGAGGTCTCGAGCAGCGCCGCCTCGTTGTGGGCCGGCATGACGACGCTGAGCCTCACCTGAGGCAGCGCGTCGCCGAACGGCGGCGACGCGGATGCGCCGACCCCGGTGAGCAGCCGACCGCAGGACACGACGACCGGGACGTCAGCCGGCGCGTCGAAGCGCCCGTCGGCGGTGACCTCGAGCAGCTCGAGCCCGGCGCGCACGCAGAGTGGCGCGTCGAGCTCGGGGAGCGCGTCCCGGTACTCGCGGAGGGTGCACCGGCACAGCCGGTCGATCGCCGAATCGTCTTCTCGGAGGGCGAGGTCGACGTCGAGGGCCGGGCCGCCGCTCGGGAGCTGCACGACGGCCGCGTACGTCGCGAACCGGGGTCCGCCGACCACCGGGTGACCCTGTCGTGCGCCGCTCCAGGCGAACAGCGCCCCGAACGCGTGGATCATCGCCGCCTCGGCCTCGGGTTTGGCAGCCCGGCCCGACCCGTCGGCGTCGCGCACGGCCACCGGACGGGTCGCCTGGAGGAGCCGCAGGGCGGCGAGCCCCGCGTCGGCCTCCCGGGCCGCTTGCTCGAGCCAGGGCGCCAGCTCGCCGGCGAGCGGGTCATCGGGCGCCTCGGCGTACGCGCCGGCCGCGCCGCGCAGCAGCGTCAACTCGTCGCGCACCGCGACGACCCCGTCGGCCCACCCGGGGTCGTCGCGCGTCGCGCTCGAGCGTGCCGACGAGCTCGTGCAACGCGAGGTGACCGGGCGAGGCGAGCGGCCCATCGGCGCAGGCGCGGCGAGCGCACCGAGCGCGGGCGGCGCGTGGCCCACCGACGTCGTCGAGGGCGCGCGCCCACGCCACCGTCGGGTCGTAGCCGGACGGGTCGCTCGAGGTACGCGGCGGCCGTCGCGAGCGCCACCTTCGACGCGTGGGGCTGCAGCATCGGGTTGCACAGCACGCCGTCGAGCTCGTCGGTCAGCGCCGGGGTCCGCCCGAGGTAGGGCCCGAGGTGCAGCTCGTTCTCCATCACCGTGTCGTTCACCGGGAAGTTGTCCCACAGGATCAGGGGGCGGTCGTCGAGCGCGGCCCGCCAGGCGCACGCGCGTCGGCGGCGTCGATGCGCGGGGAGCACACCGTCGGCCCCGTCCACATCACGTCGACGCCGTCGGGCAGCTCGTCGCCGAGGACGCTGAGGTACGCACTCGGGTGCGTGCCCACATACTCGGTGGGCACGAGCGTGACCCGGGCGGCGAGACGGCCCGCGAGCCAGCCGACGAGGTCGGCCTGCTCGCTCGCGAGACCCGGCCGGTTGGGGATGTCGTCGAGCGCGAGCACGATCCAGTCGACGCCGTCGGCGAGCAGCGGATCGAGCTTGCCCGTCAGTGCGTCGCGGTCCGCCGGGGCGGCGTAGTCGATGTCGAGACCGGGGGAGAGGGCGAACCCGAATCGCACCCCGACCTGCTGGCAGTGCGCGGCGAGCTCGCGGAACCGGCCGGCCTCGGCGCTGTCGTAGGGCTCCCGCCACGTGTCTCGGTGCTTCGGGTCGCCCTTGGGCGCGTAGACGTACGCGTTCATGTCGCGGTCGGCGAGGAAGTCCACCAGCGCGAGCCGCGCGTCGTGCGACCAGGGGGGACCGTAGAAGCCCTCGATGACCCCGCGGACGGCGACGGGACGGGGCACGACGGTAGGCTACCGGCGCCCCATGACGCCTCTTGTCGACGCGTCACTCGGGCCACGCTGCGATGCCCGACATTCTGGCCATACACGCCGACGCTCACCCGGAGACCCCCGCGGTCATCGTGGACGGCTCGGGCGGCGCGCGACCGTCCGCGACCGACTTCCGCGTCGTTCAACGCGCTGGTCAATCGCGCGGCGCACGGGTTCGCCGCCTTGGGCGCCCAGCCGCGGGATCGCATGGTGTGGTGTGGCCCGAACTCGCTCGAGGTGCTGACCACCGTCCACGCGGCGCGTAAGGCGTCACTCACCGCGGTGCCGCTGTCGTACCGGTTCAACGCCGAGGAGATGGCGTACGTCATCGAGAACTCCGACGCGACGCTGGTCGTCGTCGACGCCGAGCAGGCGCCGCTCCTCGTCGAGGTGAGCCACCGGCTGACGACGGTGCGGTCCTTCGTCGTCTTCGGGGGCGACGTGCCGCCCGGGTTCCGGTCGTGGGACGAGGTGCTCGCCGACCAGCCCGACAGCGAGCCGACGATCGCGACGCCCGAGACGGCGGGCGCCTCGATGATCTACACGTCGGGGACGACCGGGCGTCCGAAGGGGGCGCTGCGCACCACGACGGACCCCGCGACCGTGTTCGCGCTGCTCGCGGAGCTGAACCTGCAGGCCGGCGCCGAGGTGCACGTCACGACCGGCCCGATGTACCACTCGGGTCCGCTGGCGTGGGCGACGATGAACCACTCGCTCGGCTGCCCGGTGGTCGTGCTCCGCAAGTTCGACGCGCAGGCGTGGCTGCGGCTGGTGCGCGAGCACCGCATCACGAACACCTTCTCGGCGCCGACCCAGCTGAAGCGCATCGTCAGTCTGCCCCCCGGCGAGCTCGCCCACGCCGACCTGTCGTCGATGCGCAGCCTCGTCGCCGACGCCGCACCGGTGCCGTACGCGCTGAAGCAAGAGGTGATCGAGAAGCTCGGGGACGGGTTCTTGTACGAGGTCTACGGCTCCACCGAGCTCGGCGTCGTCACCGTGCTGCACCCCGACGAGCAGCTCCGCAAGCCCGGGTCGTGCGGCCGCCCCTACGGCAACATCGAGGTGCGGATCGTCACCGACGAAGGGGCCGACGCCACGGTCCGCGAGCCCGGCGAGCTGTTCATCCGCACCCGGCTCGGCATGGACGGCTACCACCGCACCGACGAGCAGCTGACCGAGCTCGACGACGGCGACTGGCGCTCGGTCGGTGACGTCGCCTACCTCGACGAGGAGGGCTACGTCTACATCTGCGACCGCAAGAAGGACATGATCATCTCGGGGGGCGTGAACATCTACCCGGCCGAGATCGAGGCGGCGCTCTACGAGCATCCCCTGATCCTCGACGTCGCCGTGTTCGGGATCCCCGACGACGAGTGGGGGGAGCGGGTCCACGCCGTCGTGCAGGCGAAGGCAGGCGCGACGATCGACCTCGACGAGCTCCGCGGCTTCGCCGCGGCGCGGCTGGCCCGCTACATGCAGCCCCGCGACTACGAGCTGCGCGACGAGCTGCCCCGCACCGAGGCCGGGAAGCTCCTGAAGCGGGTGCTGCGAGACGAGTACTGGCGCGGCCGCGACCGGGCCGTCTGAGGACCGGTGGGGCGCCTCCTCGCCGAGCACGACTCGCTGGCCCTGCTGGCCGACCACGGCGTCCCGGTCGTCCCCGAGACCGTCGCCGCGACGCCCGCCGACGCGGCGGCCGCCGCCGCCCGCCTCGACACGCTGGTCGTCGTGAAGCTCACCGGGCCCGGCGTCGCCCACAAGACCGAGCGGGGGCTCGTGCGCCTCGACGTCGACGGGCCGAACGCCGCCGCGGCCGCGGCCGAGGAGCTGCTCGCCGCCGCCCGGCCCGACGACGGGCCGGTGGCGGTCGTGGTCGCCCCGATGCTGCGCGGCACCCGCGAGCTGCTGGCCGGCACCTCCCGCGACCCGCAGTTCGGGCCGTGCGTCCTCGTCGGGATCGGCGGCGTCCTCGCCGAGGCCCTCGACGACGTCGCCGTGCGCCTCGCCCCGCTCGAGCAGCGCGACGCCCAGGAGATGCTCGACGACCTGCACGCCACCCGGCTGCTCGAGGCGTTCCGCGGCGAGCCACCCGTCGACCGGGACCGCGTCGCGGCGGTCCTCGTCGCGCTCGGCGACCTCGCGGCCGCCCGCGACGACGTCGTGTCGATCGACGTGAACCCGCTCGTCATCGTCGACGGCGCGCCCATCGCGGTCGACGCGCTCATCGAGCTGACGTGACCGCCCGCCTCGCCGCCGAGGGCTTCGACGCGCTCTTCGACCCGCGCGGCGTCCTCGTCGCCGGCGTCTCGGCCCATCCCGGCAAGTTCGGGTTCGTCGCCCTCCACAACATCTTGACGCAGGGCTACGCCGGCGCCGTCTACGGCACGAACCTCGAGGGCGGCACGGTGCTCGGGCTGCCGATGCTGCGAAGCGCGGACGACCTGCCGGCCGACGCGGTCGTCGACCTCGTCGTCGTGTGCACCCCCGCAGCCGCGAACCCAGCGTTGCTGCGCGCCTGCGCCCGGCGGGGGATCCGCGCCGCGTTCGTCACGTCCGCCGGCTACGGCGAGGCGGGCGACGAAGGGCGCGCCGCGGAGCGCGACCTCGTGGCGCTCGCCGACGAGCTCGGGATGCTGCTCGCCGGCCCGAACGGCCAAGGCCTGGTGTCGACGCCGGCGCACCTGTGCGCGCAG
The DNA here is from genome assembly GCA_963821325.1 of uncultured Actinomycetes bacterium. Classification (GTDB taxonomy): domain Bacteria; phylum Actinomycetota; class Acidimicrobiia; order IMCC26256; family PALSA-555; genus PALSA-555. The sequence continues at coordinate 81,856 of CAWGDC010000004.1, read as the reverse complement.
ATCGTCGCGCCCTACCCGCCGCCCGGCCGGATCGGGATCGTGAGCCAGTCCGGCAACTTCGTGTCGTCCTTCCAGAACCTGGCCCGCGCCACCGGGGTCGGGGTGAGCCGGGCCGTGTCCGCCGGCAACGCGGCGGCGGTCACCGTCCCCGACTACCTCGAGTACTTCGCCGCCGACGCGCACACCGCCGTGTCGCTCGCGTACGTCGAGGGCGTGCACGACGGACGGCGCCTCTTCACCCGTCTCCGCGCCGCCGCGTCCGAGAAGCCCGTCGTCGTCCTGAAGGGCGGCACGACCGCGGGCGGGGCCCGCGCCGCGGCATCTCACACCGGGCGCGCTGGCGAGCGACGACCGGGTCTTCGACGGGATGTGCCGCCAGGCCGGCGTCACCCGGGCCAGCTCGGTCGACGACGCGTTCGAGGCCGCGGCCACGTTCGCCACGCAGCCGCTGCCCCGCGGCCCACGCGTCGCGGTGGTCACGACCGCGGGCGGGTGGGGGGTGATCACCGCCGACGCGGTGGCGCGCTCCGAGCTCGAGCTCGTGACGCTGCCCGACGACCTGCCGCGCCGCGATCGACGAGGAGCTCCCGCCGCGCTGGAGCCGCAACAACCCGATTGACCTCGCGGGCGGCGAGACCCGGGATACCGTCCCGCGGGTGCTGGACCTCGTGGCCCGCCACCCCGACGTCGACGCTGTCCTCTATCTCGGGCTCGGGATCCAGTCGAACGAGGCCCGCCTCATCCGCGAGGGCCGCTTCTGGCCCGACGAGGGCCTGGAGCGCATCGTCGCCTACCACGAGCGCCAGGACACCCGGTTCGCGCAGGCCGCCGCCGAGGTCTCGGACGCCACCGGCAAGCCGATCCTCACCGCGACCGAGCTGGCGGTCGCCGACCCGGCGAACCCGGGGCCCCGGACGGTCCGCGAGACGGGACGGCTCTGCTATCCGTCGTCGCTGCACGCCGTGCGGGCGCTCGAGCACCTGTGGCGGCGCGCCCGGTACCGCGCCGCTCGCCGGTGAGCCGCGCCCCAGACGCGACGCGACCGGCGGGTGCGCGGCACCGCCCGGCAGGCCCGGTGGCGGCGCATCAGCGTCGCCCTCGGCCTCGCCGCGGTGGCCTGCGCGGCGTTCGCCATCCCGAGCTCCGGCGCGGCGAGTGGTGGCGGCACAGCGGCGACCCTCACCACGCCGCTGTGGTCGCCGCGGCGTGCCCCCGAGCTGCTCGTCGATGGGGTGGGCGCGCAGCGCCTGCAGGCATCCCTCACCGCGGACCTCGCGGCCGACCCCGGGTCGTGCTTCGTCGTGTCCGAGGGCCACGAGCCGCTCGCGTCGCTGAACCCCGACACGCCGCTGCTCCCCGCGAGCACCGAGAAGCTGCTCACCGCGACCGCCGCGCTCGTCGTGCTCGGCCCCAACTTCAAGTACGAGACGAAGGCGGTGTCGGACCAGACGCCGACCAACGGGACCCTCGACCGGCTGTGGCTCGTCGGGTCGGGCGACCCGCTGCTCGCGACCGCCGACTACACGACGTATCTGCAGAGCCAACCCGAGGAGAAGGGCGCGATCACCACCCCGCTGGCGACACTCGCGGACGCGATCGTCGCGAAGGGAGTGACGCGCATCCCCGGCGGGATCATCGGGGACGACTCCCGTTACGACACGCAGCGCTACGTGCCGAGCTGGCCGGCCAGCTACCGCACCGACCCCGAGATCGGGCCGCTCGGCGCACTGACCGTGAACGGCGGCTACCAGGTCCAGGGCACGAGCAAGCTCGTCCCCGTCCCCGACCCGGCGCTGTACGCCGCGACCGAGCTGAGCAGCCTGCTCACCGCCCGCGGCGTGCAGGTCGGCACGCCCAGCGCGCACGCGAAAGCGCCGAGCGGCGCCACCGACGTCGCGTCGGTCTTCTCCCCCACGCTGCACGACATCCTCGTGTCATCGCTGCAGACGAGCGACAACCTCGCCGCCGAGCTGCTCGCCAAGGAGATGGGGGTGCACACCGCGGGGCAGGGCACGACCGCGGCGGGCACCCAGGTGATCACGGCCACACTCACCCGGCTCGGCATCCCGACCACCGGCATGACGCTCGTCGACGCGTCGGGCCTCGACCGCGGCGACCGGGTGTCGTGTACGACCCTGGCCCACGTCCTCGACCTCGCAGGGACACCCCAGTTCCAGACCGTCCTCCAAGGGCTGCCCGTCGCCGGGCAGGACGGCACGCTCGCCGACCGGCTCCAAGGCACGCCGCTCGCCGGGCGGCTCAAGGCCAAGACCGGGACGCTGAACGGCGTCAGCGGCCTCGCCGGGCTGCTCGACGCTGGACGACCGTTGCGCTTCGCGCTGCTCGTGAACGGCAACGTCCCCGACAAGCTCGCCGCCGAGGTGGTCCGGGAGGGCTTCGCCGGCATCCTCGCCACGTTCCCCAACGCGCCGGCGCCGTCGACGCTGGTGCCGTCACCGGCGACGCCGACGCACTAGCGGGTAGTTGGTCAGTTTGGGTGTTCGTGGTGTCATAGGTGGTGTTTAGGTTCTTGGTGATGTGTCGGTGTCGGACGTTTCGGTTCTTGTTGAGCCCGACGGTGCGCCAGCGTGCCGCGTTGGAGCACTTGGTGGGTTTGCAGTGCGAGCTGTACAACGCGGCGTTGGAGGAGCGTCGGGGGGCGTGGCGGTGGGAGCAGCGCTCGGTCTCCTACGTCGAGCAGTGCCGCACCTTGACGCAGTTGCGTGGGTCGCGTCCCGAGGTGCTGGCGTGTGGCGTGACGGTGTGTCGGGGGACGCTCAAGCGCCTCGATTGGGCGTTCGCCGGGTTCTTTCGTCGCTGTCGGGCGGGGCAGCGCCCAGGGTTCCCGCGTTTTCGTTCCCGGAGCCGCTGGGACTCCTTGCAGTATGAGGACCGGTCCGGCTGGCGGCTGGACGGGTCGTGTCGGCGGTTGTGCCTGCACGGCATCGGGCACATCAGGGTTCGGTTGCATCGCCCGGTTCGCGGCACGCCCTAGGCGATCACCGTGCGTCGAGAAGGTCGACGTTGGTGGGTGAGCATCCGCTGCGTCGAGGTTCCCGCCGAGCCGCGGGCGTCGACGGGCCGCCAGGTCGGCATCGACCTCGGCGTGGGGGTCCTGGTCGCCACCAGCGCCGGGGCCCTGCACACCAACCCCCGCCACGGCCACCGGGGCGCCCAGCGCCTGGCCCAGGCGCAGCGGGCCCTGGCTAGCACCCAGCGCGGCTCCCAGCATCGACGCCGGGCCCGGGAACGAGTCGGTGCCGCGCACCGCTACATCCGGGACTGTCGCAAGGATTTCGCCCATCAGCTCTCGAGACGCCTGGTGAACGACTACGACGTCATCGTGCACGAACAGCTCGCGATCCCGAACCTGTTGCGTCGTCCCGCGCCCCGACCCGACGGGGCCGGCGGCTACGAGCACAACGGCGCCACCGCGAAGCAAGGCTTGAACCGTTGTATCCACGATGCCGGGTGGGGACAGCTCCTCGCGATGATCTCGTACAAGGCTGAAAGCGCCGGTCGAGTCGTCATCGCGGTGGATCCCCGCAACACCAGCCGAACGTGCGCCGCGTGTGGGCACGTCTCGGGTGGGAACCGGCGCGGCGCCGTGTTCGAGTGCCAGGCCTGCGGGCATCAAGCCCATGCCGACACCAACGCGGCCCGCAACATCCTCCGGGCCGGTAGGGCCCAGCAGCACCACGCTGCGCAGGGTCGAAACTGACCCACTACCCACTAGCGGGTTCGGCGCGGCGCGACCGTAGACTCCGCGCCGATGACGGCACCCACGGACACGCCGGCCGACGCCGGCCCCGGCTCGCTCCCGCAGCTCGTGCTCGAGTTGCGCGACCTCGTCATCGCGTACGTCCGCCAGGAGACGGTCGTCCCGCTGAAGAGCCTCGGGCGCTACATCCTCATGGGGCTGGCCGGGGCGCTGCTGCTCGGGTTCGGGGTGGTGCTGCTCGGCGTCGGCGCCCTGCGGGTACTCCAAGCGGAGACGGGCAGCACCTTCCGGGGCGACTGGTCGTGGGCGCCGTACGGGATCGTCGTCGTCGCGCTCGGCGCCGGCGGCGCGTTGACCTGGATGGCCCGCGGCGCCCGCAAGGCCCGAGACTGAGGAGGACCATGCCGAACGTCGACGCGACCCGGCCCATCACCCGCGACGACATCGAGGCGAAGCTGCGCCAGCTGCAGCGCGGCACCGACGCCGGCGCGGAGGCGGCCCGCGGTGCCGGCCTCGCCGCTGGGGTGGCCGTCGCCGCCGGGCTCGTGGTCGTCGCCTACCTGCTCGGCCGGCGCCGGGGCCGCAAGCGGCGCACCGTCGTCGAGATCCGCCGCCTCTGATGAGCCTGCTGAGCCGGCTCGCGCGGACGGGCTGGCGGCGCGGCCTCCGCGAGGGGTCCACGGGGTGGCTCACCGTCGCCGTCGGGATCACCACGCTGCGCGTCGCGGCGCGCCTGCTCCGCGAGCGTGAGGTGCGGGCCAGCGTCGAGCTGCGCAGCGGCGACGCCCTCGAGGTGCGCGTCGTCGACCCGCCCGGCCGCTGACCCGCCGAACACGGGCACCGGTACCCTGGATGCCCCGATGAAGGTCCTGCTCCGCAACCCGCGCCGCGAGCTCGACGTCGCCGGGCCGATCACCGTCACCGCGCTGCTCCAACGCCTCGAGCTCAGCCCCGAGGCGGTGCTCGTCATCGCCGGCGACGAGCTCGTCGCCCGCGACGCCCGCCTCGACGACGCCGCCACCGTCGAGATCCGCCCGGTCACGTCCGGGGGAGCGCCCACCCGGTGAAGTGCACCGTCTGTCGCGGGCCGGCCGTCATCGACGTGCGGCGCCACAACGCGGCGTTCTGCCCCGATCACTTCACGGTGCACTGCCGCGACCAGGTCCGCCGGGCGATCACCGAGCATGACATGCTCAGCCCTGACGACCGGGTGCTCGTCGCCGTGTCCGGCGGCAAGGACTCGCTCGCCCTCTGGGACCTGCTCGCCGGCCTCGACGTCCCCGCCGACGGCCTCCACCTCCGGCTCGGCATCGGCGACTACTCCACCGAGTCGACCCGCGCCGCCCGCACGTACACGTCGGCGCGGGGCGCGACGCTGCACGAGGTGGACCTCGACGCCGACCTCGGCTTCACCATCCCCGACGCGGCGGCGGCGACGCACCGGGTGCCCTGCAGCGCGTGCGGGCTCTCGAAGCGGCACCTGTTCAACCGGTACGCGGTCGAGCACGGCTACGACGTTGTCGCCACCGGTCACAACCTCGACGACGAGGCGGCGGTGCTGCTCGGCAACGTGTTGCGCTGGGAGACCGGCTACCTCGGCCGCCAGCAGCCGGTGCTGCCCGCCGGCCCGGGCTTCGCCCGCAAGGTCAAGCCCCTGGTCCGGCTGGGGGAGCGCGAGCTGGCCGCCTACTGCGTGATCCGCAGGATCGACTATCAGGTCGAGGAGTGCCCCCTCGCGTCCGGGAACCGCCACCTCGCCTACAAGGAGGTGCTGAACGGGCTCGAGCACCGGTCGCCGGGCACGAAGGCCGCGTTCGTGCACGGGTTCTTCGCCCGGGGCCAGACGCGTTTCACCGGGGACGACACGGCGACGCCGCTGCAGCCGTGCGCGACGTGCGGCGCCCCGACCCCCGGCGAGGTGTGCGCCTTCTGCCGCCTCCGGGTCCGCGTCGCCGAGCGGCCGTGACCCGACCGTTCGCGCCGGGCGACCTGGTGCTGCTCCTCGACACCAAGCGGCGACGGCATCTCGTCACCCTCGAGCCCGGCGGGGAGTTCCACTCCCACGCCGGGGTGCTCCGCCACGCCGACGTGCTCGGCCGCGAGGAGGGCGTGACCGTCCTCACCACCCTCGGCGCGCGGCTCGTCGCCGTCCGCCCGACGCTCGGCGAGTACGTCCTCGAGATGCCACGGGGCGCGCAGGTGATCTACCCGAAGGACCTCGGCCCGATCCTCCTCCTCGCCGACATCTTCCCCGGCGCACGCGTCCTCGAGTCCGGTGTCGGCTCGGGCGCGCTCACCATGACGCTGCTGCGCGCCGTCGGCCCGGGCGGGTACGTCACGGGCTACGAGTTGCGCGAGGACTTCGCGACCCGCGCCCGCCGCAACGTCGAGGCGCTCCTCGGCGCGGACCTGCCCCTCCGGATCGAGGTGCGCGACGCCTACGAGGGGATCGACGAGACCGGCCTCGACCGGATCGTGCTGGACCTCCCCGAGCCGTGGCAGCTCGTCGCGCACGCCGAGGCGGCGATGCGCCCCGGCGGCATCGTCCTCGCGTACCTGCCGACCATCGGGCAGGTCGCCCGGCTGCGCGAGGAGCTCGCCCGCTCAGCGTTCGGCATGGCCCAGACGCTCGAGGTGCTGCAGCGCGGCTGGCACATCGACGGGCAGTCGGTGCGCCCCGACCACCGCATGGTCGCCCACACCGGGTTCCTCACCTGCGCCCGGCTGCTCGCGGCGACGGCGTGAACCTCCTCGACCTGTTCCTCGCCGCCGCGCTGCTCCTCGCCGCCTACAGCGGGTACCGGTTCGGGCTCGCGGCGCGGGCCCTGTCGTGGGTCGGGCTGGTGCTCGGCCTCGTCGTCGGCGGCGAGTTCGTCGACAGCGTGGCGCGCACCCTGCACGGCTCGACGCCCCGCACGAAGCTGCTGGCGTCGCTCGCCTTCTTGCTGCTCGTCGCGATCGCCGGGCAGAGCCTCGGGATCGCGCTTGGGTCCGTGCTGCGCCGCCACATCCCGCGCGTCGGCGGGCTGCGCCTCGCCGACCGGGTCGCGGGTGGGGTCGCGGGCGTGCTCGGCGTCCTCGTGGTCGTCTGGCTCCTCATCCCCGGGCTCTCGAACGCGCCCGGCTGGCCGGCCCGCGCGGTGCGCGGCTCGGCGATCGTGCGCGAGATCGATCGGGTCGCGCCGTCGCCCCCGTCGACGCTGTCGGCGCTCGGGCGCCTGGTCGGCGCCGCGCCGTTCCCCGAGGTGTTCCGCAGCCTCACGTCCTCCGACGTCGGCGCACCCCCCGGGCAGGGCATCCCCGCGCCCCTCGTCACCCCAGTCGCGAACGCGGTCGTGAAGGTCGAGGGGCAGGCCTGCGACGTGATCCAGGACGGCAGCGGCGTCCTCGTGGCCCGGGGTGTCATCGTCACGAACGCCCACGTCGTGGCGGGGGAGAGCGCCACCACCGTGCTCGTCCCGAACATCGGCCGGCTGAACGCGACGGTCGTCGCGTTCGACCCGAACCGCGACGTGGCGATCCTGCGCATTCCGAGCATCCCCGTCGCGCCGCTCGTCATCGCCGACGCGCAGGTCGGCGACCTCGGCGGTGTGTTCGGCTATCCGGGGGGCGGCGCCGAGGGCGAGGCCCCCGCGCGCGTCGCAGAGCGCATCGAGGCGCAGGGCAGCGACATCTACCACCAGGCCCCGACGCAACGCGACGTGCTCGTCCTCGCCGCGAAGCTGGTGCCCGGCAACTCGGGGAGCCCACTCGTGAACGACCGGGGCCAGGTCGCCGGGCTCGCGTTCGCCATCGACCCGGGCGCGGCGTCGACCGCCTACGCGCTGGCCACCGACGAGGTCAACGCGGTGCTGCGACCGGTGCTGACGAGCGGGACGACCGCGCCGGTGAACACCGGCACCTGTCTCGACGGGTGACGCGACATCGCCCGGGCGTCACGCCCGCGCCGAGCAACCAACCGCGGGAAACGGGTCAGTCGACTTCGATGAAGATGCACTCGCCGGGGCACTCCTCAGCGGCTTCGATCACCGCTTCGTCGAGCCCACCCGGCACGGCGGCCAGCCCTTCAGCGCCACCCGGGTCGCTGAAGACCTTCCCGGCCTCTTTGACGTAGGCGAGACCGTCGTCGAGCAGCGTGAACACGTCGGGGGCGATCTCCTCGCAGAGACCGTCGCCGGTGCAGAGGTCCTGATCGATCCAGACCTTCATCGCGTGGGGCTCCTCGCTTGGTGCTTCGGCTCCTTCTGGGAGCTACGGATCGAGCGTACCCGATTCGCCGCCGATTTCTCAAGCGTAGACGGGGTAAATTTCGTGGTGCGGTGATGCCCCAGTGCGCTGGAATCAGCCGTGTAAGGTCCGGCCGAGTCCCGGACTGCTTCGAGCATCGGGAGGAGGTGGCACGTGGCCCCAGAGCACGAGCGACGCCTCGCCGAGTATGAGCGGCAGGTGGGCGAGCTGCAATCCCAGCTCAAGGCCCTCGAGGAGGAGATCGTCATCCTCCGCCGGCGCCTCCAGGACGCCCCGAAGCGGGTGCGGACCCTCGAGGAGCGGCTCCTCGAGACGAAGGGCCAGCTCGCCCAGGCCGTCTCCCAGAACGAGCGGCTCTCCGCCACCCTCCGCGAGGCCCGCGAGCACATCGCGGCGCTGCGCGAGGAGGTCGAGAAGCTCACGATGCCGCCCTCGGCGTACGGGGCGTTCCTCGGCGCCAACGACGACGGCACCGTCGACATCTTCACCGCCGGGCGCAAGATGCGCGTCTCGGTGCACCCCGAGGTCGACGTCGAGTCCCTCGAGCGGGGCCAGGAGGTCGCGCTCAACGAGTCGCTGAACGTGGTCCTCGCCCGGGGCCTCGAGGTGGCCGGCGAGGTCGTGGTCCTCAAGGAGATGCTCGCCGACCCGCAGCGGGTCCTCGTCGTCGGCCGCGCCGACGAGGAGCGCGTCTGCGAGCTCGCCGGCGCGATGGTGGGCCAGAAGCTGCGAGCCGGCGACCACCTGCTCTATGACCTCCGCTCTGGCCTCGTCGTTGAGCGGCTGCCCCGCCCCGAGGTCGAGGAGCTCGTCCTCGAAGAGGTCCCCGACGTCTCCTACGCCGACGTCGGTGGTCTCGACGACCAGATCGAGCAGATCCGCGACGCGGTCGAGTTGCCGTACCTGCACGCCGAGCTGTTCCACGAGCACCAGCTCCAGCCCCCGAAGGGCATCCTGCTCTACGGGCCACCCGGCTGCGGCAAGACCCTCATCGCCAAGGCCGTCGCGAACTCGCTCGCGAAGCGGGTCGCCGAGAAGACCGGCGACGCGTCGTCGCGCTCCTACTTCTTGAACATCAAGGGCCCCGAGCTGTTGAACAAGTACGTCGGGGAGACCGAGCGCCAGATCCGTCTCATCTTCCAACGCGCCCGCGAGAAGTCCGAGGAGGGTGTCCCGGTCATCGTGTTCTTCGACGAGATGGACTCGCTGTTCCGCACCCGCGGGACCGGCATCTCGTCCGACATTGAGAGCACGATCGTGCCGCAGCTCCTCGCCGAGATCGACGGCGTGGAGAGCCTGAAGAACGTGATCGTCATCGGCGCGTCGAACCGCGAGGACCTCATCGACCCGGCGATCCTGCGCCCGGGCCGCCTCGACGTGAAGATCAAGATCGAGCGGCCCGACGAGGCCAGCGCCCGCCAGATCTTCTCCCAGTACCTCACGGCCAGCCTCCCGATCGCCGAGGCCGAGACCGCCGGGCACGGGACCGCCGCCGAGGCGGTCAGCGCCATGATCGGCGCGTCCGTCGAGCAGATGTACAGCGAGGACGACGACAACCAGTTCCTTGAGGTCACCTACCAGAACGGCGACAAGGAGATCCTCTACTTCAAGGACTTCGCGTCGGGCGCCATGATCGAGAACATCGTGCGGCGGGCCAAGAAGCTGTCGATCAAACGCCAGATCGAAGGCGGCGCGCGCGGCATCTGCACCGACGACCTCCTCGCCTCGATCCGCCAGGAGTTCCGGGAGCACGAGGACTTGCCGAACACCACGAACCCCGACGACTGGGCGAAGATCTCCGGCAAGAAGGGTGAGCGCATCGTGTTCGTCCGCACCCTCCTCGCCGAAGGTGACGAGTCCACCGGCGGCCGCCAGATCGAGCGGGTCACCACCGGCCAGTACCTGTAGCACCAGGACCGTCGGGCGTCGTCGGTAGGCTGGACCGGTGGCAGTCCCCAAGGTGTGCGGCACCGAGACCGAGTACGGCGTCGTGCTGCGCGGCACCCCCGACCCCAACCCGGTCCTCGCGTCGTCGGTGCTCATCAACAGCTACGTCGAGCAGCGCAAGGTCGGCTGGGACTTCGAGGACGAGAGCCCCGGACGCGACGCCCGCGGGTCGGGCCGGGACGGCGGCCAGGCCTCCGAGATCGAGACCCACCTGGTCAACACCGTGCTCACCAACGGGGCCCGCTACTACGTCGACCACGCCCACCCCGAGTACTCGACCCCCGAGTGCGCCGACGCGCTCGAGCTCGTCCTCGCCGACAAGGCCGGCGAGCGGGTCCTGGCCCGGTCCATGCAGGCCGCCGGCCGGCTCCTCGACGCCGGCCAGTCGATCGTCGTCTACAAGAACAACTCCGATGGGAAAGGCAACTCGTACGGCTGCCACGAGAACTACCTCGTGGACCGCGCCGTGCCCTTCTCGAGCCTGGTCCGCTACCTCCTGCCCTGGTTCGCCACCCGCCAGGTGTTCACCGGCGCAGGGAAGGTCGGCTCCGAGAACGGCGCCGCGCCGGTCGACTACCAGCTGAGCTCGCGCGCCGACTTCTTCGAGGAGGAGGTCGGCCTCGAGACGACACTGAAGCGCCCGATCGTGAACACCCGCGACGAGCCGCACGCCGACCCGCAGCTCTACCGGCGGCTCCACGTCATCGCCGGCGACGCCAACCTGTGCGAGGTCGCCACGTTCCTCAAGATCGGGACGACGGCGATCGTGCTCGCCATGATCGAGGACGACTTCCTCGACGGGGGCGCCGGGTCACGCCGCGAGTGGTCCCTCGCCGGGCCCGTCCCGGCGATGCGGATCGTCTCGCACGACCCGACCTGCCGCGCCACCGTCGAGCTCGCCGACGGCAGCCGGGTCACCGCCGTCGAGCTGCAGTGGGAGTTCCTGCGCCTGGCCCGCAAGTACGCCGACGAGACCGGCCTCGACGCGTGCGGCGGCGAGACCGTTGGCCCGCAGGTGCTCGACCGCTGGGAGGCCGTCCTCGGCGCGCTCGAGCACGACCCGCAGGCCCTCGATGGCCAGCTCGACTGGGTGACGAAGCGCACCCTCCTCCAGGCCTACGTCGACCGGGACGGCCTCGAATGGAACGACCCGAAGCTCGCCCTCTTGGACCTCCAGTACCACGACGTGCGCCCCGACCGTTCGCTCTACGAGCGGCTCGTGCGCGCCGGCACGGTCGAGCGGCTCGTCGACGAGGCGGACGTGCTCGCCGCGATCACCGAACCGCCCGGGTCGACCCGCGCCTACTTCCGCGGCACGTGCCTGGCCCGCTGGCCCGAGGCGGTCGTCGCCGCCAACTGGGACAGCCTCATCCTCGACGTCGGCGGCGACCCGTTGAAGCGGATCCCCATGATGGAGCCGCTCCGCGGCACCCGCGCCCACGTCGAGCCCCTGTTCGCCAGCGTCGACACGCCCGCGGCGCTCGTCGCCCGGCTCTCGTCCTAACCTGGGCGCCGGAGGACACCATGCCTGAACAGCAGCGCCGTCAGCGGCCCGCACCCCCCGAGCGAGTCGAGGAGACCGAAGAGCTCCCAGCGCCATCCGAGCGCGGCGAGAAGCTCAAGGGTGAGCTCGACGACCTCCTCGACGAGATCGACGAGGTGCTCGAGGTGAACGCCGAGGACTTTGTAAAAAGCTACGTCCAGAAGGGCGGAGAATAGGATTTTGTGCATTGACCATCGCGGTGGCGACGGTCAATGTCACACACCACCGGTATATGTGCACGCATGAAGCGATGCACGAAGTGCGGTGAGCTGAAGCCTGAGAGCGGGTTCTACGCGGCGGCGGGCTGCAAAGACGGTCTGCGTGGCGATTGCAAGAGCTGCTTCAAAGCCCGCGGCGAAGGGCTGGTACGCCCGAAACCGTGAGGCGCGCCTGGCGTATATCAAGCGTTGGAACAGAGATAATCCAGACCGCTTGCGCCAGTACCGGCTCAAGAACCGAGAGGGCCGCGCTCTCCAGATGCGTCGCCTCCACCTGCGCCGCACGTTCGGGATGACGTTTGAGGACTACAACGACATCCTCGCCGCCCAGGACGGTGGTTGCGCGATCTGTGGCGAGCAGCCAGCAGACGGCCGGTCGATGCATGTCGACCACGTCGCGGAGTCCGTCCGTGGAGTTCTCTGTGTCCGGTGCAACAACGCCATCGGGCAGCTGAAGGACGACCCGGAGCTCATGCTGCGAGCCGCGGAGTATGTCACGCTTGGCGGCTTCGCCCGGCTGGACATCGTCCGCCGGGAACGCGAGCAGACGCAGGAGTCTGAACCTCGCTGACCGGGTTTGGAGAGAACCGCTTGTGTCGGCGCGTGGTGCTCGGCGAGTCATTCTCGTGAAGTCGTATCTACACAAGGGCGGCGGGTAGGCGGCACGCGCCGGCCACCGCCAGTGGCCGGCTGAGGGGTGCCGTGTAGGCTCGCTCGGTGCTCGGTGAGTCGCCGTTACCGACGTTCCCCGCCGGCCGCGACCCGGGCCCGTCGTTCGCCGATCTGCTCCGACGCGTTGGCACCCCCGCGGACCACACGACCCCCGTCGGTGACGCGAGGACGCTCGACGCGCCGACCGCCACGACCGTCCTCGCGATCCGCCACGCCGACGGCGTCGTGATGGCCGGGGACCGGCGCGCCACCTCCGGGTACACGATCGCGAGCCGCCGCATCGAGAAGGTGTTCCCCGCCGACGACACCTCCGGCGTGGCGATCGCCGGCACCGCCGGCCCGGCCGTCGAGCTGGTGCGGCTCTTCCAGACCCAGCTCGAGCACTACGAGAAGATCGAAGGCGAGATGCTGTCCCTCGAAGGGAAGGCGAACCAGCTTGGCCAGCTGGTGCGCGCCAACCTGCCGGCGGCGATGCAGGGCTTCGTGGTCGTGCCGCTCTTCGCCGGCTTCGACGAGCGTCGCCGCCGCGGCCGGGTGTTCAGCTTCGACGTGACGGGCGGCAAGTACGAGGAGCTCGACTTCCAGGCCAACGGCTCCGGCGGGGTCCACGCCCGCAACTGGATCAAGGCGCAGTGGCGGGAGGACCTCAGCCAGGCCGACACCCTCGACCTCGCGCTGCGGGCCCTGTTCGCCGCCGCCGACGAGGACGCGGCGACCGGCGGCCCCGACCTGGTGCGGCGCATCTTCCCCACGATCGCGGTCATCGACGCGGACGGCTTCACCCCCGTCGACGACGACGAGATCGCCCGCCGCGCCGACGCGCTGATCGGGGGACGCGAGGAGGGCGGCGACTGATGACGATGCCGTTCTACGTCCCGCCCGAGCAGGTGATGAAGGACCGGGCGGACTACGCCCGCAAGGGCATCGCCCGGGGTCGCAGCCTCGTCGCGATGAGCGCCGCCGACGGGATCGTGATGGTCGCCGAGAACCAGTCCCGCACCCTGTACAAGATCAGCGAGATCTACGACCGCATCGCGTTCGCGGGCGTCGGGAAGTACAACGAGTTCGAGATGCTGCGCATCGCCGGGGTCCGCCAGGCCGACGTGAAGGGCTACTCGTTCGCCCGCGAGGACGTGAACGCCCGATCCCTCGCCAACGCGTACGCGCAGACCCTCGGGCAGGTGTTCACCCACGAGCTGAAGCCCTACGAGGTGGAGATCCTCGTCGCGCAGGTCGGCGCCGACGCCGACGACGACGAGATGTTCGTCATCCTCTACGACGGCGTCGTGATGGACAAGGCGGGATTTACCGTCCTCGGCGGCCAGGCCGACGCGGTCGCCACCGTGCTCGAGGAGCGCTACCAGCCCGGCCTGGACCTCGGCGCCGCGCTGCGCCTCGGCGCGTCGGTGCTCGCCGGCGCCGACGGCGCGTCCCTCCCCGCGGAGCAGCTCGAGGTCGCGATCCTGGACCGACATCGCCCCCGCCGCGCGTTCCGCCGGATCAAGAGCGACGAGCTGAGCGGGCTACTCGCCGCGACCTGACGACCCGACGCGCCGCCTACCCCGCGACGAAGCGCAGCACGGGCGTCACCGCGGCCATCACGAGCAGCGTCAGCGCCACCCACAGCAGCCAGCGTCGCGCCGGGCGGCGGGGACCGGCCCATTCGCGGGGTGCGGCGAGGACCTGGTCGACCTCGGTGGCGAGCATCACCAGCCGCGCGTCGTCGAGCTGATCGTCGAGGACGAACACGTCCACCCGGGCCATGTCCCCGACGGTGAGGCTGTAGGGGCCGTCGACCGCGCCGCGCAGCTGGACGTCGATCCCCTCCGACTGGAGCCGGGCGGCCACGAGGTGGGCCGAGAACGAGCCGCTCACCGAGGTGAGGCGGGTCATCTGGATCACTGCCACCGAATCCTACGACCGGACGCCGTGCCCCACCGCCGCCCGGCCCCCGGCTGAGTAGCGGCTACTCAAGCCGGCAACGATCCCCATGCCGTACAACGGGGGTTCACCGAGAGGGAGCGTTCATGAATCGGATCGGGCGTTGGATCATCGTGGTTGGCATGGTGGCGGGGCTCGTCGCCGGCACGGCGGGAGCCGCGTCGGCCAAGCCGCGCAAGCAGTCCACCGCCAAGTACGCCAAGACGGTGTGCGGCGTGTACTCCCAGCTGGAGAACCAGCTCACGACCTACGCGGGCTCCATCGCGGCCCTCGACACGAGCGACCCGGCGGGCTACGCCACGCAGGCGACGGCGCTCACGAACCCGCTGCTCACGACCGTGAAGGCCGACGAGACGACGCTGCAGAACGTGTACCCGGACGTCAACAACGGCAAGAAGATCGGGGGGCTGCTCGTCACGAACGCCACCGAGATCGACCAGGCGCTCACCGGCGCGCTGCGCGCAGCTCCAGCCGAGCAACCCGGCCTCACCCACGCTCTTCATGGTGGCGATCGAGACGCTGTCGACGAAGATCAGCGACCCGTTCAGCAAGGTGACCGACCAGGACCTGCTCACGGCCTTCCAGAAGGAGAAGACCTGCAAGTCCGTCGTCACCGTGTTCGGCTAGGCCGTTCAAGGGGACCAGCCGCCCGGCCGGGGCCGGTACGCTCGCCGGGTGGAGCGCCGCATCTTCGGCCTGGAGAACGAGTACGGCGTCACCTGCACCCTGCGAGGCCAGCGGCGCCTGAGCCCCGACGAGGTCGCCCGCTACCTCTTTCGCCGGGTCGTGTCGTGGGGCCGCTCCAGCAACGTGTTCCTCGAGAACGGCGCCCGCCTCTACCTCGACGTCGGCAGCCACCCCGAGTACGCCACCCCTGAGTGCGATTCGATCGCCGACCTCGTCGTGCACGACAAGGCGGGGGAGCGCATCCTCGAAGGGCTGGTGCGCAGCGCCGAGCAGCGCCTCCGGGAGGAGGGCATCCGCGGCGAGGTCTTCCTCTTCAAGAACAACACCGACTCGGCGGGCAACTCGTACGGCTGCCACGAGAACTACCTCGTCGAGCGTGACGGCGACTTCACGAAGTTCACCGACGTGCTCATCCCGTTCCTCGTGACCCGCCAGGTCTACGCCGGGGCCGGGAAGGTCCTCCAGACCGCCCGGGGCGCGATGTACTGCATCAGCCAGCGGGCCGAGCACATCTGGGAGGGCGTCTCGAGCGCCACCACCCGCTCCCGGCCGATCATCAACACCCGCGACGAGCCCCACGCCGACGCCGAGCGCTTCCGGCGCCTCCACGTCATCGTCGGCGACTCGAACATGAGCGAGTACACGACCTTCCTGAAGGTCGGCACCACGCTCGATCCTGCTGCGCATGCTCGAGGAAGACCCGAGCCCCTGGCGTGACCTCACCCTCGAGAACCCGATCCGGGCCATCCGCGAGATCAGCCACGACATGACGTGTCGCCGCCGGGTCCGACTCGCGAACGGCCGGGAGCTGTCCGCCGTCGAGGTGCAGGCCGAGTACCTGAACCGGGCGCAACGCTTCGCGAAGAAGCGCGGGCTCAGCCCGCTCGAGGCGCAGGCCCTCGAGATGTGGGAGCACGTCATGACCCACCTCGAGAGCGACCCGCTGAAGCTGCGCCAGCGAGATCGACTGGGTGGTGAAGTACCACCTCATCGAGGCGTACCGGGAGCGCCACGAGGTGCCGCTCACCCACCCCACCGTCGCGCTCGTCGACCTCGCGTACCACGACGTCACCCGCTCCCGGTCCCTCTACTACCTCCTCGAGCGGCGCGGGCAGGTCGACCGCACCGCGACCGACGAGGCGATCGACACCGCGGTGTCGACCCCACCCCAGACCACGCGGGCCCGGCTGCGCGGCTCGTTCATCAAGCGGGCGAAGGAACGCAAGCGCGACTACACCGTCGACTGGGTCCACCTGAAGCTGAACGACCAGGCGCAGCGCACCGTGCTGTGCAAGGACCCGTTCAAGGCGCGCGACGAGCGCGTCGAGCGTCTCATCGCCTCCCTGTAGTGGCGCCCCGCCGACGCGCGATCTCGGGGCGGGGCGGTGAGCGACCGGCTCGAGCGGCTCGTGAACCTCACCGCGACGCTGCTCGACACCCGACGCCCGTTGACCCTCGAGGCGCTCGCCGAGCGGCTCGAGCCGTCCTACCCGGACGACAAGGTGGCCCGCCGCCGCGCGTTCCAGCGCGACAAGGAGACGCTGCTGAACCTCGGCGTGCCCGTCCTCACCCTGCCCGTCGACGCCCTGACGAACGAGCTCGGCTACCGGATCCGCCCCGAGGACTACTACCTGCCCGACCCCGGGCTCACCGCCGAGGAGCGCGCCGCGCTCCAGGTGGCGGTCACCGCGGTGCGCTTCGAGGGCGGCGACGCCCGCGAGGGCCTGCGCAAGCTCGGCGGCTTCGACGGCGCGCCGACCACCGCGCTCGCCGCGCTGGGGACCACGCAGGGCGTCGCCGAGCTCTTCGACGCCGTCGCCCGACGACGCCCCATCGACCTTCGACTACCGCGGCGAGCGACGCGCCCTCGACCCGTACGGGGTGCTGCACCGCCTCGGCCACTGGTACGTCGTCGGCCGCGACCGCGACAAGGACGCCGTCCGCTCGTTCCGCGTGGACCGCCTCGACGGCCCACCCCACCTCGAGGCACCGGACGGGTTCGAGCCGCCCGCCGGGTTCGACGCCGCGGGCGCGCTGCGCTCCGACCCGCTCACCTACGGCGACGACGAGCCGGTCACCGCTCGGGTGCTGGATCGACGGCGTCGCACGCCGCGGTCGTCGTCGACGAGCTCGGCGAGACCGCGGTGGCCGAGCGTCACGACGACGGCAGCGTCGTCGTCGAGCTGGCCGTCGTGAACCGGCCCGCGTTCCGCTCCTTTGTGCTCGGGCTGCTCGACCACGCCGAGGTCGTCGGCCCGCCGGCGTTGCGCGACGACATCGTCGACTGGCTGCACGCCATCGTCGCCGCACCGTGAGCCCGCCCGTCGCCGCGTCGCGGCTGCGGCGCATGCTCGCCCTGGTGCCGTGGATCCTCGCCCACCCCGGCACGACCATCGGCGAGCTCGCGCAGCGCTTCCAGGTTCCCGAGACGGAGCTCGAAGCCGACCTCGAGCTGCTCCCGATGTGCGGCCTCCCGCCGTACAGCGCCGACCGGCTCATCGACGTCATCGTCGGCGACGACGGCGCCGTCGACATCCGCCTCGCCGAGTACTTCGAGCGTCCGCTGCGCCTGACCTCGTCGGAGGCGGTCGCGCTCCTCGCCGCGGGACGGACGCTGCTCGCCGTCCCCGGCTCCGACGACGCCGGCCCGCTCGCCACCGCCCTCACCAAGCTCGAGCAGGCGCTCGGCGCCCACGGCGCCCTCACCGTCGACGTGGGCGGCACCGACCGTCTCGAGCGGCTCACCGCGGCGGCCCGCGACGGCGAGCAGCTGGAGCTCGACTACTACTCCGCCGCCCGCGACGAGCTCACGACGCGGGTCGTCGACCCGATCCGGGCGTTCCACGCCGTCGGCGCCTGGTATCTCGCGGCGTACTGCCACCGCGCGGGTGCCGACCGGCTGTTCCGCGTCGACCGCATCCAGGACGCCCGCCCGACCGGCGAACGGGCCGACCCGCGCCCGGTGGACGACGACGACCTCGCCGACCTCGTGTTCCGGCCCGCGCCGAGCGACCCGCGGGTCCGCCTGCGTCTCGACGCTGACGCCGCCTGGGTCGCCGAGACCGTTCCCACCGAGGAAGCCCACCCTCGCGACGACGGTGGCTGGGACGTCGTGCTGGCCGTCAGCGGCCCGGCGTTCCTCGAGCGGCTGCTCCTCCAGCTCGGACCCTCCGCCCAGGTCCTCGACCCGCCCGACGGCGCCGCGACCCGAGCCGACGTCGCCCGCCGCGTCCTCGCCCGCTACGAGGCGCCCCGCGCCTGACCCCAACCGCCCGGATGGTCGCCCGGGTGTCACCGGCGAGCGCGTCGCACGCTCGTGGCGTCCCGCGCCGGTCTCGCGGTGTCGTCGTGGCACCTCGGTGCCGGCACGCGCCGCCCCATGCGCCCGCGGGCCTGCTGACCCGCGTCGTGGCTGCGAGGGTGGGCGTGGAAGGATGAAGCGGTGGAGCCGCGTCCGTGACGACCCGCCCGCCCGGGTCGGATGCTGAGGCCCCGACCCTCCACGACGCCACGGACACCTGGCCTGCCTCGTCGGGCGGCGAGCCGCCGACGACCCCGACCGACACGCCGCGCGCTGCCGAGGGTCCGGTCCCGTCGCGGGGGAGCCGCACGAAGCGGATGCTCCTCGAGTGGGTGGTGCTGATCGCCGCGGCGCTGGCGATCGCCTTCCTCATCAAGACGTTCCTCTTCCAGGCGTTCTACATCCCGTCCGGGTCGATGGAGCCGACGCTGATGATCGGTGACCGGGTGCTGGTCAACAAGCTGAGCTACGACTTCCACGACGTGCACCGCGGCGACATCGTCGTGTTCGTCGCCCCGAAGAGCGCGCAGAGCGGCGGCATCTCGGACCTCGTGAAGCGGGTCGTCGGCCTGCCGGGCGACACGGTCACCGGCCGACCCGACGGCGACGTGTACATCAACGGCCGTCGCCTGAGCGAGCCCTACCTGCCGAAGGACACCCCGACGACGTTCACGAGCGACCCACCGTTCTGCGGCCGTCCCGCGGACGGCAACTTCGGCTGCGTCGTGCCGCCGGGACGGCTGTTCGTGCTCGGCGACAACCGCACCGAATCGAAGGACGCCCGGTTCTTCGGCTCGATCCCCGAGTCGTCGGTCGTCGGCCGCGTCTTCATCCGCATCTGGCCGCTTGGCCGCCTCTCGTTCATGTAGCAGCGCGGTCGGCTCAGTCCGGTTCGGGGACGCCCCATTCGGCGACGACCGCGACCATGCGGTGGACGTCGTCGCAGTAGACGGCGTCGATGCCGTAGCCGAGCATCGCGTGCAGGTACCGGACCTCCTGGACATCCCACGCGAACGCTCGGACCCCGAACCGGTGATAGAGGGCGACGAGACCCTTCGTCCACTCGCTGTGATGCAGGTTCATCGTGTCGATCCCCGCGTCGGCGAGGTCCGCGGCGTGACGCTCGAGCGAGTGGGGGAGCCGCCGCCGCCGCGTCGAGTGCACCAGGCGCACGTCGGGCGCCTCGGGACGCAGCGCGTGGAGCGCCTCGAGGTCGGGGGAGCACAGCCACGTGCGGGACGGCACCCCGACGTCGCGGGCGATCTCGATGAGCGGCCGCGCCGCGGCGGGGTCCTTCACGTCGATCGACAGGTCGAAGTCGTGGCCGAGCTCGGTGTACAGGTCCCGGAGGCGGGGGACGCCGTGGCGGGCGAGCCGCGCCGCGCTCGAGTCGTGGACCTGCAGCCGCCACCAGCCGTACAGGGGACCGCGGACGCCGGCGTCGTGGGTCAGCACGACCTCCCCGTCGACGCTGAGCCAGGCGTCGCTCTCGAGGCCCCGGGCGCCCTGCTCCAGGCCGGCCCGGAAGGCCGGCAGGGTGTTCTCGGGGTGGAGCAGCCGGGCCCCCCGGTGCGCGAACGTGATCGGCGCCACCGCCGAATCCTGGCCCAAGCCGAGCCTCAAGTGGCCCCCCCGGGGGGCCGACAACAGGAATGTGGCGGTAGTCATTAAGGCAGATTGTCCAGAGTGCGGGGTCGTGCGCCTGGGGACCGGAGACGTCACGGTCCGGGTGTGCGCCGACGACGGATCCGGTGCCTACTCGTTCCACTGCGCCGGCTGCGGGATGGCGGTCAACCACCCGGCGCGCCCCGACGTCTACGAGCTGCTCATCCGGGCCGGCTGTCGGCACATCGAGTGGACCTGGCCCGGCGAGCTCGCCGAGCACCGCAGCGGGCCCTCCTTCACCACCGACGACCTGCTCGACTTCCATCTTCTCCTGCGCGGCGACGCCTGGCACGACGAGCTCGACGGTCTCGTGGCCGGCGTCGATCGCCGCGCCCGCTGACCACACCCTCGCCGGACCGGTCGATCGGGTCCTCGGGACCTCCGACGCCGAGCGACCCGCGGGATACCCTCACCCCGTGGGCGCCCTGGTGAAGGTGATCATCGTCGCCGTGGTGTTCTTCGCCATCGTCGGACTGCTCGGCCGCGTCGCGCTGAAGACGCGCCAGGCGTGGCGGGAGGGCATGCGCCCCGACGACCCGTAGCGCAGTGGGACCGGTGCAACGGCGACACCGCCTGCCCTACGGCCGACCAGCCGACCGACAGACCCCGGCGGTACGATTTCGGCTCCGCGCGAAAGGAGCGTGTCGTGCCGCTCGGCTCAGCCGAGACCCCTCACGTGCTCATGACGCCGTGCGGGTCCCGCCGACGCCAGCCGAGCCTCGACGGACGCGACACCTGACCTAGCCGTGGCGCTCGAAACGAAGGACGACCCGAAGGCCGGCCGCCACGAGGGCCGGATGACGGTCATCGAGCATCTGAGCGAGCTGCGACGCCGGATCATCATCTCGATGGTCGGGTTCATGTTCGCCGCGGCGCTCGCCTACTGGTTCGCGCCCGACATCATCCGCTTCTTCCTCCACTACTACAAGGACGTCACCCACGGGAAAGAGAACCACTTCATCTTCACCGGCCCGATCGACGGGTTCGTCACCCGCCTGAAGGTCGCGACCTACGCCGGCTTCATCGGCTCGACCCCGATCTGGCTCTGGGAGCTGTGGCGGTTCATCACCCCGGGACTGAACCCCCGCGAGAAGCGCTACGCCGTCCCGTTCATCATCAGCTCGCTGGCCCTCTTCGCCGCCGGTGGGACGCTGGCGATGCTGATCCTGCCCAAGGCCCTCAGCTGGCTGCTGCACGCGGGCGGCTCCGAGCTGCAGCCGCTGCTCACCGCCGACAAGTACCTGACCCTCGTCGCGCTGATGATCGTCGCCTTCGGGCTGGCGTTCGAGTTCCCCGTCGTGATCATGTTCCTGCTCCTCGCGGACGTGATCACCACGAAAGGGCTGCGCAAGCGCCGCCGCTGGGCGATCGTCGGGATCTTCGCCTTCGCGGCGATCATCACCCCGAGCCAGGACCCCTATTCTCTGTTCTTCATGGCCATCCCCATGTGCCTCTTCTATGAGGGCTGCATCATCATCGGCCGGATCCTGAAACGATGAGCCCCCGCCGCGCCACGTACCACCCCCCGCGCCCGTGCCGCGAGGTGATCATCGCCGTCGCCGCCTCCGTCGGGCTCACGGCGTTCACCGTCGTGATGGTGTGGGTGCTCGGCCCGCACCCGAGCGCCGCCCCGTCGACCCCGACGCGGACCGTCCCGCCGTCGGTCTCGACGACCGGGCCGTCGGCGTCCGCCCCGGCCTCGAGCACCCCGAGCAGCCCGCCCAGCAGTTGAGCGCCCGCTCGCGGTTCGAGGACGCGCTCGGGTTCGCTCTCGACGACTTCCAGCGCCGAGCCCTCGACGCCCTCGACGAGGGCCGCTCGGTGCTCGTCGCCGCACCGACCGGGTCCGGCAAGACCGTCGTCGCCGAGTACGCCGTCGCCCGTGCCCTGGCGGCGGGCGCGAAGGTCTTCTACACGACGCCGCTGAAGGCGCTGTCGAACCAGAAGTTCGCCGACCTGCGCCGCCTGCACGGCGCCGAGCAGGTCGGGCTGCTCACGGGTGACAACGCGGTCAACGGCGACGCCCCGGTGGTGGTCATGACCACCGAGGTGCTGCGCAACATGATCTACGGCGCGGCGCCGGCGCTCGCGGGACTGCGCTACGTCGTGCTCGACGAGGTCCACTACCTGCAGGACCGCTACCGGGGTGCGGTGTGGGAGGAGGTCATCGTCCATCTCGCGCCGACGGTGGACCTGGTGTGCCTCTCGGCGACGGTCTCGAACGCCGAGGAGGTCGCTGACTGGATCGCGACGGTGCGGGGCGCGACGACGGCGGTGATCGAGGAGCGCCGCCCGGTCGCGCTGCACCACCTGTACCTGGCGGGCGAGCGGGGCGCCGCTGCGCTGCACCTCCTGCCCGACCTTCGTCGGCGACGGCGACGACCTGCGTCCCAACCCCGAGGCGGAGCGCGCTCGACCGCCGTAGCAGCCGACGCGGGCCCCGCGGCGGGGCCGGCCGGGCGCAGCGCCGCCTCCGTCCCCCCGACCGGGTCGAGGTCGTCGACCTGCTCGCCGAGCGAGCGGCTGCTGCCCGCCATCGTGTTCGTGTTCAGCCGGGCCGGCTGCGACCAGGCGGTCGCGCAGGCGCACGCGGCCGGCGCGCGGCTCACCGACCCGCGAGGAGCAGGCCGAGATCCGCCGCATCGCCGACGCCCACCTCGAGGACCTCTCCGACGCCGACCTCGCGGTGCTCGGCGTGCCCGCGTGGCGCGAGGGGCTCGCCGCCGGGCTCGCCGCCCATCACGCCGGCCTGGTCCCGCCGATGAAGGAGGCGGTCGAGGAGGCGTTCGCCGCCGGGCTGGTGAAGGTCGTGTACGCCACCGAGACGCTCGCGCTCGGCATCAACATGCCGGCCCGCTCCGTGGTCATCGAGCGGCTCACGAAGTTCACCGGCGAGCGCCACGAGTTCCTCACGCCGGGCGAGTACACGCAGCTGACCGGCCGGGCCGGCCGGCGCGGCATCGACGCCGTCGGCTACGCCGTCGTGTGCTGGAGCCCGTGGGTCACGTTCGATCAGGTCGCCGGCCTCGCGTCGAGGCGCACCGACGCGCTCCGCTCGTCGTTCCGACCCACCTACAACATGGCGGTCAACCTGGTGCGCCGCTACTCGCCCGACGACGCGCACCATCTGGTGAACCTGTCGTTCGCCCAGTACCGAGCCGACCGCGACGTCGTCGTCCTCGAGCGCCAGCTCGAGCGCGCCCGAGAGCAGCTCGACCGCCAACGCGACCGGGCCCGCAGCGAGCACGGCGACATCGACGAGTACCGCGACCTGCTGGCCCGCCTCGACGAGGCCCGCCGCGGCCGCGGCGCCACCACCCGCGTCGCCGCGGCGCTCGAACGGCTCCGGCCCGGCGACGTGCTGTCCGTCCCGGCACGCGGCGGACGCGTCGCCGTGCTGGCCCACGAGCGGCGACGCGGCGGACGGCCCCGGCTGCTCGCCGTCACCGTCGGGCGGGGCCTCGTGCGCCTCGACGCCGACGACTTCCGTGCCGCGCCGCACGCCATCGCCCGGGTCGACCTCCCCGAGCCGTACGCCCCGCGCAACCCGAACTTCCGGCGGGAGACCGCGCTGCGGCTCCGCCGCGTCGACGTGGACGACGGTGACCGGAGCGCCGCCTCCGACCAGGTGGCGGCGCTCGAGGCGGCGGTCGCCGAGCACCCGGTGAGCCGCGACCCCGCCCGCGACGCGCGGGTGCGCGCCGCGGTGAGCACCGAGCGGCTCGCCCGCGAGGTCGCCCGCCTGGAGCGGCGAGCGCACGGTCGCAGCGAGAGCCTGGCCCGCCGCTTCGACCGGGTGCTCGACGTCCTCACCGCGTGGGGCTACCTCGACGGCTGGGCGTTGACCGACGCGGGCGAGATCCTCGCCCGCCTCTACACCGAGACCGACCTGCTCGTCGCCGAGTCGCTGCGGGAGGGGCTGCTCGACGGGCTCACCGCGGCCGAGATCGCCGCGATGGTGTCGTGCTTCACCTACGAGCGACGCGGGGACGACGTCGCCGCGCCGCCGCCGCGCTGGCCGACCCGCCGTGTCGCCGACCGGGCCGGTCACGTCGAAGCCCGCTGGCGGACCCTCGCCGCCGCCGAGGACGACGCCGGTCTCCCCGGAACCCGCGCCCCGGATCCGGGGTTCACCGCCTACATCGCCGAGTGGGTCGCCGGCGAGTCCCTCACCGACATCCTCGAGGACGACGAGCTCGCCGGCGGCGACTTCGTCCGCCACGTCAAGCAGTGCATCGACCTGCTGCGCCAGATGGCGGTCGTCGCCCCCGACCCGACGACCCGCGCGACGGCCAGCGCGGCCGCCGACGCGTGCTTCCGCGGCGTCGTCGCGGCCGCGAGCGCCGCGCCGTGATCCGTCCCGGTGAGCCGTGGGGTGTCCCGGCGTCCGGACCACCGACGGTCACCGGCACGGGCGGTGACGCCGACCTCGCCGCGCTGGTCGGCGACCACCCCGGCGCCCGCCTCGCCTTCCGACCCGACCCGAGCTGTGACCTGGCGCGCGCCGTCGGGCTCGGCGACCCGCAGATCGGCGGCGTCGAGCTGCCGCTCGACGCGCTCGACCTGGGCGACGCGGGCCTGGCCGTGAACCTCGTGGTCAGTGGTCAGCCACCCGACCAGCAGACCGCCTGGCGGCGCCGCCGACCGGTGACCGTCGAGATCGGCGCGCGGACGGTGTTCGCCGGCCGGGCGCTGGGCGTCGTCGTCGCCAACGGCCAGTTCCGCCACGGCCGGGACCTCGTCCCGCGCGGGCACCCCGGCGACGGGCGCCTCGAGGTGCAGGTCTACGCCGTCCCGGCGGGGGAGCGACGGGCCCTCCGCGACCGGCTCGCGACCGGCTCGCATCTCCCGCACCCGGCGATCGTGACCGCCGCCGGCCCGCAGGTCCGCGTGACCTGGCGGCGTCCCGCCCCCCTCGAGGCCGACGGCCGGCCCCTCCCGGCCCGGGCGGTCCTCGACGTGACCGTCCGACCGGACGCCTACCGGCTCCTCGTCTAACCCCCGAATCGGCGCGAACGCCGCGAACCGGGTCATCCGCGGGGGTTCGGGAGGCCGTCGGTACCATCACCCTCCCCAACGGGACGACGGCCGGGAGCAGGATGCAGCACGTGCCGGAGCAGTTCACCGGCCGAGGAAGCAGCGGCGCTGCGGCCCTACGTCACGAATCTCGACCGGCCCGTGTTCGCGCTCGTCAACCTGCCCGAGGTGGTGAAGGGCGCGCTGTTCGCCCGCTACTCGCGCAGCTCCAAGAGCCTGCGTCGCCTCTTCCTCGATGAGTTCGTCGGCGACCTCGACCTGACCGGCGACCTCACCGTCGACGCCAGCGTCGGGCTCGCCCGCGCCGAGGAGCTCTACAACCGGGTGTTCCTCGAGTACGGCGACGACTCCGTCGCGCAGCTCGGCGGCGTGCACCTGGCCTGCGAGCAGGCCTCGAACCTGCTGACGAAGGTGCTCGAACGCGGCCGGCTCATGGCGTACCTCGAGCAGTCGACCCGCTACATCCCCTACACGGCGCGTCTCGCCGGCCGGTACCGCTACTACCGGCCACCGGAGGTGCTCGAGTCGACGCTCGGGCTTCGCTACATCGCCGACCTCGACGCCGCGTTCGACGACTACGCGACGTGCCTCCCCGTCCTGCTCGACTGGGCACGGGGCCGCTACCCGAAGCAGCCGGGCGATTCCGACTTCGTCTACCAGCAGTCATTGAAGGCGAAGGCGTTCGACGCGGCGCGAGGCATCCTGCCCTCGGCGACGCTCTCCAACGTCGGGATCTACGGCACCGGGCAGTCGTTCGAGGCGCTGCTCCTGCGCATGCGCGCCCACCCGCTCTTCGAGGCGCGCGCGTACGCCGCGATGATGCTCGAGGAGCTGCGCAAGGTCATCCCGTCGTTCCTCACCCGCGTCGACCGCCCCGAGCGGGGGCGCGTGGAGCGCGTACCTCGCCGAGACGCGCACCGCGACGGCGGCTGCGGTGCAGCGGATCCTCGCCGACGAGGACCCCGAGCCGCGCCCGTCGGTGGTGCTCACCGACTTCGACCCCGACGGCGAGGACAAGGTCCTCGCCGCGATCTGCTACCCGCACAGCAGCCTGCCCGACGACCAGCTGCTCTCACGCGTGCGGCGCCTCGGCGCGGACGAGCGCGACGAGCTGCTCGCGGCATACGTGGGGACCCGGGACAACCGACGCCACAAGCCGGGCCGGGCGTTCGAGCGCACCCAGTACCGCTTCGACGTCCTCGCCGACTACGGCGCATTCCGGGACCTGCAGCGTCACCGGCTCCTCACCATCGACTGGCAGCCCCTCACCGCGCAGCACGGCTACGAGACCCCGGACGCGATCGCCGAGGCGGGTCTCACCGACCGCTTCGACGAGGCGATGGGACGCGCCGCGGACCTCGCCGCCGCGCTCGCGCCGCGCTTCCCGGACGACGCGCCGTACGCGGTCGCGCTCGCCTACCGGGTCCGCTTCGTGCTCGACATGAACGCGCGGGAGGCGATGCACGTCCTCGAGCTGCGCTCCTCCCCGCAAGGCCACCCCGCGTACCGGCGCGTCGCGCAGGAGATGCACCGCCTCATCGGCGAGCAGGCCGGGCACCGCGCCATCGCCGCCGCGATGCGCCACGTCGACCACGAGACCTACGACCTCGAGCGGCTCGGCTCCGAACGGGCCGCCGAGGAGCGCCGCGCCGCCCGCCGCTGAATTCCGCGAGCCGCTGACCTGCCGTGACGCACAAGTGCCCAGGTCAGGGCGCCCGTGTTCGCCTTGACAGGCGCACCCCGGTTCGGGCGTACTAGCAGGCGTCCCTGTCACCGGGCGCGGGTCGGCCCTCCGGAGGTCGACGTCCACGAACGGGACATCACGGGGGCCGGGGGGCCCCGGAAACCCAGTAGAGAACGCTGGAATAACCCGTCTGCTGGGCAGGCTGGGCCAAACAGTGGCCCCAACGGTTTCCTGGGCCCTCCACCACCGCTCACCTCCCGCGCCGTCCGTGGGAATGGACGCGCCGCCCCGCCGGTTCCGTGAGCGACAACGGGGCCAGGCCTATGCTCCGGCCCCTGATGGGCCGGCCAGCGGGCGTGCGCCAGGCCGCCGGGCCGGCGCAGGAGCGATCATGAGCGACGACGAGTTCGAAGACGACGACGTCGAGCTCGACGAAGACGCCCTCGACGAGGAAGTCCTCGAGGAAGACGACGCGCTGGACGACGACGTCGCGCTCGATGACGCGGTGGAGATCGACCTCGAGGACGGCGTCGACCTCGAGACCCCCGCGGCGCCGATCGAGACCCCTGTCCCGGCCGACAAAGCCGTCCGGGAGCCCGACGAGGAGGACGAGGACGTCCTCGACCTGGACGAGGAGCTGCACCCCGACGACGTCGAGGCCCCCCTCGACGCCCTCCTGCAGGAGCGCACGGCCAGCGCCACGCTCGAGGACGAGGAAGAGGAGGTCGAGGAAGAAGAAGCCGAGGTCGACGAGCGCGGCGAGGTCCCGACCAAGATCGTGCCCCGCCGGCCCGGCGAGTTCCTCTGCTCCTCCTGCTTCCTCGTGCTGCCCCGCAACCAGCTCGCCGACGAGAAGCGCATGCTCTGCCGGGACTGCGCCTGATCTGGTCGCTGCGTCCCCCCCGAGGGCGGACCGTGCGGCGGGTCCTCGCCGCGGTGCTCTCGGGCGCCCTCCTCGCCCTCGCGTTCCCACCCGCCGATCTCGGGCCCCTCGCGTTCGTCGCCCTCGTCCCGCTGCTGTGGGCCTGGCGGGACGCGTCGCCCTGGTCGGCGGCCCGCGACGGCTTCGTGTTCGCCCTCACGTTCCTCGCGATCCTCATGGCCGGGCTCACCCACACCGGCTACACGGGCACCGTCTCGCTCATCGTCGCCGCCGCGTGCTACTACGCGGCCACCGGCGCGCTCACCGCCGTGTTCGCCCGCCACGGGCTGCGCAGCCCGTTCCTCACCGCCGCCGTCTGGGTGTTCTTCGAGGCGCTGCGCGACCGCTGGCCCCTCGGCGGCCTCGCGTGGGGCGAGCTCGGCATCACCCTCCACAACCTCGAGTTCGCCCGAGCGCTCGCCGGCTTCGGTGGCGTGTACCTCCTGACGTTGTTGATCGTCGCCGCCAACGCCTTGCTCCTCGACGCCGTGCTCGCGGCGCCGCGGCGGCGGCCTCGGCCCGTCGTCCTCGCCGTGGGCGGTCTCGCCGCCCTCATCGTCGTGTCCGCGGTCGCCGACGTCACCCGCTACGAGACCCGCCCGACCGGGCGGCTGCACTTCGCGCTGCTGCAGGGCGACACCTTCGCCGGGGAGCTCACCACCGACTTCTCCAACCAGGTGCTCACCGACGCCCACTTCGCGCTCGCCGCGCAGCTCCACGGCCGCTACGACCTCATCGTGTTCCCCGAATCGGCGCTCGCCTTCGACCCCGAGGAGTACCCGCCACTCCGGGCGCGCATCGTCGCGCTCGCCCGCGTCCACGACGCCGTGGTCCTGGTGAACGCCCGCTACCGGGGCGCCACCGGGCTGCTCTACAACGCCGACCTCGCCTACGGGCCCGACGGCCGGCTCCTCGCCGTCTACGCCAAGCAGCACCTCGTCCCGTTCGGCGAGTACGTCCCGTTCCGCAGCGAGCTGACCTTCGTCAGCGACCTCCGCCAGATCCCCTACGACTTCACCGCGGGCGACCGCCGCGTCCTCTTCTCCGTCTCGGGCCACCAGCTGGGCAGCGTCATCTGCTACGAGTCCGCGTACGCGCCGCTGGTGTCCGACTTCGCGCGCGACGGCGCCCAAGCGATCGTGGTCAGCACCAGCGACCGCTCCTACGGCCGCTCCGGGATCCCCGCCACCCACGTCGCCACCGGGCAGCTGCGCGCCGCCGAGACCGGGCGGCCTGTGCTCCACGCCGCGATCTCCGGGGAGACCGCCGTCATCGACAGCAGCGGCCGCGTCCTCCAGCACACGCAGCTGTTCACCAAGGCGCTCGTCACCGGCACCGTCACCACCACGACCGGTGAGACCCCCTACGTCCGCTTCGGCGAATGGGTGCTCGCCGCCGCCGCGCTCACCCTTCTCCTCGCCGCCGGGTTCATCGCCGGACGCGAGCTGCGTCGGGCCCGCCCATAGACTCGCGATCCACGACCCCCGAGCCGGAGCACCGCGTGCCTGACGAGCCGAGCGGCACCGACCGCGCCATGGAACTCCTGGTGTTCGGCCCGATCGGCCTCGCCGCGTACCTGCGCGACACCGCACCGTCGTTCCTGCGACTCTTCGTGTCCCGCGGCCGCGCCATCCTCGACGAGCAACGCAAGTCGGTCGAGGGCCAGCTCGGAAACGCTCGCGTGGTCGGCGAGTTCGCCAGCGTCCAGGGCGCTCCCCATGTGCGCCGCGTCCTCGCCGAGGCCCTCGCCACCGTCCGGGCCCGCACCGAGGAGGCCCTCGAGCTCCTCGCGGGCCTCTCGGGCAGCACCGAGCCCCCGGCGCCACCGGCCGCGCCGGGCGCGCCGTCGTCGCCCCCGGCGAGCTTCTCGACCGTGTCGACCCGCGAGCGTCCGCAGCTGGCGATCCGGGACTACGACGAGCTGTCGGCCTCGCAGGTCGTCGAGCGCCTCGAGGGCCTCCCGGACGCCGACCTCGACGCCATCCGAGCCTACGAAGCCGGCCACCGGGCCCGGAACACGGTCCTGGGCAAGATCGAGCAGCTGCAGCGTCCGGTCGGCTGAGCGCCGATGGACAGCTGCCGGCCCGCCGAGCCGCGGGACCTGACACGCATCGCGGGTCTGGCCCGCGAGCTCCACGGCGAGCTCACCGCGCTGCGCGGCGGGGAGGTGTGGTCCGCCCGCGACGCCCGACCCGAGCCCCTCGAGGACACCTACGCCACGCTCCTGGCCGATCCGGACGTCGACGTCCGCGTCGGACTGATCGACGAGGTCATCGTCGGGTTCGGCGTCCTGGTCCTCGAGACGCTCTCGACCGGTGAACGGCTCGGCCGGATCACCGACCTGTTCGTCGAGCCCCCCGCTCGCGCCATCGGCGTCGGGGAGGGGATCGCCGACGAGCTGCTCCGCTTCGCCGCCGACCACGACTGCATCGGCGTCGACGCCCTCGCCTTGCCCGGCCACCGCGCCACGAAGAACTTCTTCGAGGAGCAGGGGTTCACCGCGCGGATGCTCGTCATGTACCGGTCGCTGCACCCCGACACATGACGTCACCGGTCCTGGCCGTCGGCGCCGTCGCGGTCGTCGACGACCGACTCTTGCTCATCCGCCGCGGGCACGGCCCGGCCGCGGGGGAGTGGTCCGTGCCCGGCGGGCGCGTCGAGGCTGGCGAGCCCGTCGAAGCGGCCGTGGTCCGGGAAGTGGCGGAGGAGACCGGCCTCCGGGTCGTCGTCGACGAGCTGCTCGGCTGGGTCGAGCGCTTCGATGACGACGTGCACTACGTCATCCTCGACTTCCGGGTCACCGTCCTCGACCCCGACGTGTCGTTGCGCGCCGGCGACGACGCGGCTGAGGCCGCGTGGGTGCCGGTCTCCGAAGTTGGTGAGCGCCGCACCGTGGACGGGCTCTACGACTTCCTCCAGGACGCCGGCGCGCTCGACGGCTGAGCAACACGCAGGCGAGGACCTGGCTGGTGCCGCCGGTCGGCGCGCTGCGAGGTTCGCGAAGACGTGACGCCCGCGGTGCCGCCGGCACGCGATGAACGGGTCAGCCCGCGACGGAGACGTGCGACCGGAGGGAGCGGCTGACGAACTGCACGGCGTCCTCGAGGGTCGGGACCGACGCCACGGCCCGTGGATCGTCGGGTTCCTGTCGCCACTCGCCGGTGCGGACGCGCACCGCGGCGAGGCCGGCGGCGACGGCGCCCGCGACGTCTTTGCTGGGTCGGTCACCGATGTAGATCGCCCGGGTTGGGATCACGTCGAGGTTGCGCACCGCGACCTGGAAGGGGAGGGGGTCCGGCTTGCGGTGCTCGCGGCCGAGGGTGTCGCTGAGCACGACGGTGGTGAAGGAGGACGCCAAGTCGAGCGCGTCGAGCTTGGCCTGCTGGCCGGCGGGCTCGCCGTCGGAGACGAGGCCGAGTGGCACCTGGGCGGCGAGTTGCTCGAGGAGCTGACGGACGCCGGGGTATGGCTCGAGGTGCGCCGGGGTGTGCCCGCGGAAGGACTCGAGGAGCGGGGGGACGGGGACGTCGTCGCGTCCGACGAGGTGGAGGGCGGTGTCGATGACGCCACCGCGGTCGCTGCCGAGGGCCGCGACGTGTTGGAGGGTGCGGTCGAGCGCGGCGGGATCGACACCCCAGCGCGCGGCGCGGTCGGCGACGGCCTGCCAGGCGCCGTCGAGCCACTGGCGCTGCTCGTAGAGGGTGTCGTCGAGGTCGAAGAGGACGGCGTCGAGGATCACGCGGACCGCCAGGCGTCGACGGGGACGCTGTGGGCGTCGAGCCGGGGTTCGTCGAGGGTGAGGAGGTCCTGCACTTCGGGGTCGTCGAGGAGGTGCGCCACGCGTGGTGCGACGTGCCCGTCGCCGTAGGGGCAGGGCAGGGTGGCGACGCGGGCCTGCGCGTCGGGTGCCCGGAAGGCGGCCACGGCCGCGACGGCTCGAGCGGGATCGAGGCCGGTGAGCGTCGCGATGCCGGCGTAGACGCCCTCCCAGCGGGGCGTCGAGGTGCGCAGCACGACGCAGGGCACGCCGAGCCAGGCGGCTTCCTCCTGGAGCCCGCCGGAGTCGGTGACGACGACCCGCGCGCCCGCGACGGCGTCGAGCATGGCGCGGTAGGGGAGCGGGGGCGTCAGCTCGACGCCGGGCAGGCCGGCGAGCCGGTCGAGCAGGTTGGCGTCGACGAGCCGCTGGTGGGTGCGGGGGTGCACCGGGAAGCGCACGGGTCCCGCGGTGCGGGCGAGGTCGCTGATCGTCTCGACGAGTCGGGCCAGGCGCTCCGGGTCGTCAACGTTCGTGGCGCGGTGCGCGGTGACGACGACGCCGCGGCGGGCGCCGGGTGGGACGCGGTCGGGCCCGAAGCGGCGCAGGGTGTCCGTGATCGGGTTGCCGACGGTGCGGACCCGGGCCGACGGGACCCCCTCGTCGGCGAGGAACTGGGCGGCGAGCGGCGTCGGGGCGAGGTGCAGCGACGTCATGGCCGCGACGGCACGCCGGTTCACCTCCTCGAGCGAGCGTTCGTTGAACGAGCGCAGCCCGGCCTCGAGGTGCACGACCGGCACCTGGTGGCGGCGGGCGGCCAACCCGAACAGCGGGACGGTGCTCGTGTCCCCGAGCAGCACCACGGCGTCCGGTCGGCGCGCCGCGACGGTCTCGTAGGCGTGCTCGAGGATCGCGCCGACGCGGGCCGCCTCGCCGTCGGGGAGCGTCCAGCGCTCGTCCGGGGTGAGCTCGAGGTCCTCGAAGAACTGGTCGGCGAGACGCGGGTCGTCGTGCTGGCCGGTCGCGAGCGCGTGGACGTCGTGCCCGGCGCGGCGGAGCGCGACGACGACGGGCGCCAGCTTCACGATCTCGGGGCGGGTGCCGAACGGGACGAGGAGCCGCACGGTCAGGACTCGAAGATCTCGGTGAGGTAGCGGATCATGCGGACCCCCGGCCGGTACGTCAGGGCCGCGGGGGAGAGGGGTGTGCCCAGTGTGCCGCGGACAAATTCGCCGACGAGGTCGGCACCGGCGGCGAGGGTCAGCGGCAGCCCACCGGAGAAGCGCGGGTTGATCTCGACGACGGTCACGCGTCGGCCCGTCGACGAAGCCTTGGAGGTTGCACACGCCGTCCAGGCCCACGACGGAGACCGTGCGGGCGACCACGGCGTCGACGGCCGGGTCGGCGAACGTCTCGCCCTTGGTGCTGATCCCCGCCTTCGTCTCGTCGCGCCAGCGCGGCACGCAGGCGGCGACGTGACCGTCGCGGTCGACGAGGACGTCCGCGGTGAACTCGCGTCCGGCCAGCCGGGTCTGCACGATCGGTTCGGGGGTCTGTCGACAGATCGCGGACAGGTTCTGGGGGTCGTCGACGGCGGTGACGCCGCGAGAGCCGCGCCCGAAGCGCGGCTTGACGATCCAGGGGCCGGGCACGCCCGTGGCAGCACCGAGCCCGGTGTCGGGCGTGGGGACGGCGGCGTCGCGCAGCACGCTGAAGAACTTCCACTTGTCGAGGCACAACGCCACCGCGTCGGGAGCCGGGAGCCAGGTGGCCACGCCGTACGCCGCGAGGTCGCGTCCCAGGTCGTGGAGGGCACCAACCTCCTCGGCGACGGTCGAGACGAGCACGCGCGGGCTGGGTCCGGTCGACCAGGTCGAGCATCGCCGACGCGAACGCCGGGTCCGTCGGCGACGGGCACGACGCCAGCCGCTGTCCGCGAGGCGCAGCCCAGCGGCGGTCGGGTCGGCGTCGACGGCCACCGTGCGGTAGTCCGCGGCGGCGAGCGCGCGCAGCACGGCGACGCCGGCTGGCCCGCCCGCGCCCGTGACAGCGACGGTGGTCATGTCGACCGGTGGTCGGTGGGTGCGCTCCACTGGACGCCCTGGTCGGCGCCGACGACCGACGGGACGGACGGCTCGGTCGGCGGGCCCTGCCCGTTCGGCTGGCGCGGCCCGTTGGGGGTGCCGACCCCGTTGGGGGCGGGCTCCCGGGGGGGGAGGCGGGGTCCGCCCATGTCGGACAGTCGGGTCACGGCCGGTCCGAACTCGGTGACCTGACCGGTGGTGGCGACCTGCTCGGCGGCCCAGCGGCGCAGCTCGACGACGCGCCGGGCGCCCGTGGGCTCCCATTGCCGGCGGGCGACGGCGAGCGCGAGGGACAAGCGGACCCGGTCGTCGGTCTCGTCGGGCATGACCCGGAGCACCACGTGAGCGGCGCGCCGCAACCCGAGCTCGATGAGCTCGTTGCCGGCTCGGGCACGGTCGACGGGCTCCGTGGCCTGTCGCAGCCGCCGCTTCAGGCTGGAGATCTGATGGTGACGGAACGCGAACCGCCACACGCCGGCCAGCACGATGGCCGAGGCGCCGCCCACGATGAGGTACAGCTGGACGTCATGCGGCATTCGCGTACTCCTTCACGAGTGTCCGGTTGCTCGGCAGCAGCACCCAGAGGTAGAGGGTGAACCCGGCGAGCACATACAAGAGGCCGAAGGCGGTCCCGACCCAGTCGTGGAACACCGTCATCCCTTGGGCGCTCGTCCGCACCCCGATGTAGGTCGAGAGGCCGATCCGCAAGAAGTTGCACGCCAGCACGACGAGAGCGGCGGCCGCGAACGCGAGCATGCGGCGCTGCAGCGGCCCGCGGACGATGAACAGGCTGATCGCCAGGAACCCGAGGATCGCGGCGAGCGCGGAGCACGACGGGCTGATCGTCGCGAGGAACGGCGCGGCGTGGGCCGGGAGCACCAGGATCTGGTTGCCGTACACCTGGCTGGCCCGCGGGACGCCCATCGCCTGGAAGGCGTGGGCGAGGACCAGCGCCTCGACGTCACGCCACGGCGTGATGAGCAGCCAGAACACGCCGACCGTCGCGCCGAACGCCAACGCCAGGCGGAGGACCACGTTGAGCACGGCGCGGTTCACGACGGCACCGCCACGGTGGGGTCCTGGCCGACCCCGGAGCGGGGCGTCTTGACCCAGGTGTAGGGGCGGCCCAGGATCCCGTCGAACCACGACTTGGTGCACACCACCGTGAAGAGCACGAACGTCGGGAGGAACAGCAGGATGCCGCTCGCGGCCTGACGGGGCGCGCGGCTGACGATGAGCCCGGAGGCGAGCTCGATCAGCGGCCCGAGGAACAGCAGCGTCGCCACCGGGGTGAGATCGAGCCCGTTGCCCCACGTGAGCACGCCCGCGGCACGGAGGGTGACGAAGACGAGCCCGAGCATGCAGAACACCGGGACGTGGTACACGAGCAGGAACATGATCGATTCGACCCGGCGGGCGAAGCTCAGGTTCTTCGACCGCCACATGGCGACCCGGTACTCACGCCAGGCCTGCTGGTGCCCGCGGGCCCAGCGGTAGCGCTGGCGCCAGAACCGCCGGAAGGTCGGGACGCTCTCCTCTGTGTCGATCGCGGTGACGTCGAAGCGCACCCGCCGGCCGACGAGGACCATCCGCAGCGTGAGGTCGGTGTCCTCGGTGACGGTGTTCTCGTTCCAGCCGCCGAAGCCTCGAAGCCAGCTGACGCGTGCGGCGCAGTTCGAGCCGCCGTACGCGGGCAGCTCGAAGAGCGTCTGGCGGCCGTACTCGTTGACGAGGTAGCCGCAGTAGTAGTCGACCGCGATGCTGCGTGCGAGGCGCGTCTCGTTCGAGTTCCGGACGATGCAGCGACCCTGGACGGCGCCGACGCTGGGGTCGGCGAAGTGGCGCACCAGGCGCCGCAGCACGTCGGCGCGTGGCTTGTGGTCAGCGTCGAAGACGACGACGATCTCGCCGCGGGCGATCGCCAACGCGCTGTTCAGCGCACCCGACTTCCCGCCGCCCGAGTTCGGAGGCCGGTGGATGCAGTGCAGCACCGGGTGACGACGTGTGAGCTCGTCGAGGATCGCCGGAGTGTCGTCGTCTGACCCGTCGTCGACGATGATGATCTCGTGGCGGTCGTCGGGATAGTCGAGCGCCAGCAGCGTGCTCGCGAGCCCCTCGATGACGAGCGCCTCGTTGCGACAGGGGACCATCACGGTGACGAACGGGTGATAGCCCCAGTCGAACCCGGTGGTGCGCATGTCCCGCGGCGCGGAGGAGAGCGCGGCCACGGCGAAGGCCAGATGGCGGAGCAAGAACACGAGGAACAGCACCGTGAGGAACACCACGACGGCGAGGCTGGCGCCGGTGGTGCCGAGCAATCCGAAGAGCAGCATCCCAAATCCGGCGAGGAACAGCAGCGTCCACGGCGCGCCGGCGGGCCCGGTGTGCGGGGCCGCGGCCGCGACGGGGGCGGGCGGTACGGGCGCGCTGACCGGACGGGCGCGCTCGGTCAGCAGGGTCACGAGCGGGTCCGAAGGCGAAACGTGCGCCAGAACAGCAGGAGGCCGAGCAGCGCGGTGACGCCGACGATGGCCACGACGGGACCCCAGTCGGCCACCGGGCTGCTCACCGGCGTCGCCTGGCAGGCCTGGCCGGGCGTGCGCACGCGCACGCCGTCGAGCGTCCACGTCACCGGCCCGGGGGCATCGATGGCGAAGACGTTGATCTTCGTGCCGGACTGAAAGGTCGTGGGCTGGCCGCGGTCGGCCGGGCCGGGGGAGAAGCTGTTGCTGCTCCCGACGCCGAGCGTCAGGTTCGGTCCGGTGTTGGCGTACCCGAAG
Source organism: uncultured Actinomycetes bacterium (assembly GCA_963821325.1). GTDB lineage: Bacteria > Actinomycetota > Acidimicrobiia > IMCC26256 > PALSA-555 > PALSA-555. The sequence continues at coordinate 45,649 of CAWGDC010000004.1, read as the reverse complement.
ATCGAGTGCGTCGACCCGTGTCGGGTCACGCTGCAGACGACGATCGGCTGCACCGACGACGGTGCCGCCGACGCCGTCCCGGATGTGGCCACGAAGGCGACCGCCGCGCCCGCGAGCATTCCGAGCGCGAGGCACTTGGTTCGACGGCCAGTTCTCATGCCCCTCAGGACCCCTCTCGGCACCGCAGCGGCTGACAGGCCGGAACGCGGACCACCCGGTCCGCCTCCCAACCCTCTTAGGAGCATCGGTGGATCCCTTTTCGGGCTTGAGCCGGCCCCGGGATATGGCCTGATGGGACGACGCCCCTCACCCGTGTGCGTGAGTGCCGATAATCCTCGTTATGTCAAGTAGATCGTCGGGTGCTCTCAGGGTCGTCGGTGGGCTGCGCACGGGCCTCGGCGAGGCGCGGGCTGGACGCCTCGGCCACGCGATCGAGCGGGGACAGCGGGCCGACGGGCTGAGGGATTAGGCCCTCTGGCCCTATCGGGTCCCCTCCCCTTCCGTGACGCTGGCGTGCAGGAGCACAGGACACCGAGGAGAGGCGAAGTATGCGACGGCGAGTGTTCGACTTCTTGGCGAGTGCCGGCGGGGCGCTGGTGGTGGTGGTGTTGCTGGTCGCGGGTGGCCTCTTGATGTGGGGTTACACGTTCGCCAACGGCTCGGTCCACGACCAGCTGGCGCAGCAGCAGATCTTCTTCCCGAAGGCGGGCAGCTCGGCGCTGGCAAGCCCGAAGATCGGCCCGTACCTGAACCAGTACGCGGGGCAGCAGGTGCTGACCGGGCCGCAGGCCGAGGCGTACGCGAACCACTTCATCGGGGTGCATCTGTCGGAGATGCCGTTCGGCGGCGTGTACGCGACGATCAGCGCGCAGGCGCTGGCGCATCCGGCGAACGCGAAGCTCAAGGCGCTCGAGCAGACGTCGTTCCAGGGGACGACGCTCCGAGGCTTGCTGCTCGAGGCGTACGGCTTTTGGACTTTCGGCCAGATCGCCTTCTGGGCGGGCATCGCCGCGTTCGTGCTTGCGGCGCTGATGGCCGTGCTCGTCGTGGTGGGCATCTGGCATGGTCGTCGGACACCATCCGAGGAGCAGTTGCTCGGGGGCGGCGCAGTCGGTGCGTCGTCAACGGCGTCGACGGCGGCCAGCGGCTGATCCGCGGCGCCGCCCATGCCCCGGCGAGGGCAACGGCGTGCGGGAGGCGGGCGAGCGCGATCGTGGCTCGCCCGCCTCCCTCTCCCCCGCCCTCTCCCCCGCCGCCCGCGCCGCGCTCCGGCAGGGCTGCGGCGACATCCTGGGCAGGCTCACCGTCCGGGGCGACGGCGCACGCCGCTGAGCTCCCCGCGGACGCCGGTGACGCCTGATACGGCGGGTAGTCCGGCAGGGTCACGTCGAGCGTCCCTTCCGTCATGGCCGGTCCCTTGTTGGTGTCGACGCTGACGTCGAGCAGCCCGCGGCAGGTCGTCGAGCGCAGCGTCGCGCCGGTGTCGGGTGCGGTGGCGAGGATGTCGATCCGCGGATTCGGCGTGCAGGATCGGGCAACGAGGCTGGCCATGCGGACACCTCGAGCGCGGCGAGCAGGGAACCCGAGCGTTGTCACGCGCAGCGCAGGTCCGGACGTGTTCGTGTTCAGCAATTGACCGGCGGTCGCATGTCCGTCAGACTCGCCCGGGCCGGAGGGCGGGTCGGCGCACCGGCAGGTTTCTCGAGCACTGGGGGGTCGTTCGGATGGCAGCGACAGGTTCGAGCGCGGGCGTCGGACGCGTCGGCGCGTGGATGGGCATCGCCTTCTCCGTGCTCTTCGTGGTGGGGACGTTCATCCAACCGTCGCCCAAGGACAGCAAGAACGCCACGCAATGGGCGGTGCTGTGGAACAGCAGCAGCAACCGCACGAAGCAGATCCTGGGCGCTTACCTCGTGGTGTTCGGTCTGTTGGCGTTCATCTGGTTCGCGTCGAAGCTCCGCAGCGCGCTGGGCGACGGTGCCGGCATGATGCTCACGTTCGGCTCGGTGTTCGCCGCGATGGGGATGCTGTTCGCGCTGGTCGGTACGGCGATCGCCGGCAACAAGGCCTTCACCAGCGCGCCGGTTCCCTCCGGTGCGCTCTCCCAGCAGCTCAGCGGCCTCGCCGCGGGGATCCTCGTGGTCCCCGGGGCGTTGGCGGCCGGCGTGTTCGTCGCGCTCGCGTCGTACCTGGCCCGCCGGGGCGGCGTCCTGCCGGGGTGGCTCACGATCGCCGGCTACGTCGTCGCGGTGCTCCAGCTCGCGGCCGTCATCTTCTTCCCGCTCCTGCTGGTGCCGCTCTGGGTGCTGGTCACCTCGATCGTGCTGCTCCGTCGGGGGGCTGGCGCCGCGGCCGCCGCTTAGCTAACCCGCCGCCGAGCCGTGTGAGACGGCGTAGCGGAGCATCACGACGCCGTTCCCGAACGTGCGGGTCGCCTCGAGGTGGAGCGCACGGCTGGTGTCGGCGCGCCGGAACATGGGCTTGCCGCGCCCGAGGACGACCGGGTGGACGTACACGCGGATCTCGTCGATCAGGTCGTGCTCGAGGAACGTGGCTGCTAGGTTGGCGCCGCCGACGACGAGGTCCCCGCCGGGCGGCGCCTGGAGCGCCCGGACCTCCTCGGGGATGACGTCGCGGACGATCGTCGCGTTCCCGTCGGCGTGCTCGAGGGTGCGGGAGTAGACGATCTTGGGCACGCCCCGCCAGATGCGAGCGAACTCGGCGACCGGTGCCGGGGTCGCCGGGTCGGCGTCGGCGGTGGGCCAGAACTCGGCCATCAGCTCGTAGGTGACCCGCCCCTCGAGGAAGGCGCCGGCCCCGCGGAACTCGTCGTTGAAGTGCTGGAGCAGCTCGTCGTCGACGCGATGCCAGTCGATCTCGCGGTTGGGCCCCTCCATGAAGCCGTCGAGCGACACCGACATCGACCACACGACCTGGCGCATGACACCCCCGCTGGTGGAGAGCCCTCCGGTTTGCTTCGCCTGGGCCAATCGTGGTCCCCATGAGGACGGGGCCCGGAATTGTTCGGACGCCCGGCGCGGCGCTGCTGAGCGGGGCCGTCGGGGCCGTCGGCATGGCCAGCGCCGGGGCGGCACCGAGAACCGACGCCGTTGGCGTTCACGACGGGGTCGTGGGCGATCACCTTCGACGACGAGCTCGTGTCGAGCTCGTCGATCGTGAACCGCGTCGTCGACGTGCACGGGGCACCGCGGACGTCGAGCCACCCGACGACCGTGTCCGGTCAGGACCTGCGCATCCTCACGTCGCTCGGATCCCTACCCAACGAAGGTGAAGAGGCGTCGGCCAGTCGGCAACGGTGCAGGCTGGCCGACGAAGCAGTGGTGGCCGACGCTCACGTAGTCGTCGTCGGCGAGGACCTCGAAGGCCAGCTCGTCGAAGCCGGCGTCCGCGAACCACCGCCGGACCGTCGGGGTGAGGTCGGGGGGCCGGCGGTGCCGGGTCCAGAGCACGGACGCGCCGGGCGCGCACAGCTGCGGGAAGGCGCGGATCGTGGTCTCGATGTCCGCGTCGCTGACGTTGCCGAACACGCCGCAGGCCAGCACCACGTGGGCGGGCACGGCCCCGACGTAGGCGTCGGTGAGCCCGGCGTCGCCGGTGACGATCTCGACCGCGAGGTCCTGGGCGTGGGCCTCGGTGCGGGCCGCGTCGGCCAGCGCCGGGTTGAGCTCGACGAGGCGGGCCTGCACGTCGGCTCGGCGGGGATGGGCGGCGAGCACCCCGAGCGCGTCGCGTCCCTGCCCGGCGCAGAGGCTCACGAGTCGCAGCGGCCCGGCCGGGGCACGGTCGAGCGCGTGGCGCAGCTGCGCCTGGACGAGGACCAGCCGGCGGGCGAGCGGCGATCCGGGCGCGTCGTAGGCCTGGTGCCACGCGACCCAGTCGCGCGGCGCCGGCGCACCCACGCTCAGGTGGTCGGCGGTGTCGTGGTCGGCGTCGTCGTCGGCGGCGAGATCTGGGTGACGGTCGACGACCGGCTCTGCTGCGACGTGGCGTTCTTGGCGGTGATCGTGTACGTGTGGGTGTGCCCGTCGCACGCGAACGGCACGGAGTCGGCGCCGGTCGGACCCGAGTAGGTCTTGTAGGCGCCGGCCCCGTCGATGGAGAGGACGACCTGCGTCGCGTTCGTGGCCGACCACGACACCGAGATCGTCGTCGGGCTCGAGCAGGTCACGGTGCTTGGGACGTTGAACGACTGGATCGCGACCTGCGCGGGGGCGGTCGTGGCCGTCGTCGTCGTCGTCGACGACACCGACGTGGAGGTCGACGGGCTGGTCGTGTTCGAGCTCCCCGAGCTGGTCAGCAGGATGACGAGCAGCACCACGATCACGACGACGAGGATCCCGGCGATGACGAAGAGGATCGTCCGCTGCCGTCCCGAGTCCTCGGGCCCGCCGGGGCCGGGAGGACCGCCGCCCGGCCCGCGGGGTGGCGGCAGGTACTGCGTGCTGTCGCCGGCCGGGACGGTCGGGTCGTAGCCGCCGGACCCGCCCGAGGGCACCGGGGCGCGCTCGGTGGGCGCGTCGCCGAAGCGGCCCTCGTCGTCGTCCCATCGGCTCATCGGGACGTGAGCCTACGACCCGCGGTCTGCCCCGCGGCGCATCTCCCCGCGCCGGTCACTCGTCGGCGTACGTCTCGAGCGGCGGGCAGGAGCACACGACGTGGCGGTCGCCGTACACGGCGTCGAGGCGCCCGACGGGCGGCCAGTACTTGTCGTCGGGCCGCTCGCCCGGGTACGCGGCCTGCGCGCGCGTGTAGGGGCGGTCCCACTGGTCGGTGAGCAGGTCGGCGGCCGGGTGCGGCGCGTGCCGCAGCGGGCTGTCGTCGAGGGACCACTCCCCCCGCTCGACCGCGGCGATCTCGGCCCGGATGGCGATCATCGCGTCGCAGAAGCGGTCGAGCTCGCGCTGGCGATTCGGATTCGGTGGGCTCGACCATGAGCGTCCCGGCGACGGGGAACGACATCGTCGGGGCGTGGAACCCGTGGTCGATGAGCCGCTTGGCGACGTCCTCGGCGCTCACGCCGGTCGTGGCGGTGAGCGGCCGCAGGTCGAGGATGCACTCGTGCGCGACGAACCCGTCCGGACCGGTGTAGAGGACCGGGTAGTGCTCGGCGAGGCGCCGGGCGACGTAGTTGGCGTTGAGGATCGCGACGAGCGACGCCTGTCGCAGCCCGTCCGGGCCCATGAGCCGCAGGTACGCCCACGAGATCGGGAGGATCCCCGCCGAGCCCCACGGCGCCTCGCTGATCGGCCCGACCCCGGTCGCCGGACCGGCCTCGGGGACGAGCGGGTGGTTCGGCAGGTACGGCGCGAGGTGGGCGCGCACCGCGACCGGCCCGACGCCGGGCCCGCCGCCCCCGTGGGGGATGCAGAAGGTCTTGTGCAGGTTCAGGTGCGACACGTCGGCCCCGAACGCGCCGGGCTTGGCGAGCCCGACGAGCGCGTTGAGGTTGGCGCCGTCGAGGTACACCTGGCCGCCGGCGTCGTGGACGACGGCGCACACGTCCCGGATGGTCCCCTCGAACACGCCGTGCGTCGACGGGTACGTGACCATGAGCGCGCTGAGCCGCTCGGCGTGCTCGTGGGCCTTGCGCTTCAGGTCGTCGACGTCGACGTTGCCGTCGTCGTCGCAGGCCACGACGACGACCCGCAGCCCGGCCATCGAGGCGCTCGCCGCGTTCGTCCCGTGCGCCGACGCCGGGATCAGGCACACGTCGCGGTCGGGCTCACCCCGGTCACGGTGGTAGGCGCGGATGGCGAGCAGCCCGGCGAACTCGCCTTGCGATCCGGCGTTGGGCTGCAGGGACACGGCGTCGTAGCCGGTGATCTCGGCCAGCCAGGCCTCCAGGTCGGCGAACAGCTGCCGGTACCCGCCGGCCTGCTCGAGGGGCGCGAACGGGTGCAGCCGGGCGAACTCGGGCCAGGTGATCGGCACCATCTCGGTGGTGCCGTTCAGCTTCATGGTGCACGACCCGAGCGGGATCATCGTGCGGTCCAACGCGAGGTCGCGGTCGGCGAGGCGGCGGAGGTAGCGCAGCAGCTCGGTCTCGGACTGGTAGCGGTGGAACACCGGGTGCGTGAGGTACGGGGAGGTGCGGGTCAGCGACGCCGGCAGCGCGGTCGTCGACGCGTCCGTCGAGCTCGTCGACGGTCGCGGCGCAGCCGAAGGCCCGCCAGACGGTCTCGACGATCGTCGGTGTGGTCGTCTCGTCGAGCGCGATGACCACCGTGTCGGGGTCGACGACCCGCAGGTTGACGCCGTCGGCCCGGGCGGCCGCCGCGACCGCGCCGGCGCGGCCCGGCACCCGGGCGGCGACCGTGTCGAAGACGACGTCGTGGAGCACGTCGACCGTGCCGGCGCGCAGCCCGGCGGCGAGCACGACGGCGAGCCGGTGGACGCGCCCCGCGATCCGGGCGAGCCCCTCGGGACCGTGGTACACGGCGTAGAGCCCGGCGATGACCGCGAGGAGCACCTGCGCGGTGCAGATGTTGCTGGTGGCGCGCTCGCGGCGGATGTGCTGCTCGCGGGTCTGGAGGGCGAGGCGGAGCGCGGGGCGGCCGGCGGTGTCGACGGACACGCCGACGAGCCGGCCGGGGACGCTGCGCTGGTACTCGTCGCGGGTGGCGAGGAACCCGGCGTGGGGTCCCCCGAAGCCGAGTGGCACCCCGAAGCGCTGCGCCGAGCCGACGACGACGTCGGCGCCCTGCTCCCCCGGCGGGACGAGCAGCGTGCAGGCGAGGAGGTCGGCCGCGACGGCGACGAGCGCCCCGCGGGCGTGCAGCGCGTCGATCGTCGCGCGCCGGTCGCGGACCTGGCCGGTGGTGCCCGGCTCTTGGAGCAACGCCGCGAACACGCCGTCGGGCAGGCCGTCGTCGGGGTCGCGCGACGTGGACGTCGAGGCCGAGCGCCGCGGCGCGGGTCTGCACGACGCCGATCGTCTGCGGATGGGCGCCGGGGTCGACGACGAACGTGGTGCCGGCCTGCTGGTTGACCCGGTGGCACAGCGCCATCGCCTCGGCGGCGGCGGTGGACTCGTCGAGCAGCGACGCGTTCGCGAGCCCCATCCCGGTGAGGTCGGCGACCATCGTCTGGAAGTTCAGGAGCGCCTCGAGGCGCCCTTGGGCGATCTCGGGCTGGTACGGGGTGTACGCCGTGTACCAGGCGGGGTTCTCGAGCACGTTGCGCTGGATCACGGGCGGCGTGACGGTGTCGGCGTACCCGGTGCCGAGCAGCGAGACGAGCACGGTGTTGCGCGCCGCGAGCGCCGCGAGCTCGTCGGCGACGGCCGCCTCGTCGGCCGCGTCGGGGATCGCGAGCGGCCCGTCGTCGCGGATGCCGGCGGGCACGGTGGCGCGGGCGAGCTCGTCGAGCGACGACAGCCCGAGCGTCGCGAGCATGGCCGCCTGCTCGGCGTCGTCGGGGCCGATGTGGCGTCGGACGAAGCGGGTGGGCTCGAGGTCTCGCAGGGTCATGGTCGCTCCGACGGTCGCGTGCGCTGCCCGGGTCACCGGTGTGACCCGTCGCTCCCGCGCTGTCGGTGGACCTGAGAGTTTCGCCGGCGGACCGGCTTTCCCCTTCGGTGAGGCGGCTCGCCGCCTGCTCTCCAGCGTGGCCTCGCCCGGCGGTTCGGTGGCCTGAGAGGTTCCGGGAGGGTTTGCTCCTTCGGCGCCTCGCCGCAGCGAGGACTCTCCCGACCGGGGTCGACGGCTGTCGCCGCAGCCTAGCCCGGGCACGACGCCTTGATGCCCGTGGCGAGGTCACAGCTCGATTCGGTAACCGTCCGGGTCGGTGACGTACGCGTAGGGCGAGCCCGGGGCGTGCTCCCCGTGCTCAACGAGCTGGCCGCCCGCCGCTTCGACCTGGCGGATGGCCTCCTCGAGGTCGGCCGGGTCGACCAACCGGAACCCGAGGTGGTCGATGCCACCCGCGCCGATGCGGGGATCGCCGGGCTGTTCGTTGAGGGTGATGGAGTCGGCGGAGCCGGGTGTGGTGAGGAACACCATGCGTGGCCCGTCCCGGAACCGCTCCTGCATCCCGAACACCTGCGTATAGAAGCGCAGCGATCGGTCGAGGTCGTCGACGAGGAGATGCACGTGGGTCAGACCGTGGGTGCGGATCACCGCCGGTGATGCTAGGTCAGCCGTCGCGACGCGGCCCGGGTGAGCCGGCGAGGCCGAGCGATGCGCTGCGGGGAAACCGCGACTCGCTCGCGTCGGCTCAGACGGTGGGCACGAACGGTGGGCGGACCACCCGCGCGGCGACGGTCCGGCCGCGGACGTCGATCGTCACGTCGGTCGCGTCGGGGAGGTCGGGGGGCAAGAAGGCGAGCGCGATGCCCCGCTCGAGGGTGGGTGAGAAGTTGCCGCTCGTCACCTCGCCGACCGGCTGGCCGTCGCGGGACACAGTGCAGCCTGCCCGGGGGATCTGACGGTCGGCGCCGAGCAGGCCGCGGAGCCGCCGCGTGACGCCCCGCTCCCGCTCGGCGAGCAGCGGCGCGCGGCCCCGGAAGTCGCCCTTGTCGAAGCGGGCCACCCAGCCGAGCCCGGCCTGCGCCGGGGTGATGCCGGGGCCGAGCTCGTGGCCGTGGAGCGGGTAGCCGGCCTCGAGGCGCAGCGTGTCGCGCGCGCCGAGCCCGGCCGGGCGGATCCCCGCGTCGAGGAGCCGGGCCCACACGGCGGGCGCGTCGTCGGCGGGGACGTGCAGCTCGACGCCGTCCTCGCCGGTGTACCCGGTCCCCGCGACGTACCCGTCGAAGGGGTCGGCGACGGCCTGCACGTGCAGGCGCGGCACCGCGACGGCGTCGTCGACGACGCCGGTGAGCCGCTCCCGCGCGTTGGCCCCTGGACGGCGAGCACGGCACGGGACGCGGTGACGTCGCGGTGCTCGAGCGGCCCGTCGGTGTGCGCCACCGCGTCGGCGATCGCGGTGGTGACCCCGCGGGTGTTCGACGCGTTCGGCATGACGAGGAACCGGTCGGGGGCGACCCACCAGGCGATGATGTCGTCGACGACGTGCCCGTCGTCGGGGTCGAGGAGATGGGTGTACTGGGTGCGGCCCGGCTCGACGCGGCGCAGGTCGTTGCTGAGCGCCCATTGCAGCGCGGTGAACGCGCCGGGCCCGTCGACGAGCACCGACCCGAGGTGCGACACGTCGAACACGACGGCGTCGCCGCGACACGCGCGGTGCTCCTCGAGGACCCCGGTGAACTGGATGGGCATCTCCCAGCCACCGAACGCCGCCATCCGCGCGCCGGCGGCACGGTGCGCGGCGTCGAGCGGGCTGCGCCGCAGCGCCTCGGCCATCGGCGCCGGAGCCTACGCCCGGCTCAGGCGGTCTCGGCCTGCTCGTCCGCGTCCCGGTCGGGCGACAGGTCGAGGCGCGCCGTGGGCTCGAGGGGCGCGCCCCGAGCTGGGACGGTGGCTCGAGCCCGTACTTCACGAGCAGGTGCAGGTAGTCGCGCTGGTACAGCACCTTGATGTTCGTGCCGGGGTAGCGGTCGCGCAGCCGCCGGGCCTTGCGGTTCTTCTTCGTGACCAGCTTCTGGTTCAGCGTCGTGATCTCGATGTAGAGGTCGTAGGCCGGCAGGTAGAAGTCGGGGGTGAAGGCCTGGACGGTGTGGCCCTCGCGGTCCTCGTCGAGGGTGAAGGTCCGCGGCTCGTACTCCCAGACGATCCCGTAGAAGTCGAGGAGCTTGGCGAACTGGCGCTCGGAGTTGTGCGCGAAGCGGGTGTGCTCGTGCGGGAGCGCGTCGGGAATGGTCAGCCCCCGGCGGCGCGGCGGGCCGGCGGTGACACCGGCGCCGCCTCGGCTGGTTCGAGCGTCTTGATGCGCGCGTCGAGCTCCTCGACGACGTGACCGAGCGGCACGATGTTCAGCACGCCCTGGCCGCGCCGGACGAGGTCGACGAGGTGGTCGCCGTCGCGGGCGAGCACCGAGTCGGTCCCGTCGAGGACGAGGCTCGCGCTCTCCCACCGCGTCGTGTCCTCCCGCAGGTACTCGATGGCGCGGCGGGCCGTCTGGAGCTTCACGCCGGCGTCGAGCAGGCTCTTGATGACCTTCAGCCGCACGAGGTCGCGGTACGAGTAGCGCCGCTGCGTGCCGCTGCCCCACGCGTCGGCGAGGGACGGGCGCACGAGGTCGGTGCGCGCCCAGTAGTCGAGCTGACGGTACGAGATGCCGACGATCGCGCAGACCTGCGGTCCCCCGAAGCCGGTCTCCGCCCCGCCTGCCGCGACGCTGTCGTCTCGTTGGGACCCCACGCTGCCCTCCCCGGAGTCACATCGGCGTAGTTACGCCGCTGTGACCGTAGTGGGCCGCCAGAGGGCCGTCAACGCACCGTGGCGGCCCCGATCGGCCCGCCCGGTCCCCCGGGGGCCCGCCCCCAGCCCGGGGGTCTCGGCCGGCCCGGCCGGGGCGCCGGTGCTCAGCCGGCGAGGGCGGCGACGGTCTGGGCGCTGTCCTCGGAGCCGCGGTAGCACTCGACCCGGCCGTCGCGGAACCGGAAGTAGTGGTGCAGGTGCATCGACAGCGGCTTCCCCGTCGCCCGGACGGTGCCGGTGAACGTGATGAGCGCGAAGACCTCGGTGTCGGTGGCGGCGAGGCTCACCGGCGTGAACTCGCTCACCTCGACGGTCGACCCGAAGGCGACGAAGAACTGGCGGACCTCGTCGTGGCTGGTGCAGCTCCCGTACCACGGGGCCGCACCGGCGGCCCGTCCGCGGCCCAGTCGACGACGTCGGTCAGGTTCCCCAGGATCGCGTCCACGTCCCCGCGACCGAACGCCTCGTACATGGTCTGGATGGTCTTGGTGTTGGTGTCGGCGCTCATGGCGCTCCCCTCCCCCGCCGTGCCCCGGTGACGCCGGTCCCCGGCATCACCCGAGCATTCGACGCGGGGACGCGCCCGGATCACCCGGGTGCTCGCGTGCGGCGACACCCCGGGAGCGCGCCGCCGGCGGGTCGGGGTGTCGGCGGCGCTACTCGGGTGCGAAGTCCTCCGGGGTGACCTGGTTGAGGAACTCCCGGAACTCCTCGATCTCGGCTTCCTCGTCGTCTTGGTCGAAGAGGACGCCGGCCTCCTCGAGGACGGCCTCGTCGGCGTAGATCGGGACCGGCTCGGGGTAGCGGGCGGCGAGCGCGAGGGCGTCGGAGGGGCGGGAGGAGATGCGGCGGACGTCGCCGTTCTGGCCGAGCTCGATCTCGGCGTAGAAGGTGCCGTCGTGCAGCTCGGTGATCACGACCCGCTGGAGGCGGACGGCCATCTCGTCGAGGACGGTCTTGAACAGGTCGTGGGTCATGGGCCGCGGGGTGTCCATGCCTTGGAGCGCGTACACGATCGCGGTCGCTTCGGGCGGTCCGATGAAGATCGGGAGGTACCGCTGCCCGTCCTCCTCGCGGAGCAAGACGATGGGCTGGTTCGTGGGGACCTCGACTCGGACCCCCACCAGCGACATCGGGATCACTGGCGGCGCCTTTCAACCAACACCCGGGGACCACGCGTCACCCTAGCAGCGGGGCTCTCGGATCCTTTCCGCCGATGTCGCCACGGGGGACGGGGTGCTGTCGCCGTTCGACGCCGACCACGACGCGTCGTAGACGCCCAGGTAGGCGTCGGGATCGGCGAGGACGGTGGCCTGGTCGACCGTGATGACGACCGGCAGGTTGCGGTACCGCTCCGCGTAGTGCAGCCCGTAGCCGAGGAGGAACGCGTCGCCGGGCACCTCGATCCCGACGTAGCGCACGTCGAGGGGGACGATGCGCCGCTCGGCGCGGTCGAGCAGCGCGCACACCTCGACGCGGCGGGGTCGCCGCTCCCGCACATGCCCGAGCAGGTAGGCGAGGGTGAGGCCGGTGTCGATGAGGTCCTCGACGAGCACGACGTCGCGCCCGGTGACGTCGAGGACGAGGTCCTGGAGGATGCGCACCCGGCCGCTGTCGGGCGCGTACCGGGAGATCGCCAGGAAGTCGAGCTCCACGTCGACGTCGCGGATGGCGCGGGCCAGGTCGGCGAGGAACACCAGCGCCCCCTTCAGCACCCCGACGAGCACCACCCCGTCGGGATGGTCGGCCGCGATCCGCCCGGCGAGGTCGGCCACCCGCTGGCGCAGCGCCGCCTCGTCGAGCAGCACCCGCGGCGGCGGGAGCGGCACGGTCACTCGGGCCAGGCGTCGCGCAGCACCCGCCGCAGCATGAGCGCGCGCAGCCGGGCGCCGGCCTGCCCGAGCTGGACCAGGTCGGCTTCGAGGCGGGCCCGGGCCGCCGGGTTGCGCTGCCGGCGGTAGAGGATGAGCGCCTGGATGAACAGCTCGGCTTCGCGCTCGGCGATGTGCTGGTACATGCGCAGATGCCGGGCGCGGACGGCGTGACGGTAGAACACGGCCGCGACGCGCGCGATCTCGACGGCGTCGTCGTCGTAGCGGGCGTCATCGCCCACCCCGCCGGTCGGCGCGACGAGCCCGAAGGACTCGAGCTCCTCGAGGGCACCGGCCGCCAACCCCGACTCGCGGCACAGCTCCTCGCGTGTGTGCCCCGCACCGGCGGCGGGTGGGGTGACGGGCACGGCGACGAGGTCGGTCTCCTCGGGCTCTTCGAGCTCGTCGAGCGGCAGGGTGAGCTCCGACGACGAGCGACGCGCCGGCCGCGGCGCTGCTCGCGGCGCCGGGGGCGACGTCGCCCGGGTGGGCGATGGGGTCGGGGCGTGCCGCGTCGTGGGTGTCGCGGCGGGCTGGTCGCCGTTCGCCGTGAGCGGCGGCGCGCCTTGCGGGCCGTAGCGGTCGAGGCGCTGCTTGATGACCCGCAGCGGGAGGAAGTGGTCGCGCTGCTGGACCAGGATCCAGCGGAGCCGCTCCACGTCGGTGGCGTAGAAGCGCCGGTAGCCCGACGGGGTGCGCTCGGGGTCGATGAGCCCCTGGCTCTCGAGGAAGCGGATCTTCGAGACGGTGACGTCGGGGAACTCGTCGTGGAGGGAGCTGAGCACCTCCCCGATCGAGAGGTGCTGGGGGTCCCGGGTGGGGGCGCTCACACGCGCGCCTCGGACCGCCCGCCGAGGAGGAAGACGAGGACGAACCGGCCGATCTGGATCTCGTCCATGTCGTTGATCGGGACGGTGTCGATGCGCTCCCGGTTGACGTAGGTGCCGTTCAGCGACCCGACATCGGTGATCTCGTAGCCGTCGTCGCCGCGCCGCATGGTGGCGTGGCGTCGGGACACGGTGACGTCGTCGAGGAACAGGTCGGAGTCGGGGTGGCGGCCGATGCTGGTGGTGTCGGTGTCGAGCGCGAAGGTGCTGCCCGCGTTGGGTCCTCGCCGCACGACGAGCAGCCCGGTGTCGGCGGGCAGGTCGCTCAGGAGGTCCCCGAGCTGGGCTTCAAGCTCCTGGCGGTTCTCGAGGAGCCCGAGGGACGCCGTGGTCTCGTCGCTGTCGCTGAGGACGGCGCCGCACGACGAGCAGAAGTTGGCCGGCGGGTCGTTCTCGTGGCCGCAGCGGGCGCAGCGCATGCTCTCGAGGGTACCGACGGCCGCGCGGGGCTTCAACGACCGTCGGGTGTCAGGCCTGCTCCACGAGGTGCTGGTACGCGGCGGCGTCGAGGAGCGCGTCGAGCTCGCCGGCGTCGACCATCGTCAGGGTGAAGATCCAGCCGTCCCCGTACGGGTCGCGGTTCAGCCGCTCGGGCTCGTCGGCGAGCGTCTCGTTCACCGCGGTGATCGCCCCGGACACCGGCGAGTAGATCTCCGACACCGACTTGGTGGATTCCACCTCGGCGCACGACGCGCCCGCGATGACCTCGAGGCCGACGTCGGGGACCTGGACGAAGACGACGTCGCCGAGCGCGTCCTCCGCGTAGTCGGTGATCCCGACCGTCGCCGTGTCGCCGCTGACCGCGACCCACTCGTGCTGCTCGCTGTACCTGCGGTCGGACGGGTACTCCACCGGGCCTCCCTCGACTGGCCGGGCAGGCTACCGGAGCGCGTCCGCGACGGCGCGGGTCCGCTCGGCGGCGAGGCGCGTCGCGTCGGCTTCGGTGGCCGCCTCGGCCCAGACGTGCGTCGCCGGGTACTCCGGGTCGGGCAGCACGAGCGTCCATCCGTCGGGCCCGGACACCTTGACCCCGTCGATCAGCACGAGGTCGCCGGGCGGGGGATGCTCGATGAGCTCCCGCATGACGGCCCCCTTGCGCTCCCACGCGGTGGGCACGGTGTCGTGCACGATGTGCACCGGCGGGAGGGCGGCGACGATGTCCGACACGCGCCAGCCGGTCTCGGCGAGCAGGTCGAGGAGCTGCGCCAGGGTGGCCATGGCGTCGTAGGCGGGGAGGAACGCCGGCCAGATGTAGCCGCCACTGCTCGACGCCGCGAAGTCGATGCCGCCGGCCGACGCGGTCTCCATCACCGCGGCGTCGTCGAGCTTGGTCCACACGACCTCGCCGCCGGCGTCCGCCATGACGCGCGCGGCCGCCTGGGTGGTGGACACGGGCAGCGCGACGCGGGCGCCCGGCTTGGTCTCGCCGAGCAGCCGGAGCAGCAGCAGCATCGCCTCGTCGTCGCTCAGGGCATGGCCGGTGTCGTCGACGATCGTGGCGGTCTCCCCCGCCGGCTCCACGATGTAGCCGAGCTGGCTGGCCGAGGCGCGCACGAGCTCGCCCATGCGGGCCCGCTGCACGTCGGGCTCGGCGGCGGTGACCGCCGCGGTGCTGGCGTACGGGTTCACCGCGAGGACCTCGGCGCCGAGCTTGCCGAGCACGGTGGGCAGGATGACCGACGCGGCGCCGAACGAGTAGTCGAGGACCACCTTCGCCGGGCGGTCGCTGAGCCGCTGGGCGTCGACGGACCGCTCGAGCGCCGCGGCGTAGAACTCGATGGCACGCGGCGGGTAGATGATCTCGCCGACGTCGCCGCCGAAGGCGCGCCGGTAGTCCTCCCGGTAGAGGAGCCGCTCGATGCGCCGCTGCGTGCCGGCGTCGAGGTCGCGGCCGTCGGCGTCGAAGATGCGCAGCTCGACGCTGTCGGGGTCGCCGCCGACGAGCCGGACGGTGATGCCGCCCTGGGCGTGGCTGTTGCGCACCTGGAAGCGGGTGAGGGGGACGGTGGCGAGCTCGACGTCCTCGACCGTGACCCCGGCGAAGTTCAGCCCGGCGATCAGCGCCCGCTTCAACGCCCGCGCGACGCGGCTGGTGTCGCGGCTGGCGGTGACGACCGAGCCGCGCTTCAGCGCGGTGCCGTAGGCCATCGCGACCCGCACCGCGACCTCGGGGGTGACGTCGACGTTCGCCAACCCGCGGATGCCCTGCCGTCCGAAGAGGGTGCGGGCGCCGCGGGTCTCCCAGATGATCGACGAGTTCACGACCGCGTCGGCGTCGACCGTCTTGAACGGGTAGATCTTCACGCCGGCGCTCACGACGGCGTGCGGGCCGATGAAGCACGCGTCGCCGATGACGGCGCCTTCCTCGACCCGGGCGTGGGCCCGGACGTCGCTCGAGCGGCCGACGACGCTGCCACGCAGCTCGGCGCCCCGGTCGACGTACACGTGGTCGTGGAGCACGGACCGCACGACCGACGCGTCGCCGCGCACGACGACGTCGGTGCCGAGCACGGTGTACTCGGCGAGGTGCGCGCCGGCCTCGACCCGGCAGTTGTCGCCGATCACGACCGGCCCGTCGACGCGTGCGCCGGGGTCGAGGTCGGCGCCCTCCCCGAGCCAGACCCGCTCCGCGACCTGGAACCCGCCGATGTCGACGCGCACCCGGCCGTCGAGCACGTCGGTGTGGGCCTGCAGGTACGACTCGATGCTGCCGACGTCCTCCCAGTAGCCGTCGGCGACGTGCCCGTGGAGGGTCAGCCCCTCGTCGAGGATGGCGGGGAACACGTCCCCGGAGAAGTCGACGACCGCGCCGTCGGGGATGAAGTCGAAGACCCGCGGCTCGAGGACGTAGATCCCGGTGTTGATCGTGTCGGAGAACACCTGCCCCCAGGACGGCTTCTCGAGGAACCGCTCGATGGTCCCGTCGGGTCGGGTGATGACGATCCCGAACTCGAGGGGGTTGTCGACGCGCTTCAACCCGATCGACGCGACCGCGCCGCTGTCGCGGTGGGCCTTCACGAACCCGGTCAGGTCGATGTCGGTGAGCACGTCACCCGAGATGACGAGGAACGTGTCGTCGAGCTCGCTGGCCGCGTTGCGCACCGACCCGGCGGTGCCGAGCGGCTGCTCGTCGGTGGCGTAGCGCATCCGGATCCCGAAGTCGGAGCCGTCCCCGAAGTAGGTGCGGATGTGGTTGGCGAGGTACGCGACGGTGACGACGACGTCGTCGAAGCCGTGCTGGGCGAGCAGGGCGACGATGTGCTCCATCATCGGCCGGTTGACGAGCGGCAGCATCGGCTTGGGCTGGTTGCTGGTGAGCGGCCGCAGCCGGGTGCCTTCCCCGCCGGCGAGGATGACGGCCTTCACGCCGCGACCCGCTCGGCACGCGCCGTGCGGCCCTCCCGCAACGCGACCCGGGCGGCCGGGACGTACGCGGCGGTGGCGCGCGTAGGCGAGGAGCAGCCCGCCGATCGTGGCGAGCCACGTGAGGGAGAGGATGACGGTGCGGCCGGCGCCGGGGTCGACGAGGTGGACGAGGAGGAAGCCGGGGAGGGCGAACATGAGGGCGAGCGTCCCGGCCTTCCCGACCCAGCGGACGTCGATGCGGCGGGCCCCGGCGGCGGCGAGCGCGAGCGTGGCGCCCGCCACGAGGACCTCGCGGGCCAGCACCGCGACGCCGACCCCGACCGGGAGGCTGCCTTCGAGGAGCAGCGCGACGCCGGCGGTGAGCAGGAGGACCCGGTCGGCGGTCGGGTCGAGGATCTTGCCGAGGTCGCTGCCCTGGTCGTAGTGGCGGGCGATCCACCCGTCGACCCAGTCGGTGGCGCCGAGCACGGCGAGGAGCACGAACGCGGCGACGCGGTCGTCGGGGCCGAGGAGCAGCCAGCACAGCAGCGGCGCGCACGCGAGGCGCAGCACCGAGATGAGGTTCGGGAGGGTCAGCACCCGCCGGCCGGGCATCCCGCCCAGCGTACGCGCGGCCCTCTCAGGTCCACTCGAACTGCGCCGCGGCCCGCGCCGCGATGATCGGTCGGAGCGCCTCGACGAGGACGGCCTGATGGGCCGGGTGCTCCTGGTAGCGACGCCAGCCGTCGGCGTCGTCGAAGTCGGCGACGATCGCGAAGTCGGCGTTCCCCGCGGCGAGGCCGACGTCGGGGCCGACATGGAGGGCGCGCAGGTCGGGGATCTGGGCGGGGAGCGCGGCGAGGGCCCGCGCCGCGGCGTCGACCGCGGCGGGGGTGGCGTGCTCGTTCCAGGTGAGGCAGACGACGTGGCGGAGCATGTCGCTACTGCAGCCCGGCGTCGGCGCCGCCGTCCACCGGGATCGCCGCGCCGGTGAGGAACCCGGCGTGCGGTGAGCACAGGAACGCGCAGATCGCCCCGAAGTCGGCGGGCTGGCCGAGCTGCCCGGCGGGGATCCCGGCGGCGACGTCGGCCCCGCCGCCGAGGGCCCGGATCCGGTCGGTGTCGTGCAGCCCGGGTTGCAGCGAGTTCACCGTGACCCCGTCGCCCGCGACCTCGCGGGCCAGGGTCTTCAGGAAGCCGGTGACGCCCGCCCGGGCGGTGTTGGAGAGGATCAGCGTGGGGATGGGCTGGCGGACGGCGATCGAGGTGATGGCGACGACCCGACCCCAGCGCTGGGCCTGCATGGCCGGCACCGTGCCGAGGCACATCGCGATGGTCGAGAGCGCGTTCAGCGCGAACGCGTCGACGTACTGCTGGGGGTCGGTGATCTGCGCGAACGTGCCCGGGGGCGGCCCGCCGGCGTTCGCGACGAGGATGTCGACGCCACCCAGCGCGTCGCGGGCGTCGCGGACGAACCCGGTCGCACCCTCGGGGCTCGACACGTCGGCGACGATCGGCACGAGCCCGTCGGCCGCGGCGGCGGCCTCGACCGCCGCGGCGTCCCGGCCGCAGATCGCGACCCGCGCCCCCTCAGCGGCCAGCGCGGCCGCGCAGGCCCGTCCGAGACCGCGGGACCCGGCGGCCACCGCGGCGCGCCGGCCGTCCAGGGCTAGGTCCATGCTCGGCTCCTCTCGACGCCCACCCGACGGGACGTCATCCGTGGATGGGGCCGTCGGCGTCGCGCAGCGACGGCGCGGCCCGGCCGGTCCGCTGGGCGATGATCTCCGCGCAGATCGCGATCGCGGTCTCCTCGGGGCTGCGCGCGCCGAGGTCGAGGCCGATCGGCGCGTGGATCCGGGCGAGCCCGACGTCGTCGACGCCGGCGTCCCGGAGCCGCGCGACCCGTTGGGCGTGCGTGCGGCGACTGCCCATGGCGCCGAGGTAGCCGACGTCGGTGCCGAGCGCGGCGACGAGGGCGGGGACGTCGAACTTGGCGTCGTGGGTCAGGACGCACACCGCGTCGCGGGCTCCGAGCCTCCCCGCGTCCTCGGCCAGGAAGCGGTCGGGCCAGGCGCACACCACCTCGTCGGCCATCGGGAACCGCGCGCGGGTGGCGAACACGGCGCGGGCGTCGCACACGGTGACGTGGTAACCGAGCAGCTTCGCGGTGCGGGCCAGCGCGGCCGTGAAGTCGACGGCCCCGAAGATGATCATGCGGGGTGGCGGCGCGAACGCCTCGATGAACACGGTGACGTCGGACTCGCGGGCCTCGCCGTGTGGTCCGTAGTGGCGGGTGACGGTGGTGCCGGCGGCGAGGGCGCCGAGCGCGTCGCGGCGCGACCACCCGGTCGAGGTCGGCGGTGCCGAGCGTGCCCGCCGACGCGCCGTCGGGCCGGACCAGGAGCTTGGCGCCGACGCCGAGACCGTCGGTGACCGTCGCGAGCGCGACCGGCTGGTCGGCCCGGAGCGCGTCGCGCAGCACGTCGAAGACGGGGGTCGGGCTGCTCACCAGTCCAGGGGCTCGACGTACACGTGGATCGTCCCACCGCAGGTGAGCCCCACGGCGAACGCGTCGTCGTCGGAGTAGCCGAACGTCACGACCCCCCGCGGCCGCTCCCCCGCGAGCACGGCGAGCGCCTCGGTCACCACGGCCCCCTCGACGCAGCCGCCCGACACGGAACCGGCGACGTCGCCCGCGTCGCTCACGGCCATGGCCGCGCCCGGGTCGCGGGGCCCCGACCCGTCGAGCCCGACGACGCGGGCGAGCGCGACGCGACGCCCGGCCTGCCGCCAGTCGTCGATGACGTCGAGGAGCTCGCGCATCAGCGGGCCAGGACGGTGACGAGGTCGTCGAGCGCGGCGACGGAGTGGCCGGTGACGAACTCGTCGACGTGGGGCAGCGCGGCCGCCATGCCCCGCGCGAGCGGCGCGTAGTCGTCCGTCGCCTTCAACGGGTTCACCCACACGACACGGTGCGCCACCCGGCGCAGCCGCCGCATCTGCCGCGTCGAGCAGCTCGGGGTCGCCCCGGTCCCAGCCGTCGGAGAGGATCACGACCGTCGCGCCCCGCGCCAGGCCGCGCGACCCCCCACCGGTCGTTGAAGGCGCGGAGCCCCTCCCCGAGCCGCGTGCCGCCGGACCAGTCCGTCACCCGTCGCGCCGCGGCGGCGAGCGCCTCGTCGGGGTCGCGGGAGGACAGCTCGCGGGTGAGCCGGGTGAGCCGCGTGCCGAGCGCGAACGCCTCGACGCGGGCGCCGCCGACCACCGCGGCATGGAGGAACCGGACCAGCGCCCGGGCGTACGGCTCCATGGAGCCGCTCACGTCGCAGAGCAGCACCACGCGCCGCGGCCGGTCGCTGGGCGCGGTGAACGCCCGGCCGGATCGGCTCACCGTCGGCTCGCAAGGATCGGCGCACCGTGCGCCGGAGGTCGGGGCGGCCCCGGCCCCGGCGGGTGGGGCGGCGCCGACGCGAGCGTCGCCGGGCGGCCACCAGGCGCAGGTCGGCGATGAGCCGGTGCGCCTCGTCGAGCTCGGCGGGGCTGCAGGCCGCGAAGTCGCGGGTGCGCAGCTGCTCGGCGGGGCTCCACCGCACGCGCACCGCCAGGTCGTCGCCGTCCCCGGTGGGGTCCGCGTCGGGGTCCGCGTCGGGGTCGACGTCGGTGTCCGTCGCGACGCTGACCGTGACCGGCGGCACGGGCGCGCGCGCCACGCCGGTCCCGTCCCAGAAGGCGTCGAAAGCCTGGTCGTAGAGGGCGGCGTCCTCAGGGCGGCGGAGCAGCACGACCCGGCCGGCCCAGTAGCAGGCGTCGCGGGAGCCGAGGCCCACCGCGGCCCAGGCCTTCCCGAGCGTCACGGTCGCGCCCGACGGGGACGTCCAGGCCGAGGCGTCGCGCCAGGCGGGCGAACGCGACGACGAGACGGTCCGGGTCGTCAGCCATCGCGGGCGCCGGCCGCGGCGAGCGCGTCGACGCCGTGGGCGCGGACCCGCTGCTGATCTTCCCGGTACTTCACGACGGTGCCGAGCGTGACGTCGACCGTCGCCTCGTCGAGCGTGTCGGCGCCGAGCGCGGCGACGGCCTGCGCCCAGTCGATGGTCTCGGCGACCCCGGGCGGCTTGTACAGGTCCAGGTCGCGCAGCGCGGCGACGGCCGCGGCGATCTGTCGGGCGAGCGCCTCGCTGACCTCGGGGCCGCGGACCCGCAGGATGGCGAGCTCCCGCTCGAAGTCCGGATGGTCGATCCAGTGGTAGAGGCAGCGGCGCTTCGAGCGCGTCGTGGACGTCCCGGGTGCGGTTCGAGGTGACGATCACGATCGGTGGCCGTTCGGCTCGGAAGGTGCCGAGCTCGGGGACGGTGATCGTGTAGTCGGCGAGGATCTCGAGGAGGAACGCCTCGAACTCGTCGTCGGCCCGGTCCACCTCGTCGACGAGGAGCACCGGCGGGACCGTGCCGTTCGTGGCGATGGCGCGCAGCAGCGGCCGTCGCACGAGGAACTGCTCGGAGTAGAGCTCGTCCTCGCGGGGTGCCTCGCCGCGTGCCTCTTGGGCGCGGAGGTGCAGCAGCTGGCGGGAGTAGTCCCACTCGTACACGGCCTGCGCGGCGTCGATGCCCTCGTAGCACTGCAGCCGCACCAGCTCCCCGCCGGTCCAGTCGGCGAGCACCTTCGCCAACTCGGTCTTCCCGACGCCCGCCTCCCCTTCGAGGAGCAGGGGTCGTTGCAAGGTGACGGCGAGGAACACCGCGGTGGCCAGCCCGGTGTCGGCGAGGTAGTCGTGTGCGGCCAACGTCGTCGCGCACGTCCTGCACCGTGTCGGCGTTCATGTTCGCAGCGTAACCGGGGCGCCGTGCACCCTTGACCGTGGCCGCGGGCCGGGTGCGGGCGGCGCTGCCCGCGACCGCGTCACCGGCCGAGGGCCAGCCCTTCGGAGCGGGGATCGGCCGCGGCGGTGTAGCCGCCGTCGTGGTCGACGCGGATGACGTGCGCGTGGCCCATGTCGGGGTCGTACGCGGGCGCGTCGACGACGCGGTGACCGAGGGCGCGCAGCGCGTCGGCGAACGGCGCCCCGAACCGGGACTCGGCGTGGACGCGCCAGCGGCCGGGGTCGACGCGCCAGCGGGGTGCGGCGAGCGCGGCCGCGGGGTCGGCGTGGTCGTCGACGAGGTGGGCGAGCAGCTGGACGTGCACGCCGGGCTGCGCGTCGCCGCCCATGCTCCCGAAGACGAGGCTCGGGCGTCCGTCGCGGAGGGCCATCGCGGGGATGAGGGTGTGGAGGGGGCGTTTGGCGGGCGCGAAGCCGTTGACGCGCGTCGGGTCGAGGGAGAACGAGAACCCGCGGTTGTTGAGGTTGACCCCCCAGGCGGGGACGTGGACGCCGGCCCCGAAGTGCAAGAAGTTCGACTGGATGAGGCTGACGAGGAGCCCGTCGTGGTCGGCGGCGCACAGGTAGGCGGTGCCGCCGGGCTGGGGCACGCCGGGTGCGGGGCGCCCGGCGGTGTCGGCGCGCAGGTCGGCGCGACGCGACGCGACGTAGGCCTCGTCGAGGAGGCGGTCGGCCGGATGGGGCATGGCCGCCGGATCGCTCACCCAGCGGTCCCGGTCGGACAGGGCGAGCTTCAGCGCCTCGATGAGGAGGTGCTGGCGCGCGGGCCCGTCGGGTGGGAGGGGCGTCCCGTCGAGGAGGCGCAGCGCCTCGAGGGGCGTGACCCCTGGGTGGGTGGGGGCAGCTCGACGACGTCGACGTCGCGGTACGCGGCGTGGAGCGGGTCGACCCACTCCCCGGCGTGGCCGGCGAGATCGTCGGCGGCCATCGCGGCGCCGTGCTCGCCGAGGGTGGCGACGATCCCGTCGCCGATCGGCCCGCGGTAGTAGGCGTCGGGCCCGTCGGCCGCGAGCGTCTCGATCGTGCGGGCCAGCGCGGGTTGGCGCAGCCACGTGCCGGCGGCCACGTCGCCGTACACGTCGTGCCAGGCGTGATGCCACGGGTTGGCGGCGGGGTACATGCGCCGCCCGTCGTCGAAGGCGCGCGCCGCGGCCGTGCTGACGGCGAACCCGTCGCGCGCGTAGGTCATGGCGTCCGTGGCGAGCGTCGCGAAGTCGCGGGTGCCCCAGCGCGGCGAGGAGGTCGAACCAGCCGGCGATGGCTCCGGGGACGGTCACCGTGTCGGGTCCGAGGACCGGCATGTGCTCGCCGCCGCTGCGCGCCGCGACCTGCGCGACGGTCGCGGCGGCCGGTGAGCGTCCGGAGCCGAGGTAGCCGGTGAGGCGGCCGTCCCACACGATGGCGAAGAGGTCGCCGCCGTAGCCGCAGAGGTAGGGGGCGACGACGCCGAGGGTCAGGTTGGCGGCGAGGACCGCGTCCATCGCGTTGCCCCCCTGCCGCGAGGACCGCGAGCCCGGTGGCGGACGCGAGGTGGTGCGGCGTCGCGACCGCCACGCGCGGGAAGCGCCGCGCGTCGCGGGGGCTCACCGCAGCCCTTCGACGGCAGGCCAGGCGAGCTCGTCCAGGAGGCGTCGCTGCACGGCGGCGCGGGTGGCCGCGTCGGCGGCCAGCGCGGGGTGGCCGCGGCGGCCCGCCGGGGAGGCCGAGCAGGTCGAGCGCGGCTTTCGTCGCGGTGATCCCGCCGAGGTCGCGGGTGACGGCGTAGAGGCGCATGAGCTCCCGGTACGCGTGCTGCAGCGCCGGCAGGTCGCCGTGGTGGGCGTGGTCGATGACCTGGGCGCAGAGCCGCGGCGCGAGGTTGGCGTCGGAGCTGAGGAACCCCTGCCCGCCGAGGCCGAGCACGGTGAGCGCGTGGAGCGGGCCGCCGACGTGCACGTCGGCCCGCCCGTCGACCGCCTCGACGACGCGGAGCAGGTAGGTGACGTCGGCGGTGGAGCAGTTCACGCCGATGACGTGGTCGTCGCGGTCGAGGACGGAGGCGACCAACTCGACGGGGAGGAGGTAGCCGACGCTCTGGTGGGTGGACAGCACCACGGGGAGGTCGACGGCGTCGAGCACGGTGCGCACGTACCGCTCGAGCTCCGCCGGGCTGGGCCGGTTCCCGTGCCCCTGGTCGAGGGAGTACAGCTGGAACGCGTCGACGCCCGCGGCCGCGGCGACCTGGGCGCGCCCGATCGCCTCGTCGGCGGTGCGCGGCTCGACGCCCATCGCCCGGACCGGGACGTGCCCGGCGAGCTCCTCGACGCCGAGCTCGAGGACGCGGCGGGTCTCGGCCTCGTCGAGCGCGTACCCCTCGCCGCTGCCGCTGCCCGCGAGGTAGACGCCGACCCCCGCGTCGCGTTGGCGCGCCAGGTGGTGACGCAGCCCGTCCTCGTCGAGTGTCCCGTCGGCCCGGAACGGGGTGATGCTCACCACGAAGGTGCTGTAGGGGCTCGCGCCCACGGGCCCTCCTGCCGTGTCCGGGAGCAGCCGGAGTCTAGGAAGCGCCTAACATCGCCGCGTCGTGACCGAGGCCCAGACGTTGTCCGCGCCGCCGCGCTACCGGCTGATCTCCGCCGACAGCCACGTGAACGAGCCCCCCGACCTGTGGACCACCCGCGTCTCGCGGGCCATGCGCGACCGCGCGCCGCGCATGGAGCGCTTCGACGCCGGTGACGCCTGGGTGATCGAGGGCGTCACGGACCCGATCAACTTCGGGATGAACGCCTGCGCCGGCCTCGACCCCGAGGCCATGCACGCCTGGGTGCGGTTCGAGGACATCCGACCGGGTGGTCACGACCCGGCGGCGCGGGTACGTGAGATGGCACGCGACGGCGTCGACGCCGAGATGCTCTACCCCACCCCGCGCCTGGCGCAGGCCATCGTCGCGAACCCGGACCCGGCCTACCGCGCCGAGATGATGCGGGCCTACAACGACTGGCTCTCCGAGTTCGTCGCCCACGCCCCCGACCGCTTCGGGGGCCTGGCCATGCTCCCGAACTGGGGCGCCGACGCCGCCGTCGCCGAGATCGAGCGCGTCCTCGACCGTCCCGGGATGCGCGGCGTCGTCATGGGCTGCTACCCGAACGGCACGTTGCGCCTGGAGCCGGGCGACGACGCGGTGTGGGCCTGCCTCGCGGGCCGGCGGGTGCCGCTCGGCATCCACGTGAGCCTGTCGCTGCAGATGCCGGCGGCGCACAGCGCCAAGCTCCCCGGGTACGGCCGGTTCTTCGACGCCCCGAACCGGATGATCGATCTCATCTTCTCGGGGGTCTTCGACCGCTTCCCCGACCTCGACGTCGTCTTCGCCGAGGTCGACGCCGGCTGGGTGCCGTACGCGAAGGAGCAGATCGACAACAACTACCGGCGCCTCGACCCGGTGAGCCGCTTCGGGCTCGCCGCGCCGCCGAGCGAGTACATCGAGGCGCACTTCCACTACGGCTTCATGACCGACACGTTCGGGATCCACCACCGCGAGGACGTCGGCGTCGACCGGCTGCTGTGGTCGAGCGACTACCCCCACATCAGCGCGGACTGGCCGTCGTCGTGGCGCACCATCCAGGCGGCGTTCGCCGGCGTGCCCCCCGACGAGCGGCACCGCATCCTGGCCGGCAACACCCAGCGCCTCTACCAGTTCGCCCCGTAGCCGTCCCGCGTCGCGGCCCGCGGGACGGCCGTCGACGCGTGGTGCGAGAGGCCAAGGAGCGGCGATGCCGATCGCAGTGATCAACCCGGCGACGGGCGAGACCGAGGAGACCATCGAGCCCCTCTCCCCCGCCGCCGTCGAGGAGCGGCTGGCCCGCGCCGCCCGCGCCGCGGCCGACTACCGGCGCACCCGTCTCGACGAGCGGGCCGGCTGGCTGCACGCCGCCGCCGACCTGCTCGACCGCGACCGTGACGACGTCGCCACGATGATGACGACCGAGATGGGCAAGACCCTCGTCGCGGCACGCGCCGAGGTCGAGAAGTGCGCGCGAGCGTGCCGCTTCTACGCCGAGCACGCCGCGGCGTTCCTGGCCGACGAGCCGGTCGACGCCGCCTCGGTCGGCGCGACCCGCGCGTACGCCACCTACGAGCCGCTCGGCCCGGTGCTCGCGGTGATGCCGTGGAACTTCCCGTTGTGGCAGGCCATGCGCTTCGCCGCCCCGGCGCTGATGGCCGGCAACGTGGGCCTGTTGAAGCACGCGTCGAACGTGCCGCGCACCGCCGTGTACTTCGAGCGGCTGTTCGCCGAGGCGGGCTTCCCCACCGGCGTGTTCCAGACACTGCTGATCGGCTCCGACCAGGTCGAGGGGGTGCTGCGCGACCCGCGGGTCCGGGCGGCCACCCTGACCGGCAGCGAGCCCGCGGGGCGCGCCGTCGCGACGGCGGCGGGAGCGGTCATCAAGCCCACCGTGCTCGAGCTGGGCGGCAGCGACGCCTTCCTGGTGCTGGCGTCCGCGCCGCTCGAGCGGGCCGCGGCGGTCGCGACGACGTCGCGCTGCCAGAACAACGGGCAGAGCTGCATCTCCGCGAAGCGGTTCATCGTCGAGGACCGCGTCGCCGACGCGTTCGAAGCCCACTTCGTCGACGCGATGGCCGCCCTCACCGTGGGCGACCCGATGGACCCGACCACCGACGTGGGGCCGCTCGCCACCGAGCAGGGCCGCGCCGACGTCGAGGCGCTCGTCGAGGACGCCACCCGGCAGGGCGCGGTCGTGCGCTGCGGCGGCCGGCGCCCCGACGGGCCGGGCTGGTACTACCCGCCGACGGTCATCACCGGGGTCACGCCGACGATGCGCATGTACCACGAGGAGGTGTTCGGCCCGGTCGCCGCGCTGTACCGCGTCGAGGACCTCGACGCGGCGATCACGCTCGCCAACGACACCGACTTCGGGCTGGGCTCGAACGTCTGGACGACCGACCCGGACGAGCAGCGCCGCTGCGTCGAGGGCCTCGAGGCCGGCGCGGTGTTCGTGAACGGGATGACGACGTCGTTCCCCGAGCTGCCGTTCGGCGGGGTGAAGCACTCGGGGTACGGCCGGGAGCTGTCGGCCCACGGGATCCGCGAGTTCTGCAACGTCAAGACGGTCTGGATCGGCGACGCCGGCTGACGCCGGTCGCCCCTACCGGCTCGACGCGCCCGGGCGGGTGTGCTGGGCGAAGAAGCGCAGCATCAGGTCGGTGGCGCTGATCTGGCGGGTGACGGCGCCGAGGCCCGGGACGTCGAACGGCGTGCCCGGCCAGGTGTGGCCCCCGCCGAGGATGCTGTAGAGGATCACCTGCGTGCCGGCGCGACAGCCTGCGTAGCGGGTCTCGGTGACCTCGGACCCCACCGTGACCCGCACCGGGGTGGGCCGGCAGCCGTCACGCGTCGCCCACGACGCCACCGCGGTCGGGACGCGGGTGGTCTTCAGGCCGCCGAGGCCCGGTGACAGCTGCCCGCCGGTGTACGGCACGACGGGGTCTGCCGTCCCGTGGAACGCGAGCACCGGGATCGGGGTCCCCCGCGGGCAGGCGGGGACGAGGTTGATGCCCGCCACCGGCGCGATGGCCGCCAGCCGGCTCGTGAGCCTGCAGCCGAGCAGCGTCGTGAGCCCGGCACCATTCGAGATCCCGGTCGAGTACACGCGGGTCGGGTCGATGCACTCGGTGCGCTCGGTCTGGTCGATGAGCTGCCCGGTGTAGGCGACATCGTCGGGCGTGGCGAGGTTCGGGAGGATGTTCCAGAAGGCCTGGCCGCCGGTGCCCTGGGGGGTGAGCACGACGTCGCCGCTCGCGGGGCCGCGCTGCTCGAGCTGGCTGTAGACGGCCTGCTCGACGGCGTTGGAGCCGAAGCCGTGGAAGTTCAGCACGAGGCCGAACGGCCCGGTGCCCGCGGGGACGGCGAGGCGGTACATGCGCACGGTGGAGCCGGACGGGATGGACTGCGTGGTGGTGCCGGCGGGCCCGGGGTGGGTGCACCCGCTGGACGTCGGGTGCGTGCTCGCCGCGGCGGCCGGGCTGAGCGTCATCGCGGTGGCGAGGAGCGCGCCGACGCCGGCGACCGCGACACCGCGGCCACACCACCGGCGCCAGCGGCGCGACGACGGGCTCGACACGGGCGGACCGTAGCGCGACGGCCCGGCACCGGCCGGTAGTGCGCACCCACCGGGCGGCGCCGGCTCGAGGGGTTGCCCAGATCGCGTCCCCTCAGACGCCGACCCGCCCGGTCGGGTGCGCACCGAGCGGCCCGCCGTCGCGGCGGGGCGGGGTGCCGCGCCGGCGGCCGCTCGGATCAGGTCGGCTCAGTACCCGTACCCGCCGCCCGACGAGCCCGACCCGGAGCCGGAGCTGGTGGGCTGGGTGGTCGGCGTGGTCGCGGGCGTCGACGTGGTGACGATCTGCCCGGACGGCGAGACGACGTGCCAGAGCCCGTTGGCGAAGCCCTGCCCGTTCACGTCACCCGCGGCGTGGTCGTTCGCGAACGTGTACAGGGGGTGGCCGCCGTACACGACCTGGGTGCCGTTGGCGTCCGTGATCGTGGTCAGCATCGACGCGGTGACGCCGGTGCCGGCGACCGGGGCGCCGGTCACGGTCACCGCCGGCCAGAGCATGGCGCACGACGCGGTGCAGGCGCTCATCGTCGCCGTGTCCGGCATGAACGCGTACAGCGTGCGGCCGTTCGCGTCGACGAGGATCGTGCCGAGCGACGAGGTCGCCGTCTTCACCGTCGCGGGCGGCGCGGCGGGCGGCTTCGACTGCTTCGCCGTGACGCTGCCCGAGCCCCCGCCGCAGGCGGTGAGCACGCCGACGAGGCCGAACAGCCCGACGGCTACCAATCCTTTCCTCACGTGGTTCCTCCCCGTGGTCCGTGCTGACCGAAAGCACTACGGACGACGGGGCGAAAAGGCTTGCGGTCTCCGCTCAGGCGCTGAGCCGCGGGGCCGTGAGGTCCCGCGGCCCGGCGGGGAGGGCGTCGGCAGCGTGCCAGCGGATCGGCGGCAGCACCCGGCCGAGGTCAGCGGGGCGACGGGCGAGCAGCCGGCGGCGCCGCTCGAGCCGGCGGGTGTCGAGCACGTCGGTGACGATCGAGGGCGGTCGAGATCCGAGGGCCACCCAGGCGGCGAGCCACGCCACGCTCGCCCAGGTGATCCCGGCCCGCAGCAGCCCGGCCGCGCCGAGCCCGGCGGCGAGGAGCGCCCAGCCGAGCCAGCACGCCCGGGTGTGCTCGGCGGCGTCCCGCCAGGCCGCGCCGGGTTGGGCGGCGACGACGAGGGTCGCCCCGGCGGCCATCGCGACGGCCGCGCCGACGAGGATCTCGGGACTCACGACGACCGGCGGGGTCGGTCACGCATGGGGGTGATGATCGACCGCCAGCCCGCCGGCCTGTAGGGCCGGCGGTCTAGTGGATGACCGCGGTGCCGAGCTTGATCGCGATCATGACGACGGCGACCACGAGGTACCCGCGCAGCGTGACGAGGCAGAGGGTGCGGAACCGCGTCGTGACCGGCCGGGACACGAGCGCGAGCGGCGGCATTCGCCACGTGTCGCGGTCGAGGTGCCGGACGGCGGCCAGCGCGTCGACCGCCTGCCCGACCCGTCGCAGCCGTCGACGCCGCACGAGGGCGACCGCCCCGCCGACGACGAGGGCGACGCCCATGCCCGCGAACAAGCCGCCGGTCATCGTGGGCACGTCGACGTGGGGGTAGAGCACGTTCACCGTCAGGATGAGCGACAGCACCACGAGCACGGCGATGATCAGCCCGGTGACCACGTTGAGCCACCGCCGGTTCACCCACGGCCCGAGGACACCCTGGTCGTTGCAGAGCAGCAGGAGGAACAGGGTGGCGCTGGGCAGCAGCACGCCGGCCAGGACCTGCACGTACTCGGTGAGGGTTCCGAGCGGCGCGTTGGGGATGAGGACGATCGCCGCGGCGAACGCGACCTGGAGCGCGTAGGCGCTGTAGAAGCCCTTCGCCTCGGTGAACTTGCGGTGCAGCGAGTGCGTGAGGTTGAACGTGTCCCCGAAGGCGTAGGCCGATGACAGGGTCACGCAGCAGGCACCGATGATCGACGCGTCGATGAGGATGATCGCGAAGAACGCGCCCGCCCAGTAGCCGACGGTGTGGTGCAAGGCGTTCGCGACGCCACCGGCATCGGTGAATTGACCGAAGAACGCCGTCCCGGCGACCGCGAACGCGGTGAAGATCATGTAGCCGCCGCCCGCGATGTTCGTGATGAATGCGCCGATGATGGTGTCGGCCCGCTCGTAGCGGATCCAGCGGGGCGTGATCCGCTTGTCGATGACGTTCGACTGCTGGAAGAACAGCTGCCACGGCGCGATGGTCGTCCCGATGATCGCCACGAGGAGCAGGATCGCGGCGCTGTTGAAGCCGCCCTGCACGCCGGGGACGAAGGTGTGGCGGAGGATCTCGACCGGGCCGTGCGGGTGCGTCATCACGATCAGCGGGATGAACAGGAAGCTCACCGCGACGAGCGCGAACATGAACCGCTCCCAGCGGCGGAAGCTGCCGGTGACGGTGAACGCGATGAGCGCCGCGCCCGCGAAGGGGACGCTGAGGGTGGGCTGCACCCCGAAGTAGCTCAGCCCGAGGCTCACGCCGATGAACTCGGTCACGATCGTGAGGAAGTTCAAGAAGAAGAGGTCCCCGACGGAGAACCAGGCCCAGAAGCGCCCGAACCGCTCCCGGATCAGGCGGGCGTGCCCGACGCCGCTGACCGAGCCGAGGCGCACGACCATCTCCTGGTTGATGATCAGCACCGGGATGAGCAGCAGCATGACCCACAGCAGCGTCGTCCCGTACTGCTGACCGGCCTGCGCGTAGGTGGAGACGCCGCCCGCGTCGTTGTCACCGATCATCACGATCAACCCGGGCCCGACGATCGCCGCCAGGGTCAGCAGCCGCCGCGCCCAGGTGCGGCGCGGCGCGGTGTCGTACATCGAGACGGTGCCCAGGGCGCCCTCGATGTCGCCGACGTGGGCTTCGTCGAGCACCGCCGTCGCGTGCGGGGCGGGCTCGGTCGCGTCGGTCTCGGTCATGCTGGGCACCTCCTCTCGACGATCCGACCGGTCGGTCGGCCGGCGGGGACGGACGCGCGGTGGCTCCCCCGTCGTGGGATGCACCGGCGGGCTGCCTCAGCCGGGGTGCTCACGGGAAGTGACGGCGCACGGCGGGCGCGGCCCGTCATCCCCACGGTGGCGAACGGAGACGGAACGACCGGACCGGCCGGCTCCGCCGCGATCAGGCGGCGACCCTGCTCAATCGGTGCAGCTCAGTCCGCAACGCACGATGAGCACCGCGGTGGAGGCAGCTCGGGACTTCGGGGTCTTGCCCGCATCGAGCCACCTCCTCTCGCGTTCGTGCCACAGCGTGCGACGATGCGCCATACTGCCAGGCATCACCACATCGAGCAACCGTCCGGGTCCGGTGACACACGTCGCGCGGACACAGACCCGCAGCGTGTGGCTCTCGGACGTGCTCGGCCGCGCCGTGCGGGCGCACGACGGACAGCGGCTCGGCAAGATCAAGGACGCGATCGTCCGCCTCGAGCTGGGGCCGGGTCACCGTCCACCCGTCACGGGCCT
Organism: uncultured Actinomycetes bacterium; assembly: GCA_963821325.1. GTDB lineage: Bacteria > Actinomycetota > Acidimicrobiia > IMCC26256 > PALSA-555 > PALSA-555. The sequence goes on along the minus strand of CAWGDC010000004.1, from coordinate 14,722 downwards.
CGTCGTCACCGTCGGTGGCCGGGACCTCTTCGTCCCGCGCGACCTCGTAGCCGACCTCACCGCGGAGGCGGTCGCGTTGACCACGGCGCGCATCGACCTGCGCGCGTTCGAGCGGCGCGACGGCGAGATCCTCCTGCGGCGCGACCTCCTCCTCGGCCACCGGCTCATCGACGTCACGGCGGCGCACCTCGTCCGCGCCCGCGACGCGCAGCTCGTCGAAACCGATGAGGGGTGGGTGCTCGCGGGGATCGACACGTCACCGCGGGGGCCGCTGGCGCGACTGCGGCGGGGCGCGCCGGCGCACGTCCCGCAGGACTGGTCGGACTTCGAGGCGCTCATCGGCCACGACGCCACGGCCCGTCTCCGAGCCCCGTTCTCCCGGCTGCGGCGGCTACGACCGGCCCAGCTGGCCGACCTCGTCGAGGAGGCGACCCACGACGAGAGCGAGGAGATCCTCGACACCGTCGGCAACGACAAGGAGCTCGAGGCCGACGTGTTCGAGGAGCTCGAGCCCGACCATCAGATCCACCTGCTGCGGGAGCGCTCCGACCCCGAGGTGGCCGACGTGCTCGCCCACATGCGACCCGACGACGCCGCCGACCTGCTCACCGAGCTCGATCAAGAGCGTCGACTGCCCATCCTCCAGCTGCTCCCCTCAGCGACCCAAGCGAAGCTCCGCGCCCTGCTGGGGTTCCACCCCGGGACCGCGGGCGGGCTCATGACACCCGACTGCCTCGCCCTGGCACCGACCACCACCGCGCAGACCGCCGTGCAGCGCGTCCGCACGGCCTCGAGCATCTCCGCCGAGGCGCTGCTGTGCGTCCTCGTGGTCGACGACGGCCGCCTCGTCGGCGCCATCTCGTTGCCCACGCTGCTCCAAGCGTCCGGGCGGGCCAAGCTGGCCACGATCGCCGAACCCGATCCCGTGCGCGTCCCGACGGACGCGGACCTCACCGAGGTCGCGGTCCGCATGACCGACTTCAACCTGGTCACCATGCCGGTCGTCGACGCCGACGATCACCTCCTCGGGGTGATCACTGTCGACGACGTGCTCGAGGCGACCGTCCCGGAGGAGTGGTGGGACCGCGTCGAGGATGTGGAGGAAGCGCCCCGGCCTCGCCGCCACGCGCCGCCCACCAGCGAGGTCCGCGCGTAGCGAACCCGCGGCCCACCCCGAGCGAGATGCCGGGCGTTGAACTCCACGGTTCGACCGCCCCGGGGGGATCGACAACCTTGTTAGCGGCAGGGCACCTCGGTGCTGCCACTATCGGAGGTCCAGCGACGACACCGCAGGTCGACACGGAACTCGCTCGCATACCCACCGGTATGGAGTTGAGTGAGCGTCAACGTGACCGGACGACTTTGGCTCGGCGCGGATACGAAATAGAAGTACGAGAACGACGATCCTCGGTTCTCGTATGAGTCGGTTACTTCCATCGACTCGACATTGCCGAGGTCAACCTTTTGGCCCGGAAACACCCGCACTGGAGGTTTGAAGCCTCCCGAGCGATCGATGATCTCAATCTGTACGCGCTGGGAGCAATCAGGCCCGCAACCCGTCGGCCAACCAGGACTTCGGGTCGGGCTGAAGAACACGTCCTGATGGAAGGTGACACCGGTTCCGGCTGCTGTAGCCGGTCCCGCCGCTATCAAGCCAACCAGTGACACGATGCCCAGTGCGGCTCCCGCGATCGCAAGCCTTAGCCCCACGTTGTCCTCCCCGCTCGACCTGGCGGTCGGTCCTGCGTCCGACAGCGTTGACGTAACCGGCCGAAACTCGTCAGTGATGACGGCCACCGTCATGGCACTGTTCGGCCGTTGCGGCGCCACGCTTGAGGACGTTGCCCTGAAAGAGCCGAACCCGCTTTCATCCCCGCCCTATTCGATGGCGTCGGCGAGCAGATCCCAGGCCACGGAGACTTGCGTTGTGCGACCGCTATCAGTCTGTCCGGCCGCTCCCGCTCCCGTTCGTTCAGCTCCTAGCCGAGGGTCACCGTCCCTGACCCGGTGATCGAGCCGTACTGAGCGATGGGGTTGGCGTTCGTGTTCATGTCGCACTTCCCGTTCGTCAACGGCAGGACGAGCGCAAAGATGGCCGTGACATTCACGGTGCCGCTGATCCCGGCATACGCCTTCGTGCCACTCACGATCGGCACCGGCTCTGTGGCCGTGACCGACCCCGAGCAGGTCGTCGAGTTGAACGATGTCGGGTTCGCGTTGCTCATCGCCGTGTTCAACTGCGTCGGATTGATGAGGATCGTGCCCTTCTTCAACTCCAGCAGCGTGTAGGTGCCGTTCTTGGTCGGTTTGCCCGACGAGTTGACCTTGGCCGACTTGCCGGAATCACCGATCGCACCCGTGAACAGGACCGATCCACCACCGTTCCCGTTCGCGGCGGGCGTGCCCCACACCTGGATCGCACCGCCCGAAGGTGCCTGCGCAAAGGCAGCCGCTCCTCCGAACAGCAGACCTCCACAGAGCACGGCTGCACCAAGTGCTGTCTGGACGACTCGCATTATGACCCCCGTCAGATCAGTCGGTCTGACTGACCGTCGTTTGAGAACCGACACGCTGACCCCTGCAAGGACAGGACCATAGCGTTCCTGCGGTTGTCGACGCTGCGACCCGCACTTGGCCGAGCGGTCGTCGTCGCGCAACAGCTCCCAACCCGTCGGGCCACCGCCTCGGCTGCGGCGTCGTGCGGGTCGCAGCGATGCAGACACCGACCAGGATCGTGACGGGGTTCGACACCGACGTCATCGTGGTGTGGACTCGGAGTCGGGCTTAATGACGAATGCCTGACCGACATACCCCGCGCCCACGTTCATCTAGGCGATCCGCTGCAACACGATTGATGCTGGATCAAGACACACTGTCGCGTAGACACTGCATTCGGTCGTTGTTGCTGCCGCAGCTCGAGAGCATCGCGGGCGAAAAGAGGGCCGACAAGGTGTGTTGCTGAGCACGAGCATGGCCACCGAGCGATCCCCAAAGTAGGGCTCGACGCCTAAACGACCGGAACGACCGGCGTGAGCTCGAAGCTTCGGTGCCGGTGGGCACAGGCCGGTCCGTCGTGGGCCGCATCCTCGTCTACAAGCTGGGCTATCGGATGGCGTTCAGCACGGATTGGGTCCGGGGTCGACGCGCCCATCGGGGCAGGTCGTGTTTGACCAGGCGACGTCAGTGAGCGTCGCACCGTCGAGCTCAGCGCTTGAGAGGTTGGCCTTCGTGAGGTTGGCGCTCGCGAGGTTGGCGCTCGCGAGGTTGGCGCTCGTGAGGTTGGCGCTCGTGAGGTTGGCGCTGGTCAGGTTGCTGCCGCAAAGGTTTGTGTCGGTGAGGTTCGCGCCGGTGAGGTTCACACCCGTGAAGTCGACCCCGCACAGATCAAGGTGGCTGAAGTCTTGGTCGTGGAAGTCGACCATGCCGTTCTTGAGGGCAGCCTGGATCGTTGTCCGGTCCCAGTGGGCACCAGTGCCCGGCGATGGGGGCGTGGGCGCCGCAACGACAGGAGGCCGAGGAACGGTCGCCACATGGGTGCTCGGCGTCGTTGCAGTCGGTGGAGGAGGCGCCAAGCTGCTCGGAGGGAGCATGAACGTGGACGGGCCCGTCGTGCCTACGCTCGTTGCGCCGCCGCCATATCCGTAGTTGTAGTTCAGCTCCGAAGACCCTGCCGGGCTCAAAGGTGTCGATCCCGGTTGACCGACGAGACCGAGGGTGGTCGCGCAACCCCACGCTTGGAGCCCGACGTGGGTGCGGATCCGCTCCGCCACGGTGATCTGCTGTTCACGCGTGGCCTGGCCGGCATTCGGGGCAAACTCTCGGCCACCCCATTGGTCCCATGCGGCATTGAGGAAGCCAACGCCGCCCGAGTATTGCGGGCCTTGCATCTGCCAGTTGCCGCCCGTCTCGCAGCGCGCGATCGCATCCCACACGTCCGCCAACGGTGGCACCGTGCTCACCCTCACACCTGCGGATGACGGCGGTGGGACGACCGATACGCCGGACCACGATAGGTGGGCCCCTCTGGCAGCATGCGATCCGAGAGCGGCGGACACGACGTGGGCTTCGGGTGGATGATCGCCACCGAGCCCAACCGTGGCAATGACCCCGATCGCGATCGCGCCGAGGAGCCCGGCGACACGACCCCTCGGGAGGGGAAAGCGGGTCCAACTTGGCCGTACCTGGCTGGCATCGTCGGATCGAGCCGCTCGGGTCCAAGCGTTCGCATTGAGGAACATCGCCCCGGAAGAACCCGACAGGTCGGCAAGGTCAGCAGCGTTGGCCACGACGATTCCGGCGCAGCAGGCGTCCTCGAGTGCTCTGCGCAGGATCGTGTGCACGTTCCGGACCGTGCGTGGGCTCAGGCCACCCACACTCTTCGGAGTTCGGTCGCACTGACGTCCCTCGGTGAGCAGCTTGGCGTAGAAGTGATCGAGATCCTTGGCGCCCAGCGCCTCGAGACGGACTCGGCCCAGGCCCTGCTTGGCAATCGCGACCATGCGCCCGTAGCTGGTCAGCGTCGTTGGTTGGAGCCGGGCACGTTGCCGCGTAGAGCCACCCGTCGAGGCATTCCGCGACCGTCGGCTTCGACGCATGAACGTGCTCGCCACTCGCGACGGTGCGGAGGATGGTCGAGCGTGCGGCCGTTGCGGCGCGCTTCGTCACAAACCCTCGGCGCCGCACCACTTGGCGAGGCGCTCCACGGGACGCCACGTCCACCGTGAAGTACCAGCGCCCAGACTTGTCCTGCTTCAGAACGCCGCGATTCGCGCTGCTCATGGTTCTCCCTTCGGATCGCGCGTTGCTTGGGCCACTTCACTTGGAGCTGCGCGATCTCGTTCCGGGGTCTCGATTGCGCCCACCACGCCTACCCGGTGCGCCGACGCGTCTCCTTACCTAGAAGAACCCCACAGGACAGTCATCTATTACACGGCGAGCGGACATAGCTCATCTTCCCGAATGTCCAGCTCCTCGAATGACCGGCTTTGTCCGCTAACGACGGGATCCGCCTTCGATGGACGCGGCGCGGAGTATCGACGGCTTGCGGAGGAATTGTCCGCAAGGGGGATATGCGAAACGCCCGAATGCCGTGCCGTGATTGCGTGCGGGGGGGGGGATCCAAGAGGCCTTGACCGCCGCGTCGGTTGGTGCGGTGAGGTGCGGATCCAGTAGCTCAGGGAGATCACCTTCAGCGCACGCCGCAAGATGAAGCGGTCTCTCTGCATCCGCAAAGCCCCTCGTGCTTCGTCGACGAGTCCGTCCGGGATATCGGGCTGCCAAGGATCCGGTTCCACGATCTTCGCCACGTGGCGGCGACCATCCGGCTCGCGGGCGGCGCGCCTACGAAGGCGGTGCAGGGGATGCTCGGCCACAGCTGAGCGACGATCACGCTCGACACGTGCGCGCACCTAACCGAGACGATTCGGGAAGCGACAGCAGGGCTCGCCAGATGGGCGAGTACGTAGGCCTGGCATTCGTGGTCGAGCCCGACGGCGACGAGGTCGAGGTTCGGGCGCTCCTGCGCCTGAGGCCGACGGCTAGTAGGACGGCTCGCTGATCGGCCCGGCTGACTAGATCGGGATCTCGGCGAGCACCGAGCCGTTCTTCGAGCTCCGCCTCTCCGACGGGCGCGCGGGCGCGCACTTGTGAGCGAGTTCGATCAGGCCGACACGATGCAGCGCGTCACGATCGCCGGGGTCGGTCAACCACCTTTCGGCTAGAAACAGGGCGATCTAGCCCGGGCTTTCGGAGGGGGACAGCGATGAGGAAAGGCCAGCTCACCGAGACGGGAGTTCGGACGGCGGATCGAAACGAGATCGCCTCCTCTACGACGCTAGGGAAGTCGGTTGCGCGTAGCTGACCAGGGCGTGCTCCAGCGCGTCCGCTTTGAGAGGGCGGGCGAAGTAGTAGCCCTGACCGAGGTCGCAGTGTTCCTTCTCGAGGAACGCCAGTTGCTCAGGAGTCTCCACGCCTTCGGCGAGCGTGCTGAGTCCGAGGTCCTTACCCACTTAAATCAGCGTGTGGAGAAGCGTTGCTGACTCACTCGACTGGCCGATTGCCCTCGTGAAGGCCTGGTCGATCTTCACGGTGTCGACCGGAAGCCGTTGGAGGTAAGCGAGTGAGGAGTAGCCCGTACCAAAGTCGTCGATCGAGACACGAACTCCAAGGTCTCGAAGATCTTGGAGTCGTCGAGCCGTCTTCTCCGTATTGCGCATGACTGCCGTCTCAGTGACTTCAATCACGAGGGCTGTTGGGTCGAGGCCGCTAGTTGTGAGGGCGCGAGCGACATCATCGACGATACTGTTGTCGTCGAGTTGGCGGCTTGAGACGTTCACTGCGACATGGAGGGTCTCGCCGTGTTCGTGCCATGCAGCCGTCTGGCGGCAGGCTTCGTTGAGCACCCAACGCCCGACGTCGATGATGGCGCCACTGTCTTCGAGGACCGGGACGAATGCGTCGGGCGCGACCACGCCTCGCGTGGGATGGTGCCACCGCACCAGGGCCTCCACCCCCACGAGGAGGCCTATCTTGAGGTCGTGGACCGGCTGATAGACGAGGCGGTACTCGTCGCGTTCAAGCGCGAATCGGAGATCGAGTTCGAGTTCGAGACGGTCCTGGAGCCCGTACTGCAGATCTGCCCGGAATGGAGCAGAGCGATCCTTTCCTGCCGCCTTCGCCTCATAGAGTGCCATGTCTGCGTCCCGCAACAATTCGCCGGGACTTGCACGATCGCCGGTCGCAATCCCGATGCTGACCGTGATCGCCAATGCGATCGCATCGATTTGGAACGGTTCGCGCACCGCTTCGAGTAGCCGCTGCGCAAGGTCCTCGGCACTGAACTCTGGGTTTTCGCTCTCGGCGAGGACCACGAACTCGTCGCCTCCCATTCGACCCACCGTTTCGGTGTGCCGAAGGACCCCGCTCACGCGCAGCGCGACAGCTTGGAGCAGCCGATCACCAACGCCGTGTCCGAAGCTGTCGTTGACAGCCTTGAAGCCATCGAGGTCCATATACAGCACGGCGCACGATGTGTTTGCACGACGACTGCGCTCGAGCATCTGGTCGATCCGGTCAAGGACTAGCGTCCGGTTCGGCAGTCCGGTGAGCGCATCGTGCAGCGCCTGATGATGCAGTTCGGCCGTACGGGTGACAACTCTCACTTCGAGAGCGTCGGTCAGGGCTGCGTTCTCCGACAAGGCGAGCAATTGACGAACGCCGAGCAGGAGCACCGTGACAAGTCCGACCAGCCACAACACTCGGTCGATCGGACCGCCCCGACTGATAGCGATCGCAGCGACGATCGCCATGATCCCGGGCGGGACGTAGATCAGCATCGACCGTCGCAGGCTGCTCCGCTGCGACGGCGTCACCGGCCCGCACTTCGGCCGGCCGACTACCGCGTAGATCGCACCGAGCGCCAGCGCGAGATAGGCAATGAGCCAACCCGTGTCGAGCAGGTGTCCACTCGAGTATGTCTGGATCTCGGTGAGATATGTGTAGCCGCTGTCCGCGACTGCCATCGCCGCGAGGCCAGCCAGTACCCATTCGAGTCCACCCCGTGATCCCGCGGATGTGCGGGCAATCACCAGGACAACCAACGACAAGATGACGGCGTCACCTATCGGATACGCCGAGCGCGACACACGTCGATGCAAGCGAGGCGCCGCCCGCGCGAACCAACGACCCCAGGATGAAATACCAGCTCAGAAAGAGAAAAGCGCCAGCAACGATCAGCCCATCCACCAGCCGACGTCCCCGAGCACCTCGCCCGTAAGAGGCCGTCGGATAGACCATCAATGCCCAAGCCGCCAGCGGCACCGCTCCCAGGTATCCCAGGTCCGCCACCGAAACGGCGGGCACCGATCTTCCGAGCCCTACTTCGTAGAACCCCCAAGTGATCTCGGCGAACGACCACGCGACCAAGGACCACCCAAGCAACCGCCAGAAGGACCGCAGTGACGCATCCACGCGCCCCGACGCCCAAAAGCAGCAGACACCCGCCAGCACCGCCGCCGCCGCTGTCATCGCGTCGTCGACACCGCGGGTGATCGCCGACCCACCGATGCTCGCGCCGACCCACACCGCAAATACAAAGACCGCTGCCAGCCCGCCGGCAACAGCCACACCGAACACGTGACCTGAGACCGCCCGCGCCAGAGGTCGGCGAGCCCACCCACCCGCAAGGTTCGGATCCATCACTGACCGCATCGTCGTCGCCGGCATCCCAGGACAGCACTGAATGAGCCATTTCGACCTACTGCACTCGCGGTATGGGCAGGACTTGACGTCGGACGAGACGTGGAGCCCTGTCAACCGGACCTGTCACCTACGGAGCCCTCCCCCTCCTCGTGCTTGACGCTCTGCGTTCGGACTCGATCTCCGTCGCCGGCGCGAGGCCCGTCGCGATCCGATAGGTCTGAATATCGGCGAGGAGCACCCTGATCCGCTCACGGGTGGCATCGCGAGTGACGCGCCGGGTTCAGGCCGTTGACCTGTGGTGATGTTGGTCGGGCTGTCGGGACTCGAACCCGGGACCTTCGGTCCCCCAGACCACTCGCCGAGTTGTCGCCAACGGTGGAGAGTGCGCGTTAGCGCTGCTCAGGTGCGGTATCGACTCGACGGGAAGGTGCGAACCGGACCCGAGTTGAGGCAGGTTGCTCGAAGTCGCGCCGACGTCGCGCCGACATCGGGTGTTGTGTCGGGGGGATGGGTCCCCGGATGTACCCCCGGGGTCTTCCGGGCGACGTTGCTGCCTGACCCGAGACCAGTCGCTCAACTCCCATAGAGGCCCAGGCACGTTGCGTGATGGTCGGCCGGGCGCCGCGCAGGATCAGCGCCCCAGCGGGGCACCTGTCGCCGCGCGTCGTGAGCATCAACCTGCGCGTGGCGTGCGTCCCTCAGGGGCCCTCGAGCTTCCTTTGAGGGGAGATCCTCTTGGAGGACGTGACCTTGACGCGGGTGGAGGGGCCCCTGGGGGCCCCTCCACCCGGTCGAGCAGTTATTGCTGGTTAGCCGCCGGCGGAGATGGCGTTGAGTGCCGCTTGGATGGTGGAGGCCGCCAGCGCGGCGGGTCCACCGAAGGGCTGCAACGTGTTCACCGTGCTGCCCGTGTGGGCGATCGGGGTGGTCGGGGTGCCCAGGTTGGGGTCGATCCCGAACGGGCTGCCGGCCTGGTTGAAGAAGGTCGTCAGCGCCGCACCGAGGGTGTTGGGGTCCTCGGTCAACAGGACCGGCTCCCTCGCGTCACCCGTCACGACACTCGAGGTGATGGCGTCGGCGTAGAAGTCACCCCGAGCCATCGCCGCGGTGAACGTGCACCCCACGTTGTTGGTGCACCCGCCGCTGTTCCAGCCGAGCCCGTCGGGGTGGGGACCACCCCCATTGAGGGCCTGACCCTTGGCTGAGACCGCACCCGGGTAGCCGCCGAGCTCGAAGCGGGCGATCTGGGTGGAGGTGTCACTGGCGTCTTGACCCGCCAGGCGTATCACCGCGATGCCGTTCGCCCCCAACGTCGTGTTGACCGCATCCGAGATCGCCACCGGGCCGCCCGGCTCGATGACCTGTTGGATCCCCAGATCCAACAACCCGGTGAGGGCCTGGGAACCCAGCCCACCGGGCGGGGTGATCAAGATCGGGATCCCGCTGGTCCCGCTGTTGTTGTAGGCCATCGGGGAGACCGCCGCCGCGTCCTGGAAGCTTTGGTCGGTCGCCAAGATCGCGGTGCGCACCGCCGTGGGCGGCAACGCCGCCCCCGCCCCATCCGTGGAGTCCTTGCCCGACGTGTTGTTGTACGGGTTCGAACCCAGACCGTTATACAGCGGCACACCCGAGATGTTCAGGGTCCGCACATAGCCGGAGTTCACGAACGTCGACACGTCCTGGGCGGTGTCATCCGCCGTGGGACCCCAGATCCGAGTCACGTTCAAGGTCAACGGGTTCGCTTCCGCGTCGGTGCGAGGCACCGTCCCGCCGCACTGGAACTGCTGAGTCCCCGCCAGCTGGTTGGCCACCCCATCCGAGACGGCCAGGTTCCCACCCACGATGAACACACTCGAGACACCCTCTTGGGCGATCGCCTGCGCCGTGTAGAGCGACAGCGACCCGGTCGGGGTCAACAGGACCCCGGTGCGCAGATACGCCGCCAGATAGCTCGCCGTCAGCGCATCGGGCCAGTTCTGATCCGTCGCCAACACCACCGAGGAGCCCACATCATGCTGCGAGGCGCTCGGCGGGGCGTTGTTCGGCAGACAATTCGTGTGCGGCGTCGGCTTATAGCGGAACTCCAACGCCGCCACCGCCGTCTGATCCGCGTTCGACCCGAAGATCGGGGCGTTCACCGTGACCTGACCGATCGTGAACACCACCACCTGCCCGTAGTTCGTGGTGTCACCCAGACGGTCCACGATCGTCCCACCCGTGCAGGAGGTGTCCGTCCCGTTGATCTTCACGATCGCGACCACCGGACCGATCGTCGAGGACGAGTTCACCTCCAAGTTGTTGAACGTGAACACCGCGCCCGGGTCCGTCGTCGAGGACGTGGTCACCTGACCCGCCAACGTCGCCGTGCCACCACCACTCACCGGCCCCGCGGTCACCGCACCCGTACCACCCGACGCGGTGAACGTCGGGCCACCCGCGGTCGACCACGTACTCCCACCCTGAAGCGTGAGGCACACATACCCGGCCGCACCCGAGGTCAGCTGGCCGAACTGGGTCTCATAAATCGCCACCGGGCTGATCGGCGCGTTGATCGCGTTCGGCTGCACCGACACCGGCGGCACATTCGCCGTCACGAACACGTTCTCCACCGACGCGTTCGGCACCGTGGACGAGTTCCCGTCGTCGGTGGTCCCGAACGGTGACTGGTTCGGCGGACCGGTCGACGTCGGGTACGTGACACCGGCTCCAAGCGTCCAACCCGTCGGGGTCGGCGCCGGGATCGTCACCGGCGGCCCAACACCAAACGTGTACGACGCCTGCACGTTGATGTCACCCGAGTTCGTGTCCGCACCCACCTGATAGCTGATGAACGGGATCGGCAACGAACACGTCGCGCCCGCCGCGATCCCCGGCGTGGCATCCGAGTTCGTGAACGTCAACTTCAACACATCGTTCAACCCCGACATGTTCGCCGGGTCCTGGGAGTAGGTCCCCCACGTCGTGGTCACCTGCGGCACCGTCGCGCCGGCATCCGTGCACTTCGCGCCCACCACCGCCGGCGGGGACGCACCCGCAAACGCCACAAAATTCGCCGTCGCCGGCGTCGCGTTGCTGTTCGCACCCGCAGTCGCGGTCACCGCCGTGCCATTTGGGCTCACCGTGATGAAAATCGAGTCCCCCTGATTCCAAAAGAGATTGGGCGTCGCAGCACCACCAAAGTCGCCCACTTTGATGAGCCACGACGCCGCCGGCCCCGTGGTCCCACCCGCGATCTGGAGCTCGGCCCCACCCGGCAACAAGCACAAGTCACCGCCAGTCCCGTTGCACGGCGACACCGGTGAAGGCTGGAAACCGGTCCCGACCCCGCCGGACTGGTCAGCGCCAGCCGGGCTCACAAACCCCGCCAAGCCACCCGCCGTCGCCACCATCGCCAGCACCATTGCCCCAACCAACAGGCGACGACCCCGCACAAACCGCTTCAACACGTTCACAGAGCCTCCCGACTCAGCAGCCACACTGACTCCGCCCCGCACGCCGCCGGGACTCAAGCACCCTATAGAAACACAGTAGACCGTCAGCACGCTATATGGAAGCTGTTCGTAGAGTCAACGGCTACCGACAGCGCCGCGACAATGCCCAACGCTGGACTGGCAGCATGGCGAGTGTATTAGGTGATCCGGTCCGACCGGCCACACGCCGCGTTCGCGTCAGGCGTTAGCTGGCTGATGCGGGGTAACGGCACGCAGCAGGACAACAACGCAGTGATGGTCTTTCTTGGTCGGGCTGCCGGGACTCGAACCCGGGACCTTCGGTCCCCCAGACCGACGCGCTAACCCAACTGCGCCACAGCCCGTCAAGGTGGTGATGGTATCGGCGGGCTGGCCGGTCAGATGTGGGCGATGAGCCAGGCGAGCCTTGGACGAGTCGGTAGGTGAGGTAGATGGCGAGGGCGAGGAGGAGCTTGAGGTGCCAGGGGACCGGTGGGGTTTCCTCGTCGGTGTCCGGTCCGGTGACGCGCCGGTGGCGCTTCGTGGGCGTGGCGTGCGGGCCTTGCCGGCGTCGACGATCTGTCCGCAGCTCGGGCAGGTGCCGTTGGCCCGCACGGTGGGTGGTGTGAGGTACCGGTCGCAGTGCAGACACCAGGGCACGGCTTGATGAGACCAGACGGCGCGCGCCGGTCTCGCGGCGCGTCGTCGCGTCAGGTGCTGCGGAGACGGACCCGCAGCTTGAGGGGGGCGGGCCGAACTCGAAGCGCTCGCGCAGGCGCGCGCTCGAGGTAGCGGAGGTAGGTGGCTGGGAGCGCGCGGTGGCGAACAGGGTGAAGGTCGGCGGGTCGGTCGCGCCCTGGATGGCGTAGAGGATGCGGGGCTCGGCGCCGCCCGAGCGGGTGGGTGCCGGCCTGGGCCTCTTGCACGACGCTGTTGAGCGCGCCGGTCGGGACGCGGCGGTGGTAGGCCGTCTCGGCCGCGCGGAGGGCGGGCAGGATGCGGGCACGCCGCGGCCGGTGAGCGCGGCGACCTTGAGCACCGGCGCGTAGCCGAGGAACCCGAGCCGGTCACCGACGTCGGCGAGGACGTCGCGGCGCCGCTCGGTTCGCCGTCGAGGAGGTCCCACTTGTTGAGCACGACGACGATGCCGGGCTGCCGGCGGCGTCGACCCGCTCGGCGAGCCGCTGGTCCTGGTGGGTGACGCCCGCGGTGGCGTCGATGACGAGCAGGGCGGCGTCGGCGCGGTCGATGGCCTCGAGGGCGCGGACGAGCGCGTAGTACTCGGACGGCCCGCCTCGACGCGGCTCGCGCCGGCGCAGCCCGGCGGTGTCGACGAAGCGGATGCGGCCCCTCGGGCGTGTCGACGACGGTGTCGACGGTGTCGCGGGTCGTGCCGGGCTGGTCGTGCACGACGAGCGCTCGTCGCCGATCAGCCGGTTGAACAGGGTCGACTTGCCGACGTTCGGGCGACCCACGATGCGCGACGCGGGAACGGGCCGGCGCCCGGTCGTCCTCGGCGGCGCCGACGTCGGCCTCGGGCGGCGAGCGCGGCGACGACCGCGTCGAGCAGGTCGCCGGTGCCCCGCCCGTGCAGGGCGCTCACCGGGATCGGGGTCGCCGAGCCCGAGGCCGACGAAGCCCAGGCGTCGGCTTCGCGGCTTCGTCGTCGACCTTGTTGGCGACGACGAGCACCGGCCGGCCGGTGCGCCGCAGGAGGGCGGCGACGCGGCGTCCTCGTCGGTCACGCCGACGGTGACGTCGACACGAGCAGGACAGGTCGGCGTCCTGATCGCCCTCTCGGCCTGGGCGCTCACCTTCTCGGTCAGGCGTCGCCGCCCGGCGAGCCATCCGCCGGTGTCGACGACCGCGAACGCGCGGCCGCGCCCATTCCGCGTCGAGCACCTTGCGGTCCCGGGTGACGCCCGGCCTGCTCCTCGACGATCGCCTCGCGCGGCCGACGATCCGGTTGACCAGGGTGGACTTGCCGACGTTCGGCCGGCCGACGACGGCGACGACGGGGGACGGATCGCCACGGGCAGCGCTCTATCGCGCCGTCAGCGGTCCGAGCGCGCCGCAGGGCGCGCCGTCGGTCGGCGACCGACCTCGACGCGGCGCGCGGCAGGTCCTCGAGCGGCTGCCCGTCGAGGAACCGCCCGCCGGAGAGGCACGACGTCGGGCAGCAGGTACCGGTGCCCGGCCGCTGGCCGGCGAGGGCGCGCGGCCACGTCGCCCCCGGTGAGCAGCCCGGCGACGGCGATGTTCCCGCCGAAGAAGTCGTTGCGCGACCGTCGACGACCGGCGTCGCCGGCTGCGGCCGGCGGCAGCGGGCGCGAGCACCGCGGCGCCGTACGCGCCGGTGAGGACGGCCGACCGGGCGCCGGCCGCGGCCGTCGGCGACGCGGGCCGCGGCGTGCGCGGCGGGCGCGGTAGCCGCGCGCGGGGCGCCGTCGACCGACCGCGAAGAACCCGCCGGGACGTGCCGGCCGGGCGGCCGGCGGCGCGCCGTGAAGGCGGCGTCGAACTCCCGGGCCATGCCGATCCCGTTCTCGTGCTGGGCGAGCCCTCGTAGGCGTCGGCGTCGGGGAAGGCCGGCCGGCGAGCAGGTAGTACTCGTCGGCGGCGAACACCAGGCGCCGGCCGAGGGCCGCGAGGAAGGCTGCTGCCACGCCTCGACCAGTCGAGCACGCGCGCGGCCTCCTCGCTGGTGTGGGCGCCGCATCGTCGGCTCGGTGGAGTACCGGCTGACGCCGAGCGGGACCACGGCCACGCTGGCCAGCTCCGGGTAGCGGTCGAGGACGCCGCACAGGGTGTCGTCGAGGACGGCGCCGTCGTTGATGCCCGGGCAGACGACCACCTGGCCGTGGACCTCGACGCCGGCGTCGAGCAGGGCCCGAGCCACCGCAGGCTCGTCGCGCCCCGCCGGTTGCGCAGCATCCGGGCGCGCAGCTCGGGGTCGGTGGCGTGGATGCGAGACGTAGAGCGGGACGAGCCCCTCGGTCACCACCCGCTCGAGGTCGGCCTCGGTGAAGCGGGTGAGGGTGGTGAAGTTCCCGTACAGGAACGACAGCCGGTAG
>CAWGDC010000003.1:0-394560 GCA_963821325.1 uncultured Actinomycetes bacterium | reverse complement strand
TCGACGCAGATCCGGGACACCTCGGACTTGGAGATCCCCGATTCCAGGCCCAGCGCGGCGACCAGATCATCCACCTTCCGAGTCGAGACGCCGTGCACGTAGGCCTCGATCACCACCGCGAACAACGCCCGGTCGATGCGACGACGACGCTCGAGCACCGCCGGGAAGAACGACCCCTTCCTGAGTTTGGGGATCCGCAGCTCCACATCCCCGGCCTTCGTCGACAACAGCCGCTCCCGGGCCCCGTTGCGCTGGGTCGTGCGCGCCGGGGTGCGCTCACGAGGCTCCGCGCCGATCACCTCCGTCGCCTCGGCTTCGATCAGGGCCTGGAGCACCAGCTCCACCGAGCGTCGAACAACATCGAGATCCCCGCCGGCGCGGATCGCGTCGAGCAGGTCGATAAGGTCAGACTGAGAGAGGGCCACCGTGGTGTCTCCTTCGCGTGTTCCTTGGACGGATCACGCTGAGGATCACGCGGTGGCCCACCTCATAGGTGGACCCCCCGAGTTACACCACTTCTAGGGACACAAACCCGCAAACCGGCTCCGCCAGCTGGCCTACCGTGACGCGATGACCTCCGTACTGCAAGAGGAGGCGCAACTGTGGGATGAGAAAGCGCTCCGCATTCACACTCCGCGAAACCTGGGCGGAGCACGGGCGGAGTGGCACGCCCCAGAACTTTCCCAGAATTGTCGAGGTAACGGGTATCCGATCGTGTCCGACGGTGACTGCGATATCGTGCCTGGCAAGCCCAAACGGATCGCACGGGACTCGAGGAACACGGCTCTTCGGACTTACAAGCCGGCTTCTCTCAACGAGCAGACCAAACGCAGCGGGCGGCTGTGTTGTGACATTGGGCCCTGGTCATGCGATCGCGCAGGGCCGCAGAGTTGGTGCATGATAGTGGCACGCAAGGTCGTGATGGCGACAGGCCGGCCGTCGCTTACGGAGTTTGGGTGCGCCCTCGGCTGTGGCGCTGGGGTGCAACCATGGCAAGTAGCTTTCGGGCCCTTTCCAGGCGCCGACTTTGTCCCTGACGGCGAGCGGGGGGCGACGATGGCCGTCACCATCGACGCGCCACCAGATCAAGTTTGGCCGTGGCTCGTCCAGATGGGCGGCGATCGCGGCGGCTGGTACTCCTGGGATCGCCTCGACAACGGGGGCCGCCCAAGCGCCCAGCAGGTCCACCCCGAGTGGCAAGACCTCGCCGTCGGCGACCACGTGAAGTACTGGATGCACGGCGCTGCCGTGGACGCATGGGAGGTCGCAGCCCTTGAACCCAACCGCTTCTTGGGACTGCGTGGGCTGACCGACCTGCGAGGCCGCAACCTCGACCCGAAACAGCCGCTGCCACCGGGCTACATCGAAGGACTCTGGGGCTTCCTGTTGAACGAGCTGCCCGGCGGGCGAACACGTCTGGTCATCGGCGGCTACCAGGCCATCCGCCCACGATGGCTCGGACGGTTCGTCTTCTACTGGTTCTACGTTCCGGTCACCTGGATCATGCAGGCACGCATGTTGGCCGTGCTCAAGCGGAACATCGAGCGAGCAGCGCACGACCGCTACCGGTCACACCCGGAAGGGCTGCCTAAGCTGCTTTGGCCGTGGGACGAGTGCGATCGCAAGGTCGGTTAGCGCGCCTGACTGATCGTAAGCGCATTTCGCAGCATGCCGATGTTCGTAAAGTCGCTCCTGCGGTACTACGACGCCCGGGAGCTCCGGAGCGTCGCGTTTTCGGCGGGTGGGCGAAGTCCGATCCTCCCCGCCCCCGTGCTCAGCGAAGCGGAGCGCGTGCTGTTTTCCTGACCGTTCTTCTTATAATTGCGTCAGAACTGTGGTCCAACGGTGTGCTTCGGCATCCGCTATACCAGTCCTGACAACGCCAAACGGAACCCACGGGACACCGAGGAACCCAGCTCGAGGCACCTACAAGGCGCGGTTCATCGTTCCGAGCGGCCAACGGGGCCGCCCAGGCCGGTTGTTTTGGGAAGCGTGTTGTGCATGGACAGCGCTCCTGGGGTGGCTTGAGTCCGTGAAGAGTCCTGTGCGATGCAGCGAAACGATGCAAGAGACCAAGGACGCCCCGTGTCTCGAGATCCAGGACGCAGTTTCGCGAGTGGACGCCTGAGCGGTGAGTTATCGGCGGCGAGGGAGATGCCGGCGAACCCGGATGACCACGTGCACCATCTCCTCTGCGAGCTCGTCGCTTGGTGCGCGGGGATTGTTGTAGACGACGTATTCCTTTGCGACGAGGGTGGCGAGGTAGTCGAGGAGTGACGATTCGTCGTTCTTGACGAGTAGGTAGTCGGGGTGCCGCTCGTTGTACAGAACGATGTTGGTGTCGGCGTCGTATCGGCTCCGGCCGGTCGTTGGGCTGGGGTCGGGCTCGACCCGGGGGAGGGAGCGGTTACGCGCATGTTCGGGACGAGCGTGGTCTGGAGCCTGGCCGGGCACAGACTCCGGGAGGTCCGGAGGTTCTTGGACGTCGCTGATGGGTTCCTTCTCCGAAGCGGCATCAGTGCCTGAGGTCGGAGGCGCCGGCGCTGTGATGGGCTCGAGAAGGGCCCCTTCGCCGGGGACCACGCCGAGTGGGGTTCGCATTGGGTTGTCGAGGTCCGCAAGTTCGTCGAGTACGCGTTTGAAGATCCGCTGGATGGTGTCGGCGAGCCGATCAGCCTGTTGGGTGTCGACGTCACGGTTGACTCGTTCGAGAGCTTGGGCCACGGCGGGTTCGATCGCTCGGAGTGCGTCTACGAAGATCCCGAACGCGCTGTCGTAGAGGATTCCCCGGCGTCCTGAGGCTTGTTGGAGTGCGTCGAAGACAACATGGCCCGAGACTTGGTCGCTCGACCAGGGCGACTTGTCGAACGCATCCACTTCGCTGAGATCGTCGAGGATGGTGGTACCGGCCCGACCAACAACGGCCACCCGTCGTTTGCGGTCATCGCGGGGCGCGACGTAGAGACCAAACTCGATGCGACCCCACAGCGTCGGATGCGCCGGGATCGCGACCCGGATCCCGTCGGGCTGCTCGGGTGTGACGAGTTCGCTGCACCGACCTTCGACGACTTCGATCGTGTACTCGCCACGGGCGAGCGCCGCGCCTCGCCGTCGACGGAGGTAGTCAACGACCTTGTGCTGGGTCAGTACCCGCAGGATCTCAGGGTCGAGGTCGCTCAGGTACACGGTCGTGCCTGGCACCGCTCGCGCTCGGCGTCGCTCCAACTCGAGCAATCCCACTGCCCGACCCCGCTCGAGGCGCAGAGCGTAAGTCTTGTCGTCACTGGTCACCCGAGACACGATCTCGCAGCGTTGTGCGAGCTGCTGGAACGCCAACAGGCCGATCGCCTTCTCGCCGAGAGTTCGATCGTCACCGGCTTTCGCCGACTCGAAGAGGTTGCGGGCGATCGCACGGAGGCGATCCGGGCTCATGCCCCGCCCGACGTCGTCGATTGCGATCACGGGTCGCTTGCCCTTACGCCGGAGCACGATCCGGATCCGGGCACCGCGCTGGCCGCTCTGGGCGTATTCGTCCGCCGCGTTCGAGACGAACTCGTTCAGGGCGTCCTTGGGGTCTCGGTACACCTGGCCGGTGACCAGAACGGCCTTCGCGAGGTTGCCGATCCGAAGCCGAACCTTCTCCGCCGCCACGAACGGCGATCGTATGAGGCCCACCGCCAGCCTCGGGTGACCCGTCGCGGTATGCCCGCGCCCTCGCCTACCGGGGATCGCGGCCAGCCGGCGTCGCGCTCCCTCGAAGCACGGCGGATCGGCTCCGGACCGTGCGGCGGGTGTGTATACTATGCGCATGGCAAGGGTGAACGTCTATCTGCCCGACGAGCTCGCCGAAGAGGCGAAGGCCGCCGGTCTCAACGTGTCGGGCTTGACCCAACAGGCGGTTCGGGGCGCGCTCAGCGCGGGTCACACCGATGAATGGTTGGCAGACGTGGCCAAGCTCCCACGCACGACGGTGACCCACGACGACGTTGTCGCCGCAGTCGCGCAGGCCCGTCGCGACTTCGATGGCTGATCGCGTCATCGTTGACGCCTCCGCCATGGTGGACTTGCTCACGGGATCCCCCGTGAGCAAGGCGGTGCGTGACCGGCTCCATGCCCACGAACTCCACGCGCCCGCCCACTTCGATGCCGAAGTGCTGTCCGCGCTGGGGCGGCTCCAGCGCGGCGGGCAACTCTCACCGAGCCAAGTCGAGGAGCGCATCGATCGACTCGCGACGGCTCCCATCGAACGGCACGCACTTCCGCCACTCCTGGCCGGAGCGTGGGGTCTACGCCAGAACCTGCGCCTGGTCGACGCGCTCTACGTCGAGCTCGCACGCCAGCTCGAGGTTGCGATCGCAACCACGGACACGGGACTGGCAGGCGCCTCACCATTCGCCGAGCTGCTCGCACCACGTCCCTGACCACACCGGCTGTGACTACCGGCTACAGCCCGCGGTGATCGGGTACACGTGCCCGGCCATGCCTCGCCGGTCAAGAATCCAGTCAAGAATCTTCACACCACGAGGCGGATCTGGCACTATCAGACGGACCGAAAACCGCAGGTCAACGCACTGCGCACCACGCCGTGGACAGCCCCGACTGGATCGACACGGAAGGGGTCAGAGGTTCAAATCCTCTACCGCCCACCACAAAGCCCCACACCAGGAAGAGCGGAAGGACCGAAGCGGCCGGAAGAGGTGCGAGCAGGGCACGCGACGGAGACGGGAACGGGACCGAGCAACCGGGGCGCGAGACTCCCTGGGGGCTCGTAAGGTGGGGAGCTATGGACGAGTGGGCGCGCCTGCTACTCGCAGCCCGCGACAACGGCGACATGGCGTCCTACCGCGAATTTGTCTCGCTCAGTTACCCGGAGGTCCGGCGGTTCGTTGCCGAGCGGGTCGGCGTCGATCGGGTCGACGACGTCGTGCAGGGCGTCTTCGAGCGGGCATGGCGGACACGGGGCGACTTTCAAGAGGAAGCCGGCGTCGGGACCTGGCTGCTAGCGATCGTCCGCGGGGCCGCAGGTGGCGGCGGACCACGTCGATGAGTTCGGTCTGGTCCGTGGCGCAACAAGCCGCTTGGGGGGGAGTTCCCGCGCCGCTCGCCACCTTCCGAGCGGCGAGATCCGAGCATTCCTAGAGACTCCCGGCGAATGGTCCTCGACACCGAGACCACCGGGCGAATTTGCAAGAGGTCTCGCCTGGCCGTTGTCTTGCCGCCGCCCCTGACCAGCCCAAACGTGGCGGAGGATCCGCGACTCCGTCGCACCGCGGGTTTAGCGTCCTGAATGGCGGAGTACGCGCTCGACCGCGCCTGCACCTGCCGCGAAGAACGGGCCGAGGGCTGCAACCCCCGACCCGCCTTCGTTGACAACCAAACCGAAGGACACCGCGCGGGTGCATCTCCCGAAAGGCTGTGACACTGGATTTGTACCCGCTCGGTGCCTTCGAAGCAACGACTGCCACGACGTCATGTGGTGGCAACGAGCAGAAAGGCAACGACTGTGGTGTCAATCACGATGATCTTGTGCGACAACGCACAGGCCTACGACGGCAAGTTGAGCATCCTCGGCGGAGGTTGGACGATGACGGGCCCAGGGCCGAGCCCTATGGGGATCGGTGCCCTTATCGAGTTTCCACCCGACGGCGCGCTCGTACCGCATCGCTTCCGACTTCGCCTCCGGAATACCGCAGGCGAGACGGTCGTCGATCCGAATGGCAACGCCATCCAGGTCGAGGGACAGTTCGACTTCGCGCTGGCTGCCGGGTACGCCTCCCGGATCACCGATTGCCCTGCCGCTTGCAGTGAACCTCCCGCCTCTTCAACTGGAAGCAGCAACACGATACGTCTGGGAGCTCGTCGTCGACGATGATGAGGCCGGGTTGGCTCAGGTCGGCTTCGACACGCGACCGGCTCCGCTTCAGGCAGCGAGCTAGAACACCAAGGCGCAGACGGCGGCGACGGGCGGCTCCCGGTTGGGCGGTCCGTCGCCGCGGTCGTGCCCTGGCGGGTGCGGTGTCGCAACCAGCACAATCGACCGAGGGTCTTGGGACGCCACAGTGCTGGGCCTTGTGCGGCCCGCGGACGGGAGAGACGGAGGACGACTCGTCGGCATTGTTGTCATGGTGCCGAGCGACTACCTAGCCCTGAAAGGTTTGCATGAAGAAGCCTCCCCGACTAGCGAGGCTGCGTTCTCGGCTGGAAAGAACCGCGCGTGCCCTGCATCACTTTCCTCCTCCCGCTCACGGTGCTTGGTTAGTTGTGCGAGTCGGTCAGGTTGTTGACGCGGCTCATGGGTGGCTGGCCTCCGAGTGAGGTGTGGCAGCGGTGGTGATTGTAGAGATGCAGCCATCGGGTGAGGGCTTGGGTGCGGGTGTGCTCGCTTCGATAGACGCGCACGTAGGCCCATTCGTCGAGCAGGGTGCGGTTGAAGCGCTCCACCTTGCCGTTCCATTGGGGTCGGCGGGGTGGGAGGCGGTGATGATGCGCGCCGGTGGCGTCGACGGTGGCGTGGAAGGCGTGGGAGCGGTAACAGGACCCGTTGTCGGTTTGGAGCACCTCGATGTGGATGCCCTGGGCCGCGAACCAGGCGTGCGCGCGAGACCAGAAGCCGATGGCGGTGACGGCTTGCTCGTCGGGGAGGACCTCGCTGTAGGCGACGCGGCTGTGACTGTCGATGGCGGTGTGGATGAACGCGTAGCCGACTCGGGCCCAGGTGATCGGGGCCTGGCCACGTCCGTGAGCTCGCCAGCCGCCACCGGTGGGGATGCGCCCGAGCTTCTTGATGTCCATTTGGACCTGCTCGCCGGGGCGCGGATGCTCGATGCGGCGACGGATCACGGTTCCGCTGGGACGGTCCATCCAGGTGAGACGGTTCAGACCAGCCCGGCACAAGATGCGATGCACCGTCGAGGGCGCCAGCTCGAGGATGCCGGCGATGCGAGCCGGGCCCCGCTTGGTGACCCGACGCAGCCGTTCCACCCGTCGCTCCAGAGTCCGCGGTGTGCGCGTCGGGCAACGGTGCGGGCGACTCGAGCGATCCAAAAGCCCCGCCTCGCCTTCGCTCCGCCACCGTCCCCACCACTTGTAGGCCGTCTGGCGAGAGATCCCCAGCTCGTCAGCGACGTGGGCGATCGGTCGTCCCTGCTGGATCCGGGCGATCAGCAGTTGGCACCATGTCCTCAACCATGCCCGGCAACCGCGTCCCGGAGTTCACCGCGTGGATATATCCGCTGCTCGACGACGATGACCGCGAGAACTTCACCCGCGCGTTACAGATGCTCATGCCGTGGGAGGACTTCGCGCCATCCATCCCGCTCATCCACCTAGCGACCGGTGACGGCTTCGCGGAGCTGACCCGGCGCATCCCGGAACTGGCAGGGTAACGCCGACGTCCCCGCCATGAGTCGCCCCAGCGTCGATCTGAGCGACTTGAGCTGACCCCACCGAACGAGGGCGATCGCGACAACAGAAAGGGCGCCAGGCCGCACCGGAGCCCTTGCCGTGATGACAACGTCGCCACCGGTCACTTAGGACTCTTGACGTCTTGATCGCTTCGGCGGTCGGCTGAGGTCCGATCCGGCAGGCGATGACCCTCCGCGAACTGCCGCCCGACGCGAGGCTCGGCTGACCACCGTGGGCCTGCTCGCCGTTACCGCGAGCGACCGGCAACGCTCGTGAGGTTGCGGTTCAGTTGCGAGACATGCCGATGAAACCGGTCGGCCTTGCAGTGGGATGGGATTGAGAGGCTCTTGGGCTGGCGGCCGGTGTTCAGGATCGGTATGCGATTGGCGGGTTCGTCAGTTGCTGAATTCTTGCGTCGATGTGTGTGCGGATGTATTCGGCGGCGTCGGGTCGTGTCATCTCCTTTCCTCGGTTCCGAAGAGCCTGGAACCGGGCTTCGCCGAGTTGATGCGACATGTCTTGTACGGTCGCGGGGAGTTCCGGGGTGAGACTGTCGAGCGCGACGTGGCGGGTGCCGGCGCCGTAGATGGTCGCGGCAACGTCGAGATCCTTGAGGCGGCTGAAGAGCACGACCAGGTGCGCGAGGGTGCCGAGGAGGGCCGTGTCGCCGGTTACCTGCCAGGTGTCGATCAGTTCGCCGAACGTCTGGAGCGCGGAGGCGGCATCTCCGCTCTTGGCGAGTTGGGCGGTGAGCTCTTGGGTGACGAATTGTTCGATGAAGGTGTTACGGGCGTCGGCTGCGACGGCCAGGGCGCGTTTGCGAGCCGCGAGCGCAGCGTCGGGGTTCTCGTTGGCGAAGGCAGCGCCGTACGCGTTAAGGGCCATCGCGATGGCCCATGGCATGCCAGCGGCTTCGACAGCGGCGACGGTCTCAGCCGCTTGCCGGCGGGCTTCGTCGGGCTGGGTGAGGCTGAGGATGCACAGCAAGTAGGTCAGGCAGAGGCGGTCGCGGGCGTCCGCCGGGTGTGTTGCACCGACGCGCGAGAGCTGTTCGGCGGCCGTCATGTCGCCTTCGAAGGCGGCGATCTGCGCAAGGTCACAGAACGCCCAGATGAGTGGCTCGAAGCGGTCGTCGTCGCGCAAGGCGATCGCTTCCTCGCCGAAGGTCTTGGCTGCGGCGAGGTCTCCCATGGCCCAATCGCTTTCCGAGGCCATCGTCAATACGAGTGGCAGGAGGCGGTGTGTCACTCGCCGCGCGTCCTCGGCAACGGCGGCTGGCCAGGGGAACGTCTCGCTTCGCAGACGGTACCGGCCGAGTTTGTGCGTGCACGCCGCGATCCGGATCGCGGTGTCAACGTCGTTGATCTCTCGTGCCCACTGGAACGCGACACGTAGATTCTCGATGTCGTGGTCGACGAGCTCGTATGCGTCAGCTTCTCGTGGGCCTCGCAGGAGCTCGAAGCTCGCCTCGGCGGCGACTGCGAAGTAGCGGGCGTGCCGAGTACGGACGTCGCGGGCCTCGGGTCGCTCGGCCAGTTGTTCTTCGGCGAACTGGCGGATCGTCTCGAGCAGGCTGTATCGGACGGTCGTGGTGGTGCGGTCGACGTTGAGCAGTGACTTTCTGGCCAGGGCGTCGAGGACATCGAGCGTCTCGAATTCGTCCAGCTCCTCGGCGCCCCAGGTCCCTGCGAATGCGCCGAGGGTGAAGCCGCCGCTGAACACGGCGGCATGGTCGAGCGCCGTCCGTTCAAGGTCAGTGAGGAGGTCATAGGACCACTGCACGGCATGCCGCAGCGTCTGGTGCCGCTCGAGGGAGCGGCGGGTGCCCGTGAGCAGCCGGAACCGTTCGTCGAGCCGATCGCGTACCTGCTCTGGGCTCATTGTCCGCAGCCGAGCCGCGGCAAGCTCAATCGCCAGCGGGATCCCATCGAGGCGTTCGCAGATCTCGGCGACGACGGGGACGTCTGCCGAGAGATCTAGATCATCGACGACCGCGTGGGCCCGCTCGCAGAACAGCTCGACAGCCGGAGCGGTCGCCTCGAGCGCGACCGGCAGCGATCGCACCGTCTGCTGCCGTTCCGCGTCGACGCCGAGGGACTCTCGGCTCGTCGTCAGGACGCGCAGCTCGGGACACCCGTGCAGCAACTGTTCGGTGAGGCGGGCGGCGTCGTGGAGGAGATGCTCGCAGTTGTCGAGAATGATCAGCAATGTGCGGTCCGCAAGCGTCGCGCTGACTGTGGCGAGCAGATCCTGATCAGCCTTGGGCGTTATGCCGAACGCGCTCGCCACGACTTCGGCGACAGCGGAACCGTCGATCAGGGGAGCGAGTTCGATCAGCCACACCCCATCGGCGAACTCACCTAACAGCTCGCTGGCCACGCGCCGCGCCAACCGCGTCTTCCCGACGCCGCCAACCCCAGTCAGGGTTACCAGGCGATGAGCACGAACCGTTGACACGAGGTGCTTGACTTCGTCTTCACGGCCGACGAATGAGGTCATCTCCGGAGGCAGGTTCCCGCTCAGCGCGGTGCGCAACGGGGGAAAACGCTCGTCAATACCTTCAGCAGACACTTGGAAGAGGCGTACCGCTTCTTCAACTCCCCGCAGCCGATGGCGCCCGAGGTCGATCAGGTTGATGCCATACAACATGCTCGCGGTCGATGCGCCGGCCAGGATCTGGCCCCCATGCGCGGCCGACATGATCCGCGCCGCACGATTCAAAGGCTGACCGAAGTAATCATCGTCCCGGGACTCTGCCTCGCCCGTGCACAGACCCATCCGTACTGGCAGCTCCAGGCTTCGCTGCGTGTCGACGGCAGCCTCAGCGGCGGCCTGTGCGGAGCCAAACGCAGCGCACACACCATCACCGGAATGCTTGAACACCCACCCGCCATGCCGTTCAACCACATCACGCAACAGATCATCGTGCGCCGCCAGCGCGACACGCATCGCCTCGGCGTCGCGCTCCCACCGCAGCGTCGAACCCTCAATATCCGTGAACAGAAACGTCACCGTTCCCGACGGTCGCTCCACCATCCGAAAGTCTGGCACTAGATCAGAAGGCTCGCTCGAAGTCGATGCCCTGATCGGAGCAGCGAAGTGTGTTGCCGCTCTCACTCGAGCGTGTAGCGCCAGCCCGGCTGCCAGTCGAAGAGTGCGGCAACGAGGGATTCCAGGGCCCGCTCATCGAGGAGGTGATCGAGCGCCCAGCGGGTGGCGGTGTGCCCAATGAGTACGACCGCGCCGCCTACCGGATGGGTTGCCAGCTCGAAGAGGAAGGCCTGGACCCGGGTGACGACCTGCCGGTAGCTCTCACCGGCTCGGAAGGGCTCTTCGATGTGCAGGACGCGCTGTGACTCGAGAGCCGCTAAGGGTTTCCCATTGAGGTCCCCCTAGTTGCACTCTCGCAGGCGCCAGTCTGAGGTGATGGGGATGGTGGTATGGCCAAGGGCGATCTCGGCGGTCTCGACGCGCGGCGCAGATCCGACGTGAACACCGCGTCAATCCGTTCAGCACACCGGCGCTCGCCCAGTAGCTGGGCCTCCTCGCGGCCCCGGTGCGAAAGCGAGCCCGGCAGCCAGCCGGTGGCCAGCCCATCTGACCGGGTCGTACGTGTCGTCTGGTCTAGCGGAGCAGGGGAAACCTCGTAGCGAGTGCGCCGAGCTTCGTGCGCTCGGCCTCGTCGAGTTGCCGACGGCCAGTCCCGGCGAGGATGTAGGTGGTGGCATCCCATCGCAGGGAGTCGGGGACCGGTTCTCCGAGCAGGCCATCGAGGATCTCAGTGATGATGGCCGCCGACGACGGCTGTAGCCGTTCGGGACGCCCCGTGGCGTGCGCGATGTCCATCGTGTGAACGCCGAACTCGAGGTTGCGTGAAGCGACGAATTCGCCGAACGTCATCCTTGGATGCCCGGAGCGCTGGATCAGGCGTTCGGCAGGGATCTGATGCACGCCTCGGAGCGCGGCGTCAACGGCGCCGCGCAGCGAGGCTCGGATCTCATCGCCGCTTCGTCCGCTGGCCTCGTTGAGCACACGATCTCGGATGACTTCGGAGAATGTCTTGTTCGCGTCTTCACCCTCCCGCCGCCCATCGGGGTCGTAGCGGTAGTAGCCGACCCGGTCGATCTCGGCTTCGCCAGCGACCGGGCGTGCGTTCTCTCCCACGAGGCGATGCAGGATCCCCTCGCAGTGGGCCATCAAAGCGGCCACTGACCACCCAGGGCAACGCGTGGGACGCTCAAAGTCCTTCCGGGACAGCTCGCCCGCGAGGTTGACCAGATCACCGACCTGCGCTGCGAGCGCGTCGACCTCAGGGCCGTCCACGTCGACCAGTCTGCAACCTTGATCGCCCAAGGTCCGCGGTCGGACACTCATCGAACGGGACTGTGCGTGATATCCCTCACCCGCCTTGGTGTGGTCCCGACCCCACTCAGATGCCCCCAGCGCCGGTCGCAGCCGGCCCCGGGGCGTGGCCAGCACCTACAAGGAGGTACCGGCGATGCCTCGCCCCGTACGCGCGCCAACCCCGAAGCACCCGAGTCCCGAGTTCCACGACGCGATCCCGCTCGCCCGAGACCTAACCGAGTGCGTCGTGGCCTTCGTGCGAGACCGCGTCACCCCCGTCGTGGACTGGGTGGCCTGGACCGGAGGCGACCCGCACGTGGTCACCCTGGTCCTCGGCGAGACCCTGCACTGCATCGCCGACGGGCTCGAGAGCGACCCCGACGCCGAACCGACACCCTGACCGGTCACCGCTCGGGGCGGCGGGAAACTCGGACCCACCCGCCGCGGCACCCGGCCCGGTGCCGCGGCGGGCTGCCCTGATGGGTCCCGGCGGTGACGGCTTGTCCACTTCCTTGGGGCTCTCCCAAGTCCGTGCCAGGTCCGTGGAATGTCGAAGAGACGTTGCGCAACACGACAAACAACGCGACAAAGGTCCGGGCAGGTCAGCCCCAATATCGAGGCTGTGACCAGGGGCTTCGCGGGCGCCTGCAACGTCCTTACAAGGTAAGGCTCGTCCACTACTGCGGACGCGTGCGGACGAACCCCGTCCCGCCATCGGCGCGTCAAGCTCGTCCGCGGTTGAGCGCGGGTCGGTGATCAGGCCACTCGACATCCAGTGAATATCGTCACTAGCGAACCGCGTGTTCCCTCAAGATGCGCGCAACGGTCTCCGGGTCGTCTGGTGTGATCGTCGGGCGGATCCGTCCGCCAGTATCGATCTCGAGAGCGAGCCGCTTCCGTGGTCGACCAGCATCGAGGTTGTACCAGTGCACCAAGTCCCCGGAACCCCATAGCCGCCATCGTCCGCGCCAGCGCGTGAGCGGCCGCTCCTTCACGGATCTGACCGAGCTGTACGGGATCCTCTTCGCTCCCCAGAGGTAGTACCACCGGATGATGATGCCGGTGCCGTCGCACGCAATTCGGCCGTCGTCATAGAGCATGGACGTATTCTTGTCGCGCCGGATCGACACCGGTATGCCGCGAGGGACGATTTCCATCGCGCGTCCTCGGCGCCCATCGCAGCAGCCTCGACCCACTGGTGTGGTGAGGGACGCGAACGTCCACCTTCGGCCTTGAAGGGCCGAATGGCTGTCTTGGTGCCCTCGTTGGTCTGCCATTGGTCGGCAGGTCAGGTCGAGTGGATCTGCTCAAGTGGTTCGCCGGTGAGCCGCAGGCGTAGGACTTCTTGGAAGTTCGGACAGGCGACGATGTCCTCGTGGGGACACGCGAGCGCGTGCTCGATGGTGACGCGCGCGGCGCGCGCTTGGGCGATTCGCTGGTCGAGTTCGCTGAGCTTGCGGTGGGCGAGATCGTGCCAGGAACGTGGGGATCTCGAGCGGGCGGCCATGAGTTGGCGGATCTCATCGAGCGTGAAGCCGACGTCGCGAAGGAAGAGGATGGCGCCGACGACGCCGACTGCTCCGGCGGTGTAGCGGCGGTGGCCCGACACCCGGGTCGCGGATCGAAGCAGACCCAGTTCCTCGTAGTAGCGCAACGCCGACGGGGCGGTACCGGTCCGCCACGCGAGCTCACCGATGGTGATCATCTCGTCCGCCATGCCTTGACCTCAAGTGTACTTGAGGTAGTTGGATCGGGCGATGGGCCTCAAGCAGAAGACGATGCGGGCGGTGGTGGGCCAGTTTCACCGGCCGCGGGGAATCGCAGGTCGAGGCGTCGGCTGGGTCATGGCGCATCGGGGATCGAACCGGGAGCGAAACGTGTGGGCGGTCGGGCTCCTCGATGTCCAGCCCGATGATCGTGTGCTCGAGATCGGGTTCGGCCCCGGCGTCGCGATCCGCGAACTCGCACGGTGCGCAACTCGCGGGCTCGTCGTCGGCGTCGACCACTCGGAGGTGATGCTCCGTCAGGCGCAGAAGCGCAACGCCGCAGGCGTGCGCGCCGGTCGCATCGACCTGCGACTGGGCTCGGCGGAGTCCCTGCCTGTCTTCGACGCGCCGTTCGACAAGATCCTCGCGGTCAACTCGCTGCTGTTCTGGGACGACCCAGTGGCGCGTCTCAAAGAGCTCAGCTGCCGCCTCCGACGGGGCGGGAAGATCGCGATCGCGTTTCAGCCCCGTGGGCCGGGCGCAAACGACGAGGCCGCGGCGCGAGCTAGCCGCGAGATCGCTGAGTATGTCGCCGCCGCCCGGTTCACCGAAGTGCGGGTGGAGACAAGAGGTCTTCAGCCGACCCCGGTCGTGTGCGTCGTCGGCCGCAGCCGATAGGTCTGGGCCAACCTCAGCGCGCGGTATCACTGCTTGTGCAGGCGATGGCCGTCTGCAGATTCGTGAGGGGCCGCGACGTGTTTCGTACCCGGTCGATGGCCTGGGCGAGGCCTTGGTTCCCGCTGAAGGGTGCGAGCATCGGGAGTTGGGTGGCGAGGCTGCACCGCGCTTGGTGGCTGGACGGGCACGCGATGAAGAACGTCACGGACGTCGTGTCGAGGGTGGCGGTGATCTTCCAGCACCCGCCGGCGACGCGGGCACCCCTAGACCGCCGCAAGGCAGGAGTACGCAGTCCGCGTTGAGAAGGTGCACGACACGTGGGCTCCGCCGCGAGAAAGGGTCGGCAGGATGGTCGTGCTACCTTGCGCGCCTCGCCCAACCGGGGGGAGGGGCGTTGGCTAGCCCGCACGCGGCGGTTCGAGTCGGAGCCGCCCCGCTTGACGTTCGGATTGAACATCGGGTTGGGGCTCGCTCTTGTCAGCTACCTGGTCACGCTCGGCGCCCTGCACCGGCTCACGGCGGCGCCCGCGCGGTGGCGGCATGAAGACGACAACGAGCGGCGCGATAGCGCCTGCCTCATGCGACGAACGCAGTGAGACGACGCAACGGGACGGTTCGGGTGAAGCGTCGGCGCTGGTCATCGCCCCTTTCCGAGACCCGACGAGCTACGGGACCGCGCGACGATGTCGCTCGGTCCGGAGAGTGGTGTCGCGTGGGAGCAGGGTCGCGACCCGTGGTTCAGCGCCCGGGTCCGCCGACCGGCTGGGTCCGTCCGGGTGCGCAAGAGCCTCCCATGCGGCACGCTAAGCGAATGCACCGTGGGTCAGGTGGTCGGCGAGTGGTCGTCCTGGCGCCGATGCCGCTTGAGATGCACGCCATCGTCACCGCGTTCGGACTCAGCCCGGCGGGCGACCCAAAGCGGGAGCCCTGGACGGGGATCCTCGGCGACTCGCACGTGACGGCCATCCACATTGGGATGGGGCCACCCTTGACACGGGTGGCGACTTC
This sequence comes from uncultured Actinomycetes bacterium, assembly GCA_963821325.1. GTDB lineage: Bacteria > Actinomycetota > Acidimicrobiia > IMCC26256 > PALSA-555 > PALSA-555. The sequence continues at coordinate 379,420 of CAWGDC010000003.1, read as the reverse complement.
GCGGCTGTTCGACGAGGCGACGATCGCTTCGGCACCGGTGGAGCATGTGATGATCGCTGGGATCTGCGGCGGGCTCGACCCAGACCTTCCCGTCGGCACCCTGCTCAATCCAGAGGTCGTGAAACACCACACGACCGGTGTGACGTACCGGCACACGCCGCCGGGCGATGTCCCACAAGCCGGCATGCTGATCACGACCGAAGGCGTGAACCTCGACGCCGAGTTGAGCGCGCGCTTCCGGGTCGAAGGCTGCCTGGGCGTGGACATGGAGTCGTCGGCGGTCGCGGAGGTGTGCGAGGCGCGCGGGTGCGCATGGTCGGTCTACCGATGCATCGGCGACCGGCACTTCGACGGCTTGCTGGACCAACGGCTTCTCGCGCTGACGAACCCCGACGGTTCCGGCGACACGGTCGCGATCCAGCGCCTCATCGCGGACGAGCCGGAGCTCGCGGCGAAGCTCGAACGCCTGAGCCAGGACACCACGCGGGCGGCGCGTCTCGCCGCCGAAGCGGCGGTCCGGGGGTGCCTCGCTCTCGATCACTGAGGTCGCCGCGAGGTCTGACGGCCTCGCGGCGGTGCCCGAGGCCCGTCACGGCGTCGGTCGCGGAGCGCGTCCCCCGCCCGCGGCGGCCCTCCCGACGGCCCGTCTTGCGTGGACCCAGCGCCGGGGCGCGGTGGCGAGAAACGCCGTCAGGTAGCACCCGGTCGCCACGGCGAGGATCCCGAAGCTCGGTGGGATCGACGGTGCGGCGTACGCGAGCGTGAGACCGGCCCACATCGACGTGACCGCGACGCCGGCGGACACCCAGAGCGCGACGACCGGCCGGGCGGTGAGCAGTTGCGCGGCACCGGCGGGCGCGGCGAGGAGACCGAGGAGCAGCAGCGCGCCAACGGCCTGGGTGGTGGCGGCGGCCGTGACGCCGACGAGCCCGAGGAACACGAAGCCGAGGAGCCGTACCGGGACGCCGCGGGCTTGCGGCGACGCCCTCGTCGATGGTGGCGAAGAGCAGGGGCCGCCCGATGGCGATGAGGGCGATCGACACGGCGAGCGCGATCACCGTGTCGGTGATCGCCTGCGAGCTGGACAGGCCGAAGATCGACCCGAACAGCACGTTGACGCCAGACGTCGCGTCGGTGCCGCTCGACGAGGTCGTGTACACGGTGAGGAAGAGGGCGCCCAGGCCGAGCATCCAGGCGAAGACGTTCCCGATCACGGTGTCGTCGGCCCGGCCGCGTGCGCCGAGGGCCGCCATCCCGAGCGCCACGACGACGCAGGCGACGTATAGGCCCAGGAGCAGGTCGACGCCGGCGACGAGCGCGGCGAGCGCACCGGTGAACGCGACGTGGCTCAAGGCGTCGCCGGTGAACACCTGCCCTCGGAGGACCACGAAATAGCCGACCAGCCCGGCCACGAGCGCGATGGCGGTGCCAGCGAGGAACGCATACCGCAGGAACGGATGCTCGAACATGTGGCCGATGCCCGCCAGCGGATTCGCCGCGAGGAGCATCACGCCGTCCCGGCCGGGCGAGTGCGCCAGCGCGAGGCGCGTGGCGGTGCCACGCCGCGGCGGAGGTCAGCACGTAGAGGCCGAAGCCGATGCTCGTGACGAAGAACCCGACCGGGTACACGGAGAAGTAGGCGATGGTCAGGCCGAGCCACACGATGACCAACCCGAACACGATCGTGAGCACGAAGCTCAGCGCCGGCCGTGCCGTGACCTGCTGTGCCGACGCCGCCGGCATCACGAGGAGCGCGAAGACGAGCAGCGCCCCGGTGATCTGACTGACCTCGGCGGCCGCGCACGCGAGCAGGACGAGGAACCCGGCGGAGAGCAGCCCGACCGGGACCCCGCGGGCCCGAGCCACGTCGGGGTCGATGCTGGCGAAGAGCAACGGCCGGGCGACCGCGCCGAGGCACGCGAGCACCACACCGGCGACCAGCAGCAGCACGACGACCTGCTGGTCGGACACGCCGAGGAAGGTCCCGAACAGCAGACCCGTCAGGCTGTTCAGGAACCCGCCGTAGAGGCTGACGAAGAGGGCGCCGCACGCCAACGCGAACGCCTGCACCGTCCCGATGACGGCGGACTCCTGCTGGGAGGGCTGCCCGCTGGCGGGTCGCGGGATCGCGGCGATGACGATCGCCGCCGTGATCGCGGCGCCGAAGTAGCCGATCGTCGCGCTGACCCCGATCAGGATGGCTCCGGCGGCCCCCGGGAAGGAGACGACGGCGAAGGTGTGACCGGCGAAGCTCTGCCGGCGGAGCACCATGAACCAGCCGACCGCCCCGGCCAGCACGGCGACGATCGTCCCGGCGCGCAGCGCGTTGACCATGAACGGCTCGGCGAGCACCTGCCGGAGATCGTCGACGACGTTCCAGGTCAGGCCCGTGCTGGCGACCATCTCCGATCTCCCGTCACCGCAGCACGGTGCTGTGGCGATCCGAGTGATCGGCCGGGGCTTCCGGCTGCCCGACGACGACGAGGCGCCCGTCGGAGGTCGCCAGCACCTCGATGGGGGTGCCGTAGAGGGCGCTGAGCATCTCGGACGTGATCACCGCCGACGGCGGCCCGGACACCGCGCCACCCCGGGCGAGGTACACGACCCGGTCGATGTACGGCAGGACGGGGTTCACGTCGTGCGCGACGAGGAGCACGGTGACGCCGTGCTCCCGGCAGATCCGCGACACGAGCGCGGCCACGGCGGTCTGGTTGGGCAGATCCAAGCTGTCGAGCGGCTCGTCGAGCAGCAGCAGCCGCGGCCCGCGCACCAGCGCCTGGGCGATCAGCAGCCGCTGCTGCTCACCGCCCGACACCTGACCGACGGGACGATCAGCGAACGCCGTCGCGCCGACGAGCTCGAGCACGTCGTCGACCCGTCCGTCCGCGACGCGCCGCGCGCGGGACCAGCGGGCGGCGCCGGGCAGCGGGAGACCCCACCGGTCCCCGTCACCGCCGAGACGGACGACGTCGACGCCGCGCACCCGCAGCCCCGCGTCGAAGCTCCGTCGTTGCGGTAGGTAGCCGATGTCACGTCCGGCGCGGCCGGGCGGCTGCCCGAGGGCCGACGCCGACCCGGCCGACAGGGGCAGCAGCCCGAGCGTCGCCTTGACCAAGGTCGACTTGCCGACGCCGTTCGGGCCGAGCACGGCCACGAACTCGCCGGGTGCCACGGCGAGGTTGACGTCCGACCAGACCTCGCGTCCCCCGAGCCGTACCGCGGCGTGGTCGAAACGGACGGCGAGCCGCTCGGGTCCGACGACGGCCGCCTCGCCGCGCGTGTCCGCCGAACGGGTTCGGGTCACCGCCCGGGTACCGCTCTCGCCAAGGCGGCCTGGATGCCGAGCAGCTGGCGCGTCTGCCAAGCCTGGTACGTGGCGCTGGCCGGCGCCAGGGTCTCGGTGATCGTCGCGTAGGGGATGTGCTCGGCCTTGACCTCGGTGAGCTGGGCCTTGACGTCGGGCGTCACGTTCTGGCTGTTGTACACGTAGACCTTATCTCGTGGCCCTTGATCTGGGCGTCGATCGTCTCCTTGTCCGCCGCCGAGACGTCGGTCCCCTCGCTGATCGCCTTCAGGAACGTGGGTGGCGTGACCAGGTCGAGCCCCAGCGCCGGGGCGAGCATGGCGAAGATCGACTCGGACGCACCGACCGGGACGCCGGCGTACTTCGACCGGACGGCGGCGATCGTGGCGTCGTACTGCTTCAGCGCGACGGTGTCGAACGCCACGGCCCGAGCCTGGAAGTAGGCGATGTCAGAGCGGTCGAGGCGCGAGAAGTCCGCCACCAGCTGGGTGATGACGGTCTGCACGTCGGACGGGTTGTACCAGCGGTGCGGGTTGCCGCCGTCGGCGACCCCGACGACGTCACCGACGTCGAGCACGCGTCGGGCTGCCGCTAGTCCGCGGCGAGCAGCTTCGGGACCCACGGGTCGTACCCGATGCCGTTCTCGATCACGAACCGCGCGTCGGCGAGCGTCCTCGCGTCGGCGGGGGTCGGCTCGTAGCTGTGCGGGTCGGTGTTGGGGTTCGTGATGATGCTGACCACGTGCGCGTGCGTCCCGCCGATCTGGCTGGCGATGCTGCCCCAGAAGTTCTCGGCGGCGACGACGCGGATGACCGTGCTGCCCGCCCGAGCCGTGGTCCGGCGGGTCCTCGCCGAGGCCCCGCTGGTCGAGAGGACGAGGCAGATCATCGTGAGCACGACGGCCACCGCCCCGAGCCGCGGAGTGCGGGCCGGGTGCGGGGTTCGTCCGGTCGAGCGCACCGCCGGAACCTAGAACAAGGACGGTTCTCATTACAACTTTCGGCCGCCGCAGCTCCCGGGCGCCCTGGTCCCCGGCTCACTGTGGGCGGGGCACGCCGATCGGGTTCGGGTACGGGATCGTCCCGCGCTCGGTGAGCGGCGCCACGACGGTCGCCAGCAGGTGCTCGAGGTGCTCGAGGCGGTCCGCGCCGAGCCGCTCGATGGGCGCCGCCGCGAGGCGGTCGGTGTCCGCCTCCACCGCGTCACGGGCCGAGCGTCCGGCCGCGGTGAGCCCACCGGCGGCATCGATCCACCCGCGGTCCGCGAGGCGGCGTGTGGCCCGTCGCCAGTCGTCGTCGACCCAGCCGCGGTAGGGCTGGATCGTGTCCAGCGCGACGCCAGCCGCCGCGACCTGGGTGGCGTGGGCCTCGCAGGGGTCCAGGTCCGCGGCCGTCAGCGTCGCGACGTGCCCGTCGCCTCGGTGTTCGCGGAGCAGCGTGACGGCGTGCCAGAGCCGCAGGTGGGGATCGTCGGGCCAGGGGAGCGAGGCGTTGGCCGCGTAGAGGGGTCGGCCGGCGGGTTCGCAGGCCTCCAGGCCGTCGCGCAGGAGCGCCGCGGCCTCGGCGGCGGGGCGATCGGCATCGGGGGCGAGGAGCCGGCGCAGCGCGGCGTCGACGCCTCGGTAACGGGCCGCGAGCGCCTGCTCGGGCTCGGCGATCGACCAGATGTCCGGCAGCGCCCGCTCGACGAACGCGGGATGGAAGCCGTAGAAGCAGGCCGTGACGACGCCGGGACCGACGGCGCCGAGCGGCGCGGCACGACCCGCGAAGTAGCCGCGCCAGAAGCCCCGGAGGCCGACAGCCTCGAACGCCGTGCCGACCTCGGGCGCGAAGTAGACGACGGCGTGGTACGGCTCGGCGAGCGACCACAAGCGACGCGCCGGGTGCACCGCGCCAGTATGCGCGGTGGCACGGCCTTGCGCTCACCGGTGGGGGCTACGGCGCGGGACGGGCGGCGTGGACGACGGTGCTCGTGATCGCGATGTGGGTTCGGCCGTCCGCCGTCCGCGGCTGCAGGCCGGTCGGCGGGCCGCCCCGGAGCTCGGTGTCGAGCGCGGCGCGGACCGCGTCGCGGTCGGCGGCGTCGGTGAGGATGTCGTCGACGGCGACGGTGAAGGGTGGAGCCGTCTCGGCATGGCTGAGGGGTCCAACCCGCGAGCGCAGCAGCTCGGCGAGCTCGCCTTCGAGGAGCGCTCCCGCGTGCGACGGGTCGATGGCACGGTGCACGTCGTCGAAGGCGTCGCGGACGGTGGCGCTCGGCGCGACCATGTCGGCGACGGCGACGCGGCCGCCGAGTCGGCAGACCCGCGCCATCTCCGCCACGGCCGCGGCAGGGTCCGCGAAATGGTGCAACGCGCTGCGGCACACGACGAGGTCGAACGACTGGTCGAGGAAGGGCAGTCGGGTTGCGTGGCCCTCTTGGAGCAGCACGTTCGAGACGCCGTGCTCGCGGAGCCGGTCGGCGGCGAGCGCCAGCAGCGCGGGGGTCAGGTCGAGGCCGACGACCTGGCGCACGTGGGGGGCGATCTGCTCGGCGACGTGGGCGGCGCCGCAGGCCACGTCCACGACGATCATGTCGGCGTCGAGCGGCTCGACCCAGCTGAGCGCGGACAGGCGGCGGCGGGCGAAGAGGGCGCGCTCGCCGGTGAAGAGCCCGACCTGGGCCTCGAAGGAGCGTCGCGTGACGTCGTCGTGCTCGGGGTCGCTCATCCGCCTATTAGTACGCTCCGACGTCGTGACCGTCGCTGCACGTTCGGCCAACGATCTGCCCGCAACGGCCAACCTCGTGGACGTGCGGGTGGGGAGGCCCGTGCGGGCGGGGACGTTCGCGTACGACGGCCACGACCTGGTCACCGGCTGGCATACCCACGACCTGCACCAGGTCGAGTACGCGCTCCTCGGCTTCGTCGAGGTCGAGACCGCGGCCGCGCACTACCTGCTGCCACCCCAGCAGGCCGTTTGGATCCCGGCTGGCCTGCCGCACCAGTCGACGCTGAAGCGGGTGCGCTCCGTCTCGGTGTTCTTCGAACCGGCGATGGTGCGCGAACCCGGGGACCGGGCCCGAATCCTCGCCGCGATCCCGGTGATCCGGGAGATGATCCTCTACGGCGTGCGCTGGCCCATCAACCGGCCGACGAGTGACCCGGTCGCCGACGCGTTCTTCGAGGCGCTCGCGCAGCTGACCCGTGAGTGGCTGGACCACGAGACGCCGCTGTCGCTCCCGACGAGCACGGACTCGATCGTCGCGGGCGTGATGACGTACACGAACGCGCATCTCGAGCACGTGGAGGTCGCGGACGCGTGCCGTGCGGTCGGCGTGTCGGAGCGGACGTTGCGCCGCCAGTTCCGGTCGGCGACCGGGATGACGTGGCGTCAGTATCTGCTCGAGAGCCGGTTGTTGCGCGCGATGGCGCTGCTCACCGAGCCGAGCTGGACGGTCCTGGACGTGGCGACGCGGGTGGGCTTCGAGAGTGTGAGCGCGTTCACGCGGGCCTTTGTCCGGTACGTGGGTGAGCCACCGAGCGCCTACCGGCGCCGCGCCGTGCGCACGCACGCCTGAACCGGAGCGCCGCATGGATCCCGCGGCGCGTCGCCGTCTGACCGGCCTCGGCGCCCGGTCAGCCGGTCGCTGATCCGGCGGCGACCAGGTGTTCGCTGATCTCCCAGAGCCGGCGGGCCGCGTCGTCGTCGCGGGCGGGGACCGAGACGCGATGGGGGCGGCAGCGCACGTAGTAGCCGCCGGTCCGCCCGGTGACCTCCGGCGCGGTCGCCAGGTAGATGAGGGTGCGGGCCCCGCGGGCCGGCGACAGGTAGAAGGGGCGCAGCAGCCCGAAGGCGACGACGCCGATCACGCCGGAGGTGTCGCCGTCGCGGCCCAGTCCGGTGCGCACCGAGCCGGGGTGACACGCGTTGGCGATGACCTCCTCCGGCGGGAGCCGCCGAGCGAGCTCGCGGGTGAAGAGGATGTTCGCCAGCTTCGACTGCCCGTAGGCGAACGCCGCGTCGTAGCCACGCTCGAGTTGGAGGTCGTCCCAGTTCATGCCGCGGACGAACCGGTGCCCGACGGAGGAGACGTTGACGATCCGACTCGGGCGGCTCGTCCGCAGGCGGTCGAGCAGCAGCTGCGTGAGCCGGAAGGGCCCGAGGTGGTTCACCCCGAAGGTCTGCTCGTAGCCCTGCTGGGTGACCTGACGCTCCGTCCACAAGCCGCCGGCGTTGTTGACGAGCACGTCGAGGCGGTCCCAGCCCTCGAGGATCGCGTCGGCGCTGCTGCGCACCGAGTCGAGGTCGGCGAGGTCGACGTGCACGAGGTGGACCTGCTCGTGGCCGGTGCGCTCCTGGATGGCCGCGACGGCGGCCGCGCCTTTGGTGCGGTCTCGGCACGCGAGCACGGTGACGGCACCTCGCTCGGCGACGGCGCGGGCCGTCTCGAACCCGATCCCGCTGTTCGCCCCGGTGACGACGACGACCTTGCCGTGCATCGGGGACGCGGCGGCGCTCACGGCCGGCAAGGTACCCCCCAGCACGGCGTCGGGCGTCCGGACGGGCTCAGTCGAGCACGGGCCGGTCCCGTCGGGAGAGCGAATCGCGGATCGGCGGGACGTCGGAGGCCATGAGGTTCGCCGGAAGGTCCGCCGTGGGGAACCACCGGGCTTCGGTGGTGTCGCCCGCGAGTTCGCGCGTGCGCGGCCCGGCTCGGCCCTCGAAGACGACGCCGACGAAGTGGACGACCTCCCCGTCGGGGTAGCGGTGGATCTGGTCGTCGGGCGCGCTGTAGACGCCGAGCAGGCCGGTCAGCTCGACGACGTGCCCGGTCTCCTCCTCGAACTCGCGACGCGCGCACGCCTCGATCGACTCGCCGAACTCGACGCGTCCCCCCGGCAGGCACCAGGTGCCGTCGTCGGTGCGTCGCACGAGCAGGATTCGGCCGTCGGCGATCGCGGTGACGCCCGCCGTCGCCTGCACGCTCCGGCCCATGGGGACGCGACGCTATCGAGGACCCCGCGGGTTGCCGGGCCTTCGTGTGGGCCCACCGCCGAATTGCCCGGCGGATCGGTCGAGGCACGGAAGCCGCGCCCCCTCGGTCTTCCCCCCGGGACCGAGGGTGACGCGGCGTCCGACCTCACGATCGCGCGCCGGGCGCCAGATTGTGTCGCGGCCCGGCCGCTCGGTTGGGCCGCGGGGCCGGTTCCACCCATCGGGCGGTAGCCTCCGCGCCCTTCGGGGGCGCCGATCGGGGAGGCGACGACATGCGCGCACACCGCTCGGCGGGGTTGGCGGTCCTCGTCGCGCTCCTCACCGGCTGTGGGGCCAGCCAGGCGGCGTCGACGACCGGGCTGACCGTCCCGGAGGCGTCGTCGCACGGGGCGGCCCCGACGGGCCCGTGGGGACCGGTCACGCCCCCGCTGGCGCTGACCGCGGTCGCCGCGGCGTACTACGACGGTGCCGGCCCCGCGCCCGAAGACGAGCCGGACGGCCGCCCGTCCTGCTTGCTGCTCGTCCCCACCATGCTCGCCGGGACCGGACTCCTGCCGGTGCCGACCAGCACGTTCAACGTGTTCGCCCAGTTCGTCGTGCGCTGGCAACTCCCCGACGACGCCACCGGGCTGACCTTGTCCGTCTACGTGCCCGGTGATCCCTCCGATCGGGCGTTCTTCGACGCGGCGGCGACGGCGTCGCCCCTGCGCGGCGGGGCCGAGGCGCGGATGACACCGGCGCTGCCCCGCGCCGTCCTGATCCGGATCCCGAACGAGAACTGCGAGTACGAGCTGCAGCCAGGCCCGCGGCTCCCGGCGTCGGCCGACGCGGCGGTGCTCTCGTCGCTACGACTCGTCGACGCCCCGTAGCGGCGTCGCGTTCGAGCCCTCGCGAACCGTCGCGCCGCTCCTCATGCGCCCCTGATCTGGGCGCGTCACCGTGACCGCGTGACCGATCGAGAGGACCGCGCCATGTCCACCCACGAAACCCAAGCCATGCCGAGCGCCCCCGTGCCCGGGGCATCCGGTCACGACGCCGCGGCGCGGCGGCGCCGCTGGCAGCTCGTCGGCGGCGTCGCCGCCGCCGTCGCGCTCCTCGTCGGGGTCTTCTTCGTCGGGCGGGCCACCGGCTCCTCCACCCAGAGCGGACCGACGAGCCTCGGCGAGGCGATCACCGCGGCGCGGGCCGGGTCGCTGCCGTGCGGATCGAGCTCCGACCTCGTCGCGCGGACCCTGGCCCGGCTGTGCCACGGCTCCCTCACCGGTGTGGGCGGCGGGTCGGGTGGTGGCACCGGCGGTGCCGCGGGGAGCGCGGGTGCTGCGGGCGCACGCGCGCTGCAGGCCGGCACGGTGACCGGCGTCAACGGCAACCAGGTCACGATCCAGACCGGCCAGGGCGCGACGCTCAGCCTGACGATCGGCTCCGACGCGGACGTGCGCACGACCACCCTCGGCTCGGTGAGCGACCTCGCCAGCGGCGACCGTGTGCTGCTCACCAGCGGCGGTGGCGCCTCGAGCAGTGGCGCGGCCGCCACACGCCAGATCCTCGTGCTGCGCAGCGCCAGCGCGGGTGGTGTCGGCGCGGGTGGTGCCACCCCATCGACGCCGCCGTCGAGCTGACCCGCTGGGCCGGCGTGAGCGGCCGACGATCGTCGGATCCTGGGGGTACCGTGCGCGCGTGACGAGCCGGGCCGCCCGCCGCCGGCGCCGCACCATCCGCCGCCGCGTCGGGCTGACCGTCGTGGTCGTTGTCCTGGCGGCGGCGGGCACCGCGGTCGCGCTGATGCGACCCTCGTCGGTGTCCTCAACGCCGCGTGCCGTGCGGGCCGCCGCCACAACGACCACCACGACGACGACGCTGCCGCCCACGACCACGACGACGGTCGATCCCGGCACGCTTCCCCAGACGATGGACATGCCGACGACGACCGACCCGCAGTTCCAGGCGGGCCTGGCCGGGTTCTGGCAGGCGATCGTCTCGAACGACCCGGCGCCGGCGATGCCGTTCTTCTTCCCGCAGTCCGCCTACCTGCAGGTCAAGGCGATCAGCAACCCGGCGTCGGACTGGCTCCAGCGGCTGGTCGGCGCGTACCAGACCGACATCCGGTCGCTGCACGCCTCGCTCGGGGCGGGAGCCGCGACCGCGCAGCTCACCGGCATCGACGTGCCCAACACGGCGCAGTGGGTGCTGCCGGGCAGCGAGTACAACAAGCTGCCGTATTGGCGCGTGTACAGCGCCCAGGTCCACTACACGGTCGGCGGACAGGCCGGCGCGTTCACCGATCGCGTCGATGATCTCGTGGCGTGGGCACTGGTACATCGTGCACCTGGCCCGCATCGCCTGACCGGGCGTCTCGCCCGCCCCACGGGTGTCGGCCGGCCACGCTCACCGGCGCCGCGCCGCCGTCGAGGGCGGGGCCCCCGATTAGTACCCTACGGGCCGTGGCTGTGGCCTCGAAGCGCTCACGTGAGGTCGAGCCTCCGAACCCCTCGAACCTGAGCGCCTTCGTGCGCACCGCCCGGCCGAAGCAGTGGGTCAAGAACCTGCTGGTCGTCGCGGCGCCCGGCGCTGCCGGCGTGCTCACGAACGCCGGCCAGCTCGGCCGCACCGCCGTCGCGTTCGTCGCCTTGTGCTTCGCGGCGAGCGGCACCTACTTCCTCAACGACGCGCTTGACGCCGACGCCGACCGCAGCCACCCGGTGAAGCGCAACCGGCCGGTGGCCAGCGGCGCGCTGAGTGTCCGCACCGCGAAATGGACCGCGGCGCTCCTGATCGTGGTCGGCATCGCCATGGCCGCCCCGATCAACCATGGCGAGCTCGCCGCGGTCATCGCCGGCTACGCCGCGCTCACCGTCTCGTACAGCATCTGGCTCAAGCACGAGCCGGTCATCGACCTTGGGGCGGTCGCCGCCGGGTTCGTGCTCCGGGCCGTCGCCGGCGGGATCGCCACGAACGTCCCCATCTCCAACTGGTTCCTCATCGTCGCCGGCGCCGGCTCCCTGTTCATCGTCACCGGCAAGCGCCACGCCGAACAGGTCGAGCTCGGCTCCGGCTCGGGCGCCCATCGCGCCACCCTCGACGAGTACTCGCCCGGGTTCCTCGGGTTCGTCCGCTCGGTCGGGGCCAGCGTCACCATCACCGCCTACTGCCTGTGGAGCTTCGAGGTCGCGTCCCGCGTCGGCGACGTGCTGTGGTTCCGCGCCTCGATCGTCCCCTTCGTCCTGGCGATGCTTCGGTACGCCTTCATCGCCGAGCAAGGCGGCGGGGGCGCCCCCGAGGAGATCATGTTCGAGGATCGGATGCTGCAGGTCCTCGGGGTGCTCTGGCTCATCACCTTCGCGATCGGTGTCAGCGGCTGAGGTGACCCAGGCGCCCCGCCCGCCCGTGGCGCGCTCCCGACGAACCCCGGCCGGTAGGCTCACCCCGCGGGTACGCCCCGGGGCCCGACCCCGGATCTGGGCAACGCTGCCCCGCCACCCCAAAGCACGGCCTCGATGAGCACGATCCGGCATGACGCGGTCAGCGCCGATGCGCCCACGCAGCCGCACGGGCGCGTCCGCGGCCAATCCGGGCCGGCGGTCCCACCGCCGCGCCGTCGAGGCCGCGAGGTCGCCGAGGCGGCGCGCGTCCGAGACCGTCGGCGTCGCCACCGCCTCGTGCGCCGCATCGTCGCGGGCGCCCTCGTCGTGCTGCTGCTCCCCGCCCTCGTGTCGTACTACCGCGCCATCACCGCCACCGGGTCCGACCCCGTCAGCCTGCGCAGCATCGAGTGGCTCAAGGGCAACGGGATGAACGGCGTCGTCAATACCGTCGAGCACTGGTACTACGCCAACAACCCGCCGCCGATCGGCGGGAAGCCCAAGAACGGGCTGCCGAAGGCCGGGGCGGTCAGCGGCAACGCCCGGGCCCGCAGCAACGCGCCGGTCGCCGTCGCGCACTTCCCACCACCCGTGAACATGCAGCCTGTCGTCACCACGCCGCTCCCCGGCGAAGGGGTCTGGCAGCCGACCGGGCGCGCCGTCGCCGGCATCCCCGCCGTCTACACGACGTACTTCCGGCCCGACGCGCTCCACACCAGCCTGGTCGCGGCCGCGATGTGGATGGACACCAACCTGTTGAAGGCGACGCTGGTGCCCGGCACCCTCGAGCCCGGCGGCCCGAACCCGTATGGCGCCGAGGTCCCCGTCGCGCAGCGTGCTGCGCTCGTCGCGGCGTTCAACTCCGGCTTCAAGATCAGCGACTCCCGTGGCGGCTACTACAACTTCGGCCAGCAGATCCACCCCTTGGTGAACGGCGTCGCGTCCCTCGTCATCGACACGTCGGGCCGAGCGACCGTCGGGCTGTGGGGTCGAGACTTCACGCTGGGCCCCACGATCAGCACCGTCCGCCAGAACCTGGCGCTGCTCGTCGACAACGGGCAGCTCGAGCCCGGCCTCGCGAGCGACTCGAACAGCAAGTGGGGCGCGACCCTCGGCAACAGCCTCTACGTCTGGCGCTCCGGCGTCGGCACCGACGCCAGCGGCGCGCTGATCTACGTCGGCGGTCCCGGCTTGAGCATCGAGTCGCTCGCCATCCTGCTGCAGCGGGCCGGCGCGGTCCGGGCGATGGAGCTCGACATCAACACCGACTGGGTGTCGGCGTTCACGTTTGCCCAGAACAGCCCTGACCCGACCGACGTCCATGGGGTCAAGCTCCTAGACACCATGGTCCGGCCCGAGGACCACTACCTGACGCCCGGCGAGCGGGACTTCTTCGCGCTCTTCGCTGCCCACTAGTTGGACGAGGGCGACCCCCCGCACCCGTCGGCGCGGCCGGGGCGCATGGTGGGCCGATGCGGTGATGGACGCCGTATCGTGGGGCAAGCCGAGTCGATGGAGAGCGGATGCTGATCGACGGGTTCGTGCATCAGCTGCCGGACATCGATCCGAGCGAGACGACCGAGTGGCTCGACTCGCTCGACTCGGTCATTGACGTCCGGGGCCGCGCCCGGGCCCGCTACCTGCTCGCCCGACTCATGGAGCGCGCCCGGGAGCAAGGCGTCGGGGTCCCGGCGATGGTGACCACCGACTACATCAACACCATCCCGCCGGAGCAGGAGCCGTGGTTCCCCGGCGACGAAGCGCTCGAGAAGCGCATCCGCGCCGCGATCCGCTGGAACGCGATGGCGATGGTGGATCGCTCCAACCGCCGCTTCGACGGGCTCGGCGGCCACCTCTCCACATTCGCGTCCGCGGCCGCGCTCTACGACGTCGGGTTCAACCACTTCTTCCACGGCAAGAGCGACGGCGGCTTCGGCGACCAGGTGTTCGTGCAAGGGCACGCCGCACCCGGGATCTATGCCCGCGCGTTCCTGGAGGGGCGCCTCGACGAGGAGCAGCTCGACCGGTTCCGCCGTGAGGTCTTCGGGGGCGGCCTGCCGAGCTACCCGCACCCGCGGCGCCTCCCCGAGTTCTGGGAGTTCCCGACCGTGTCGATGGGGCTCGGGCCGCTCAACGCCATCTACCAGGCCCGCTTCAACCGCTACCTGCTGCACCACGAGATCGTCGACACCAGCGAGGCGAAGGTGTGGTGCTTCGTCGGCGACGGTGAGATGGACGAGCCCGAGGCGATGGCCGGCCTCTCGATCGCCGCACGCGAGCAGCTCGACAACCTGATCTTCGTCGTCAACTGCAACCTGCAGCGCCTCGACGGGCCCGTGCGCGGCAACGGCAAGATCATCCAGGAGCTCGAAGCGACGTTCCACGGTGCCGGGTGGAACGTCATCAAGGTTATCTGGGGTCGCGGGTGGGACGAGCTGCTCGCCCGCGACGTCGACGGGGTGCTCGTCAACCAGATGAACACCACCGTCGACGGCGAGTTCCAGAAGTACGCCGTCGAGAGCGGCGCGTACATCCGAGAGCACTTCTTCGGGCCGGACCCGCGCCTGCGCGCCCTCGTCGAGCATCTGACCGACGAGGACCTCCAGCGCCTCCCCCGCGGCGGGCACGACTACCGAAAGCTGTACTCGGCCTACAAGCTGGCGGTCGAGCACCGCGGCAGCCCCACGGTGATCCTCGCGAAGACCATCAAGGGCTGGACCCTCGGCGAAGGGCTCGAGGCGCGCAACGCCACGCATCAGGTCAAGAAGCTCGACGTCGCGTCCCTGAAGCGCTTCCGGGACCGCCTCTTCCTCCCCATCCCGGACAGCGACCTCGAGGAAGGCGACCCGCCCTACTACCACCCCGGCGTCGGCTCAGCGGAGCACGAGTACCTCATCGCCCGTCGCCGCGCGCTCCACGGATACCTGCCCGAGCGCGTCGTGCGCCGCCGGTCGATCGCGCTGCCCGAGCCGGCCACCTACGCCGACCTGCTCGCCGGGACCGGCGAGAGGATCCAGGCTTCGACCACCACCGCCTTCGCCCGGCTGCTGCGCAACCTGCTGCGCCACCCGCAGCTCGGACGGCGGGTCGTGCCGATCATCCCCGACGAGGCCCGCACCTTCGGGCTCGACGCGCTCTTCCGCGAGGTGCAGATCTACGCGCCGTTCGGCCAGTCCTACGAGCCCGTCGACGCCGCGCTGCTCCTCTCCTACCAGGAATCCCGCACCGGCCGGCTGCTCGAGGAGGGCATCACCGAAGCCGGGTCGATGGCGAGCTGCACCGCAGCAGGCACCGCCTACGCGACCTGGGGCGAGCCGATGATCCCCTTCTTCATCTTCTATTCGATGTTCGGCTTCCAGCGCGTCGGCGACCTGATCTGGAGCTTCGGGGACCAGCGCGGCCGCGGGTTCCTGCTCGGCGCCACCGCGGGACGCACCACCCTCGCCGGGGAAGGGCTGCAGCACTGCGACGGCCAGAGCCACCTGTACGCCGCCGCGTACCCGAACTGCCACGCCTACGACGCCGGCGTTCGCGTACGAGATGGCTGTGATCGTCCGCGACGGCATCGAGCGCATGTACGGCCCGGAACCCGAGGACTGCTTCTACTACCTCACGCTGTACAACGAGACGTACCCCATGCCGGCCATGCCCGACGGCGTCGAGGACGGCATTGTCGCGCGGCCTCTACCGCTTCCGGCCCGGCCGCCCGCGACCGCAAGCACCACGCGCAAATCGTGGCGAGCGGCACGGCGATGCTGGCGGCGCTCGACGCGCAGGTCACGCTCGCCGAGGAGTTCAACGTCGCCGCCGACGTGTGGAGCGCCACCAGCTACAAGGTGCTGCGCGACGAGGCGCTCGGCGTCGAGCGCTGGAACCGCCTCCATCCCACCGACGCGCCGGAGGTGCCGTACGTGACGCAGTGCCTGGGCGACGTCGACGGCCCGATCGTGGCAGTGACCGACTTCGTCAAGGCCGTCCCGGACCAGATCGCCCGGTTCGTGCCGCCGCTCGTTCGTGTCACTCGGCACCGACGGCTTCGGCTACTCCGACACCCGGATGGCGCTGCGACGCCACTTCGAGGTCGATGCCGCCCACCTCGTCGTCGCCGTGCTCGAATCGCTGGCCCGCCGAGGCGACCTGAAGGGCGAGCGGGTCGCCGAGGCGATCCGCCGCTTCGACCTCGACCCCGACCGGCCCGACCCGCGGACGACCTGAGACTGCCCCGCGTTCGTCGCGCGGGGCCTACGCCCCCGCTCGTCGATCCGGAGCGGGTCGTCCTCGTCCCACTCCTCGCCGTGATCGTCGGCCTCGTCCGCCCACGCCGAGTCGTCGTCGTCGGTCTCCTCGAGGTCGGCCAGCGTCCGGTCCGACTCGGAGAACAGGCCGTCGTCGAAGCCCTGCTTGAGCTCGCGGGCCTCGCGGAACCGGCGAGCACGTCCCTTCCTGGGCACCTGGTCACCTACCTCTCACGGACCTCGGCCCGTCCCTCCGGCGGCTCAGGCGCGGCGGCGCCGGCACCGAGGTCCCAACGACCCCATTCTCCCACGCGTCGGGGCTCCCGCGTGTCGGCTCATCCCCCAAGAACCCTGGACCGCGCCGGGTCCCCACCGCAGCCCGCCAGCCCACGAGGCGCAGCCCGCCATCGCCGCCGAGCCGCTCCACCCGGCCGAGGCCCGTCGCCCAGCCACCCCTACAATGCGCGGTCCCACCCTGACAGTCGGGCGCTTAGCTCAGCGGGAGAGCGCTGCCTTCACACGGCAGAGGTCACTGGTTCGAAACCAGTAGCGCCCACGCATCGGCGCAGGTCAGGGACCTGCGCCGTCCCCGTCCCCGAATCGCGGTTCCTCGCGTCCCAGAACGATCCCAGAATCGTCTGGAGGGGATGTGCGAGGCAGCATCCGGGCCAAGGTGCCCGGGAAGCGTTACGAGATCAGGGTCGCGCTCGGTCGCGACCCCCGGACCGGCCGGTACCGCCAGAAGTCGCTCACCGTGCACGGTTCCAAAGCAGAGGCCCAGCGAGCCCTCCGGTCGCTGCTCACCGACCTCGAGGCTGGATCGGTGGACTCAGAGCGGGTCGAGCGAGGCTCCGCCACGTTCGCCGAGCTGCTCGACGAGTGGCTGTCGTTCAAGATCGCGGCCGACCTGTCGCCCACCACGATCGCCCGCTACCGGGCCTCCATCGGCCAGCACCTCAAGCCCGCGCTCGGCGCCGAGCGACTTGATCGACTCACCACGAAGGCGTTCGACGACCTCTATCCGACGCTGGCGATGAGTCTGAGTCCGGCCACGATCCTCAAGACCCATCTGGTCGCCCGTGCTGCGCTCGACCGGGCGGTCCGGTGGGGATGGCTCAGTCGGAACCCGGCCAGCTGGGCCGAGCCTCCGACGGTCCACCGTCCGATCGTGACACCTCCCAGTCCCGACGAGTTGGCGCGCCTCGTCGATGCAGCCGAGCGCCACGATCCGCTGTTCGCAGTCGTGCTCCGCGTCGCCGCGGCGACCGGGGCGCGCCGCGGCGAGCTCTGCGCCCTGCGTTGGCGCGACGTCGACGTGGACGCGAGGACGGTCACCATCGAGCGGGCAGTCATCGTCGTCGACGGGGGAGTGCAGGAGCGCCCCACCAAGACCCACAACCGGCGGACGGTCGCGCTTGACGATGGGACCCTTGATCGGCTCCGCCAGCACCTCGCGTCGGCGCAGGCGGCCGCTACGGCCTGCGGCGGCGAGCTGAGCGCTGACGCGTTCGTGTTCTCCCGCCGGCCTGGCGGAACCCATCCGCTGCGGCCCGACAACTGCACGACGACCTTCGACAAGCTGCTGCGACGCACCGGCCTCTCGGGCTTCAGTCTCAAGGACGCAACCCGACACCTCGCAGCCACCCGGCTCATCGCCGCGGGTGTGGACGTGCGGACCGTCGCCGGTCGCCTCGGCCACGCCCGTGCCAGCACCACGCTGGACATCTACTCGCACTGGCTGCCCGGCCGGGACCGTGAAGCGGCGGCGATCCTTGGTCAGCTGCTGGACGAGCCAGCAACGGACGACCGAGCAGGGCCGTCCAGGAGCAGGAACGACCGCAGTACATGAGTCGGCACCCAGCGACGCCGGGCATACCGGACCTCGGTGAGCTCACCCCGTTCGATCATCGCCACCACCGTCTTGCGGTTGACCCGCAGGACCGTGGCGACCTCGTCGATCGACAGTGCAAGGACGTGAGACTCGCGGAGATCGAACGGGTCAGGTCTTTCGATATCGGCACCGACAAGGCTGAGCTCTCTCATGGACGACGCCTCCCAGGCTTCGAACGGCAGACATTCGGGGACGCCGATGATGCGCCTGGCACCTACCAGATGACCTACCAGGTAGCGCGCCACGTCGTTCGCGAACTCCTACCAGCGCTCCCGGTCGAGGGCTCCCACCTACCTGGCGCGCTACCACCTCGCGTCAGCTCACGCCCGGGAGGGCGTGAACTGCAAGGGTGTATCTGCCTGGTAGTCGGGTTGTCGAGGCTGGGAGTGGTCTCGGGCGTTGAGTTGCTCGCCTTCGGTGCGCTTTGGCTGGGTGTGTCGGAGCTCTACGGGGTCGGAAGGGGTGGGATGGCGTCGAGTGCTGTACTGGGCTCAGCGCAGGGGGTCGAGGTGGCGGATCTGCCGTCGGGGACGGTGACGTTTCTGTTCACGGACCTGGAAGGTTCGACGCGGCTGTGGGAGCAGCACGGGGAGGCGATGCAGGAGCCGCTGGCTCGTCACGACGCGATCCTTCGTGGCGCCGTGGAGTCGCATGCCGGCCAGGTGGTGAAGACGACGGGCGACGGCATCCACGCCGTGTTCGCGTTGCGCCAGATGCGGTGGCGGCAGCTGTCGGTGCGCAGCGGGCGTTGGGAGCTGAGGAGTGGGGCGAGGTCGGGTCGCTTCGGGTGCGGATGGGGCTGCACAGTGGGACGGCCAGTCTTCGGTCGGGCGACTATTTCGGGCCGGCGTTGAACCGGGCGGCGCGGCTCATGGCGATCGGTCATGGGGGCCAGATCCTGTGTTCCCAGGTGACCGCGGACTTGGTGCGAGACGCGCTGTCCGGTGGGCTGGATCTGGTTGATCTGGGTTCGTACGAATTGCGGGATCTGGGTCGCCCGGAGCAGGTGTTTCAGGTCGCCCATCCGAGTCTTGAGCGTGACTTCCCGCCGCTTCGGAGCCTCGATGCGATCCCGAGCAATCTGCCGTCGCAGCGGACCGAGTTCATTGGCCGCGAGGAGGAGTTAGGGAAGTTCGCCAAGTTGTTGGATCGCTCCCGGGTGGTGACCCTGACCGGGGTGGGCGGGGTAGGCAAGACGCGTTTGGCGCTGCAGGCCGCCGCATCCCTGATGCCACGCTTCGATGATGGGGTGTGGTTTGTCGATCTCGCGCCGCTCGACGACGACGTCCCTGGTGGCTGCCGCGGTCGCGAGCGCGATGCGGTTGCCTGATCGTCGACAGGGTCCCGCCGAGGACGCGATCGTGGCAGCGGCTCGGGATGCTCGGGCGCTGATCATCCTCGACAACTGTGAGCATGTGATCGCGGCAGTGGCGAGCCTCGTTGAGCTCGTCACTGAGCGTTGCCAGGCCATCGTGGTGGTGTCGACCAGTCGGGAGCCGCTAGGGGTGGAGGGCGAGCGTGTGCTTGCGGTGGGGCCCCTTGGGGTTCCGGATACGGGCGATGCTGGGATCCTGGGGGACATCCTTGCCAGTGACGCGGTGCGGCTGTTCGTCGAGCGGGCGAGCGGGCCCGCGAAGGCTTTGAGCTGAACGACGACAACGCCGGGGTGATCGCCACCTTGTGTCGGCGCTTGGATGGGATACCGCTCGCGATCGAGCTTGCGGCGGCTCGGGTGCAGTCGATGAGCCCACAGAGCATCCTCGAGCGACTCGATGAGCGGTTTCGGCTGCTCGTCGCAGGGACGCCGTACGGCGCTGGCTCGCCATCAAACCCTGCGCGCCGCGGTGGACTGGTCCTACGACCTGCTCGAGGAGCCGAGCAGGTGACCTTTGCTCGTCTGTCGGTGTTCGCGGGCGGCTTCACGCTGGAGGCTGCCGAAGCGGTCGTGGCCGACGATGAGGCCGATGCGCTGGCGGTGCTCGACACGCTGGGCGGGCTCGTGGCGAAGTCGATGGTGCTGCTCGACGAGGGCCCAGCGACGATCCGATACCGCTTGTTGGACACGATGCGCGAGTACGCCGCTGACCGTCTCGAGGAGCTCGAGGCGCCGGCCGGCGTCCGCAGCCGCCATGCCGACTACTACGTGCAGTTCGCCGAGCAAGCTGCGCCACACATCATTGGAACCGATGACATCGCCTGGACCCAACGGCTTGAGGAGGAGCGCGACAACCTGCATGCGGCGCTGACCTGGGTTCGAGACCACGACCCCGCGAAGCTCACCCGGATGACACTTGCCCTCGGTCACTTCTGGTGGCACCAACGTCACTACCGCGACGCACGCACATGGATCACGGAGGCTCTTGCGCTCGACTCACAAATGTCGCTCCCGGTGCGTTCCATGCTGGCCGCGCTCGGTGGGCAGATGGCACTCCATCTGTCGCTCATCGAGCAAGGACACGAGCTGCTGCAGGAGAGCCTCGAGGCTTCAGCTGAAGCCGGGAACGAGCCGATCGCCGAAGCGCTGATTGGGCTAGCGGTCGCGGCCTTGGTAACGAATCGACCTGCTGAGACGTGCCGCTTCGCCGAGCAAGCGGCGGTGGCGGCCGGCTCAGCGCACGACCCGTACCGAGAGACGCACTGCCTCGCGATCGCCTCGGTCATGTTCTCGATGACCGGTGACGATGATCGGGGACGAGAGCTCGGCGACCAGGCGATCGAGCTCGCCCGATCGCATGGCAACGAATTCGTCCTCGGCGTGGCGCTTGAAGCTGGCGGCATGGCGCGGTATCGGACGGACCCAGAGGCCGCGATTGCCCTGCTGGACGAGAGCATCCTGCTCTCGAGAGGCCCGAGCTCTGCGATGGCCGACCAGGCGCTGTTCTTCAAGGGCGTCGCCCATTTGCGGCTGCATGAGTACGGAGCAGCCGCCCAAGCACTCGAGGAGGCGCTGGAACACCACCACGCGGCCGGAGCCGAGTACTACGCGAGCATCGCCTTGGCCATGATCGCCGGCTTGCTTGCCCGGCTGGGCTCGCCCGCGACCGCGGTGCGGATCCTCGGCGCACTCGCACACCTACGCGACGAAGGCAGAATTGTCGGAGCCCCGCGAGATCTAGCCATGCAACAACAACTTGCCGATCAGCTCCGGCAGGCGTTTGCCGCCGACGAGTACACGGAGCTATGGACCGATGGCCGCCACCTCACCCTCGATGGCGCAATCAGCCTCGCCCGGGCGGAGCTCCTCCAGTTCGCAGGTACGAACAACTAATAGGGCTTCCGGCGCGCTGCCACGGATATGGGCGGACACTCGCCGTGAGACGTGTCGCCACTGCTGCACACGCATACGGGGTATCTCGTCGCCCTTGCAGGGGGATGTGTGGAAGGCGAGGTCGGCCATGGCCGGGAGGGTGGGGGTTCTGCGCTCTTCGGGGGGCCTGCAAGGGTGCGGATGTCCGGGCGGTTTCGTGGGGCTGACGGGAGCGGTTGGCCGCTGATTGACTATGGGCACCGACCGGGGGGGTGGGATGCCCGAGCTGCCGAGCGGGACGGTGACGTTCCTGTTCACCGATCTCGAGGCTTCGACGCGTCTGTGGGAGGAGCACCCCGAGGCGATGAAGGCCGCGCTGGCTCGCCATGACGAGATCTTGAGGGAGGTAATCGAGTCGATCGGCGGCTGGGTGGTTAAGACGACGGGTGATGGCGTGCATGCGGTCTTCGGGACTGCTCGCGATGCGGCTACGGCGGCTGTTGCAGGCCAGCGAAGGCTCGCCGACGAGCGGTGGGACGGTGTGGAAAGGCTGCGGGTTCGGATCGGGCTTCATACCGGTGAGGCCCAACGACGGGACGGTGACTATTTCGGGCCGACGTTGAATCGGGCAGCGAGGCTGATGGCGGCGGCACATGGCGGTCAGGTGCTGGTGTCTCATGCGACGGAGGTGGTGCTGCGGGATTCGCTTCCTGAAGATCTTGAGCTGGTTGATCTCGGTGAGCATCGACTTCGGGACTTGTCGCGTCCGGAGCAGGTCTTTCAGCTGGTGGGTGGCGGGCTCGAGGCACGCTTTGGGGCGCTGCGCTCGTTGGATGCGTTTCCGACCAATCTGCCGCTGCAGCTGAGCTCGTTTGTGGGACGGGTTGAGGAGCTCGAGGACGTCGCGGCGGCGCTGCAGTCGACGCGGGTTGTCACCTTGTCCGGTGTGGGTGGAGTCGGAAAGACCCGCCTGGCGTTGCAGATCGCAGCCGAGGTGTTGCCGCGGTATCGCGACGGCGCCTGGCTGATCGAGTTAGGACCGGTGGGGGAGCCCGACGCGGTCGTCGAAGTGGCGGCCTCAACATTGGGGATCCAGCAGCATCAGGGGCGATCATTGGCTGAGAGCGTGGTCGAGGCGCTGCGGGGCAAGCAGATGCTGCTCGTGGTGGACAACTGTGAGCACGTCTTGGATGCGAGCGCCGCGCTGGTGGAGTCGCTGGTGCGGTCGTGCCCGGAGGTGGCGGTGCTGGCCACGAGTCGCGAAGCGCTTGACGTATCGGGTGAACGCGCCGAAGCGGGTGCGGTCCTTGCCGGTACCAAGACCGGATGATGTGAGTGTTGAGAGCGTCACGGCGAACGACGACGGCGCGGCTGTTTGTGGATCGGGCCCAGGAGGTCCGCGCCGGCTTTGCACTGGAGGCCACCACCGCGGCGGCGGTGGCCCAGATCTGTGAGCGGCTGGATGGAATCCCGCTAGCGATCGAGTTGGCGGCGGCCCGGGTGGCATCCATGCAGCCCGGTGATATCGCGGCGCGTCTGGATGAGCGGTTTCGGCTGCTCACGGGCGGCCGTCGAACCGCGGTGGAGCGTCACCACACACTGCGAGCGACGGTCGACTGGAGTTATGAGCTGCTCAGCGCCGCGGAGCAGGCGACTTTTGATCGCCTCGGCGTGTTTGCGGGCGGGTTCACGCTGCAGGCCGCAGAGCAGGTCATCGTTGGAGAAGGGGTGCAGGCCGCCGAGGTCGTTGATCGAGTGGACGGCTTGGTGGCGCGCTCGATGGTCGCGCTCGACGAGTCGGCTCCAACCACCCGCTATGAGCTCTTAGAGACGATGCGCCAGTACGCCCGGGAGCGCCTTGAGGGTGACGACGCGGATGTTTGGCGGCGCCGTCACGCGCAGCACTACGCAAGCCTCGCCGAGGGGTGCGGAGTGGGTCTGCACGGCGGCGGCGAGTTGGCGGCGCGGGCGCAGATCCACCGGGAGCTCGACAACCTACGAGCAGCCGTCACCTGGTCCCTTGACTCCTTGGTTCCGGGTGACGTGGAGGCTGCGTTGCGCATCATCGCGGCGATTGCCCACGAGGCCGGCGGGCACCAGCAACTCGGCGTGGGCGCGTGGGCGATGCGGGCCGCGCCTCGGGCTTCCGCGTCGAGCCCGGGTCAACGAACAGCCGTTTTGGCAGCGGCCGCGGTGTTTGCCGTGCAGACCGGCGATACCGAGCATGGCCGCCAGCTGGCAAGCGACGCACTCCATGGTGGAATGCCCCTCGACTGCCCCTGGCCTTATCTGGCTTACATGGCACTCGGACTCGCCGACACCTATGACGGGCACCCCGAACACGCCTACGAAACATTGTGTCGCATTCGCCGCGAGGTCGAGGCGTCAGGCACAGACCCGTTCACGATGGCTGCCCTGACCATCCTCGTGACAAGTTGGGCAACGTCACGGGGCGACTTCAGCACCGCGCGCCCAATCGGAGCGCGCGCTCGCATTGGCCCGGGCGACGGGAAGCCCAACGAGCATTGCGTCGGCCCAGGCGATGTTGGGATGGGCCTTCATTGTGGAAGATCCGAAGAGGGCTCTCGCCGCACTGGAGGAGGCCGTGGCGTTGGTTCGTGGGGGCGCGGTCATTCGGTGTACGCACCCGCTCTCGGAATGGCCGCGGTCATCCGATCACGCAACGGGGATGCTGCTGGTTCGCTCCGTGATCTGCGCGAGGGACTCAAATACTCTCACGAGAGCGGGTTGGTGCCGACGGTCGCCGGGATGCTGTGGCTCGGGATTGAGGTCTTCAGCGAGGTCGGCCGACCGGAAACGGGCGCCGCGCTCGTTGGCATTGTTTGCGAAGGAGCATTTCAGGATACCAACTTCAGTCCACTGACTACCGGTGTCGACCGTAACGAGACTCTCAAGCTCATCGAAGCGAAGCTCGATGGCGATACCTACGCGACAGCGCTTGCCAGAGGAGGACGAATGTCGTCTGAAGAGGCTGTCGGCTACGCGGTCAGCGAAATCGAACGCACCCTCACTGAGGTGCAAGCTCGTCCGCCAGAGTGATCGGGCGAGCTTCACCCATGTCCCCAGAGATGCTCACGAATCCTGTCCCGCTTGCAGTGCGATGGTCAGGCGCAAGCAGTCGGATACTCCGCCGGTCTTAGCCCCGGGGTGCGAAGAACTCAAGTGCGATGTTGTCGGGATCTCGAAACGACAATGCCGAGTAGTAGGGCGTGTCCACGATGCCACCGTTGGGGATGCCGAGTTCGTTCAGACGGATTTCCCAGGCCTTTAACTCATCGCGGTTGGCACAGCCGAAAGCCAGATGATCGAGCCCCGGCCGCCGCTCGTTGAACGGCTCAGTGCTGTCCAAGTCAGGGAACTGAGTTACGCCAACGATTGTGCCGCCGGTAAGCCAAGCGACGCGCTGGAACGGACCTGTGTCCTCGTCAAGGATTGGGTCCGAGCCGAACAGATCCTTGTACCAAGGCACACTCCGTTCAAGGCTCGTAACCGTTAGCGCCACGTGAGTAATCGCAGGGAACTCAGGCATCGCTTTTCTTCCCTTCGCACCTCGTGGACGCAGCGAACGCTACCCATTTGGCTGGCAACTCTCGGGGAGCAAAAGCTATTCGGGGTGGTAATCGTCCCTCCGACACGACCAGCGCTCGCCTGTTGATGGAACTCGTGCGCACCAGTGCAGACGCTTCCACCCTCCCTTGCAGGGGGATGGTCTGAATTGCTCGCTGGTTTTGGGCGTCAGTGTCCGGCCCGTCAGTCGTGGCTGGGGAGCCAGTTGAAGCGGCGAACGGCGATGATGAGTCCGGCTGCGCCCCACGCGACGAGCGCTGCGAGGTCGCCCCATCGCAGCCCGCTGCCGGAGGCGTGGGGGTTGTAGGCGGCGAGGAGCGCGTCGTGGAGCGGGCGGACGGGGAAGATCCGGGAGATGTCGACGAGCCAGGCGGGGAGCGTTCCGGCAACGAAGACTCCCGAGATGAAGCACAGGGGAAACACGATGGCAAGAACGACGGGCTGGGCTGCGTCCGCGTTGCTGACGACGCTGGCGAGGGCGAATCCGAGGCACGAGAACGCGACCGCGCCAACGATGACGGTGAGGACAAAGGCGGCGGCGGTGCGACTGGGGATGGTTGCTCCGAAGGCGGCCCAGCCGATGGCGAGCAGGAGTGCGGTGGTGGCGAGGGCGGTTAAGACGGCTACCAGTGCGCGCCCGGTGATGAGGGCGCTGGCTGGCACGGGTGTGGCTCGTCGCCGCTTGTAGATGCCGACCTCGCGGTTTTGCACGATGGTGGCGGTGAGGTTCGAGAAGGTTGCTGAGATGAGCCCGAACGCGATGATGGCCGGGACGTAGTAGATGGATTCGTTGATATGTCCTCCCGGCACGCGCGCGGACGTGTCGCGGAACACCAATCCGAAGATCATCAGGAGCAGGACCGGTAGCGCGAAGGTGAAGAAGCGGCTCTGCGTGTTGCGCCAGAAGCAGCGCAGGTCGGATCGAAACTGTGATCTGATGATTCGAGGCAACGGTGCCCGGGAGCGTTGGGTCGCGGGGTCTGTGACCGTCATCGCGCCTGCTCCGTCAGCTGCAGGTAGATGTCCTCGAGCGTGGGTCGAGAGACCTCCAGGTCGGGCAGATCAACACCACGTTCCGACGCCCACGCCGCCAGCTCGGCGACTAATGGCAGGGGGCTGTTCGTCTTCGCCTCGATGACGCCCGTGGTCTTAGCGCCCGCCGCGGGTACGAACGCGGCCGGCAGGTCCGAGACCGACAGCGCGGTTGGCAGGGTGAAACGGACCGTGAATTCGTTGGCGAGTCCCGCACCCAGGCTCGCAGCCGTCCCTTCGGCGACAATCCGACCGTTGGCGATGATGGCCATGCGGTCGGCGAGGAACTGCGCCTCCTCCATGTAGTGGGTCGTCAGGAAGATCGTCGTTCCCAGATCTCGCAATCCAGCGATGACGTCCCAAGTCGCGTGGCGGGCAGATGGATCGAATCCGGTCGTCGGCTCGTCCAGGAACAACAACTCGGGATCACCGATCAGCGCCAGCGCGAACATCGAGTCGCCGACGTTGGCCACCAGAGAGGCGACCACACCGGATCGAAGCTTCGATCCACGAGCCCCACAAGGTCCAGCGTCTCGTGCACCGAACCCGGATTCGCGTAATAACTC
Source organism: uncultured Actinomycetes bacterium (assembly GCA_963821325.1). Taxonomy (GTDB): domain Bacteria; phylum Actinomycetota; class Acidimicrobiia; order IMCC26256; family PALSA-555; genus PALSA-555. The sequence continues at coordinate 353,222 of CAWGDC010000003.1, read as the reverse complement.
GCGTAGAGATTGACACACTCCTCAACCGTCAACTCGGGCTCAGGCTCCGACTCCTGCAACACGACCCCGATCCGTGCCCGCCAATCAGCATCAGCGCGAGCGGGGTCGGCACCGAGGACACACACCTCGCCGGCAGTCCGACGGCGGAACCCCTCCAAGATCTCCACGACCGTTGTTTTCCCAGCCCCGTTCGGGCCCAGAAACGCGAACACCTCGCCAGCATGGATCTCGAGATCGATGCCCGCGACCGCCTCGATCGGCCCGTAAGACATGCGCAAGCCCCGCACCTCGACGACCGTTCTGACCTCCCTCGCGGCGCCCGCGCGATCGGGGACACCACTCGACGATCGTCCCAACGTCCCGCCGCTCATCCGCCCAATTGTATGAAACCGCACTGGCGAGGCTGTCGCAGGAACCTGCTGCGATCCTGGGTGCGGTTGGTTTTGGTGCTGCGGGTTGGTCTTGCCGCGGCTGGCGGTGAGGCCGTGCCCGGTCAGGCGGGGACGAGCGCGAGTTGGTGACGTCGGAGCTTGAGCAGGTTGTGGATGGTGCAGATGAGCCGCCATTCGCTGGTGACCGCGGCGAGGCCGCGACGGGAGAATCGGCGGAACCGGAGGTTCATCTTGAGGTTCCCGAAGACGGGTTCGATGGTGGTCTTGCGCCGCGCGTAGCAGGCCGTGCCATGAGGGGTGGTGAGCTTGGCATCCATGGCGGCGCGCACGGCGACGGGCTCGAGCTCGTGGGCGCGATAAAGGGCGCGCAGCTTGTAAGCCCACGTGTCTGAGACCCCCATCTCGGCGGCGGCAGCCACGAGAGTGAGCTCTCCTCGCTCGACACGTTCGAGCACGGCGTGTCGGGCTTGGACCCGAGGATCGTGGGGATCGCTGATGCCGTTGCTCGGCGCGACGGTGGCGATCAGCACCTCGGCATCCGTGTCGATCGTCGCGTTCTCGGTGCTCCAATAGCCCGCGTCCGCGACGAAGGCCCCAACCGCTTCGTCATGCCCCGCGGCGGCCAGGTTCTGGGTGCTGGCCGTGACCATGGGGACGAACTGGGTGGTGTCGTTGGCGGCGTTGGTCATCTCGGCGGCCACGATGACGTGGTCAAGGGATGTGGCGGCCTGCGCGTTGTAACCCTGCACGAACCGGTTCCGGGCCCGCAGCATCCGACTGTCGGGATCCGTGACGTTGGCGTAGCGGTCCTTGGCGTTGCGTCCCGCCTTGGACGGCTTGCGGCCGGGAAGCTTGCGACCGGCCGCGGCTTCTTTGCGGGCCCGCTCGGCCAGATAGGTCTCCCAGTCCGACGCCCCCTCCGCGTCCAGCTGGCGCAGCGCCTCTCGCAGCCGGGCCCGTCGGTCTCGACGATCCGCCCAGCGCTCGGGCAGCTCGTCGCCTCGCCGGTCTCCGAAGCGCTCGTCCTCCGCCGCGTCGGTCGCGTCCGCCTCAGCCAGGATCTCCGCGGCGATCTGGCGTCGAGTGCGACTCGAGAACGCGGACGCGTTCGCCTCCACTTTGGTCCCGTCGATGGCCACCACCCCCGCCGCCACGAGCCCCTCGACGACACACAGACCCAGCACCTGGGCGAACAGCTCGGCGATCGCCGCCTCGTGACGGCAGCGAAACCGAGCCAACGTCGCATGATCCGGACGCTGATTCCCGGCCAACACCCGGAATGCCACGTCCTCGACCAGGCGAGCCTCGATCCGGCGACTCGAACGCTCACCCACGCAATACGCGTAGACCAACACCCCCAGCACCATCGCCGGGTCATAGCTCGAACCGCCCCGGCCGTCGTCGCGCAGATCCGAATAGAACGCCGAGAGATCCAGCTCACCGACCACGTCGAGCACGAACCAGGCCAGATGATCCGCCGGCAGCCACTCCGCCACCGAGGGCGGCATCAAGAACACCTGGTCCCGATCGACCTCACGAACATTGACCGCCATGCCCCATCCTCACCCGCCGACCAAAACGCGGGCGGGATGGTCAAGATTCGTGCGACAGCCTCGTCAGCCGCTGTTTCTTCGCGTTTGGGCTGGTCAGCGGAACCCCCCGGACAGAATCCGGCGATATGACCGGTGGCTGACGGCACTCCGTCGTGCTTTGCGGCTATCGGTTGGCGCGCGTTGATGAGGCGAGTTGGAGTCCGGCGCGGATACCGGTTCGGTGAGGCGCCGGTGGATGTCGTCGATCTGGGCGGGGGTAGGCGATCTCGTGTTCGATCCACGAGACGCTGAGCCCGATGAGTGTGCTGGCGGCGAATTCGGTCATGGCATCGATGGGAAGTTGAGGCTCGTGTTTGTGGCGAGCCGATCCGGCCGCCTGTGCTCGCCACCGGCCGTGACCGCAGACGAGAGTGAATGCGCGTCAGGCGCTCGTGACGCGCTCAGCGGAACGACGCGCCCCGACCGCGTCGAGGACGGCGTGGGCGCAGTTGTACCCGGGGATGAAGGTGACGCCGGGTCCCCCATGACACCCGGCACCACCGAGATACAGCCCGTCGATCGGGATCGGCGCGTCGAGCCAGCCCCGGGGGCCGGGGCGGAACGGCCCCATCAGCTCAGGGTGGAGGAGGCCGTGGCAGAAGTCACCGTCGGTACACCCGAACATCATGTCGAAGGTGTAGGACGCGTACGTGAGCTGTCGGTCGATGACGTCGCGGAAGTTCGGCGCCATCGCGGAGACCTTCGCCACCACGCGCTCCGCCATCTCGTCCTTCTGACGTGACTGTTCCTCGTGGGTCCCGATGATCGGGAAGTAGAACGCGAACGCGCTGCCGGCGTGCTTCCCCGGGGGGGCCAGCGCGGGGTCGAACATGCTCGGGATCTGCATCCCGAGCGACGGGGACTGGGGCACCACGCCGCGTCGGCAGTCCTCGTAGTCGCGTTGCATCGCTTCGGGGGAGCCGAACATGCCCATGGAGGCACGCAACGTGCCCTCGTTGAGGATGGCGTATGGGCCGGTGAACTCCGGCAGTGCGTCGAGCGCGAAGTGCATCTGGATGTAGGCGGCACGATGATCCATTGTTTGCACCCGGCGCACGATGGTCTCGGGCAGGTCGGCGGGGTCGAGCAGCCGGGTGAAGGTCACCGTCGGGTCCAGGTTGGAGATCACGACGGGTGCGGTTACGGTTTCTCCCTCGCCGAGCCGGACGCCCACCACCCGGCCGCGCTCGACAAGGATCTCGCTCACCTTGGCGTGCAGCCGCAACTCGCCCCCGTGGGACTCGAAGAGCGTGCGGAGGTGCTCTGAGAGCGCGCCGATGCCCCCGTGGAGCTTGCGCATCATCCGCGTGCCGGTTGTCGCCAAGGGCGAACGCGAGGCACATGGCGCTTCCGGGTGTGTACGGACCGCGGTAGGTGGAGTTGACGGCCAGGAACGCGAGCATCCCGCGCAGCATCGCGTGGCGCTGGCGATCGGGCAGGTAGGTGTCGAGGACGTCCATCACGCTGCCGAAGAGCGCCGTGCGGACTGCCTCCCGCTCGGTCTCGTTGCGCGCGCAGGCCAGCATCTGGTCGAGCGTCTTTGGCGGCTGCCGGACGTCGAAGCGGCCGATCGCCCGGGCGGGGGCGTCGCACCACGCGATGATCTCGGCCATTCCGGTGACCGCGTCGAGGCCGTTCGTCTCGGCGATGTGCTCCATCAGCTTCGTCGGGTCGCTGTAGAAGAGCATCGGTGCCTCGTCGGGCTCGCCGATGTTCACCGACATCACCTCGGCGTCGTAGGTCGGGCAGGCGTCGAGGCCGAGATCGTCGTAGATCTCGTCGGGCATCGGGAACAGCACGGATCCGGCGATCTCGAAGCGGTAGCCCTTCATGAGCTCGGTCGTGGAGGCCATGCCACCGACGTAGTGGTTCTTCTCGAGGCACAGGACGCGCAGGCCGGCGCCGCGTCAGGACCGCTGCCGCGGTCAGCCCGTTGTGGCCGGCGCCGATGACGATCGCGTCGTAGTCAGGCATCAGACTCCTCACTCTCTCTGGCCGGTCGTGCGCCGCTCACCATGCTGGCGAAGAGGCGGCGGCCGGTCTCCTTCCCGCTGACCTTGCCGAGCGCGTAGTCGACTGCCGTGTAGGTCGCCGGGGCCGGAGACGGCGGCGTCACGAGCTCGTCGAGCGTCGGGCTGCAGCGTTGGGCGACGGGACGCAGCGCGTCGACGTCGAAGCCGTACACCTCCGCGGCCGTGAGGCTCGCCATCATGCGGATCTCGTCCGCTGAGCAGCCGCTGCACGCCTCGCGGAGCGCGTGCAGCGAATGGGGCCAGGTTCCCTCGATGTGCGGGTAATCCGCTCCCCACATGATCCGGTCGACGCCGATCTCGTCACGGATGTCGCACTCAGCTCGGCTCATGAACGACGCGCCAACGAAGCAGTTGGATTGCCAGTACTCGGTCGGCGTCTTGCGCAGCCGTTCGGTGATGGCCCGCTCGAACGGGGAGCGGTACTGCTCGTCGAGGCGCTCGAGCGTCGCGGGGATCCAGTCGGCGCCCTGCTCGGTGAAGGCCACGCGCAGGCCGGGGAAGCGCTCGAACACGCGCGCCGAACATCATCTGCCACAGCGGTCGGTGCGCCCACCAGTTGAGCTCGTACTTCGAGACCCACATGGCCTCGGGGCCGTAGCCCTGCCAGGGAATGCCGCCCGAGTGAAACGTCACGGGCAGGTCCTCGTCGACGCAGGCGGCCCAGAGCGGGTCGTAGAGCGGGTCCTGATACGGCGGTAGTGCGGCGTCGCCCGTGGGCAGCATCACGCTCGCCAGGCCCGACGCTCGCAGATCATGCACGTCGCCGACGGCGGTCTCGACGTCGTGCGGCTGCACGATGCCGACGCCGGCGCGGCGCCCGTGGAGCTCCGCGCAGAAGTCGGCCAGCCAGCGGTTGAAGGCGAGCGCACCGGCGCGGCGCTGCCGGGCGGTCGCCTCGGGGTACGGGAACGCCGCGCCCCAGGCCGGCTCGTTGTTGTTCTGGAAGTCGGCGAAGAGCACCTCGCCGACGATCCCCTCGTGCTCGAGCTCGGCGGTGCGGCGCTCCGAATCCACGACGCCCGTGACGCCGCCCGAGAGCACCGCCTCTTGGTCGGTGTAGCGCTGGACCATGTCTTCGCCGAAGAGCGCGTGGACGAGCTCGGTGTCCTCGGGGAGACCCATCGTCCGATTGCGCTTGGCGCGCCAGGCTTCCCGCTCATCGAGGAAGCCCGCGAATTCGTCGCGCATGTCGGCATCGACATAGGCCCCGTAGGTGGCGACGGGCGGCCCAGCATGGCCATCGGCCGAGATCAGGACGAGGTGCTCGCTCATTGCGCGACCCCCGGCGTCCCGGCGGAGCGCTCGACGCCGCGCCAGTAGTCGGGGATGTCTCCGGCGTCCATGAGGGACGCCAGCCCCTCCGGCAGCTCGGGGGGGAGCGACCCGTCGTCCTCGGTGAACCCGTACTCGCGGGCGAGGCGGCTGGAACGAAAGGAGCCGCCGGTTCGCTCGAGGATGTCGGCGTCGCTCGCGAGAGCGACGACCGCCTTTCCGTTGAACTTCGGGCTCTCACCGAAGTCGACGTCGAGGCCGTGGAGCAGTCGGCGGCCGTCGTCGGAAACGGTCGTGTTCGCCAGCAGCCCTTCGGTGAGCACGAGGCCCGGCCAGAGCGACACGACCGCGATGCCGTGGGGCTTCAGCTCGAACGCGGTGTCGCGGGTGATCCGGTCGATCGCCGCCTTGCCGGCGCCGTAGGCGACCGACAAGAGATACGACTCGGCGCCGTGCGACGAGATGTTCACGATGACACCCGAGCGCTGCGGGATCATGAACCGACGAGCCGCCAGCACGGTGGTCACGTAGTTCGACCGCGGACCGATCTCGAGGCAAAGGGACATGTCCTCCAGCGGGCGCTCCCAGAACGGCACGCCCACCATCGCCGAGAAGTCTGGGGAGGCGACGTTGACGACGAGGTCAAGGCGACCCTCCTCGGCGGCGATGCGGTCGAACACCGCGTCGACCTCGCGCGTCGTCGGCGTGGTCGCAGGCGATCGGGACGGCACGCCCGCCCTCGCGCTCGATCTCGGCTGCCGTGCGCTCAAGGCTGCCGAGCTGGCCAGGCGCATCGGCGAGGGTGCGCGCCGTCAGGTAGGCGGTCGCGCCGCTGGCCGCGAGTTCCAGCGCGATGCCCTTGCCGATGTTTTTGCTCGCCCCGGTGACGACCGCCACTCGTCCTGCCAGCGCCCGAGCCATCCGAGGTCCCCCGGTCTCCTGTCGCCCTAGGCCCGAGACTTAGCGTATGCCATACTCAAAGTCAAGTGGAGGCGACCCAGACCGTGCAGCCGACGCGCCGCCGAGGCCGGCCGCCTCGCCTGTCCCGCGAGCGGATCACCGCTGCGGTCGCGGACATGCTCCTCGCCGACGCCGACGCGCCGCTCACCGTCGCGCGCGCCGCGGAAGCGGTCGGGGCGAAGCCGATGTCGCTCTACCGGCACTTCAAGGACCGTGACGACCTCGTGGCCGCGGTGCGCGCGTTACGTGCTCTTCGAGCCCAGCCCCCCGCTGGGCGCGGGCAGCTGGCAGGAACAGGTCGCCGGGTGGATGCTCGCGGTCTACGAGCGGGCCCGACGAGTGCCACAGCTCGTGCAGCTGATGGCGAGCGGCGAGTCCACCGAATGGCTCGTCGGCGCGGCGCAGCTCGCCAGCATCTTCGAGGCATGCGGCCTCGACGACGAGCACCTCGTCGCGGAGGCGATCTATTGGGTCGCGACCACGACGATGGGCCACGCCATGATCGAGGCGGCGAGCCCGCCCCACCTCCAAGACGAGCGGGTCCGGGCCAGCATCGAACGGCTGGACAGCGCGGACACGGCGCGCGTCACCCGCCTCGTCCCCCAGTTCGACGACATGCGCGACGACGGGTTCCGTCGAGTCGTCGGGTGGACCGTCGCCCAGCTTGAGCGGATGGTCACCCACGCGCGGAAGCGGGCGAAAGCAAGCGCCTGAGGCGCTCGAGTGCAGGGGGAACACGACATGCGACGCGTTCGATTGCTCATGGCGGTGATGGCGGTCATTCTCATAACCCCGAGCGTGGCCGGCGCGGACACGCACCGCGCCCCAACGCTCCAGAGCACCGAGATCGGGGTGACCCCCACCCAAATTCGCATCGCCGTCGTCGCCGACGTCGACAACCCCGTCTACCCCGGCTTCTTCGCGGGTGCCGTCGCGGGTGTGCAGGGTGCCGCCAAGTACCTGAACGCCCACGGCGGGCTCGCCGGCCGCAAGGTCGTCGTCGACTTCATCGACTCTCACCTCGGCCGCGACGGAGGCACGAAACGCGATCATCACGGCCTGCTCCCGCGACTTCGCCCTGGTGGCGACGTCAGCGCTGTTCCTCAGCAATGTCGACGACGAGGTCGGGTGTCGTGACGCACGGGGCGCAGCAACCGGGATCCCAGACCTGCCCCTCGTGACGACCGAGGTCGCACAGCAGTGCTCGCCGGTGGCGTTCCCACTGAACCCGCCGAACCTGGTATGCGACACCCAGAACGACCACCCGCAGACCTACCGCTACAACGCGGCGGGCATCGCGTACTACCAGAAGAAGTTCGGCAAGCTCAAGGGATTCTTCCTAATCCCGAACGACCTGACCGCCATCGTGAATTCGACGCTCGCTGCCGTAGGAGCGATCGAAGCCGCGGGCGTGAACAAGGTCGGCCAGGCGAGCCTGAGCCTCGAGCGCGACCCGTCCACAGTTCACGCCCGCGGTGCAGCAAATCAGTTCGACCGGCGCCAACTACGTCTTCGCTCGCGTGCCGTTTCCACCCCTGCGCCAGGAGGCAGCGGCACAGGGCGTGAACGGTGTAAAGGTCTGGGACTGCGAGCTACCGTGCTACGACCCGAAGGTCATCGCGCAGGGTGAGCCCACCATCGAGGGCAACTACGTCCGGCTCCAATTCCTGCCCTTCAACGAGACGAAGTCGAACGCCACGCTGGCTAACTTCATCCACTACACCGACCCGACGAAGGTCGACGGGTACGCACCGCAGGCGTTCGCGGCAACACTCGCGCTCCAAGACGCCGTCGACGCGGTGGTGCACCAGAGTGGCGAGAACGGCGTGACCCGAAGCGCCGTCCTCGCAGCGCTCGCGAAGATCCATCGCTTCGACGCCGGCGGCATGATCTCACCCATCGACCTGGGGGGGCGGCGCTCCCTCGGTTGCACCGTCGTAATGCAGATCAAGGACGGCAAGTTCGTGCGCGTCGACCCCACGACGCCCGGAACGTTCGCGTGCGCACCGAACGACGTGGCGACGGTGAAACTCGACCTCCTGCAGTGACAATTGAGTTCGGTGGCGTGGCAGGAACGGTCGGCGCCGGAGGAGCAGGGCCGGATCCCGGCTGATCCAACCGCCTCGATTCCACAACACTGGGACGCCAGCTCGGCCAGTCCACAACAAGTCCGTGGAATGACGGCGACGAAAAGCAACGACCCTGGGCAGGTCAGAGGGATATTGGCCTGTGACCAGGGCTTTAGCGGGCGCCTGCACCGCCCTTGCAAGTCGCGGTTCATGTCAGTGCAATCCCAGCTTCTCCAATGGGCGTCTTAACCCCAGAAGATGCCGGTCGGATCGGTGTCGACTTCGTTGATGATGACATCGATGGGCTGGCGAGGTTCGAGCTCGAAGTATCGGGTCCACTTGCCGCGGCGGTCGCCGAAGTAGAGGGTCCAGAGTTCCTCGCCTTCGTAGCGGAGTTGTGCGATCGGCATCGAGGTCCAATCGCCGGGCGCGCCGCGCCAGACCGGACGCTGCTCGTGGATGGAGACGCGCTTGCCTTTCACCGTCACCTCGAGGCGGATCTCGTCCTTGAGTTGTTCAGGGACCCGGCGGCGACACGCACGCTGTACCTTCTCGATATCCAGGTCGGGGAGCGGAGTGGTCGCCACGGCCCGAGAATAAGGCCTCAGCCCCAGGTTGCTGCCGCGTCGCATGAGCGGTGAGTTTCGCTCACCGTGCGCTGCACCGAGTGCAAAGCCCCTGGATCACGGATCAGCGCGCCGACCGTGGATCGAGAGCGGTCTCGATCTCTCGGACCGCCGCGGCGGCTCGCCAGAGGTGGTCCTCGGGGTTGATCCCGAAGCCTTTGTGATGACGCCGCCAGTCAGCGTCCCAGTAGTGGTCGAGGATGTCTTGCAGGTGGTGTTGGCACAGGTCGAGTTCGGTCTGGAGTTGTGCCGCGAACTCACTTTGGCTAGGTGCGACGATCTGGAGCTGATCGAAGTGCCGCGCCTGTAGGGCCTCGATCACGCCGCTGTCATAGCCGGCGCTGGTGGACCAAAAGCGGAGCACTCGGCGATCCCGGCAGTTCCATGGCGGGTAGACGCTCGGCCGATATCGCCAGGAGATCGGACGCTTCGTGAGACGCAGCTGTTCGCAGATCCAGTCGCCGGCGGGATGCAAGGCCAGCCACGGCAGGTCCTCAGGGGGCGCGTCGAGCACAAGGACGAGCGGCGTCGCTTCGATCTCGGCTGGACCATCGAGCAGCTCGCTGCCAACCCAGAGTTCGTCAAGTGGCCAGCCGATGTCCGAGTCTCTGAGCCGCAGGAACTCGTTGGCCTGCTGGCCGACGCTCTCGAGGTGTCCCACGGAGGTTGCGAACTTCACGCTGCCATGGTCGCGAACCGCCTCCACCGGTTGGCCGGTCATCACAAGGCTACACCCCGTCCGTCGCACGTGTGCTACACTACGTCAATGGCACGGCAGATCACCCAACGGGAGCTTCGGAACGAGAGCGGCGAGATCATGCGCGAGCTTGATCGAGGGGAATCGTTCGTCGTGACACGCAACGGAGTCCCGGTCGGTGAGCTGCACCCGGTCCGCCGGCAACGCTTCGTCGCCGCTGCGGTGGCGGTCGCCGCCTTCGCCTCGGCGGAGCCGCTCGATTGGGAGCGGTTCCGGGCCGACGTCGACCGCGTGCTCGACCAGGGCGCGGCGCCGCGTGGCTGAATTGACCGGAGAAGTTCGCGGCCTGCTCGACACGTCCGCGGTCATCGAGTTAGGGCATCTCGAGGCTGCTGCGCTGCCCCAAGAGCTGGCCGTGTCGGCGATCACCATGGCCGAGCTCGCAGCCGGGCCCCACGCCGCGTCGAGCGCTGACGAGCGGGGACGACGTCAAGAGCTGCTCCAACGGGCCGAGGCAACCTTCGATCCACTGCCATTCGACGCCGAGGCAGCACGAGCCTATGGGCGGGTGTATGCAGCGGTGGCTGGTGCGGGTCGCAAGGCACGAGGCCAACGGGCGGTCGACCTCCTCATCGCGAGTGTCGCACTCGCCAACGAAATGGCCCTGTACACGTTGAACCCGAGGGACTTTCAGCTCTTGGATGATCTCATCGAGGTCGTTCCTGTGGCGACGCACCAGACGCCTTGACCCACGAGTGCCTACATCTCACTGCTCAAGGCATCCCTGAATGTGTCCCAGAATTGCCTTCGCCGTTGGTGTCCATTGGTGTCCATTCGTATCCGCTATACAGGCTCTGACAAGGTCAGAGGCCGTGCCCCGCCGGGTGGTGTAAGTGCGTGTGATCCCCGGCGTGCTTCTCGATGGTGATGTTGACGTGTGCTGTGCGGTGACGCAATTTCGGCGGGGGTCTCGTGCCGGCGGCGTCGCGAACGTGGCTGATATCGAAACGTAGGGGGCGGGTTTTGTTGCTCATGACGCGATCGCGGGGGTGAGCGTCGCGACGGGCTCTGGGGCGGGTTGTTCGTAGAGCTTGTTCATGGAGCCTTCGGAGAGGTAGCGACGGTCGCAGACCTGCCATTCGTCGTGGGTCTCGGCGATGACCGCGGTGACGAGACGCGTCAGGGCGGCTTCGTTGGGAAAGATGCCGACGACGTTGGTTCGGCGTTTGATCTCTTTGTTGACCCGTTCGAGCGGGTTGGTCGACCAGATCTTCTTCCAGTGCAATGCCGGGAAGCTGGTGAAGGCGAGCAGGTCGGCGCGGGCGTCGGTGAGCATGTCGGCGACGACGGGGAACTGACGGCCCAACATGGTGGTGATCTCGTCGAACTGGGCTTGGACGTGGGTGGCGTCGGGTTGAGCGAAGATGGTTCGGATCGCGGCGGCGACCATCTCGCCGGAGGCCTTGGGGATCTTGGCGAGCACGTTGCGCATGAAGTGCACCCGACAGCGCTGCCAGCTGGTTCCCAACAGCACCGCGCCGATCGCGTTGACGAGGCCTTGGTGGGCATCCGAGATCACCAGCCGGACCCCGCTCAGCCCCCGGGCCCGCAGCGAGCGCAGGAAGGCGGTCCAAAAGGCTCCGTCTTCGGAGTCGCCGACGTCACAACCGAGCACCTCCCGGTCGCCGGCGCGGGTGACCCCGGTGGCGATCACGACCGCTCGGGCCAGCACCCGCCCGCCCACGCGGGCCTTGACGTAGGTGGCATCCAAGAACACGTACGGGAACTCGACGTGCTCCAAGGACCTGGTTCGGAAGGCCTCCAGGGTGGTGTCGAGCTCGACGCAGATCCGGGACACCTCGGACTTGGAGATCCCCAATTCCAGGCCCAGCGCGGCGACCAGATCATCCACCTTCCGAGTCGAGACGCCGTGCACGTAGGCCTCGATCACCACCGCGAACAACGCCCGGTCGATGCGACGACGACGCTCGAGCACCGCCGGGAAGAACGACCCCTTCCTGAGTTTGGGGATCCGCAGCTCCACATCCCCGGCCTTCGTCGACAACAGCCGCTCCCGGGCCCCGTTGCGCTGGGTCGTGCGCGCCGGGGTGCGCTCATGAGGCTCCGCGCCGATCACCTCCGTCGCCTCGGCTTCGATCAGGGCCTGGAGCACCAGCTCCACCGAGCGTCGAACAACATCGAGATCCCCGCCAGCACGGATCGCGTCGAGCAGGTCGATAAGGTCAGACTGAGAGAGGGCCACCGTGGTGTCTCCTTCGTGTGTTCCTTGGACGGATCACGCTGAGGATCACGCGGTGGCCCACCTCATAGGTGGACCCCCCGAGTTACACCACTTCTAGGGACACAAACAGGTCAAACGGATCCGAACGGACTTCGAGGAACAGCCATTTTCGGGTTCACACGGCAGAGGTCACTGGTTCGAAACCAGTAGCGCCCACCACATTTCCGCAGGTCACGGCGTTGCCCGCTGTGGGTCCCAGCGGCTGGAGCTGCCCCAAGTCCGCGAAAGGTCCGCGGTTTGCCCGGTAGTCGGTCAGCGCGATGGGTCACATACGACGACGGAAGCTGGATCGTGGCCGCACGGCCTACCTCGCCCGCTACCGCGGGCCGGACGGGCGCGAACACTCCAAGCAGTTCGCCAAACGGAGCGAAGCCGAGCGGTTCTTGGCGGTAGCGGAGGTCACCCGGTCCGAGGGCTCCTGGGTGGACCCGGCCCGGGGCCGGATGCGCCTCCGGGACTGGCTCGTCCAATTCCAGGAGTCGCAACAGCGGGCGCTGCGGCCGAGCACGCTGGTTCGCGACGAGGCCTACGTCAGGAGGCACCTCCTCCCGGCCTTGGGCGACGTCCCCCTGGCGCGGATCCGCCATGAGGACGTCCAGCGGTGGACCAACGAGCTCGGGGCACAGCTCGCGCCGGCCGCGGCGCGCAGAGCGGTGGCGATGGCCGGGATACCGATGGGCTGGTTTGCGTCTGCCCGTTGTTCGGTGTGCGTCCTCAATCCGGTTTGGGTCGAACCGATCCGGCCGCTCTTGCAGCGGGATGGCGCCTGGGTCGGTCTGTGGTCGGCGGGCGTGTCTGGCAGACAGACTGTTGGGAATGGTGGAGAGTCTGCCGGCGGTCCGGTATGCGAAGAACGGTGGGGTTCATCTCGCGTACCAGGTGCTGGGTGTGGGGCCGCCGGATGTGTTGATGATGTCGTTTGGGGTGCTGCCGATTGACAGCATGGACGAGGAGCCGGGGCTGTCGCGGTTCCAGCGTCGATTGGCGTCGTTTGGGCGTGTGATTCGTTTCGATGGGCGTGGGATCGGGTTGTCGGATCCGGTGGCGCCGTCGAGCCCGCCGAGTCTTGAGGAGTGGGTTGAGGACGCGGTGGCGGTGCTTGAGGCGGCTGAGTCGCCGGGGGCTGCGGTGTTCGCGGCGGCCGAGGCCTGCGCGGAAGCGATTGTGCTTGCCAGTGGGCATCGCGATCGGGTGACGAGCCTCATCTTGGTGAATGGCACCGCCCGGTTGGTGTCTGGGCCGGGGTATCGGGGCGTTTCCCCGGAGGCCATTGAGCGGTTTCTGGCGGTGAACCTCGAGGTGGACGCGGTCGAGCAGGGCTTCGATGATCTGGTTTTGAACGCGCCGAGCGTCGCCGGCGACCCAGGTTTTCGGAGGTGGTGGGATCGAGCCGGGAAGCGAGGAGCGAGTCCGGCTGTGGCCCGAAGCATTCTGGCGATGCGCTATCGCGCTGACGTGCGGGGATTGTTGTCGCAGGTCAATCAGCCAACCCTGGTGTTGCATCGCCGGGATACCCGGGTCATTCGAGCGGAGCAGGGTCGGTATCTGGCTGAGCACATACCGGGCGCGAAGTACGTCGAGCTGCCTGGCGCCGATGAGCTCTATTGGGTCGGGAACGTGTCAGCGTTGTTGGATGAGATCGAGGAGTTCCTCACCGGCACCCGTGGTGGCACCGATCGAGTCTTGACGACCGTGCTGTTCACCGACATTGTCGGTTCTACGGAGCGTCTCGCTGCGATCGGTGATCGAGAAGGGCGAGACCTCCTCGACCGCCACGATGACATGGTGCGCCACCAGCTCACCCGTTTTGGAGGCGCCGAGATCAACACGACCGGCGACGGTATCGTCGCCCGATTCGACAGCCCAGGTCGGGCGGTCGAATGCGCACGTGCGATTCGTGATACCAGCCGTGACCTCGGTGTCTCGATCCGAGCTGGCCTCCATACGGGAGAGGTCGAGGTTCGGGGCGAGGACATCAGTGGGATGACCGTTCACCTGGCGGCTCGCATCCAGGCGCTGGCTGCGCCAGACGAGGTGCTCGTCTCTCGCACCGTGGCCGATCTGATCGCGGGATCCGGGCTGGAGCTCACCGACCGGGGTGAACACGACCTCAAGGGCGTACCCGGGCCCTGGCGGGTCTTCGCGACGACCGACTGACACGGTCCACGATTCGCCGTCGCCACAGAAGCCCACTCGTGATGCGGCTCCGCCCTTCCTTGCAGAGCGACGAGTGTCGTTGCCTCTTGTGGCGGACGCCTGGAGGGGTGGTTGCTGGTTGACCGCTGGCAGCCGCGGTTGAGGTAGGTGAGTTGCTGCTTCCCGACGTCGTCGGGTTCGGGTATGTAGATGGAAGAGTCGTCAGGCCTCGGCGAGCTTGCGCTGTGCAGTCAGGCGCGCGCCGCGCCCGGTTCCCTCGACCTCTTCTTGGCCATAGGCTGGTGTTTGGCCGGATCGGCAGACAATTCCTGATTTCTTCGAAGCCGGCCAGGATCTCGATGGACAGGGCGCAGGCGTTTGGGGAGCAGCTCGATTCGTTGCTCTCGATCTCGACCGAGATTGCGTCGCTACGCGAGTTGCCGGAGGTGCAAGATCGAGCGTTGGCTTATTGCCTCGAGCTGACCAGCTCGCAGTTCGGGTTCATCGGGCTCCTCGATGAGGCGGGGAGCCGGATGATGGTCGCCGCGATCAAGGGTGTTGTGCCTTCGACCCCGGGGTTCTTGGAGCGTTACCGCTTCATGTCGCTGCGGCTGAGCGTGTTCGGGATCGTCTTGATCGAGAATTGATCGTATCTGTCGAATGACGTTGAGAACGATCCAGTGAGCGTGGGTCAGCCTCCCGGGCACCCACCGGTGCACGCGTTCCTCGGTGTTCCGCTCCGGGTTGGCGCGACGTTGATTGGTGTGCTGGGTGTGGCGAACAAGCCGGGTGGGTACGGCAGCGACGATGAGCGGCTGCTGTCAACGTTTGCGAACCAGGTTGCGACTGCGATCGACAACGGGCGCCTCTACGAGGTGCAACGGGAGATGATCAAGGGACTCGTTTCGGTTGTGGACCTGGCGACGTCTGGGTCGCGCTTCGGTGAGAGCCCTGGCGGCCGTGGGTTCGTGCTGTTCGATCCCGGGCGCGAGCCGCCGGCGTCGGGGTCTGGTGATTCTGGGAGCGGGGCTGGCGTCTTGACTGATGGGCAGCGTGAGATCTTGGCGCTTGTCAGCGAGGGGTATTCGAACCGTGAGATCGCGTCCGCGTGTTCATCTCAGCGAGAACACGGTGAAGACGCATCTCCAGGAGATTTTTCGGAAGCTTGGTGTGCGCAATCGGGTCGAGGCTGCGATGCGAGCCGTTCGGGATGGGCTCCTTTAGGCCAGTCTCACTCGATTGGGTGCCGTTTTCACTCGTTTTGGTCGACGCGAACCACACGCTTCGGTGATGACAGCATCGGGTTGTCCTCGACAAGGTGTTGTCCTACGGCCCAGGACAAGCACCCCCAGAACCGGGCGATCTTTGGCGTAGTCGCCGAAGCCGCTGCTGGAAGAAGTTCGTGCTGATACACATCCGGCGCGCGCTCGCGGGACGGTGTCGGGGCTTCCCGAGGGTCGATCGTCGGATCGGTTGATGCGGGACGCCGACTTCGAGACCATCGCCGAGTCGATCCCGCACATCGCATGGCTCGCGACACCTGACGGTTCGACGCAGTACATCAGCCGCCTCGGTGCCGAGTACACCGGCTTTCAGCCGCAAGCGAACTACGTCTGGGGTTGGGTTTCGCTGGTCCACCCTGAGGATGCCGAGCGGGCTCAGCGAGTTTGGGAGGAAGCGACTCGCACTCGATCTTCTTTCAGTGTGGAGTTGCGGATCGGCCGTTTCGATGGCCCATCTCGTTGGCATCGGTGCGAGGGCTGGCCGGTGCGTCGCGCTGATGGCCGCGTCATCAAGTGGATCGGCACGGCCATCGACATCGAGGATCAGAAGCAGCTGAGGCAGAGCCTGGAGCAGGCTCAGCGAGAGACAGCCGAGACCCTCACGCTGCTCGAGACGCTCCACTCGGCCTCGCCCGTTGGCTTCGGTTTCGTCGATCGCGAGTTGCGGATTGTTCGTCTCAATGAAGCGCTCGCAAGCGTCAACGGCGCCCCGCTCGAGAGCCAACTCGGCCGGCCGGTGGCGGAGGTGGTGCCGGAACTCTGGTCTCGACTCGAACCGGTCTATCGGCGCGTGCTGGACACGAGAACCAGCGTCATCAACCTCGAAGTCAACGGGCTAGCAGCCGACGACCCTGCGACTGTTCACCACTGGCTTGCGAGCTACTACCCCGTGAGCCTTGACGACGAGATCATCGGGGTCGGCATCGTTGTCGTCGACGTCACCGAGCGCAGGCACGCCGAGGCGCTCCGCGCCACCGTCATGGACAACATGGCCGAGGGGCTCTACACATTGGATGCCGAAGGCTGTCTGACGTCCCTGAATGCGTCAGGCGCCGAGATCTTGGGTTGGAACGAGGCTGAGCTGCGTGGCCGTTCAATGCACGCCGTCGTTCACCACCAGCATGCTGACGGTTCCCCGAATCCCGAGGGCGACTGCGAGCTCCTCAAGGTTCGCTCCCAAGGCCGCAAGATCCGCGTCAGCGACGATGCATTCACCCGCAAGGACGGCACGATCGTCCCAGTCGCGTACTCGGCCGCGCCGCTGGTCGATGGATCGACCATTGAAGGCATTGTGGTCGTGTTTCGTGATACCACCGAAGAACGAGCCGGCGAGGACCGGGTCCACCGGGAACTCGACGCGCTCGCCTGGGTCGGCCGAATCCGCGAAGCGCTCGATGACGATCGACTGGTCTTGTACTCACAGCCGATCGTCCCGCTCCGAGACGGCAAGCCCAGCGAAGAGCTCTTGGTCCGGATGATCGGGCGTGAGGGGGAGATCATTCTCCCCGGAAGCTTCATTCCCATCGCCGAGAGGTACGGAATGATCAACGAGATTGACCGCTGGGTCATCGCTCAGGCCATCCACCTCGCCGCCCAGGGACACCGAGTCGAGGTCAACATCTCAGCCCAATCGATCGCCCCCGTCTATGTCCTGCCACTGATCGAGCGCGAACTTCGCGATACCAATGCCGACCCCGCCAACCTCGTTATCGAGATCACCGAAACGGCCCTCATGCAGGATGTCCACGCCGGAGAGATCTTCGCGCAAAGCCTGGCCGACATCGGCTGCGGCCTCAGTCTCGACGACTTCGGCACCGGCTTCGCCAGCTTCACCTACCTCAAGAGGCTCCCCCTGCGATCACTCAAGATCGATATCGAGTTCGTGCGGGCTCTGACAACGGACACCGCGAACCAGCACATCGTGCAGTCGATCGTCCAACTCGCGCGCGGCTTCGGCTACGACACCATCGCCGAGGGAATCGAAGACGACGAGACACTCGCGCTCCTTCGAAGCTACGGGGTCGACTATGGCCAGGGGTACCTCCTCGGGGCACCCGCTCCACTCGGCACCCGCTAACACTCCGTTACCGGGAGGAGAGTCTCCGTATCCGCGCCGCCCGGCACGGACCACCGCCCACGCTCGGCGCGCGGCTCGGCCGAGCCGAGCCAGTTCCGCTACGGCGCACCAGCTCTCCCCCCAGGACGGCCCGATGAGATTCGGTACCAGTTGCGCCTCCGACACTGCGGCAGGCCAGCACCAACTCGTGCACACAGTTGCTGACCGATCCGACCGCTCTTGCACGGCGAGGGTCACGGCAGGTCCCAGCTCAAGGACGCTGCAATGGTGTATTGCTCCAGGTAGTCGGGTTGGCGAGGCTGGGAGTGGTCTCGAGTAGCCGAACAGCAATCCGTGGTTCGGCTCGCGCTGGATCGTGGGCGCTGCTGGTGACCATGCCCAGCGGTCGAGGTCCGCGACCTCACCGCTCGTGGCGCACCACTAGCGAGCACCGGGACGGCTACCCGCGAACCTCATGGGCACCAGCAACCCCAGCGGCTAACAGACCCTGGTTACGACTCTGACGTGAGCGTGTCGAGGTCGCCGGGTCACTGATTTGGTGCTTTCGGCCATCCGTGCTGGCTTCTGCGGTCGTGATCGATCGCGACCCCGGCGATGAGAGTTGGGGCTCGGCTTGTCTCCCCGGCGCGATTTCGCTCGTCTACGCGTTCGCTTGCCTACTGTGCCCGTCTGAACGGCGCTCGAGGCGCCGCTCCTCATGCTCGACGATGCGGTACATCGCCTGGATTTCCCCGGGTCGTACGTTGCGGTCGCGTCGTCTCGAGTCGGCCACCGGCCGGAGAAAGGGCACGACTCTCGTCCGGTCGAACTCGCGCACGACGAGATGCGCGAAGCGCCGCTGCAGCGGAGCGCCGACGTGGGCGAGAACACCCTGGTCTGAGGTATCTGACGCCGCCACGATCAGCCATGTCTGTGCGAGGTCAGTTTCGGCGCGACCACGGGACGCGTTGGTCCAATCGATCAGTACCGGTCCGCTGGACCCGTAGAGGACATTGAGTGGGTGCAAGTCGAGATGCACGATGCAGTCACCACCATCAGACAGCTGGGTGAGCCAATCAGGCGCTTCAATGTCATGAAGCTGGCGATGGAGATCGGCAAGCACCTTCGCATGTCGCGAGATGGTCCACGGACGTCTTGAGACCGCGTCGAGCATCGTTGGGCCGTCGATGCGATCCATGACGATCTCGGTCCCATGGGCGCGCACCTCGTGGATTGCCGGGACCGCCAAGCCTCGGGCATGGACGAATTCCATGACTCGCGCCTCGTGCTCGATACTCCTCCCGTCGCGAGCACGCCGAAGCACCCGGTCGGCCCCGTACTCGAATATGTCGCCGTCGCGGCCCTGAGCGAGCAGTACCCCTATCTTCTGTGCCACACCGGGCAGCATCGCACGGAACCGAACAAGCCGCGAACGGCACCGCCCGCGCGGCGTCCAAGGTCTCGCGGTCACCTGACGATCTCGCTGTCGCAGAGACCTGCCTCCACAGCCCACCGAACGACGAAGGTCGGTGCCTTGTGCGACACCTGCGGACGGATCGCCTCCCGCTTGCAGTGAGGAGGTCTCGGCTGGCCGGTACGCGGCATCGGACGGGCTGGGCAACTTGAGGTTCGGTAAGAGTGGAGGAAGGCTGGCGCTCTGTCGGGGGCGCCACATCTCTCTCGAGGCGTGGGGTGCTCAGCGGATCACGTAACCGCGCTGACGAACTCGTCCTCGTGCTCTTCCCACCATCGACGTCGGCGGTCGAAGCGCTCATTGCCGCCCATGTCGTTCCACATCTTCAGGAAGTTGGGGTCTCCGGCGTCGACTCGGCGTCGGACGAACTCGCCGCCGCGAGCGATCGAGGCCCCCAGAATCTTGAGGAGGCTCTGACGGCCGGGAGCATCAAGGCCGTAGACGTCAGCGACGAGTCGGAGACGCGCGGGCCGGTCCGCGGGTTCCCATCCGTTTCGTGCTGCGTTGATGTTGTCGTCGATCGGGACGCACATCCGGGCAAATTGGGCGAGGTCATAGACCGGTCGACCCGGGGCGGCGAAATCGAAGTCGACGAGGCCAACCGCGACACCGTCGCGAAAGACCACGTTCTCGAGACACACGTCGTTGTGGCAGACGAGTGAACCCCCAGCTGGGTCAGCCATCTCTGGGCTCCAGGTTGATCCAGCGGGATCGAAGCTGCGCGAGGCCTGATGAAAGCGTCGCATCAGCGCTGCGACGGAGGCCAACGCAGCATCGAGTTGCGCCCACACCGATCGTTGGCTCATCGAGCAACGACACCGGGGCGCGGATGGGGAGTTCTACGCGCTGATGCCGAAGATCCGGGTGATCGCCACGAAGCGGTAACCCGAAGTCCTCCACTTCTGTCCTGGTCTCCCGTAACGGCTCCCGGGTCATTGAGTGGTTCTAACGGTCGCGGAGCGCTGAGTTGACAGTGTCGACCGCGCGGTGAAGCCCGTCTTCATGTGTGAGTGTTGCTTGCAGGGTGGCTGCGTGCTGGCGGTAGCCGTCGTCGCTCAGGAGGGCTTCGAGTTCGCGGCGTAGGTTGCGTGTGCTTGCTTTTCGCCAGGGGAGCGTGCGCGCGACGGCGAGTTTGGTGACGCGGGCGGCGGTTTGGGGCTGATCGTGTCCTCGCGGCACCACGAGCTGGGGGACACCGGCTTCGAGCAGCTCGACGGTGGTTCCGATGCCGCCGTGGTGGATGGCCGCTTGACAGCGAGCGGCCGCGACGGACAGTGGAGCGAACGGCGCGACGAACTGGCGGGCGTTACTGGTCACCGTGATCGGGGTCGGGGTCGGTCCGGTCAAGACGAGCACCCGTCGGCCGAGCTGGGTGACTGCTTCGACGGCGCGCTCGTAAAACCCCTGGGGATCCATCGAGGAGCTGGCACCCAGGGTGACCAGGATCGGTCGGTCTGCGTCAGACAGAAACTCGACCAGACGCTGAGGGACGGGCCAGGCGCTCACTTGGTCCCAGCTGACGAACCCCGTGAGCTGGACCCGTTGCGGCCAGTCGGGTGGACGATCGATAACCGCCGGCGACGCGAGGACCAGGTAGAGCCTTCCGCTGTCGACGGGAGCAAAGAACGAGTTCTTGGTTGGCGGCAGGCCGAGGTGGTGTCGGGTCTGGTTCACCGGCGGGTCGAAGAGCCGCGCCATGTTGATCCGCGCGGCCTTCCACGCCATGCGATGGAAGGCGCGGCCGACCCCGCCCGGTGGCGAGGGGAGGCGGGTCGGCACCGGTGACGTCTGCGCGGTGGGGATCAGACCGGGAAACACGCTGATGGTGCCCCACTCGACGCCCGTCGCTTCGGCCGCGATCGGCGCGGCGATCAGCGCCGGGTGGGCCAACAGCAGGTCGACGCCGGTGAGGGCCTCGGTCAGGTCGGCGACGTAGCGGTCGAGGTTCGGGAAGATGAACTGTCGGAACAGGTACAAGAAGCCAGCGAACCCGCCGCGTCGCCCGCTCAAGATCTTCGGATGGGCCGCATAGTCGGCGAAACCCAACGGTGGGCCGATCGGCGCAAACCCCAGCCCTTCGCCTTCGACCAGCTCGCGGTACACCGGTGACGCAGCCACCCGGACCCTGTGACCAGCATCGGTCAAGCCCTTGGCCAGACCCACGGCAGGAAAGAGATCTCCCCACGTACCGATCATCGCGACAACGATCTCGGCCACGTCCTTAAGTCAACCTGCCGCCTGCGCTGCTTGCCAGCACTCAGCCGACCAACTACGACCGGTATCAATGCCGCCGGCACGAGTGGGCGCGTCCGAGCCTCTATCAGACCCGGGGCGACTCAGACTCAAGTGGTGAGGGGCAACGGGCATGTCTGGGTGAAACCCCGGGGTGGGCTGGTGCGTGTGTAAGTCAGTGCCGGTGGGTTGGAGGCTGGTTTGGCATGGAAGCGCCCGAGGAGCTGACCCGCCTGTGTCGGGCGGAGTGGCCGCGGCTGGTAGGAGCGCTGAGCTTGTGGACCGGGGATCGTGCGACTGCCGAAGAACTGGCACAAGAGACACTGATCCGACTCTGTCAGCATTGGGAGCGCGTACGCGACCTGGAGCGGCCTGGTGCTTGGGCTCACCGGGTGGCGTTGAACCTGGCGCGATCCGAGGGTCGGCGCCGGCGGGTGGCTCGACGTGTTCAGGCACGGCTCGCCACACGAGTGGCGCTCGCGGGACCGGACATGGCTGACGTCTTGGCGGTGCGCGCCGCGATCCAAGACTTGCCTGAACGTGAGCGAGCCGCGCTGGTGCTGCGCCATTTCGTGGATCTGTCGGTCGAGGAAACGGCTGAAGCGATGGGTTGTCCGGCGAACACGGTCAAGACCTTGACGCGTCGGGCGCTGCATCGCCTGGCTGCTTCGGGTCTGCTCGACACCGCGGGGGTCAGTGATGCCTGCTGAGCTGGGCGACGCGCTGCGTCGTGTCGCCGAGGTTCCGCGCACACCGCTGGACATCGAGACCGTATGGCGGCGTGGACGCCGTCGCCGGCACGGACGTCAAGCCTTCGGCCTTGTCATGATCCTGGTCCTTGTTGTGGGTGTCTCCGCGATCGCCGTCGCGACCAGTGGCTCTGGCAGCTCACCACGGGTCCAGACCGCCGATAGCTCGGGCCAAACCGTCCAGGGCAGTGCCGCCAGCCTCGCCACGCTGTCCGGGTGGCAACAGCTCCCGGTGCTGACCGCCGGCATCGAGCCGATCACCGGCGATAGCAGCGTCATGCCGCCAGAGGTCGTCGTGGTCGGCACGACGGAGCGTCCCAGCTCACCGATCGTGGCGTGTAACCCGGTGTCGGGAAGCGCCGGCTATGTCGTGGTCCGCGCCGGCGCTATTGGCCCGATCCCCGCGGGCCAATCCCCCTCTACGGCACCACCACGCCCCAGCCAGTTCACGCCTACCAACGGCGCCAGCGTCGACTGTGGCGCCGTTCCCTCCACATCGCCCTCGAGCACAGCCACCACGCCGACGACGCCGATCTCGGGCGTGGTTCCCTCCACGACGAGCACCACGACCAGCCCGCCGTCACCCGTGACAACCACACCGCCGGTCGAGTCGCAATATCACGCCCGCATCTACACGTTCAGTGATGCGGGCTACGCAGTGCTCGGCGAGGTCGTTTCGGTCGGTGACCCGACCGAAACGCTGCTCCACCAAGGCATCACCATCTTGAACACGCTGCGCCTCGCAGCCGGAGCACCTACCGCGACGACACTGCCATCCAACGGCACCGGCCCCAAGGACCCAGTCGCCGCCCATCAAGCAATCCAAGACGCTTTCAACAGCGCGTTCGACAACACCGGACCCGTTCCACAAGCGGACTCCGTCGAGGGCGGCTTCCCCCTCAGCGGCGCCTCGCAACAGACCGGGCGCAACGCCAACCCGGCAGATATCGGCAGCATCGTCGTGCGCATCAACTGGGTGGTGTTCCTCGATCCCACCCAGGCCGACCTCAACTTCGATCTCCTGGTCAACAACCAGCCCATCACCGCCAACACCACCGGCACCGCGATCCTCCAGGGAGGTATCTGGCGTGTCGGGCGCTCCACGTATTGCGACATCGTCAACCGAGGCGGCACCATCGCATGCCCCAGCTGAGTACCACGCACGTCCGGCTCCCCAGACGCGGTGCGACCGCGCGCGTCCTAGCCTGATGCGGGTTCGGCGGCGGGGGTTCCCGATGCGGGCAGAGCGTGTCCTTCGGGCGGGGGCGGTGGGCGTCGTGGTGTGTGTCCTGGGCGGCGGGTTGGGTATCGCCGCGGCCTCAATTAGTCCTCAGCCCAACGACAAACACTGCAAAACAACGACAACCAATGCAAAGTGAAATCGCTGCTCAGCGGCCCTTTCTTCACGTTTGGGCTGGTCAGCCGAACCCGCCGGACAGAATCCGGCGATGAGTCCGGGGTGCAGAGAGTCAGCGTCCAACTGACATGCAAACAAGAGACATCGAGTACACGGTCGATGGTGCGCGGATGGTTGGACGCCTCGCGCTACCAGAAGGAGACGACACTCGACCCGCGGTGCTGATCGCGCATGAGGGTGGCGGGCTCGACGACGACCAGAAGAGCCGCGCCGAACGCTTTGCTGAAAACGGCTATGTAGCGTTCGCCCTGGATTACTACGGGGACGGAAAGCCGTTGACGAGCCAGGAGGAGATGGCAGCCCGTTGTCTGGCGCTGTGGTCGGAGCCTGAGCGTCTTCGGGTGCTGGCGGGCGCCGGGCTTGACGTGCTGCTTGGCGAGCCTCGGGCGGACGCGTCCAGGGTCGCCGCCGTGGGCTATTGCTTTGGAGGAGCGGTGGTCCTCGAGTTGGCGCGTGGCGGTGCGGATATCCAGGCGGTTGTGGGCTTCCACCCTCGGCTCGCCACCCGACGACCGCAGGACGCACGCAACATCAGGGCCAAGGTCCTGGTGTGCGTGGGCAGCGAGGACCCTCTCGTGTCGGTCGAGGAGAGGGTGGCCTTCGAGGACGAGATGCGAGCGGGCGGCGTGGATTGGCGAATGAACGTCTACGGGGGCGCGCAGCACAGCTTCACCCGGCCGGGTGCGGATCGAGACGGCCGGCCGGGAGTTGCCTACGACCAGACCGCGGACCAGCGGTCCTGGCGGGCGATGCTGGACTTGTTCGATGAGGTGTTCGGGTGAGCAAACGCGGTTCGTCAAGTTGGCGACCCGTCCATCATTTGCCTATCAACCCTGGCGGCACCAGACGACACCAGAGATAATTGGACGACACGAAGACCAACGTGAGCAGCCTCCACGACACTCGTTGACACCAGATGGACGAACGTCCAGGGTCTGCAAACCCTCGGTCGCTGTTGTAGCGAGCCCGTCGGTCGGCCCCATGCTCGCTGAAGTTGGCAGCACCATGGTCGAATGCCGGCCGAATTCGACGACGCGCCCGGCGACGCCCGGCCTCGAGCAGCATGTTGAACCCCGCGCGTTGTCGCGTGAGGGAGCTGGCGGTGCTGTTATGGGCCGTTGGCCCCTACCGGGGCAACGGAGGCGCACCTTAGAATGTTGGATCTGAGCGTCGGTTCGACGGCCGGCTCGTGCCATGGGAGGTCAGCGAACGTGCCTGAGAGCGGCAGCGAGAGCGAGAACCCCGTCATCGCGTCCCCGACGCAGAAGCTGACTCGGCCCAGGTCGAATTGGGATTGGTGGCCGAATCAGCTGAATCTGCAGGTTCTCCACCAGCACTCGCCGCGGTCCAATCCGATGGGCGAGGACTTCAACTACGCAGGAGAGTTCAAGACCCTCGATGTCGACGCGCTGAAGCGGGACATCTTCGAGGTGATGACGACGTCGCAGGACTGGTGGCCGGCCGACTATGGCCACTACGGGCCGTTGTTCATCCGGATGTCGTGGCATGCCGCGGGCACGTACCGCATCGCGGATGGCCGGGGTGGTGGCGGCAGCGGCGCTCAGCGCTTTGCCCCGCTCAACAGTTGGCCCGACAACGCGAACCTCGACAAGGCGCGCCGGTTGCTCTGGCCGGTCAAGCAGAAGTACGGCCGGAAGATCTCTTGGGCCGATTTGATCGTCTTCGCCGGCAACTGTGCCCTGGAATTGATGGGGTTCAAGACCTTCGGCTTCGGCTTCGGGCGAGAGGACATCTGGGAGCCCGAGGAGATCTTCTGGGGCCCTGAGGACACATGGCTCGGAGATGAGCGCTACAGCGGCGATCGGGAGCTCGCCAATCCTTTCGGCGCGGTGCAGATGGGCCTGATCTACGTGAATCCGGAGGGGCCGAACGGCAAGCCGGATCCGCTTGCTGCCGCGAGGGATATTCGAGAGACCTTCGCTCGTATGGCGATGAACGACGAGGAGACGGTTGCGCTCATCGTCGGCGGCCACACGTTCGGCAAGTGTCATGGTGCCGTCGGTGACGAGTACGTCGGTCCGGAGCCCGAGGGTTGCCCCCTCGAGGCGCAAGGCTTGGGCTGGAGGAACACCTTCGGCAGCGGCAAGGGCGCCGACACGCTCACCAGCGGGCTGGAGGGCGCATGGACGGTCGAGCCGGTGAGGTGGGACAACGGCTACTTGGACAACCTGTTCAAGTACGAGTGGGAGCTGACGACGAGTCCCGCGGGGGCGAAGCAGTGGACTCCCACGGATCCCGCCGCGCAGGGCACCGTGCCAGATGCGCATGACCCGTCGAAGCGACACGCGCCGATGATGCTGACGACGGACCTTGCGTTGAAGGTGGATCCGATCTACGAGCCGATCGTGAAGCGCTTCCACGAGCATCCGGACCAGCTTGCAGACGCGTTCGCCAAGGCGTGGTACAAGCTGTTGCACCGCGACATGGGACCCGTTTCGCGCTACCTCGGCCCGTGGGTTCCGGAGCCGCAGTTGTGGCAGGACCCCATCCCCGTCGTCAATCACGATCTGATCGGGGAGGAGGACATCGCTGCTCTCAAGGGCACGATCCTCGCCTCGGGACTGTCCATTCCCCAACTGGTCTCCACCGCGTGGGCATCCGCGGCAGGCTTCCGGGGCACCGACAAGCGGGGCGGGCCCAATGGGGCGCGGATTCGCCTCGCGCCGCAACGGGACTGGGAGGTCAACGACCCGACGGAACTCGCCACGGTGCTGCAGACCTTCGAGGAGATCCAGCAGGACTTCAACCGCTCACAGTCCGGCGAAACGATGGTTTCGCTCGGCGATCTGATCATCCTCGGCGGATGCGCGGCCGTCGAGCAAGCGGCGAAGAACGCCGGGCACGACATCAGGGTCCCGTTCGCACCGGGGCGAACGGACGCCTCGCAGGAGCAAACCGACGTGGAGTCGTTCGCCGTGCTCGAACCGACGGCCGACGGGTTCCGCAACTACCTCCGACCTGGAGAGAAGTTGCCGGCGGAGACCCTGCTGCTGGACCGGGCCGACCTGTTGAGGCTGAGCGTTCCCGAGATGACGGTCCTCATCGGCGGCATGCGTGCGCTGAACGCCAACTTCGGGCGATCTGCACACGGCGTCTTCACCGACCAGCCCGAGACGTTGACCAGCGACTTCTTCGTGAACCTCCTCGACATGGGCACCGAGTGGAAGGCCTCCGCCGCGGCTGAGCACGTATACGAAGGCCGCGATCGCGCGACGGGCGAGATCAGATGGACCGCCACCGCCGTCGACCTCGTCTTCGGGTCGAACTCCCAGCTCCGAGCCATCTCCGAGGTCTACGCAAGTGACGGCGCCAAGCAGAAGTTCGTGCACGACTTCGTCGCTGCATGGAACAAGGTCATGAACCTCGATCGCTTCGACCTCGCCTAAACGACGTTCTCGCAATGAAACGATCACCGTGATCGGAGACGTAGCCTGACGGTTCCTATCAGTCTCGGGGCGTACTCAGAAGGTTGGAGTCGTCCCTCCGACCCGCGCCTTACACCAACTGGATCCGACTTAGCTCAAGTCCGCGAGAAGTCCGCGCGATGCTGCAAGACAATGGGATACAACGAGAAGCGATGCAACACACTTGTGCAGGTCGCAGGCCGTTTCGCTCCGCTGATCAGGAGATCCGTAGACGCATGTTCTTCCTTCACACGGCAGAGGTCACTGGTTCGAAACCAGTAGCGTCCACCACAAAGCTCCAGGTCAGCGGCGCGTGCGGCCGGGGAGTGAACCATTTGAGCCATCGCGCGCCTATCGCGCGACTGCCAGCGACATTCGCGCCTGATGCCAACGACTGGCCACGAACTGCTCGACGTCGAGGAAGGCCAACCGAGGCCCCCGACGTGTGCGGCGGCCGAGCCGTCGCCACAGTCACTTCCAATGTCGCTCGGGGCTACGCCCACTTTGGGCGAAGCCGATGAGGACGCCGAGGTCGTAGACGGGACGGAAGACCGCGTAGCGGGGCCGGTGCGCACGCCAGGCTACCGTGACGCCGCGTCGCAGCGACCGCCACGGCATCCGATCGCGGGCGACATGACCGCGTTCGCGGATCCGCACGCCGCGACCGACCCACAGCGCGTTGTG
This sequence comes from uncultured Actinomycetes bacterium, assembly GCA_963821325.1. Taxonomy (GTDB): domain Bacteria; phylum Actinomycetota; class Acidimicrobiia; order IMCC26256; family PALSA-555; genus PALSA-555. The sequence goes on along the minus strand of CAWGDC010000003.1, from coordinate 325,823 downwards.
CCAGACCTCCCGCAACGAGTCGGGGTTGTGATGCCACATGCGGGCGTTGGGGACGGCACGAGCCAGGACGCCGAGCTTGGGGGCGAGGGTCATGTCCTCGCCGTAACCGACGTCTTCGTACCCGCCCACCGAGAGGAAGGCGCCTCGGTCAACGGCCCGGGCGTTCGCCCACCGCTCGGGGAGCCCGGGCGGCATGTAGGTGCCGGGGGCGACCCCGCGGTGGAGCGACCAGCAAGCGCTCCACGGATCGTCGGCGTTGGCGACGCCAATGTCGCGGGTGTAGGTGGCGGTCTCGACGCCGGACACGATGGGGGCGGCGAGGCGCTCGACGCAGTCGGGAGCTAGCCGCAGGTCGGCGTCGACGAACACCAGGACGCGCCCATGGGCGACGCGCGCGCCGACGTTGCGGGCCCGGGCCGCGCCGCGGTGGTCCAGGCAGACCACCGGGACGGCGCGGCTGGTGGCCACGTCGACGGTCCGGTCAGTGGATCCGTCGTCGACGACGAGGACCTCCATCGAGTCCGCGGTCTGGGCGAGCACCGAATCGAGGCAGGCCGCCAGCACCGCGGCCTCGTTGTAGGCCGGGACGACCACCGACACGGCGGGCGGTCCGGCCGGGACGGGCGACACGCGCTGGACCGTGACCGGTGGGTCCACCGGCGGCCCGACGCCCTGGCCGTGCAGGGCCCGCCGGAAGCTGCGCCGACGGACCGTGATCGCGACGAGGACGAGGGGCGCGCAGAGCACGAGGCGGAGCAGGAGTGCTCGCCGATGTCGTGCCGTCGCGGCGAGGGCGCGGCCGAGCAGCACGGCTGGGGTGAGGGGACCGCCGTGGGCGCTTGGCGCGTAGTAGGGCGCGACGAGCCCCTCGCGACACAGGGCCCCGGTCGCCGCGCCCTGCTCCCGCTGCCCGGCGAGGACGTCGGACCAGCGCCGGGCATTGACGTGGCGGACCCGGATGCTGCTGTCGAACCACACCCGGTGGCCCGCCGCGAGGAGCGCATGGTTGAACACGGTGTCTTCGCCGGCCACACAGTCCTCGGGAAACGGTCCGAACCGATCCAGCACCGACCGGGCGTACGACAGGTGAAGGATCGGGCCCCGCCCGAGGCGACAGGTTCGTTCGAGGCGCGCCATGCCCCAGAACTTCGCAAAGTACTGCGCCCACCCGACCAGGCGCGAGGGGCTCGCCACGTCGACGAAGCCTCCAACGAGCACGTGCCCATCACGGTGGGCCATGAGCCGGCGACGCAGCCAGTCGGGGCAAGGAACACAGTCGGCGGCGAGGAACGCGACGACGGGCCCGGTCGCCGCCGCGATGCCGAGGTTGCGTCCGGCGCCGGGAGACAGCCGGCCCTTCGCCCCGACCAGCACCACGCGCGGGAACGATCGCCTAACGATGTCGCCGGTCGCGTCGTCACCCGACGCGACGACGATCACCTCGAATTGCTCGTCGACGTCCTGCGCCTGCAGGCCCCGCAGGCACGCCACGATCGTCTCCGCGGCGCGGTACGCCGGGATGATGACCGACGCCGCCGGCGTCGTGGTCACATCACGTCGGGTCCGGCACCCGAACTAGGTCGCTCGCCACGGTCGAATCCGGGCAGCTCGGGGGCATCCAGCCTCGGTGCTGTCCAGTCGGGGTAGGTGCCGTCCCATCGATCGGAACGGCCGAAGGGCCAGCGCAGCCAACCGCAGGGGCTGCAGCCGGTGTCGCCGTCGTCCTCGTCCTCGTCCTTGCCGCAGTACCCCCCGTTCTTCTTGCCGGTGTGACAGCAGACGAAGCCGAGGATCAGCGCCAGTCCCAGCCCGATGAGGCCATACCAGAGCGGATCGAGGTCCGTCGACGATGACGACACCGAGTGCGGCACCCCCGGCTCGCCGGTCGACGGCGTAATCGGCGCCGGCGTGACGGGGGTGGTGCTCTGGATGGGACAAGACACCAGCCCCAGGTAGCCGCTCTTGGTCGCGTTGACCAGATAGGTCGTGAACGTGCCGCCCGAGACGGGTCCCGTCGTGGTGACGCTGGCCGTGATCGACTGCCCGGCCGGGTCCGGCTGGTCGGCGAGGAACTCCAGCGACGTCTCCGCTGGCAGGCCGTTCGCGCTCTCCTGGCCCGTCGCGCCCGGTACCGAGACGGACTCCACGCCCACCCCACCCGGGGCACCCACCGCGATGCCCGCGGTCGGGACCCCGGCGCCTGGCTCCTGGACCTGCCACGAGGTGCCGCTGCCCGTGGCAACGCAGCCTCCTGTCTGGGCGGCGGCGCGACCGACCGAGGCGACAGCGACGACACCCACGGGGCCCACGAGCAACCCGACCGCGAGCACCCAGGCCCGCGTCGCGAGTCGAGTTGCCACCCTCGCTCGGTGGGCGCTCACGGTGCCCCCGGGAGCGGCTGGCCACAGCTGATGAAGATCCGGAACTGGCCCCCCACGAGCGCGAGGTGCAGGTCGCGAGTGCCCGTCTGCTGATCGAGCCTTCCGGTCACTCGCAGCGCGTAGGTGTTGGGCACGACCACGGTGCGCCCACCGCTCGTGTAGCGATACGACACCGGACCGCTCACCGACACCAGCCGCAGCGCGGCGCTGGGATCCACCAGCCCCGCCACCGCGTCTTGGCACTGCGCCGTGCCGTAGCGGGCCAGCACCGCCCCGTCCAAACGGACGAAGAGGAACGCCCGATCACCGACCCGCTCCGCGTGCACCAACGTGGCCAGGAACCCTTCGGGGGTCTCGCTCCCCACCGATCTCGTCGTGGACGAACCCCATCCGAGGGCGAGTCCCAGCACGCCGACGAGCAGCACGACCACGCCGCCGGCCACCCCGAGCCGATGGCTCGTCGTCAACGCCCGCGGTCCCACCAGCCGCAGACGGAGTCGACTCACCAGCCGTCACCACCGAGCCGCCCGCACGCGACCAATCGGACCTCCCACCGAGCAACGCCTCGGACCCGATCGTCGCGTCCCACGCCGCGCTGGCGCAAGATCCGCCAGCACCGCCGCCCCGGTCGCGAGGTCGGACCGACGATCGGGAGCCGATCGAATTGCCGATCCTGAAGGGCTTGAACGGCTTCGTCGTCGTAGCCGAAGTCGGTGGACCAGAAGCGCAGCACGCGACGGTCCCGGCAGTTCCACGCGGGGTAGACGGTCGGGCGGTAGCGCACGGAAGTCGACCGTTTCGTGACCCGGAGGTCTTCACAGATCCAATCGCCACCGGGGTGAAGGGCCAACCAGGTCAGCTCTTCCGAGGGCGCGTCGAGCATCAGGATGAGCGGAGTCGTTTCGAGTTCCGATGGGCCTTCGAGCAGTGCATCACCAACCCACAGCTCGGCCAGCGGCCAATCGATGTCGGTGTCCCGTAGGCGCAGGTAGTCGTCCGCCTGGCGTCCGACGCGCTCGAGGTGGCCGACGGACGTCGCGAACTTCACCCAGTCATCGTCCCGAAGCCACGCTCGTCGCACAGCCCCCTGCCGCGGGTTGTTGCCAGCTGTTCCCGCCCGCGGGCCACAGACGCGCGGGCCGGGCCGAACGCCTATGGCGGCCCAGGGAGCGGTACTACCACGGTATGACCAGTGGTAGCATGCCGGTGTGAAGCTGAGCGTGAGCCTTCCGGACGACGACGTGGAGTTCCTCGACGACTACGCGAAGTCACAGGGGATCGACTCCCGCTCCGCGGTCGTGCATCGGGCGCTTCGGTTGCTGCGGGCTAGCGAGCTCGGGACTGCCTACGAGCACGCGTGGGAGGAGTGGAAGCGTTCCGGTGCCGCCGAGGAGTGGGACACCGTGGTCGGCGACGGACTGGCGTAGTGCGCCGAGGCGAGATTCGGATGGTCGATCTGGAGCCGGTCCGCGGCGCCGAGGCGAACAAGCGGCGACCTGCTGTGATCGTGAGCAACGATGGTGCCAACCGGACCGCCGAACGCCTGGGCCGCGGAGTGGTGACCGTCGTGCCTGTCACTTCTCAGGTCGAGCACCTGTACCCGTTCCAGGTGAAGTTCACGTCGTCGGAGACAGGTTTGCGTGTTGACTCGAAGGCGCAAGCCGAACAGATTCGCTCGGTCGCCGTAGAGCGCGTCGGCCACCAGGTGGGCATCGTGCCGTCGTCTCTCATGGCTTCCCTGGACGAGGCACTGCGCCTGCACCTATCGCTGGAGTGATCGACTGCCAACGAAGCGTCTGACGGCGACCTGCTCAGACGACCCGTGACCTGGCGTCCAGAGATCGACTTGGTCGAGGAAGCCATCTCCCAAAAACGCGTCTCGGATACGCGGATGATGGTAAGCCCGGCATGGCGCGAAAGAAGAGCGCGGTATCCCTGACCAGCATCCCAGAAGGATCCCAAAATCGCGCTAGGCGCGGGTGGTCAGCGGCATCCGCCGATGACCATCTCAGCCCACCTGAGCAAGCCCAAACGGATTTCATGGGACACCGAGGAACAGGTCTCTTCGGGCTCACACGGCAGAGGTCACTGGTTCGAAACCAGTAGCGCCCACGCATCGGCTCAGGTCAACGGCCTGGGCCGTCGCCGTCCCCGAATCGCGGTTCCTCGCGTAGAGGTGACTCGATACCGATTCGTTCGCCCTTCCTGCCGTTCAACACGCAGATAGCCAGCTGTGCTGTCGCCTGATCTCGGCAGGCGTCCCGCGCTGCAGCGTCTCAAGCGGCCGCGGTCGCGATTCCCGGCGCAAGATCTAGGAGAGATTGGCGAAACCCGCAGCCCTTCGGACACTAGGAGGGGTATGCCCAGTTTCAGGACGGCTACCTCAGATCGGGCGCTGACTTACCCCGAGGGGCTCCTGATCTACGGGAATCGGTTGATTCGCTTTTTCTCAGTGTGCGTCAAGGTGGTCGGCAAGGATCCGCACCGCGGTGATGAGGCCGCCGATGGCATCTCGGATAGCGATCATCTCGTCGTTCACGTTCAAGACCTGGGGCTTCCCGTACCCCGCGGATTCGGGGTCGAGGAACCGTGCCCCCGTTTGTGCTTCCCCCGTCTGTGCTGCTTTGTTGCCGAACATGCTCGCGCCCTTTCTTCCCTCCGTGGTGCCGAACATGCTTGTACCCACGATTGCCTGATCGACGTGATCTCTGATCTCACCCATAGCCGGAGCGTATCCCGCAGGGGTGCGCGTTGAGCGGGGGGTCAGGGATAGACCGCGGGGGCGAAGAAGCGCGGGAAGGGAAACAGGTGCGGCTGGCGGATCGTGCTGCCCCTACCGGAGACCCCGTGACCGACTTTCGCCAGTCGTTTCGCCAAACCCTCCTAGTTGAAACTCTGCGTTCTATGGCTACGGTATCGACCCGGCCGATACCGACGCACCAGGCCAGATGAGGCGTCACGGAGTTGGCCCGGTTGTCGAGGGCGCTCTCTGGCGCGGCCGCGCTGTCGATCGTTTGTCCATCAAACCTGACGTCACGGGGACGTCACTGGAGATTGTCAGACGACACGAAGACCAAACGGGAGCAGCCTCAAGGCCATTCGTTGACACCAGATGGACGTCCGGCAAGGGTCTGCAAAGCCCCTGGAAGTGGTGCAATTCCGACCGCCCCCCAAAGACAGCTCCCGTACTGGGGGACTCGTGCTGCGACCGGCCGGTAGCTCAGGAGGACAGCCCGAGCGTGACCGCCAAGGGCGGCCCCATCATCTGGACGCCGTACTGTTTGTTCAGTCGTTCCGTGGTCGGTTCGTCAGCACCGGCCATGACCTGCTTGAGGTAGCGGTCGAACCCGAGACCGGGTGTCATCAGGTTCACGAGCCGAACGGGGGACTGGTCGGTCCGCGCGTTCGTGAACGAGTGCGCGACCCCTGGCCCAGCGGTGGCGTAGTCACCGGTAGTGAGCTCGACGACGTCGTCGTCGAGCTGCACGGTCAGGACCCCGTCCACAACGTAAAACGTGTCCTCCTGGACCGCGTGCGTGTGCAGCGGCACCCAGAAGGCATAGTCGACCTCGAGGACGAAGAAGTCGAATCGCCCGTCGTTGTTCCGGCCGCTGGCCTTGAACGGTTTGCTCTCATTGGCCCGGACCACCTGTCCACCCATGTCCCACCTCCTGTGCGCTGTCGGGCACCCTACTGACGGTGCTCGCTGCCAACCCAGATCTCGTCAAGTGGCCAGCCGATGTCCGAGTCTTCGAGCCGAAGGAACTTCGTCGGCCTGCTGACCGACGCTCTCGAGGTGTCCCACGGAGGTTGCGAGCTTCACGCTGCCGTGGTCGCGAACCGCCTCCACCGGTTGACTGGCCATCACAAGCCCGCGGGCGGCCGTCGCACCTGTGCTACGTTGGGTTTGATGGCACGGCAGATCACCCAACGGGAGCTTCGGAACGAGAGCGGCGAGATCATGCGCGAGCTTGATCGAGGGGAATCGTTCGTCGTGACACGCAACGGAGTCCCGGTCGGTGAGCTGCACCCGGTCCGCCGGCAACGCTTCGTCGCGGCTCCGGTGGCGGTCGCCGCCTTCGCGTCGGCGGAGGCGCTTGATTGGGAGCGGTTCCGGGTCGACGTCGACCGGGTGCTCGACCAGGGCGCGGCGCCGCGTGGCTGAATCGACCGGAAAAGCTCGCGGCCTGCTCGACACGTCCGCGGTCATCGAGTTAGGGCATCTCGAGGCTGCCGCGCTGCCGCAAGAACTGGCCGTGTCGGCGATCACCATGGCCGAGCTCGCAGCGGGGCCCCATGCTGCGTCGAGTGCTGACGAGCGGGGACGACGTCAAGAGCTGCTCCAGCGGGCCGAGGCAACCTTCGATCCGCTGCCATTCGACGCCGAGGCAGCACGAGCGTATGGGCGGGTGTACGCAGCGGTTGCTGGTGCGGGTCGCAAGGCACGAGGCCAACGGGCGGTCGAACTCCTCATCGCGAGTGTCGCACTCGCCAACGAAATGGCTCTGTACACGTTGAACCCGAGGGACTTTCAGCTCTTGGATGATCTCATCGAGGTCGTTCCTGTGGCGAAGCACCGGACGCCTTGACCAACGCTTGCCGACATTTCTCCATGTAGCCGATGAACGGGGGATCGATGCTGTAGCCGAGCAGCGCCTGCACGCGCGGCGAGAAGGCAGACGCCAGCGGTGACGGCACGGCGAGGGCCATGTTCTCGATTTGGCGGATCCAGGGCTCGCAGTATTGGGGGGTGATGCCAAGGCGGGTCCGGTTGCTGCGGTTCGCCCCGCCGCGGTGCAGCAGTGTTCCCATGAACACGACGGCCGACCCGGCTGGCATGGTGATCTGCTGTACGCGACCGTCGTCGGCGTCAGGTCTGGCTTCGCCCCACGTGTGGCTGCCCGGGATCAGTTCGGTGGCCCCGTTGTTCTCGGTGAATTCGTCGATCGCCCAGATGGCTGAGATGCCCATCGGCGCGCGGCGCGACCGACTTCCAGCGCGCGAACCTCCTCGCCGTGTCAGCCATCCAACGGGCGAACGCCGGTGACCTGGACGACGCCCGTGCCGAGGCCGAGAAGTCCATCCGGCTCACGCGCCAGGTCGGGTATCCAAGCCAGTTGGCAATCTCGCTCGCGGCCTTGGGCACCGCGCTCGTCCCAACCGAACCCGCGGGCGCGCTCGCCGCGCTCGAAGAGAGCCTGGCGCTCACCGACGCCGGCGCGAGCGACGTCATGCGTGCCCTCATGCTGACTCAGGTCGCGACGGTGCGCGGCAAGCTCGGGCGATACTCGCGGCACGCTCGAGTGCCTCCGCGACGGCTCGACCGTGCTCACCACCGAGATGGCGAGCCCGCGCGTCTGCGTCTGGGACTGTCGGTGCCCAGGTGGCTCACGTCAGCGGTGTGCCACTACGACATAGACGACCGGTGTGAGCAACGACATTTCGGCGTTCCATCCGAGGTCTGCCAGGAGTGCTTCCAGTTCCGACGGGGCGTAGGCGTTCTTGACGATCGTGACCTCCCGGCCGTCACGCAGTCGGCGGTTGGCGTCTGTGCCCGAAGCATCCTCAGCAAACCTTGCGACCCCATGCGTGTCTCGCACGCCGTCGTCGACCATGACGACTCGACCTCCTGGCGCGACGGCGTTCTCAAGCATCGACCAAAAGGGCCTGAAGCGGCTCTGCGGGACGTGGGAGAGCCAGAACCCCGCGAACACCAATTCGAACAGGGTGTTGGGCTGGTAGTCGAATATGTTGGCCTCCACGTACTCGACTCGTGTGTCGCCATGTAGCTCTCGGTTGATCGCGTGCATCTCTGGGGATGTGTCGACTGCTGTGATTCGCTCGCACACAGTGAGGAGCGGCCCTGTCCACCGGCCGGCGCCTGAGGCGAGTTCGAGGCAATGTGAACTCGGCGGGCAATACGTGCGGATGAGCTCATCGGGCGTGGCACCGTGGGCACCGATCGGTGCCCGCAGAAACGCGATGAGCTCATCGGGCAGGGCCTCGTGGGCACCGATCGGTGGGCCTTGCCGCGCCTGCGCGCGGTAGAACTCGATCTGATCTCGAATTCGGACGTTGTCGTCGCTCGCGCCGGTTGTCACGGCGATATCCCCCCCACGGCTCTTACCGACTTGGTCGAGGTCAATCGTCGATCTGGTTTGATCCTCAGGGAAGTAGTACAGGTAGCTCCACGGGCGGGCTACGACAAAGGGGCCTTTCGCCCCTGTCGAGCGGGGACGTCGAGTACTTGAATTTGAAGGGGTTGCGTTGGGCCCCTGATTGGTGCGGTGCCGAGAATTGTCAGGAGGTTGTGATGAGCGGGTCGGTGATCACTCCGGAAGTCGCGGTTTCGCTGTCGGGCGTGGGATCGTTCGTGCCGGACACTCGGGTGTCGAATCAGCAAATCCTGGATCGCGTCCGTCCAGCTCGCCCCGACGGTCGTCTGCTCGAACCGGAGTGGATGGAACGTCATGTCGGCATTCAGGAGCGCCGACTCGACTATGACTTCGAGGAGCGGCGGAAGCGGAGCCGGTCCGAGGGGGGCCTGTACGACGGCGATCTGGCCGTCCGCGCGGCGGGGGCGGCGCTCGTGGACGCAGGAGTAGAAGCCGTCGACGTCGACGTGTTCGTGCATGTGAGCACCACCCCGGACACGATTGCTTGCCAGGACCACCTACGTTTCTTGACGACCAAGCTCGGGCTGCGGCGCGACACCGACCTTGTCCATCACAACCTCGGCTGCGCTGGACTGTCCGCCGGGTTCCGCACCGCCGCGTCCTACCTGGTTGCCCAGTCGCCGGCGACGGCGCTCGTAGTCGCCAGCAACTGTTCCTCGGGATACTTCAGCGCGAAGGCCAATCCGTACTACAAGGCGCATCCAAGCGGGAACGGCTGGCTCGTGCCTCTTCTCTTCGCAGACGGCGCCGGTGCTGCCGTCTTCCGAAGCGCACCACAAGGTGATCATCCCCTCCGCGGACTGTGCTCGGTACGGTCCGAGACGAGCCCGGATATCGAACTCGTGACGTATCCGGCAGGGGGGTGCCTCGAGCACACCACGGCGTCGAACATCGGAGAACACCTGTTCCTGATGGACGGCAAGCGGGTGCGGGACGTGTTCGCGCCTCTGATGCAGCGCAACATGCAGTTGCTTGCAGAGGACTGGCCGACGCGCATCAAGCCGTTCGTGGGGACCGACTTCGACATCGACCGCGTCACGTGCTGGTACATGCACCAGGCCAATGGCATCGTCGTGCACGAAGCAAGTGCGCTGCTCGGGTTGCCTCCCGAGCGAGTCCCGCTGAACGTCGATCACTACGGCAACACTTCGGCGGCCAGCACGTTGCTACTGCTCGACGAGGACCGGCGCGCTGGTCGTGTACACGAAGGCGATCTTGTCGTGTTCATGTGGATCGGCGCGGGAAACGGTGCCATGAACGGCTATGCCGCACTCGTGCTGTAAGCAAGTGCTTCTCCGCCGACGGACAGACAGATCGGCCCGGCGGCCTTGTTCACGAATACCGGCTTGTGGATGAACTGGCCGGAAGAATCTGGCGTCCCCAGGCCGAAGCAGCCCAGGACCGGCGAGAATCCGACAAAGAATTGTATCCACCGGCACTTGGTCGTCGAAACCCCCCGGACAGAAGCCGGCGAGCGCGCCGGCATTCTTCGACCTCGCGAGTCAGTGCTCGGTTACCTGGCGTCGGGCGGAGTTGTCCCGGGACCCGCTCAGCCGCCAAGCGCGTTGGCGTTGAAGAGCGCGTCGCCGACGCCGTTCCACTCAAGTTTGATGCGGTCGGCGATGTTCTCCGCGACCCAGTCCGCAGCAAGAGCGACAGCTTCCTCGGCGTCTTTATGGGACTGCCAGACGCTGATCGACATGATGCTTCCGTCATCGACCTTGGCTACGGCGTAACCAATGAACCCTGCGTGCTTCTTGAAGCTCTCAAGCATTCCGCCCTGGGCCAGCTGAGCAACCTCCTCAGGCGTCCCCTTCGTCAGCTTGTACCGAGCGACCCGCACATGTTGCATTTGGCCCCCTGTCGTCGTAATCCCACCAGATACCGGGCGTCACCCTACGTGGGTTCAGCAATGACGGGTAGGTCCTCATTGCGAGCCTCCGTTGAGGTACCCGTGATGCGGGGCCTTGCTTGAGACGCGAGCCGGCCCGCCGAGATAGTGACTTGCGATCGTGGGAACCGCGAGTCGGGCGGGCCTCGGTGTACTCGGGAGAGCGCCGGAGGGCGCCGGAGTCGTGCGTGAGCAATGCGGTCGAGCCATCCCGGATCGTGAGCATCTCGGGGAGTTAGCTCCTACGGCACGCTGGGTTGGGCGACCCCGGTACTGGGCGAGATCACCGCGCGGGTCCCCACTCCGAAGGCGGTGCGGCACTCGGGGAACGCTTGGGTGAGCCAGTGGTCTCGGACTGCTCCGGACTGGGCCCATGGCCCGCCGGTGGTCAACGGGCGGAACGCGCGTCATTCTTGGGGTTCGCAAACCGCGTGGGGCGCATGGTGAGACCAAATGGGCAGACCGACAGCACGGGGCCGGATGGGGAGATCCGCCAGCTCCGGGCGATGGCGGTGGCGCTCCGCGCCGAGCTCGAGGCGGCCGCCGACGCTCAAGCCCTCGCGCGCCGGCAGGGCATCGTGGAACGAGAGCAGGATCGCCGGGAGGCCCGGCAGTCGGTCGAGGCTCTGCGCTCGGAGCTCGAGGGCCTTCGGTTTGAGCACGACGCCGCCGTCGCCGCTGCGAACCGAGCCGCCGAGGATGCGTTGAGTCAGGCTCGGCTCACTGTGGAGGCGCTCCGAGGAGAGCTCGAGCGCCAAGCCGCCGACCACACGGCGGCGCTCGCCGACCAGGACCGTGAGTTCCGGGACGAGCGCAAACAGCTCACCAGCATGATCACTGCGTTACGAGCCCAGTTGGAGGAGTGCCGTGGCCGTTAACGATGAGCCGATCCCACCGCAAAACGCCCTCTCACCGACCGAGCAGGCCAATCGGCTCCGGCTAGCCGAGACGCTCGTCACCGTGTCGCGGACCGTCGCGTCCATGGAGACGTTGGATGAGGTCCTCGCCACCCTGGTCGAGCTGACCACAAGGGAGACGGACGCTGACCGTGGCACGTTGTTTCTCAACGATCCGGCCACCGGCGAGCTGTACTCGCGGGTGGCGCAAGGCCAGCGATCTCGTGAGATTCGCTTCCCAAACGATGTCGGAATCGCGGGTCATGTTTTCCAAACTGGGTCCGGCCTCATCGTCAATGACGCGTACCGGCATCCACACTTCAATCCCGACATCGACGAGCAGACCGGCTACCGGACCGAACGGGTTGCGTGCGCCCCCGTGCGGACCATGAAGGGTTCGATCATCGGCGTCGCCCAGGTTCTGAACAAGCGGAAGGGCGATTTCACGAGTGAAGAACTGTCGCTGCTGGAGGAGATGACGACCCAAGCCGCCGTCGCGCTCATGAACAGTCAGTATGTCGAGAGCATGGAACGCAAGCGCTCGGAGGAGCTGCAGTTCCTCGAACTGGTCTCGGACATTACCTCCGAGCTCGACCTCGGGGCCCTGCTGCAGCGAATCATGGGCGAGGCCACCCGCCTGCTCAAGGCCGACCGGTCAACCCTATTCCTGAATGACATTCGCTCCGGGCAGCTCTTTGCTCGCGTTGCCGACGGCGATTCGGTTGACGAGTTTCGGTTTCCGAACAACGCCGGCATCGCCGGGACCGTGTTCACGACCGGAGAATCCATCAACATCCCACACGCGTACGCAGATCTTCGGTTCAATCCGGATTTCGACAAGCAGACTGGGTACTTCACCCGGTCAATCCTGTGCGTCCCGGTCGTCAGCAAGACCGGAGAGACAATCGGAGTGACCCAGATCCTCAACAAGCGCGGTGGACCGTTCACGGACGAAGACGAGCAGCGCCTCAAAGCCTTCACCGCGCAGGTGTCGATCGCGCTGCAGAACGCCAAGCTCTTCGATGACGTCCAGACCATGAAGAACTACAACGAAGCGATGTTGGAGAGCATGTCCAACGGGGTCCTCACGTTGGATGAGGACCGGATCGCGACCTGCAACGCCGCCGGCGCGGGCATTCTGCGGTCGAACGAAGCCGCGGTGATCGGCCAAGCGGCCGAGACGGTCCTGGGGACCGCCAATCCACTGCTCATCGGCATGATCAACCGTGTGCAAGAGACTCAGAGCCCCGAACTGGCAATGGATGTCGATCTGACCGTCGGCGAGGAGACAGAGACCGTCTCGGTCAACGCCACGGTGCTGCCGTTGATCAGCGCCGACGCGAAGCGCCTCGGAACGATGGTGATGCTCGAGGACATCAGCGGCGAGAAGCGGGTCAGGTCCACGATGGCCCGCTATATGGATCCCGGGCTCGCCGATCAGCTAGTGCGAAAGGACGAAGAGCTCCTGGGCGGTAAAAGCGTCGAGGTAACGATCATGTTTTCCGACGTCCGACGCTTTACCACGGTCGCCGAAGAGCTTGGAGCGCAGGGCACGGTCGCGCTGCTGAACGACTACTTCACCATCATGGTCGAGTGCATCCAGCAACAGGGCGGCATGCTCGACAAGTTCATCGGTGACGCGATCATGGCCGCTTTCGGCCTCCCCGTCTCACACGGCGACGACGCCGACAGGGGCGTACGCGCCGCGATCGACATGATCACATCCCTGTTCGAGTGGAATCAGAGGCGCGTCTCTGACGGTCGAGCCCCGATCGACATGGGTATCGGGCTCAATACCGACCTCGTGGTCGCCGGCAACATCGGCAGCCCAAAACGCATGGACTTCACCATCATCGGCGACGGCGTCAACCTCGCTTCCCGCCTCGAGAGCGCATGCAAGCAGTACAGCGCCCGGATCCTGATCAGCGAGCACACCTACGGTCGACTGAAGGGCGTCTACCGGACCCGGGAGGTCGATCATGTGATCGTGAAGGGGAAGACGGAACCCGTCGGTGTCTACGAGGTTCTCGACTACCACTCGAATGAGACCTTCCCGAACCTGATGGACGCGGTGAACTGCTTCCGGGACGGCATTGAGAAGTACCGGCGCGGCGACTGGGACCAGGCGGTGACCGCGTTCGACGAAGCCCTCAAGGCCAATCCCGATGACGAGCTGTCCCGGACCTACACCGAGCGCTGCGAGCAGCTGCTCGCGAGTCCCCCCGATGCGTGGGATGGCGTCTGGGCCATGACCTCGAAATAGTCCCGAGACCGCGAGGCGCTGTCGCCCAGGGCGGTCGGTCGAAGGTTGAATTCAGCAGCCGCACGGAGAAGCAGGCCGAGAGGATTCTTGGACGGGTCGGTTCGCAACTCGGGACGGACCTTCAACGCCGACCGCCTGCGTTTGAAGCGCACGTCTTCGGTGATGGGAAGTATCACTTGGCGTGTCAAGAGCCAGATGCACAAGGTCTGCAGTGGCTCCGTCGCAACCTGCGCTACCTCGAACCAGATACGCCCTGCGATTTATGGCCCAACGGGACATCGCCGCCGAGACATAGGTCCGGCAAACCTGACCTGTGGTCAGCAGCGGCAAGCGAGACTCCGGCGGAGCTTGAAAGACTTTGCAAGGGGTGGAACCTTGCTTGGTTCCTCTTCCTACTCGATGAGCGCTTACACAACGACAACGAGTGGCGTGAACTCATGCGACAGCGCACGTCGCTCAAGGGGAGAGTGAGAGATCTGTGGCACCGGACTGGGCATAGCCCAGAAGGTGCGTCTCTCTCTGCGGCAAGCCCCTCAGGATTGCGATAGCCGCAGGATGGAGTGCGAAAGGGACGGCGGTCGTGGCAGCAGTGGTCGCCTTTGAAGGCGGCAAGATTCTCTTGCGATGGCGATCGAGTATGAGGCATATGGCGGGATGCCGGGGCCCGGCTAGGCCTAGTTCCCAGGTCGGCCGCCGCGGCGAAAGGCTGTTCCTTCCTGGAGGCTGCTCGACTCGCGATCGTGGGAACCGCGAGTCGCGGTCAGAGATGTCGGCTGATCGCGGGAGTCGATGCGCGATCCAGAAGCACGCGCCCGACGTACTCCCCAGTCCCTGGAGCTGTAGGTCCTTCAATAGCGAGATCGACCGCCGACCGATGAAACGTCTCAGGGCACAGCGGTGGTGAGCCCACATGAGGGGATCACCGGGGGTAGTCGTTCGAGGCTTCCCAATACGGCCGCCGAAGTTCGCGTTTCAGCGGCTTCATCGCACCTGAAAGCGGAAGTGGTTCGGTGCGGAACTCCACGGACCTCGGCACCTTGTAGCCGCCGACCGACTGACGTGCGTGATCTTGGATGTCCGCAGCGGTGGCTACAACGCCGGGATGCAACACGACTATTGCGTGCACTTGCTCACCCCAGACCTCGTGTGGGATACCGATAACAGCCACTTGGGCAACCGCCGGATGGGTCGAGATCGCGTTCTCGACCTCGATCGAATAGACGTTCTCGCCGCCGGTCACAATCATGTCCTTGACCCGATCCACCAAGTGGAGATAGCCCTCTTCGTCGAGGTGCCCTTCGTCGCCAGTGTGGTACCACCCCTCTCTAAAGGCGGCGGTGGTTTCTTCCGGCCGGTTCCAGTACTCGATCATGACATTGCCACCGCGCGCGCACACCTCACCGTTCTCGTTCTCCGGGAGAATCGCGCCGTCCTCAGCTTGAATGGACAATTCCACCCCAAAGACTGGCTTTCCTGCCGAACCGAGACGCTGGCCACCTCGACGGTGATCGGCATCAGTTAGGAAGGTCAGCACCGACGAGCACTCCGTCGTGCCGTAACCTTGCCAGAGATTCAGCTCCGGCAATATCGACTGGACGCGTTGCAACAGGGCGGCAGGCATCGGCGACGCGCCGTACACTGAGATCGCGTAGCGGCGCGAGACGCTGGGGCCGGAACAGTGGATGATCGAGCATCATCTCGATCATCGTCGGAACCATCAACGTCCAGTTGATTTCGTACTGTTCGATAAGGGCGAGGACCGCCTCAGGCTCGAAGAGAGGGACAAACACGGACGTGCCGCCGACGCTAGGGATACCGAGCACGCCGCCCATCGACGCTGCGTGGAACATCGGCGTCTGATGAAGATAGACACGCTGTTCGTCGAGACCCCCCAGTGCCATGACAATGTGATACAGGTTCAACAGTTCTGCGCGTTGGCTGAGCAGTACGCCCTTCGGCAGGCCCGTCGTGCCACCGGTGTACATGAGCAAGGCTGGGTCGTCTTCGTCAGGTTCGAGCGGCACTACGGGATGCGCCGCGGCAACCAGATCCTCGAATCGCACGTCGTGCGGTACATCACCATCGCCGATGAGGACGACCTTCTTCAGCTGCAGGTCGCCACGTACTTCGTCGATGGCCTGCGCGAGACGCTCACCGAAGAATCCGTCGACGAAGATTACCCTCGTCGCCGAATCGGCAAGGATGAACTGGAGTTCGGTCCTTGCCAGGCGCAGGTTCAGCGGGTTGATGATACCGGCGCCAAGAAACGCGGCCGCGTACAGCTCGAGATACTGATGACTGTTTGCAGCCATCACCGCGAAGCGTTCCCCATGCTCGATGTCGAGCTCGCGTTTCATCGCGTCGCACAATCGCAATACGCGGTCGCCATACTGTGCAAAGGTGCCGTGATAGTCCCCGTCGTGGAAGCCCACTTTCGTGGCATGGCGCTCGACGGCGGGGAAGAAGGTGCGTGCTCCCACGAGCTCTTTCATTTCGTCACACCCTGTTCGCGTGGGCGGTGAGTGAGCGTCAACCGGCTGCGGCATGCCCTCGATTCAGAACGCAGGCACAGCACGGTCGAACCGCCGAGACCTTGGGTCATCCGGGCGTCCCGCAGGCCCTGACAACCCGTGAACGTGCACTCTGGTGTCGGGCCGTGAAGCACCTTGCGATGGTGATCGGCATGACGGGTGACGCCGCGCCGTCCGCCACCGGCGAGGTGTCGGGTCCGTCCCACGCCATCATGCGAGGTTACGGCCGCCTCGGCGGATACGACCGAGACGTGACGCGGCTCGAGTCTCGCCCTCGAGGCGAATGGCCAGCGTGCGCCCGGGCTCGACCGTGAATGCGCGGCCCCGTACGAGGGCATCGATCGGCTGACCCTCAGAAGAGTCGACACGAAGCTCGACCTCGTCGGTCGTGAATGAGAGGTGGATGGTTTCGCCGCGATACCGGATGCTGAACGCGAGTAAGCCGAGTGCAGCCGGGATCTTAGGGTCAAGTCGGAGTTCGTCGCCCCGCGTTTCGAGGCCGGTGAAGCCTCGTTGGAGCAGGTCGACAGCGCCGGCCATAGCCCCGAGGTGGATACCTTCGCTGGTGGTGTTGCCGGCGTCTTGAAGATCACCGAGTAGCGATTCCCGGAACGCCACCCAGGCACGCTGAGGGTCGCGGCGCGCTTGGATCCATGCTTCGACGACGCGGCTGAGTGTGGACCCGTTGGTCGTCCTCGGCTCGTAGTAGGCGATGCAGCGATCAACGAGCCCGTCGTCGCATTCGTAGCCGAGCCGCGTCAGGAGCTGCATCACCTCTGTGCTCGGCAGCAAGTAGCAGAGCATCGTAACGTCGGGCTGCTTGGTGAGCTTGTACCGGTTAGCGGTGTCTCCTTCTGCCTCGAGTATGCGGTCGAGCCGGGCAATGTCCCCGTATCTGGCTCGGTAAGCGCCCCAGTCGAGCTCGTCGAGCTCTTCGTAACGTTCGAACTGGCTGATGATCCCGTCATGGAAGCAGACCCGCATCTTGCGGCTCACCTCGTCCCAGTGGGCGAGTTCTTCGGGCCGGAGGTCAAGTCGTTCCGTGAGCTCCTGAACGATCGACGCGGGCAGCAGGTCGAGGGTGTGGAACGCTCGATCAAGGCACCAGACCGCCATGATGTTTGTGTAGGCGTTGTTGTCGATTCCCGGTTGGTCTCGGCCGAGGTAGCGGTCGTGGTACTCGTCAGGGCCGACTACTCCGCGAATCTCGTAGCGGTCGTCAGCGTGGGAGTACACGGCGGCGCTGCCCCAGAAGCGTGCTATCTCAAGGAGCATCTCCGCGCCGTAGAAGCACAGGAAATCGAAATCCTCGGTTGCTTGGTAGTACTGCCAGAAATTGAAGGCAACGGCCGCGTTGATGTGGTGCTGGAGCGACGAGGCGTCGGGTAGCCAGCGTCCCGAGACAGGGTTGAGGTGCTCAATCTGGGTCTCCTCGCGGCCGCTGCTCGCGCTCTGCCAGGGATACATCGCGCCCCTGAAGCCCGCATCGGCCGCGGCGCGGCGGGCAGCATCAAGACGACGGAAGCGGTAGAGCAGCAGGGCCCGAGCGAGTTGTGGCAGCCGCACGCTGAGGAACGGGAGGACGAACAGTTCATCCCAGAAGACATGGCCTCGGTACGCCTCTCCGTGGAGGCCGCGTGCAGGGACACCTACATCGAGCCCGGGGGTGTTGTTGGACACCGTCTGGAGCAGATGGAAGATGTTGAGGTGAAGGGCCTGCGGGAGGACGTCGTCGGCCCCGAGCTCGAACTGGGTTCGATCCCAGAGATGCCGCCAACTGATCAGGTGACGATTCAGGAGCTGATCGAAATCGCCGACCGGGCCGGCAAGTCGTTGGCACGCCTCTTCGCACGGTTCGCTGATCGCCGCGTCGCGCGACGTGTACAACGAGACCAGCTTCTCCACCGTGACTTCTGCGCTCTCTTCGAGCTCGATGGCGAAACGCAAACCGACATACCCGTCTTCACGGATCAGGGCCGGACGGAGGTCCAGGCGCTCGCCGTGCTTGAGGAGCCGGGTGCGGGCCGCCTCAGCGATCCTGATGCGGGACTGCGAGGTCTCGGTCTCGAGCCAGACGATGTCGTCGCCCTCCTGGCCGCGACCCTGCACAAGGAGGTGCTGGCTGTCGAGGGCACGGTACCGTTCGACACCGGTATTCGCGACCGTTCCATCGATGCCGCTTTGAACTTCAATGGTCCCTGACCAGTTCTCGGCTACGAAAGTGGTCTCGAGGCCCGCGAGGTGCGGATCTCGCATGCTCACGAATCGCCGCTGCGTAACGGCTACCACGTGACCGGCCGTATCGCGGAGTCGCGACACGCGCGTCAGGACCCCGCGGGCGAGGTTGAGCTCCAGATGCCGCGAAAGAATCTCATCGCGATGACCGGCAAACCAGGGTCCGCCGTCCACACGAAACGTCAACGGCAACCAATTGGGAACGTTGACGAGGCTTTCATTCTCGACGTGTCGGCCCGCGATCTCGGTTCCGAGTCGGTTATACACGCCTGCGACGTACGTGCCGGGATAGTGCACGCCGTCAGCAGCAGCCTCAGGCATGGCACCGCGCGTCGCGAAGTAGCCGTTCCCGAGCGTGCACAGCGTCTCACGGCGACCCTCGTCCTCTGGGCTAAAGCCTTCGTAGGTCAACAGCCACTGGCTCTCACTGGCCGCACGACCTGGCATCACGATTCGCCTTCGATCCCGTTATCACGGATTACCGAGTCCCACGTGGCCACCGTGGCGGGCCTGGGACCGTTTGCCATCGGCACTGCCGGACACAGACCGCGCCGACAAGGCCCGTCGGTCTCACTCGGACCCGGCATCAGGCGGCCTGCTCTCGCTCGTGATCAGCGTCACGCTGGAATCTCTCTCCAAGCTCGACCTCCGTGACGCCGCCCTCGCTGTTCCCGCTGACCCCGCCGCCGGGGTAGGTCGAGAGCCCGTCGATGTCGGCCGGCGTGAGGCCCGCGTCCTCGATCGCGGCCCGGCAGGCGTCGACGGCGAGGCCGCGGGGGTCCATCATCAGCCGTCGTCCGATCACCGAGTGGCCCACGCCGGACAGGACCGCCCGGCGCTCGAACCGGTCGCTCGTCGCCGGCGGGCGGACCACCGGTCGGCGCGGCTCGGGGACCCGCTCGGTGCCGTCGGTCACCCCGGTGGGCTCGAGCAGCGGGACCCAGACGTCCTCCTGCTGCTCGAAGGGCACCGTCACCTCCTGGCCGATGCGCACGTCGTCGGGGTCGCAGCCGACGATGTTCGTCGTCAGGCGAACCGTCGGGTCCTCGGCCAGGGTCACGAACGCGATCACGTACGGCGGCTCGAAGGACGGGAGCCACTGGTGCCGGTTGACCGTGGACGCCACGACCGTGGCGCGACCCGAGACGACCGTCGGCGCGGACGACCGGCTCCTGCACGCCGGGCAGACTGGCGTCGGCGGGTGCATCAAGGCCCCGCAGTCGGTGCAGCCCTGGATTCGCAGCTTGCCGTCGGCGCCCGACGTCCAGAACCACTCGTTCCACGGGGTCAGCTGCGGCATGGGGCGCGCGCGGGGCGCACGCGGAGGAGCCGAGTCGGTCACCTCATGGTTCCCGCAGCCGCGTCGCGGGCAGCGCGGTCCCAAGCGCGCGAGTCATCGCGCTCTCCCTCTCCTGCGACCAGAGACGCTTGATAACGTAATTCTCGGAAGGGGAGTGCACCATTCCGCTCCATGCTGCGCTCAACGCCGTGCAGGACCGCGTCGCTGCGCTCGACATCCACGACCTCCGCGAGCTGGCCGGAGGAGCGTCGAGCCTGACCTACGTCGGCACGCTCGCCGGCGCGGACACCCGGCGGGTCGTCGTCAAGGTGGCCCCGGCGGGGCTCCCGCCCGTGCGGAACCGGGACGTGCTTCGGCAGGCGTGCCTGTTGCGCGCGCTGTACCCGACCGGGGTCCCGGTCCCCAAGGTGCTGTGGGAGGACGCAGGTCATCCGCCGGACGTGCCGCCGCTGTTTGTGACGTCCTTCGTTGACGGCGCGTCGTTCGAGCCGCTGTTCGAGGACGGTGACGCGAACGTCGATGTCGTGGCTGAGCGGACCCGCGACGCTGCCCGGACCATGGCGGCCCTCCACGCGTTAGACGCCAACGCGCTCGGGCTCGTCGGGGAGCCGGTCGTCGAACCCGGCGATGAGGTCGACCGGTGGTGCCGGCTGCTCGAGACGGTTGACCGGAGGCTGGTGCCGGGCTGGGAACCGGTCGCGTTGGCGCTGCGCGCCAGCGTGCCGGCCGCGCTCCCAGACGTGGTGGTGCACGGCGACTTCCGGCTCGGGAACATGCTGGCGTCCGGCGCTCGCATCACGGCGGTCGTGGACTGGGAGATCTGGGCGCGGAGCGATCCGCGCGTGGACGTCGGGTGGTTCCTCGTGAACGTGGACCCCGAGACCTACCGCCGCGGCACCCGGTACGTCGACGCGATGCCCCGGCCAGCCGAGCTCGTCGCGATCTACGCCGACGCCAGCGGGCACGACCTGCCCGACCTCGCGTGGTTCGAGGCCCTGGCCTGCTTCAAGTCGGCGGCGACCTGGTCCGCGATCATCAAGCACAACCGACGCCGCCCGACGCCGGACCCCGCGATCGAGGCGATGGTGGCGGCGCTCCCGCGTCTCATCACTCGAGCCGACGCGCTGCGTCGACGGGAGGCGAGGGACTGAATGCGCGGGACTGAATGACCGAGGCGTCACGGCCGGGCCGCGTGGGGCCGCCACGCGACCTCACCACGCTGGGGCTGGACCGCGCTCGTCCCGACACGGTGGTGCTGCGGCTGAACCGACCCGAGTTTCTCAACGCCATCAACGAGGTGATGGCCGGCGAGCTGCTGGACACCTGCACCGCGATCGGCGCCGATGCGAGCGTCCGCGTGGTCGTGCTCACCGGCGCGGGTCGGGGCTTCTGCTCGGGCATCGACCTGCGCGGGTTCGGCCCGAGCATGCCGAGCGAGGACGCCGATGCCGGGGAACGTCTGCGGTTCCAGGAGATGATGGCGGGGCTGCCGCTGGCGCTGCGGGAGCTCCCGCAGCCCGTGATCGCCGCGGTCAACGGACCGGCCGTCGGAGGCGGGCTGGCGCTCTGCCTCGCGGCCGACCTGCGCCTGTGCTCGCCGGCGGCGTCGTTCGGCAACGCGGCTATCCGCATCGGGCTGTCCGGCGCTGAGATGGGGATGAGCTACCACCTGCCGCGCATCGTCGGCGCGAGCGTCGCGGCCGACTGGTCGCTCACCGGGCGCACCGTCTCGGCGGAGGAAGCCGACCGTCGAGGGCTCGTGAGCGAGTTGGTCCACGGCGATCGACTGCTGGACCGGGCCGTGGAGCTCGCCGAGGAGATCGCCGCGCACTCGCCACTCGCGGTGCGGATGACCAAGCGGGCGCTACAGACGAACACGGACGCGCCGGACCTGCTCGCTGCGCTCGAGGTCGAGAACCGCAACCAAGTGATCACGGCGGCTTCCGAGGAGGCGACGGCCGCCCGCGCGGCCTGGGGCCGTGACCGTCGTGGATGAGTGAGCTCTCGGCGCGCTACGCCGTGTGCGAGCGAGTCCTCCGAGAGGGCTCGTTCGCCGACGACGTCGCCCTCGCCCGGGCGGCCGGGATCCCCGCCATCGGCGTCGACGACGCCGCGGTGGCTGCGATCGGCGTCGAGGAGGCGGCGCGGATCCTCGACGGCGAGGGCATGCAGGTGTCGAGCTACATGGGTCTCGGCACCGTCCTCCAGGACGACGGGGCGCCGGCGTCGCTCAGGGAGGTCGCCCGCCGGCTGGACGTCGCGGCGATTCTCGGCGTGCCGGGGGCGCTCGTCGTCACCGGCGCGCTGGGCGAGCGGGACCCGTCGGAGACGGAGGCGATGTGCCGCGAGTGGCTCCGGGGCGCCGCCACGCTGGCCGCCGACCGCGAGGTGCGGATCATGCTGGAGCCGATCCATCCCCTGCTGCGCGACTGGTCGTTCGTCCACACGCTGCGCGACGCCCTGTCGTGGATGGAAGGCCTGGACGGTGGGGGCGTGGTGCTCGACCTCGGGCACGTCTGGGGCGAGGACCGTCTCGACGCGCTGGTGCGGGCCAACGTCGACGACATCGTCTCCGTGCAGGTGACGAACGTCGACCCTGCGGCGCTCGCCCAGTTCCGCTACGAGCGGGCTCCGCTGCCCGACGGCGGCGTGCCGGTCGCGTCGCTCGTGGGGCTGCTGGAGACAGCGGGCTACCGCGGCTGGTACGAGGACGAGACGCTCATCCGGATCCCACGAGAACGACGCCTCGCGATGCTCCGCGCTTCACGTGACTGGTTTGGGGCGCTACCTCGCACCCACAAGGGACGCTGAGCCCGACAACTCGACCGCATCATGTTCCTTACCCGGAGTTCACCCCGGGTCCAGCGGTCCGATCGGAGTCGTCGTCGTGGCGTGGACCAGGAGCTCGGCGAACTCGCGTGGGCGGCTGAGGAACGGCGAGTGCGACGTATCGATCGCGAGTTGCTCCACGCCGAGACGCTGGGCCACGAGATCTGCGCTCCACCTTGGCTGCGCCCGGTCTTGGAGGCAGACGATAAAGCTGCGCGGCAGGTCAGCGGCCCAGAAGTTGGCCACTGATACCGGCGTCGACGACGTCTCACCACCTCGTTCAGGGCACAGCCGCTCAAACGCCCACAGCACCGTTTCGTCGTCGCAATCGTGGAAGAACTTCTCTCGAGCGCCCTCGACGGTCGCGACGGACATCGTGCCGTCCTCCTCGAACCTGAGGTGCCCGAGCAGGTCCGCGGCGTCGAAGTCGCGCATCGTGCCATCGGCTCGCATGGCGATGGCCTCGGGCCAGGTCCGTCCCTCTCGTGGCAGACCGGCAGCGAGGTAGCAAACGTGGGCGATCATGTTCGGAACCGCGTCCGCTGCGTGCGTGATGTCGAACCCGCCGCCAGAATGGCCCACGAGGATGTCGTCTGGCTGCACCACCTCGAGAATGGCCCCCGTGCGACCCTTGAAGGTGGTTGGTGCCGTCTCGTGCCGCCGCTCGCCATGGCCGGGCAGATCGACGGCGACGGCCTCGTGGCCAAGACGCTCGAGTTCGGGGATAACACGTTCCCAACACCAGGCGCCGTGGAAGCCGCCGTGGACCATCACGAAGCGCACGTCCCCCCTCCTTCTTATCTGCGCGCCGAACGGTAGGTCCTCTACGAGCTCGCAGTCGCTCTCACCGTCGCCTCGAGGCGGCGCGCCCCAATGGTGGCAGCGCTCACGGGCATCGCGGATCGAAGGAGGCGCGGTCGCGACCCCGACGCGTGGTCAGGTCGGGTCGGTGCTGGCGGATGTCGAAGGGAGCGTGAGATCGGGATCCGGTGACGCCGCGAACAGCTCGACCCGGCCGCGCCCGTTGTGCTTGGCGCGGTAGAGCGCCACGTCGGCGTCTCGGACGAGGCTCCCGATCATCTCGGTGCCGGTGGCGTCGAGTGCGACGCCGATGCTGGTGGCGACGCGGACGTCGCGGCCCTCGAGGCGCAAGGGGCTGCTGACGGCGTCGATCAGGCGTCGGCCGAGATCGCGTGCCTCGCGTGCGCCGCCGATCCGCTCACAGAGGACACAGAATTCGTCGCCGCCGAGACGGGCGACGACATCTCCGCCTCGGACGGCGACGCGAAGCCGCCGCGCGACCTCGACGAGGAGGCGGTCCCCGGCGTCGTGACCCAGGGAGTCGTTGACGGCCTTGAAGCCGTCCAGGTCCAAGAACATGACGGCCGTGGTGGCGGGGTCTCGGGCGGCCCGGCTGAGCGCCTGCTCGGCGACCTCGTTGAAGAGCACACGGTTCGGGAGGCCGGTCAGCGGGTCGTGGGTCGCCTCATGATGCAGCCGGTGTTGAGTCTTCTTGAGCTCGGTGATGTCGTGGGCGATCGTGGAGACGAGGACGATCTCGTCGTTCTCGCGATGGGCCTGCAGCGTGGCGATCATGGGCACTTCGGTGCTCTGCGTGGCGCGGAGGGCGAGCTCGCCGGTCCAGAGGCCGTGGCGGCGGACGAAGGGCATGATCTCGCTGCGCAGCCGCTCTTGGGATTCGATGGTCGAGAGCTCGGTGACGTTGCGGGCACCGTCGATCCCGAAGAACTCGCGCGCCCGCCGGTTCGCGTAGACGACCGCACCGGTGGGATCGGACAGGACGACGACCTCGTTGCTGCGTTCGAGCACCGCGGTGAGCTGCGACGCCTTCTGCTCGGCGGCGTAGCGCTCGGTGACGTCGCGGGCGTTCGTGACGAACCCGGCGATGCTCGGCTCGTGCAGGAGGTTGGTGGTCACTCCTTCGAAGACCCGCCAGGACCCGTCGCGGTGCCGGGCCCGGTACTGGACGCGTGTGGGCTCGGCGTCGGGATCGCGCTCGTCGGTGATCGCGGCGGCCACGCGCGGGATGTCCTCCGGGTCGATCAGCGGGCGACGCTCGCTGCCCGTGACCTCCTCGGGTTCGTAGCCGAGCAGGCGCTTGACGGAGGGGCTGATGTAGGTGATGACGCCTTCGGCGTTGGCGATCGAGATGAGATCCGACGAGTGCTGCACGAGGTTCTCGAACCGCTCTCGCGTGAGCCGCAGCGTCGCGTCGGCTTCGAGCCGCTCGGTGACGTCGCGGTTCGTCGCTACGATGCCGCCGATTCCCGGCTCGTCGAGGAGGTTCGTGATTACGCCCTCGACGAAGCGCCAGGAGCCGTCCCGGTGTCGAACCCGGTACTCGATGGGTGCTTCTGGGGCGTCGGTGAGGAACTGCTCGGTGACGGCTTCCTCGACTGGGGCGACGTCGTCCGGGTGGATCAGGTCGCGGGTCTGGGTGCCGACCAGCTCGTCCGGGCCGTACCCGAGCACTCGCTCGATCGAAGGGCTCGTGTAGACGATCGTGCCGTCCGCACCGGCGATCGTGACGACATCCGACGCGTGCTGCACCACGGCTCGGAACCGGCGCTCGCTCGCCCGCAGCTGCTCTTCGACCTGCACGCGTTCCGTGACGTCCCGGGAGTTCAGGACCACCCCGCGGACGGCCTCGTCGTCGACGAGATTGGACCCGACGGTCTCCAGCCGACGCCACGTCGCGTCGGCGGCCTGGACCCGCAACACGATCGGGTCGTCGGGACCACGGATCCCGTCTACGACCTCCTGGAACGCCCGCAACGCCGGCTCGAGGTCCTCGGGATGCACGAGCGAGAAGATCCCCGACTCGGGCCGGAAGTCCTCCGGATACCCCAGCACCCGACTGCCCGCTGGACTCGACCACCGCCACTGCCCGTCTGGCTCGAGGACGGTCGTGATGTCGGACGACCGCAGCACGAGCGCCCGAAACCGGGCGTCGACGACGGCGGCGACGGCCCGTTCGTCGATCGCCGGGGCGTCCGCTGGCCCGCCGCCGCGAGATGGCTGCGCCTGCTCGTCGTCCGTCATCGCATCCCACGTCACCACGCTGGTCTCCCCAGACAGTGTCGGTGCCTTCCCGCGTGGACCTGAGCGGTTCATGTCGTGTCCTACAGCCCATTCCGGACCGGGCGACGCGTGTCGGACGTGCGAGGATCGCGTCGTGGCCGAGCAGCGCTACCTGCGACCGGGCTGGTTCACCCGGAACATCTTCAATCGCGGCGTCGCGGCCTCCACCCGAGCGGGCGTGAGCATCTGGGGCTCGCGGATCTTGCAGGTGCGCGGACGCAAGACCGGTCAGCTCCGGGAGACGCCCGTGAACCTGTTGACGCATGACGGGCAGCGCTACCTCGTCGCGCCGCGCGGCGTCACCGAGTGGGTCCGGAACCTCCGGGTCGCCGGCGAGGGCACTCTGCGCCTCGGGCGGCGGGCCGAGTCGTTCCAGGCCACGGAGGTGCCCGACGGTGACAAGCCCGAGATCCTGCGTGCCTACCTGCGCCGATGGAAGATGGAGGTCGGCGTCTTCTTCGACGGCGTCGGCGCCCAGTCATCGGACGACGAGTTGCGGCGCATCGCGTCCGATCACCCGATCTTCCTGGTAGGGATGTCCTCTGAGCGTCCCTGAGGTTCCTGCACCGGCCCGTGGTCTCCGAGCCTGGTTCCACTCGATCAAGACGGGCCATCGCCTGCCGCTGAAGACCCGCGTCGTGCGCTACTCGGCGGGCTCCGTGGTCGCCGCCATCGTCAGTGAGGCCACCCTGACCCTCCTGGTCGGCGTGGCGCGCATGTCGGCCGGGCCGGCCGCGGTGGTGGCCTTCGTCGCGGGTGCGGTCCCCAACTGGATCCTGAACCGCCGCTGGGCGTGGGAGCACGCCGGCCGCGTCACTCTGCGCCGAGAGCTCGGCCCGTACGTCCTGATCGTCCTCGCCACCCTGGTCGCCACGGCGGGGGCGAGCGCCGCAGTGGACGCCGCGACCCGCCACGTCTCACACTGGGTGTCTGTGGTCGCCGTCGACGGGGCCTACATCGCCGCAACTGGGCTGATGTTCGTCGTGAAGTTCGTGCTCTTCGATCGTCTGGTGTTCACTCAACCGGCGGTGCGGGGCCCGGCCGTCACGGGCCCGCCCCACGCGGAGCGCTGACGATGGCCACGGTGCTGGTGGTGGAAGACGAGGAGAAGATCCGCGACCTCTTGCGGTCGTACCTCGAACGGGCCGGCCTCGAGGTGCTGTCGACGGGGTCGGGGGCGCACGCCATTCAGCTCGCTCGGTCAGCGACCCCGGACCTGCTCGTGCTCGACCTACGGCTCCCCGACGTGCCCGGCGAGGTCGTCGCCCGCGAGATCCGCCAGTTCCTGCCAGTCCCGACCGTGATGTTGACCGCGAAGTCGAGTGAGCAGGACCGGATCCGCGGCCTCGAGCTCGGCGCCGACGACTACGTCACGAAGCCGTTCAGTCCCCGCGAGCTCGTCCTCCGAGTCGAAGCGATCCTGCGCCGCACCGCGTTCGACGTCGCCCGACCGGGTCCCCTGTCGTACGGCGAGGGTGAGCTGGTCATCGACGCCGACCGACGGGCGGTCCTCGTGCGCGGCGACGCCGTCGAACTGACGCCGACCGAGTGGGGCATCCTCGTCGCGTTGGCCCGCGTGCCGGGACGCGTCTACTCGCGCTACGAGCTGATCAACAAGGTCCGCGGCTTCGAGTTCGAGGGATACGAGCGGACGATCGACTCCCACGTGAAGAACCTGCGGCGCAAGGTCGAGCGGGACTCGCGCCAACCTGAGATCGTGGAGACGGTCCTCGGTGCCGGCTATCGGCTCCGACTGGCGCCCGATGCGTAAGCGCCTTCGACTCCCGAGCTCCCTCGGTGCCCGCCTCGTCGGCGCGTTCCTCCTCGTGGCGCTCGGTGCGCTCCTGCTGTTCGGCGTGCTCGTGCTCGTCGAATCGTCGCGCGACGTCACCGACCTCACCACCCAACAGCAGGCCGCCACGCTCACCGCCGTGGCCCACGCCGCCGGTGTCGCGTACACCGACGCCGGCGGCTGGAAGAACGCCGACCTCGACGCCACCCTCACGCTCGCCACGGACGCCGGCGCCCGCGCCAACGTGCTCGACAGCCATGGTCGGATCGTCGCCGGGCCGGTGCGCCCGCACGGCCGCCTCGTCCGGCTGGCCCCCATCGTGCACGTCGGCACCCGGGTCGGCACCGTGCGGGTCGCGTTCGCGGCCCGCTCCGCAGCCGTCACCGACCTGCGGAACGCGCTCCTGGCCACGATCGTGGCCGGTGCTGGCCTCGCCGCGCTGCTCGCCCTCGCCGTGTCGATCCCGGTCGCGCGGCGGATCACCCGACCCCTCGGTGACCTCATCCTCACGGCCCGGGCCGTCGAGGGGGGCGACTGGACGGCCCGCGTCGCCGAGGACGGCAAGGGCGGCGAGCTCGCCGAGCTGTCCGTGGCGTTCAACCGCATGGCCGACTCGGTCGCGTTGCAGGACGAGATGCGACGCACGCTCGTCGCCGACGTGGCGCACGAGCTCCGCACACCGCTGACCGTCGTCCGCGCCACCCTCGAGAGCATGATCGACGGTGTGACCACGACGACGCCTGCCCGGCTGTCGTCCGCACACGACGACATCTTGCGCCTGACGAAGCTCGTCGAGGATCTCGAGATGCTGGCCGCCGCGGACGCCGCGGGCCCCCGGCTGAAGCTCGACGAGGTCGACCTGGCCGACATCGCCGAAGACGCGGTCGCGCACTTCGCGCCGCAGTTCGAGTCAGCGGAGGTGCAGCTCTCGTTGTACACGCGGCCGGCGCGGGTCGGCGGCGATTCCCGGCGCCTGCACCAGGTGACCTCCAACCTGCTCGTGAATGCGCTCAAGTTCACGCCGGCGGGAGGGGCGGTCGCGGTGAGTGTCGACCGCGACCACCGCACCGCCCGCCTCGTCGTCGCGGACACGGGGATTGGCATCCCGGCGAACGAGCAGGGTCGGGTGTTCGAGCGCTTCTGGCGGGGGTCGGGCGCCCGCGGTGTCGCCGGCAGCGGGATCGGGCTCACCGTCGTGCAGCGAGCTCGCGCGCGCCCACGGGGGCGACGTGAGCGTGGAGAGCGAGCCGGGGCACGGCACCCGGGTCACGGTCCGCATCCCGGGTCGGTAACGCCGCGACGGGTGACCGGCGACGGGGAGGCGGCGTCTTTACGCCGTCGTTACACCGTGACCTCCACAGGATCTTCACGCCGACTCTACGCAGGCTTCGCACGGGTCCGCTTGGCTGTCCACGGTCTCTGGAACCGCCACAAGACCCAACGATCGCGATGAGCGGAGACTGACCGATGCGAGTTCTCGTACTGGGCGGCGATGGCTACCTGGGCTGGCCCACCGCTTTGCACCTGTCCGACCTCGGCCACGACCTGGCCATCGGCGACAACTTCGTGCGGCGCACCTACGACCATGAGATGGGTGTTGAGAGCCTCGTGCCCATCGAGACGCTCCGCACCCGGGTCCAGACGTGGAACGAGTACTCCGGTCGGGAGCTCGGGGTCTACGTCATCGACCTGCAGCGCGCCGACGAGGTTTACGCGGCGATCCGTGACTTCCAACCGGACACGATCATCCACTTCGCGGAGCAGCGCGCCGCGCCGTACTCGATGATCGATCGGTCCCACGCGGTGGCGACGCAGGTCAACAACGTCGTCGGGACCCTCAACGTCTTGTACGCGATCCAGGAGCTCGATCCCTCCATCCATCTCGTGAAGCTCGGGACGATGGGCGAGTACGGGACGCCGAACATCGACATCGAGGAGGGTTGGCTCGAGATCACGCACAACGGACGGTCGGACCGCGTTCTGTTCCCGAAGCGACCGGGCTCCTTCTACCACCTGTCCAAGGTGCACGACAGCCACAACATCGAGTTCGCGTGCCGCACGTGGGACCTGCGCGCGACGGACCTCAACCAGGGGATCGTGTACGGGCAGCGCACCGCGCAGACCGCGCTCGACCCGCGGCTGGCGACCCGCCTCGACTACGACGCCATCTTCGGCACGGTGCTGAACCGCTTCATCATCCAGGCGGTGCTGGGCGAGCCGCTCACCGTCTACGGGTCCGGCAACCAGACGCGCGGCATCATCGACATCCGAGACACCGTGGAGTGCCTCCGCCTCACCGTCGAGCACCCCGCCGCCCACGGCGAGTACCGCGTCTTCAATCAGCTGACCGAGACGATGAGCGTCGCCGAGCTGGCCAAGGTCGTGGCCGGCGCGTACCCGGGGGAGCCCGACATCGAGTTCGTCGACAACCCGCGCGTCGAGGCCGAGGACCACTACTACCACGTGACCCACCAGGCGCTCGTCGACCTGGGGCTCGAACCGCACTATCTGTCGGAGACCCTGATCGAGTCCATGTTCGGGATCGTCGAGCGATACCAGGACCGCGTCGACCGTGACGCGCTGATCCCGCTCGTCAACTGGCGGCACGCCTCGAACCCCGTGCGGCCGCCGTCTCCCCTCCACGCCGGTGATCCCCGGAGCGAGGTCAACGTCGGGCCGCCCGCGTCGCGGTGATGGCGTACCCCGGCGTCCCGGAGGACGCCAGGCCCACGTCGCCCGTGCTCGTCACCGGCGGCGCCGGCTTCATCGGCACCGCCGTCGTCCGGGCGCTGCGCGACGCGGGACGGCGGGTCACCGTCGTCGACCGGAACCCTCCGCGCGACCCGGGCATCCCCGCGATCGTCGGCGACCTCCGGGACCCCGACGTGCGGTGCCAGGCCGTCTCGGAAGGCACCGCCGCGATCGTGCACCTCGCGGCGGCGACCTCCGTGGTCGGGTCGATGCGCGCTCCCGACCAGGTGTTCGAGGACAACGTCACGGTGACCGCGGGCCTGCTCGAGCTGGCCCGGGGCCGCGGGGTCCCACAGTTCGTGCTGGCCTCGACGAACGCCGTCGTCGGCGACGCCGCGGACGGCGTGATCACCGAGCGCACGCCCCTCGGCCCCCTGACCCCCTATGGCGGCACCAAAGCCGCGGCGGAGATGCTGCTCTCCGCGTACGGCGGCTCGTACGGGATCGTGGGGTGCACGCTGCGGTTCACGAACGTGTACGGCGTCGGGATGATGCGCACCAAGGACAGCGTGGTCGCCCGGCTGATGCGCGCCGCCCTGGCCGGGTCGACCCTGCAGGTCTACGGCGACGGCGAGCAGCGGCGGGACTTCGTCCATGTGAGCGACGTGGCGGCCGCCGTGCGGCTCGCGCTCGAGGACACCTGGACGGGCACGGTCGTGATCGGCTCGGGCGCCTCGGTGTCGGTGCTCGAGCTGATCGACGCGGTACGCGGCGCCACGGCCGTCGAGCTCTCGGTTGAGCACGTCCCGGCGCGCGACGGGGAGATGCGCGCCGTCGCGGTCGACACCACCCGGGCCCGCCAGCTCGGCTACGAGCCCCAGGTGCGGCTCGAGGCGGGCCTCGCGTCGCTCTGGCGCGAGGTCCGCGAGACGTGGGACGCCGCGGGGTGACGGTCGACCAGCTCGTCCGCCCGGCCACCGACCTCGCGGTCCACGCCCCGGCGCGGCGGAACAGCTGGCCCAGGCTGCTCCGTCGCCACGGGGTCTTCCTCGCCGCGATGGTCGCCGGCACGGCGATGCGGGTCATGGCCCTGATCGCCTACCGACCGGCGCTCCTCTTCGTCGACTCGTGGAACTACCTCACCAACGTCCGGAACCTCGATCCGCGCACGCTCGACCCGATCGGGTACCCGACGATCCTGCTGAAGCCCGTGCTCTGGGTCGGCAACCTGGCGACGGTCGCCGGCCTCCAGCACCTGCTCGGCCTCGGCATGGCCGTCGCGATCTACGCGCTCTTGGTCCGACACGGGGTGCGCCCGTGGCTCGCGGCCCTCGCCGTCGCGCCGCTCCTGCTCGACGCGTACCAGATCCAGATCGAGCAGAACATCATGTCCGACACCCTCTTCGAGGCGCTGGTCGTCGCCGGCCTGCTCGTGCTCCTGTGGCGACGTCCGCCGTCGCGCCGCGCGCTCCTGATCGGGGGACTGCTGCTCGGGATCGCCGTCTCGGTGCGCACGGTCGGGATCGCGCTCGTCGTCCCCGCGGCGCTGTACGCCGTGATGGCCACGTCGGCCGGGCTGCGCTGGCGTCGGATGGTCGTCGTGGTCGCCGCGTTCGCGGCGCCGGTGCTCGTCTACGCCGCCTACTACTCAGCGGTCAGCAGCAGCGCGGGCCTGGTCGGCGGCCAGGACGGCGTCATGTACGGCCGGGCGGCGGCGATCGCCGACTGCGCCACGATCTCGGTCCCCTCGTACGAGCGCGTCCTGTGCCCGACCGGCCCGCGCAACTACCCGGTCGCTGACCGGTACGCGCACGACCTGTCCCTGCTCAACCGCATCCGAGCACCCGCCGGGATGACCGCCTCCGAGGTCGAACGCGACTTCGCCTTGCGGGTCTTCCGACAGCAGCCCCTCGACCTCGTGCGGGCGATCGCCAGCGACCTCGTGCACAGCTTCAGCTGGTCCCGAAGCTCGCGAACCCAAGACGTCGCCGTGAGCCGCTGGCAGTTCCAGCTGCGTTACCCGGTGTTCCCGCCGCTGTACCCGACGGAGGAGATCGCGCTCCACGGGGGTGGGGGACCGGCGGTCAACCGGACCCTGGCGGGCGTCCTGCGCGACTACCAGCTGAACGGCGGCTACCTGCCCGGCCCCTTCGTCGCGGTCGGGTTCGCGCTGGGCCTCCTCGCCGCGGCCG
Source organism: uncultured Actinomycetes bacterium (assembly GCA_963821325.1). Lineage (GTDB taxonomy): Bacteria > Actinomycetota > Acidimicrobiia > IMCC26256 > PALSA-555 > PALSA-555. The sequence goes on along the minus strand of CAWGDC010000003.1, from coordinate 293,544 downwards.
GTGTCGGCCGCGCCCGCCGCTCCTCGCTCCGCGCCGCCTGCCTCCTCACCTCCCTGGCCGGGCTCGGCGTCCTGCTCACCGCCGACGTGTTCGAGTTCTCGTGGCGCTACCAGCTCCCCGGGCTGGTCCTCGGGCCGCTTGCGGGCGTGCTCGGCCTCAGCGCGCTCCTCGGGTCACGGATGACGCGGCAGGCCACCGCGCCGGTCGAGCCGGACCCGGCCGCGATCGCCGCGTTCGACGCCCGGTACGGGCTCGTCGCGTTCGCACCGGTCGTTGTCGTGGTCGCTGCGTTCAACGAGGCGGCCAGCATCGGCGCGGTCCTGGACGAGCTGCCGACCGCGTGCGCCGGCCTCGGGGTCGACACCCTCGTCGTCGTCGACGGCGCGACCGACGCCACGGCCGACGTGGCGGCCGGCCATGGCGCGAGGGTGTGTGTGCTGTCCCGGAACCGCGGCCAAGGCGTGGCGCTGCGTGTCGGCTACCGCCTCGCGGGTCGGGGCGGGGCCCGATACATCGTCACGACCGACGCCGACGGGCAGTACGTCGGGACCGAGCTGGGCAGGCTCCTCGGGCCGCTCGTCGACGACACCGCCGACTTCGTCACCGGCTCGCGCTGGCTCGGCCATCAAGAGACCACAGACCAGGTTCGGCGTCTCGGCTCGCGCGTCTTCGCGTGGGTCGCCAGCCGCCTGACGGGCCGGCGCATCACCGACACCTCGTTCGGCTTCCGGGCTATGACGGCGGAGGTCCCGGCGTCGCTCACGTTGCGCCAAGCCCAGTACCAGTCGTCGGAGTTGCTGATGGCCGCGATCGCGCACGGCTACCGGATCACCGAGGTGCCGATGACCCAGCGGGTGCGTGCGCAGGGCCGGAGCAAGAAGGGCCATGCCCTCCGCTACGGCGCCAGCTACGGACGGGTGCTCATCGGCACATGGCTCCGTCACCGCGGCGACCGCGCCCGGCGCCACGACGCGACCGCCGAAGTGAGCGCGAGCCCCGCCCGGTCGTGATGTCGGCCCGCCGCACCGTCCTTGCCGCGGTCGCGACGGCCGGGTAGCGTCCCGCGTCGCTCGAACGGACAACGACCAGAGCGAGGAGCGGACCAGCCGCATGGCGGTGATCGATGGAGCGAGGTGGCCGCGGCCCGGAGGTCGCGGCATCACGCGGTCGCTCACCCCGCGAATCCCGGCACTGATCCGTCGCCCACCCGTCTTGTGAACCGAAGGAGTTCCCCGTGAGCCAGGTTCCGCCGCCGCCCCCCGGCCCACCGCCGCCCCCCCCACCGCCACCGATGGGCAACATGCCTCCCGCCGCGGGCGGCGCCGTCGGGCCCGCGGCCGGGACACCGCTGCCCGCCGGCGTGGTCGTCAGCAGCGTGGGGCGCCGCCTCGGCGGCTATCTCCTCGACGCGCTGCTCGCCGTCGTCACGCTCTTCATCGGCTGGCTCATCTGGTCCCTGATCGTCTGGGGCCGCTCGGTGTCACCGGGCAAGCAGCTGCTCAAGATGAAGGTCGTGAAGAAGGACACGGGGCTCCGCGCCAGCTACGGGACGATGGCGCTCCGCGAGCTGGTCGGCAAGTGGCTGCTCGTCGGCGCCGTGATCGGCTCGCTGTGCTTCGTCGCCACCGTCGTCTTGGACTTCATGCTGCTCTGGGACCAGGACCGCCAGCAGCTGTGGGACAAGATCGCCGGCACGATCGTCGTCGACGACCCCAACGACGTCCTGTCCCAAGCCAGCCCCACCGGCTAACCCGCGCGGCGCGGCCGCCGAACGCGGCCGCCGACGCCGGGCAGGATTCCGGTGCGGACGGCCCCGTCGCGGGCCGCGCCACGCCCACGGCGCCGCACCCCCCGTCGACGAAACCCGTTAGGGTCCCGCCTCACCCACGACCGAGGAGCACCATCGATGATCGCCGTGTACCTCCATCCGGACGCCCTGACCAAGGCGCAGTATCGAGCAGATCGGCGGCAAGCTCGAGGCGAGCGGCGCGCCGCGGCCAAGGGCTTAAGCACCACTCGTGCTTCGGTGAGGACGGGCACCTGATGGTCTTCGACGTCTGGGAGAGCCAGGCCGACTGGGACGCTTTCGTCCCGTACCTCACCCCGATCCTCGAGGAGCTCGGGGTCGGCGGGGAGCCTGCGATCATGCCGGTCGTCGACGTCATCCAGCCCTAAAGCCGCGGTCCGCGAGCCGCGCCACGACCCACCGGTCCCGGCGCGGCGTCGGACCTCTCCTGGTGTGACGGGTGGGGCTGGTACCACCGGTCGGCACGCGGGCCCGCGAGGCTGCGCTCGGCACCGTGGCCGTGACGAGGAGACCGTGCCCATGACCGATCCGCGCCCGCCGTCCGATCCGGTCGTGCCGCCCGAGTTCGGGGACTGGGGGCCGGCCGTGTCGGTGCGGATCGACCGGTCGGCGGTGTGGGCGTTCGCCCGCGCCGTGTGCGACGACGACCCGCGGTACGCGGCCGTCGAGGGGTCACCCGACGGCGCGGTGCCGCTCACGTTCAGCTTCGCGTGGCTCTACACCTGCGCGCTCGGCGTCACCGTCGGGCGCGGTGCCGTCGCTGATGCCGCCCGGCGCCGACCTCTTCCAGCGCGGCGCCGCGCCGGACGGCGTGTTCCTCCACGGGGAGCAGAGCTTCACCTTCCACCGTCCGGTTCAGGTCGGCGAGGTGCTTGAGGGACGCATGCGGGTCGGGCAGCCGGTCGAGAAGCCGAGCCGTCAGGGGACGATGGTCATGACCCGCGTGCAGACGCGGTGGTCGGCGCACGGCGAGCCCGTGGTGACGGACGAGGCGACCTACATCCTGCTCCTGGCGGACTGACACCGCCGGCCCGGCCGGCGGTCGGCCACAATCCGGATAGCGTCCGCGTCCGTGTTCGACGTCGAGGCGGAGCCGGCCGCCGGTTCGTTCCTCGACCCGTCGCTGTTGCGGCTGCCCGGCCTCGAGCTGCTGCGCACCTACCTCGAGGGAACCGACCGGTGGGCGCCGATCGCGCATCTCACCGGCATGCACCTCACCCACGTGGACGCCGGCAGCGCGACGTGCGTCCTGCCGCTCTCGGCGTGGCTCGACGCGGGGTCCGGCGTCGTGAGCCCGAGCGCGCTGATCATCCCCACCGACAGCGCGCTCGGCTCGGCGATCCACACCACCCTGCCCGCGGCGACGCTGTACACGACCGCTGAGCTGTCGATGACGTGGGTCCGCGACGTCGTGCCCGGCGGGCAGGTGACGGCGGTCGGTCGCTGCGTCCACACCAGCCCGACGCTGGCGCTGTCCACGGCGCGGGTCACCGACGACGACGGCGGGCTCGTCGCGCACGCCACCGCGCGCTGCACCGTGTTCCCCCCAGTCCCCGAGGTGTCCGACCCGGACGACCCGGCCGACGTGCCGGCGAGCGATGCAGCAGCCCGGCGACCCGACCCGTACGAGCGTCCGGTCGACGACGACCCGGGGCGACCACCGGTCGAGCGGCTCTTCGGGCTCACCGTCGTGGAGGCCGGCGACGGGGTCGCGACGGTCTCGCTGCCGGGTGTGCGGTGGCTGTGCGGGCCGGCCGGCACCCTGCAGGGCGGCGTGCTCGCGATGGTCGCGCACCGGGCCGCGCAGGCCGCGGCCGAGACAACGGTCGCGCCCGGGGGGGCGCTGACCGCCGTGGACCTGAAGGTCAACCTGCTGCGACCCGTGCCCCCCGACGGCACGGCGCTCCTGGCCCGGGGCCGGGTCCTCCACCGGGGTCGTACGACGGTGATCGCCGCGGCCGAGGTCACGGACGCCGACGGCCGGCGGGTGGCGCTCCTGACCGCGTCGGCCGCGGCCCGACCCCCCGCCGCCCCCACCGGCCCCCGCGGCGGTCTGGCACAACGGGGGCTGAGGACGTAGCGTGTTGTCGCGCACACCCTTGGCGTTGGGGGCCGCGACGGCGCCGCGGCACGAAGGGGAAGTGGGATGGAGAGGCAGGGGCCGAGTGGTCCGGTCCCGTCGATCTGCGGGATCGGCACGGTGACCGGCTACGGCTGGGGTAAGAAGCACCTCTGGGACGGGCTCCTGCGCAGCGAGCCCGCGGTGCGGCTCACCCCCGGCTACGGGTCCCTCTTCGATCAGGACTCGATCTACGTCTCGATCATCCCCGACGAGGGCGGCGTCAGCGGGGAGAGCAAGTTCACCCGGTCGCTGCGGGCCGCGGCCCGCGAGGCCGTCGAGGACGCCCGCGAGCGCGGCTGGCGGCCCGGGCCGACGGTGGGGCTGGTCCACGCCGTCGTGCTCTCCGAGGTCGAGCTGTGGCGTGACTTCTACGGCGTGAAGGGCGGCCGGGCCAGCCGACGGGAGTACGTGCGCCTCATGCCCTCCACCGCCATCACCGGCCTCATGATCGAGCACGGCTTCCATGGGCCCTGCATGAGCGTCGTGGCGATGTGCGCCTCGGGGAACGCGGCGCTGCTCACCGCCAAGATGTGGATCGACGCGGGGATGGTCGACGACGTGTTGGTCGTCGCCACCGACGTCTCGGGGACGCCGGAGAACGCCCGCTCCTTCGTGGACCTCGGCGTCGTGATCGTCGACCGCCCGCCGCTCGACGCCTGCCGCCCGTTCCAGGAGGGCAGCCGTGGCTTCGTCGGCGGCGAGGCCTCGGTCGGGCTCATCGTGTCCGGCCGGCCCGCGGGCGCCTACGCGGACGTGCGCGGCGGCGCGATGAGCCACGACGCGCACCACGCGATCTCCCTGGCAGCGAAGCCGGAGCAGATCCGGGCCTGCTACAACGCGGCGCTGCGGAACTCGGGGGTCGCGCCGGACGAGGTCGTCTACTTCAACGCCCACGGTCCCGGCACGCGCCAGTGTGATGGTGCCGAGGCGGCGCTGTTCGACGAGCTGTTCCCGCACGCCGAGGGCATCTTCTCGTTCAAGCCGCTCGTCGGCCACTGCCAGGGCGCCGCCGCGGCCGTCGAGGTCGCGATCTCGTGTCTGGCCTACGAGGAGGGGACGATCCCCGCGCCGCCCACGGTCGCGCCCGGGCATCCCCGCCTGCTCTCCGGGCCGGTCGAGCGCCAGCCCGGCGCCACCTTCAAGTCCTCCATCGGGATGGGCGGCTACAACACGGCGCTCGTCCTCGACGAGCCCGGCGCCTAACCCGGCCCCGGGCCCCGGCGGGCCGGCCCGGGGCCCGCCCACGGTCGAGGATCCCGGCCGAAACGGTCACCTCCCCACGGCGTTCTCCCGAGGTGCTTGCCGCTGAGCGCGCGTCGTCGCCCACGGTGAGTGCTACCGTGATGCGGCTGGGGCCACTGTGGCCTCTGTGGCCGGATTTCGGGGGCCCTCCGGAGCCTGGGGATAAACCGGCGCGAGGTTCTGGCCGAGGCCTATTGCTGTGAGACGGGGACGTCGAGGGGACGACGGTGGGACCTGACACGCTCGACCTCGAGCGGGCCGACCCGATGGCGCGGCTCTGGCGGGTCGCGAGCTTCGAGTACGACCTGCCGACCGACGTCGTCTACTGGTTCGACGACCCGGGCGACGCGCTGAACCTGCACGAGGCCGGGGGCGCCGAGCTGCTCGAGCCGGTCCTCGTCGCGGCGCGCCAGGGGGCCCCGTGGGACCACTACGACCTGCACCGCACCGTCGAGGACCGCGCCGGCGACGCCGTGGACCTGCGCGTCCAGGCCCGGCTGCTGTACGGACGAGACGAGTCGGTGGCCGGCGTCGTCGGGATCGTCACCGACGTCTCGGAGCAGCGCCGGGGCGAGCGCGAGCTGCGCGGCGTCCTGGACCGCTACCGGCGCATCGTCGAGCTGAACCCGGACCCGGTCGTCGTGCATCAGCACGGGATCGTGCGCTACGTGAGCCCGGCGACGCTGAAGGTCGCCGGGGTGAAGGACCCGAGCGAGTGGGTGGGGCGCGGCATCCTCGACTTCATCCACCCGTCGTCGCTCGAGGACACGATGGAGCGCATCGCCGGGCTGACCGAGCCGGGCATGGTGTCCGAGCCGAGCGACGTGCTGCTGCTCGGACCCGACGGCACCCCGCGTCCCTACGAGTCGATCAGCGTCTGCATCGACTGGGACGGTGACATCGCCCACCAGGTGATCCTGCGCAGCATGGCCGAGCGGCGCCGCGCCGAGGCGGCGCTGCGCTACCAGGCCAGCCTCATCACTCACGTGACCGACGCCGTCGTTGCCGCCGACCTCGACGGCACGATCCGCGGCTGGAACCCCGCCGCCGAGGCGCTGTACGGCCGCTCAGCGGTCGAGGCCGTCGGGCGCACGGTCGGCCACGTCCTCGGTCCGGAGGCGGTCGAGGCCGACGGGACGACCCGCGCCGGCGCGGTCGAGCACCGACGGGCCGACGGCACCACCCTGACCGTGAACGTCGCGCTCGCCCCCCTGCGCGACGACCTCGGCGACCAGACCGGCCATGTCGCGGTGTGCACCGACCTGACCGCCCGGCTGGAGCGGCGGGCCGCCGAGGCCCGCTACCGCGTGGTCGTCGAGGCGCTCGAGGAGGGCGTCATCGTCGTCGACCGCGACGACACCATCGTGTCGGTGAACGCGTCCGCCCGGGCCATGATCGGCGACTGGCTCGACGACGGCCTCACCGTCGGGGAGCTCCTCGACCGCTGGCCCACGGTGTCCGAGGACGGGGTCCCGCTCACCGAGGTGGATCATCCCCTCACCGCGGCGTTGCGGACCGGGAGCCCGCAGAGCCGGGTGGTGATCGGGACGCTCGGGGAGGCCGTCACGCGGTGGTTCGCGCTGAGCGCCCAGCCGCTCGCGGCCGACGGGGCGGCGCAAGGCGACGCGGTGGCCTGCTCGTTCACCGAGATCACCGAGCGCAAGCGAGTCGAGGAGGCGCTGAGCTTCCAGGCCACCCACGACCCCCTGACCCGGCTCCCCAACCGCGACCAGATCCTCGAGGCCCTGAACCAGGCGGCCGTCGACGAACGCGAGGGCGTGCAGGCGGCGCTGCTCCTGATCGACTTCGACCGCTTCAAGATCGTGAACGACACGTTCGGTCACGCCGTCGGCGACCGGGTCCTCGAGGCCGTCGCCGAGCGCATCGCCGGGGTCGTCGGTGAGCGCGGCGAGCTCGGCCGCCTCGCCGGCGACGAGTTCGTCGTCGTCTGCCCCGGGATCCACGACCCCGCGACGGCCCGCGAGCTCGCGCTCGAGGTCGGGGAGGCGATCCAGGAGCCGGTGCGGCTCCCGTCGGGCCGCGAGCTCGTCGTCACCGCCAGCATCGGCATCGCCTGCGACGCCATCGGCGTGCAGGCCCCCGAGGTGCTGCTGTCGCACGCCGACGTCGCCATGTACCGGGCGAAGGAGCGGGGCCGGGCCCGCATCGAGGTGTTCGACGACCTCATGCAAGCCGCGATGTCGCGGCGGCTCCTGATCCACGAGGGCCTGCGCCGCGCGGTCGACACCGACGAGCTCACGATCCACTACCAGCCGATCGTGCGCGGCTCGGACCGCGTCGTGGTCGGCGTCGAGGCCCTCGCCCGCTGGCAGCACCACGGCCTCGGCCCGGTCTCCCCGAGCGAGTTCATCCCCGTCGCCGAGGACACCGGCCTGATGACCGAGCTCGGGGGCCGCATCCTCGAGCACGCCTGCGGCGACGTGGCCCGCTGGACCCGCGAGCAGCGCTGCCCGCCGAACCTGTCGCTCAACGTCAACATCTCGGCCCGCCAGCTCACCGACCCGGGCCTCGTGAGCACCATCGCGACGACCCTGGAGGACACGGGGCTCGACGCCGACCGTCTCTGGCTCGAGGTGACCGAGACCGTCCTGATGGAGGACGCGGACCACATCGCCACCGCGCTGAAGGAGCTGCGGACCGTCGGCGTGCACCTCGCGATCGACGACTTCGGGACCGGCTACTCCTCGCTCGCCTACCTGAAGCGCTTCCCGGTCGAGGCGCTGAAGATCGACCAGTCCTTCGTCCAGGAGCTCGGCACCGACCCCGAGTCGCAGGCCATCGTGGCGGCCATCGTGACCCTCGCCCAGTCGCTGCACCTGAAGACCATCGCCGAGGGGATCGAGAGCCAGGACCAGCTGGACCGGCTGCGCGACCTGGGCTGTGACCTCCTCCAGGGCTACTTCCTCGGCCCGCCGAAGCCGTCGCACCTGATGTACCTGCCGCGGCGGGGCCACCCGACGGCGCCGCCGCGGCTCGCCGGCCTGGCCGACTGATCCCGAGCTACCGGCGGTCGTACGCCTCGAGCTTGGGGGCGCGCATCTCGGCGCGGAAGCGGTCGAACGGGAACGGCCACACCGCGGGGACGCCCCGGTCGTCGAGGTACCAGCTGCGACAGCCCGTCATCCAGATCGTGCCCTTCGCCGCCTCGGTGCGCGCCGCCTCGAACGCGGCGGTCGCCTCCTCCGTGGGGCTGATCTCACGGCACTCCCCGGCATGGAGCCGCTCGACGAGCTGGCGGATGTAGCCGAACTGCAGCTCGGCGACCTCGATCAGCGAGAAGTTGCCGACCGGGCCGTTCGGGCCGTTCAGCATGAAGAAGTTCGGGAAGTGCGGGATCCCGATCGACAGGTAGGCGGTCGGCCGCTGCCGCCACTCGTCGGCGAGGGTGTGCCCGTCCCGCCCGATCACCTCCATCGGGCGCATGAACGCGTGCGCCTGGAAGCCGGTGGCGAGCACCAGCACGTCGAGGTCGTGGTGCGCGCCGTCCCGGGTGCGCACCCCGGTGGCGTCGATCCGCTCGATCGGGTCGGTGACCAGCTCGGCGTTCGGCCGCTGGATCGCCTCGTAGAAGTTCGGGGAGACGACGAGGCGCTTGCACGCCGCCCGGTAGTTCGGGCGCAGCCGCTCCCGCAGCGTCGGGTCGCGCACCGTCTCCTCGAGGTGCGCCCGGCACAGCCGCTCGACGAGCTGCATCTCCGGCGACTCGGCGTTCACCACCGCGTTCGCGAAGACGTCGAACTGCTGGCACAGCTCGTCGTGCAGCCCGCGCAGCTGCGCCGGGTCGTCTCGGAACGCGGACCGCTCCTCGTCGGTGTAGGCCGGGTTCTCCTGCGGCATGATCCACTGCGCGGTGCGCTGGAACAGCGTGAGGTGGCGCACCTGGTCGACGATGGCCCCGACGATCTGCACCGCGGTCGACCCGGTGCCGATCACGCCGACGCGGGCGTCGTCCAGGGCGACACGGTGGTCCCAGCGCGAGCTGTGGAACGCTGCCCCTCCGAAGTCGTCCAGGCCGGGCAGGTCGGGGATGTTCGGGTGGTGCAGCACGCCGGTCGCGGCGAGCACCACGTCGACCTCGTCGTGATGGCCGCTCGCGGTGCTGAGCCGCCAGCGGCCGTCGGCGTACTCGCAGCGGGTCACCTCGTCGCCGAACCGGGTGCGCTCCTCGAGGTGATGCTCGGCGGCGATCCGCTCGAAGTAGGACTGGATCTCGGGGCCGGGCGAGTACCGGTGGCTCCAACCGGGGTCGAGCGCGAACGAGTACGAGTACAGGTGCGACGGGACGTCGCAGGCGAGCCCGGGATAGGTGTTCTCCCGCCACGTGCCACCCGGCCGGTCGGCCTTCTCGTAGACGGTGACGTCGGTCTCGCCGGCCTCGGCCAGCTTCACCGCGCTCGAGGATCCCCGCCATCCCCGCGCCGATGACCGCGAAGCGCAGCGGACGTGGTCGTGCCGCGACCGCCATCGCTCGTTTCCTTCCTCGGGCCCGGACCTGGGCCCCGCACCCTACGGCAGCCCCCGACCGCTCACCAGCACGCCGAGCCGGCACGCCACACGCCGCGGCGGCGCGTGGGTCAGGCGTGCGTGCAGGCGCGGATCGCCGCGTGGGCGGCGGTCTCGGTCGCGCGCTTGGCGCCCTTCGCCATGCGCGCCATCGCCGGCAGCTTCCCCGGATGTCGCAGGAAGAACCGCAGGACGGCCGGGACGTTCGGTGTGCCGTCCTGGTGGCTCAGGTGGAACACCTCCTCGGTGACGGTGCCGTCCGTCGCCCGGTCGCTGATCGCCCGGAACACCGACCAGGGGATACGCCGGCGCTCGCCGACCTCAGCGATGGCGGCCGTCTCCATGTCGAGGCACACGACGCCCGCGTCGCGGAGCTCGGCGACGACCGCCGGGTCGGTCGTCAGGTCGTCGCCCGTCCACATCGTCCCGTGCGGCGTCCCCTCGCCGAGCGGCTCGGGTCGGTGCTCGGCGCGCGTCGCGGCGTCCACGACGACCTCGGGCAGGACCAGCGTCCCGATCGGGGTGACGTCGTCGACGGCGCCGGTGATCCCGACGACGACCATCCGGACGACCGGGACGGCGTCGAGGAGCGCCTCGGTGGCGTCCCGTGCCAGCCGCGTACCCATCCCGGTGGCGATCGCGACCACCCGGCGCCCGTCCAGGGTCCCGGTGTGCACGGTGACGCCACCGACCCGGGTCTTGCGCAGCGACAGCTTGCGGATCAGGGGCCGCAGCTCCATCGGCATCGCGGAGATGAACGCCAGGTGCCCGTCCGCCCCGGTGTCGTCCATCCCGTCAGCGTGGCCGACGGCCCGCCGCGCCGGGTGGCCTAGTGGCCCTCGAGCTGGGTGCGGGACTGCGCCTCGTCGCGGCGCTGGGCACGCTTCTGGCGCTTCGCGGCGCGCTTCTCGACGAGCGACCGCCCCTGCTTCTTGTCGTTGGACTTGTGTGGGGACTTGTCCGGCATGAGCACCCCTCTCGGGCCTCGGATCCGGCGCCATCATGGCCGATGCCGCCGGCCAGCGGGGGCATGGCCAGGAAGTCCGCTCAGGAGCCGGGCCGCTTGGAAAGCGGCAGGGTCTGGAGCCACACCCGCCCCGGGCCGGTGAGCTTGGCGAGGATGATCCCGTCACCGCCGAACACACCCTTCGCGCCCCCCGTGCCCGATGTGGCCGTGCTCAACCCCAGGGTGCGAGGTCGGGCAGGTCGGGTCGGCGCAGCCGGCCGTAGAGCCAGGCCAGCTCGGTGCGAGCGTCGACCTGCCCCAGGGTGGGCGGCGCCGCGCCGGGCGCCAGCCGCGACGGGATCGTGTCCCGCAACGTCGGGAGCCACGACGCGACGAACGCGTCGTCCCAGTCGGCGGGGCCGACGCCGAGGTCGAGGTCCACGACGTGCACCTCGAGCTCCTGCCACCGGCGGCCAGGCAGCGCGGACAGCGGCCGTTCGCGGCCGCTGACGTCCCGGCTCATCTGCCCCCAGGCGTCGGCGGGCACGCGCGACCACGCCGCCTCCATCTCGTCGGCGGTGCGGCGCACGTCGTCGACCAGCGCGCGGGCGGACCGCGCCGCGCCCGCCTCGATCTCGGCCGCTCGCGCCGGGAACCCGCCCGGGTACTGGTCGACGACCATGCCGTCGAGCGCGGCCTCGGCGCGGCGACGATGACTGTCGGCGTTACGCGCCACGTGGGTGAGCACATGCCCGACCGACCAGCCCGGCAGCAGGCTCGCGCGACGCGCGGCGGCGTCGGTCAGGTCGGCGATGACCGCCTCGAAGCGGGCCTGCGCGGCGCGGACCTGCGCCCGCTCCGCGTCCGGGACCGCCAGGGGACCGTCGGTCACGGGGGCGGGATCTCGAGCGCGGCCTGCGGGTCGACGTAGGTCTTCAGCTCGATGGCGTTGCCGCTCAGGTCGGCGAGCATCGCCTTCGTCTCCTCGTGCGCCGTCCGGGCCCGCTCGGTGCTCGGTGGGCACACCCAGCGGATCGGCCGGGCCGACAGCCTCTCGACGACGGTCGCGAACGTGGCGGCGTCGAGCGTGACGCCGAAGTGGCGCCGCGGCCGACCGTCGGACGCGGTGAGGACCTCGTCGGGGGCGTGCTGCAAGGTCACCTGGATGCCGTAGAACCAGACGTCGAGGCAGTCGCGCTGCACCCGCCCGGGGTGGCAGCCGAGCACGTCGACGTAGAAGGCGCGGCTCGCCGCGAGGTCGTGCACCGGCAGCGAGAGGTGGGGGATCGGGCGCACGCGCCGCCACTCTACGAACGATCGCGCGCCGTGCGACGACGGAGTTCGCTCAGGGCCCGCGGCAGCAGCTCGGCCCACGGGGCAGGCCTTGGAGCTGCGCGGCGAGCTGGCTGAGCTGGGACTCGAGCAGCGACGCGCCCTCGACGACCGCCGTGGGCAGCGCACCGCTGCGGGGCGTCGCGGGCACGGGCGGCGGCGTCGCCACGGGGTGGCGCGGCGCGCCCGCCCACGCCGCGACCGGCGCGACCTGGCGGCCGACCCGGGGCGGCACGCTCGAGAGCTGGAACCGCCCGACGTGCGTCCCGCCATGCAGACCGTCGCTCCACAAGAGCCACCGGCCGGACGGGTCGAAGTAGAACTCGGGGACGATCTGTTCGCGTCGGTGAGCCGCCGGATGGCGCGGGTCGACAGGTCGAGCTCGTAGAGGTCGGTGTGGAACCCCGGGTCGCTGATCGTGAGGACGAACATCGGCCCGAACGTCTCGTTCTGCCCCGGCGGGTCGAACCCGATCTGGCGGGCCGCGGTGATCACCGTCTGATACCAGGTCGGTGACCCGCGACTCGACATCCAGATGACGTCTCGCATGTCGGGGGTGAACACCGCCTGCTCGTCCCAGGCGGGGCTGTCGTCGGTGAGGTGGACGATCTGGGGATGCGCGAGCGACGCGCCGTGCCCCGCGACAGCGCAGGTAGTACAGCTCGAGGTTGAGCCAGCCCGACCCGGACTGGCCCATCGCGGTGTAGAGGAAGCCGCTCCCGTCGGGCGCCCACACCTGGGTCTCGTAGCCGCTGTCGATCGCCGGGCCGACGACGGTCACGCGCGCCGAGCCGCGGGGTCGCGCCCGACGTGTCGAAGTGGCGACGAGCATCGTCCACTGGGTGCCGCCGGCGCTCAACGGCGTCGTAGCCGACGTGGGTCCACACGATCCGACGGCCGTCGGGCGACCAGGCCGGGTGGTAGTTGTCGTAGACGACGTCCGGCGGGCTCGACCGGCTGGCCCGGCTGCGTGAGGCGGGTCACGTCGCGTGCCGTCGGGGCGCATGACGTACAGGTCGGTGCCGACGCCGCCGAGGCACGGCGCGCCGAACGTGACCGGGGCGCCCCGCCACGAGCAGAACAGGATCCAGTCGCCCTGGGGCCGCTCCTGCGGGAACCCGTTCGGCCCGGGCTGCCCGCACGTCAGGCAGTGCCGCGCCGGAGCCGGCGAGCGTCGAGACGTACACCTGGTCGGTGCCGCCGCTGTCCGGCTCGTTCGACAGGACGCGGCCGTCGGGGGTCCACGACGGGTCCTGCCCGAAGCGCTGTCGGGTTGGGCGTGCACGACGAACGGCGCGTCGAAGTACGGGTTCGGCCCCGCCGCGCCGCCGGCCGCCGCCGCCGCCGGCAGGCCGGTGAGGTCGAGCCGAGCGCGACCGGCACGCCGAGCACCGACGAGCCACGCCGGCCGGGCGTGGTGCCTCACGGAGCGCCGCCGGGGCGCCGGTGACGTAGCGCAGCGCCGCCGCCAGGTTCTCGGCGGCGGGCCGTGCCGCGTCGACGACGAGATGCTCCTCGGACCACGGCGTCGAAGCGGGCCCGGACGTCCTCGACGTCCGCCCAGGTGAGCTCGGACCAGCCGGGGATCCCGCGGTCGCGTCCGACGACCCGGCGGCGATGCACGTCCGGATCGTGGCAGACGCACTCGATCAGCCGCCACGACGCCGCGGCCTCGTCGGCGAGGCGTCGCCACGTCGCCCGTGACGCCGGGCTGCGCGCCACGGTGTCGAGGATGGCCGACTGCCGGCGGCGCAGCTGCTGGCCGGCGAGCGTGGTCAAGAGGTTCTCGGCGACCTGCCACGAATCCCGACCGGGGGCGACGCCGTCGCGTCGCAGCGACGCCTCGATCCAGTCCTTGTTGAACACCGGCACGCCGAGGTGGGCGGCGAGCCCGTCTGCGAGGGTGCTCTTCCCGGTGCCGGGCAGTCCGCCCACGACGACCAGCGCCGGGTCGCACCCGCCTCTTACTCGTCCGGGTAGAGCCGGAAGCCGGGCAGGCGACGGTGCGGCATCGCGGCGTAGAAGCCCTCGGCGGCCGCCTCCGCGAGCAGGTCGACGCGCTCACCACCCGCGCGCCGCAGCGCCTCCCGGACCAGGGCGCGCCCGATCCCCTCACCGCGACGCGGCGCGGCGACGACGAGCAGCGACAGGTACGCCTGGATCTCCCCGTCGCTGAGCATCGTGGCGAACCCGAGCACCGCGCCGTCCTCCCACGCCACGACGGTCGTCGACGCCCGGCGCCACGAGCGCCCGTGCGGCGCGGGCCGGATCGTCGGGGAACGACGGCCACCCCTCCGCGGCGCACAGACGCGACGACCGCGTCGAGCTGGGACGCGTCGAACGGCACGTACGCGACGCCCACGCGAGACCCTAACGGTGGGCCCGTCCGACCACCCCGGAGCCGGGCGCGCCCGTCACCCGCCGCGGCACGCCTCCGTTCGGGGTGACGCCGTCGACGGTCTACCGTGCTGCCCATGACGGCCACCCCGTTCTTCCTGTCGGGCAACTTCGCGCCGGTCACCGACGAGGTGACCGCCACCGACCTGCCGGTCACCGGCGCGCTCCCGCGCGAGCTCGCCGGCCGCTTCGTGCGCAACGGGCCGAACCCGCACACCGGCACGTCACCGCACTGGTTCCTCGGCGACGGGATGCTGCACGGCATCGAGCTGCGCGACGGGCGCGCCCGCCTGGTACCGGAACCGGTACGTGCAGACCCGCCAGCTGACCGACGAGCGCGCGCCTACGTCGACGACCAGGGCCACGCCGACTTCACGGTCGGTGCCGGCCAACACGCACGTGATCGGCCACGCCGGCCGCATCCTGGCGCTCGTCGAGTCGAGCTACCCGTACGAGGTCACCCCGGAGCTCGCGACCGTCGGCTGCTTCGACTTCGACGGTCGGCTGCGCACCCCGATGACCGCGCACCCGCAAGCTGGACCCGGGCGACGCGGCGAGCTGCACTTCTTCGGCTACGGCTTCGCGCCCCCGTACCTGACCTACCACGTCGCCGACGCCGACGGGACCGCTCGTCCGCAGCGAGGAGATCTCGGTGCGGGGACCGACGATGATGCACGACTTCAACCTCACCGAGCGCCACGTCGTGTTCATGGACCTGCCGGTCGTGTTCGACCTCGACCTCGCGATCCAGGGCACCATGCCGTACCGCTGGGACGACGACTACGGCGCCCGACTCGGCGTCCTGCCCCGGGACGGCACCGACGCCGACGTCCAGTGGTTCGAGATCGACCCGTGCTACGTGTTCCACCCCATGAACGCCTACGACGCCGACGGGGCGATCACCCTCGACGTCGTCCGCTATGCGCAGCTGTGGGCCGGCGACAACCGCGGCTTCGACGCCGCCGCGCACCTGACCCGCTGGACGATCGACCTGGCCGTCGGCGCGGTGAAGGAGGAGCAGCTCGACGACCGGGGCACGGAGTTCCCCCGCGTCGACCCGCGGGTCGTCGGCCGACGGCACCGCTTCGGGTACGCCGTGCAGACCGACGTGGGCGCCCAGACCCGCAGCGGGGTGCTCATCAAGTACGACCAGGCCGAGGGCAGTGCCCGCACCCACCACTTCGGAGCGGGACGCGAGGCTGGCGAGCCGGTGTTCGTGCCGTCGGCCGACGGTCGGGCCGAGGACGACGGCTGGGTCATGACCTACGTCTTCGACGCGGCCCGGGACACGAGCGACTTCGTGCTGCTCGACGCCCGCGACTTCGAGGGGCCACCCGTCGCCACCGTCCCGCTCCCGCAGCGGGTCCCGGCCGGGTTCCACGGCTCCTGGATCGCCGACGCCTGAGCCGACGCACGGGGTCGTTCGCCGCGTGGCCCGCCCGTCCTCGCCGCACGACCAGGGGCTCGACGAGCTCTACGCCGCCGCCCCGGAGGAGTTCGTGCTCGTCCGCGCCCGCGTCGAAGGGGACCTGCGA
Source organism: uncultured Actinomycetes bacterium (assembly GCA_963821325.1). Classification (GTDB taxonomy): domain Bacteria; phylum Actinomycetota; class Acidimicrobiia; order IMCC26256; family PALSA-555; genus PALSA-555. The sequence continues at coordinate 277,639 of CAWGDC010000003.1, read as the reverse complement.
CGCGCCGGCGACGACGCCGGCGCGTCGGACGTGCGGGCCCGCCGTCGCCCCAACCTCGCGGCGTGGGCCTGCAACCAGCTGGCCCGCCGCGACCCCGACGGCGTCGCCGCGCTGCTCGACGCCACCCAGCGCGTCGTCGACGCCCAGGCGAACGCCGAGCCCGACCCGGGCGCGGCCGCGCTCCGCGACGCGGCGCGGGACCGCCGCGACCTCCTCGACCGGCTCGCCGACGCGGCCGTCACCGTCCTGCGGGGCCGCGTCCCCCAGCCCGACACCTACCGGGCCAGCATCACGGCGACCCTCGACGCGGGCTCCCTCGAGCCCGAGCGCGCCGGCGAGCTCCGCGCCGGTCGCCTCACCCGCGCGCTCGCCGCACCCGCGGGCTTCGGCCCGTCGACCGCCGGGCCAGCGACGGCGGGCGACGACGCCACCCGGGCCGAGACGGCCCGACAGGACGCTCGCGGCGGCGCGCCGTGAGGCGACGGCGACGGCGAGCGCGGCAAAGACGGCCGCGGCCGAGCTCACGAGCGCCACGCTGCGCGCCGACGCCGCGACCGCGCATCTCCACGAGGTCGAGCGGGCGCTCGAGCGGGCCCGCGCCAGCGCACAGCAGACCGCCGAGGAGGCCCGTGCCGCCCAGGCCCGCGCCGAGGAGACCCGGACGGCGGCGGACGCGGCGGCCGACGCGCTGCGGCGCGCCGAACAGGTCGGCCGCCGGTAGCGACGGGTTGGGCGACGGCGCTACGGGGTGCGGCCGAGGAACGCGGCGAGGCGGTCCGCGGTCGGCACGGACGCGGCGACGTCGACCGGCGGCCCGAACGGCGCCTGCCCGTCCGGTCCGCGGAACGACGCGGGGATCTGCTGCTCGGCGAGGATGAGTAGCCGGCCGGCAAGCCCGGCGTCGAGGTCGCTGCGCTGGCCGGTCGCTGTGGCCAGGTCCCAGCCGTGCACGAACGGGTCGCTCGTCGCCAGCCCGAGGTACATGGCGCCCGGGAACGCGCCGAACGGCAGCGTGATCGTCCGCCCGAGCGCGCCGGGCTCGGCGAACGCCGCGCCGGTCGCGCTCTCCCGTCGGCGTACGCCGCCAGCACGTCGCCACTCGCGTAGTCGGTGACGGGGATCTCCGCCGCGGCGCCGGCCTGCATCGTCGCGGCGAGCCAGTGGCTCGCGCCCACGATGTGGTTGATGAGGGCTCGCACGTCCCACGACGCGCACGGGGTCGGGGCGTCGAGTTCGTCGGGCGCTGCGCCGGCGAGGACGCCGCGGGTGATCGTGAATGCCTGTCGGAGATCGTCGGTGTCCACACGGGCTCCCTCCACCGGTCGCGCGGGCCCCGACGCTACCGGCGCCGCCTCCGGGGGCCCGGGCCCGGCCAGGCGCGGACGGGCGTCGGCCGCCATACAGTGGAGGGGTGGTGCTGACCCCGACGACGGACCTGGCGGTCGACGCCATCGACTTCGGCGACATGTCCCTGTGGGAGCGCGACGACTGGCCGGGCATGTTCGCCGCGTTGCGGGCCGAGCGTCCGGTGTCGTGGCACACCGAGCCCGAGATCCCGGGCCTGACGTTCGGGCCGGGCGCCGGCTTCTGGTCGCTGGTCCGCTACGACGACGTCGTGCACGCCAGCCGGCACCCCGACGTGTTCCTGTCCGGGAAGGGCACGAACATCCCGGACTTCCCGCCCGAGGTGTACGAGTTCCTCGGCTCCATGATCAACATGGACCCGCCGCGCCACACTCAGTTCCGGCTCATCGTGAACCGCGGGTTCACGCCCCGACAGGTCGGCGCGATCGAGCAGAGCGTCCACGAGCGGGCCCGAGCCATCATCGACGCGGTCGCGGAGAAAGGCACCTGCGACTTCGTCAGCGAGATCGCGGCGGCGCTGCCCCTCCAGATCATCTGCGACATGATGGGCATCCCCGAATCCGACTACCACTGGGTGTTCGAGAAGACCAACGTCGTGCTCGGCGCCGGCGACCCGGAGTACGGCGCGGAGATCACCGCCGCGTTCCTCGCCTCCCAGGAGCTGTGGCAGTACGCGCAAGGGCTGCGCGCCGACCGCCTCGAGCATCCCCGCGACGACATCACCACCGCGATCTCCCAAGCCGAGGTCGAGGGGCACAGCCTCACCCCCGAGGAGTTCGGGTCGTTCTTCGTGCTGCTCGTCGTGGCCGGCAACGAGACGACCCGCAATGCCATCAGCCACGGGATGCTCGCCCTGACCGACCACCCGGACCAGCGGCGCCGCTGGCTCGACGACTTCGCCGGGGTGGCGCCGACCGCGGTCGAGGAGATCATCCGCTGGTCGACGCCGGTCATCCACTTCCGCCGCACCTGCGCCGGCCAAGACGTCGAGCTCGGCGGGCAGCGCATCGAGGAGGGCCAGAAGGTCGTGCTCTGGTACAACTCGGCGAACCGCGACGAGCGCTACTTCGACGACCCCTACCGCTTCGACGTGACCCGCGAGCCGAACGAGCACCTCGGGTTCGGCGGCGGCGGACCGCATTTCTGCCTCGGCGCGCACCTCGCCCGGCGCGAGATCAGCGTCATGTTCGAGGAGCTGCTCCGACGGCTGCCCGACATCGAGGTGTCCGGCGAGCCCGAGCTGCTCCGCTCGAACTTCATCCACGGCATCAAGCGGATGCCGGTCACATTCTCAGCACCACGTACGTAGGCGTGAGCCCCTCGCGGGGCCTCCGTACCCTCGCTCCGGCGGACCCTGCCGAGCTGTGCGTACGCGCGTTCAACCGGCCCTGACGCGCCTGTCAGTGGATCGGTGATGCAAGCGGCTCGGTCATGCCGTGAGGATCTCGTTTGATTGGGCTGGTAGCGTCCGCGGTCGTTTCGGGCACGGCGTTTCGGCATGGCGAGGGGCTCCGTTGAGGACGCGTCTGGTTGTGTGCCTCATGGTCGCGGCCGCGCTCGCGACGGCGTGGGTCGTCGTGCTCAGGGCGCCGTCGGTCTCGGCGGAGACGCTGACCGCGTCGCCGGACCCGACACCGGATGGTGGTCCTGGTTCGCTGCGCGCCGCGCTGGCCGCCGCGACCAGCGCGGGCGGCGACGAGATCGACCTGCAGGCGGGTGGGACCTACACGCTGACCTGCGCGGGCGGAGGCCAGCTCGGCCACGGCATTACGCCACTGACCATCACGACACCGTCGGGTCCGCCGGCCACCATCCGCCAGACCTGCCCTGGCCAGCGGGTGCTCACCCAGTCGTTGGGGCTGCTCACGTTGCACAACCTCGTCGTCACCGGCGGGAACTACGCGCCCGCCGCCAACATCGTGCCGTTTGGCGGCGCGATCGCAGAGGTCTTCGGGTCGGTCCTGGTGACGGACTCGATCTTTGAGGACAACAGCGTCACCGCGGCTGCCGGTGAGGGTGCCCCGACGGCCGGTGGTGCGATCGGTCAGAATGGCTCCACCACGTCGGGCTCGTCGATCACCGTGATCAACTCGACCTTCACCAACAACACGGTGTTGGCATCCGCGGACCCGAGCTGCGACAACGTGCCCGGGAGCTGTCGGGGACGCGTTCGGCGGCGCCATCCACGCCGACGTCCCGGTGACGGTCGAGACCTCAACCTTCACCGACAACACGGCGACGGATCCCCACCCCGGTACGCCGAACTTCGGGGTCGGCGCTCACGGCGGCGCCATCGACTCCTCCGCCAACTTCACCGTGACCGGTGGGCCCGTGACGGTCACGAACTCGACATTCACCAACAACACCGCCACGGCCCTCAACGCGTACGCCTACGGCGGGGCGATCAGCGCTGACGCGAACCCGACGCCAAGCACGGTGACGAACTCCGTGTTCACCCACAACGCGGCGACCGGGCAGATCGTCGCGAGCGGCGGCGCACTCGCCATACCGCTCACCCCCGGCTTCATCGCCACGACGGGACCGCTCGCGGTGACGAGCTCGACCTTCGCCGACAACACCGCGTCCGCGCCAACCGGAACTGGGTGGGGCGGCGCGATCGGCGTCCCCATCGGCGGGTTTCCCCCCACGACCGTGACGAACTCCACGATCACCGCCAACGTCGCGTCCACCGCCGGTGGCGGGATCTTCGTGGACCGCCTGAACAGCGTCTATTCGACGATGGTGGACAACACCGCCCCCACCGGCGCCAACGTGTCCCTGTTCGGAACCCCTCTGGGGGCGACGGGGCTCGCCAGCTTCGGGTCGGTCCTGGCCCTCCCCCACGGCGGCGGATCCAACTGCTCGCTCAACGCCACGCCGACCGCCAGCTCCTTCAGCTACTCCGACGACAGCTCCTGCACGCTGGCCGGCACCGGCGACCGCCAACAGGCGGCCGACCCGATGCTCGCCGTCCTCGCTGACAACGGCGGACCCGCACCCACCCGACTCCCGGTTCCCGGCAGCCCCCTCCTCGACGCCATCCCCGCGGCCTCCTGTCAGGCCGACGGCGCCGCCGGGATCCTCACCGACGAACGCAGCCTGCCCCGCCCGGACTCCGGCGCACCGACCTGCGACATCGGAGCCGTCGAAGTCCAAGCACCGGCCCCGCCGCCGACGGTTGGTGCCCAGCCCGGCAGCGGGACTGCGGGTCGTGGGTTGTCGGTGCAGCCGGTGATCGATGCGCCCAACGGTGATTTGGTCCGGTTGTCGATCACCCCGGAGACCGGGACGCCGGGCGCGGTGTTGAGCTGTGCCGGGAACCCGGTGGCGGCGGTCGGCGGAGTGGCGAGCTTCGCGGGGTGTTCGATCGATCGGCCCGGGACGGGCTACACGCTCACCGCCACCGATCTGACCACGGGGCTGAGCGTCGTCAGCGCACCGTTCGACGTGGGGGGCGCCAGTCGGATCTTCGGTGGCGACGCGATCCAAACCGCGATCGCGGTGTCGCAGGGCGCGTTCCCCGTGCGAGGTTCGGCGGGGGCGGTGGTGTTGGCCCGCTCGGACTTCTTCTCCGACGCGCTGGCCGGTGGTCCGCTGGCGGCCGAGGCTGGGGGTCCGTTGCTGCTCACGCCGGGACCTGCGGCAAGCGGCCCGGATGTGGTCCTGGACGCCCGGGTGCTGCGCGAGATCCAGCGGGTGGCGCCCGTCGGGTCCACGGTCTATCTGCTGGGGGGCCCAGAGGCGTTGAGCCCCTCCATCGACGAGATCTTGACCACGGCCGGCTATGTCGCGAGGCGGGTCGCGGGCCCCAACGAGTACGCGACCGCGGTGGCCATCGCCCACCAGCTGGGCGACCCGGCCACGGTCTTTGAGGCCACCGGCCTGGACTTCCCCGACGCGCTCTCCGCGGTGCCCGCCGCGATCCACACCCACGCCGCGATCCTGCTCACGAATGGCACCACCCAAGCCGCCGAGACCGCCACCTACCTGAGTGCCCACCCCGGCGATACCCGCTATGCGATCGGTGGACCCCGCGCCGCCTTCGGGGCGGACCCCGCCGCCAAGGCGGTCTACGGTCCCGACTTGTTCGGCACCTCGGGCGCGGTCGCCACCGCGTTCTTCCCCCACGCCAGCCTCTTCGGGGCCGCCACCGGGCTGAACTACCCCGACGCGCTCACCGGCGGCGTGTCCATGGCCACCGGCGGGCGTCTCGGAGCGATGCTGTTGGTCAACCCCCACGCGCCGCTGCCCGCACCCATCGCGGCCTACCTCAACACCCTCGCACCCTCCACCCAGGGCATCGTCTTCGGCGGACCACTCGCCGTCGGCGACGACGTCCTCAGCGCCCTCGACGCCGCCATCGGGTAACCGAACACACGGCATGGGGGGCCCGGCGTCGACGATCCGGCGGCGGCTGGCCCGGAGGGTGCGGCGGCTCGCTACCCGATCTCTCGGGGAGCTCCGTTCGGTGACCCCGCCTCACGCCGCGCTCTGCCTCGCCATCACCGTGCTCATCACCGCCAAGCTCATCGACGGGCGCGACCGATGGAGCCCGGTGTGACGCCGATCTGCTCGGGTCCGACGTGTGAACCATCTGGGCCCTGACCGAACACCACCACACACTTCCGTCACAAGAGGCACTATCCACCCCACTGGGCGTCTGGCCGCGTATCCTCCAACTCCCAACCAGCTGAGGGATCGACGCTCCGACGAGCGGGTCCCGCCCCGGCTCGATGACGGGCAGTGCAAATCCGAATCTGCTCAAGGAGATAGCAGCGATGGCGGGTTCACGGAGCGTGATGATGGGGACACGTCGGGTGGTCGCATTCGTAGGTACCGTGTCGCTCGCCGTTGCATCACTGGCCGCCGTGTTCGGCGTGGCCCCAGCGGGGGCCACCGCCGGTGTGCCGGATCACCTGGTGTTCACCATCCAGCCGGGCAACGGGACGGGGGGCAGCGCGCTCAGCGCCCAGCCGGTGGTCACGATCGTGGACTCGGGCAGCGCTACGGTCGCCACCGACACCGCGCAGATCTCCTTGCACATCACCCCGGGGACTCCAGGTACGGGTGGCCCGGGCACGCTCACCTGCGCGCCCGTGAACGCCGTGGCCGGGGTGGCCAAGTTTTCGGGCTGCAAGATCGACACCACAGGGACCGCGTACACGCTGACCGCGGACGACCTCACCGACGGGTTGACGGTCACGAGCAACCCCTTCGACGTCAACGTCGGGGTGGCGGCCCAGCTGACGTTCAGCACCCAGCCGGCCAACGGCACCGCAGGCAGTGCCCTGGTCAACCAGCCGATCGTTTCCGTCGAGGACGCCGGTGGCAACGTGGTCACGACCGACGGTGGCCGGACGGTGACCTTGACGCTCGGGGGAGGGACCAACCCCGGCGGCGGGGCGCTGAGCGGCTGTAGCGCCACCGAGACCAGTGGCGTGGCCGCGTTCTCCGGCTGTCAGGTCAGCGTGGCCGGGACCGGCTACACCCTCGGCGCTTCGGCCAACGGCAGTCCCGCCGTGTCCAACGCCACCAGTCAGCTCTTCAACGTCTCGAGCACCACCGCCGACCACCTGGCCTTCACGACCGAACCAGGCAACGGAATCGCGGGCACCCCCCTGATCACGGCCAACCAGCCCGTGGTCTCAGTGGAGGACTCGGCCAACCGGGTGGTCACGACCGACGCTGGCCGGACGGTGACGTTGACGCTCGGGGGAGGGACCAACCCGGGCGGCGGGGCGCTGAGCGGCTGTAGCGCCACCGAGGCCAATGGCGTGGCCGCGTTCTCCGGCTGTCAGGTCAGCGTGGCCGGGACCGGCTACACCCTCGGCGCTTCGGCCAACGGCAGTCCCGCCGTGACCAACGCCACGAGCAGCGCCTTCACGATCACGGGCCCAGCCGCGAAGCTGGTGTTCTCCGCTGAACCGGCCAAGGCGATCGCCGGGAGCAGCCTCATAAACCAGCCGGTGGTCGCGGTCGAAGACGCCAACAACAACGTGGTCCCGACCAACTCCAATATCGTGGCCTTGGCGATCACCCCAGGGACGGGCACGCCGGGAGCGACGCTGCACTGCATTGACAACGCGCTCACAACGGTTGCAGGGTTGGCCTCCTTCTCTGGCTGCACGATCGACAAACCCGGGGTTGGCTACACACTCCGAGCCTCCGACGGCGGCCTCGTGACTACGAGCACCGCCTTCGACGTCGTGGGCCCCACGCCGGTTCCGATCCGGATCTTCGGCACCGACGCCATCGCCACCGCGATCTCGGTGTCCCAGGCCGAATTCCCCACGGCAGGGTCGGCTTCGGGGTTGGTGTTGGCCCGCTCGGACTTCTTCTCGGACGCGCTCGCGGGTGGCCCATTGGCGGCCAACGTGGGGGGGCCACTGCTCATCACGCCCGGAACGCCGCTCAGCTCGAGTCTGGATCCGCGGGTCCTGACGGAGATTCAACGCGTGTTGCCCACCGGCAAGACCGTCTACATCCTGGGTGGACCAGCCGCCCTCAGCGCCAACATCGACGCTGCGCTCACGAACGCGGGCTATGTGGTCCAGCGCGTCCAGGGCCCTAACGAGTACGCCACCGCAGTCGCGATCGCGAGCCGGCTCGGGAACCCGTCCACGGTCTTTGAGGCCACCGGGCTCTTCTTCGCCGACGCGCTCTCGGCGGTGCCCGCGGCCATCCACGTTGGCGGAGCGATTCTGTTGACCAATGGAACCAGCCAAGCTCCGGAGACCGCCTTCTATCTCGGGGCCCACCCCGGCGATACCCGGTATGCGATCGGCGGGCCCCTCGCCGCGGCCGGCGCGGACCCGACCGCCAACCCCGTCTACGGAATTGATCTGTTCGGCACCTCGGCCACCGTCGCCTTCACCTTCTTTCCGAACGCCGCGATCTTTGGGGCCGCCACCGGCCAGAACTATCCCGATGCGCTGGCCGGCGGGGTGTACATGGCCACTGGCGGACGCCTCGGCCCAGTGCTGCTCGTGAACACCCATACACCCCTTCCTGGACTGATCGCCGCATACCTCGCCCTCCTGCCGGCCGGCACCACGGGGTACGTGTTCGGTGGACCACTCGCCGTTGGTGACGACGTCAGCGCGGCCCTCCAGACGGCCGTCGGTTGAACACGGGCGTCGTGCGTGAGCGCGCGACGCCCGTGTGTTCTCGAGGCCATCGCACGTGCGTTGGTGAACTGGGTCCGGGAGCAGGATGTCACGACCGTTGGTGCAGTTCGGTGACGGTCCACTGCTGGTGCAGGCAGTGTCCTGCGTGTCGCATGCGGGCGTGACTGCTTCGACGTGACGTGCGAGCGCGGCGACAAGGATCGGCAGCTCCCTGCAGGCGTTGACGCGCCGGACGCCGCGTTCCGGCCCGCGTCGCGGCGGGCGTCACGTCGGGGTGAACTCCACGGGGACGGCGTCGTAGGCGCACGCGAACGCGCTCGGCACTTTGCGCGGCTCGGCGCCCGGGACGAGGCGCCACTCGGGGATCCGGCGGAGCAGCTCCTCGAAGAGCACCCGGATCTCGAGGCGGGCCAGCGACGCGCCGAGACAGAAGTGGGTGCCGAATCCGAACGCGACGTGGTGGTTGTGTCGTCGGGTCACGTTGAGGGTGTCCGGTTCGTCGAAGGCCCGCTCGTCGCGGTTGGCGGACGAGTACATGAGCAGGAGCTCGTCGCCGGCCCGGATGGCCTCCCCGCGCAGCGCGTGGTCCTCGGTCGCGGTGCGGCGCATGTTGAGGATCGGGGTGACCCAGCGGATGAGCTCCTCGACGCCGGTGTCGGCGAGGATCCCGGGGTCGGCGACCAGCCGGGCCCGCTGCTCAGGGTGGCGCGCCAGCTCGAGGCACATGGTGCCGATCACCGTGCGGGTGGTCTCGGCGCCGCCGTCGAGCAGCAGGAGGGCCTCGTGGACGATCTCGTCGTCGTTCATCGGCCGGGTCGTCCCGTCGGGGAACGTGACGTCGGCGTGCGCCCACACCGAGAGGAGATCGTCGCGGGGCTCGGCCCGGCGCGCCGCGAGGGTCTCGAGGGCCGCGGCGGCGAACTCGAGCACGGCGGTCATGGTCGCCTCGCCGGGCTGGGGTCGGGCGCCGTCCAGCGGGTAGGTGCCGCCGGAGAGCATCGTGACCTCGGACCACCGTTGGCAGCTCGACGCCAGGTCGGGTGAGAAGCCGAGCATCTCGCAGATGACGCGGGCCGGCAGCGGCGCCGCGAGGTCGTGGACGACCTCGCAGTCGCCGCGTGGCGCGACGCGGTCGAGCAGCGTCGTGACGACCCCGCGGACGCGGTCCTCGTGGGTCTTCACCGACCGGGGGGTGAAGCGGCGGGCGACGAGCCGACGCTTGTGCTGGTGGAGTGGGTCGTCGTTGTTGATCGACGACACGTCACCGACGATGCGGGGCCGCGAGCCGTGCGACGACGTGTAGCGCCCGGGGTCCTTCTCGACCTCGACGACGTCCTCGTAGCGGCTGATCCCCCAGATGTTGTTCACCGTGTCCCGGTACACGGGTTCCTCGTCGCGCAGGCGACGGTAGGTGGGGATCGGGTCGCCGGCGTAGAAGTGGCCGTCGAGCAGGTTCACGTCGAGGCCCACGTCCCTCCCGGCGTCAGCGCGTCCGCGTCTGAGGCGGGAGGATACTGTCGGGCGCCGTGAGCACCGGGTGGGAGCCGCCGCCGCGCGTCGAGACGCGGCTGCGGGTCCTGACCTGGAACCTGTGGTGGCGCTTCGGGCCGTGGGAGGACCGGCAGCCCGCGATCGCGGCGACGCTCGCGCAGTTGGACCCCGACGTGGTGTGCCTGCAGGAGGTGTGGGCCAGCCGGGACGGGGAGCGGCAGGCCGAGCAGCTCGCCGGCGCGCTCGGCGGGTACCACGTGGTCGAGGGGGTCGGGGTCGGCTTCGACGTCGCCGACCACAGCTTCGGGAACGCCGTGCTGTCCCGCTGGCCGATCCGCTCGGACGAGGTGCGCCGCCTCCCCGCGCCCGCCGGGCTCGACGAGCTGCGGGTCGTGGTGCGGGCCGACATCGACGGGCCCCGCGGGCCGCTCGAGGTGTTCACCACCCATGTGAACTTCCGCCTGGACCAGAGCGACGTGCGCCAGGACCAGGTGCGGGCCGTGTGCGAGTTCATCGACGAGACGACCGCGGCGCGGTCCTACCCGCCGGTCCTGTGCGGCGACTTCAACGCCGAGCCGGGCGCCGACGAGATCCGCATGCTGACCGGACTGACGGCCGTGCCGGTGCCCCGGCTGGTGTTCCTCGACGCCTGGGCGGCCGCGGGCGACGGCGGGCCGGGGTCGACATGGCGCAACGCCAACCCGTTCGCGGCCGTCGACTGCGAACCGGACCGCCGGATCGACTACGTCCTCGTCGGCTACCCCCGCGACCACGGCACCGGCCAGATCGTTGCCGCCCGGGTGGAGGCCACCGGCCCGGTGGGCGGCGTGTACCCGTCGGACCATTGCGCCGTCTACGCCGAGCTGCGCTACTGACCGGGTCTGGAAGTCGACTGGCCGGTCTCGGAGCCCGTCGGCAAGAATGGGGCTCTGATGGGCATCGAGAGCCGCGATTCCGTGTCCCTGAAGCCGGCCGAGCTCGATGAGCTCGGCCAATTCGTTGCCTCGATCGGCCTGCCGATCACCGATCAGGCCCTCGACCACCACGTCGAGCAGTTCCCGCTCGTGGCGCTCTGCGCCGAGGACGACGACCTGCACGGCTTCGTGTTCGGGTCCCTCGAGCGCATCGGCGGCACCCCCTGCATCCTCTGGGGGCTCGGCGCCACGAAGAAGGGCCGGACCGCCCGGGCCACGCTCGAGGCGCTCGTCGGGGAGCTCTACCGGCGGGCCGCGATCTCGTTCCCCGACGAGGACGTCCTCGTCGCCGGGCGCGTCGCTCAGCCGGCGGCGTACGCCCTGCTCCTCGAGCTCGCCGACGTCTGCCCCCGCCCCGGCTACACGCCCAACGGCGAGGAGCGGGCCTGGGGTCGACGCCTGGCCCGACGCTTCGGCTGCGACAGCAAGTACGACGACCGCAAGTTCCGGGTCAAGGCGAGCGGCGGCTCGCAGGCCGTGCTCGATTCCCGGCACGTGAAGCTGGGCGGCAAGGCGGCCACCGACCTGGTCGGGACGGTCCGCCCCGAGAAGGGTGAGGCGGTCATCGCCTACGGCTGGGCGATGGCGGAGGCCCTCGCCGGGGAGCTCGGCCGCCGCCCCTAGTTCAGGCCGACGCCGTCAGCGCGGCGTCGAGCGTGGCCCGCAAGGCCACGGGGTCGGTCACGGGCGCCCGGCACGCGAACCGCTCGCACACGTACGCCGTCGCCGTGCCGTCGACCAGGGGCCGGTCGGCGAGCAGCGGCGACCGGTCGGCCCCGGCCCCCTCAGGTGCGCTGAGCGTCACCGCGTTCGGGAGCAGGCGACCCCACACCTCCCGCTGCAGCGCGGCGAGGGCCGGGCCGTCGCCGACGAGCGCGACCTCGAGCGGCGGCGCGAGGGACCGCTCGAGCGCCCCGAGCAGGTACGGGAACGCGCTCGGGTGCTCGCCGAGCAGCGGTCCGAGCGTGGTCAGCCAGCGGCGGGCCGGCTCGGCGTACCGGTCGTCGCCGGTGAGCGCGGCGAGGCGCAGCAGCCCCGACGCCGCGAGCGAGCTCGCCGCGGGCGTGGCCCCGTCCTGGAGTTCCTTCGGGCGGACGATGAGCTCCTCGGCGTCGATGCCCGTGCCGTAGAAGCCGCCGCCGTTCGGGTCGGCGAAGCGGGCCAGCAGGTCGTCGGCGGTGCGGCGGGCCTCGTCGAGCCACGCCATGTCGTCGACCTCGGCGAGGGTGACGAGCGCCTCGAGCAGCGCGGCGTAGTCCTCGGCGAAGCCGAGTCCGCGCGCCTCGCTGCCCTGCCACGCGTGCTGCAGGCGCCCGTCGGGGCGCCGCGTCGCGTCGAGGAGGAACCGTGCGGCGTCGCGTGCCGTCTCGAGCCAGTCGGCGCGGTCGAACACCGCCGCGGCGTCGGCGAGGGCGCGCGACGAACAGCGCGTTCCAGCCGACGAGCACCTGGTCGTCGAGCCCGGGTCGGGTGCGGGTGGCGCGCGCCACGAGCAGCCGGGGCCGGGCGCGCTCGACCGCGGGCGGCGGCTCCTCGGTGCGGTCCACGACGTGGAGGATGTTGCCCCGCACCCCGGTGTGGGGGTCCTCGAAGTTGCCGTCGGCGGTCACGCCGAAGTATCGGACGACCTCGTCGGCGTCGTCGCCGCACACCGCCCGCAGCTCGGCCTCGGACCACAGGTAGAACGCGCCCTCGACGCCGTCGCTGTCGGCGTCCTCCGCGGCGTACCAGCCGCCCGCCGGGTTCGCCAGGTCGCGCTGCACGTACTCGATCAGCGCCTCGGCGACGCGCCGGTACCGCGGGTCACGGGTCACCAGCCAGCCGTCGGTGTACGCGCCGAGGAGCAGCGCCTGGTCGTAGAGCATCTTCTCGAAGTGGGGGACCAGCCAGTACGGGTCGGTCGAGTAGCGGTGGAACCCGCCGCCGACCTGGTCGCACATCCCGCCGGCGGCCATGGCGTCGAGCGTCATGGTCGCCATGTCGCGTGCCGTGTCGTCACCGTCCCGGACGGCCGCGCGCAGCAGTACCTCGATCGTGCTCGACGGCGGGAACTTCGGCGCCCGCCCGAACCCGCCGAAGCGCGGGTCGAACTGGGCGGCGAGCCCCACGCGCGCGAGCGAGCGTCGCACGGGACACGTCGCCGCCGCCGGCGATGGCCGGATCGGCCGTGCGGGCGATGACGGTCCGGAGCCGCGCCCCCTGCTCGACGAGGTCGTCGCGGTGGGTGCGCCACGCCTCGTCGACCCGCTCGAGCAGCCGTGAGAACCCGATGAGCCCGTGGCGGTCCTCCGGTGGGAAGTAGGTCCCGCCGAAGAACGGCGTGCCGTCCGGGTCCAAGAACACCGTCATCGGCCAGCCGCCGCTGCCGGTCAGGGCCTGCACCGCCTGCATGTACACCGCGTCGACGTCGGGACGCTCCTCACGGTCGACCTTCACGCTCAGGAACCGCTCGTTCATGACCGCGGCCACGTCGGGGTTCTCGAACGACTCGTGGGCCATGACGTGACACCAGTGACACGACGAGTAGCCGACCGACAACAGCACCGGGCAGCCGCGGCTGCGGGCGGCGGCGAACGCGTCGTCGCCCCACGCGTACCAGTCGACCGGGTTGTCGGCGTGCTGGCGCAGGTACGGGCCGAGCTCGGCGCGTGGCATGTCCCGCAGCAACGGGCTCAGAGCACGGACCTCCTGTGTGGGGGGACTGCGGCGCGTCTTGTGCGACGCGCTTCGCCCATCGGTAATCGGGCTTTCCGGAGGGGGAGCGGACCACATGGGTGACGACCACGAGCTGGCGGGGCACCTTGTACCCGGCGACGTGGCGGCGGGCCTCACCGGCGACGTCGTCGAGGGTGAGCCGCTGGCCGTCGCGCGGCTGGACGACGGCGACGACGCGCTCGCCCCACCGCTCGTCGGGGACGCCGACGACGACGGCGTCGAACACGCCGGGGTGGGCCTTCAGCGCCCCCTCGACCTCTTCGGGGTACACCTTCTCGCCGCCGCTGTTGATGGACACCGACCCCCGGCCGAGCACGGTGATCGTCCCGTCGTCCTCCAGGCGGGCGTCGTCGCCGGGCACCGACCAGCGCACCCCGTCGACGACGGGGAACGTCGCCGCGGTCTTCACCGGGTCGTGGTAGTAGCCGAGGGGGACGTGGCCGCGCCGCGCGAGCTTGCCGACGACACCGACCGGCGCCGGTGTCAGGTCGGCGGTGAGCACCGTCGTCTCGGCGTTCACGCGGAACCGGGGCTGGGACGACAGGGCGTCGGGGTCGCCGACCGCCATCTGGCCCTGCCCGCCGGCCTCGGAGCTGCCGAACCCGTCGAGGATCACCGTGTGGGGGAGCCGCGCGGCGAACGCCTGCTTCACCGGCGGGGAGAGGATGGCGCCGCCCGAGAGGATGATGCTGAGCCCCGACCGGTCGACGCCGTCGGGCAGCGCGTCGAGCGCCTCGACGAGGGGCCGGCCCATGGCGTCGCCGACGATGATGAGGAAGTTGACGTGCTCGGCGGCGACGAGCTCCCACACCCGGGTGGCGTCGAGCGACCGGTCGGGGGAGATGATCACGGTGCCGCCGCCGTAGAGGGTGAGGAAGGCCATCCAGTGCGCCGTGCCGTGCATGAACGGGCAGGCGGGCAGGCAGCGCAGCCCACCGGCGCGGGCCCGGTCGGCGATCTCGTCCGGTGTGCTGATCGGGGCGTCGAGCCCGCCGCCGCCGAACGCGCCGAAGAAGATGTCCTCGTGGCGCCACATGACGCCCTTCGGCATCCCGGTGGTGCCGCCCGTGTAGAGGATGTACAGGTCGTCGCGGGAGCGGGGCGCGAAGTCGCGGTCGGGTGACGCGCCGGCCAGCGCCTCCTCGTAGTCGAGCTGCTCGACCCCGTCGAGGTGGGCGCCGCTGCCGTCGTCGACGACCAGCGCGGTGTGGAGTCCCGGGAGTGACGGCGCGACGCTCGCCAGCGTCGGGGCGAAGGTCCGGTGCAGGATGACGGCGCGGGTGTCGCTGTCGTCGAGGAGGTAGCGGAGCTCCTCGGCGACGTAGCGGTAGTTCACGTTCACCGGGACGGCCCGGATCTTGAAGGCCGCGAGCATCGCCTCGAGGTACTCGGTCCCGTTGTACAGGTAGAGGGCGACGTGGTCGCCCGGGCCGATGCCCCGGGCGGCGAGCACGTGCGCCAGCCGGTTGATCCGCTCGTCGGCGCCCGCGAACGTCAGCCGTCGGGGCCCGCAGACGAGCGCCTCCCGGTCGGGGACGGCGTCGACGACCGCCTCCCACAGGTCCGCGAGGTTGAACTCCACGCCGCCGATCGTACGGCCCGACCCGCGCCGGCCCCGAGGCCGGCTACGCGCGGAGCTGGGTGGCGAGGTGCGCCGCGGTGAGCGGCTCACCGGTCGCGGCCTCGACCAGATGGTCCCAGCGCAGGGACGCGCCGGGCGCGAACACCGCGTCGGCGAGGAACCGGCCGGCCTCGTGGCGGTCGACGAACCCGCCGGCGCGCTCGGAGAGGGTGTGCTCGAGCTGGGACGCGAACAGCTCCCCGTACAGGTAGTTCTGGTAGTAGACGGGCACGACGGCCAGGTGGATCTTCGCGGCCCAGTCCGGTTCGTGGCGCCCGGCGGGTCGGCGGACCCGCTGGTAGCGCTCGACGAGGTCCCACCAGACCGTGTCGAGGTCGGCGTCGGGGTCGGCGTAGAGGTGGCGCTCGAAGTGGGTGACGACGAGCACCCAGCGGGCGAAGACGAGCAGCGCGGCCCTGCGGGCCTCGGCGAGCGGGCCGCGGAGCCGCTCGAGGTCCGCTGCCGGCACACAGGCGACCTGGTCGAGCCACTCGGCGGAGCGCACCAGCCGGCCGCAGAGCATCGCCACGCCTTCGGTGGTGAGCGCGTGCGCGGCGTCGTGGACGAGCCAGGGGAGCCCGTCGTCCACGCCCTGGTTGTACACGGCGTGGCCGAACTCGTGGAGCATGGTGTCCATCCACCGCTCGCTCGGCTCGACGTTGCAGAGCACCCGCACGTCGCCTTCCCGGTCGATGTCGATGCAGAACGCGTGCTGGTTCTTGCCGTCGCGCCCGTACAGGTCGCTGTTGGCCAGCATCGGGCGGACGTCGAGCCCCAGCCCGTCGTAGGTCCGCACGGTCAGGGCCTCGAGGTCGGCGCCGGCGAACAGCGGGTCCAGGTCCACGGCACCGCCCGCCGGCGGGTCCTGGAAGAACGGGTCGTCGAGGTGCCACGGGGCCAGCTCGTCGACGGCGACCCCGAAGCGGGCAGCGAGCGCCGCGTCGAGCGCGTCCTTCCAGGCGCCGAACGGCGCCGCGGTGTAGCGGTCGACCTCGTCGAGGGTGGCGAGCAGCCGCTGCTCGTCCATCTCCCCGACGGCGAGCGACAGCGCGAAGTGGTCGCGGGCCCCGAGGCTGCGGGCGGCCTCGTTGCGGAGCCGGGCGAGCTCGCGGACCCGGTCGGCGACGGCCGCGCCGACCTGCTTCGACGCCTCCCACGCCCGGCGGCGCTCCTCCCCGTCCTCGCTGGTGCGCAGCACGTCGAGGATGGCGTTGTCCGCCATCGCCTGGCCGTCCACCTCGGCGCGAAACGACGTGAACGTCGCCTCGACCTCGGTCTCGAGCTCGACGAGACGACGTTGCAGGTCCTCGGGCACCTGGTTCGGCAGCATGGCGTCGTGCAGCAGGTCGAGCTGCCGGGCCACCCCGTCGTGGGCCGATCCGTCGGCCCGGGCCGCCCGCACCGCCGCGAACGCGTCGCGGTCCGCGAGGAGCCGACGGCGCGCGAGCTCGAGGTCCGCCTTGCGCCGGTTCGCGTCGGGTGACGCGTGCGTGCTCGCCTCCCACCACGCCCGGGCGAGCTCCACCTCGACGGGGCGGAGCTGCTCGACGAGGTCGTGGGCCAGCCCCCCTGCGTCGTGCACGGCGCGGCAGTGTAGGGGTCGGCCCCCGCGGAGGGGTGCTGATCGGACGGGCGTCGTCGCGCCGCCGTCGCCTACCCTCCGCGTCCGGTGGGGGACCCGGGGTGGCTGTCGAGCCCGTTGAGCGAGCTGCGCGCCCACTACACGGTCGTCGTCGTCGGGTCGGGCTACGGCGCCGCGATCGCGGCGTCGCGGCTGGCCCGCGCCGGGCAATCGGTCTGTGTCCTCGAGCGCGGCCGGGAGCTGCACCCGGGCGACTTCCCGCGCAGCACCGAGACGGCGGCGACGCACGTGCAGCTGGAAGGCGAGCACGAGGTCGGCGACCGGCGCAACCTGTACGACTTCCACGTCAGCGAGGACATGACCGTGTTCTCCGGCTGTGGTCTCGGGGGCACGTCGCTGATCAACGCCAACGTCGCGCTGCGACCCGAGGACTGGGTGCTCGACGACGAGCGCTGGCCCGCCGCGCTGCGGGACGACCGGGCCGGCCTCGACCGCGGCTACGCGGCCGCCACGACGATGCTGGCCCCGACGCCGTACCCGAACGACTTCCCGCCGCTCGCCAAGGTCGCCGCGCTCGAATCGTCGGCTGGGTCGGCGACGTGGTACCGGACGCCGATCACGGTGACGTTCCGCGCCGGGCCGAACGCGGCTGGGGTGCACCAGGAGGCGTGCACCGGGTGCGGCGACTGCACGACCGGCTGCAACTACGGCGCCAAGAACACCCTGCTCATGAACTACCTCCCCGACGCGGTGCGGCACGGCGCCGCGGTGTTCACCGAGGTGGAGGTCGAGCGCGTGGAGCGTCGCGACGGCCGCTGGGCCGTCGTGTACCGGACGCTCGGCGTCCGGGACCCGTTCCACGGGCCGGCCCCGGTCGTGACCGCCGACGTCGTGATGCTCGGGGCCGGCACGCTCGGCAGCACCGGGGTCCTGCTGCGCTCCCGCGAGCACGGCCTGCCCCTCTCCGAGCAGCTCGGGCACCGCTTCACCGGCAACGGTGACGTGCTCGGCTTCAACTACGGGACGGGCCACGACATCGACGGGGTCGGCGCCGGCCCCGAGCCGCCCAGCACCACCCATCCCGCCGGCCCGTGCATCACCTCGGTGATCGACGAGCGCGGCGACGGGGCGGGTGCGGACGGGATCGTGATCGAGGACGCGGTCATCCCCGGCGCCATCGGCGAGCTCGTGCCGCTGCAGCTCGCCTCGCAGGCGCTCCCCGACTGGCTGCGACGCCGCGTGCACCGCGGCGGGCTCGCCTCCCTCGTGGCGAGCCTGCTGACCCGCGGTCGACGCGGCGCGCTGCGCCAGACCCAGACGTTCCTCGTGATGGGCCACGACGACGACGAGGGCCGCCTCGTGCTCGACGGCGACCGGGTGCGCATCGAGTGGCGGGGCGCGGGCACGACCCCGTACTACGAGCGCGTCAACGAGCGGCTCACCGCTCTCAGCGCGGCGTCCGGCGGCCGCTACCTGCACAGCCCGGTCTGGTCGAAGGCCCTGCGCCACGAGCTCATCACCGTCCATCCCCTCGGGGGCTGCCCGATGGCCGACACCGCCGAGGCCGGCGTCGTCGACGACCGCGGCCGGGTCTTCGCCGGCCCCGCCGGCACCGCGGTGCACGACGGCCTGTACGTGTGCGACGGCGCGATCGTGCCTCGTCCCCTCGGGGTCAACCCGCTGCTCACCATCTCGGCGCTCGCGGAGCGCATCGTCGCCCTCGCGGCCGGGGACCGGGGCTGGACCGTGGACGAGGCGGTTGACGCACCGGCCGACGAGACGTCGCCGCGGCCCACCCGCGCCGGGCTGCGCTTCACCGAGCAGATGGCGGGCTGGTTCGCGCCCGGCGACCAGGGGCTGGCCGACGCCGGGGTCAGCGACGTCGACACGTTCCGGCAGGCCGCCCGGGACGGGGAGACGGCCGAGTCACCGATGCGGTTCGTGCTCACCCTCACCAGCGACGACCTCGAGGCGCTCACCGCCGCGCTGGACACCCCGATGCGCGCCGCCGGCACGGTCGAGGCGCCCGCGCTCGACAGCGGGCCACTGACCGTCGACGGCGGCGAGTTCCAGCTGTTCGCTGCGGACGACCCCGACCCGGCGATCCGCCACATGTGGTACCGGCTGCCGCTCGTCGCGGCCGACGGCCGCCGCTTCTTCTTCGAGGGGTTCAAGACCGTCGCGCCCGGCGTCGTCACCGGCGCGTGGGCCGCCACCACGACCCTGTACGTCACCGTGCACCGCGACGCCGCGGACGGACCGGTCGCGGGTCGCGGGGTCCTGCGCATCGCGCCCGCCGACTTCGCCAAGCAGATGCGCACCATGACCGTCACCGGGCCGGTCAGCGAGCGGCGCCGCCTCGAGCTCCTCGCCGCGTTCCAGGAGTCCTTCGCCGGGCTGCTCGTCCACGAGTACGGGACCGCGATCCGACGGTCGTCCCGGCTGAACCGCGCACGCGCTGCCCCGTCGGCACCGCCCATTGAATCTCCCACCGCCGGAGGTCCACCCCTACCGGTCCCTCGACGGCGTCGACCTGCGCCTGACGCGCTACCCGGGCGGCCGCCGCGGGCCGGTGG
Source organism: uncultured Actinomycetes bacterium (assembly GCA_963821325.1). Taxonomy (GTDB): domain Bacteria; phylum Actinomycetota; class Acidimicrobiia; order IMCC26256; family PALSA-555; genus PALSA-555. The sequence goes on along the minus strand of CAWGDC010000003.1, from coordinate 258,188 downwards.
TCATCTCGCACGGCCTGGGCGCCAACCCGCTCACCTTCTCGACCGACCTCATCGAGACGAACGCCGTCGAGTACCTCGTGGCGCACGGCTTCGACGTGTGGATCCAGGAGTGGCGGGGCTCCACCCTGCTGCCCACCTGCTACGGGTCCTTCACGGCCGACGACGTCGCCTCTGCGGACCATCCCGCGGCGGAGCGCACGATCCGCGAGCTGACCGGCCGGACCGACCTGCACTGGGTGACGCACTGCGTCGGGTCGATCACGATCATGATGTCGACGCTCGCCGGGACGACCACGCCGGCGTCCATCGTGTGCTCCGCGGCGGGGGCCCACCCGATCGGCCCCGCGATCATGAAGCTGAAGGTCAAGCTCAATGCCGCCGGGCTCCTCCGGGCGGCGCACGTGCGGCGGCTCTCCACCGACAGCTTCAACCGTGAGTCGCTGGGGCAGCGGGCCTTCGACGCCGCGCTGCGGCTCTACCCGATCCCGAAGGAGGAGCGCTGCGACCAGGCGGTGTGCCGCCGGCTGGCGTTCATCTACGGCATCGCGGTCCACCATGCGGCGGTGAACGACGCGACGCACGTCAACCTCCACGAGCTGTTCGGCACCGCGAACCTCGAGATGCTCCAGCAGCTCGCCGCGATGGCCGGGGCCGAGCGGCTCCTGGCCGCCGACGGCTCCGACGCCTACCTGCCCCATCTGGAGCGCTTGCAGCTCCCGATCACGTTCCTGCACGGCGCGCACAACCTGGTGTGGGTGCCGGAATCGACCCGCCGGACCTACGACCTGCTGGTTGGCGAGTTCGGCCCGGATGCGTATCGCCGCGTCGTCTTCGATGACCACGGTCACCAGGACGCCATCATGGGAGCCCACGCCGTCGACGACGTCTTCCCGGTGATCCTCGAGCATCTTGACCGCGCCGGGGCCTGAGCCCGGCGCCGGCGCTCAGGCGTCGAGCAGGCGGGCGGACCGCGCCGCGAGCGGCGGACAGTCGAGCTCGAGGGCGACGCGTCGCACCTCGGCGGCCAGGACCCGGGCGCGTGCCGACTCCGGCGGGTCGCGGTGGAGGAGCGCCTCCGCCCAGTACAGCCGGGTCTGGGCCTGCAGCAGCGGGGCGCGGGCCGCGCCCTCGAGCTGTTCCGCGGTCGCGAACCAGTGGTCGGCGTCGACGTCGCGGCGGAGCGCGGCGGCGAGCCGACCCAGAGCGTGCGCGACCGTCCCCTGGGTGTGGGCCCCGTCGGCGGCGAACTGCTCGCCGAAGGGCGCGAGCAGCGCGAGCAGCTCCTCGGCGGCGTTGAGGTCGCGGACCGCGGCCGCGACGGCTCCGAGGATCACGACCGTGCTCAGCCACACGCCGTCGATGTGGATGCTGGCGAACCCGTCGCGGCGAGACTCGGTGAGGATCGTCTGCGCCTCGGGGCGACGCTGCACCGCGCAGTACGCCGACGCGAGCGCGGCGCGCAGCCCGACGATCCCTGGTTTCGCGGCGACCGCCTCCTCGAGGATGGGCAGCAGGTCGCCGATTCGACCCTGCGCGGCCCACACCGAGGCCAGGTTTCCCGCGTAGATCGCGAACGCGTCCGGCTGGGCGATGTCCTCACCCAGCTGGTACGTCTCGGCGCCGAGCCGGTCGGCCTCGTCGATGCGCCCTCTGAGGAAGGCGCGCAGCGTGCGGTGCGCCAGGGTCAGCCAGCGCGGGTAGGGCTGGCGCAGCTCCTCGGCGAGGCGGATCTCAAGGTCAAGGGACGCGTCGAGGGCGTCGGCGTCGCCGGTCTCGACCGCCAGCTGGGTCTGGCCGATGACGGCGAGCCACAGGGCCATCGGGTCATCGAGCGTGCGGGCGACGGCCAGGTTCTCCGCCGCGCCGGCTTGGCGCTCGGCGAGCAGGTGGGGGCGCGCACCGAGTCGAACCGGGAGGAGAGCACCGACGCCAGGGTGCGGAGGTCGCCGAGGCGTCGGGCGATCGCCACCGCCTCGTCGCTCAGCTCGCGTCTCCGTTCGAGGTCGGCGGTGTAGGTCAGCTCAGAGGCGAGCCCGGCGAGGAGTCGGGCCCGGGCGGCGCTGTCTTGGGGCCCGACCGCGTCGAGCGCGGCCTGCAGCACCGCGACGCGCTCCTCGTCGACGCCCCCGGAGTCGCTGGCCCAGCCGCGCGAGTTGGCGAGTGCCGCCTCGACCAGCCGGTCGGCGTCGTGGAGTCGCTCGGCCATGCGGGCCGCGCCGAGGAGGGTCTCACGGTGGCTGCCGTCGCCCAGCTGGCGCAGCGCGGTGCCGAGCCCCACGAGGACACGGCACCGCAGCTCGTCGGGTCCGCCGGTCTGGTCGAGCAGCCGGAGCGCGTCGCGGTAGCGCTCAGCGGCCTCGTCGGGCGCGAACGCCTCGAGCGCGGCGTCGCCCGCCCGCGCGGCGTACTCGGTGGCCTTCACGAGCGCCTCGGGCCGCCCGGACGCGGCGAGGTGATAGGCGGCCGCTTCCGGGTGTCGCGCCGCCAACCCGAGCGTCTCGAGGACGTCCGCGACGCGCAGGTGCAGACGGGACCGGCGCGCCGAGCTGAGGTCCTGGTACAGCGCGTGCTGGACGAGCGCGTGACGGAAGTGGAACTCGTCGCCCGCGACGTTGCGGACCAGCGCGGCCCGCTCGGCCCGTTCGAGCCGCTCGAGGACCCCCTCGTCGGGCTCGTCGACCACCCGGGCCAGCACCGAGAGCTCGAACTCCTGGCCGATGACGGCCGCGGCGGCGAGCACGCGCTGCGCGTCGGGGCCGAGGTGCGCCACCCGCTGGCCGATGACGTCACGGGCGCGGTCGGGCAACCCGAGGGCGTCGAGGTCGCTGCGCAGCTGCCATCGCCGCTGCTCGTCGCGGTACAGCGCCCCGGTCTCGGCGAGATGGCGGAGCAGCTCACCGACGAAGAACGGGTTGCCGCCCGTGTCGCGGCCGAGCGTCGCGGCCAACCGGACACCCAGCTCGTTCATCTCGTGTCCCGCCGACTGCTCGAGCATGACGACGAGCCCCGGGTCGTCGAGACCGCCGAGGCGGATGCGCACCGCCGCGGGGGAGAGCGGCTGCGCCAGGAGGTCTTGGAGCGGGTGCCCGACGTCGACGTCGCCGTCGCGGTAGGTGGCGGCCACGAGCAGCCGCATCGGCTCGGCGCGGACCACCAGGTGGCGGAGCAGCGCCATGGTCGGCCGGTCCGCCCACTGCAGGTCGTCGAGCACCAGCACGACCGGCGTGGTGCGCCCGACCATCGCGAAGAACGCCGCGATCGACGCGAACAGCTGGAAGCGCCGCTCGTCGGACGCGGCGCTGTCCTCGACGGTCGCGCCCCGGATGGAACGCCGCAGGCTCGGCACGAGCTGCGCGAGGTAGGGCCCGTACTCCTCGATGTGCGCGCCCAGCACCGGCTCCGGGACGTGCGGCACGAGGTCGCGGAGCGCCTCGACGAACGGCTCGTACGCGACGCCGAGCTCCTCGTCGCAGCGTCCGTACAGCACGATGCCGCCCTCGCCGTGCGCCCGCGCCGCGAGTTGGGCGACGAGCGCCGTCTTGCCGATCCCCGGCTCTCCCGCGACGACCGCGAGGTGCTTCGTGCCGGCTTGCGTCTCCACCCAGCAGGCCACGAGCCGAGCCAGCTCGTCGTCGCGGCCGGCGAAGGCCGCCGGTACCCCGAGGCGCGTGGGGAACGGCACCGTCATGCTCGCGAGCTCCTGGCGCAACAACGCGTCGAGCGACCGCAGCGACGGGAAGCTCTTCGGCAGGTCGGTGTGCGTCACCTGGAACACGTGCTCGGGTTGCGCCAGCCCGCGCATGCGATGCTCGCCGACGTCGACGAGCGCCACCCGCTCGTCGAGGGCGTCACGCACGAGTTGCGCGGTCACGGCCGAGACGAGCACCTGGCCGCCGTGCGCGAGCCCCATCAGCCGCGCCGCGCGGTTCGGGGCCTGCCCGTAGTAGTCGCCATCCCGCTCGTACGCCTCGCCGGTGTGCAAGCCCATGCGGACCGCCAGCGGCCCGGTCGTGCCCCAGGGCTCGTCGGTCAGCGCGCGCTGCACGGCGATGGCGGTCTGCAGCGCGTCGTTGGCCGCGCTGAAGACGGCGAGCACCCCGTCGCCGGTCATCTTCACGATGGAGCCGCCGTGCGTCGTGACAGCGTCGCGGATCATCGCGTCGTGGCGGGCGAGCGCGTCGCGCATCGCGACCGGCGCCTCCTCCCAGAGACGCGTCGAGTCCTCGATGTCGGTGAACAGGAACGTGACCGTGCCGACCGGGGCGTCAGCCATCGCGGCGGCCGTCCACTGGTCGACGGGAGCCGGTCACGGCAGTCCGGCGCGGTCGTCGAACTGGTCGAGCAGCGGCCGTTCGGCGATGATGTCCGCGAGGTCGGTGTTGCGCTGGGCGACCACGCCGGCGATTGTCGCCGACAGGTCGGTCCACGGGCTCCGGTCAGCCTCTACGAGCGACCTCATCCGGCGGGCGAACGGCGATTCCGGGCGCCCGGGTGCCTCGAGGATCGAGGTGTGGTACTCCGACGGGTGGGCGCACTGCGTGTAGAAGCGCAGCATGACGGTGTTGAGGTCCTCGTCGACGAGCACCGCCGCGGCGCCGTGGAACGGCTCCGGCTTGAGCCCGTCGACGACCCAGCCGCCCGTGTTCATGATGGTCAGCGGCGTCGGGAAGCGGTCCGCCCTCATCACGTCGACGAACGGCTTGTGGGTGTGGCCGAACGCGAACGTGACCTCGGACGGCGGGTCCCCGTTGCACTCCGTGGCCAGCTGGTTGCGCAGCGGACCCTCGAGATACTCCCGGAGCCCGCGCTGCGCGTCCGGGCTCAGGGAGGCGCCGATGTGGCGACGCTCGCGGGACGCGACGTGGGACGCGGCGTGGTCGAGCACACCGGTCAGGACCCGGCGGGCCACGAAGCGGCGGAGCCGGCCCGAGTGGATGCGCTCGGCGACTCCATCGGCGATGCGGGCGACGATCCGGTCGGTGGCCTGCTGGCTCTGGAGCGACTCGTAGATCAACGCCACGTCGAGGCCGACGTCACCGGAACGGCCCAGCGTCGACCAGAAGAAGTCGATCCACGCGAAGTTCTCGGCCTCCCACTGCACGATGTCGGGCTCGGTCGGGTGGTCGAACACCAGCTGGTTGAGCCTGGACATGAGCCGGTACATCGATTCCACGAAGTGGCCGTGGTGGAACACGAGCCCCTTGCGGCCGTCCGCGGAGAGGAACGCGAGGTTCGGGTAGACGCACTGGACCTGCAGGTCGTCGTCGCCGCTGCGGTTGACCAGGGCGGTGAGCATTGGCGCTCGTGTGGGCTGCTCGTCACGTGCCCCGAGCATCGGGGTGGTGTGCCGCGGGCTGCGCAGAGGCTGGTCGACGGGGACGGACGCGACGTACTCGGCGTAGTGCTGCTCCCGGGCGCCTTCCCACAGGTGGTGGTCGTGGTTGCCTGGGACGAAGTAGATCGTGGGGGCGAAGAGCCGGTCGGGTCCTGCGAGCGCGAGCTCGACGAACCGCTCGAAGACCATCGCCGCGACGTTGTCGAGCGCGAGCGCGAACTCCAGCATGTCGCCGCCCAGCACGAGCGTTGGCTTCTCGCCTGCCTCGTTGTGCTCGACGAGGTCTCGCAGGCAGCGCACGAGCGCCTCAAGTCCGGGGCCCGTCTTCGTCGGATCCGCGCGGTGCTGTCCCGGGACGACGTTGGTCAGGACGCTGTTCTCAGCGCCGAAATGCAGATCCGACAGGACGATGTAGCGAACGTCAGGCACCCCGTAGCCCCTTCCCCGTGGCCGCAGGACGTCGCCGCCACGACACGATGACGTTCACTGCTCGCCCGGTCAAGCGTGGCCGCGTCCCCTCGGTGTGAAGGCGCCACGGGACCGGCACACCAAGCGACGAATCGGCGCGACCGGTTGGTGCCGTCGATCGCGAGGCTCGACGTCCGTCGCCGACTCCCGGCGATGGTCAGGCGGGCTGGTGATGCGAGATGACGTCGACCCACACGAGACGACGCGGCGGCGGGACGCCCGCCTGCTGCAGCGCCGGACCGAGCCGCTGCTCCATGAACTTGCCCTGATGCTCCTCGGAGTCCCAGACCTCCGTGACCATCAAGGTCCCGTCCTCGCCCAGCCCCGCCGTGTGGCTGCGCAGCCCGGGGGGCCAGTTGCCCTTGCCCGTCTTCATGTCGATCCCGAGCTCTGTGTTGACGGCGTCGTACTCCTGCTGGGTGACGCCGTCGAACTCGAGCAGCAATCCGGCTGGCATGGGGCCTCCCTCTTGGCTGTGGGCCAGATCCTCGCATGGGCCCGCCGGCTGGGCCACCCGCCGGCCAGCCGACCGGGCTACTTGAACCAGATGCGCTGGTAGTCGCGGCTCTCGGGGTGGAGGAGCAGGATCACCGAGCGCGCCGTCGAAGATGAGGTTGAGGATCAGCGGGAAGCTGAGGACCTGGCTGCCGCCGACGGCGATGAGACCACCGACCTGGAGGACGGCGGCGACGACGGCGACGCCGTACCCCCACTTCTTCTCGTTGGCGATCCCGAACCCGCCGAGGGCGAGACCGATGATGGTCACGATGGCGATCAGGGCGCTGGTGGTGATGACCCCGCCGAGGAAGCCGAACACGGCGTCGATGTAGCAGAACAGCGTCGCGATGAAGAGGGTCTGCGGCTGGTGCTGGTTCAGGAACCGGTACTCGCTCACGGCCCCATTCTGGTCGACGCGCGACCGGGTGGGGGGATCAGCGGGGGCGGCGCAGCTGGCCGCACGCCGCGGCGATGTCGCGACCCTGGGTGCGGCGGACCGTGGCCGTGACGCCTCGGGCCTGGAGGCGGCGCGGCGAACTCACGAAGCCGGCCGGGCGAGGCGGCGCGGCCGGGGAACCCGTCGGTCGGGTTCAGGGGGATCAGGTTGACGTGGGCGCCACCGACGCCCGGCCAGGCGGCCAGGAGCTCGGCGAGGGCGTCGGCCTGCTCGACGGCGTCGTTGACGCCGGCGATGCCGGCGTACTCGAAGGTGACGCGGCGGCCGTGGGCGCCGGCGACGTCGGCTGCGGCGTCGAGGATCTGGGCGATGGGGTAGCGGTGGTTCAGCGGGACGAGCTGGGACCGGAGCGCGTCGTCGGGCGCGTGGAGCGACACGGCCAGCGTCACCGGGAGGGACTCGCGGGCGAGGCGTCGCATGCCGGGGACGACCCCGACGGTGCTGACGGTCAGGCGCCGGGCGGAGAGGCCCGAGCGCGTCGTGGAGGAGCGTGATCGATTCCCACACCGGGTCGTAGTTCGCCAGGGGTTCGCCCATCCCCATGTACACGACGTTCGTGACCCGCTGGCTCGTCGCGTGCTGCGCGCGGAGCACCTGCTCGACGATCTCGGCGGCGTCGAGGTGCCGCTCGAAGCCCGCCTGCCCGGTGGCGCAGAACGGGCAGCCCATGGCGCAGCCCGCTTGCGACGACACGCACACGCTCGCCCGCCGCGGTGAGCGCATGAGGACGGCCTCGACCTCCGCGCCGTCACCGGTGGCCCACCGCCACTTGACGGTCTGCCCGTCCTGCGCGGTGGCCTCGCTGACGGTCGTCGAGCGCGAGCGGCAGCGCGACGTCGAGGTGCTCGCGCAGCGGTCTCGGCAGCTCGGTCGCGTCCGCGAGGGGGATGCGGCGCCGCCAGAGCGCGTCCCAGACCTGCTCGGCGCGGAAGCGCGGCTCGTCGCGCAGCAGCTCCTGGAGCTCGGCTCGGGAGGCGCCGTACCGGGTCAGCATGCGCCCTGATACGCCCGGTCCACGCGGGCGAGCGTGAAGCCGATCGAGCGGTAGAGGCGCACGGCGGCGGCGTTGGACTGGTCGACGAAGAGCATCCCGCGGAACACGTGGTGACGCTGGTGCAGATCGGCGAGGCCGGCGACGACGAGTGCCCGGCCGAGGCCGATGCCCTGACGGTCGGGGTCGACGCCGATGACGTAGATCTCGCCGAGGGCGAGCGGCTCGGTCGGTGGGGCGGCGAGGTGAAGGCGCGTCCAGCAGAACCCTGCGAGGCCCCGCTCGTCGACGGCGAGGAGGAAACCGGGGGGGTCGAACCACGCCTCGCGTTCGCGCCCCTCGAGTGTGGCGCGGCCCCACCCGCCTTGATCGGGGTCGGACGCGAACGCGCGGTTGTTGACCGTCAGCCACGCGTCCTCGTCGCGTCCGGGCTCGAAGGTGCGCATCGTCACGCCGGGTGGCCACTGTGGAGCCTCCCTGAGGGGCAGGGTGATGCGCAGCTGCCAGAGCTCGCGAGCGTGCTGGAGCCCGAGCGCGGCGGCGACCCGGTCCGATGTCCGGTCGGCACCGAACACCCACAGCTCGACCCGGCCGCCGCCGCGCTGGCGTCGGTCCGCCAGCGCGGCGTCCACCAGCTCGTGGAGCGTCTCGTCGACGGGAGCCGCCGGGAGCAGCGCCGGCGAGAGCCGCACCCCTTCGAGCTGTCCCTCGCTGCCGCCGATGTGCAGCACCCCGAGCGGGGACTCCCCGCGGCGCGCGATCACGACCGCGGTCTCGTCCGACGGCTGCGCGAGATCGCGCCAGACCACATCCCCGAGCACCGCGTGGCCGGCGGCGCGCTCCGCCGCCGTGGTCACCCTGCGGAACGTGTCGACGTCGGCGGGCGTGACCGGACGGCGCAACTCGACGTCCAGCACGACGGTCGAGGCTACCGGCTCGCGCGTGCCATCCCGCACGTCGTCGCGTCTCGTCGCGACGGGACCCGGCGACGTGCCGCGAGCCCCGGGGTCGGCGACGGCGCCGGCGGGCTACTTTGCCGAGATGGCCCTGCCCCGTGGCGCGCGGCAGCGCGCCGAGGTGGTCCTCGAGCGGCTCCGAGCGGAGTATCCGGACGCGCGGTGCGCGCTCGTCCATCGGGACCCGTTCCAGCTGCTGGTGGCGACGATCCTGTCCGCGCAGTCGACCGACGAGACGGTGAACAAGGTCGACGCCGGCGCTGTTCGCGAGGTACCCGACCGCGGCGGACCTCGCCGACGCGAACCCGGACGAGCTCGAGGCGCTCATCCGCTCGACGGGGTTCTTCCACTCGAAGGCGCGCAGCCTGCTGGGCATGGCGCGGGCCGTCGAGGAGCGCTTCGACGGGCGGGTCCCCTCGGCGCTTGAGGACCTCGTGACGCTGCCCGGCGTGGGCCGCAAGACGGGCAACGTCGTCCGCTCCGTCTGGTTCGACCTCCCCGGCCTGCCGGTCGACACCCACGTCGGACGGCTCGCCCGCCGGCTGCGGCTGACGGCCGAGACCGACCCCGTGAAGGCCGAAGCCGACCTGAACCGCCTCATTCCCGAGGCCGAGCGGGGAAGGTTCTCCCTGCGGCTCATCGAGCACGGCCGCGCGGTGTGCGCGGCCCGCCGGCCGCGCTGCGCCGTCTGCGTGCTCGCCGACGTGTGCCCGAGCGCGTTCAAGGTGTGAGCCGCGCGATGGCGCGGTCGAGCGTGCGGCGGGCCCCCACCAGCGCACGCTCGATGCCGAACAGATCGGCGGCGATCGCCGAGTCGGGTGTGTCGTAGCGCTCCGCGACGGCGACGACGCGCGCCGTGAGCTCCTCGAGCTGGGCGCGGAGGCTGGACAGCTCCGCGACATCGGAGGTGGTCATGGGAGCAGCCTGTCGTGGCCGCGCCACGCAGGCAAAGCGTCGGGTTCGACCAGGCCCCACGGTTACCATGACGGCCACGCTGCTCGACCTGGTGGACCTTCGCGCGTGCTCCGACGACCTCGATCGCGCGCTGCCCGCCCCGGTCGCCGCGCCCGGTCCGATGGAGGCTGTGCGCGACATCATCGCCGCGGTGCGCTCGACCGGCGACGCCGCGCTCGCGCGACCTGACCGCCCGGCTCGATGGCGTCGCCGTCGACGAGCTCCGCGTCCCGGCGACCGCGCTGGCCACCGCGTGGCGGGACATCCCGGCCGAGCTGCGGACCGCGCTCGAGCACACCGCCGACGCGATCCGCGCCTACCACGAGACCCAGGTCGAGGCGCCGGTGACCTCCGAGCGCGACGGCGTCGAGGCACGCGAGCTCGTGGTGCCCGTGGCCCGCGCCGGCTGCTACGTCCCCGGGGGACGGGCCGTGTACCCGTCGACGCTGCTCATGACGGCGATCCCCGCACGCGTCGCCGGCGTCGACGAGGTCGTCGTGTGCGTCCCCCCGGGGCCCGACGGGACGGTGCCGGCCCCGACGCTCGCCGCGGCGCACCTCGCCCGGGTCGACGAGGTGTACCGGATCGGCGGGGCGCAGGCCATCGCCGCGCTCGCGTACGGGACCGAGTCGATCCGCCCGGTCGACGTGATCGTCGGCCCCGGCAACGTCTACGTCGCGCTCGCCAAGAAGGAGGTCGTCGGCCAGGTCGGCATCGACGCGCTCGCCGGCCCGTCGGAGGTCGTCGTCGTGGCCGACGACGCCGCCGACCCGGAGCAGGTGGCCGCCGACCTGCTCGCGCAGGCGGAGCACGGCCCGGGCGGCGTCGCCGTGCTCATCACGTGGCACGAGCCGCTCGTGGCGGCGGTCGAGGACGCGATGACCCGGCGACTCTCGCGCGCCGCCGCGCGGAGGAGATCCACGCTGCGTTGCGCACCGGCGGCCAGGCGGTCCTGGTGAGCGGACCGGGCGCGGCGCTCGACGCGGTGAACGTCATCGCCCCCGAGCACCTCGAGCTCCTGACCGCTGACCCGGACGCGCTCGTCCCCCTCGTCCGCAACGCGGGCGCCGTGTTCTGCGGTCCGTGGACCCCCGCGGTCGTCGGCGACTACGCGGCGGGCGTGAACCACGTGCTCCCGACCGCCCGCACGGCCCGGTTCGCCAGCGCGCTGCGCGTCGACGTCTTCTGCAAGCACATCCACGTCGTGCGGGCCGACGAGGCCGCGTTGCGACGCCTCGCGCCCGACATCGCCGCGCTCGCCGACGCCGAGGGGCTCGCCGAGCACGCCCGCGCCGTCGCGCTGCGGGTCGACACGCCCGTCACGGAGCCAGCGTCGTGACCCTGCCCACCCCCCGGCCCGACCTCGGCTCGCTCGAGCGGTACCACTCGCCCCAGCTCGATGTCGCGGTGCGGCTCAACACGAACGAGAGCCCGTACCCGCCGGTGCCGGCGTTCGTCGACGCCTGGCTCGCCGCCCTCCGCGGGATCGCGTTGAACCGCTACCCGGACCGCGAGGCCCGGGCGTTGCGCGCCGCCCTCGCCGACCGGCTCGAGCAGCCGCCGTCGCGGGTGTTCTGCGCCAACGGGTCGAACGAGGTGCTCCAGACCCTGCTGCTCGCCTACGGCGGGCCCGGCCGACGGGCGCTCGTCTTCGAGCCGACCTACGCCCTCCACGATCACATCGCCCGGCTCACCGGCACGACCGTCGTCCGCGGCGAACGCGGCGAGGACTTCGCCGTGTCGGCCACCGAGGCCACCTTGCTCGTCGCGTCGGAGCGACCCGCCGTCGTCTTCCTGTGCAGCCCCAACAACCCAACGGGGACGGTGGAGCCGCGCGAGACCGTCGAGGCGCTGCTCGGCGCGGTGGGGGAGCACGGGCCGGGTCTGCTCGTGGTCGACGAGGCCTACGGCGAGTTCGCCGGGTGGAGCGCCCAGTCGCTCGTCGGCGACGACCTCCCGCTCGTCGTGGTGCGCACGTACTCCAAGGTGTGGTCGATGGCCGCGCTGCGTCTCGGGTTCGCCGTCGCCCCGGGCGCGGTGGTCGAGGAGCTCGACCGGGTGGTGCTCCCGTATCACCTGGCGGCACCGACCCAGCTGGCCGGGGTCGAGGCGCTGGCGTTCGACGCTGAGATGCGTGACCGGGTCGACGCGCTCGTCGCCGAGCGGCACCGACTCGTGGGGGCGCTGCAGCGCCTGCCCGGCCTCACCGTCTACCCGTCGGGCGCGAACTTCGTGCTCGTGCGCGCCGACAGCGGCGGCCACGCGCTGTGGCAGCGGCTCGTCGACCGGGGCGTCCTCGTGCGCGACTTCTCGCAGAGCCCCCGGCTCGAGGACTGCCTGCGCATCACCGTCGGGACGCCGGCCGAGGACGACCGGCTCCTCGCCGCGCTCCGCGAATCGCTCGAGGAGGCCGCATGACCGACCCCCGCCGCGGTGAGCGGCACCGCGCGACGACCGAGACCCGCGTCGACCTCACCCTCGTCGTCGACGGGGCCGGCGATGCTCACGCCGAGACCGGCATCCCGTTCTTCGACCACATGCTCGAGCAGCTCGGCAAGCACGCCGGGTTCGACCTCACCGTCGACGCCGCCGGCGACCTCGCCGTGGACTTGCACCACACCGTCGAGGACGTCGGCCTGGCGCTCGGGGAGGCGCTGCGGGAGGCGCTCGGCGACAAGGCCGGGGTGCGGCGGTTCGCGTCGGCGCTCGTCCCCCTCGACGAGGCACTGGTCCAGGTCGCCCTCGACCTGTCCGGCCGGCCGTTCCTCGTCTATGAGATCGATCCGGTCGTGGAGTGGATCGGCACCTTCGACCCACAGCTCATGGAGGAGTTCTGGCGGGCGTTCGCCTTCTCCGCCGGCATCACGCTGCACCTGCGGTCGCTGGCCGGCCGGAACGGCCACCACGTCATCGAGGCGTCGTTCAAGGGCGTGGCCCGGTCGCTGCGCGACGCGGTGCGGGTCGAGGGGACCGCGGTCCCGTCCACGAAGGGCACCCTGTAGAGAGTGCTGCACCTCTACCCGGCCATCGACCTGCGTGCCGGCCGGGCCGTGCGGCTGCTCCGCGGCGACTTCGACGCCGAGACCGTCTACGCCGACGACCCGGTCGCCGTGGCCCGCTCGTTCTCCACGGCGGGCGCGGCGTGGATCCACGTCGTCGACCTCGACGCGGCCCGCACCGGCGAGCCGGCCAACCTCGCGGCGATCGAGGCCATCGCCGCGGCCGTCCCCTGCCTGATCCAGGCCGGCGGCGGTGTGCGCAGCCCCGAGGCGGCGGGCGCGCTCCTCCTCGCCGGCGCCGCCCGGGTCGTCGTCGGCACCGCGGCGATCGAGCGGCCGGCGTTCGTCGAGGAGCTCTGCGCCGCGCATCCCGGACGCGTCGCCGTCGGGCTCGACGCCCGCGGTCCCGAGCTCGCCACCCAGGGCTGGACCGCCACGAGCGGCGACGACCTCCTCGACCGGGTCCGGTCCCTCGACGCCGTCGGGGTGGCCGCGCTCGTCGTCACCGACATCTCCCGCGACGGGACCATGGCCGGCCCGGCCCTCGAGCAGCTCGCCGCCGTCCTCGCCGCCACCGAGCGGCCGGTGATCGCCAGCGGCGGGGTCGGCCGCCTCGAGGACCTCGACGCCCTCGCCGGCCTCGAGGCCGACGGGCGACGCCTCGCCGGCGCCGTCATCGGCCGGGCCCTCTACGAGGGCCGCTTCACCCTCGCCGAGGCGCTCACCCACGTCGGCCCGTGACCCCGGACGCCGACTCGGGTACGGTCCGGGACAGCCCAGCCAAGGGGGATGCGTGGACGAGGCGACGATCGACGACACGTTCCTGCGGCGGTACCGGGAGCTGCTCGACAGCGAGGACGAGGCCTTCGACGCCCTCGACCACGCGTTCGAGGACGGGGACCGCCGCACCTTCGAGGACCACCTCACCCGGTGGCGCAGCGCCGTGGAGCGCCGCCACGCCTTCTTAGACCGCCACGGGTTCGCCTCCGTGCTGGCCCACTAGACCCAGCCGCTCAGCCCGGCGCGGTGACCGCGGCGGCGGCGACGACGCGGGCCCGGTCGACGACCTGCTCGGTCCGGCCGACGAAGAAGTGACTGGCCCCGCCGACGACCGTGACGTCGGTCGCGCGCCACCCGGCGACCGCCGCGGTGACCTCGACCGGTGGGCGGAACTCGTCGTGCTCCGCGAGGACGAGCGACTTGGGCCGTGGGTCGGTACCGACCGCGTCCGGGTCGGCGAGGAACCGCAGCGGCGGCGCGATCGCGAGCCACGCCGCGATCCGCGGGTCGAGCACCGAGAGCGCCACGTCGGCCCCGAACGACCAGCCGGCCAGGACGAGCGGCACCGACGCGCCGGCCTGCTCGGCGAGCGCCGCGACCGCCGCGACGACATCGAGCTGCTCGCCGCGCCCCTCGTCGTACGTGCCTTCACTCGCCTCGACACCGCGGAAGTTGAAGCGCAGGCAGGTCACGCCGACGGCCGGCAGCGCGGCGAACAGGGCGCTGATGACGATCGAGCGCATCGTGCCCCCGTACGTCGGGTGCGGGTGGCACAGGACCATCGCGACCCGGGGCTCGTCCGCGGCGGCGAGCTCGGCCTCCAGCGTGTGGCCGTCGGCCGTCACCACCAGCACCGGCTCAGGCATCGGCGGAGCGTACGTCGGCGCGCTCAGGCGAGCCCGAGCGCGTCGAGCACGAACGCGAGCACGAACGCCTCCTCGCGCCAGGCGTCGTAGCGGCCGCTCGGGCCGTGGTGCCCGGCGCCGAGCTCGGTCTTCAGCAGGATCGGCGCGTCGCTCGAGGTGGCGGTGCGGAGGCGCTGCACCCACTTGGCCGGCTCCCAGTACTGGACCCGCGGGTCGTTCACGCCGGCGGTGGCGAGCACAGCCGGGTAGGGCGCGGTGGCGACGTTGTCGTACGGCGAGTAGCCGCGCAGGTAGGCGTAGAGGTGCTCGTCGGTGGCGGGGTCGCCCCACTCGTCCCACTCGGTGATGGTCAGGGGCAGTGACGGGTCGAGCATGGTGGTGAGGCAGTCCACGAAGGGGACCTCGGCGACGACGGCCCGCCACAGGGTCGGTGCGAGATTCAACGCCGCGCCCATGAGGAGGCCGCCGGCGCTGCCGCCGCGGGCGACAAGCCGGGGCGTCGACGTGTAGCCCTCGGCGACGAGGTGGCGGGCACAGGCGACGAAGTCGGTGAACGTGTGGCGCTTCCGGTCGAGCTTGCCGTCCTCGTACCAGCGGCGGCCGAGTTCGCCGCCGCCGCGGACGTGGGCGATGGCATACGAGGCGCCCCGCTCGAGGAGGCTGAGCCGGCTGATCGAGAACGTCGGGTCGATCGAGATCTCGTACGCCCCGTACCCGTACAGCAGCAGCGCCCCGGAGCCGTCCCGGGGCACGCCGCGCGGTCGCACGAGCGAGATCGGCACGGCGACGCCGTCGTCGGCGCGCGCCCAGATCCGCTCGGTCTCGTAGCGCGCCGCGTCGTACCCGTCGACGGCCTGGCGCTTCACGAGCGTCGCCGTGCCGGTGGTGAGGTCGACGTCGTAGTCGCTGGTCGGCGTCACGAGCGACGTGGCGACGACCCGGACCGTCGCCGTGTCGTAGTCGGGCGTCGCGCCGAGCCACGTGGTGGCGACGTCGTCGCCGGTGCCGAGCACCCGCTCGGCACCGCTCGCCACGTCGAGCGCCCGGACGCGGGCGAGCCCGTCGACGCGCTCGGAGACCACGAGATGGCTCGCGAAGGCGTCGACGCGGTCGATGCGCACGTCGTCGCGGCCGGCGACGAGCACGGTCCAGTGGTCGCGGCTCGGCGTCGCGGCGGGTGCCGTCATGACCTGGAAGTTCGTGGCCCCGTCGGCGTTCGTCACGATGACGAGCTGGTCGCCGCTCGGCCCGCGGTGATGCTCGACGCGGTAGTCGAGGTCGGCCTGCCGGGCGGCGACGAGGGTCGGCGGGTCGGCGGGCCGGGTCGGGTCCACGAGCCACGCCTCGGTCGTGGTCTTCAATTCCGTCTCGAGGAGGAGCACGCCACCGGAGCGGGCCCGGCGCACCGACACGTAGAAGCGCTCGTCGGGCTCCTCGAAGACGAGCGCGTCGGTGTCGACCGGGGCGCCGAGGGTGTGGCGCCACACCTGGAACGGGCGCTGCGCCGCGTCGGGCCGGACATAGAAGATGGTGGCGTCGTCGGCCCAGGCGAGCCCGTAGTACGTGTCGGGGACCTCGTCGGGCAGGTCGAGGCCCGTGGTGAGGTCGCGGAACGCGAGCCGGGCCCGCTCGCCGCCGGTGCGGTCGACGGCGTACGCCAGGCGGGTCTGGGTCGGTGAGACGGCGAGGCCCCGGAGCGCGAAGTAGCCGTCGCCCGCGAGGGCGTTCTCGTCGACGAGCACCTCCTCGTCGGGGGCGCCCCCCGGCGGGTCGTCGGGGGTCGGAGGCCGGCGGCCGAGCGGCTGGCGGCAGTGCCAGGCGTACTCCGCGCCGGCGACGGTGCGGGTGAAGTAGACGAACGCGCCGCGACGCACGGGTGCGCTCACGTCGGTCTCGACGACGCGGCGGCGGATCTCCTCGAAGAGCGCCCCCCGGGATCCTTCGAGCGGGGCGAGGACCGTGTCGGTGTAGGTGTTCTCGGCCTCGAGGTGCACCCGCACCGCCCGGTCGTCGCGGTCGCGCAGCCAGTACCAGTCGTCGACGCGCACGTCGGTGCCGTGGCGCAGCACGGTCGGGCGGCGCGGGGCGCGCGGTGCGTCGGGCAGCTCGGCCATTCGGCCGCGGAGTCTCGCGCGGCGCCGATTCCGGTCGGGGATCGTGCGGGGCCGGCGCTACGCTCGACCATCGATGCCGCCGACCGTGACACCGGTGACGGTCCGCGACGAGGACCTCGCCGAGATCCGCTGGAACGATGATGGGCTCGTCCCGGCGATCGTGCAGGACGCCACGACACGCGTCAGGTGCTCATGTTCGCCTGGATGAACGAGACGTCACTGCGCCGCACCCTCACCGAGGGCCGCACCGTGTTCTGGAGCCGGAGCCGCCAGGAGCTCTGGCGCAAGGGGGACACGTCGGGGAACCGGCAGTGGCTGCGGGAGGCCTACTACGACTGCGACGGGGACGTCGTGCTGCTCGTGGTCGACCAGGAGGGCGACGGGGCCTGTCACACCGGCGCGGTGAGCTGCTTCTACCGGCGCTTCGGCGGCGAGTCGACGTGACGCTCGAGGGCGTCCGGCCCTCCCGCGACGACTTCCGTTCCCTCGCCGCTCGACACCGGGTGGTGCCGGTCTGGTGCGAGGTGCTCGCCGACCTGGAGACGCCGGTCTCGGCGTTCGTGAAGCTGGTCGGGGCCGACCCGGCGGGGCGGCCCGGGTTCCTGCTCGAGTCGGTCGAGCACGGCGAGCGGTGGGGGCGCTTCTCGTTCCTCGGGCGAGACCCGGCCCTGACCCTGGTCGCGCGGGGCCGCCACGTGGCCGTGGAGGGCGGCGTCGCCCCGGCGGGGGTGCCGCTCGATCGTGGTGCGCTCGCCGCGTTGGAGGGGCTCCTGGCCGCCTACCAGGCGCCCGCGCGTGGAGGATCTGCCGCCGTTCCACGGCGGCGTGGTCGGCTACCTCGGCTACGACGTGGTGCGCGAGGTCGAGTCGTTGCCGGCGGTGCCGCCGGACGACCTCGGCCTGCCCGACGCCGTGCTGTCGTTGACCGGGCACGTCACCGCGTTCGACCATCTCCGCCAGCGGCTCTACCTCATCGAGAACGTGTTCCTCGACGCCGAGCCGGACGTCGACGCGGCCTACGACGCTGCCGCGGTGCGCCTCGACGCGCTCGTCGACGACCTGTCCCGCCCCCTGCCGTACGTGCCGTCCCGACCGCCGGCCGACGTGCCCGCCGACCCGCTGGCCGTGCGGTCGACGATGCCGGGCGCGCACTACCGCGACGCGGTCGAGGTCGCCCGCGAGTACATCCTGGCCGGCGACGCCTTCCAGGTCGTGCTCGCGCAGCGCTTCGACCTGGAGGAGCCGGTCGACCCGTTCGACGTGTACCGGGTGCTGCGCCAGGTGAACCCATCGCCGTACATGTACCTGGTGCGGCATCCCGCGGTGACGCTGGTCGGGTCCTCGCCCGAGCCGATGGTGCAGCTCCTCGACGGCCGGGTGATCAGCCGACCGATCGCCGGCACCCGCTACCGGGGCCGCAGCGAGGAGCACGACCGGCGTCTCGCCGCCGAGCTGGCGGAGAACCCGAAGGAGCGGGCCGAGCACGTGATGCTCGTCGACCTGGCCCGCAACGACGTCGGGCGGGTCGTCCGATACGGGACCGAGCAGGTCGACGAGCTCATGACCCTGGAGCGGTACTCGCACGTGATGCACCTCACCAGCCAGGTGTCGGGGGAGCTCGCCGAGGGTCGCAGCGCGGTCGACGTGCTGCGCGCCACGTTCCCGGCCGGGACGGTCAGCGGAGCGCCGAAGGTGCGGGCCATGGAGATCATCGACGAGCTCGAGCCGGTCAAGCGCGGCCCGTACGCCGGGGTGGTCGGCTACGTCGACTTCTCGGGGAACCTCGACACCGCGATCACGATCCGGACGATGGTGTGGGGACCGGACGGGCGGGCGAGCGTGCAGGCCGGCGCCGGGATCGTGGCCGACTCCGACCCGGCGGACGAGGACCTGGAGTGCGCCAACAAGGCGCGGGCGCTGCTCACCGCGGCGGGCGCGGCCCGGACGCTGGACCCGCTGGTCGCGACGTGACCGGCGTCGCGGTCGACCGCTCCCCACGAGGCTTGGTCGTGGTGAGCGGCCCGGACGCGACGGTCTTCTTGCAGAGCCTCGTGTCCCAGGACCTCGAGCCCGTCGCCGACGGCGCGGCCGTCCCGACGTTGCTGCTCACCCCGCAGGGCAAGGTCGACGTGACCTTGCGCGCGCTGCGGGTCGGCGACGACTGGTGGCTCGACACCGACGCGGCGTACGGGCCGCGCCTCGCGGCCGCGCTGTCGCGCTTCCGCATCCGCGTGCAGGTGGAGCTCGACGACCGCACGGCGACGACCGGGCTGGTCACGCTCGTCGGGGTCGACGTCGACGCCCCGGCCGACCTGCGGGCCCTCCCGACCGTCTGGGGGGCCCAGCCCGGCACCGACCTGCTCGGGCCGCGCGCCGCGGTCGACGCCGCGCTCGCTGCGCTGCCGGCCGACGTGCCACGCTGGACGCCCGAGCGCTTCGAGGCGTTCCGCATCCAGGCCGGCGTGCCCCGCCTCGGCGTCGACGTCGACGACACCACGATCCCCCAGGAGGCCTTCCTCGAGCGCGACGCGGTGTCGTTCACGAAGGGCTGCTTCCTCGGCCAGGAGCTCGTGTGCCGCATCGACACCCGCGGGCACGTCAACCGGTACCTACGGCGGCTCTATGTCTCCAGCGACGTCGTCCCGTCCGCCGGCGCCACCCTGGTCGTCGACGGGCGCGAGCGCGGGGTCGTGACCAGCGCCGCGGCCGACCCGGACGCGCACCGGGTCGTCGCGCTCGCCATGGTCCGCCGGGAGGTCGAGCCGCCGGTTGACGCCCGACTCCAGTGGGACGGCCACGACGAGCCGGTCGAGGTGCATGCCCTCTGAGCACCGCCCTGTTCGTGTTCGGCTACCCGACGTCGATCGCGGTGATCGCGCGCTGGCTCCCCGTCGTGCGGGAGCGTCGCACGACCTGGTTCGTCGCCCACGAGGTGGCCGTCGCGGCCATCGTGACCGGCTGGGCGCTGAAACACAGCACGAGTGCGGTCGCGATCAACGGCTCGTGGCTGGTGGTGGCAGCCGCCTGGTACCTCGCGGCGGGCCGTCAGGCGCCGCAGCCGCTGACCTGACGCCTACGGAGTAGTGGCGAGGAGGCGCTCGAGCTCGTCGGACACGTACGCGAGGGCGTCCTCGTAGGGCATCGCGCGCCGCGGGCGACCAGCGCCTCGTATCGCTCGTCCCCGAGGCTGGCTCGCGTCGACGCGACGGCGCCCTCGTGCAGGTCGCGCTCGCGTCCCCCGAGGTGCGGCGCGTACGTCACGAACTGCTCCGAGTCGCAGATGCCGTACACCACGGCCGCGACGTCGACGTGGTGGCCGCGCCGGCCCAGCGACTCGGCGAGATACCACCAGTGTGACGTGAGCGCGAGACGGTTCCCGACCGTGATCGTCTCGCTGAGCGCGGCCTGGAAGGCACGCAGCGCGCCCCGCAGATCGCCGGCGTCGGTCCGCAACCGGCCGAGCAGCTCCAGCGTGTCCGCGTACACGATGTCGCTCGCCCCCTCACGGGTCAGGGCCGCCGATTCCTCGAGCGCTTCGACGGCGCGACGCGGCTCGTCCATCCACCGAGCCGCCGCCCAGAGGTAGAGCTCCATCGCGAGCGCGGAGGCGTTGCCGAGCTCCCGAGCGGCCTGGAGCGCGCGCTCGGTCTCGCGGTGGCCCGTCTCGGTGTCGCCGCCCAGCGCGGCGAATACGCCGACTTGACCCCACAGGGAGATGGCACCGAACTGGTGGCCGAGCCGGTCCTGGAACTCGGCGCCCTCGCGGGCGACGGCCACGCACCGTTCGAGGTCGCTGGTGAGCGTCGCGAGGACGCGGACGGTGTACGCCGTGGAGTAGTGCGGGGCGTCGTCCGGCACGCCGGGGGCGAAGGCCTCGTCGATGAGGCGGTCGGCGAGCTCGTTGTCGCCCCGCTGCTTCGCGCTGTACGCGGCGGTGCCGAGGACGGTGAACCGCACGCCGGGCGCCGCGCCACGGGCCGCGGGCACCGCCCGCTCGAACCACGGCCCGAGGCCGAGGCTCCGGTACGTCGAGACGAGCAGCGCGAGATGGGCGGCGATGCGCACGGCGTCGAGCTCGTGATCGGGCCGGTCCAAAGCCCACGCCATCGCGGCGCGCAGGTTCTCGACGTCGCGCGCGACGTCACGCCGGGCGGCGATGTCGTCGTCGCCGCTCAGACGCCGGTCGAGCTCTGTGGCGAGGGCGGCGAAGTGGGCGCTGTGGCGCTGCTGGCGCGCCTCGACCTCGGGCTCGCCCGCCTCGGCAAGGCGGTCGCGCCCGTATTGGCGCAGCGTCTCGAGCATCCCAAACCGGGTCGTGGAGCCGGCGTCGTCCTCGGTGGTGAGCATGGACTTGGCAACGAGGCCGGTCGTGGCATCGAGGACGTCCCACAATTCGAGGCCCTCGCCGCCGGCCACGGCGACCGCGGCATCGGCGTCGAACGAGGACGGGAACACCGAGAGCCGGGCGAACACCGTGCGCTCGAGCTCGGTAAGCAGCGAGTAGGACCAGTCGACCGTGGCGCGGAGCGTCTGGTGACGGTCGACGGCGGCGCGCCGGCCGGCGCTCAGGAGCCGGAACCGCTCGTGGAGGTGCTCGGCGATCTCGCCGGGCTGCATCACTGGCGAGCGCGCCGCGGCCAGCTCGATGGCCAGGGGGATCCCGTCGAGCCGGCGGCAGATCTCGGCGACCGCGCCCGCGTTCACGTCGTCGAGCACGAACCCGGCGCGGCTGGCCTGGGCCCGCTCCACGAACAGACGCACCGCGTCGGTCGCCGCGAGCGCGTCGCGGTCCGAGCTCGACGGGACCGACAAGGAGCGCAGCGCCCAGACCTGCTCGCCCGCGACGCCGAGCGGCTCGCGACTGGTCGCCAGGATCCGGAGGCCGCGACCGCGCGCGAGCACGCCCGCAACGAGCGTGGCCACCGGATCGAGCAGATGCTCGCAGTTGTCGAGCACCACCAGGGCCTGGCGGGTGGCGAGGAAGTCGACGAGGCTGTCCCGACGCGACGCTCCCGGCGTGTCGACGACCCGAAGCGCGGCCGCGACGGTGTCGATCATCGCCGCGCCATCGCCCGCGGCGGCCAGCTCGCAGAGCCAGGCACCGTCGCGAAAGTCGGCGAGGATCTCGCCCGCGACCTCGAGCGCCAGGCGGGTCTTGCCGACGCCGCCCACCCCGACGATCGTGACGAGGCGCTGGCGCCGCAGCTGCTCGCGGATCCCGGCCGTGTCCGCGTCCCGCCCCACGAAGCTCGTGAGCTGCGCGGGCAGGTTGGAGGGGAGGGTCTCGTGCGAGCGCAGCGGCGGGAACGCGGTGGGCAGCCCGGGCGCCGTGACTTGGAAGACCCGCTCGGGGCGCTCGAGGTCGCGTAGGCGCTGCTCGCCGAGGTCGTCGAGGCGCACCTCCTGGGGCAGCTCGTCGGTCACGATCGTGGCCGTCGCCTGGGAGAGCACCATCTGGCCGGCGTGGGCGACTGCCATCATGCGCGCCGCCCGGTTCAGTGTTTGCCCGTAGTAGTCGCCCTCTCGCTGCTCCGCCGCGCCGGTGTGCACCCCCATCCGCACGCGCAGGGCCCCGGTGTCCGGCCAGGGCTCGTCGAGGAGGCGCTGCTGGCCGGCGACGGCGGCCCGGACCCCCGCTGCTGCCGTGGCGAAGACGGCGTGGACGCCGTCACCGGTCATCTTGATGACGTGGCCGCCAGCTCGCTCGACGGCGTCGCGGAGGATCGCGTCGTGTCGCGCCAACGCGACCTGCATCGCCTCGGGGTGCTGCTCCCACAGCCGCGTCGAGCCCTCGAGGTCCGTGAACAAGAACGTCACCGTGCCCGTCGGCAGCCCAGCCATCCCACCCCCCGCCTCAGTACAGCATGGCGTCGACGCGTCAGGCGGGGATCGTGACGGTGAAGCGGGTGCCGCCCGGGTCGAGGGGCTGACACGTGGTGACGCCGCCCATCGCGCCGGCGAGCTCGTGGACGATCGCCAGGCCGATCCCGGTCCCGACCTTGCGGCCCGGCGCGTCCCGGGCGGTGTAGAGCCGCTCGAACACCCGGTCGCGGTCGGCCGCCGGGATGCCGGGGCCGTCGTCGTCGACGCGCACCTCGACCTGGCCGTCACGGCGGTCGACGCCGACCCGCACCGCGGTCCGCGCGTACTTCAGGGCGTTCTCGACCAGGTTGGCGGTGATCTGCGCCAGCCGCTCAGGGTCGACGTCGGCGGGTGCCGGGTCGCCGCGCACCACCTCGAGGCGCAGCCCCCAGTCCCGCGCCGACGGCACGAACCCGGCGACGGCGTCGTAGACGACGCTGCGGGCGTCGACGGGCTTCGGGTTGAGCGAGAACTGGTGGGCGTCGAGCCGGGCGAGGTCGAGCAGGTCGGCGACGAGCCGCTCGAGGCGCCGCGCCTCGGCGGCGATGATCGAGCCGGCGCGGGCCCGCTCGGCGGGGTCGTCGACGACCCCGTCGGTGATCGCGTCGGCGTACCCGCGGATCGACGTGAGCGGCGTGCGCAGGTCGTGCGACACCGAGAGGAGGAACGCCCGCTCGTGGCCGCGCGCCGTCTCGAGCTCGGCGGCCATGGCGTCGAGGCTGTGCGCGAGGCTCCGCAGCTCGTCGTCGGGTCCCTCGGTCAGGTCGACCCGTGCCGACAGGTCGCCCCCCGCGATGCGCTGCGCGGTGTCGCGCATCGCGGCGATCGGCCTCGTGAGCCGGCGGGCCAGGTAGGCGGACACGAGCCCGGCGACGATCAGCGCGAGCGCGCCGGTGAGCAGCAGGTACGGGCCGGCCCGGCCGAGCGGCTGGGTCTCGACGCTCTGGGTCAGCACCACCACCGGGGTGGTCGTCGCGAGCACCGGCAGCGGGTACGCGACGAACGCCGTGTGGTTCACGACCCCGGACTGCTGCTCGCCGACGAGCAGCAGGTCCACGTTGAGGTCGCTCGGCCGGAGGTCGCTGGGCAGCTGGACGTTGCCCTGGTTCGCGCACGAGCTGCCGAGGAAGGTGGCGACCCCCTCGTCGACCGTGCCGTTGGCGGTCACCTCGACGACGCTCGTGCCCGAGATGCGCAGCACCCCGGCGATGACCCGGCACAGCGACGCGGAGTTGGTCGTGGACCGAGCGCGGCGGAACTGGCGGCCGAGCAGGTTGACCTCGTTCGCGACGCCGGGCGCCTCCTTCGTCAGGCTCGTCACCGCGGCGGACGACGCGGTCGAGCGGGCGATCGCGCCGGCGCCGACGGCCGCGACGACGAGCACGCCGAACGCGATGGCGACCATCGCCACCAGGAGCCGGGTGCGGAGTCGCCGCCGGGGCCGCGCCGGGGCCCCGGGGGCCGTTCTCATGCGCCGGCGGCGCGCGACTCGAGGCGATACCCGACGCCCCGCACCGTGTCGATCACGAGGGCGTCACCGAGCTTCTTGCGCACCTGGGCGATGTGGACGTCGACCGTCCGGGCGTCCCCGAACCAGTCGTAGCCCCACACCCCGTCGAGGATCTGCTGGCGCGACATCGCGAGCCCGGGCCGCTCGGCGAGGAACTTCAAGAGGTCGAACTCCTTCGTGGTGAGCTCGACCGCGCCGTCGTCGACGCGGACCTCGCGGCGGCCGGCGTCGATCGTGACCCGGCCCGCCTGCACGACCTCGGGGGCGGGCGCGCCGTCGGTGCGGCGCAGCACCGCCTTCACCCGGGCGACGAGCTCGGCGGGGGAGAACGGCTTCGTCAGGTAGTCGTCAGCGCCGAGCTCGAGGCCGAGCACCCGGTCGACCTCACCGTCGCGGGCCGTGAGGAAGATGATCGGCACCTGGGAGGTCTGGCGGATCCGCTTGCACACCTCGAGGCCGTCGACGTCGGGCAGGCCGACGTCGAGGACGACGAGGCGGGGCCGGTGGTCGCGGAACGCGTCCGAGGCCCGCGGTGCCCGACGCGGCCTTGAGGACCCGGTACCCCTCCCGCTCCAGGTAGAGGCCGACGAGATCCGCGATGTTGTCCTCGTCGTCGACGACGACGATCGTGCCCTTCTCCATCTCGACCATTCTGGCCCCCACGCTCCCCACAAGCGTCGACCGTCCCCGTGAGGGGACGGTGAGGCCCGGATGATCAGTCGACCCGGTTCGTGCGGGCGACCTCGCCGAACCACCGGCCACTCGGCTTCACCGTGCGCTCCTGGGTGGCCCGGTCGACGGCCACGAGCCCGAAGCGCAGCCGGTACCCGAACGCCCACTCGAAGTTGTCGAGCAGCGACCAGCAGAAGAAGCCGCGCACGTCGAGCCCGTCGTCGATCGTGCGGGCGACACCCTCGAGCGAGGCGCGCAGGTACCGGATCCGCTGCTCGTCGTCGTCGGTGCCGATCCCGTTCTCGGTCACGTACACCGGGGTGCCGGCCACCTCGACGGCGTGGCGCACCGCCGCCGCGGCCGCCGCCGGCCAGTACTCGTAGCCCATCGGCAGCACCTCGACGCCGTCCTCGGGGCCGAGCATCCCGTCGGCCCCGATGCGGTTCCGCGAGTACGCCTGCACCCCGACGAAGTCGTCGCCGCGGGCCGCCTCCAGGTACGCGTCCTCGTGGTGACGCCGGTACGTGGCGATGAGATGCTCCGAGCCGGGCTCGGCCGTCCAGTCGCTCATCGACAGCGTCAAGCCGACCGGGAAGTCGCCCGGCCCGGCCTTCAACGCGTCGTATGCCTTGCGGTGCGCGTCCAGCAGGTGCTCGTTGACCTTGAGGTAGCCCTCGAAGTCGTCGCGCCGCCCCGGCGGGAACATGCCCATGAGCCAGCCCATCAGCGACACGATGTTCGGCTCGTTCAGCGTGCACGCCATCCCGAGCTCGTCGCCGAAGTGGCCGACCGCCCGCTCGCAGAACGCCGCGAACCGGTCCGCGGTCGTCGGGTTCGCCCAGCCACCCTCCGCGTCCACCCAGCGGGGGCTCGTGAAGTGGTGGAACGTCACGACCGGGAGCAGGTCCCGGTCCCGGCAGGCGGCGATCATCCGCCGGTAGTGGTCGAGGTTCGCCGTCGAGAACTCGCCGTACTCCGGCTCGATGCGCGACCACTCGAGCGAGAACCGGTACGCGCTGAGCCCGAGGCCGGCGACGAGGTCGAGGTCCTCGGGGTAGCGCCACAGGTGGTCGCAGGCGTCCCCCGACGGCTCCTCGCACGCTGTGTCCTCGGCGTGCTCCCACGCCCACCAGTCGTTGTTCCAGTTGCCGCCCTCGACCTGGTGCGCCGCGGTCGCGGTGCCCCACACGAACCCGTCGGGGAACGTCGCTGCCGCCACGGTGCCGATCCTGGCACACTCGACGACCGATGAGCGTCCTGGCGGACATCCTCGCCGCGAAGCGCGACGAGATCACCCTGCTGCATCAGCCGCAGACCCGCGACGTCATCCACGCCGCGGCGCT
The DNA here is from genome assembly GCA_963821325.1 of uncultured Actinomycetes bacterium. Taxonomy (GTDB): domain Bacteria; phylum Actinomycetota; class Acidimicrobiia; order IMCC26256; family PALSA-555; genus PALSA-555. The sequence goes on along the minus strand of CAWGDC010000003.1, from coordinate 232,383 downwards.
CACCGCGCCGCCCCCCGGGACTTCCACGCCGCGTTGCGCCGCGGGGACCGGCTTGCGGTCGTCGCCGAGCTGAAACGCCGGTCCCCGTCGAAGGGCGACCTCGCCCCCGACCTCGACGCGTCGGCCACCGCCGCGGCGTACGCGGCCGGCGGCGCCGCGGCACTGTCCGTGCTCACCGACCGGATCTTCTTCGGCGGCACCGTCGACGACCTCCAGCAGGCACGGGCCGCCGCGCCGGCCATCCCGGCGCTGCGCAAGGACTTCGTGATCGACGCCGACCAGCTCTACGAGACCCGCGCCATCGGCGCCGACGCCGTGCTGCTCATCGTCGCCGCGATCCCGGACCGTGGCGTGCTCGCCGACCTGCACCAGCTCGCCGGCGAGCTCGGCCTCGCCGCGCTCGTCGAGACCCACGACGCTGCCGAGCTCGACACGGCGCTGGCGGTCGGCGCGCGCGTCGTCGGGGTCAACGCCCGCGACCTCGGCACCTTCGAGGAGGACCTCGAAGGCGCCGAGGCGCTCGCCGGCCGCGTGCCGCCCGACGTCGTCGCCGTGGCCGAGAGCGCCATCCGCGGCCCCGACGACGCCAAGCGGATGGCCGCCGCCGGCTACGACGCGGTGCTCGTGGGCGAGGCGCTTGTGCGCGCCGCCGACCCGGCCCGGCTCGTCGCCCAGCTCGCCGATCTGCCGAGGAGGCCTCGATGACCACGACCCGGATCACCCTGCCCGTCGACGAGCTCCCGACCGCCTGGTTCAACGTCGTGCCGTCCCTGCCGATGCCGCTCGAGCCGCCGCTGCACCCCGCGACGAGGGAGCCCGTCGGACCCGACGACCTCGCGCCGCTGTTCCCGATGGCGCTGATCGCCCAGGAGGTCGCGACCGACCCGTGGGTCGACATCCCCGGCCCGGTGCTCGACATCCTCTCGCTGTGGCGCCCGACGCCGCTCGTGCGCGCCGAGCGCCTCGAGCGCGCGCTCGGCACCCCGGCGCGCATCTACTACAAGGACGAGTCGGTCTCACCCGCCGGGTCGCACAAGCCGAACACCGCCGTCCCCCAGGCGTTCTACAACCAGGCGGAAGGCGTCGCGCGGCTGACCACCGAGACCGGTGCCGGGCAGTGGGGGACGGCCCTGTCGTTCGCGTGCACCCAGTTCGACCTCGACTGCACCGTGTACATGGTGCGGGCCTCCTACGACCAGAAGCCGTATCGCCGCGTCCTCATGGAGACGTGGGGCAGCGACGTGCTGCCCTCACCCGTCGACCAGCCGGACCATCCCGGGTCGCTCGGCCTGGCGATCAGCGACGCGGTGCGCGACGCCGCCAGCCGCGACGACAGCCACTACGCCCTCGGGTCGGTGCTGAACCACGTGCTGCTGCACCAGACGATCATCGGGCTCGAAGCCAAGGCCCAGCTCGCGCGAGCCGGCGAGACGCTCCCCGACGTCGTCGTCGGCTGCTGCGGCGGCGGCTCGAACCTCGGCGGCATCGCCCTCCCGTTCGTGGCCGACGAGACGGTGCGTCTCCTCGCCGCGGAGCCGTCCTCGTGCCCGACCCTCACGGAGGGCCGCTTCGACCACGACTTCGGTGACAGCGCCGGCATGACGCCGCTGCTGGCGATGTACACCCTCGGCCACGACTTCGTACCCCCGCCCATCCACGCCGGGGGGCTGCGCTACCACGGCGACGCGCCGATCATCTCCAATCTGGTGCGCGCCGGGCGGATGGAGGCGGTCGCCTATCCCCAGAACGCCACCTTCGAGGCCGCCGTCCGGTTCGCCAACACCGAGGGGAAGCTCGCCGCCCCCGAGACCGGCCACGCCCTCCGCGCCGTCGTCGACGAGGCCCTCGCGGCCAAGGACGCCGACGAGGAGCGGGTCATCCTCTTCAACTTCTCCGGCCACGGGCTCCTCGACCTCGCCGCCTACGACGACTACCGGGCCGGGCGGCTCGTCGACTGAGCGGCGTCCAGGACCCGGCCCCGCTCGTGCGCCACCAACCCGCGCCGCGGCACGACGGCGCGTGACGTGTACCCCGCCGTCGAGGCGCCCGAGCTCCACGCACCCGCGGACCGCGGCGAGGCCGCGTCGGTCACCGTCCCTTCCATTGGGGTGGCCGGCCCTCCGCCGCCGCGGCACGGCCCTCGGCCGCGTCCTCGGTCGCGGCGACGAGGCGTCGCATGGTCTCGCCCATGCGGACGGCGTCGGCCCAGGGGAGGGTCTGGCCGCGGTAGGCCATCTCCTTCACGGCGCGCACGGCGAGGGGCGCGCCGGCGCAGAGCCGGTCGGCCAGGCGGCGTGCCTCGGTGAGCAGCTCGGCGCGCGGCACGACGCATCGGGCGAGGCCGAGCTCGGCGGCGCGGGTGGCGTCGATGCGCTCGCCGGTGAGGAGCAGCTCGAGCGCGGCTTGCATGCCGAGGCGGCGGGGGAGCCGGATGGCGCCGACGATGGTGGGGACGCCGAGGCGCACCTCGGGCATGCCGAACTGGGCGTCGTCGGCCGCGACGACGAAGTCGCAGGCGGCGACGAGGGTGAGCCCGTAGCCGAGGCAGTAGCCGTTCACCGCGGCGATGGTCGGCTTCCAGATCTCGAGCCCCGATTCGAAGGAGTTGATCGTCGGGATCTCCCAGAAGGAGCCCGGCCAGTGGCCGGCCGAGTGGGCGCCGTCGCGCAGGTCGGCGCCGACGCAGAATGCCCGGCCGGCGCCGGTGACGATCGCCACCCACGCGTCGGTGTCGTCGCGGAACTGCAGCCACGCGGCGTTGAGGTCCTCGCGCAGCTGGCCGTTGATGGCGTTCAGCACCTCGGGCCGGTGGTAGGTGATGGTGGCGACGTGGCCGTCGCGCTCGTAGCGGACCGTGTCGCCCACGCGGGCTACCCGGCCAGCGCGACCGACGTCATGCGGCGGGCGCGAGGCTGCCGCCGCGCTCCCGGTCTCGCCGCGCCCAGTGGCGGTTCCACGCCCAGAACACGACGAGCGTGTAGGCCCAGCCGAGCAGGATGTCGCTGACGTAGTGCTCGGCGCCGTAGACGAGCACCGCGACCATGAAGACGAGGTACGCGAGGAACACCCAGCGGCCGCGACGTGCGGTCGGCCAGATGAAGAGCAGCACCATGAGCGGCCAGGCCGCGTGGAGGGACGGCAGCGCGGCGACCGGGTTGGCGAGCTGGGTGCCGCCGTTGAAGATCTTGGCGATGCCGGGCAGGCCGAGGTGGGCCCACACCTCGTACTGGATCCGGGTGGTGTGGGGGAGCACCCCTTGCCGGCTGGCCAGCCAGGGCGGCACCGCGGGGATGATGAAGTAGGTCGCGAACCCGGCGACGCTCACCGTCACGACGAGCGCGGCGAGGCGCCGGAACCGCTCCCGGTCCGTCACGTAGAAGAAGGCGACGACGGCCAGCGTCACCACGAAGTGGGACAGGTAGCCGAGCCACGTCAGGTAGTCCCACCAGTGCACGCCGTCGCCGGCCTGCAGCCAGCGCTGCACCAGAACCGTCGGCGCGGTGCCGCCGAACGCGATCTCGTCGAAGCGCAGCTGGGGGTGCACGATCGCCCGGCTGAGCAGGTCGACCGACTCGGCGCGCACGGTGTCGTAGCCGGCGGCGATCACGAGCGCTGGGACCCAGTCGATCAGGAACCGGCGGACACCGGTCTCCGCGCCGGCGCAGGTCACGACGACGAGCCCCACCGCCCACCACAGGATCGCGGGCCGGTTCGGTTGCCCGACGGTGACGACCGCGGCGAGCGCGACGGTGAGGTAACCGGTGACGACGAGGAGTCGGCGGCGCACGAGCAGCTCGACGAACGCGCCGACGACTGTCCCGTCGACGGCACCGGCTCGGGTCGAGCCCAGCGTGTCGTGGCTCATGGGCGCGTGGTCCACTCGGGTTCCCCGTCTTCTGCCCTAGCTGGCCGTTCCCCCCGGTGGGACGCCCACACGGCCTCCGGCCGCCGTGGTCCCCGCCGCTGCAAGCGCAGGCCCGAAACGACCCCTCCGCGGTCGTTGGGCTGGGGCGCCAGCGTAGTGCTCGGGGCGGCCCACACCCTCCGGTACCGTCGCCGCAGTGTTCGTGAAGATCTGTGGGATCACCACCGAGGACGACGCCCTGCTCGCCGTGGCGCTCGGCGCGGACGCCCTGGGGTTCGTGTTCTCGCCGGGCAGCCCCCGCCAGGTGCGGCTCCGGGAGGTCCGCGACATCGTGCACCGGCTGCCGCCGGGGACCACGACGGTCGGGGTGTTCCGGGACGAGCGGCGGGAGCGGGTCGTCGAGGTGGTCCACTCGATCGGGCTGACGGGCGCGCAGCTCCACGGCCGCGAGCACCCCTCGGAGGTGCGCTGGGTCGCCGAGCGGGTCCCGCTGTGCATCCAGGCGTTCGCGGCGGGTGACCCGTCGCTCGCCGACGCGGCCGGGACCGGCGCGAGCGCGGTGCTGATCGACGCCCCGACCCCCGGGTCGGGTCGGGTGTACGACTGGTCGCTTGCCGAGGGCGCCCCGTCGGGCGTGCGGGTCCTGCTCGCCGGCGGCCTCGACGAGCACAACGTGGGCGACGCGATCCACACCGTCCGGCCCTGGGGGGTGGACGTGTCCACCGGCGTCGAGACCGAGCCCGGCTCGGGTCGCAAGGACCCGGTGCGGCTCCGCCACTTCATCGAGGCCGCCCGCCGGGCCGGCGCCGACGTGGCCCACGACGGCTGGACGCCCGCCGCCGAGCCGGGCCAGCTCTACGACTGGTCGGTCGACCGGCGCGACTGAGCGCCCACGAAGACGGCGCCACGCCGGTTCCGGCAGCGGCGAGAGAGGGCCTTGAAGGCCGAGTCGAGGCGTCGCAGGGTCCCCCGGCACACCGTCACCCCACATGCGAGTAGCTGCGGGCGAACCTCTCGCAAGCCGGTCAATGTCCGGCACTGATCGTAGAAACAGACCGAGCGGTGCTCCCAGCGCCACGCCCCCCGGCGCTCGTCCAACGCCGCGTTGTCCAGCTCGCACTGCAACCCCATCAGTGTTTCCAACGCCGCCCGCTGGCGGACCGTCGGGCTCACCAAGAACCGAAACGACCGGCACCGTTGACGCACACCACGACAGACAACCCCTCAGCATCAAGGTGACCGACTACCTAACATCACGCGGTGCCTGCAACCTCACGCGGCGCGGTCTCGCTGGCGCCCCCCGGTCCCGAGCCGACCGGGTTGGGACGCTTCGGCGAGTTCGGCGGCCGCTTCGTGCCCGAGACCCTGGTCCCCGCGCTCGAGGACCTCGAAGGGGCGTTCCGGGCGGCGTGGCACGAGCCGGCGTTCCGCGACGAGTTCGCGGCGCTGCTGTCCAGCTACGTCGGGCGGCCGACGCCGGTGACCGAGTGCCGCCGTCTCTCGGAGCGGCTCGGGGTGCGGGTGCTGCTCAAGCGCGAGGATCTGACCCACACCGGCTCGCACAAGATCAACAACGTGCTCGGCCAGGCGCTGCTGACCCGCCGGATGGGGAAGCGGCGGGTCATCGCCGAGACGGGCGCCGGGCAGCACGGGGTCGCGACCGCGACCGCGGCGGCGTTGTTCGGGCTCGACTGCCTGGTGTTCATGGGTGCGGTGGACGTGGAGCGTCAGGCGTTGAACGTGTGGCGGATGCGGCTCCTCGGCGCGGAGGTGGTGCCGGTCGAGTCGGGCAGCGCGACGTTGAAGGACGCGATCAACGAGGCGTTACGCGACTGGGTGGCGAGTGTCGAGACGACCCACTACTGCATCGGCTCGGTCGTCGGCCCGCACCCGTTCCCGTGGATGGTGCGCGAGTTCCAGCGGGTGGTCGGTGACGAGGCCCGCGCGCAGTGTCAGGCGATGCTCGGCGCCGACCCGGACGTGGTCGTGGCCTGCGTGGGCGGCGGGTCGAACGCCATCGGCACGTTCACCGCGTTCGTGGACTCGTCGGCTCGCCTCGTCGGGGTGGAGGCGGCGGGGCTCGGCCTCGAGTCGGGTCGCCACAGCGCGTCGGTGACCCGCGGCGTGCCGGGCGTGCTGCACGGCGCCCGGTCGCTGTTCCTCCAGGACGAGGACGGCCAGATCCTGGAGGCGCACTCGGTGAGCGCCGGCCTCGACTACCCGGGGGTCGGGCCAGAGCACGCGGCGCTCGCCGCGACCGGCCGCGCCGAGTACGTCCCGGCCACCGACGAGGAGGCGCTCGCCGGGTTCCAGCTGCTCGCCGTGACGGAGGGCATCGTGCCGGCGCTCGAGCCGGCGCACGCCATCGCCTGGCTGGCCCGCGAGGCCGGCCGGTCGGTCCCGACCGGCTCGACGGTGCTCGTCACGCTCTCCGGGCGGGGCGACAAGGACGCGGCGTACGTCGCCGAGCGGCTGACCGGCGAGCCGATCGCGTGAGGCTCGAGGCGCACCTGCGCGACCGCCGGGCGGTGGGCCGGCCGCTGCTCGTCCCCTACGTGACGGGCGGGCTGGGCGCGGGGTGGCTGGACGTGGTGCGCGCCGTCGCTGACGCCGGCGCCGACGCGGTCGAGATCGGCATCCCGTTCTCGGACCCGGTGATGGACGGCCGCACGATCCAGGAGGCGTCCCAGCGCGCGCTCGACATCGGCGCCACCCCCGCGAAGGTGATCGCCGAGGCGGCCCAGCTCGACGTCGGGGTGCCGCTCGTCGTCATGACCTATTACAACCCGGTGCTGCATGCCGGGCACGTCCGCTTCGCGGCGTCGCTCGCCGACGCGGGGATCGACGGCGCGATCGTCCCGGACCTGCCCCTCGACGAGCTCGACGGGTGGGGCGAGGCCGCCGACCCGGCCGGGATCGAGACGGTGCTCCTCGCCGCGCCGACCACCCCCGAACCGCGGCTGCGGGCGATCTGCGACCGGTCCCGCGGGTTCGTCTACGGGGTGGCGCTCCTCGGCGTCACCGGCGCCCGCGACCGGCTTGCCGGGCAGGCCCTCGAGATGGGTCGTCGCTGCAAGGCCGTCACCGACCGGCCCGTGCTGCTCGGCGTCGGGATCTCGACCCCGGAGCAGGCGGTCGCGGCGGCGGGCGCCGCCGACGGGGTCATCGTCGGCAGCGCGCTCATCAGCCGGCTGCTCCACGGCGGCGGACCCGACGAGGCCCACGAGTTCGTGGCGACCCTGCGCGCCGCGCTGGACGGCCGAGCGTGACGCCGCCACACTGCGACCTCTGCGAGGCGGCGCGCATCACCGAGTGGTACCACGAGGACGAGGTGTGCTGGATCGCGGAGTGCGAGATCTGCGCGGTCCCGATGGTGGTCTGGCGGGAGCACGGGGTCGATCCGCCGCCGGAGCCGCTCGCGCACATGCACGCCCGCCTCGCCGACGTCGTCGCGATGCACTTCACGTTCGAGCACTACGTCGACGACAACATGCGCAACATCCCGGACCACTACCACGCGCACGCCCGGCCGAAGGGCGGCTTCTTCGGGCATGGGCTGGCACGGCGTGCCGCGCCGCCCCCGCCTCAGTAGCCGTACCCTCCCGAGCTCGACCCGCTCGTCGTCGCCGTGCCGCTGCCCGTCGCCGCGCCGCTGCCGGTGATCTTGGCGCCCTTCTTGGTGAAGAAGGCGCCTTGCATCCCGAGGCTGCGGTGGAACCGGCAGAAGAACAGCAGCGCCTGGCCGGTCACCGGCACGGTGACCGTCACGGACTGACCGGGGGTGAGGTCGTCGCTGATGTTCGCGGTCGGGACGCTGAAGTTGTGCTCCGCCTGCCCGACGTTCTTCACCGTGACCGTGACGCTCGTGACGCCCGCCGGCACCTTCACGTATGTGGGGCTGAAGAAGTAGTCGTGCTGGTCGATCTCGACGGCGCCGCCCGTGGCCGTGCCGGTCCCGTGGTTGTTGACCTTCCCGGAGAGCTTCACCGGCGGGGGCGAGGCCTTCGCGCCCGCGGCCGCGACCGCGGCCGTCGCCGGGACGAGCGCGGCGGTGACGACCACGAGGCTGGTCAGGAGCTTGCGCACGGCCTCCCCCTTTGGCTGGTTCCAGAGCGCGGCGCGTGAGCCTACGACCCGGGTCCCGCGATCGGTCGTCGGCCCGGCGGCCTCTACAGTGGGCCAATCCGGTGGCGGGTCGCCGCCGTACTCCTCGTATGTGGTCCGTCGCCGACGATGCCCTGGTGGCCGGGATGGCGGCCGGCGACGCCGACGCCGCGTCGGCGTTCGTCGAGCGCTTCCAACGCCGCGTGTTCGGGCTGGCGTTGACGATCGTCGGTGACCCCCGCGGCGCCGAGGACGTCGCGCAGGAGGCGCTCCTGCGGGCCTGGCGGCACGCCGGGGTGTTCGACGCCCGGCGGGGCAGCGTCACGACGTGGCTGCTCACCATCACCCGCAACCTCTCCATCGACGCCCTCCGGGTCCGCCGGCCCGTCGCCATCGACCCCGACACGGTGATCGACCTCGCTGACGCGGCGCCCGGCCGCGGGCCGGACGAGATCGCGCTGGTCCGCGACGACGTGGGCCGACTTCGGGCCGCGCTCACCGGCCTCCCCGACGAGCAGCGCCGCGCCGTGGTCCTCGCCGGCGTCGTCGGGCTTAGCGCCCGCGAGGTCGCCGAACGCGAGGACATCCCGATCGGCACGGCGAAGACCCGCATCCGCACGGCGCTCGGACGCCTCCGCGTCGCGATGGCGAGCGAGGAGCGAGCCGAGTGAACGGCGTCGGCTGCGCCGCGACCCGCGAGGCCGCGCCCGAGCTGGCGCTCGGGATCCTCGACGGCGCCGAGCGCGCCGAGGTGCTCCTCCACCTGGCGACGTGCCCGCGCTGCCAGCGCTACGTGAGCGAGCTGGCGGGCGTCGCCGACGGGCTGTCCCGCCTGGCCCCCGAGGTCGAGCCGCCCGCCGGGTTCGCGGCGCGGCTCGACGCCGAGATGCGCCGCCCCCGCCGGCAGCACCGCCGCCGCTTCGCGATCGCGATCGCCGCGACCGCGGCCGCGGCGATGATCGTCGCCGTCGCCACCGTCCAGGTGATCAACGCGGGGCGGGCGCCGTCGAGCGTCGCGGCGCCGGCGTTGCACAGCACACCGATGGTCGGCGCCGACGGCGCCCGGGTCGGCCACGTCGCGCTCTCGAGCACCACCCCGGCGAGCCTCGTGGTGAACGTCGACTACTCGGTGCCGGACGGCACGTACGCCCTCGAGGTGCGCCAGCCGGGCACGACCGGCCGGCGGATCGGCGCGATCACCATCACCGAGGGGCACGGCGAGTGGATCGGGACGGCCGCGCTGTCGCACGGGCCCGACGTCAGCCTGCTGCTCGTCGACGCCCAGGGCGTCACGGTGTGCCAGGCGGCGATCACCCAGCCCCAGGCGAGCTGAGTCAGCGGAGCCGCTCGTCGAAGAAGGCGAGGACCCGCTCGAGCGCGTCGCGCGTCGGGTGGCCCGGCTCGTCGACGAGGTCGAGGGTCAGCACCGAGTGGGCGCGCCGCGGGATGCCGTGCGGATTGCCCTTCGACGAGTCGATCTCGACGGCGACGAACCCGTCGCCGAGCACCCGGCGGAGGGTCTCGAACCGGGCCGCGGGCACCGCCGGGTCCTCGGTGAAGCGCAGCCCGAGGACGCACGCCCCGTCCGCGACACGGGCGCGGACGGCGGCGAGGTCGGCGTCGGCCACCCCGGTCGCCTGCCGGCGCCGCCGGCTGACCGGGAACGGCAGCGACGGCTGGCTGAGCACCGGGGCGCGCAGGCGCTCGTCGACCATCATTCCGAGCGCGAACCCGCCGGTGAAGCACATCCCCACCGCGCCGACGCCGGGGCCGCCGCACGCCGCGTGCGCGTCGGCGGCGAGGCCGCGGAGCCAGCCGGTGATCGGGCTCGTGCGGTTGAGCGCCCACGTGGCGAACTCGCGGGCCACGCAGCCGCCGACGAGCGACCGGACGACGTAGCCGCCGCTGAACGGCTTGCCGGGGGTGCCGAACAGCGACGGCATCCGGACGTGGTACCCGCGGGCGACGACGCGACGAGCGAAGTCGATCACGCCGGGGTGCAGGCCCGGCATCTCGTGGATCACGATCACCGCCGGACCGGTCCCCGCGGCGTAGACGAGCCGCTCCTCGCCGTCATGGGTGAACGTCGAATGGGTGAACCCGTCGAGCGCGCTGGTCATGTCATCCCTCCGTCGGGCTGATGTCGTCCAGGCCGAGGATCGCGGTCTCGGGGACGTGAGCAACAAGAGCAGCGCCGCGGCCCGCGGCGCCAACCCGCACCGCGCCACCGCCGGGCCGGCCCCCCGGCCGGGCCCTCGACCAGCGTGGCGGGCGTGCCGGCCACGGCGCGCACCCGGTCGGCGACGTCGCGCCGGTCCCGCCCGGCGGGCCACCACGCCACGGCGTGCACGAACCACCCGACGGAGGGATGGCGACGGGTGACGCGGCGGAGAGCTCGAGGCGGACGTCGGGCCCGTCGCCGCGCACGTCGGCGGGGGCGCGCCCAGCTTGACCTGCACGCGCCGGCCCACGCGCGGCATGCTACGGCTGGCCGGTCCGCGGACGAAGGGGAGACGGCGTGGCGCAGCTCAAGGTCGGCGCGAAGGCCCCGGCGATCGCGCTCGTCGACCAGAAGGGCAAGGCGGTGCGGCTCGCGGACTTCAAGGGCAAGCCGGTCGTCGTCTACTTCTACCCGAAGGCCGACACGCCGGGCTGCACCGCGCAGTCGTGCGCGCTCCAGGAGGCGCTGCCTGCCCTGAAGCGGCTGCGCGCGCAGGTGCTCGGCGTCAGCCCGGACCCACCAGAGAAGCAACGCCGCTTCGCCGACAAGTACGGGCTGCGGTTCCCGCTCCTCGCCGACGAGGACCACGCCGTCGCCACCGCCTGGGGGGCCTGGGGCGACAAGGTCCTCTACGGCCGGAAGTACAAGGGCATCATCCGCTCAGCGTTCGTCGTCGACCCGGCCGGCAAGGTCGCGGCGACCTTCTACAAGGTCAGCCCCGCCGCGACGGTTCCCAAGGTGACCGAGGCGCTCCAGGCGCTGAAGCGCTGACGCCTCGCGGCGGGCGCGTGCCCGTGCCGCGCACGCGTCGGGCCGCGTAGTCTGCTCAGCCGTGGCGGTAGGGGTGGGGTTCGGTCGGCCCGCCGACCCACGGTGGATCCGACCGTCCGAGTGGGTGCCGCCGGCCGTGCCGGCACCTGACGCTCGGGGCCCGGACCCGCCGCGCGCGTCGTCGGGTCGCGCCGCGCGGCCCGACGGCGGAGGCCCGGGACCCATCCGTGACGCGCGATGGAGCCTCGCGGGGCCAGGCGCGTCACCGGCGGGCGGGACGACGACGCCGGGTGATCGGGGCGGTGATCGCGGTCGTGCTGGTCGCCGGTTTCGGCGTCGGTGGCGTGGTGGCGCTGGGCGCGTCACCGGGGCGCACCGCCGCGCGGCCGATCGTGCACACCGGCCGAGTGTCGACGTCGGTGCCGGGGGCGTCGACGACGACGACCGCGCCGGCGGGACCGTCGTCGTCGCGCACGCTGACGCTCGCGGCGACGATCACCGGCGACATCTCCCCGAAGTCGGTGGCGGCGTCGGGCTCGGGGCTCGTGTTCGCCCAGAACATGATGTACAAGCACTCGATGACCGTCTACAGCAGCGGCGGGCAGCTGCTGAAGACGATCCCCGACAGCGTGGACCTCGCCAGCTTCAGAGTGCCCGGCCATCCCGGGATCTCGCAGGGCGCGCCGGTCGAGGCGGCGTTCTCCCCGGACCACCACGACGTCTACGTGTCGAACTACTCGATGTACGGGGCCGGGTTCGGCCCCGAGGGCAGCGACTCGTGTCCCGCGTCGAACCCGTACTCGCCGAGCTACGTGTACCGCGTGAACACCAAGACGCTCACGGTCGACAAGGTCATTGCCGTCGGGAAGGTCCCCAAGTACGTGGCGGTCACCCCCGACGGCCGGTACCTGCTGGTGAGCAACTGGTGCTCCTATGACCTGTCGGTCGTGAGCCTCGCGACGAACACCGAGGTGGCCCGGCTGCCGATCGGCCCGTGGCCACGCGGGATCGCGGTCAACCCCGCGTCGACGATCGCGTACGTCGCCGAGATGGGCGGCCGCAACATCGCCGTCATCAACCTCGCCGACCTTGGCGACGTCGTGGATCCCGAACGTGGGCGGCGCCCCCCGCCACCTCGTCATGGACCCGACCGGCCGGTACCTGTACGCCACGCTGAACGCGGACGGGACCGTCGCCAAGATCGACGTGACTGACAACGCGATCGTCGCCAAGGTCGCCACCGGCACCGAGCCGCGGAGCATGGCGATCTCACCCGACGGCACCGCCCTCTACGTCGTGAACTACGACTCGAACTCCATGACGAAGGTCGCCACCGCCACCATGCAGGTCACCCAGCGGGTCAGCACCCCGTCGCACCCGATCGGTGTCACGTACGACCCAGCCACGAACCGGGTGTGGGTCGCTGCCTACTCGGGCGCCATCCTCGTCTACCAGGACAGCTGACTCAGGCGCCGACGGCGTGCACGCCGCCGTCGACGTGCAGCATCTCGCCGGTCGTCGCCGGGAACCAGTCCGAGAGCAGCGCGACGCATGCCCGCGCCGACCGGCTCGGGGTCGCGGATGTCCCAGCCGAGCGGCGCCCGGTCCGACCAGACCCCCTCGAAATGCTCGAACCCGGGAATGCCCTTCGCGGCCATCGTGCGGAGCGGACCGGCGGCGACGAGGTTGACCCGGATGCCGCGCGGCCCGAGGTCGCGGGCCAGGTACCGGGCGGTGGACTCGAACGCCGACTTCGCGACGCCCATCCAGTCGTACACCGGCCAGGCCTGCGTGTTGTCGAAGTCGAGGCCCGACGATCGACGCTCCCCGGTCGAGCAGCGGCAGCGCGGCGACGGCGAGCGCCTTCAGCGAGTACGCGGAGACCTGTAGGGCGACGGCCACGTCGTCCCACGGCGCGTCGAGGAACCCGCCGCCGAGACACGACGGCGGCGCGAACCCGATGGCGTGCAGCACCCCGTCGAGGCGCCCCCCGACCCGCCCGGCGAGCGCGTCGAGGTCCTCGGGGTTCGCGACGTCGAGCTCGACGACCTCGGGCTCCTGGGGCAGGCGGCGCGCCGTGCGCTGGGTGAGGCTCATGACCCGCCCGAAGGAGCTGAGCACGACGCTCGCCCCCTCCTCCTGGGCGCGGCGCGCCACCGAGAACGCGATCGAGGAATCGTTGAGCACCCCGGTGACCAGGATGCGCTTCCCGTCGAGCAGCATGGCAGCGGACTCTAGAGGGGCGAGTTGGCGTGCGGCCGGGCCTCGGCCGTCTCCCGCTTGGTGCGCAGCCGGGCCAGCGCCGCGGTGAGCGCCCGGCGGGTGTCGACGGCGGGGAGGACCTCGTCGACGAAGCCCCGCTCGGCGGCCCGGTACGGGTTGGCGAGCTCGCGGTCGAAGTCATCGATGAGCGCCGCCTCGGTCTCGGCCCGGTCGCCGCCCTCGAGCGCGGCCTCGCGGAGCCGGCGGCCGTGCAGCACCTGCACCGCCCCGACCGCGCCCATCACCGCGATCTCGGCCGACGGCCACGCGCCGCACCAGTCGTTGCCGAGACCCTTCGAGTCCATGACGATGTACGCGCCGCCGTACGCCTTGCGCAGCACGACGCAGAGCCGCGGGACCGTCGCCGCGGCGTAGGCGTGGACGAGCTCGGCGCCGTGGCGGATCATCCCGCGCCACTCGAGGTCCTTGCCGGGCTCGAAGCCGGGGGTGTCGACGAAGGTGACGAGCGGCAGGTTGAAGCAGTCGCACCACTGCACGAACCGGGCCGCCTTCTCGGACGCCTCGATGTCGATGGTGCCGGCTCGGTGGTGCGGCTGGTTGGCGATCACCCCGACGGCGTGCCCGTCGAGGCGCCCGAGCCCGGTCACCAGGTTCGCGGCGTGCGCGCCGCGGAGCTCGAGGAACGACCCGTGGTCGAGGACGTCGTCGAGCACGACCCGCATGTCGTACGACGCGCTCGCCCGGTCGGGGACCGTGGCGGCGGCCCGGGCGGCGTCCCGGTCGACTGGGTCGTCGCACGCCAGCGTCGGCGGATCCTCGAAGTGGTTCGAGGGCAGGTACTCGAGGAGATGCGAGACGGCGGCCGCGGCGTCATCGTCGTGCGCGACGACGAGCGACGCGACGCCGCTGCGACGCCCATGCAGCGGCGCGCCGCCGAGCTCGAGGTGATCGAGCGTGATGCCGGTGAACGCCCGCACCGTGTCGGGGCCGCTCACGTACGCGAACGCGTCGGCGGTCATCACGGTGAGGTCGGCGATCCCGAGCAGCAGCGCGGGTCCTGAGAGGCACGGGCCGACGACGACGAGGACCGTGGGCACGACACCGGACGCGTCGGACAGCGCTTTGGCCACCCGTCCCCAGCTGTGCAGCGACGCCACGCCGGCGCCGACGTCGGCGCCGGACGAGGCGATCGTGCCGACGATCGGGACGCCGAGCTCGGTCGCGAGGCGCACGGCGCGTTCGAGCGTCGCGCCCTCGGGTGGGCCGATCGCGCCGCGGTGGCTCGCCTTCGGCGATGCGGAACGTGACGACACGTCGCCCGTCGAGTCGCGGTGAGCTCGGCGGTGACGGCGTCGCTGCGGCGCCCCTCGATCGGCACCGACCGGCCTGGTGCGGCGGGGACCGTCACCCGGTCGGGGTCAGGACCAGTGTCGCGTTGTGGCCACCGAAGCCGAACGAGTTCGACAGCGCGGGTCCCGTCCCGACCTCACGGGGTGACCCGGCGACGACGTCGAGGCCGATGTCGTCGCCGAGGTGCTCGAGGTTGGCGGTGGGGGGCACGACCCCGTCGCGGATCGAGCAGAGCGCCACGATCGCCTCGGCCGCGCCGGCGCCGGCGATCATGTGGCCGAACACGCCCTTCGACGACGTGACCGGCGGCGACGCGTCGCCGAACACCTTGCGGACCGCTTCGGCCTCGGCGGCGTCGTTGAGCTCGGTGGACGTGCCGTGCGCGTTGATGTGCACGACGTCGTCGGGTCCGATCCCGGCGTCGTCGAGAGCCTGCTGCATGCACGCCGCCGCGCCGGAGCCGCCGGGGGACGGCGCGGTGATGTGGTAGGCGTCCGAGTTGCGGCCGTAGCCGGCGACCTCGCCGTGCACGTGCGCGCCGCGGCCGAGCGCCCGCTCGAGCGACTCGAGGACGACGAACCCGGCGCCTTCGGCCATGACGAACCCGTCCCGGGCCGCGTCGAAGGGTCGGGAGGCGAGCGCCGGCTCGTCGTTGCGGGTGCTGAGGGCGCCCATCCGCGCGAACGCGGCGACGGTGATGTGGGTCAGCGGGTACTCGGTCCCGCCGGCGACGACGACGTCGGCGCTGCCGTCGCGGATCAGCCGGGCGCCCTCGCCGATGGCGTTCGTGCCGGCCGCGCAGGCGGTCGCGATGCAAAACGCCGGGCCGGTGAACCCGAAGCGCATCGAGATCACGCCCGCGGTGGCGTTGGGCATCATCATCGGCACGAAGAACGGGCTGACCCGCGACGCGCCCCGGTCGAAGTAGGTCTTGGCGTTGATCTCGAGGGTCTGGAGACCGCCGATGCCGCTCGCGGCGATGACGGCGCAGCGGGCCGGATCGGCGCTCAGATCGCCGGCGTCCTCGATGGCGTCGGCCGCGGCCGCGAAGCCGAGGTGGGTGACGCGGTCCTGGCGGCGCACGTCCTTCGGGCCGAAGTAGGTCTCGGGGTCGAACGCGTCGGGCACGACACACGCGAACGTGACGGGCAGGTCGACCTCGACCCATTCGGGGACGGTCGCGGCGGTCGGCGTCGCGGCGCGGACGGTGGCCCAGAACGTGTCCAGGTCGGCGCCGGCCGGGGTCTTGACCCCCATGCCGGTGACGGCGACGCGGGGCCGCCCGCGGTGGTCGAGGAGCTCGGGGCTCATGCCTTCGAGGCCACCTTGGAGAGCACGAGGTCGACGGCCTGGCCGACGGTGGTCACGTCCTCGAGGTCCTCTTCGGGCACCGAGATGTCGAACCGCTCCTCGAGGCCCATGACGAGCTCGACGAGGTCGAGGCTGTCGGCGTCGAGGTCCTCCTTGAAGCGGGCGTCCTCGGTGACGGCGTCCGGTTCGACGGACAAGACCTCGACCGCCACCTCCCGCAGGGCGGCGAGTGCATCGTCACGCTCCATCTGTCTGTCCTCCTGCTTGCTCGGTCGGGCTGGGCGCTCAGTGGCCCATGCCGAGGCCACCGTCCACGGGTAGGACGGCGCCGGTCACGTAGCCGGCGGCCTCGGAGCACACGAACGCTACGAGGGCCGCCACGTCGGCCGGGTCACCCAGACGGCCGAGCGGGATCGTGGCCTCCATCGTGGTCCGCCACTCGGCGGGGAGGGCCCCGGTCATGTCTGTCACGATAGGCCCCGGAGCGACGACGTTGCAGGTGACCTGCCGCGACGCGAGCTCGCGTGCCACGGCCCGGGTCAGCCCGACGAGCCCGGCCTTCGCGGCCGCGTAGTTCGCCTGCCCCGGCGCGCCGGCGTACGCGCTGACCGACGCGACGTTCACGATGCGACCCCAGCGGGCCCGCATCAGCTTCGGGGTGGCCCGACGAATCGTGTGGAACGCGCCGGTGAGGTTCGTGTCGAGCACCCGAGCCCAGTGCTCGTCGCTCATGCGGGCCACCAGCCCGTCGGCGGTGACCCCGGCGTTGTTGACCAGGATCTCGACCGGGCCGAACGCCGCCTCGACGTCGGTGAACGCCGCGTCGACGGCGTCGCGGTCGCGGACGTCGGCGAGCACGGCCAGGGCCTCGTGGCCGGCGGCCTCGAGCTCCCGCTGGGTCTCCTTCGCGCGGTCGGTCGCGGACAGGCAGGCCACGCGGTGGCCGTCCTCGGCGAGGGCGTGCGCGACGGCCCGCCCGATGCCGCGGGACGTGCCGGTCACGAGCACGGTGCGGGCGGTCACGGGCGACCCCAGCGGATCAGCGCGCTGCCCCAGGTCATCCCGGCGCCGAACCCGCTGACCAGCACGAGGTCACGGTCGCGCAGCCGGCCCGCGTCGGCGGCTTCGGCGAGCGCCAACGGGATCGACGCCGCTGAGGTGTTGCCGTAGTGGTCGATGTTCACGATGGTGCGCTCCGCGGGGATCCCCAACCGCTGCGCCGCGGCGTCGATGATGCGGGCGTTCGCTTGATGGGGGACAAACCAGTCGACGGACGAGGATGCCACGCCGGCCCGGGTCAAGGTCGCATTCGCGGAGTCGACGACGACCCGCACCGCCCGGCGGAACACCTCTGGGCCGTGCATCTGCAGGTATTGCTGCCCGGCGGCGAGGGTCTCGACGCTGGTCGGCAGCCGGCTGCCGCCCGCCCGCACCTCGAGCAGCCCGGCGAGGCTGCCGTCGCAGCCGAGGTCGAAGGCGAGCAGCCCCGGACCGTCGTCGGGGGCGGCCTCGAGGACCAGCGCGGCGGCAGCGTCCCCGAAGAGCACGCAGGTGGTGCGGTCGGTGGGGTCGATGATGCGCGAGAGGGTCTCGGCGCCGATGACGAGGACGTGCCCGAGCCCACCGGCGGCGAGCAGGGCCCCGCCGGTGACGAGCTCGTAGACGAAACCCGCGCAGCCGGCGTTCAGGTCGAAGGACCCGCAGCGCAGCCCGAGCGCGTCGCCGACGAACGCGGCGGTGTGCGGGATCGGCTGCTCAGGGGTGGCGGTGGCGACGATGAGCAGCTCGACGTCGGCGGGGCTGAGCCCGGCGGACTTGATCGCCGCGCCGCCGGCCTCGATCGCCAGGCTGGCGGTCGTCTCCTCGGGGGTCGCGATGCGACGCTCCCGGATCCCGGTCCGCTCGACGATCCACTGGTCGGTCGTGTCGACGCGGCGTTCGAGGTCGGCGTTGGTCAGCCGGCCCTCGGGCAGCGCCACCCCCCAGCCGGCGATGGCGGCCCGCGTGGTCAATGGACTCGCAGCCAGGCGATCGGCTGGCCTTCGCGCAGCCGCTCACCCGGGTGCGCGAGCACCCCGACGAGCTGCCCGGCGAACGGGCTGGCGACGGGCGTCACCGTGCCGGGCCCCTCGACGAGGCCGACGGTCTGGCCGGGCTCCACGCGGCGGTCGGTGGGGAGGTCGACGGGGCGGAACACGCCGACGGTCGGGGCGACGATCATCCGCTCGGGGACGAGCAGCCCTTCGCCGTGGTCGAGGAGGGTCTCCATCAGCGGGCGTCCTCCAGGGTGAAGGCGGTGGCGTCGTCGGGCACAGCGACGCCTCGGACGGTGACGTCGGGGACGGTGCGCTTGGCGAGGCCGGCGAGCATCGTGCCGTGCCCGACCTCGAGGAAGGCGGTGGCGCCGAGCGCGGCGGAGCGCGGTCATGGACTCCCGCCAGCGGACGGTGACGGTGACGTGCTCGGCGGACCGGGCCCGCCAGCCGTCGTCGTCGGCGTGGGGCTCGGCGTCGAGGTTCGACACGACGGGTGCGGTCGGGGGGTAGAAGGCGACGGTGGCGAGTTCGCGGGCGAGCGCGTCGGCGGCGGACGCCATGAGCGGGGTGTGGAAGGCGCCGCCGACGTTGAGGGGCGTCACCCGCTTCACCCCCTCTTCCTTGGCGGCGGCGGCGGCCGTGTCGAGCCCGTGGGGGGTGCCGGCGATGACGATCTGGCCGGGGGCGTTGTCGTTGGCGACCCAGCAGCCGTCGGGTGCCGCCCGGCACGCGGCGCGGGCCTGCTCGGGGGTGGCGCCGAGCAGCGCCGCCATGCGGCCGGGGTGGGCGTCGGCGGCCGCCTGGGTGAGCTCGGCGCGGCGGGCGGCGAAGCGCACACCGTCCTCGAGGGGGAGCGCTCCGGCGGCGATGAGGGCGGTGACCTGGCCGAGGGAGTGGCCCGCGAACGCGGTGGGGGCGGGGACGCGGTCCCGCACCGCCTCCCACGCGACCAAGGAGGTGAGGAGGACCGCGAGCTGGGCGTCGCGGGTGCGGGCGAGCTGCTCGGCGGGCGCGTCGAGGATCAAGTCGCTCAGCGGCTCGCCGAGCGCCGCTTCGACCCGGTCGACGACCGACCAGGCCGGGGTGGCGCGCCACGGCCGGCCCATGCCGGGCTGCTGGGTTCCCTGGCCGGGAAACAGGACGGCGACGCCCACGGGGGCCTCTCTCGTGCGGTTGCCGAGCCCGTCGGATGCCGGGCGGTCACCACTTCGGACCGCCCCGAGCGGGCCAGGGTTACATACCCCGCGGCGGGGTCGGCAATAACGTGCGCTCGATGCCGCTGCCGAACTCCGAGGAGCTGGTCGGGCTGCTGCCGCACCGGCCGCCATTTCGGTTCGTGGACACGGTCGAGGCGTTCGAGGCCGGGGCGTCGATCGAGGCCCGCTACCGCGTATCGGGCGACGAGGCGTTCCTCGCCGGCCACTTCCCGGGCAACCCGGTGCTGCCCGGCGTGATCCAGCTCGAGGCGCTCGCCCAGGCCGGCGCGATCGCGGTGCTCGCCGACGACCGCTACGCCGGCCGTCTCCCCCTCTTCGGCGGGGTCGAGAAGGTCCGGTGGCGTCGCATCGTGCGCCCCGGTGACGAGCTGGTCCTCGCGCTGACCCTGGACCGGCTGAGCAGCCGGGGCGGCTGGGGGCAGGGCGCGGCCACGGTCGACGGCGCGACCGCCTGTCAGGCCCGCCTCTTCTTCGCCTTCGCGGACGCGTAGACCGATCGGCTGGCGTCGCGTCGTCGGCGCGGCGCTGAGCGTCGCCGTGGCGTAGGCGTTCGGCGCGTCGACGCCGGTGGCGGCCGCCACGCGGCGGCTCTCGATCGTGCAGCTCGGCGACTCGATCGCGTCGGGGGAGGGGACCCTCTACGGCTACCGGTACGACACGCGGACCCGCACGTGGATGGGCGGCCGCATCGACGTCGCCTGGCCGGGCCCCGACCCGGCGTGCCACGTGTCACCCGACGGGTACGGGAACACGGTGGCGCAGCGCCTCGGTGCCCGCTTCACGACGTTCGCGTGCACCGGCGCGAGCTACGCGAACGGGATCATCGCCCCCGAGACGGACAGCGGGACCCTCGGCACCACCGAGCTGCGCCCCGCCCAGTTCGGGGACTACGCCACCGGCACGGATCTCAACGCCGCGTACGACGCCGCCAAGCCCGACGTCGCGCTCCTCACGCTCGGGGCCGACGACCTGCACTTCGTGCCCGTCGTGAAGGACTGCGTCGAGAACGCGTTGGCGACCCGCGTCGGGCTCGACACCCTGCGCCGCACCGCGGCGAACCCGGGGCCGACGATCGCCACCGACGTGCAGGACGCCCTGGCGACGCTCGGCCCGAATCTCAGGGCCCTGCTCGGCGCGATCCGCGGCCGCGGGCGAGTTGCCGGCCACGTCCCGAAGGTTGTCGTGACGGCGTATCACGACCCGCTGCCCAGCCCGTCGACGAGACGCTGCCCCGACGTCAACCTGCTCGAACCCGCCCAGGTCGCCTACCTGTCGGGCCTCCGATGATCAACGCCCGGATCCGCGCCACCGTCGCCGCGTTCGCTCAGCCCGGGGTGGCGTTCGCCGACACCTCGACGGCGATGATCGGATCCGACGGCACCGACCACCGGTGGTGCAGCGCGCCGCCGTGGGCCTACGGGCTCTCGATCTTCCAGGTGAGCAACCCGGCGAGCCTGCTCAGCCAGGCGCCGTTCCATCCCACACCGCAGGGCCAGGCGCGGTACGCCGCGCTCGTTCAGCCGGTGGTGCGCCGCCTCGTCGGACGCTGAGTCAGCGCCGCTCGTCGCGCCGGAGGTCGGCGACCGGAGGCTGCTCGTCGGCGCGACGGTCGAGCTCCTCGGCGAGCTCGTCGGGGTCCTCGCGGAGCAGCAGGCGCGTCTCGACGTCGCGGCTGAGGCGACGCGACTCGTTCCTGACCCGCGGCCACGGCGAGAGGATGATCACCAGGAGGACGACGAAGGACAGCACGCAGACGACGGCGATCCACGTGATGACCGTGATGGCGGCGAGGGTCATGGTGCGGGGCAGTGTACCGACGGGCTGCGACGCCTCTGCGGACGTTGCGGTCTGACGCCGATCGGCGCGTGACACCAGGATCCGACAGGCTGGCCGATACCGTGCCACTGGTGCGCCGCCACCTGGTTTCGGGCGCCGGCTTCGGGCGCCGCTACGCCCTCGCCCTCGGCGTCGCCGTCGCGCTCGTCGTCGGCGGCATCGTCGGCGTCGAGCTCCTGATCTCCCAGAAGCTGGCGTCGGTGCCGAAGGTGAACCTCCAGCTCGCCGCCGCGCCGTCGGGGGGCGCGAACTACCTGCTCGTCGGCTCGGACACCCGCGCGTTCGTCAGCAACCCCGCCGACCAGGCGGCGTTCGGCAGCGAGGCCGGCAACCAGGGACAGCGATCCGACACGATCATGGTGCTGCACACCGAGTCGTCGGGGCGCAGCCTGCTCGTGTCGATCCCCCGGGACCTCTGGCTGAACATCCCGGGGCGGGGGATGGCCAAGATCAACTCGGCGTTCGACGTCAGCCCCCAGAAGCTCGTCGACACGATCACGACCGACCTGAACGTGCCGATCAACCACTACGTCTCGGTGAACTTCGACACGTTCCGCAAGATCGTCGACGCGGTCGGGCCCGTCCCCGTGTACTTCCCCGCCGCGGCGCGGGACGCCTTCTCGGACCTCAACATCCCGGCGCCCGGCTGCTACCAGCTCGACGGGGCGCAGGCCCTGTCGTTCGTGCGATCCCGTGACACGCAGGTCCTCGACCCGACGACCCACCAGTGGAAGATCCTCGACGCCGTCCCCGACATCGGGCGCATCGGCCGCCAGCAGGCCTTCGTCCGCGAGATCGCGAAGATCGCGATGGACGCGGTCTTGAGCGACCCGCTGAAGGCCACCTCCCTCGTCGACGGCGTCACGAGCGACCTGACCCTCGACGACGGCTTCTCCCGCAGCGACCTCTTCAACCTCGTCGAGGCCTTCCGCGCCGTGAACCCCCAAGACCCGAGCCAGGTACAGACCGCGACGCTGCCGTGGCAGACGGGACCGACCCAGCAGGGCCAAGACGTCCTCTATCTCCGTCAGCCCGCCGCCGACCAGGTGCTGGCCTCGCTGCGGGACTTCAGCGGCGGCGCGACGTCGGGCGGCTCGTCGGCGCCCGTACCGTCGAGCGTGCACGTCCGGGTCCTGAACGGCTCCGGCGTGAACGGCGCCGCGGCCACGACGCTCGCCGCGCTGGAGAGGGACGGGTTCGTCGGCGCCGGCACCGCCAACAACCCCTCCGGGCAGGTCCCGACGAGCGAGATCCGGTACCCGACCGGCAACGCGGCCGCGGCGTCGCTGCTCGGCACCTACGACGCCGGCGCGCACCTCGTCGTCGACAACACGGTCGCCGCGGGGACGGTCGAGTTCGTGCTCGGACGCGCGTTCACCGGGCTCATCACGCCCACGACCGCCGCGCCGTCCGCGCCGAGCACGCCGGCCGCCCCGGCAGCCCAGCCCGGGTCCCTCGCGCCGGTGCCCGGCGGCTGCTGAGTGCCCGGGGCGGGAGTCGAACCCGCACGTCCTTGCGGACAATGGGACTTGAATCCATCGTGTCTGCCAGTTCCACCACCCGGGCGGCGCTCCATGATGACACGCCGCGTCGCCGGGTCGTCGGGACGAAGCGCACGCGATGCGCCGCGAGACGGCCGCGTCGTCACGACGGCGTGTCCGGCTCGCCGTAGCCGGGCAGGAGCCGCTTCGCGATCACCTCGTTCATGATCTCGTCGGTGCCGGCGCCGATGCGCTGCAGCCGGGCGTCGCGAAACGCGCGGGAGATCGGTTCCTCCTGCATGTACCCGGCGCCGCCGTGGATCTGCAGGCAGGCGTCGACGAGACGGTTCTGCATCTGGGCGCAGTACTTCTTCGTCATCGAGATCTCGGCGACGGGATACTCGCCGTGCAGCACGCGCCACGCGGTGGTGTAGAGCAGGGACCGGGCGGCTTCGAGCTCGGTGGCGGCGTCGGCGAGGCGATGCGCGAGGACCTGGTGGCGGCCGATCGGCCGTCCGAACGCGCGGCGTTCCCCGGCGTACTCGATGGTGCGGGCCAACGCC
This sequence comes from uncultured Actinomycetes bacterium, assembly GCA_963821325.1. Classification (GTDB taxonomy): domain Bacteria; phylum Actinomycetota; class Acidimicrobiia; order IMCC26256; family PALSA-555; genus PALSA-555. The sequence goes on along the minus strand of CAWGDC010000003.1, from coordinate 209,405 downwards.
CAGTCGGCGTGACCGACGCACGCCGCCGCGGCGGCGAGCCGCTCGTACTGCAGCTGCCACATCAGCTGCGAGAACCCTCGTCCGGGTTCGAGGCCGATGAGGTTGGCGGCCGGCACCTCGACGTCGTCGAGGGCGAGCTCGGCAGTGTCGCTCGACCACATGCCGAGCTTGCGCAGTTTGCGGGACACGCTCACCCCGGGCAGTGCGGTGTCGACCAGGAACAGCGAGATCCCCCGGTGCCCCGTGCCCGGGTCGGTCGTCGCGACCAAGGTGAGGAAGTCGGCGCGCACCCCGTTGGTGATGAACTGCTTGCGGCCCGTCACCCGCCAGCAGTCACCGTCCCGCCGGGCGCGCGTCGTGATCGCGGCGACGTCGGAGCCCGCGTCGGGCTCGGTGATCGCGATCGCGGCGATCTTCGTCCCAGCGATCGCCGGCGCGAGGTAGCGCTCCTTCTGGTCGTCGGTGCCGAACTGATCGATCGACGGGGTCGCCATGTCCGTCTGCACCGACAGGGCCATCGCGATCGCACCGCAGCCCGCTCGGGCCAGCTCCTCGACGAAGACGATCTCGGCGGCCAGGTCGCCGTCCGAGCCACCCCACCGGGCCGGGTAGTGCAGCCCGAGGAACCCGAGCTGGCCGGCCCGCCGGAACACCTCGTCGGGGAAGCCGCCGGCGTCTTCCCACTCGTCGACGTGGGGTGCCAGCTCCTGGTCGACGAAGCGCCGCACCGAGCGTCGGAGCGCCTCGTGCTCCTCGGTGAAGATCGGGTGCGCGCTCACGCCTCCACGCTGCCACACGACCCGCCTGGTCCATAGACTGGCCTTCTCCATGGCACCCTCGATCCTCGAGCGGCGGCTCGTCGACGTCAGCGAACGACTGAAGCGGCTCCGCGCCGAGCTCGGGCTGACCGAGGAGCAGGTCGCGTTCCTGAACGACGAGGCCGAGGACACCCGGTTGCGGTCACTGTTGGCGGAGACGCCGCTCGCGGACGCGGAGGCCCGCGACGCCCGACGGCACGCCGACGCCTTGGGGCGGCATCGCGACGCGCTGGCACGACAGATCGCCGAGCTGCACCGCGAGCAGGACGCGCTGCTCGACCGCATGGCGGCCGAGCTGTCCACCCGCTGATCCCCACCCACCCCCGTGCCCGCTGACCGAGCCCGACCCCGCGTCGTGATCGCCGAGGACGAGGCGATCATCCGCCTCGACCTCCGCGAGCTCCTCGAGGAGGAGGGCTACGAGGTCGTCGGCGAGACCGGCCGCGGCGACGAGGCGATCGACCTGGTCCGCGAGCTCGTGCCCGACCTGGTCATCCTCGACGTCAAGATGCCCGGGCTCGACGGCCTGTCGGCGGCGCGCCACATCGCCAGCGAGCGGCTCGCCGCCATCCTCATCCTCACCGCGTTCTCCCAGCGCGACCTGATCGAGCGGGCCCGCGACGCCGGCGCCCTCGCCTACCTGGTGAAGCCGTTCCAGAAGAGCGAGCTCATCCCGGCGATCGAGCTGGCCATGGCCCGCCACAACGAGCTCACCTCCCTCGAGCGCCACGTCGACGACCTCGAGGCCCGCCTCGAGGCCCGCAAGCTCATCGACCGGGCCAAGGGGCGGCTCATGAGCGAGCACGACCTCGACGAGCAGGCCGCGTGGCGGTTCATCCAGACCCGCGCCATGAACGAGCGGGTCAAGATCGCCGAGATCGCCCGCCGCGTCGTCGACGGGCACCTCGCCCCGTAGCGGCACGGCGCACCCGGCGGGCCGGGCGGGACCCGGGCGTACCATCGCCGCGGATGCCGAAGCTCATCCTCGTCGACGGGCACTCGCTCGCCTACCGGGCCTTCTACGCGCTGCCCACCGACCTGGCCACCAAGGCGGGCACGGTCACCAACGCGGTGTACGGCTTCACGTCCATGCTCATCAAGGTGCTCGGCGACGAGCATCCCGACTTCGTCGCGGTCGCGTTCGACACGCCCGGCCCCACGTTCCGCGACGATATGGACGCCGACTACAAGGCGGGCCGCCAGGCGACCCCCGCGGTGTTCTCCGCGCAGCTGCCGCTCGTCCGCGAGGTCCTCGACGTGCTGCGCATCCCCGTGCTGACCATCGACGGCGTCGAGGCCGACGACGTCATCGCGACGCTCGCCACGCAGGCGGGCGACGCCGGCCTCGACGTCATCGTCGTCACCGGGGACCGCGACACCTTCCAGCTCGTCTCGGACCCCCACGTCCGGGTCCTCTACAACAAGCGCGGCGTCTCCGACTACGCCCTCTACGACGAGGCGGGCATCGTCGAGCGCACCGGCGGGGTCACCCCCGCGCAGTACCCGGACTACGCGGCGTTGCGGGGCGACACGAGCGACAACCTGCCGGGCGTCCCCGGCGTGGGGGAGAAGACCGCCGCGAAGCTGGTGACCACCTACGGGACGCTCGAGGGGATCTTGGAGCATCTCGACGAGCTGCCCCCCAAGCAGCGCCAGAACCTCGACGCGATGCGCGACCGGGTGCTGCTGAACCGGGCCATGTCGGTGCTGCGCCGCGACGTCGACGTGGGCCTCGACCCCACCGCGCTCGTGCCCGCCACCTTCGACCGTGAGGCGGCCCGGGTGCTCTTCGACCAGCTCGAGTTCCGGACGCTGTGGCCCCGGCTCCTCGAGGCGCTCGGCGACACCGCGGTCGACGCCACCGCCGAGACCCTCGACGTGACCGTCGAGGTGCTGCGCCGCGCCCCCGACGCGGTCACCCGCCTCGAGGCGCTCACCGCGGCGGGCGCGCCCGTCGCGCTCGACGCCCGCTGGGACGGTCCCCCCGGCCAGCGCCTCGCCGGCCTCGCCGTCGCCGACGCCGACCGGGTCGCGGTCCTCGACGGCGACGTGCTCGCCGACCCGAGCGTCGGCGCCGCGCTCCGGGCGCTCGTCGGCCCGGACGGCCCGCCGCTCGTGACCCACCGCGCGAAGGAGCTCATGCACGGCCTCCGCGACTCGCTCGCCGCGCTCCGCGACGACACCGTGGTGATGGCGTACCTGCTCGACCCGGCCGACGGGAAGTACCGCCTCGAGGACCTCGCCCTGCGCTACCTGTCCCTCGAGGTGCAGTCCCCCGACGCGGCGACCGAGGGCCACCTCGACTTCGACGGCGACGCCGCGACCGACGAGAGCGGCCGCCGCGCCGCGGCGGTCCTGCGCCTCGCCGTCGTGCTGCGCGAGGCGCTCGACGCCCGGGAGCTCACCGACCTGTACGAGCGTTGCGAGCGGCCCCTCATCCCGGTCCTCGCCAAGATGGAGGACGCGGGGATCCTCGTCGACCGACGGTTCCTCGACGACCTGCGCGCCGAGCTCGGCAAGGAGTGCGACCGGCTCATGCGCCAGCTGTGGGCCCACGCCGGGGAGGAGTTCAACGTCAACTCCACCCCGCAGCTGCGCACCATCCTCTTCGACAAGCTCGGCCTCACCCCGGTGAAGAAGACGAAGACCGGGCCCTCGACCGACGCCGACTCGCTCCAGAAGATGCAAGACGAGCACCCGATCATCGAGGACCTGCTGCGCTACCGGGAGGTGGAGAAGCTGCGCGGCACCTACGCCGACGCGCTGCCGCCCCTCATCGCCCCCGACGGACGGATCCACGCCACCTTCAAGCAGACCGACACCACCACCGGGCGGATCTCCAGCGAGGCACCGAACCTGCAGAACGTCCCGGTGCGCACCGCCGACGGCCGCGAGTTCCGCCGCGTGTTCATCGCCGAACCGGGCGCCGGGCTGCTCACCGCCGACTACTCCCAGATCGAGCTGCGGGTCCTCGCCCACCTCGCGGAGGACCCCGGCCTCACCGAGGCGTTCGAGCGGGGCGCCGACATCCACGCCACCACCGCCGCGACGGTCTTCCACGTCCCCGAGGACGCGGTCGACCACGCGCAGCGGCGCTTCGCGAAGGTCGTCAACTACGGCCTCGCCTACGGCATGGAGGCCTACGGCCTCGGACAGCGCCTCGGGATCCCCACCGAGGAGGCCCGCGAGATCCTCGACGCCTACTTCGAGGGCTTCCCGCAGGTCGGCGCGTTCATGCAGCGCACCGTGCGCGAGGCCAAGGAGCGCGGCTACACCACGACGCTCTTCGGGCGGCGCCGCCAGATCGTCGAGCTGTCGTCGGACAACTTCCGGATCCGCCAGATGGGGGAGCGGATGGCCCAGAACGCGCCGGTGCAAGGCTCCGCGGCCGACATCTTCAAGCTCGCGATGATCGACGTCGACCGGGCCCTCACCACGGGCCGGTTCGCGACCCGGATGCTGCTCACCGTCCACGACGAGCTGGTCTTCGAGGTGCCGCTCGACGAGCGCGACGCCGTCGGACCCCTCGTGCGCGACACCATGGAGTCGGTCACCGAGCTGTCCGTCCCGCTCGTCGTCGACCTCGGGTTCGGCCCGACGTGGGCCGAGGCGAAGTGAGCGGATCGCCGGCCGTCCCACCCGACCTCTGGTTCAACGACGTCGCCGCCTTCCTCGGCCCCGCCTACTGGGCCCCCGACACCGGCCGGGTCATGGCCTTCACCCGCGGCACCGAGCAGGAGGTCGACTTCCTCACCGACGCGCTCGGCCTCACCGCCGGCGACCGGGTCCTCGACGTGGGCTGCGGCCCGGGCCGCCACGCGCTCGCGTTCGCCGCCCGGGGCTGCCCGGTCACCGGCGTCGACGCCTCCCCGGTGTTCATCGCCCTCGCCCGCGCCGCCGCGACGGCACGGGGCCTCCCGGCACGCTTCGAGGTCGCCGACGTCCGCGACCTCACCGTCGACGGCGGCTACGACGCAGTGATCTGCCTCTGCCAGGGCGGCTTCGGGCTCCTCGGCGGCCGCGACGAGCCCGCGGTGTTCACCCGGATCGCCCGAGCCGTGCGACCCGGCGGGACGCTGGCCGTGTCCGCGTTCTCGCTGCTCTTCGCCGCCCGCGGCCTCGAGCCCGGCGAGACCCTCGACGCTGCCACCGGGGTGCTGCACGAACGCACGGTGCTGCGCAACGACTCGGGCGACGAGCGCCCCGCCGACCTGTGGACGACGTGCTTCACGGCACGCGAGCTCGAGCTGCTCGCCGCGCTCGCCGACCTCGACGTCCTCGCGGTCCACGGTGTGACACCCGGCCGCTACCGTGCCGCGCCACCCGATCTCGACCAGCCCGAGCTGCTCCTGCTGGCACGCCGCCGCGCGTGACCCTGTAGCCTGGCGGGGCAGCCTCACCGAGGCCGCGGCGCCCGCGCCCTGGGACGCGGGCCGTCAGGTTCCAGAGGAGTCAGGTTGTCGGAGCAGGACGTGGCGGGAGGCATCAGCGCCCCCGTCCTCGAGGAGGCGCACACCGAGGGCGAGCGCCACGCCCCCGACGACGGACCCGTCGTCCTCGACGACCTCGGAACCCAGTCGTTCTCCGACGCGGTCGACGCCACCATCGTCGAGTTCGACGACGGGGACATCGTCACCGGCAAGGTCGTCAAGATCGACAGCGACGAGGTCCTCCTCGACATCGGCTACAAGTCCGAGGGCGTCATCCCGTCGCGGGAGCTCTCGATCCGCAACGACATCGACCCGAGCGAGGTCGTCACCCTCGACGAGGAGCTCGAGGCGCTGGTCCTCACCAAAGAGGACAAGGATGGCCGGCTCATCCTCTCCAAGAAGCGGGCCCAGTACGAGCGGGCCTGGGGGACGATCGAGGAGCTGAAGGAGAAGGACGGGATCGTCACCGGCCCCGTCATCGAGGTCGTCAAGGGCGGCCTGATCCTCGACATCGGGCTGCGCGGCTTCCTGCCCGCGTCGCTCGTCGACCTGCGCCGTGTCCGCGACCTCGCACCGTTCGTGGGTCGCAGCCTCGAGTGCAAGATCATCGAGCTCGACAAGAACCGCAACAACGTGGTGCTGTCCCGCCGCGCCTACCTCGAGGAGACGCAGCGGGAGCAGCGCGACGAGTTCCTCGCCAACCTCAAGCCGGGCGAGATCCGCAAGGGTGTCGTGTCGTCGGTCGTGAACTTTGGCGCGTTCGTCGACCTCGGCGGCATGGACGGCCTGGTCCACGTCTCCGAGCTGTCCTGGAAGCACGTCGACCACCCCAGCTCGGTGGTGCAGGTCGGCGACGACGTGACCGTCCAGGTCCTCGACGTCGACCTGTCCCGCGAGCGCATCTCGCTGTCCCTCAAGGCCACCCAGCAAGACCCGTGGCAGGAGTTCGCCGACGGCCACCAGGTCGGGGAGCTCGTCTACGGGCGGGTCACGAAGCTCGTGCCGTTCGGCTCGTTCGTGCAGGTCGGGGAGGGCATCGAGGGCCTCGTCCACATCTCCGAGATGGCCGGCCACCACGTCGAGGCCCCCGAGCAGGTCGTGACCCCCGGTGAGGAGCTGTGGGTCAAGATCATCGACATCGACCTCGAGCGGCGCCGCATCTCCCTCTCGATCAAGCAGGCCGCCGAAGGCGGGGTCGTCGCCCCCGAGTACCAGGACCAGTTCGGCGACCACGCCTACGACGAGCAGGGCAACTACATCGGCCCCACCACCGGCGACGCCGACGCGGCCGCTGCGGGCGACGCCGACGCGGCTGCTGCGGTGGCCGTCGAGGGCGCCGCCGACACCGAGGGCAGCCTCGACACGGCGGCCGCCGCCGAGGACCCGCCGGTCGAGCCGACCGGCCCGGAGCCCGACTCCGTCTGACCCCGCGGTCGGGCCCGCCCGGCCCGCCGGGCCCGGGCAGCCCCCGCCCCCGCCGTGGTCTCGCCGCGGCCGGCTGGGCCCCACCTGACCCTCAAGGTGGGCTGGACGCCGGCCGAGGATCCAGGTTGGACCTTGCGTTTGGGGCGCCGGGAGGCTCAAGCCGAGGGAGAGGCAGTGGGTAAGAGCCGGACCCTGATCGCGGCCGCGGCGGTGATCCTCGCCGCCGTCTCGGGCATCGGCGTCTACTTCTACGTGACGTCGGCCGACCAGCGGGCCCAGCGCAACGCCTCGGTCGTCGAGGCGTTCGTCGCGGCCCAGGACATCCCGAAGGGCACGAGCGGTGACAGCGCGGTCGGCAGCGGGCTCATCAGCACCGCGAAGGTGCTCGCGGGCAGCGTGCCCGCGGACGCCGTCACCGACACCGGCGCCTTGAAGGGCAAGGTGGCGGTCGCCACCATCAGCGCCCGCCAGTTCATCACCGCGTCGAGCTTCGCGACGCCGGCCAACGGGGGCGGCGGGTCGCTCGCCGCGGCGATCGACGGCTCGAACTTCGTCGCGGTCACCGTGTCCGTCGACTCGGCGCACGGCGTCGCGGGCGCGATCGCCCCCGGTGACCACGTCGACGTCGCCGTCATCGGCGACTCGGGCGCCCAGTACCTGCTGCAAGACGTCCGGGTGCTCGCCGTCGGCCAGGTGACGTCCACCTCCCCGATCGGCGGCGCGGCGAGCGCCGCCGCGGCGAACAGCGGGCTCATCACCTTCGAGGTGTCACCCAGCGACGCGCTGCTCGTCGAGAACGCCGCGCACTCCGGCTCCCTCTACCTGAGCCTCCGGTCGCTGGCCGCGAGCGGCGCTGCGGCGACCGTCCCAGCCAGCGGGTAGCCGGTGGCGCTCGAGCAGACCGGCGTGCCCGGGGTGGGCTGGAACGACAGCGCGGCAGCGCAGTACGACGTCGCGATCGTCGAGCCGGACGGCCGCGCCCGGCTGCGTCTCGGCGCCACCCTCTCGACCGCGGCGCAGTTCGACACCCTCGAGGCGCTGTCCCAGTCGCTGCGTCCGGGTCGCGGCGTCGTCGTGGTGTTCGGTCCGGGGCTGGCCAGCCCGTACGGCTTCGAGCAGGTGCACCGGCTGATCTCCGTGCGCCCCGAGCTCGGCGCGATCTTCGCCGTCGGCGGCGAGGTGACCACCCCGATGCTCCACGCCGCCCTGCGGGCCGGCGCCCGCGACACGGTCGCGGTGACTGACCCCGCGGCGCTGGCGGACGCGGTGAGCCGGGTCGGCGCGCTGCTCGGCGGGGGTGTGGGCCGCGCCCCGGTCCCGACCGAGCATCGGGCGGCGCCGGGCCGCCTCATCATCGTGTTCTCGGCGAAGGGTGGGGTCGGCAAGTCGACCGTGGCGATCAACGTCGCGGTCGGCGATGGCGCACCGCAGCGACGAGCGGGTGGCGCTCGTCGACGCCGACGTGAACTTCGGGGACGTCTCCGTGCTCCTCGGCATCCCGCCCCAGCAGACCGTGCTCGACGCGGTCGGTGCCGCCCAGTACGGGGACCACGACCTGGTGCGCAGCATGCTCACCGTCCACCGCCCGAGCGGGCTGCTGGTCCTCCCCGCGCCGACCGAGCCGACGCTCGACAGCCTCGTCGACCCGGCCGACATCGTGTCGGTCTGCCAGACGCTGCAGCAGACGTGCGGGCACGTCGTCGCCGACCTGCCCGCCCAGCTCGACGAGGTCACCGTGGCGCTCATCGAGGCGGCCGACGTCGTGCTGGTCGTCGGCGGGATGGACATCCCGAGCGTGAAGAACCTGAAGATCGGCATGCAGGCCCTCAACCTGCACGCCATCGCCGGCCCGAAGCTGCGGCTCGTGCTGAACCGGGCCAACACCCAGGTGAAGCTCGACGTCCGCGAGATCGAGTCGGTGCTCGGCCTCCGCGCCGAGTTCCCCATCCCGTCCGACATCTGCGTGCCGATCGCGGTGAACGCCGGCGTGCCCGTCGTCGAGCACGCCCCGGACGCGCCGGCCAGCCGGGCGTTCGACCGAATCGCCCGCTCGATGCTCGGCGGCGACGCCGTGCCCGGGAAGGGTCGGCGGCGGGCCCGCCGGGCCGCGGTCCGGGCATGACCGTCACCGGCCAGCGTCCCCTCGGTCCCCTCGCGGGGTCCTCGCCGCACCGGCCGACGGGACGGGCGCAGGTCCTCGAGGAGCTGCGCCAGAAGATGCACCAGTTCGTGGTGCAAGAGCTCGGCCCGCTCCTCTACGACCAGCGCATCACCGAAGCCGAGCTGCGCAAGCAGGTCGAGGAGCAGCTGCACCGAGCGCTCGCGCAGGAGCGGGTCGCGATCGGCGCCGCCGAGCGGGCGGCAGTGCTGCAGTCCGTCTTCGACGACATCCTCGGCTACGGCCCCATCGACCGGCTGCTGCGGGACCCGACCATCAGCGAGATCATGGTCAACGGCCCGACGCAGGTGTTCGTCGAGCGGGACGGCAAGCTCGCGCCGACCGACGTGCGCTTCGTCGACGAGGGTCACCTGCGGCGCATCATCGACAAGATCGTCAGCCAGGTCGGCCGCCGCGTCGACGAGGCCACCCCGATGGTCGACGCCCGCCTGCCCGACGGCTCCCGCGTCAACGTCATCGTGCACCCGCTCGCGATCGGCGGGCCGTTCCTCACCATCCGCCGTTTCCGCGCCGAGCCGTTCACCGTCACCGACCTCATCGGGATGGGCACCATGTCCGAGCAGGTCGCCCACTTCGCCGACTGCTGCGTGCGCGGCCGCCTGAACGTCGTGGTGAGCGGCGGGACCGGCACCGGCAAGACCACTCTCCTCAACGTGTTCTCGTCGTTCATCCCTGCCGACGACCGCATCGTCACGATCGAGGACGCCAAAGAGCTCCAGCTCCAGCAGCCCCACGTCCTGTGCCTCGAGGCGCGACCCCCAACATCGAGGGTCGCGGCGAGATCCGCATCCGCGACCTGGTGCGCAACGCGCTGCGCATGCGCCCCGACCGCATCGTCGTCGGCGAGGCGCGCGGCGCCGAGGCGCTCGACATGCTCCAGGCGATGAACACCGGCCACGACGGGTCGCTGACCACCGTCCACTCGAACGCGCCCCGTGACACGCTCTCGCGCATCGAGACCATGGCCATGATGGCCGGCATGGACCTGCCGGTCCGGGTCATCCGCGAGCAGATGGCGTCGGCCCTCGACCTGATCGTGCACCTCTCCCGCCTGCGGGACGGGACGCGTCGCATCACCCACGTGAGCGAGGTCATGGGCATGGAGGGCGAGGTGATCGTCCTCCAAGACCTCTACCTGTTCGACTACTCGATGGGGATCGACGACGACGGCCGCTTCCGCGGCCAGCTCAAGAGCACCGGCATTCGCCCCGCGTTCTCGGAGCGGCTCGCGAACTACGGCGTGTCGCTCGACCACTCCCTCTTCGCCGGTGAGCAGCTCTCCCGTCGGGCCGGGATGCGACGGTGATCGCGGCCCTCGCCACCGTCTCGGTGAGCCCCACCTGGAAGATCGTGCTGCCCGCGATCATGGCCGCCTCGGTGCTCGCCTTCGCGCTCGCGATGCTGCTCATGTCCGGCGACCACCGCAGCCGACTCGAGCGGCGTCTCACCGGCTACGTCGACGAGCCCGAGCAGCCGCGCGCCGTCGCACGCGGGGAGCAGATGCTCGCCGAGACCCGCCTCGTCCAGGACATGGCCGAGTTCACCGGGCGCATCGCTGAGCGGGTGGGGCTGCTGAACCGCGTCGAGGAGAAGCTCGAGCAGGCCGACCTGCCGATGCGGCCCACCGAGGCGATCTTCTTCTACCTGGCGGGCGTGCTCGTCGTCCTCGCCGGGTCGCTGCTGCTGCTCGGCCCGCCCCCGCCCTCGTGCTCACGCTGCTCGCGACGGTCGGCCCGGTCGTGTTCCTCGAGCTGCGTCGCGTGCGGCGCCTCAAGAAGTTCGAGACCCAGCTGCCCGACATCCTGAACCTCTTCGCCGGGTCGATGCGCGCCGGGTTCTCGTTCGCGCAGGCGCTCGAAGCCGTCGCCGAGGAGGCCCCCGAGCCGGCCCGCCGCGAGCTGGCCCGCTGCTTCACCGAGAGCCGCCTCGGCCGCCCCATCGAGGACGCCCTCGAGGACTCCGCGAACCGGATGAAGAGCGTCGACCTCATGTGGGCGGTCATGGCCATCCGCATCCAGCGCGAGGTCGGCGGCAACCTCGCCGAGCTGCTCGACACCGTGGCGCGCACCATGACCGAACGCGAGCGGCTCTCCCGCGAGATCGCCGCGCTCACCGCCGAGGGGCGCCTCTCCGCGTGGATCCTCGGGATCTTCCCCCCGGCGTTCGCGCTCATCCTCTACGTCGTGCAGCCCGGCTACATGGTCGTCCTCTTCCAGAGCGGCCTCGGGATCATGGCCGTCATCGCGTCGGCGGTGATGGCCGTCATCGGGTTCGTGTGGCTCCGCAACCTCATGCAGATCGAGGTGTGACGTGTCCCCCGCCCTGATCGCCGGCCTGTTCGCGGGCGCCGTGCTGCTCGGCGGGCTGCTCACGACCGGCCTCGTCTCCGAGCGCTCCGGCGTGCGGGAATCGCTGCGCCGCCTCGAGGGCTACCAGATCCAAGACGTCCGCGACCAGGAGATGCTTGCCCCGATCAGCGAGCGTGTCGTCAGCCCGCTCCTCCAGGGCGTCGCGGGCGTCGTGCAGCGGTTCACCCCCGAGGGCTACCGCGACCAGGTCGCCCGCACGGCTCGTCCTCGCCGGGAAGGCCAACGACTTCAGCGTCGACCAGATCCTCGTGTTCAAGCTGCTCGGCCTCATGAGCGGCCTCGTGTGGCTGCCGCTCATCCTCCTCGGCCTGCGCCTGACCGGGCTCATCGCCGTCGTGTTCGTCGTCGTGCTCTGGGGCGTGTGCTTCATGGTCCCCGACGTGCTGTTGAGCCGGGCGATGGAGGCCCGCTCCCACGCCATCGCCGTCCAGCTCCCCGACATCTTCGACCTGCTCGTCATCTCCGTGGAGGCCGGGCTCGGCTTCGAGCAGGCGCTCGAGCGCACCACCTCCGCGGTGCCGGGGCCGCTCTCCGACGAGTTCCGCCGCATGCTGCGAGAGAACCGCCTCGGGTCGAGCCGAGCCGACGCCCTCCGGGCCATGGACGCCCGCTGCGACGTCACCGAGCTGCGCACCTTCATCCTCGCCATGCTCCAAGCCGAGACGTTCGGGGTGTCGATCGCGCGCATCCTGCGCTCGCAATCGGACGAGATGCGGGTGCAGCGCCGCCAACGGGCCCAGACCCAAGCCCAGAAGCTGCCGGTGAAGATGCTCTTCCCGATGGTGTTCTGCATCTTCCCGTCGGTGTTCGTCGTGATCCTGGGGCCGGCGATGATCCAGATCGCCCGAACCATCTAGCGCCATGGCCGTCGCCACCGACGCCGGGCCCCGCCGCGCCGGCCGCCGCCCCGGCTCCGCCGCACGCCGACCACCCGGCCGGGTGGCCCGCGCCTCGACACCCTCTTCACCGCGGTGTTCGCGCTCTTCGGGTGGGCGATCGGCGTCGAGCGGCTCTCCGACAACTCGTTCTTCTGGCATCTGCGCACCGGCGCAGCTCATCCTCGACACCGGGTTCCCGCACACCGACCCGTTCTCGTTCAGCGCCGCCGGCACCCACTGGGTCGTGCAGTCCTGGCTCGCCGAGGTCGCCTACGCCGTCGTCGACCGGGTGACCGGGCCGTTCGGGATCCGCGTCCTCGTCGGGCTCACCGGCGTCGCCGTCGCGGTCCTGGCCTTCCGCCTCGCGCTGCGGCTCACCCGCAACCGGGTGCGGGCCGCGCTGCTCACCGCCGCCGCGCTGGCCAGCCTCGACACACTGTGGTCGGAGCGGCCCCTCGTGTTCGGCCTCCTCGCCCTCGTCGTGCTCGTCTGGGTCGTCGAGGTGCCCGACTCGCTCGTCGGCCGCCGACCCGTCGTCGCCATCCCCGTGCTGCTGTGGTGCTGGGCGAACGTGCACGGCACCTTCGCGCTCGGCTTCGCGTACCTCGGGCTGCACCTCGTCGGCCGCTGGCTCGACGGGCACCCGCCGTGGACCGGCCGCGAGCGCCAGCTCCTCGCGGGCGGCGCCGTCGCGTGCGCCGCCGTGTTCGTGAACCCGTACGGCGTGTCGCTCGTCACGTTCCCCGCCGTGCTGATCGGCCGCGCCGACATCTTCCGCCACATCGTCGAGTGGGGCTCACCCGACTTTCACAGCCTCCGCGGCGAGCTCTACGCCCTCTGGATCGTCACCTTCGTCGTGCTGCTCGTCCGCGCCTCCGGCCAGCGTCAGCCGCCGCGACCTGCTCGTCTCGCTGCCGTTCCTCGTCCTCGGCCTCTGGGCGCTGCGCAACATCGCCCTCGCGCCGCTCGTCGGCCTGCCCATCGCCGCCCGGGCCGTCGCCCGACCCCGCCCCGCCGGCGCGAGCCACCCGTCCGATCGGTCCGGGCTCCTCGGCTGGGGTCTCGCCGCCGCGCTCGTCCTCGTGGTCAGCGTCTTCACCGCGAACGCCGCCGCGCAACCCGACTTCGACTTCACCGGCTACCCCGTCGGCGCGATGCACGCCGTCGCCCGCGACCGGCTCCTCGGGAAGCGGCTGCTCACCACCGACGCCGACGCCGGCTACGTCATCCTCGCCGACTGGCCACGCCAGCGGGTCTTCATCGACGACCGCTACGACATGTACCCGCGGCCCATCATCGCCGACTACTTCACCCTGGCCCGCGCCCAACCGGGCTGGGACGCCGATCCTGCAGCGCGAGAACATCCAGGTGATCATCTGGCCCCGCGGCGAACCGCTCGTCACGCTCGTCGAAGACACGGGGCACTGGCGGGTCCGCTACCGGGACCGCACCCGGGTCCTCTTGGTCCGCGACGACGTGCCCTGAGCCGGGCGCACGACCCGGCCGCGGCGTCGCCTACGGGCCGGGCGCCGTGCTGATCGCGCTGCCCGCCTGGCTGAACTTCGGGCTGAGCTGGCTGCCCAAGAACACCACGGCGCCGATCACCGCGATGGCGATCATGGAGACGAGCAGCACGTACTCGACGAGGGTGGCGCCCCGCTCGTCTCGCCCGAGCCGCGACCGGAGCCAGCCGTGCAGCAGGTAGAAGTAGTCCACGCCGCCTTCTCTCTCTCACCCCGGCACGCCCCCGCACCGGCGTTATCGGCAACTCTCACGGTCAACTTCAGCGTGACCGACGTCCTCGACGCCCCGGCAACGGGTCAGAGGGCACCATGAGTGGGTCGGCCCCCAAGTCGAACCCGGGTCACTCAGCACCCGACGCTCCCTGTGCCGCCGTCGCCTTGTATAAGGTTCCCAGATGCTCCCGCGCCTCGGGTCCCGGATCCCCCGCTCGATCCTCGCCGCCACGCTCGGTGCAGGCCTGATGCTGGCGCTCTCGGGCACCGCGACCGCCGGTCTCTCCACCCCCAGCAAGGGTGGGGGCACGACGACGACCACGACGAAGAAGGGCGCCGCCTCCACGAGCAAGGCGACGGCGAAGCTGGTCATCAAGCCCGACTCGGTCGGCCACGTCTCGGTGCAGGCCGCGGGGTCCTCGACGTTCAGCCCCGGCACCGACGGGGAGGCCCTCCACGTCGGTGACACCATCCAGACCGACAGCGTCGGCAAGGCGGAGATCGACTACGCCGCCGACACGTACACCCGCCTGGATGTGAACACGACGTTCACCATCAAGAAGCTGACCGACAACCAGGGCAACCGCCAGGTCGACGGCACCCTCACCAGCGGCCAGACCTGGAACCGGACGGTCGCCCTCACCCAGAGCGAGTCGTTCCAGCAGGAAGGCGGCGGCACCACCGCCGCCGTGTCCGGCACCGCCTTCGCCGTGAGCTGCACGAGCGCGACCAGCTGCACGTTCACGGGCGTCGTCGACAACGTCATCCTCACCGGCAGCGACGGGCAGACCCGCACCCTCAACCCGCTCGGCCAGTGCGACTCCACCAGCGGTGTCCTCTGCGGCGCCGTCAGCCAGCTCACCCCCGACGAGCTCGCGCTCATCCAGTGGATCCAGGACAACGTGGTCCTCGACCTCACCGAGCACGGCCTCGGCAACGGCGCCTTCCAGCCCTTCAGCGGGACGGTGGTCGTCACCGGCGGCGTCGTGCAATCGTTCACGCCGTCGACACCCAACCAAGGCTTCCTTCCCCAACTCCCGCCGAACAATCCTCCGAACAATCCTCCGAACAATCCTCCGAACAATCCTCCGAACAATCCTCCGAACAACCCGCCGAACAACCCGCCGAACAACCCGCCGAACAACCCGCCGAACAACCCGTTGGGCAACCTGAACATCCCCGTGCCGTTACCGCCGACGGTCAACCAGAACTACCCGGTCTGCACCGGCGTCAGCTGCACGCCGCAATCGGGCCTTGCGATCACCACCGACAGCGACGGGAACGTGCTGCCGCCCATGGGTGGAGATTCGGTCGACTTCCAGCTCTCCGGGGGCACCGACCCGAGTAACCCGAATGGCTTGCAGTATCAGTTCACGGCTTTGCCTTCGTACGGAACGATCTACAACGGCGCGACGCCGGTGGACGTGACGACGCCCTACGCGCCCTCGACCCAGTTCCAGTACGCGGCGAGCGACAACGCCGAGGTTTCTACAAACGACTCGTTCCAGTACAAGGCTGTCGACAGCACCACCAATCTCCAGTCGGCGCCGGCCACCGTCACCGTCACCGGCAACGGCGAGTAATAGTCTGACGTTCAGCGGCCAGCGAGGTCCTCGTCAACGCCACGCACGCCGGGTCACCGACCCAAGCCACGGTCAGCATCCTGGTGCCCCGGCTAGCCGCGGCGGTCGGCGACCACCCAGCTCGTTCGCCCGCTGACGTGCGTGTCGTCGACCCACTCGATCCGTGGGTGCCGCCTTCCCGACCGACTGGCTCGAAGCACCCCGCCCCCACCTCGTGGTCGATACGGACAGCCGGCGAGGAACCCGCTGACGATCGGTCCACACCGTCGGCTCCCGACGGTCGGGGCGCCTCACCGATAGCACGCATCGCCCTCGTCACGGCGAGGTCGTACAACGTGTGGCCGATCCCCGGTGCCCGGAGGCTGACGCGGCGTGTCCTCGGTCGTGTCGGACCGCGCCGTTCCCACCGATGCGTCGGCTGATTGGTCGAGGTTCGGCTGATTGGTCGAGGTATCGACCCCGCGCCGAGAGCCGGTGGAGCTGATCCCGGGTGGGGCCGGCCCCGGCGCGACGCTGGTAAGGAGCGCGGAGATCGCGAGCTGCAACGACCTGCGCTTGCCCGTGGACGGAAGTGCGAGTCGGGGGCCGGCCGGCGCGCCGACCCTGTGCGGCTCGTGGGTGAGTCAGCGTCGAGTGTCGACTCGATCGGGGTGCTCGCCGTCCAGCAGGCCGAGCCGACCTCGGCCGCCGATTCTCGGGCCGTGCCTCGCCGGCAACGTTGCGCCGTGGCCCCGCGCGGTGTGACGTAGCGAGATGCGGGTTCGACGGGCTGGCGCGGGAGCGGTCGCCGCGGTCCTGTGCGTGGGTGCGCTGACGGCGCTCGCCTCGCCCGCATCGGCCGACCAGGCCTTTGTTTGCACGCGCGCGCCTCCCAGTCCTGGGTGGTGCCGCCGGGCGTCACCGTCGCGTCGTTCGAGCTGCTCGGCGCGGCTGGCGGTAAGACGTTCCTCGTCGGCGGTGCGTCGGGTGGGGCTGGCGGGCACGTGAAGGCCACGATCTCGGTGACGCCCGGCCAGACGATGCCGATCAATGTCGGCTGTGCCGGCGGCAACAGCATGCCCATGTTCGTTCGCGGGGCCGGCGGATTCGGTGGTGACCGGGGCGGCTCGAGCGGCTTCGCCGACACCGACGCCGGCGGTGGCGGGGGCAGCACCGATGTCCGCCAGGGCGGCGCGGGGGAGGGCAACCGGGTGCTCGTCGCCGGTGGTGGCGGCGGCGCCGGCGCGGTGTTCGCTCCATTCACCGGTGGCGGAGGGACCGGCGGCGGGAGCTCCGGGACTGCCGGCGGCGACGGGGGCGGTCCGTTCGACACCGTGCACGGCGGTGGCGACGGAACCCAACTCGTCGCCGGCGGCGGGGGCACCGGCAGCTCCACTCCCACCTCGGACGGTCACAGTGCAACGGGAGGGACCGGTGGCGACGGAGGGTCGGTCCCCACCTCGCCGGGCGTCGCCGGTGGTGGTGGAGGTGGCGGCTACTTCGGAGGTGGCGGTGGCGGCGGCGACCGCGAAGACACCGCCGGGGGTGGCGGTGGTGGCGGGTCGGGGTTCGTCGAAGCCGGCGCGACCAACGTCACGAACGTGGCCGGCGGGGGCATCGGGAACGGGTCGGTGACGATCTCCTGGGTGACGATCTCCCCGTCGACCCTGTCGAACTGGACGGTCAACCAGGCCGGGTACCGCCAGACCGTCACCACCTCGGGCGGCAGCGGGGCCACGACGCTGGCGCTGACCGGAACGCTCCCCACCGGCCTGAGCTTCGATGCCGGGTCCGGTCTGATCTCGGGGACGCCCACCGCGACGGGCCTGTTCCAGTTCACGATCACCGCGACCGACGCCCTCGGCGATCAGACGGCGCAGGACTACGCGGTCACCATCAACTCGTCGTCGATCAGCCTCGTGCCGACCACACTCGCCGACTGGACGGTCAACCAGCCCGGGTACAACCAGGCCATCACCACGACCGGGGGCACACCACCGATGACGTTCGCGGTCGTCGGCACACCACCCGCCGGCCTGCAGCTCGACACATCGACGGGCGCGCTGTCCGGAACCCCGACGGTGGTCGGTCCATCGACGTTCGAGGTCAGCGCGACCGACGTGACGGGCGTGACGGGCAGCCAGATGTACACGGTGACGATCAACCCCGCGATCGTTGTCTCCCCGCTCGGCCTCGACGCCGGGACGGTCGGCAGCCCGTACGACCAGACCGTCGCCGCCAGCGGAGGCACCGGCATCGTGACCTTCAGCGCCACCGGCTTGCCACCCGGCCTGAGCCTGGACGCCACGACCGGCGTGATCTCGGGGACCCCGACCGCCGCCGGGAGCTACCCGTTCACGGTGACCGCAACCGACAGCGTCCATGCGACCGGAACGCGCCGCTACACCGTCACGATCGACCCGGCGCCGAGTCCGGCATCGCAGCTCCGGTTCATCACGGAGCCGGGCGATGGCGCGGTGGGCCGACCGGTGTCACCGCAGCCGGTGGTGATGGTCGACGACCCGGCCGGGGGTGATCGGATCGGGTTGTCGATCACGCCGGGAACGGGCACGCCGGGCGGGATGCTGACGTGTGCGCCGAACCCGGTCGCGCCCGTCTCGGGGGTCGCGACCTTCGAAGGTTGCACCGTCGATCGGCCAGGTGTCGGCTACACGCTGACCGCGACCGACACCGTCGACGGGGCGACGACAACGAGCACGCCGTTCGACGTCGGGGGCGCGACGCGTACCTCGGGCCCGGACGCGGTCAGCACCGCGATCGCGGTGTCCCAGGCCACGTTCCCGGCCCGGGGCTCGGCCGAGGCCGTGGTGTTGGCTCGCTCGGACTTCTTCTCCGACGCGCTCGCCGGTGGCCCGCTGGCCGCCAAGGTTGGGGGTCCGCTGCTGCTCACCCCGGGTCCGGCCTCCAGCGGACCGGTCGCACTCGACACGCGGGTCCTGGCCGAGATTCAACGGGTGCTGCCCGAGGGCGCGACAGTCGACCTCCTGGGTGGGCCGCAGGCGTTGAGCCCGTCCATCGACCAGATCCTCACCACCGCGGGGTATGTGCCGAAGCGCATCGAAGGCACCGACGAGTTCGCGACCGCGGTGGCGATCGCGCAGCAACTCGGTGATCCGACCACCATCTTCGAAGCCACAGGCTTGGACTTCCCCGACGCGCTGTCCGCGGTGCCAGCCGCGATCCACTCCCACGGGGCGATCTTGTTGACCGACGGTGCCACGCAGGCTCCCGAGACCGGCGCCTACCTGGCCGCGCACCCGCCGTCGACGCGATACGCGATCGGTGGACCGATGGCCGCGGCGGGCGCCGACCCGTCCGCGACGCCGGTCTACGGGGCCGACCTGTTCGGGACCTCGGCGGCGGTCGCGAGCCAGTTCTTCCCGCACGCCACGATGTTCGGCGCCGCCACCGGGCTGAACTACCCGGACGCGCTCACCGGCGGTGTGTACATGGCCACCGGCGGGCGCCTCGGAGCGATGCTGCTCGTCAACACCCATGCGCCATTACCCGCACCCATCGCCGCGTACCTCAACACCCTCGCATCCACGACCCAGGGCATCGTCTTCGGTGGACCCCTCGCCGTCGGCGACGACGTCCTTGCCGCGCTGAACGCCGCGATCGGGTAACCGCACCAGCGTCGACAACACCGCGTCCATCGGTGCCACGAACAACAACCGGAACGTCGGCGGCACGCTCACGACGGACGGGACGGTGCTCATCGGCGGCGGCGTCAGCTGCTCGGGCAGGATCGGCTCGTTCACGTCGCTCGGGTACAAGGTCTCCGACGACGCGGCGGCTGCCGTCGGCTCGTGTCAGCTCAACCAGCCGACGAGCCTGATCGGCGTCGCGAACGACCCGCTGCTCGGCACCCTCGCGAACAACGGCGGCTCTCCTCCGACGCTGCTCCCGCAGACCGGGAGCCGGCTCATCGACGACATCCCCCTCGACCCGGGCCGCTGCACCGGCGAACCCGCCGCCGGCGTCACGACCGACTAGCGGCTCCTCCCGCGACGGGCCGGGGCGGGCTGCGACATCGGCGCCGTCGAGGTGCAGCCGTCGACCTTGACCGTCGTGTTCACCGGCTGGACGCACCACCCCGGCGCGACGGCCCGGCTGGTCCCGACGCCGTAGCCTGCGCCGCGATGGTCGCCGTCGCGCTCACCGGGGGAATCGGGTCCGGCAAGTCGACCGTCGCCGCGCTGCTCGTGCAACGCGGCGCGGCGCTCGTCGACGCTGACGCCATCGCCCGCGAGGTCGTCGAACCCGGCCAGCCCACGCTCGCCGCGCTCGTCGACCGATTCGGCCCGCAGATCCTCGACGGCGACGGCCGCCTCGACCGGCCCGCGCTCGCCGCGGCGGCGTTCGCCGACGACGCCGCCCGCGCCGACCTCGACGCCATCACCCATCCCGCGATCAACGACGAGTTCACTCGTCGGCTCCGCGACGCGCCCCGCGACGCGGTCGTGATCTGCGACGTGCCCCTCCTCGCCGAATCGGCACAGGCGCGTGGCCGGGGCTATCCGTTCGTCATCGTCGTCGAGGCGCCCGAGGCGGTCCGCCTCGCCCGCCTCGAGCAGCGCGGGATCTCACGCGCCGACGCCGAGCGGCGGATCGCCGCCCAGGCCAGCGACGCCGAGCGCCGTGCCCTGGCGACCCACGTCATCGACAACGGCGGCGACCTCGACGCGCTCGAACGCCAGGTCGAGGCGGTCTGGGCGGACCTCCTGCGCCGCCGCGACCAGCCGTCCCCCTGACCGGTGACCGCGCCCGGCCCGTCGCCGGGGCCGCGCGAGGCTTGGTAGGCCGTCCATCCACGACATCGAGGGGCCGGGGATGCTCCAGGCCGTCAGCCTTGTCGTCGTCGCGGTGGGCACCCTCGTCACCGCGGGTCGGGCCGGGGCCGCGGTCCCGGGCACCACGAAGCCCGCGGCGCGCTGCCAGGCCGCGGTGCGCGTCGACACGCGGCTGGCGCCGCCCACGTCGCTCCAAACCGCGGCGACGACGATCGCCCGCCGGCTCTTGGACTGGGACGCCGCCGAGGTCGAGTCCGTCACCCCGAACCCCTCCTCGGGCTGGGTCTCGGCCGTCGAGCGCGGCCTTATCAACTCGGATCTCCTCGCCGACCCCACGAACCTCGACGCCGGCTCCATCCCCCAGGCCCTCCTCGCCGGCGATGGCCCGCTCGCCACGCAGCTGCTCCACCAGCTCCAAGGCGTCTACGCGTCGATCGACCGGCACCAGAAGCAGGAGAAGCTGCCCGCGGCGTGCTCGAGCCAGGCGTTCGGGGCGGCGTACATGGCCCAGGTCGGGGCGCTCGTGCAGGCCGACCTGCCCCTGACCGGCACGTTCGCGACGGACGCGGACGCGGCGTGCTCGCGGCTCGACCAGAAGATCAGCATGTCGAGCGCCAACGTCGACCTCACCGACCTTTCGAGCGTCACCGACCTCGTCGGGAACCTCACCGCGGCGTTCCGGGCCTTCCAGGTCGACCTGCAGGCGATCCCGCCGCCCGCCGGCTCCGCCGCGCCGTACGCGGCGTTCCAGGGCCTCGTCAACCAGGCCGTCCAGAAGCTCACCCAGGCCCAGCGCGAGCTCAACACCAACGCCAGCGCCGCGCAGCTCCAATCCATCGGCAACCAGATCAGCATCCTCGGCGATCCGCTGACCGCCGCGGCCGTCGGGCTCGGGCTCACCTGCTGACCCGGCGGCGGCACGCCGACGCGCCGGCCGCGCCGTGCTGTCGCGGCCGGTCGGTACGATCGGCGGGTGCCTCCCCTCGAGCTGGTGTCGGAGTTCCGCGCCGCGGGGGATCAGCCCGCCGCCATCGCCGGGCTCGCCGCCGGCGTCGAGGCCGGGGAGCGCTTCCAGACGCTGCTCGGCATCACCGGATCGGGGAAGTCGTTCACGATCGCCGGGGTGATCGCCGAGGCGCAGCGGCCGACGCTGGTGCTCGCCCCGAACAAGAGCCTCGCCGCGCAGCTGACCTCGGAGTTCCGGGACTTCTTCCCGTCGAACCGGGTGGAGTACTTCGTCTCCTACTACGACTACTACCAGCCCGAGGCGTACCTCCCGACGACGGACACCTACATCGAGAAGGACTCGTCGATCAACGACGAGATCGACCGGCTGCGCCACTCGGCGACGAGCGCGCTCATGTCGAGACGCGACGTCGTCATCGTCGCGTCGGTGTCCGCGATCTACGGGCTCGGTGCCCCCGCCGAGTACGAGCGGCAGTGCCTGATCCTCGACCGGGGCGAGGAGCGGGACCAGCGGGCGGTGCTCGCCCGGCTCGTCGAGCTGCAGTACGAGCGCAACGATGTCGCGTTCGCCGCGCAACAAGTTCCGGGTGCGGGGTGACACCATCGAGGTGTTCCCCTCCTATGAGGAGCGGGCGGTGCGCATCCAGTTGTTCGGCGACGAGGTCGAGCGGATCGTTTCGGTCGACCCGCTGACCGGCGAGGTCGTCGAGGAGCTCGAGCGCCTCGTGCTGTTCCCGGCGTCGCACTACGTGACGTCCGAGTCGCGCCTACGGACGGCGATCGAGGGCATCGAGGCCGAGCTGGCCGAGCGGCTCGCCTGGCTCGAGGGGCACGACAAGCTCCTCGAGGCGCAGCGGCTGCGGATGCGCACGACCTATGACCTCGAGATGCTCCGCGAGGTCGGTGTCTGCTCCGGGATCGAGAACTACTCGCGGCACCTCGACGGGCGAGCCGCGGGGGAGGCGCCGTACACGCTGCTCGACTACTTCCCCGACGACTTCCTCGTGGTGCTCGACGAGTCGCACGTCACCGTCCCCCAGCTGCACGGCCAGTACGAGGGGGACCGGTCGCGGAAGGAGACGCTCGTCGACCACGGGTTCCGGCTCCCGTCGGCGCTTGACAACCGGCCGTTGCGCTTCGACGAGTTCCTCCAGAAGGTCAACCAGGTCGTGTTCCTCTCCGCCACGCCGGGCCCGTACGAGCTGGAGACGTCGGGCCGGATCGTGGAGCAGATCGTGCGGCCGACCGGCCTCATCGACCCGGAGGTCATCGTGCGGCCGACCCGGGGCCAGATCGACGACCTGGTCGCCGAGATCCGCGAGCGCGAGACCCGAGACCAGCGGGTGCTCGTCACCACCCTGACCAAGAAGATGGCCGAGGACCTCACCGACTACCTCATCGAGCTCGGGATGCGCGTCCGCTATCTGCACAGCGAGGTCGACACCCTCGAACGCGTCGAGATCCTCCGGTCGCTGCGCCTCGGCGAGTTCGACGTGCTCGTCGGCATCAACCTGCTCCGGGAAGGGCTCGACCTGCCCGAGGTGTCGCTCGTCGCCATCCTCGACGCCGACAAGGAGGGGTTCCTCCGCTCGGAGACGTCGCTCGTCCAGATGATCGGCCGCGCCGCCCGCAACGTCGACGGGCAGGTCGTGATGTACGCCGACGAGGTCACCGACTCGATGCGCAAGGCCATCTCGGAGACGAACCGGCGTCGCCACAAGCAGGTCGCCTACAACACCGAGCACGGCATCGACCCGCAGACCATCCGCAAGAAGGTCACGGACATCCTCGAGATGGTCCGGGCCCGCGACACCGGCGACGATGCCTCCGCGCCGCGAGGCCGCGGCCGCGGCCGGGGCCGGGGCCGCCAGCCCACCCGCTCTGCGGTGTTCGACCTGGCCGGCGTCGCCCCCGATGACCTCGGGCGGCTCATCCAGACCCTCCAGGAGGAGATGCACGACGCGGCGAAGGACCTGCGCTTCGAGGAGGCGGCCCGCCTCCGCGACGAGATCACCGAGCTGCGCCGCGAGCTGCGCGCCGTCGGGTAGCCGACGCCCCCGCCGATCGAACGTCCGTTCGACAGGGCGCCCCGGCCGGTACGCTGAGCCGGTGGCGGCGGAGCCGGCGAGCAACCACCTGACGATCCAGGGTGCCCGCGAGCACAACCTCAAAGACGTCAGCCTCCGGCTGCCCCGCGACCGGCTGATCGTGTTCACCGGCCTGTCGGGGTCGGGGAAGTCGTCGCTGGCGTTCGACACCATCTACGCCGAGGGGCAGCGCCGCTACGTCGAGTCCCTGTCGGCGTACGCCCGGCAGTTCCTCGGCCAGATGGACAAGCCCGACGTCGACTTCATCGAGGGTCTCTCCCCGGCGATCTCCATCGACCAGAAGTCGGCCGGGCGCAACCCGCGCTCGACGGTCGGGACCATCACCGAGATCTACGACTACCTCCGGCTCCTCTACGCGCGGGTCGGGGTGCCGCACTGCCCGACGTGCGGCCGGGTCGTCACCCGCCAGACCCCGCAGCAGATCGTCGACCGGGTCCTCGAGCTGCCCGAGGGCACCCGATTCCAGGTGCTGGCCCCGGTCGTGCGGGGCCGCAAGGGGGAGTACGACGCGCTCCTCGAGGAGCTGGCGGCCGAGGGCTTCACCCGGGCCCGGGTCGACGGGGAGCTCGGGAGCTCGGCGCCGCGTCCGCGGCGCGGCTGGCCCGCTACGAGCAGCACACGATCGAGGTCGTCGTCGACCGGCTGGTACGCCGCGCCGGGATCGAGCGGCGCCTCACCGACTCGCTCGAGACCGCCCTGCGGCTCGCCGAGGGCGTGGCCGAGGTCGAGGTCGTGCCCCGCGACGACCAGCCGACCGACGAGGCGGAGACGCTCACGTTCTCCGAGCATCTGGCGTGCAGCCACTGCGGGCTGTCGTTCGACGAGCTGGCGCCGCGGAACTTCTCGTTCAACTCGCCGTACGGGGCGTGCGAGCGCTGCGACGGGCTCGGGACCCGCTTCGAGGTCGACCCCGAGCTCGTCGTCCCCGACGACGACCTGAGCCTCACCGACGGCGCGATCGCGCCGTGGGCCGGGTTCCGCAGCCGCTACTTCGACCGTGTGCTGGAAGCCGTCGCGGAAGAGTTCGGCTTCGAGATCGCCACGCCGTGGCGCAAGCTCCGCAAGCGCGACCGCAACGCCGTCCTCTACGGGACCGGGCCGCGTGACGTCCACGTGCAGTACCGCAACCGGTACGGGCGGCGCCGCTCGTACCACACCCCGTTCGAGGGGGTGGTGCCGTGGCTCGAGCGCCGCCACGCCGAGTCGGAGACCGACCGGGCGCGGGAGCTCATCGAGGGCTACATGCGCGAGGTGCCGTGCCCGCAGTGCGACGGCGCGCGGCTGCGGCCGGCGTCGCTCGCCGTGACCGTCGGCGACCTGAACATCTACGAGCTCGGGGAGCTGTCGATCCGGCGCGCCGCGCACTACCTCGGGGACCTCGAGCTCGCCGAGCGCGACCGCCTGATCGCCGAGCAGATCCTGAAGGAGGTCAACGAGCGGCTGCAGTTCCTCCTCGACGTCGGCCTCGACTACCTGAGCCTCAACCGCTCGGCGGGGACCCTGGCCGGCGGCGAGGCGCAGCGCATCCGCCTCGCGTCCCAGATCGGCAGCGGGCTCGTCGGCGTGCTCTACGTCCTCGACGAGCCGTCGGTCGGGCTGCACCAGCGGGACAACCAGCGCCTGATCGACACGCTGGTGCGGCTCCGCGACCTCGGGCAACACGGTGATCGTCGTCGAGCACGACGAGGAGACGATCCGGGTCGCCGACCACGTCGTCGACATCGGGCCGGGCGCGGGGGAGCACGGCGGGGAGATCGTGGTCGCCGGACCGCTGGCCGCGGTGCTGGCCGAGCCGCGGTCGATCACCGGCCAGTACCTGGCGGGGGAGCGGTCGATCCCGGTGCCGGAGCGGCGACGCGAGCCGGGGGACGCCTGGCTCGTGGTGCGCGGCGCCCGGGAGCACAACCTCCATGACGTCGACGTCGATTTCCCGCTGGGCTGCTTCGTCGTCGTGTCCGGGGTGAGCGGCAGCGGCAAGTCGACGCTGGTGAACGACATCCTGTTCCACGCCCTGATGCAGCGGGTCTACAAGTCCCGCGACCGTGCCCGGGCCGCCACAAGACGGTCGAGGGCGCCGAGCATCTCGACAAGGTGATCAACATCGACCAGTCGCCGATCGGGCGGACGCCCCGGTCGAACCCGGCGACGTACACCGGCATGTTCGACAAGGTGCGCGCGCTGTTCGCCGCGACGCAGGAGGCGAAGGTGCGCGGCTACCTGCCGGGCCGCTTCTCGTTCAACGTCAAGGGCGGCCGCTGCGAGGCGTGCGCGGGTGACGGGACGATCAAGATCGAGATGCACTTCCTGCCCGACGTGTACGTCCCCTGCGAGGTGTGCAAGGGCGCCCGCTACAACCGCGACACGCTCGACATCACCTTCAAGGGCAAGAACATCGCCGAGGTGCTCGGCCTCTCGATCGAGGACGCCCTCGCGTTCTTCGCCAACCAGCCGACGATCGCCCGCCACCTCCAGACGCTCGTCGACGTCGGGCTCGGCTACGTGCGGCTCGGGCAGCCCGCCCCGACGCTCTCGGGCGGGGAGGCGCAGCGCGTGAAGCTGTCCGCCGAGCTCGGCAAGCGCGCCACCGGCCGCACCATCTACATCCTCGACGAGCCCACCACCGGGCTGCACTTCGAGGACGTCCGCCGGCTCCTCGGCGTCCTCGACCGCCTCGTCGCCGCCGGCAACACGGTGCTCGTCATCGAGCACAACCTCGACGTGATCAAGTCGGCGGACTGGATCGTCGACCTCGGCCCCGAAGGCGGCGACGCGGGCGGCTGCGTCGTCGCCGAAGGCCCGCCGGAGCACGTCGCCAAGACCCCCGCGAGCCACACCGGCCGCTACCTCGCGCCGCTCCTCGACCTCGCCTGACCCGCCGCGCCCGCACGCCTGGGTCCGTAACGTGGCCCGGTGAGCGACCAGCCGTGGGAGACCCACGCCCGCTGGTGGCAGGACCGCTTCACCGGGGGCGTCGACCCGGAGTACGAGGAGCAGATCCTGCCGCTCGTCGACGAGCACCTCGCGGGCGCGACCCGGGTCCTCGACGTCGGCTGCGGCGAGGGGCAGGTGGCCCGCCGCGTGGCCGCGCTCGGCGCGCAGGTGGTCGGGGATCGACCCGACGGCGGGGCAGCTCGTCACCGCCGTGGCCCGGGGCGGTGGCGTGCGGTACGTCCGCGGCGCCGCCGAGCACCTCCCGCTCCCCGACGGGGCGGTCGACGCCGTCGTCATCTGCCTCACCCTCGAGCACCTCGAGCCCTTCGAGCCGGCCGTCCACGAGATCGCCCGGGTGCTGGCCCCGGACGGGGTGTTCTGCTGCTTCCTGAACCACCCGCTGCTCCAGACCCCCGGCAGCGGCTGGATCGACGACCACATCCTCGGGGAGCAGTACTGGCGGGTCGGCCCCTACCTGCCCGACGACGTGGCCATGGAAGAGGTCGCGCCGGGCATCAGGTTGCCCTTCATGCACCGCCCGCTCAGCCGATACATCAACGTGATGGCTGACCTCGGGCTCCTCGTCGAGCGGATGGTCGAGCCGCCGCCCCCACCCGGCTTCGTCGCCCAGGCGCCGGAGTACGCGGAGGCGGCGACGATGCCCCGTCTGCTGGTGCTGCGCGCCCGCAAGCACGGGTGACCGCGACCGTCGCGGCGCCGCCCCGCCCGGTGGCCGCGCCAAGCATCGCGGCGCCTCGCACGGCGCTGCTGCGCCGCCCCCTCGCCGCGTGCGCGCTGCTCCTGGTCATCTACGCCGGGCTGTCGCTGGCCAACAACCCCCACGGGTACCTGGGCACCGACACCGGCGGCAAGGTCGCGACGCTCCGGTCGATGGAGGCCCGCGGGAGCCTGCAACCCGACATCGGCTACTGGGCGCAGGCGTACGACCACGACGGGGTGCTGCACCCGCTGGCCCTGACGTCGCACCTCGGCGGCGAGTGGGTCAACGTCACCACCCTCCCGATGCTCTACGCCGGGTACCCCCTCTACCTCCTCGGCGGGCTCCGCGGCATCCTGCTGCTCCCGATGCTCGGCGGGGTGCTGACGGCGCTGGGCGCACCGCGCGCTCGCCCGCCGGCTCGGCGGCCGCGGCGACCTCGCGTTCTGGGCGGTCGGGCTGCTCACCCCGGTCGTGATCTACTCCCTCGACTTCTGGGAGCACACCCTCGGGCTCGCCGCGATGCTCGGCGGGGTGGTGCTGCTCCTCGACGTCGCCGACCGCCGCGCCGGATGGCGCGGCGCGCTCCTCGGCGGCGCGCTCGTTCGGCGTCGCCGCGACGATGCGCACCGAAGCGCTCGTGTACGCCGCCGTCACCGTGCTGGTCCTCGCCTGGTCGGCGCGCCGCCGCCGGCCCCACCGGCCACTGGGGTGCGCGACCGCGGCCGGCGTCGGGCTGCTCGTCCCGCTCGTCGCGAACCAGGCGCTCGAGCAGGCCATCCTCGGCACCGGGCTGCGCGCGGCACGCACCGCGTCGGCGGCGACCGGCGGCGGCACGGGCCTGTGGTCTCGGGTGCAGGAGGCGCTCACCACCACCGTGGGTCTCAACCGCTACGCGGTCCCCACGGACTGGCTGGTCGGCGCGGTCCTCGCGGTCGTCGTCGCCCTCGGCGTGCGGCGGGCCCTCGACCCGGATCCCGCAGCGCGGCGGCTCGGCTGGGTGGCGCTCGGTGTCGCGGCGCTCGGGTACGCGGGGTGGGTGCACGACGGGCTCGGCTTCCTGCCCGGCCTGCTCGTCGCGTCCCCGCTCGTCGTCGTCGGGCTCGTCGCGGCGCGCCGCCGCCCGGCGTTCGCCCGGCCGGTCGCGATCGCGCTCCTCGCGCTGCCGATCGTGTGGCTGTTCCAGTACGGGGGCGGCGCGAACCCGCAGTGGGGCGGCCGCTACGAGCTGTGCACCGGCGTGCTGCTCGCCATCGTCGGCTGCGTCGCGCTCGAGACGACACCGTGGCGGGTCACCGCCGCGGTGCTCGCCCTCGCCGGGGCGGTCACCGGCGCGGGCCTGGCGTGGCTGTCGGTGCGCAGCCACGCGGTGGCCGACGCCGTCGCGACCGTCGCCGCCGAGCCCGGCCCGATCGTCGCGACCGGGCCCGGGCTGCTGCACTTCTGGCGGGAGGGCGGCGCGTTCTACACCCCGACCCGCCCATGGCTCGACCGCCGAGCACGCCAGCGAGCTCCCCGACGCGGCCCGGGTCGTCGCCGCGACCGGCGCCACCTCCTTCACGCTGGTGACGCTCGCCCCCGACGCCGAGCCCCGGCAGGTCGGCGGCTACCGAGGCCGGCCCCCGCCGCAGCGTCGCCTTCCTCGCCGGGCTGCGACCTCACCCTCACCCGCTACACCCGGGCGGGGCCGCCGCGGGCGGGGCCCGGGTAGCCCTCAGCCGCCCGCCTCCACCGGCCGATACACCGTCATGCGACGGCTGGCCCGTCTCGCGGTCAACGTCGGGACGGGCGTCTGCGTGCTCGGGCTCGGCAAGGCCCACGCGCTCGCCCACGACTACCCGTTCACCGGCACCTCCCGTTTCGCCTGGTCGCTCGGGTTCGTCCTCGCGCTCGTCGTCGCCGCGTACGGCTTCGGCATCCCCGACCTGCCCCGCACCCGCCGCCGCGCCGCGCTGACCGCGATCGGGGCCACCGCGGCCGCGACCGCGTCGATCTCGGTGCTCCAGCTCTTCGTCGGCGACGCGCTCCTGCCCCGCGCCGTCGTGTTCGGCGCCGCGCTCGTGCTCGTCCCCTGGTACGTGCTGTGCACCCGGGTGGCCGGCGACATCCGCTCCCGCGCCGAGGACCGCGACCGAGTGGTGCTCGTCGGCGACGTCGACGAGGCCGACACCCTGCGGGCCGAGCTCGACCGGGCCCCGGAGCGGCACGCTGTCGTCGCGGCCGCGGTCGCGCCGGCCGACCTCGCGCTGGTTGACCCGCCCCACCTGCCGCTCGTCGAGCTCACCGCGGCGGCGCACGCCACGGTCCTCGTGCTGAGCCGGCGTGCGCAGAGCGACGAAGACGTCGTCCTGCAGGCGGCGCGGCTGCACGAGACCGGGATCCGGGTACGCACCCTCTCGCTGTTCTACGAGCAGTGGCTCGGCAAGCTGCCCGTCGTCGAGCTGGAGCGCGTCTCGTTGCTCTTCGACGTCGGCGAGCTGCACGCCCCCGGGTACGCGCGGGTGAAGCGGCTCTTCGACCTGGCGCTCGGCGCGGTCGGGGCGATCGCGCTCGCCGTCCTCGTCCCGATCGTCGCGGTGCTGGACCTCGTCGCGAACCGCGGCCCGCTGCTGTTCCGCCAGCCGCGGGTCGGCCGTGACGGACGCGCCTTCTCGATCCTCAAGTTCCGCACCATGCGCACACTGGCCGGGAGCGGCGAGCCGACGGTCGAGCACGACCCGCGCGTCACCGCGTTCGGTCGCGTGCTGCGCCGCACCCACCTCGACGAGCTGCCGCAGGTGCTGAACATCCTGCGGGGGAGCTGTCGGTGGTGGGACCGCGCCCGGAGCAGCCGCATCTGGTCGCCGAGCTGTCCGCGAAGCTGCCGTTCTATCGGCTGCGTCACCTCGTGCGGCCCGGCCTGACCGGCTGGGCGCAGGTGAAGTACCAGTACGCCGGCACCGACGTCGAGGCGCTCGAGAAGCTCCAGTACGAGTTCTTCTACCTGCGCCGCCAGAGCCTCGCCCTCGACGTCCGGATCGTCGGGCGGACCGTCCGGTCCGTCATCGGGCGCGACGGACGGTGACCGCCACCCTCCCGACCGCGCCGGCCGGCGTGTCACCCGAGGCGCGGGCCGCGACCCGCGGGTCCCTCGCGCTGAGCGTCCTGCAGACCGGTGGGCGGCTCCTCGCGGTCGCGTTCGTGCTCGTCGCCACCCGGGCGCTCGCCCCGGCGGCGTTCGGGCGCTACTCGACCGCGTCGGCGTACGTGGTGCTCGGCGGGTTCCTCGCCGACTTCGGCACGACGATGGTGATCGTGCGGCGGGTGAGCCGCGATCCCTCGTCGGCCGATCCGCTGCTCACCGCGACGCTGCCCGCCTGCCTCGGGCTCGGCGTCGCGTCGCTGCTCGTCGTCGCCGCGGTCGCCGTCGCCGCCGGCTACCCGAGCGCCACCCGCACCGACGTGCTCCTCGCGGCGCTCGCCCTGCCGGCGAGCGCCTGCGTCACGTCCCTGCTCGGCGCGTTCGACGGCCGCGGGCTCATCGCCCGCCGCGCCGTCCTCACCTTCTTGCAGCTGGCGGTCATCGCGGTCGGGGGCATCGTCGGCGTGCTCCTCGCCGGGGTGCGCGGTGCGGTGCTCGCGCTGCCCGCCGCGCCGATCCTCACCCTCCTCGTCGCGACGGTCGCCGCCCGCCGATCCGGGGTGTGGTCGACCCGATGGCGGGGCGACGCCCGCGTCCGCATGGTCGCTGCTCCGCGACGCGTTGCCGTTCGGGCTCCTCGGCGGCATCGCGGCGCTCGAGCTGCGCTTCGACGTCGTGTTGCTCTCGATCGTCGGCACCGCCGCCGCCACCGCCCGCTACGACCTCGCGGTGCGGGCCCTCGAGGCCCTGGCGTACGTCGGCACGGTCGTCGCGTCCCCGCGCTGTTCATCTTGAGCCGGCGGCTCGGGCAGGGCGACCGCGAGGGCGCGCAACGGGCGCTCAACGAGGCGGCCCGGTTCCTCCTGGTCCTCGGCGTCGGGGTGTCGGCGCTGGTCGTCGGGCTGCACGAGCCGCTGACCGTCACCGCGTTCGGGTCCCGCTACGCCGGCGCGGCGGTGCCGATGGCGATCACCGGTGGGCAGCTGTGGCTGGCGTTTCTCGCCGGGCTGCAGACCGCCGCGATCCTCGCCGGGGAGCGCGTCTGGCGCGCCGTGCCGGTCGCGGCGACGGCCATGGTCGTGATGGTCGGTCTCGACCTCGTGCTCGTCCCCGCGTTCGGGGCGGTCGGCGCGGCCGCCGCCACGGTGGCCGGCACCGTCGTGATGGTGCTCGCCTTCGGGTGGTTCCTCGAGCGCACCGCCGGGCTCCGCACGCCCCGGCCGTCGGCACGGATCCTCGCCGCGGGTCTGCTCGAGCGCGGCCGTGGCCGCCTGGCTCGCGCCCGTGGGGCTGGTGGCCGCCGGCGCCGCCGCGGTCGCCGCGTACGGCGCGGTGCTGGTCGGGACCCGGGTCGTGCGCCGCGCCGACGTCGCCCGGCTGCGGGTCCTCGTCGCGTCGACACCGGCGGCGCGGCCGTGAGCCCCCACGTGCCCGCGGGGCCGGTGGTCGACGTGGTGATCCTCACCTGGAACGACGGTCCGCTCCTCGACGCCGCGGTCGCGTCGGCGCTCGACCAGGACGGCGTCGACGTGACCGTGACCGTCGTCGACAACGGCTCGTCTCCCCCGGCGACCGTCGAGCCCTCGCCGGCGGTCGTGGTGGTGCGCAGCGACACCAACCTCGGGGTCGGCGGCGGCCGGAACCTCGGGACGCGGCGCGGACGGGCCCCCGTGGTCTGCGTGCTCGACAGCGACGCCCGCTTGGTGCCCGGCGCGCTGCGCCAGCTCGTCGCCCCCCTCACCGGCGACGACACGATTGGGCTGACCGCGCCCGTGTTCTCGGGGCAGACGCCGGACCGGAGCGCCGGCCGCGCCCCGACGCTGGCCCGGAAGGCCCGACGGGCGTTGAACCGCACCGACCGGTACGCGGCGACGCCCGGCCAGGGCACCGGCGCCTGGTGGGACGTCGAGTTCGCCATCGGGGCCTGCCAGGTGTTCCGCCGCGACGCGTTCGAGGCCGTCGGCGGCATCGACGACTCGGCGCGTTTCGGACCCGAGGACGTCGACTTCTGCCTCCGGCTCCGCCGCGCCGGCTGGCGGGTGGTCCAGGTCGCGGGCGGTCCGTGCGTCCACCCGGCCCGCCGCGGGTCGCGGCGGTTGCTCACCCGGCGGGGCGTCGCCCACGCGGCCGCGTTCACACGGCACTGGTGGCGTCAACGCCGGCTGGCCTCGACATGACGGCGACCCTCGACGTGGTGATCGTCGCCTACGACAGCCGCACACGAATCGCCGGCTGCGTCGACGCGGCGCGGCGTCTGCCCGACGTTGGGCGGGTCGTCGTCGTCGACCACGGCCGCGACGACAGCGCCGCCGCCGCCCGCGCCGCGGGCGCCACCGTCCTCGAGGACCCCGCCAACCCCGGGTTCGGCGCTGGTCAGAACCGGGGCGTCGCGGCGACCACCGCGCCCTTTGTCCTGCTCCTGAACCCCGATGCCGAGCCGGATCCCGGCGGGGTCGCCGCGGGCGTGGCGCTCCTCGCCGGGGACCCGTCGGTGGCGGCGGTGCAGGGCGTCATCGTCGATCGCGCCGCCGGTGCGGCGCAGCGCAGCCACGGCCGGGAGCTGGGCCCGCTGCATCTGCTCGGCCGGGCGCTCGGCGCCCGGCGCCTGCTCGGCGTCGGTCTGGTGCGCCGCGCCGCGGCGCGGGTGCCGATGCTCCACGACCACGTGGACCGGGTCGCGGCGTCGGCGACGGCGGTCGCGTCGCTCGCCGCGACCGCGCTGGTGGTCCGACGAGCCGCGTTCGTCGACGTCGGCGGGTTCGACGAGCGGTACTTCCTCTACGGCGAGGACCTCGACCTGTGCCGGCGGCTCCGCGCCGCCGGCTGGCAGCTCGTCGCGCTGCCGGCACGGTTCGCGGTGCACGACGGCGGCGCCTCGTCGGCCCGGTGGGCGACCCGTGAGCTTGCCTGGTGGGGCGGCACGATGCGCTTCGCCGCCTGCTGGTGGCCCGACCGGGCGTGGCGGTCCGCCGAGGCGGTCGCCGCCCTGCAGTGGGTCAAGCTCGCCGGGCGCGAGCCGAGGCTCGCGTGTCGCGCCTGGCGGGCGCTGCTGACCGAGCCGCGCGCCGCCCGCCGTGCCGCACCGGCGTGGGGCGTCGTGGCGTCGGGTCAGTCGACGGTCGCGGTCTGACCGGCCGCGCCGGCCAGGTCGAGCATGCGCTCGAGCGCGACGCGGGCCCAGCGGGTCGTGTCCGGGTCCACGACGATCTGGTTCACGACCGTGCCGTCAGCGAGCGCGTCGAGACACCAGGCGAGATGCGGCCCGTCGATGCGGAACATCGTCGAGCACGGGCACACCAGCGGGTCGAGGGACACGACCGTCTTGTCGGGATGGTCGGCGGCGAGGCGCTGCACCATGTGGATCTCGGTGGCGACGCCCAGCGCCGCGCCGGCGGGCGCGGCGTCGACCCACTCGAGGATCCGCTCGGTCGAGCCGACGCGGTCGGCTTCGACGACGACGTCGTGGCTGCACTCGGGGTGCACGAGCACCTCCCCGTCGGGGTGCTCGGAGCGGAACGCGGCGACGTGCTCGGGACGGAACCGCTGGTGGACGGTGCAGTGCCCCTTCCACAGCAGGAAGGTCGCGTCCTTCACGTCCGGCTCGGTGAGCCCGCCGAGGTCGTGGCGCGGGTCCCACACCCGCATGTGCGTCCCGTCGTAGCCGAGGTCGTAGGCGGTGTTGCGGCCGAGATGCTGGTCGGGGAAGAAGAGCACCTTCTCGCCGCGGGCGAGGGCCCACTCGAGGACGGTGCGGGCGTTCGAGGAGGTGCACACCGCGCCGCCCTGAGCGCCGACGAACGCCTTCAACGCGGCGGAGGAGTTCATGTAGGTGATCGGCACGAGCGCCTCGACGTCGGTGACGGTCGCGAGCTCCTCCCACGCCTCGAGGACCTGGTCGAGGTCGGCCATGTCGGCCATCGAGCAGCCGGCATTCAGGTCGGGGAGCACGACCCGCTGGTGGTCGCCGGTGAGGATGTCGGCGGACTCGGCCATGAAGTGCACGCCGCAGAACACGATGTCGGTGGCGTCCTCGTTCGCCGCCGCGAACTGGGCGAGCTTGAACGAGTCGCCGGTCGCGTCGGCCCAGCGGATCACCTCGGGCCGCTGGTAGTGGTGGCCGAGCACGAGGAGCTGGGGGCCGAGCCGCTCCTTCGTGGCGGCGATCGACGCATCGAGCTCGTCGGGGTGCGCCTGGGTATAGCGGTCCGGCAGCGGGGCCTGCAGTCGCAGCATGTTGTGATCCCTCCCCTCGTGGGGCGAGCCCACACGAGGGTTCTGCGGCTCCGGTCGGGCCGGCGGGGACAGCCTGGTCGCCCACCGCGGGGATGTCGGCCCCGGAGCCGAACCATGGCGCGGAATACCAGGCCGGCCTGCGCGCGAGCATAGTGCGTCCCCGAACGCCTGGGTCCGGGGCCGGCCAAGGCCTGCGGCATGCACCCACGAGACATCCACGCGCCCAGTCACCGCCGTGCCGGCTCGTCGCGCGCCTGGTGGCTGCTGGTGTTCGTCCTCGTCGCCGGCCGGGTCGCCGTCGTGCCGATCACCCTCGACCAGGCGGCGGCGCAGGGCAGCAAGAAGGTCCTCACCGGCGACATCCGGCGCTTCTACAACATCGCCACCCACGCCGGGACCCCGTACCGGGACTTCAAGGTCGAGTACCCGCCGGTCATGCTCGGCGCCATCGAGGTGCTCGACAGCTCGACGATGCACGGGTCGACCGTCGCCACCATGTGGTCCCAGCTCGTCTTGGACCTCGCGGTGGCGCTGCTGCTCTGGTGGGGTTGGGGGCGCCGCTCGGCCGTCGCGTACCTGATCATCGGGACGCCGTTCCTCTTCTACCCCTTCCTCTACCTGCGCCTCGACCTGCTGTCCGTCGCGCTGGCTGTCGCCGGGGTGGCGCTGGTCCGGCGCCGCAAACCGGCGCTCGGCGGCGCGACGCTCGCGCTCGCCTGCTTCGCCAAGGTGTGGCCCGTGCTCCTCGTGCCGAGCCTGCTCATCCGCCGGTCGTGGCGGGCCGTCGCCGCGTTCTGCGCCGTCGGCGCCGCCGGGCTCGCCGCCTGGGTCGCCTGGGTCGGCACGAAGGGCCTCCACCAGGTCCTCTCCATGCGCGGCGCGGTCGGCTGGGAGATCGAGAGCACGGTCGGCGCCGTCGTGCGGCTCTTCAGTCCCGACGCGATCCGGCTGAGCCAGGGGGCGTGGCGCTTCGGGACGGTGCCCACCTGGGTGAACGCGGTGCTCACCGGCCTCATGCTCGCCACGATCGCCGTGGCGTGGCTGCTCGCCTACCGGCACCATCCGCACGGCACCGCGGTGCTCGACGGCACCGCGGTGATCGCGGCCATCGGCGGCTTCCTCATCTTCTCGCCGCTGCTCTCCCCGCAGTTCATGATCTGGATCGTCCCGTTCGCCGCGATCGCCGCGGCCCGAGGCGACAAGCTGGTCGGCGGGCTCGTCCTGGCCGTCGTGGCACTCAGCGTCGCCGACCTGAACCTGGTGTTCGAGCTCGTCCACACCAACGGGGTCGTGCCCCAGGGGATCGTGCTGGTGCGCAACCTCCTCCTCGTCGTCCTCGTCGGGGTGTGCCTCGCCCGCCTCGTCCGCCAGGCCCGCCAGCCCGCCGTGGCGGCGGCGCCCGCCGAGCCGGTGGAAGCGGCGGCCTAGACCCGGCGGACCGCCACAATGGGGTGGTGGTGCAACGCCCCGAGGCCGGCACGATCCCCGACGCCCCCGGCTCCTACCAGTTCAAGGACCGCGAGGGGCGGGTTCTCTACGTCGGCAAGGCGAAGAGCCTCCGCAGCCGCCTCAGCAGCTACTTCGCCGACCCGGACACCCTCGCGCCCCGCACCCGCCAGCTGGTCACCACGGCGGCGACCGTCGAGTGGATCGCGGTCCGCAACGAGGTCGAGGCCGTGTTCCTCGAGTACAACCTCATCAAGGCGCACCGGCCCCGCTTCAACATCCGGTACAAGGACGACAAGTCCTACCCGTACCTGGCCGTCACCCTCGACGAGGACTGGCCCCGGGCGATGGTGCTGCGCGGCGCCAAGCGCAAGGGCGTCCGCTACTTCGGTCCGTACGCCCACGCGTACGCCATCCGCGAGACCCTCGACCTGCTGCTGCGCACCTTCCCGATCCGGACCTGCACCCGCGCGAAGTTCGACCGCCACCACCGCCTCGGCCGCCCCTGCCTGTACGCGCACATCGAGAAGTGCGCCGCCCCGTGCGTCGGCGCGATCGACGAGGCGGCGTACGCCCAGCTCACCGCCGACCTCGTCGCGTTCCTCGACGGCGACACCGCGCCTGTCATGGACCGGCTCGACAAGGCGATGCACGAGGCCGCCGACGCCCTCGAGTTCGAGCGCGCCGGCGCGCCTGCGCGACCAGCTCACCTCGGTCCGCAAGGCGATCGAACGCCAACAGATGGTCGCGTCCCGCGAGGAGGACCTCGACGTGCTCGGCATCGCCGAGGACGCCCTCGAAGCGTCCGTGCAGGTGTTCTTCGTGCGCCGCGGCCGGGTCGTGGGCCGCAAGGGAATCGTCGTCGACAAGGTCGAGGAACTCGACCGGCCGGCGCTCGTCGCCGGGCTGCTCGAGCAGCTCTACGCCGGCGGCGGACCCGACGACGTCCCCCGCGAGGTCCTCGTCCCGACCCTGCCCGACGACCCGAACCTCAGCGCCGAGGTGCTCACCCACGTGCGCGGCGGCCGGGTCCAGATCCGCGTCCCGCAGCGGGGCCCCAAACGCGAGCTGCTCGCCACCGTGACCGCGAACGCCGCCGAGGCGTTCGCCCAGCACAAGCTGCGCCGCGCCTCGGACCACAACGCGCGCGCCCGGGCTCTCACCGCGCTGCAAGACGCGCTCGCGCTCCCCGAGGCGCCGCTGCGCATCGAGTGCTTCGACATCTCGAACCTGCAGGGACGCGACATCGTCGGGTCGATGGTCGTCCTCGAGGACGGGCTCGCCAAACGGTCCGACTACCGCCGCTTCCAGGTCCGCCACCAGGCCGGGCAGGACGACTTCGCCGCGATGGAGGAGGTGCTGACCCGCCGGTTCCGCCGCTACCTCGACGAGCGCGACCGGGGCGCCCGCGCCGGCCGCCGGTTCGCGTACCCGCCGAACCTGCTGCTCGTCGACGGCGGCCGCGGCCAGCTGGGCGTGGCCGTGCGGGTCCTCGAGGAGCTCGGGCTGGAGGAGATCAGCGTCGCCGCGCTCGCCAAGCGCTTCGAGGAGGTGTACCGGCCCGGCCGCGACGAGCCGCTGCGCATCCCCCGCGACTCCGAGGCGCTGTACCTGCTGCAGAGCGCCCGCGACGAGGCGCACCGGTTCGCGATCACCTACCACCGCCAGCTCCGGGCGCGGCACAGCACCCACTCGGCGCTCGACGACGTGCCCGGCCTCGGCCCGACGCGCCGGTCGCGGCTGCTGAAGGAGTTCGGGTCGGTGAAGCGGCTCCGCGAGCTCGGCGAGGACGACCTCGTCGCGCTCCCGTGGCTGCCCGACCCGGTCGGGCATGCCCTGTACCACCAGCTCCACGAGCCACGATGAGCGCCCCGTTCGACGTCACGATCATCACCGGCCTGTCCGGCGCCGGCCGCTCCTCGGCCGCGGACGTGCTCGAGGACCTCGGCTGCTTCGTCATCGACAACCTGCCGCCCTCACTCATCCCGAAGGTCGCCGAGCTCGCCCGCGACCGCGAGCGGCCCACCCGCTACGCGCTCGTCGTCGACGTGCGCTCCGGCGAGTTCATGGACGAGCTCGCCGCCGCGCTCGCCGCGCTGCGCGAGACCGGCGCCCGGACCCGCATGCTGTTCCTCGACGCCAGCGACGCCGCGCTCGTCCGCCGATTCGAGGCGTCCCGCCGCCCGCATCCCCTCGCCGCGACCGGCCGGGTCTCGGACGGCATCGCCCGGGAGCGCGAGCTGCTCGAGGAGCTGAAAGGCGAGGCGGACGTCGTGGTCGACACGTCGAGCCTGAACGTCCACGAGCTGCGCGACCGGCTCCACGAGCTGTTCGCTGACACGCCCGCGCCGGACGGCTCGCTGCAGACCAGCCTCATCTCGTTCGGCTACAAGTTCGGGATCCCCCTCGACGTCGACCTGATCTTCGACTGCCGGTTCCTGCCCAACCCGCACTGGGTCGAGACCCTCCGACCGCTGCCGGGCACCGACGACACGGTGCGGCGGTACGTGCTCGACCAACCCGAGGCCCAAGCGTTCCTCGCCCAGCTCCGCGACTTGTTCGCGCTCCTCCTGCCCGCCTACGCCCGGGAAGGCAAGACGTACCTCTCCATCGGGGTGGGCTGCACCGGGGGTCGGCATCGCAGCGTCGTCATCGCCGCCGAGCTCGTCAAGCTGCTCGCCGGGCTGGGCTTCCCGGCCAGCGTGCATCACCGGGACCTCGACCGTGCCTGAGCGGCCCCGCGTCGTCGCGCTCGGCGGCGGGCACGGCCTGGCGTGCGTGCTGCGGGCCGCCCGCCGCTACGCCGGGGACCTGCTCGCGGTGGTGAGCGTCGCCGACGACGGCGGGTCGTCGGGACGGCTGCGCCGCGACCTCGACGTCATGCCTCCCGGCGACCTGCGCCGCTGCCTCGTCGCGCTCGCCGACGACGACCTGTGGCCGGCCGCGTTCGAGCACCGGTTCAGCGCCGGCGAGCTCGAGGGCCACCCGCTCGGGAACCTGGTGCTCGCCGGCCTCGACGAGACCCTCGGCGACCCGGTGGCGGCGATCGACGCCGCGGCGCGACTCCTCGACGCGGTCGGGCGGGTCCGCCCCGCGACCGCCGAGCCCGTCGTGCTGAAGGCCGACGTCGACGGCGAATCGGTCGAGGGGCAGGTCGCGGTCATGAACGTGGCGGGTCGCATCCGACGCGTCGAGCTCGTGCCCGACGACGCGGCCGCGCATCCCGACGCGGTCGCGGCGATCGCCGCGGCCGACCAGGTGATCCTCGCCGCCGGCTCGCTGTACACGAGTCTGCTGCCCGTGCTGTGCGTCGCGGGGATCCGCGCCGCGGTCGCGGCCACGCCAGCCCAGGTGGTGCAGGTCGCCAACCTGCGCTCCCAACCACCCGAGACGACCGGGCTCGACGGCGCCGACCATCTCCGTGCCGTGCTCGACCACGGGACGCGCGTGGACGTGCTCCTCGCCGACGTCGACGCCCCGCTGAGGGTCGACGAGACGCTCGTGGCCGCGTGGGACGTCCGGCTCGTCACCGGGCACCTCGCCCGCCCGTCCGGGCTGGCGCACGACCCGGTCAGATTGGCGCCCGCGCTCGCCGATCTGCTGGAGTCCACCTGAGCCGAGGAGGTTCACGATGACCGTGCGGGTAGGAGTCAACGGGTTCGGCCGCATCGGCCGCTCCTTCTATCGGGCGCTGCTCGCCCGGGGCGCCGACGCCGGTGTCGAGCTCGTCGCGGCGAACGACCCGATGGGGGACAGCGCCACGATGGCGTTCCTCCTCAAGCACGACTCGGTCGGCGGGACGCTGCACCACGAGGTGAAGGCCAACGACGCCGGCTTCTCGATCGACGGGCACGAGGTCCGCAAGCTCGAGGTGCTCGACCCGGCCGAGATCCCCTGGGGGGAGCACGGCGTCGACGTCGTGATCGAATCGACCGGGCTGTTCACCGCCCGCGACGCCGCCGCGGGCCACCTGCAGGGCGGCGCGCACCGGGTCATCATCTCGGCGCCGAGCGCCGACGCCGACGCCACCATCTGCCTCGGCGTGAACGACCAGGTGTTCGACCCGGCGAACGATCGGGTCATCTCGAACGCGTCGTGCACCACGAACTGCCTCGCACCGCTCGCGAAGGTGCTCGACGACCGGTTCGGGATCGACCGGGGCCTCATGACGACGGTCCACGCGTACACGAGCGACCAGTCCCTCCAGGACCTGGCCCACCCGAGCCGCAAGGGGACCCCGGACCTGCGGCGCATGCGCGCCGCGAACCTCTCGATCATCCCGTCGAGCACCGGCGCGGCCCGCGCCATCGGCCTCGTGCTCCCGCAGCTGAAGGGCCGCCTCGACGGCATCTCCCTGCGCGTCCCCACCCCCACCGGTTCGATCACCGACCTGTCCGCGGTGGTGCGCAACGGCGCGTCGCCCGACGACGTGAACGCCGCGTTCGCCGAGGCGGCGAACGACCCCGGCTACCGGGGCGTCCTCGAATACACCGACGAGCCGCTCGTGTCCGCCGACATCGTCGGCAACCCGGCGTCGTGCATCTACTCGGCCCGCGACACCATGAGCACCGGCAACCTGGTGAAGGTGCTCGGCTGGTACGACAACGAGTGGGGCTACGCGAACCGTCTCGTCGACCTCGTCGCGTTCGTCGGCGACGCCTGAGTGCCGCTCCCACGCCTGGAGGACCTGCCCCCCGCCGAGGGCACGGCGGTGCTGGTCCGCGTCGACTGCAACGTCCCGCTCGCCGACGGGCAGGTGGTCGACGACCTGCGGCTCACCACCACGCTGCCCACCCTCCGCTGGCTGCTCGACCGCGGCGCCCGCGTCGTGGCCTGCGGGCACCTCGGCCGCCCGCACGGCGCGCCCGACCCCGCGGCCAGCCTGGCGCCCGTCGCGGCGCGCCTCGCCGAGCTGCTCCACGTCGACGTGCCACTGACACCGCTCGACACGGCCGGGCCCGCCGTCGCGGTCGAGCCCGGCGGGATCATCCTCTTGGAGAACCTGCGCTTCGACCCGGGCGAGACCGCGAACGACCCGGCGTTCGTCGATCGGCTCGTCGCCGGCTGCGACGCCTACGTCAACGAGGCGTTCGGTGCGTCGCATCGCGCGCACGCCTCGATCGTCGGCCCACCGCCCCGTCGCCCGCACGCCGCCGGGCGGCTCCTCGAAGCCGAGGTCGCGGCGCTCGGCGGCCTCCTCGCCGACCCGGCCCGGCCGTTCGTCGCCATCCTCGGCGGCGCGAAGGTGAGCGACAAGCTCGGGGTGCTCGACGCGCTCGTCGCCCGCTGCGACCGCGTGCTCGTCGGCGGCGCCATGGCGTTCACGTTCCTCGTCGCGCAGGGCCACCCGGTGGGGGAGAGCCTCGTCGAGCCTGACCGGGTGGAGGAGTGCGGGCGGCTGCTCGCCACCGGTCGGGTGCAGATCCCCACCGACATCGTCGCCGCGGCAGCCCGGCGCGCCGACGCAGCGACGAAGGTCGTCGCCGCCGACGCCATCCCGGCCGGCTGGTCCGGGTTCGACATCGGCCCGGGCACCGCCGCGGCGTTCGCCGACACGATCGCCGACGCCGCGACCGTGGTGTGGAACGGCCCGATGGGCGTCTTCGAGCTCGAGCCGTTCGCCGCCGGCACCCGCGCCGTCGCGCAGGCCGTCGCCGACTGCCACGGGTTCACCGTCGTCGGCGGCGGGGACAGCGCCGCCGCGCTGCGCGCCTTCGGGCTCGCCGACGCCGTCGACCATCTCAGCACCGGGGGCGGCGCGTCGCTCGAGCTGCTCGAACACGGCGACCTGCCCGGCCTCGCCGCCCTCCGGGAGCCGAACCCGTGACCCGCCGCGCCATCATCGCCGCCAACTGGAAGATGCACCACGACCACCTCGTCGCCATCCAGGTCATCCAGAAGCTCTCGTACCGCCTCGAACCCGGCGACTACGAGCAGTGCGACGTCGTCGTCTGCCCGCCGTTCACCGACCTGCGCACCCTCCAGACCCTCACCGAGGCGGACAAGATCCCGATCCAGCTCGGCGCGCAGAACTGCCACTGGGAGGACCAGGGCGCGTTCACCGGCGAGGTGAGCACCCCGATGCTCGCCCGCCTCAACGTCCGCTACGTGATCGTCGGGCACTCCGAGCGCCGCCAGCTCTTCGGCGAGACCGACGGCGACGTGCGACGCAAGTGCCGGGCGGTGCTCGAGCACGACATGACCCCGATCGTCTGCGTCGGCGAGACCCTCGAGGAGCGCGACCACGGCGAGACCGACCCCCGCGTCGTGCACCAGCTCACCGCGGCGTTCACCGGCGTGAAGGTCGCGGACGCCGAGCGCTGCGTCGTCGCGTACGAGCCCATCTGGGCCATCGGCACGGGCCGCAACGCGACCCCCGACGACGCCAACGCCACCATCGGTGTCATCCGCGAGACCCTCCGCGGCCTCTACGGCACCACCGCGGACGCCATGCGCATCCAATACGGCGGCAGCGTGAAGCCCGGCAACATCGCCGAGCTCATGGCCATGCCCGAGATCGACGGGGCGCTCGTCGGCGGCGCGTCGCTCGACCCGGACGACTTCGCCCGCATCGTCCAGTACCGACGCTGATCCTCCAACGGCGCGCGGTCGACGCGGCCGGCTCGCGGCCGGCGCGACCCGTGCGGCGGTGGGGGAGCGCCGCGGGACCCGGTGACCGCGTGCTGCCGGCGGGACGGCCGGGCTCGCCGCGCCGTCGCCGGCCACACGATCAGGGGCCGAGCCGGCCGGACGGTAGGATCCCTCCGTGGTCAACGCGCTGCTGGTGGGCATCGACATCGCCGCGTCGCTCACCCTCATCTTCCTGATCCTGTTGCACTCGGGGCGGGGCGGCGGGCTCTCCGAGATGTTCGGTGGCGGGCAGCTCGGCGGCTCGATGGCCGGCTCCACCGTCGTCGAGCGCAACCTCGACCGGCTCACGATCATCACCGCGGTGATCTTCGTGTTCGCCACCGTCATCCTCTCCCTGCGCGTCCACTGACCTCGGGACGCGCCCGGCGCGTCGCCCCCCGAGCGCCCAGGCATCCCTGCTTCTGAGCGGGCCCTGTGGTATCCCGGTCGGGCCGCCCGCTCAGGAGGGACGACGAACGTGGACCGGGCGCTGGCTTCGGTGCGCGGCCGCGCTGACGCTGGGCGGACTGGCGGTGACCCTCGGGGCATCGCCCGCGGGCGCCACCCGCCCGGCGGTCGTGCGCCAAAGCGCCGGCGGCCAGATCGTCATCGGGGCCGAGCAGGAGCCGGACTGCGCCGATTGGATCGACGCCTGCGCCGGCGCGAGCTGGGGTGTCTTCACCATGCAGGAGGAGACGATGCCCCGGGTCTACGACATCGTGCAGCACGCCGGCCAGTGGGTCTACGCCCCGAGCGTCCTCATGGCCGCGCCACCCGCGCTGTCGAGCGCGGCCGGCGAGCAGGTCGTGACCTACCGCATCACCCCGAAGGCGGTCTGGTCCGACGGGGTGCCGATCACCTCGACCGACTTCCGCTACACGTGGGACCAGATCGCCCACGGCGCCGACATCTTCGACCGCACCGGCTACGACCGGATCGCCGCGGTCGATGACACCGACCCGCACACCGCCGTCGTCACGTTCTCTCAGCCCTTCGCCGGCTGGCGGCAGCTCTTCGGCGGCGTCTACGGCATCTTCCCCAGCCACCTGCTCGCCGGGAAGAACCGCGACGACGCCATGAAGGACGGCTACGCCTGGTCGGGCGGCCCGTTCAAGATCCAGTCCTGGAACAAGGGCGTCGAGGTCGACCTCGTCCCCAACCCGAACTACTGGGGACCGAAACCGAAGGCGAGCAAGGTCACGTTCAAGTTCCTCACCGACACCGCCGCCGAGTTCCAGGCCTTCCAGGGAGGCGAAGTCGACGCGGTCTACCCGGCGCCCCAGCCGGTCGCGGTGCGGGCCATCAAGGCGGGGCTCACCGGCGCCGATTCGGTGGTGAACGCCGATACCGGGAACATCGAGGCGCTCTGGATGAACAACGCGGTGTCCCCGCTCGATTCGGTGCCGGTTCGCCAGGCCATCGCCGACTCGATCGACCGCGACGCGATCGTCCGGCTGCTCTTCGGCGCCCTCGGCGTC
The DNA here is from genome assembly GCA_963821325.1 of uncultured Actinomycetes bacterium. Classification (GTDB taxonomy): domain Bacteria; phylum Actinomycetota; class Acidimicrobiia; order IMCC26256; family PALSA-555; genus PALSA-555. The sequence goes on along the minus strand of CAWGDC010000003.1, from coordinate 165,563 downwards.
ACCCACGCCACCAACTCGTTGAACCCCCCGATCCTCGCCGCGTACAGCGACCAGCAGGCGTGGGCCGGCTACCACCTCGACCTCCGACGTGTGAACCAGCTCATGGTCGGCGCCGGCTGGCAGAAGTCCGGGGGTATCTGGGAGAAGAACGGCCGGCCCGCGGCGCTCACCCTGCAGTCGACGGCCGACGACCAGCGCCGCGCCCTCACCGAGCAGGTCCTGCAGGTTCAGCTGCGCCGCGCCGGCTTCGCGCTCACGATCCAGAACCGGGACGCCAACACCCTCTTCGGGCAGGTGCTCCCCGCCGGCACGTTCCAGCTCGGGCTGTACGCCGAGGTCGTCACTGACCTCGAGCCGGGCCTGTGCACCACCTTCTGCTCGAAGAACATCCCGGGCCCGTCGAACCAGAACTCGGGGGAGAACTACACGCGTACCAGCGTCCCGAACCTCGACCCGCTGCTCGAGACCGTCGACGACAACCCGAACGACGCGGCCCGCGCCACCGCGGCGAAGGCCGCCGACCAGCTCCTCGCCGCCGCGCAGGTGTCGCTGCCGCTCGACCCGCTCCCCAACCTCGCTGCGTGGAGCAAGCGAATCAGGGGCGTGGAGGGCGACAACCCGGTGTACGGGATGTTCTGGAACCTGAGCCAGTGGAGCATCGGGTAGCCCGGCTCGGCGGACACGCCACCCGCCGGGCCTCCCGCGACGTGCCGTGCTGAGCTACGTCGGGCGGCGCGCCCTGTACTCGATCCCGGTGATCCTCGTCGCGTCGTTCCTCACCTTCGCGTTCGTGCGGTCCACGTTCGACCCGACCGCGAAGCTGCGCCAGTCGCGCGAGCCCGCCGCGGCGATCCGCGCGGAGCGCCAGCGCCTCGGCCTCAATGAGCCGCTCGTCGAGCAGTACGGGACGTGGCTCGCGAAGTTCGTGCGCGGCGACTGGGGCACGAGCGAGCGCACCCACGAGGCGGTCTCGGCCCAGATCGGCCGCGCCCTGTGGAACACCACGCAGCTCATCGTGTGGGGGGTGCTCGCCGCCGCGCTCGTCGCCATCGGCGTCGGCGTCTACTCGGCGCTGCGCCAGTACTCGGCGCTCGACTACACGTTCACCGGGCTGTCGTTCCTCGGCCTGGCACTCCCGGCGTTTTGGTTCGGGCTGCTCGCCATCGAGTTCCTCGCCGTCGGCCCGAAGCAGTGGTTTCACCTCGCACAGCCGCCGCTGTTCTTCGTCGGGCTCCACTCCGGCAATGGCGGGGCCCTGGACTACGCCCGCCACCTCGTGCTGCCGGTTCTGACGCTCATGGTGCAGATCGTCGCCGGGTGGAGCCGCTTCCAGCGCTCCTCGATGCTCGACGTCATGTCCTCGGACTACATCCGCACCGCACGCGCCAAGGGCGTGCCGCGCCGGCGTGTCGTGTGGCGACACGGGCTCCGCAACGCCCTCATCCCGCTCATCACGGTCATGGCGCTCGACATCGGCGCCCTCTTCGGCGGCCTCATCATCACCGAGAAGATCTTCTCGATCCCGGGTATGGGCAAGCTGTTCTTCGACTCGCTCCTCGCGGGGGACGCCACGACGCTCACCGCGTGGCTCGTCGTCACCGCCGCGTTCATCGTCGTGTGCAACCTGCTCGCTGACCTCGCCTACGGGTGGCTCGACCCGCGGATCCGGGTGGCATGAGCAGTCGCCGCCCGACGGTCGTGCCCGAGCCCGAGCCGCTCGGCCCCTCGGAGCTGCTGCCCGGGCTCGCGGTCGACGACCCGTACCGGTCGTCCGGCCAGCAGTTCTGGCGACGGCTCCGCCGCCACCGCCCGGCGGTCGTCTCGGCGGTGGTGCTCGTCGTGATCACCGCAGCGTGCTTCGCCGCTCCCTTGCTCGCCCCCTACGGACCGGACCAGCAGAATCTGGCGCTCGGCGCGGTCGGGCCGTCGCTGCACCACTGGTTCGGCACGGACGAGCTCGGCCGCGACGAGCTGACCCGCCTTCTCTACGCCGGCCAGATCTCGCTCGAGATCGGCCTCGCCGTCGCGCTGCTCTCGACGCTCGTCGGCACGCTCGTCGGCGCCGCCGCGGGCTACGTCGGGAGAGCCACCGACCAGGCACTCATGCGCGTCACCGACCTCTTCCTCGTGCTGCCCGCCATCGCCGTGCTGGCCCTGGCGCTCGAGAAGTTCGGCCACGACCGCCTCACGATCATCCTCGTGCTGGCCGCCCTGTTCTGGATGTACGTCGCGCGCGTCGTGCGCGCCCAGGTGCTCGCGGTCAAGGAGCAGGAGTACATCGAGGCCGCCCGCGCGTCCGGCGCCTCGGGGCTGTGGATCGTGTGGCGCCACGTCCTGCCCAACTGCGTCGGCCCCATCGTCGTGAACGCCACGCTGGCGGTCGCGGCCGCGATCGTCGCCGAGTCGGCGCTGTCGTTCCTCGGGTTCGGCGTCCAGCTGCCCGCCACATCCTGGGGGCGGATGCTCGCCGACGCCGAGGGCTACGTCGGCACCTCCCAGGCCTACCTCCTCTACTTCCCGGGGCTCGCCATCCTCCTCACCGTCCTCGCAGTGAACTTCCTCGGCGACGGGCTCCGCGACGCGTTCGATCCGCGATCGCGATGACCGGACCGCTGCTCGCCGTCGAGCACCTCTCGGTCGAGTTCCCGACCGACGACGGCGTCCTGCACGCCGTCGACGACCTCAGCTTCGAGGTGGGGGACCACGAGGTGCTCGGCGTCGTCGGAGAGTCCGGATCCGGCAAGACGGTCACCGCCCTCGCGATCCTCGGGCTGCTGCCGACGCGCGCGCAGATCCGCGGGTCGGTCCGGTTCCGCGGCGCCGAGCTGCTCGAGCGGCCCGAGCGCGAACTGGAGCGGCTCCGCGGCGACGACCTCGCGATCGTCTTCCAGGACGCGCTCACCGCGTTCAACCCGGTCCTGACCGTCGGCGACCAGGTCGACGAAGCCATCGCGGTCCACCATCCCGAGATTGGCGGCCCCTCCCGGCGGGACCGCGTGCTGGCTCTGCTCGACCTGGTCGGCATCCCCGACCCGGCGTCGCGCGCCGCCCAGTACCCGCACCAGTACTCCGGCGGGATGCGCCAACGCGCCATGCTCGCCATGGCCCTGGCCAACGACCCGGCGCTGCTCATCGCCGACGAGCCGACGACCGCGCTCGACGTCACCCTGCAGGCCCAGGTCCTCGACGTGCTCGAGCGGATCCGCGAGCGCACCGGCACCGCCGTGCTGCTCATCACGCACGACCTCGGCGTCATCGCCGGCCTTGCCGACCGGGTCGTCGTCCTGTACGCCGGCCGTCGCGTCGAGACCGCACCCGTCGACACGCTGTTCGCCTCGTCGCGCCATCCGTACACGCTCGGCCTGTTGGCCTCCCTGCCCCGCCTCGACCACCGCGCACGGGGGACGCCCCTGTTCCGAATCGAGGGCCAACCCCCGTCCCTGGTGCACCGTCCGACCGGCTGCGCCTTCCACCCCCGCTGCCCGTTCCGAGCGGTCCCCGAGCCGTGCGCGACCCTCGTCCCGCCCGAGCTCGAGGTCGGCGCCGCCCACTCGTCGGCGTGCCACCGCGTCGACGCGCTCGCGGACGTCACCCCGGCGTCGCTGCGCGCCGCCGCCGGATGAGCAGCGCCGCGCCCCTCGCCGCTCCGGTCGACGACGACGCCTCGCGGCCGCTCCTCGACGCGCGCGGCTCGTCAAGGACTTCCCCGTCCGTCAGCGCGGCGGGTGGCGCGCCACCGCCACGGTGAGCGCGGTGGCGGACATCAGCTTTCAGGTTCGACGCGGTGAGACGTTCGCGCTCGTCGGCGAGTCCGGGTGCGGCAAGTCGACGACCGCTCGGCTGCTCCTCGGCCTGCTCCCCCCGACCCGCGGCCAGGTGCTCTTCGACGGCATCGATCTCGTCGGCTTGGCCGCCGGGCCGATGCGCCGCCTCCGCCGCCGCTTCCAGATCGTCTCCCAGGACCCGTACGCCTCCTTGAACCCGCGCCTCACGATCGGCGGCATCGTCGCCGACCCTCTGCGCGTCCACCGCCAGTGGACACACGACGGACCCGCGCGCGTCCGCGCCCTGCTCGCCCAGGTCGGCCTCGACCCCGCCGACGTCCGCCGGTACCCTCACGAGCTGTCCGGTGGTCAACGCCAACGGGTCGGGATCGCCCGCGCGCTGGCGCTCGCACCCGAGCTCCTCGTCCTCGACGAGCCCGTCAGCGCGCTCGACGTCTCCATCCAAGCTGGCGTCGTGAACCTCCTGGACCAGCTTCAACGTGCCCTCGGACTCACGTACGTGTTCATCGCCCACGACCTCGCCGTCGTCGGCCACGTCGCCGACCACGTGGGCGTCATGTACCTCGGCAAGCTCGTCGAGCGCGGACCCGCCGAGCGCGTCTACTCAAATCCCCAACATCCGTACACGCGGGCGCTGCTGTCGGCCGTGCCCGTCCCCGACCCCAGCGTGGAGCGCCAACGCCGCCGGATCCTGCTCGACGGGGACGTTCCGAGCGCCATGAACCCGCCGAGCGGCTGTCGGTTCCGCACCCGCTGCTGGCGCGCGCAGCCCGAATGCGCGGAACGCGAGCCGCCGCTCACAACCGACCACCGGGATCACGCGGTCGCGTGCTTCTTCCCCGGTCCGGACGAGCCCCGACCACCAAGCCCGTCGGTAGACTCGCTTCCCTCGTCGGAGTGGCGGAATCGGCAGACGCGCTAGCTTGAGGGGCTAGTGCCCGCAAGGGCGTGGGGGTTCAAGTCCCCCCTCCGACACCCCGTTGACTAGCGGAGATGTCTCGGTCGTGGGTCGTCCATCAGTTGAGTAGACCTGCCCGCGTCTAACGAGCGGCTTGGCCGCGCGCAACAAGGCGGCTACACGGGCTGCTGTCGCGTCGCCCCTTCAACAACGAGGCGTTCGTGGACTACCGGACCCGTGCTGCCCGAGGACCTGTAGGACACCGGCGTTCTTCAGAGCAGCCTGCTCATACGGGTCTCGCAGGGTGCCGACCGTGTAGTTCCTCACTGTCGACTTCTGGTAGCGAACGTTAAGGATTCGGGCGGCGAGGTCGATAGCAAGAAGAGGTGACCGTCCCGGGTTGACGAGTCACCGAGCTTCTTCCTGCACTGGATCCCGGCAAGGCCCCTGGCGCAGTCGCTAGGGATGACCATGGCGGATGGTCGCTCGAAAGAGCGCGACCGGGTCGAAGGGCCGAACAGCACACGGTGGAGTGTGGTTGCGGGGCTCGTCGCGGCGGGCAGCACGCTGTTGTTCGTGGGACTGATATCGGTGCCGTCGCCGTCCGACGCAGCGGAAGGTCCTGTGGTACTGGGTACCGCGGGGACCTATTCGGTGCTGGGCGGATCGACGGTCACGAACACCGGCCCGAGTACGCTGAGCGGGGATCTCGGGTTGAGTCCCGGCACCGCGATCACAGGGTTTCCTCCTGGCACGGTGGGTGGCGCCACGCACGCTGGCGACGCGACGGCGGCGCAAGCCCAGGCCGACCTGGTCACCGCATATGACGACGCGGCCGCACAAGGGCCCGCGATCACGGAGCCGACAGACCTCGGTGGTCTGACTTTGGGGCCAGGTGTGTACAGCTCGATGGCGGGAACGTTGGCCAACAGCGGGATCCTGACCCTCGACGGACAAGGCCAGACGAATCCGCTGTTCATCTTCCAGGCCGCCTCGACCCTGATTACGGGCTCGGGCAGCTCGGTGGTTGTCGAGAATGGGGCTAACCCGTGTGACGTCTACTGGCAGGTCGGCAGCTCAGCCACGCTCAGAACCGGCTCCGCGATCGAGGGAACGATCCTGGCCTTGGCGTCGATCACCGTGACGACGGACGCGACCGTCGTCGGTCAGGCGTTGGCGCGCAACGGTGCAGTGACGCTCGATTCGAACACGTTCACGACCCCGGACTGTTCAGCTACGACAGTCACGACGACAGCGCCGACAACAACGACGACGGTATCCCCTACGACCACGACAACAACGGTGCTGCCGGCCACGACCACCACGTCGACCACGACCACGTCGACGACGACCACGACCACCACGTCGACCACGACCAGCACGTCGACGACGACCACGGTGCCGACGACCACGGTGCCGACGACCACCGTGCCGACGACCACGGAGCCGACGACCACGACCTCGGTGGCACCAACCGCTACAAGTACTGCACCGACCACTACGACGACGGTGCCGGACACGCCGACCGCGACGACGACGGGTGTGGCCGGCTCTACTGGGGGAGCATCCGGCTCTACTGGCGCGTCGGGTCCCACGGGCTCGTCACCGGGTCTGTCTCAACTCCCCAACACTGGGGTTGGGGAGTTCACGATCTCGCTGCTCGCCCTCGGCGTCTTGCTGCTTGTCTCAGGCGGCCTATTCGTCGCCGTCGCGCGGCTTCCGATACCACGTCGCCGAGAGGAGCGTTGATATGTCGGTCACCGCGCCTCAGCAGCCTGCTGGCGGTGTCGGCGAGCTGGACTTCGAGCTGATCGCGGAGTCGATCCCCCACATCGTGTGGGTGGCCGCGCCGGGCGGGTCGACCGAGTACGTCAACCGTCATGGCATCGACTCCGCGGGGCCCGCGGCAGCAGATCAGGGATGGAACTGGACCCACTTCGTGCACCCAGAGGACGTCAGCCACTCCCGCGGGCCGTGGCCCGGAGACGAGCCGATCAGCGCGACGAGACGGCAGTGTCAGCTCAGGATCGTCGCGCCGTCGAGCAGACGGTGGACGTCGGCGTCCGGTGCTGGCAGTCACCTCCGGGGTCATAGGGGTCACCGGGCCAGGCGAATCCCGGGTCTGCAACCAGAACCCCCGTCATTGGCCGTCACAGACCGTCGGGACGGTGGTAGCCGCGAACCAGGGCGCCTTACTCCACAACGGCAAACGGCATCTACCGTGCGCCTCTAGCCTGTCCAAGTCGTCCCGACACGATCGACGCTGGGGAGGTCCGATCGGGCCATGCTGCGGTTCAGGCGGAGGAAGGGTCTATCGCGTCCTAGGCCCGAACCCGAGCAGGCGGCGGAGACCCCCCCGAGATCGGACTATGCCCCTGCGTATCGCGCCCACGTCCGTGGCGTCGTGGCGACCCATCCCGACGAGGACGAAGCGTTGCGGTTCGCCGTCGGCGGCGACTTCGATGCCGTAGGCGCGCTGAGAGCGGGATCTCCTCTTGCAGTGGGGACTCGAAAGCACGGGTCACCTCATCGATGTTGGCTGCGGTTCCGGCAGACTGGTCAACGCGCTCCGAGCGGATTTCATCGGTCGCTATCTCGGAACCGATGTCGTGCCAGAGCTCCTGGCCTTCGCACGGAAACTCGTCGATGGTCCGCGATGGCGCTTCGAGCTCGTCCACGATCTGACGATACCGGCAGATGACGAAGACGCCGACATGGTGGCCTTCTTCTCGGTCTTCACCCATCTGCTTCATGAGCACTCGTATGCCTATCTAAGTGAAGCGAAGCGGGTCTTGCGACACCAAGGGCGGATCATCTTCTCGTTCCTCGATTTTGCCGTCGCCGACCATTGGGTTGTCTTCCACGACCTCGTCTTTGGAGCTGCGCCGGCGCACCTGAACATGTTCGTGAGCCGCGACGCGATCGAGGCCTGGGCGTCCCACCTCGACCTTCGGGTTCTTGCCGTCGAGCGCGGCGACATGCCCCACGTCGCTCTACAGCACCCGATCCAGTTTGACAACGGCACTGTTGTGAGCACGGTCGCTGCATTTGGGCAATCCGTGTGCGTCCTCGAAAAGCCCTGATGAAGGACTGCGACGTGGGTCACCCGGGGATTGCGCAACGGCCGCCCACGAGCCTCCTGTAGTCGGTGGGTACGCGGCTAGCTCACGCTTGCAACCCAAACTGCACCCAACTTCGTGTCATGGGTCGTCACTGCCCATCATTTCGATGCGGGGGAGGGGCGCGTTCAGCGATATGACGTGCGCAAACGTCACAGGCCGTTATCACCTCCACGGGCGGCTTGAGGGGCCAGTGCCCCTTCGGTGTCTCCTATGTCTTGACACAGGTTTCTCCTATCTCATCAACTCATGCACCCCCTCCGACACACCGCCTGACTGGGGCAAACGCACCGACGGTGAGTACGAGACCCAGCTACGCTGGGTCTGGCTTCGGCACGACTGGCCGGGCCGCCCTCCCAGGATCTGGACATTCGACTTGCGCGATGGGTCGCCGAGCACGCCGACGAGACAACCATAAGACGCTCAGAAGCCCTGCGGTTCCCTTGTGCGAACCTGCTACCCGCAAGGACTTCGATCCAGACGGGTACCTATGGGTTAACGAGGACGTTGCCAGCGCAGCCACCGAAGCAAGTGACCCGGAGTTCGCGCTTCACCATTTCTTGTCCTTCGGTGTTCGCGAAGGAAGAGCTGCAGCTGCGGAGCGACCGCTTGCCGAGGATCGGAGTATTGCGGAAGGCAAAGCTGGAGATCCTGTGGGACAGATCCCCTGGTTCCCGTGCGAGGCTGGAACGCTACCGGACCGTGTCCCGAGGTCTCGACCTTGATCTTTGGAAGGTGTGTGGCGAGAGCCGATTGCCCGTGCCTTTCGAACGCGTGAGCGCACACGATTACGATGTGCCGACGCAAGCTTGGTTCGACGACCATCCAGAGTGGCTGTTCTTGGATGTGGGAGCGGGACTGCGTCCTCTATACCGGCCGAACGTCATCTATGCCGAGATTGCAGCATTGCTATCAACCGATGTCCTCTGCTTCGGAGACTCGCTTCCATTTGACGACAGCGTCTTTGACGGCGTCGTTTCGTTGTCCGTCCTCGAACACGTGCCCGACCCGTTCGCAGTCGCTGGCGAGCTAATCCGCGTTGTTAAGCCAGGCTGCAGGATCATCGTCGACTGGCCCTTCCTGCAGCCCCTGCACGGGTATCCCCATCACTACTTCAACGCCACGGAACAGGGCGCTCGGGAAACCTTCGCACGATTGGACAACGTCGGCGAAGTACGATCGTCCGTCCCCTCATTTCTGCATCCGGTGTACACGTTGCGCTGGTTTCTCGACGAGTGGCAGCAAGGCCTACCTGCGACCGAACGACCCGACTTCCTAGGGCTCACGGTTGCCGACGTTCTGAGCCAAGACGCTGGCGAGCTGGTGAAACTTCCGTGGGCGGCTGCGCTGCCAGCATCGTGCCAAGGAGTCATCTCCGCAGGGACCCGACTGGAGATCACGAAGCGGTAGATCGGATGACCTGGGAAACGACGTGCGCCCGGTGTGCGTCGCGGCCGGGTCGTTGCAGGGCCCTGAACTGCACCATCATGGGCAGCCAGGACCCAAAGTCACTCAACGCGGGTGAGAAACACCACGTGCTGCGGATGGCACCGGTCGTCGGGGACAGCTAGTTGTCAGCCCGTGAAGGTAGCTGTGACGGGGGCTAGCGCCGAGGCGAGATTGGCGAAGTCGACCTGGCCGAGCCCGGTCGTGAGGTCATACCCCTGGCGTGCCGTGCAACACCCGACGCCGTAGAGGTCGTTGCTTCCTGGGGGAACCACGTCGCGGAACACCTGCGGGTAGAACGGGCGGCGCGTCCCGTCGCCGTCGCCGACGCGCTCCAGGAGGTCGCCAGCGGGGCGGGGCGGTACGGGGTTGGGTGTGCGGTCGTTCGTCATGCTCCGCTGAGGCCTCGTCGCGGCCACGAACGGGCGCTGGCGCCCGCGACGGCGGGTCTTGCGCAACGGGTCGCGCCGCTCGCTCGATGGCCGCCCGAGGTCTCACGGTGCATGGCCCGAGCGTTGCGGAGCCAGAACCGGGCGCGCTCGAGCGCGACGGCGCTCGCATAACCGAGTCCGAGGACGAGCAACCCTCCGACCGCGTCGAGGAGCCAATGGTTCGCGGTGACCGTGATGCAGAACACCACCAACAGCGGATACGACACGAGCAGCGCTTTCAGGCAGCGCGAGCGCGCGAGCGGCCACATGCCAAGCACCGCCCATGTTGACCAGCCGACGTGAAAGCTCGGCATCGCCGCAAACAGGTTCCCGAATGCCGCGACGCTTCTCGCTGTCGGCTGCCCGTTGGGTAGGAAGCGGACGGGCACCTGGGGACCGAGATTGAAGTAGTGCGCCGCGGTGTCCACAAACCCGTAGTGCGCTGGCATCAAGCGGGGTGGCATCAGCGGATACGCCCAGAACGACACCAGCGCAATGGCGAACATGAACACCAGGGTGGTTCGCCAACGGCTGTAGCGCGCGGGTGCCTTCCGGTAGAGCCACACGAGCGCTACCACCGGCACCACGAAATGCACCGTTCCGTAGAAGACGTTCCAGAACGCGATGAACCAATCCAGGTGCAAGAACGTCCGTTGGATGGCTCTCTCCCAGTCGATCCCGAGCGTCGATTTCGAGGTGGACAATCTGCGTCGCGTGCTGGAACGCCACGATGCTCGACGCGGCCACCTTGTCGCGGAGCGAGTCGTAGCCCATGTAGATGGCCACCATGGCGACGAGCTCGAGGATCCAGCCGTGGCGGATCCGCCGGCTCAGCGGCACAGGTTCCCAGTCCGGGGGGAGGGGTGTGTTCGTCACAGCGCTTTTCAACGACCGAGACCGTGAGTCGACCGCACGAGGACCTGACGTCAGCGACGCGGGCACGATCGTGTGCTCGCATCGACGCGACCGCGAACGCTACCTTCTCAGCACCGCGGCTCGACATTCCGTTTCATTGTCCGCTCGAGGACGCCTCACGTCGCTGCCGACCGGTCAGTCCCGCGGCCGCCGGTGCCGCACAGCGTCGTGGAGTATTCGCGGGTGCGAGGTGTTGGCTGAGCGTGCGGCCTGGCTTGGCTCGGTGAAGCATCCGGACCTCGGTGCCCGCCTCTGGGATCTCTTGGACGATCTGGGCTGCGATGTGCTCGACCGGGTCGAGGAGCTCTCGGTCTGGCGGTCTCTGGCGACGCTCGAACTGGTGGCCGGCTTGCCTGCTTCGCTCGATCGTGCGGTGGAGGCTGGACGAGTTGATCGTGGCGACGGCGATCGTTGGATCACGGAGCAACGACAGCGGGACGCGGCTGGGGAGTTCTACGCGCTGATGCCGAAGATCCAGGTGATCGCAACGAAGAGGTAACCCGAAGTCGGGTGGGCACCGACGCTGAAAACGATCATCGCACCGTCAATCACGCCTGCTGGCCCTCTTCGTTGGATCGCAAGTGACGAGCCGCCGTGCGAAGCGGCTCCTGCCGACACCTGCCCACGCTTCGTCCTCCCTCGCATCGCCTGGTTGCGTTGCGTGGCGTGTCACGAGGACGTCGCGGCCCACGCATGGCTGCGGAGCATGCGACGCGCCCTGCTCCAGGCTTGGCTTAGGGCGAGCGATCGGCCGCGATGACGGCCAGGTCACCGTCGGCGAAGACTACCCGTGGCTGTAGTCCCGCCTCGGCCAGCCACTCGAGTTGATCGGCGACGGTGCTCGGCATGTCGACGTTCTCTTCAAGCGGGACTGGGCAAACAACGCGACCGGCGTCAACGCGCGGCAAGCCCTAGCCTCGGGGCGACTTCTCGGAGCGCCCCAAAGATCTGACCGGGTGCGATGCGGACGCGCGCGGGCCGCGCCGTGCAGAAGCTCGCGACGGGTGCGACGGTTCGGGCCCGCTTGCAGGGTGATGGAAAGCCTGTCGAGTCCTACCTTCCTTCTGCATACGCGTGCGAGCAGGCCGCTCGCCTTGCCGGGCGAGGGTCTGGGTCGCTTGGCGATGTGCGACGCGTGACTGGTCGTTTCGTTGCGCTCGGCCCGCACCAGGACCAGCCAATGGGGTGTGGCGATATGGGCTCGGATCCACGTGTTGGGGAGTCCAGGATGGGCTCGTGGGACGCCTGCTGCTTTGGGACGTGGACGGGACGTTGATCCGGGGCGGAGGTGTCGGCTCTGCGGTGATTAGCGAAGCGGCGGCGGTCGCGCTCGGCAGGTCTGTGGTTGGTCAACGAGTGGTGATGCACGGGAAGACGGACCCTCAGATCCTGACGGAGCTGTTTGTTGGGGGCGAGGTGGCCGAGGACGAGATCGCCGAGCTGCTGCCGGTCGCGGTTGCGGAGGCGGAGCGGCTCATGGCTCTGGCCGCGTCGGATCTGCGTCGCCGAGGCGAGGTGATCGGGGGGGTTGTGGAGGTTCTTGCTCGGGTCGCCGCGGTTCCGGGCGTGCGCCAGACCCTGGTGACCGGGAACCTGTTGGGGAATGCGAGGGTGAAGTTGGCTGCGTTTGACCTGACGGCCTTCTTTGACGTTGAGGTTGGTGCCTACGGCACGGATCATGCTGATCGCAACCAGCTCGTTCCGATCGCGCTCGAGCGCGTCGCGCGACTTCGTGGTGAGCGCTACCTTCCGGACGATGTGTGGGTGATTGGCGATACACCCGGAGACCTGGCGTGCGCGCGAGCGGCGGGTGTGCGGTGCCTACTGGTTGGCACCGGCCAGATCCCGATGTCGGAGCTCCAGTCCCTGGGTGCTGATGCGGCGCTCACCGATCTCACCGCTACTCACGAGGTCGTTCAGATCTTGACAGGGTCATGACGAGGGTCGCAGCGCCGAAAGTGCCACCGGCGCTGACGGAGTGCCCCCCGTCCCCGCTTGCCGGGCGATGGCGTGAGGCCCGCCTCTTAGTGAGGAGTCACACGACCCGCTGCCCTTGTCACGTGAGGGGGGTTGCGAAGATCCAGTGCTGACCTCCGCAGTCACTCGCGATGTAGATCCGATTTGGCCATCAGCAGGGTCGGCGATGATCGTCGCGCCGGCTGCACGGGCATGCTCGTAAGTGGCGATCAACGTCCTCGACATACACGAAGATCCGCGATGTCGCCCAGGTGGGGATCTGCGATCGATCGAGTCCCAAAGTCGGCAATTCCTGGCCCCATCAACACGACGCCGTCACCGGTCGAGAGCTGCGCCGACTAGACGTTGCCCTCGCCGTCGCGAAGGGCCTCAAGCTCTCCGAAGCCGAATGCATCGACCAGGAACGAGAGCGCCCGCGCGGCATCTGGGTAATAGACGTATGGCAACACCTGTGGTCCGCCTGCCGGCCGACTCGAAGACCGAGGAATGCAATCGACCCCAACCCAGGAGCGTAACGACATGAACTCCGACCGCTCCTCGGTGCTTGGCCGGGTCCGTCAGACCTCGCGGCGGAAGAACATCAGACCGGGGGCCCTGAACCGCTGCTCGTAGTCACGGTGACGGCACTCAGCAAACGGTTCGAAGCCGACGCGGCGATAGGTGGTGATGGCGGGCTCGTTGCCGATGTAGGTGCCCACGTGAGCAGTCTTGATTTCCTCGGGCCTTGGCGTCGTCGACGAGCCGCGCAATGAGGCCCAAGCTGACCCCTCGGCGTCGCGCCTCGGGATGCGTGTAGACCCACTCCACGCGAAGCGTGTCGTCGGGAAGCGCGACGGCGAAGTAGTTCCGGCTCCACGCCTCGAATCTGGCCAGCCTCGCTTGGGCCGCCTCGACGCCCAGGACGCTGCCACAAGCGGCCGCAAAGTCATCCGATGTGGTGACGGCCGGGACGTAGCCGGCGACCGTGCCCACCGGTATTCCTTCCATCTCCGCCACGAGGAACGTCGACCAGTGCACATAGGACCGTGGGGAAGCCACCGCAAGGGCGGTGAGGATCGGGAGTCGCTCGTCGTCCGAGCCGGGGAACACGACGTCCCAGCTTCCGATCCCGGTGTGGCCCCGATCGGCCTCCTGCATTGCCAGGGCTAAGAAGGGCGCGTCGGCGGGACTCGCGACTCGAATGACGACCTCACCCATCCGATGATCGTACGCAGCGTCGTCACGACTCGTTCCGGAACTTGAAGGTGTCCCGCGGTCGACCACCTCGAGTCAACGCGACGGCACAACGGGTCCACCATCTCCGGGAATAGCCCGCCCCCGTAAACTCAATCCGACGGCCTCGAGAGACGCGGCCCGACATCAGTGGCGATCCAGCACGAGATCGCCGCGCAGCGATCGGCTTACGTCTCCCTGCCGGAGCACGAGTTTGGCTCTTAGCCGGGCCGTTGGCTCTCGGTTCAAGTCCCCGAATCGCGATGCAGCGTCGCGAACACGAGCGACCGTTCGGTTCTCCCTCGCGGTGGGACTGGGTTTGTCGCACCTCTCGATGAGAGGCGCCTCGCTCAAGGCAGTTCCGTACGCGCTTCCGCGTTCGACCAAGTGGCCAGGACCTGCTTTGATGCCTAGGTCGACGCTCTTGTGGACCGCCGAATAGGCAAGTTCCACGAAGCCGTTGGGAAAGACTCCGGGCTGGCGCAGCAACTGGAGCGACGGGGGCTGAGTGTCGCGTCGCCAGAGCATCACACCGTTGGCGAGGAGGATCGGTAGCACGACGACCTCGAGGCTGTCGAGCGCGCCCTTCTCGTTGAAGGCCTGAGGCCGCGGCGGGCGAGACAGGTTTGACGCGATCAACCTTCGGCAACGGGCTTGTCGAACAACCGGATCTCCTCCTCGTCGGGAGGTTGAAAGATTGTTGCCCACCGTTCAAAGTGAGCCCGTGTCATAGGCGAGGCTGTCCACTCGCCCGACGCATTGCGACGTTCAGCTCGCTCGATTAACTCCTCCAAGGGCGTATCGAGGTAATGCAGTTCGACTGCCACCCCCAAGGCTCGCGCCCCGAGTCGTTTCTCATCCCGTTCAACTCGCGCCCAGTGGCCCCACTCCAAGATCACGCTCTGGCCCCCGGCGAGGAGATCCTGGGAAAGAACCCACAGCTGATCTTCGAGACGCACTCGGAACTCTTCATCCCACACATCGGCGCCCAGTTGAGTCGCCCACCCGTCCTTATCCAACCTGATGGCGGGGATCTTGGGTGCGAGCTGACGAGCGAGTGTCGACTTGCCCGAGGCTGGAAGCCCGCAGATCAGCACGAGCCGCGTCGATGACTTCGCCATGCACGATTTGTAACATGAGTCGCCTCCTGCCCGGAGGCGACGGCTTCTACTGTGGTCGATATTGCCCCGGGGTTTCGCGGTGGTCTTCGGCGTAAGCCGGGGCCGTCGCGCCGACGGCCGGTGACAGACCCGACGATCGCACCTTGATCGGCCGTACGATCACTGTGGCGATGATCGACTGATGACGGCCTTGGAGGACCACCACGTTCGAAGTCGATAGCTTCGTAGCCGACTGCGATGCGGCACTTCGGGAATCGCAGCCCGCGCTCGCCGTCAAGGAGGTCCTCGCGCGGGCCATCGCACATCCGAGCGACATCGACCGGGCGTTAGGAGATGCCGCCACGTGGGAGATGCGCAGCCTGTATCGCTCGTCGGCGCTTACGGTGCTGCGGTTCGTCTGGCCTCCGGCGGTCGAGCTCTTTCCTCACGACCACCGCATGTGGGCCGCGATCGGGATCTACGGCGGCGGCGAGGACAACACCTTCTTCCGCCGCGTGCCCGAGGGACTTGTGGTCTCGGGCGGCAAGCAACTACGAGCCGGCGACGTCGCCCTCCTCGGCGCCGACGTCATCCACGCCGTCGCCAATCCCAGCAGGGCCTATACCGCAGCGATCCACGTGTACGGCGGTGACTACTTCGGCACAGCACCGGAGCCAGTGGGACCCGATCACGCTTCAGGAGGAGCCGTTCGACGTCGACGCGGTGCGGCGAGTGCTCGACGATGCCGACCGTGGCGGGCACCACAGCACGAGGCCCTAAAGGGCTGCCGTCCTCCGCCGAGGGCCCGGTTGCGCTTCGGTGCCTCGGCCCTCGGCACGCGGCCGCTGCCCAGGGCGGGACCCGGCGACCGACGCAGACGAGCTTGGGCTGAGGGGCCGGTTCGTGGCTCTTGGTCGCGTCCGGTGACCGGGGCGGTGGAGGTTGGGTCGATGCTGCGTGGGTTGGGTGAAAGCGCGGTATCGGAACCCGCGAGACCTTCGGGGTCGGTCTACGGCCTGTCTGCCGCCTCGACGACCAAGGCGGTTGCGCAAAGCAGCTCCTCGCTGCCTGGTGGACCGACGAGCTGAAGGCTGGCGGGCAAGGGCTGACCGGGTACGCGGATGGGAAGCGACAGGGCGGGTGAGCCGCTCACGTTGAATGGACTGGTCAGGGCGGTCAAGCTGAAGCGGTCGACGTCGCTTAGCGGCGGGGCGAACCCGAGCAGGGTCGGCAGTGCCAGTAGCTGCACCCGGTCAAATGCTGCTTCGACCTCGTCACGCCATGCCTGTTGTACGCGTCGCGCTTGGGTCATCATCTCGTTGGTGACGGCCGCGCCGCGTGCGATCCGCTCGGCGATCTTGTCGCTGATGCCGCCGCGATCCGCCAGCAGGTCGCCATTGTTGGCCCATGCCTCACCTGAGATCAACGATTCGAAGGCGGATTCGCTTCTCGACCATCCCTCGAGATGCACCTCGACCACCGTGAGCTCGGCCGCGGCCAGGACGCGATCGATTGCCGCGTCGATCTCGGGATCAGGGCCGGGGATGCGCAAGCGGCCGACTGTGGTGGCGGGCGCTGCGGCCGGCGAGAAGCCCGGCTCGAGCAGCGCCATGCCCCGCGTCACCTTTGCCACGTCAGCCGCCATCGGGCCAACGGTGTCGAGGCTCTGCGACAGCGGCCAGACCCCTCCTCGGGGCACACGTCGATGGGTCGTCTTCAGGCCGACCGTTCCACAACAGGCCGAGGGGACTCGGATCGACCCGCCGGTGTCCGAGCCATACGCGACGTCGGCCTCGTCGGTGGCGACGGCGACCGCCGATCCGCTCGACGATCCCCCAGGGATGCGGTTCGGATCGAGCGGGTTCACCGGCGTGCCGTACCACTGGTTGTCTCCGATGGTGTCGTACGCGAGTTCGCTCAAGTTTGCCTTGCCAACGATTCTCGCCTCCGCCGCCCGGGCGCCGGCCATGCACGCCGCATCGACGGTCGCTGCCTCAGCCCGATCCGCTTGCGCCTTGCAGCCCGCTGACGTCGGCCACCCAGCGAGGTCGATGAGGTCCTTCACCGCCACCCGGATACCGGAGCCCGACGTCTGGTAGCGCTGGATGAAAGTGCTCACTGACCCAACCTATCGGTGCGTCGGATGAGCGCTCTCGCTGACGCCGTCGAGCATCGTCGTGACCCGGACCGGCGTGCCTGGTCGCACAGAATCATCGCTCAGAGCCGAGCGTCGCGCGGAGCCCCAAACCGCCTGCCGCGCCGAGTCTCGTCGAGGGGACTCGTCCACTCTTGAGGCCGTGCCAGGGCTGTGCCAAATCCGTGGAATGTGAAACAGCGATATCGCGCCGTCAGGGGTCACGCCCACGGCGGGGTGGGGCCACCGCCCGCCTGCGGCCGAGCTCTGTCCGGCCCAGCCGATGATCGTCCGTCGGAACCTCGGTGCCGGGGCGGCGTCATCACCGTGAGGGAAGCACGCGTGGGTTCCGAACGAGCGAGGATGGTGCGCTTCTTGTAGGGGAGCGAAGGCGCACCCTGGTTCGAATGAGCTGATGGGTCGACTGGAGCCGCGGGTCTCCGATGCGGGTGTTCGGACTCAGCTCGCTGGTCCACGCCTCCCGCCACGCGTCGACGAGGTCCCCCGAAGCGCTTCCCTTATCGTCTGCTGCGCCGGCACCGACGGCGGTCCGCTGCTGGGCACGCGAGCGCCCCGCGAGTTGACGCGTATCCACCAACCATGGCGCGGTCAGATCATCGCCGCCACTAGGAAAGGCCCGCCGGAGCCTGGCTGGTTGATCTCGGCTCCTTGGCGCGTGGGCAGAATGGGTTGGTGTCGTGCTCGGCTGTTGGTCAATGGGTAGGAGGCGGTTCGCCCGTGACGGTCGGCGATCTGGGCGTGAGTAGTACTCAGCGGTTAGGTGATGGCCGTGTGCATCGCATGAAGAGCTTGTGGTCGTTGTAGTACTCGATCCAGCGCAGGAGTTCGGGTGCAGCGGTGGCCGGTGAGGCGCCCGCGCGCTCGGCGCTGGTGTGTCCCGATGCCGGAACGAAACCGATCTTGAGGCGAGCGCCGGCCACCTCGAACCCGGCCGCGCCAAACGCACCAGCGACCTCGTCGATGGTGTAGAGCTTGGGAAGATGCAGTTCCTCGGCGTGCGCGCGATGCCAGGCGGACATGAGCGGGCTGCCGGTGTGCACGCCAATGACGGGGTAGTACGAGCCGCCGGGCGCCAGCGACTCGTAGATTGCGTCCGCGTGTGCGGATAGGTCGTGGATCAGGTAGAGGACCTCATGGCTGAACGCAACATCGAAGCCACCCCAACCGGCGGGCACCGTGTCGGCGACTTCGAAGGTCAAAGGTCGGCGCTGCGCGAGGCGACGCGCATCGTCGATTGCAGCCGATGCCGGGTCGTACCCGCGCCCCTCGGCGATCCCGCAGGTGTCACTCAGAAGGCACAAGAAGCCTCCTCGGTTACACCCCGCGTCCAAGACCCGCTTACCGGCCAGGTCGACATCGACGGTGTCGATCATCGCCTGCCAGACGAAGCCGTGCGCGTCCTGCATCGCCTCGTCCTCGACTGCACTCCGCCAGTACAACTGGCCCTCAGTCATGTGGCCAACCGTAACGTCCACCGGGTTGCGGCGACGATCTTCGAGGCGGGCCGCTCGGGGATTGTCGCCGCACCGACACCTAAGATGCACCCGCGATCAAGCGGCTGCCGCCACAAGAAGATGATCCCGCAGCTCGGAAGGAACGGGCGTCCCGAGAGCTACGGCAAGTCGGCCTCAAGCGGTACGCGAAGGGACAGTCCGCCCGCGCTGACTCGTGTGCACGGCAGGGCGCTGAGCACTTCGAATTGGGCGTGCCGCGTCAGGAGTGGAGGTCGGTGTCTTGCGAACGCAGATATATTCCGATCGATGGGCAACGCAGCGCCGGCCTCGTATTCCTTCACCAAGCTCGTCGTCCGTGACCTCGATGCGATGACGCGCTACTACGGCGATGTCTACGGTCTTGCCCCAATCCGGCGAGTGCACGCCGAGATCGACGGCGCACCGATCTACGAGATCATCCTTGGACGTGACGGCTCGTACGGGGGGCTCATCCTCTTGCACTGGGTCGATCAACCGCCCCCGTCCACCGGCGAGGTGATCCTCGGATTCACCACCCCCGACATCGGTGCGCTGTTCGGGCGCGCCGTGTCCGGCGGCGGCATGGTGCGAGCGGCCCCCGCGCCGTCCGAAGAGGCGGGCGGACTCGTCGTGGGCCTCGTCGAGGATCCCGAGGCGCACCTCGCTGAAGTGGTCGAGCTGAAGTAGTGCCGCGAGGCGTTGACTCACCGCGGCACCGTGTGGCCTGACCACCGTCACTGGCTTGGTGGTCGTGGCGCCAAACCGGGCGTCATTGTCAACCAACGGGCCCGTGCGGCAGGAGTTCGAACGATTGCGCCTCCTGCCAGCTCATCGCCAACCTCGGCATTCAGCGCCGGCCGACGCCGAGAGGTGGCACCGCAGGGCGGCGGGCGGTCGAGTCCGTGATCACCACAGCTAGGGCCGTGCCGTCGCCGGGACCGGGTGGCGGAACAGCGTCGCGGCGTTCGCCCAGCAGACCGCCCGCACCTCGTCGTCGGGCATCCCGGCGAGCTGCCGGGCCAGGACGGCCTGGGTGTCGGGCCAGGTCGAGTCCGCGTGCGGGTAGTCGGATTCGACGACGAGGTGATCGATGCCGATGCGCTGACGAGTGGCCCACGCCGATTCGTCATCGAGCGCACACCACCAGAAGTTGCGCTGCAGCACCTCGGTCGGCGTCTCGGCGACGCCCTCCCACGTGTGAAGGTAGCCCATCTGGTATTCGAAGCAGTGGTCGAGTCGGTCCATGAGTGCTGCGACCCAGCCGATCCCGCCTTCCGACATGCAGATCTTGATGCCCGGGAACCGGACGGGGATCCTCGAGTACAGCCAGTCGACGGCGGCGTACATCCCGTACGCGAAGAACAGGACGGCGATCGTCTCCGGCGGTGCGTCCTCGGTCGTCGACGGTGACGTCGACGACGATCCGACGTGGAGGCACACCACGGTCTCGGTCTCCTCGCAGGCGGCGAGGAACGGGTCCCAGTAGCCCGTGTGGATCGACGGGAGCCCGAGCTTGTCGGGGCTCTCGGAGAAGGTCACCGCCTTGAAGCCCCGTTCGGCGTTGCGTCGGATCTCCGCCGCCGCGACCTGCGGGTCACGCAGCCACGGCAGCTGGAGTGCCACCATGCGGTCGGGGTGCGTGCCGCACCACTCCTCGAGCATCCAGTCGTTCCAGGCTCGCATCGCCGCCAGGCCGAGCTCGGGATCGGTCGGGGCGAGCGAGATTCGCTGGCCGACGAAGCCGGGCAGGAAGGAAGGAAAGCAGACGCTCGCGTACACGCCGTTGAGGTCCATGTCGTGGACGCGGGCGTCAATGTCCCAGGCTCCTCGCCGCATCTCGTCGAAGCGGGTGGGCTCGAACCCGTACTCGGTGGTCGGTCGACCGGCGACGGCGTTGAACCCGACGTTGGCGATGAGCTCACCGTTCCAGAGCCACCGCTCGCCGCCGTCGTCGGTGTCGACCACCCGTGGTGCCTGGTCGGCGAGCGCGGCGGGGAACCGGCCGTCCCACATGTGCGGCGGCTCGACGACGTGATCGTCGGTCGAGATGACGGTGAACCGGGCCTCTCGGGGCTCGGGGTCGGGCAGCAGCGTCACCGCGGGCCGGCGTTGGCCGCCGCCCCCGAAGGACTTCATGTTCGAGAGCTCGTCGATGGTGACGGGCACCGATCCCCCCGGTCAGTCGAGCACGGTCGGGTCGTCAGCGAGGAGCAGACGCACCGCGCCGTTCCAGTAGGCGTCGAGCGCGTGCGTCCGGAACGCGTCCTTCAGAGCGGCGCGGTGCTCGGTGGCGATCTCCCGGGTCGGGAGGCCGCTGATAAGCGCGTCCGCCGTCAAGCGGCACATGCGATCAAAGGTCGCGGACCGGTAGGTCGCCTCCTCGACCGACGCGCCGATGACCAGCGCCCCGTGACTGACCAGGATCACCCCGTCGGCTGACCCGACGCGCTCGGCCAACCAGGCGCTGGCGTCCTGGTCGAGCACTTGGCCCTGGTACTCGTCCACCAGGGCCAGCGCGTCGTCGAACATGCAGGCGGCCTGATGGGTGATCTCGGGCAGACGTCCGAGCGTGGCCAGCAGCGTGGCGTGATACGGGTGGTTGTGGACGACGATCTGGGCGTCGGGCCGAGTGCGGTGTAGCTCGGTGTGCACGAAGATGGCCGGGCTGACGTCCCAGCGGCCGTCGAGGACCTCGCCCTCGGGTGATATCAGGCAGAGGTCGCTCGCTCGCACCTCGTCCCACCAGAGTCCCCACGGGCTGGCCCAGAGGTTGCCGGCTGCGTCCCCGACCATGGTCACGTGACCGGCCATGTTCTCGTTGAAGCCGAGGCCCGCGAGGATGCGGTGGAGGCACGCGAGCTTCTGGCGCTCGGTGAGCTCGACGCCGATCGGCGTCATCGCCTGCGGCGTGAAGGACGTGCCCGTGCTCGCCACCGCGGCCAATCTAGGTGATCACCCGGACTGGTTGGCCGGCCCGCCAGGCCTCGATGTCCTCGACCGCGTCGCCGTAGAAGATCCGGTAGCAGTCCTCGGTGACGTACCCGAGGTGGGGGCTCAGAATGGTGTTCGGCGCGCGGCGGAGCGGGTGATCGAAGGGCAGCGGCTCGACGCTGAACACGTCGAGCCCGGCACCGCCGAGCGCCCCGGACTCCAGCGCGGTCGCCAGCGCGTGCTCGTCGACGATGGGTCCCCGTGACGTGTTGATCAGCACGGCGGTCGGCTTCATGAGCTCCAGCTCGCGAGCCCCGACGAGCCTGAGACTCCGGTCGCTGAGCTTCAGATGGACGGTCAGGACGTCGGCGCGGGCGAAGAGCTCGTCTCGCTCGACGAGGGACGCCCCGACCGGTTCGCACCGATCGACGGTCAGGTTCGGGCTCCACGCGAGGACGTGCATCCCGAAGGCGACCCCGAGGCGGGCGACAGCCGTTCCGAGGTTGCCGAGCCCGAGGACCGACAGCGTGGCGCCGTGCAGCGTGCGCCCCACCGTCCGCTGCCAGCCGCCGGCCCGGACCAGCGCGTCCTCCGCGGCGAGCGACCGCGCCGTGGCCAGGATGAGCGCCCACGTGAGCTCCACGGTGTTCCACAGCGCACCGCCGGTGCCACAGACCGTCACCCCGAGCGTCCGGGCGGCCTCGACATCGATCGAGGCGTTGTGGGGCCCGGTCGTCACGAGCAGCCGAAGCTCACGCAACCGCTCAAGGATCGAGCGGGGGAACGCCGTGCGTTCGCGCATCGCCACGACCACGTCGAAGCCGGCCAGTCGGTCGACGAGCGCGTCCGCGTCGCTGACGTGGTCCGCAAAGCAGACGACGGTCGCGTCGTGCAACCGCTCCCAGTCGGCGAGCGAGCGGGCGACTTGCTGGTAGTCGTCGAGCACGGCCACTCGCATGACGGTCGAGGCTACCGTCCGGGTCATGTGCACCCGTGTGGCCCGCCCGATCGGTTGCCTCGGCGGCGGGAAGTTCGCCCACGGGGCGTGGCGTGACGGCGGACGTCGCTGGCTCGCGCGCCACCCGGGATGAGCGCGCCGCGGCTCGATACCGTGTCCGGCACGGTCGAGGGCCAGACCGTCGTGGCGCCCGGCGGAACTCCGGTGCAGCGGTTCCTTGGCATTCCGTACGCCGCGTCCCCCGCAGGCCCCCGTCGATGGCTGCGTCCGACGCCGCCGCCGTCGTGGGCCGGCATCCGGTCCGTGGAGGCCTTCGGTGCCGCCGCTCCCCAAGGCCCAGGGTTGCCGAGCCCACTCCCGGCGTTCCGTGCCGGCACGACGAGCGAGGACTGCCTGACCCTCAACGTGTGGACGCCGACGCTCAGCGGTCGACGGCCGGTCATGGTCTGGATCCACGGCGGCGCCTTCACCAGCGGCGGGTCGAGCCAGCCGGTCTTCGACGGGGCTCGCCTAGCCGCCGAGGCCGACGCCGTGATCGTCACGATCAACTACCGCCTCGGCGCGCTCGGGTTCCTCTGTCCCGACGACGCCGGACCGGGCACCGACACGATCGGCAACGCCGGGCTTTACGACCAGCTCGCGGCGTTGGCCTGGGCGCGAACGCACGCGGCGACGCTCGGCGGCGACCCCTCGACGATGACGGTGTTCGGCGAGTCCGCGGGAGCGGGGTCGATCCTGCATCTCCTGGCGTCGACGGCGGACCCCATCGCCACCCGCGCCGCGGCGCAGAGCGGGGAGGTACGAACCCTGAGTCGCGAGGAGGCGGCGCGCACGGCGAGCAGGATGGCGTCGGCACTCGGGATCGGGACGGCCGACGCCGCCTCGCTACGCGCGGTCCCCACCGGGGCCCTGCTGGACGCGCAGGACCGCGTCACCCTCGAGCTGTTCGGCGAGACCGGCATCATGCCGTTCGCGCCCGCCGTCGATGGGGACCTCCTCGACCGGTCGGCGCTCGACGGGATCACTGACCGGCGCGGGGCCGAGGTGGTGCTGGTGCTCGGCACCACCCGCGACGAGCTGCGCCTCTTCCCGGACCCGACCGGCGCTGCACTCGACGACGATCGACTCGCTCGCCGTGTGGCGCGGCTGGTCCCCAACGGGGACCCGCACGGCATCGTCGCCGCCTACCGGACCGCGCTCGGACCATCAGCCGGCAACGGCGACGTGTGGGAGGCCGTGCGCACGGACGCTGCGCATGCGGATCCCTGCGCTTCGTCTCGCCGAGGCCCGCGTCACGTCGGGCGCGCCCGCCTTCGTGTACCGCTTCGACTGGGCCGCGCCCGGGCTTGGCGCGGTCCACGCGGTGGACGTCCCCTTCATCTTCGGCACCTTCGACCGGGAGGGTTGGGCCGTGGCGGTCGGGCACGACCGGGACGCCGACGCGCTCGGGGTGCGCCTCCGGGCGTCATGGGCGGCACTGGCCGCGACCGGCGACCCGTCAGCGGGTGGTCTCGCCTGGCCGCGCTACGAGACGCCGCGACGAGCGGTGATGGTGTTCGACCGCGCCGTCCGAGTGGTCGACGACCCCGACGTCGCCGTTCGCGGCTGCTACCCGTGAGATCGACGCATCCCTCGCCGGACCGGGGCGAGTTCGCTCGGCAGCATCGGGTCACGCCCCCGCGCCGAACGGTCATCGAACCCTGGTCTCACGGGACCCGCTACTTGAACCTCTGCATCTATGTTCATATGATGTAATTGATGAGTCGCGGCCACAAGGTCGAGTCGGCGTTCGTGTCTGCGCAGGACGCGGACGCCGTCGCCGAGACGATGCGCGCGTTGTCGACCCCGAGTCGGGTCCGGATCCTCAGTCGCCTCGCGGCCGCTCCGGTGTCGGTCGGGAAGCTCGCGAGCGACCTCGGCCTGGAGCAGTCGACGGTCTCACAGCAGCTGCGGGTGCTCCGCCACCTCCGCCTGGTGGTGGGAACTCGGCGAGGACGCCTCATCGAGTACTCGTTGCACGACGATCACGTCGCGGTGCTCCTCGCGGAAGCGATGGCCCACGCCCAGCACCTCGGACTGGTACCGGTGACGTCGCGGCAACCGCGTGCGCGTCCAGCATGAGCACCGCGCCGGCCGTGCTGGCCGCCGCGGCAGGCGTCGCGATCGGCCACGCCATCCTGCCCGACCACTGGGTGCCACTCGCCGTGTTAGGGCGCACACGGGCTACCCGATCCGCCGGGTCGCACGCTTGTCCGGGTTGGCCGCCCTCGCCCACGTCGCCCTCTCGCTGCTGCTGGGCGGCATCATCATCGTCGTTGGACTGCAGTTCCGGAGCCTGGTCGAGAACGCGCAGAACACCATCGTCGGCGGCCTCCTGGTCGCGACCGGCATCCTGTTCGCCGGCTTCGAGCTCACCGGTCACGGACACGGTCACAGCCACGATCACGGGGACGGCGATGATCCCGGGCCCAGCCACGATCACGCTCACGACCACGGCAGTGCCGACGACCATGAGCACGAACCGGGGCACTATCACGGGCTCGTCCGTGTCGACGCTGGCCAACAGGGCCACCAGTACGCCGAAGATCGGGCGCGTCCGGTGCGTCGCGCCGGTCACGTGTCCAGGCTGCGACTGGCGCATGCGAGGCGCCAGACGGCTGGCGTGAGCGGCGGACGCGTCTCGGGGTTGGCCTCGGTCATGGTGCCCTTCGGTGCGGCCGCCTCACCCGACCTGACGATTCTGCCGGTGTTCCTCGCCGCCACCACGGTCGGGGTGGCCGCCTCGATCGGTTCGCTGCTCATCTTCTCGGGCGTGACGATCACGACGATCGTCGGGCTGACCCTCATCGCAACGTTCGGTGGGTATCAGATCCGCGGTCGCTGGCTCGAGCGGTGGGGGAACCTCCTCACTGCGCTCACGCTCGTCGTGATCGGCGTCCTCGTCGTCGGCGGCGTCATCTGACCCTCTTGGTCCGACCCGGTGAGCACCTCGACGTCGCGAAGACCCCGTGACGCTTCGGTGCCAGGTCGTCGGGTCCGATCCTCACACCCGTGGGCCCCGTGCTGCACGGGTCAGCGACGGGCACAACCTCATCCATCGAGCGGCCGGTGCTCAGCGCAGCGAGTCGGTCACCTCGCCGTTGTCGTGTGACGGCTAGGCACGGCTGCGGGGTGTGACCAGCGCTCCCTCCCGACGGCTGTCACCCTTGACGCTCATGCTCGATAGCTTGCGCAGCACGCTGCAGCGCCCGCTCCACGCCAGAGCGGTCCGGACGGTCGTGTGGGTCGGCGGCTTGGTCTCGATTGCGCTCGCGCTGAACCGGGCGGTGCACATCGCGACCACGACGCATCCCGTCGATTTCGCGGTCTACCTGATGGGTGCGTCCCACCTCTTTGGTGGTCATCTGTACACGACCTACCTGCCCTATCCGAAGAAGCCGTTCACCTACCCGCCCGTCGCCGCGCTGCTCTTCGTTCCCCTCACGGCGATCCCGCGTGTCACGGCCCAGGTGGTCTGGGCCCTCATCTCGACGCTGGTGCTCGTCGCCCTTCTGGATCGGGCTCTGCGGTCCGCTCGCCCGGAGTGGTGTCGGTCCGACGCGGTCCGCTGGTCACTCGTCCTGTCGTTTCCCGCTTTGGCGCTCAATCCAGTGGCGATGACGTTCAGCTACGGTCAGATCAACCTCCTCCTGGCGCTCCTGGTGCTCGCCGATCTCACCGGCGAGCACACCCTGTGGGGCCATGCGATCCCACGCGGTGTCCTCACCGGCATCGCTGCGGCGCTGAAGCTCACCCCGCTCATCTTCGTCCCGTTGCTCTTCGCGACGAAGCAGGCTCGGGCCGGCTACGTGGCGCTCACCACGTTCCTCGGATGCGGAATCGTCATGCTCGGTGTGGCACCCGCCGAGTCCTGGTCCTACTGGACGAAGTACGCCTTCGACGCGAGTCGGGTGGGCGGGGTCGTGTACATCGCGAACCAGAGTCTTCGCAGCGCGATCGTTCGTTTCGCGCACGCGCACGTATCTGACCACCTCCTTGTGCTGGTGGTGCTAGTGGCCGGAGTCGCCGGACTGGCGGTCGCGGTCTGGGCGTACCGCTCGTCGTCGGCTCTGCTCGGCATCGTGCTCTGCGCGGCGACGGGCCTGCTCGTGTCCCCGATCACGTGGGGTCACCACCTCGTCTGGATCGTGCCCGTCGTGGTGTGGCTCGCGCTGGCGCCTGACCGACCCGCCTTCGGTCGTGTCTGGGCTGGCGTGGCCGCCCTGTTGTTCTGGTACGGCCCCATTTGGCGCGTTCCGTACGGCAGCGGCAGGGAACTCCACGACTCGTTCGCGCAGCTGACGGTCGGGAACTCCTACACCATCGCCATGGTGCTGTTCGTCGTCGGAATGGCGGTCATGTTGCTGCTTCGTCGCAGCCGCCTGAGGCGTCCGGGGCGGACCTCGTCGCACCAGAGCCCACACCGTGAAGACGACGACCGAGATCCGATCCCCATCGGGCGCGAGTCGTTCCCGGCGTCAGGTGTGGTTCCGGTGCGGGCAGCGAGTCCGTCCGGCACCCGGGCCAGGGTGTTGCGGTCGCGGTGACAGTACGACCTTCAACGCTCAGGTAGCAGCATGTAGGTCTGTTGGTCGTACGAGAACCCATCCGGCGTCGAGAGGTCGATCGTCCTCACGCTCAGCCTGAACACCGTCCGTACCCACGTGCAGACCATCTTGCGCAAGCTTGGCGCCCACTCAAAGCTCGAAGCCGTCGCCGTGGCCACCCGACGACACTTGCTTGCTCGATAGCAGCGCCCCCGTCTGCAAGAACTTGTCCTTCGCGAGGTGGCTCGCACCGGAATTGCTCATCAAGCGCGAGACCAGATGAGCCGACGTTCTTTAGGAGTGGTATTCGCCACTCCTAAATTCTCAGGAAGGCGCCTAGTGACCCCAGGATGACGACAGTCCGACGGCTCACGCGGGCGGCCGGCTTGGTGCTGATCACCGCGGTGGGCGTCCTGACTGCGTCAGTGGGTACAGCGACCGCCGACAATGGCGGACCGGGGTCCGTGAAGCCCTTCCTCGAGTGCGTGTACCACGACACCGGCACCGGGCAGTACAACGCCCTCTGGGGCTACACCAACAACTACTCGAGCGCGGTCACGATCGCGATCGGCAGTGGCAACAGCTTCTCACCGACTCCCGGCGACCGCGGTCAGCCGAGCACGTTCAGCCCTGGGACCCACGACAACGTCTTCTCCACCACCTGGAACGGGTCGGGCAACCTGACGTGGAACCTGACTCACAGCGCGTCGGCGTCGAGCACCTCAACGGCCTGCACCACCAATCCGGTACCGATCGCGGGGTCCGAGTCCCTCACGTGGATCCTGCTCGCCGCCGCCTTCGTCGGCACCGCCGCCGTCATCGCCCGCCGCGCCAAACGGCAGCCGAGCGCCAGCAGTTCGGCCGCCTGAGGCCCGATACCCCGACGCGCGACGACCACCATCCAAGCTTCGGAGGCTCTGGCGACACCGACGTTCGACGGGAGAGCGAGCAGTCGTGATGGTCGTTGAACGCAGGCCGGACGGCTGAGATCCGCGCCTGTGGTTCAGCGGGGGTCGGCCCGGTCGAGGTTCCAGTGGCGGACGACCGAGGTCAGCCATGTGCCGTCGCTGGGGCTGAGCGAGAAGAGGCTGATCGTGCGTTGACCGCCTTCATGGTCGCTGTATAGGAGAAAGACGGCCAGCCGGCGACGGGCCGCGATCGTGTCTAAGAGCTCGTCGTAGGAGGCATCGTCACGGTCCCGGATGGCTCCCTGCCAGAAGCCGGTGTCGCCGGGCGGGATGTACAGGTCGCGGAGCTGACGGCGGAATTCGCCGGGCTCGGGTCGTTGGAGCTCGCTGGCCGAGGAGGGGGCTTCGGTGGCCCGCCATCCCTGGATGACCGCGATGCCCGCGCCGGCGTTGCGCAGCGAGACGACGAGGTAGATGTTGTCGTCGCTCTCCTCGACGGCGGCCCGGCCGCCGTCGACGCGCGTCCAGTGCCCTTCCTTCCACATCACCTTCTCGGGCGCGTCTTGGAAACGCGAGGGCATGAGCACGGGCCGCAACGACTCCTGGAACGCGAGCTGGGCCGTGCGGGTGTTCCGGTTCGCCGAACGCACCGCCGAGAAGGTGGCGACGGCCAGGACGAGCGTGCCGCCCGCCGTGGCCAGCGAAGAGATCGTGGACCAGTTCGCCATCGAGAACCGGCAGGCTAGGGGCCAGGCGCCGCAGGCACGACCCCGGCCGCACACCGCTCCCGGCCCATCTGCGTGGTCGTGGCCGTCGCCGTCCACGACGCACGCCATGATGGAGCCGAACCGCCCCAGGACGGGTGACGTCGGACGAGGAGCCGCGATGGATGACCAGGACCTGATCGAGCGCATCAGCCGACTCGTCGAGGAGGAGCACGGGCTGGAGAAGCCCACCGCCGCCGGCGGCCGGTCCGAGGCGGACCAGGAGCGGCTTCGTCAGCTGGAGGTCCAGCTGGATCAGTGTTGGGACTTGTTGCGCCAGCGCCGGGCGCGGCGGGACGCACGAGAGGATCCCAGCGGCGCGTCGGCGCGACCGGCGTCGACGGTCGAGGGCTATCAGCAGTGACCGGGGATGCCGGCGGCTCTGCCGTGCACGTGGGCTAGTGGCCGTTTCCCGCGGCTTTCGCGGTCGACGTCGTGCCGACGTGGACTCGTCCCGGCTGCCACCGGGTCAGTACGTGGTCGAAGACTTTCCGGTGCTGTCGGCCGGTCCGACGCCGCAGACAGCCCTCGCGGCGTGGAGCTTCCAGATCAACGGCGCCGTCGACGACCAGCTCTCGTGGTCCTGGGACGAGTTCACCGCGCTGCCGAGCGAGACCTTCACCGTCGACATCCACTGCGTCACCAAGTGGTCGAAGCTCGGGACGAGGTGGACGGGCGTCTCGGTCGACGTCCTGCTCGACGAGGTGGACACAGCCGCGGAGTACGTGTCGGCGTTCTGCGACGGTGACTACACCACCAACCTGCCGCTCGCCGACGTCACGGACGGCCAGGCCTGGATCGCGTACGCCTTCGACGGTGCGCCACTCGAAGCCGAGCACGGTGGCCCGGCACGCCTCCTCGTCCCACACCTCTACTTCTGGAAGAGCGCCAAGTGGGTGCGGGGCCTCACGCTCCTGGACCACGACGAACCAGGCTTCTGGGAGACGCTCGGCTACCACAACCGGGGAGACCCGTGGAAAGAGGAGCGGTACTGGAGCGATTGATACCCCCGCGGGTCCCGCTGCGGTGGCGCATCGCGACCGTGGCCGACGTGCGAGCCGAGACGCCACACGCGAAGACCATCACCCTCGACGTTCCCGAGTGGCCCGGCCACCTCGCCGGTCAGCACGTCGACGTCCGTCTCACGGCCGAGGACGGCTACCGAGCTGAGCGCTCCTATTCGATCGCGTCGCCCCCGGAGGACCAGCAGCTCGCGTTGACCGTCGAACGGATCGACGACGGCGAGGTCTCGGCGTACCTCTGCGACGAGCTGCGCGCCGGCGACGAGCTCGAGCTGCGCGGCCCGATCGGCGAGTACTTCACCTGGCAGGTCGCCAACGGCGGCCCGCTGGTCCTCTTCGCGGGTGGATCAGGCCTCGTCCCGCTGGCCGCGATGCTCCGCCATCGTCGCGCCCACGCGAGCCCGGTCGATTCCCGGCTCCTGCTCTCCGCGGGGACATCGGACGACGTGCTGTACCGCGACGAGCTGGACCAATTCACGCGGGAGGGTGTCGCCGTGCACTGCACGCTCACCCGGACCTCCCCGCCGGGCTGGTCGGGCTGGTCGCGCCGCGTGGACGCCGAGATGGTGCGTGCCGTCGGACCCGAGCCCCGGAATCGACCCTGGGTGTTCGTCTGCGGGCCGACACCCTTCGTGGAGCGTGTCGCCGACCTGCTTGTCCAACTCGGCCACGACCCGCGACTCGTCAAGACCGAACGCTTCGGACCGACAGGGGGATGACATGACCCAGATGGGCAACGTCACCGACGGCAACGGGATCGGCGGGCTTCTCCAGGAGATCTTCGCCGCCGAGCCGACGACCGCCGAGCGGATCTGCCAATCCTGTCGGGCACGGCACCCGACCGGCGCCCACCGGGCGTACACGAGCGCCGGCACCGTGCTCCGATGCCCAACGTGCGGCGACGTCGCCATCCGCGTCTCGGATGCACCGGGGCGACGGCTCGTGGAGTTCCGGGGAGTCTGGATCTTCGAGACCCCGGGCTAGCGGGTCAGCCCGACCGCCTCGAGTTCATGAGACTCGACATCGAGGCGCTGGTCCCGATCGTCCCGGTCGGAGGCGCTCGGACGGGCGATCGGCCGGGACGACCAGCCTGGGTGCGGTCTCGCTCCGCGCTGGTCGCCGAGCCGATCTCGGTGTAGACCGTGGCGAGCCGGCCGCGTCGATTGGGAGAGATGATGGTGGGGACGCTCGACACCATCGTGGCGGTGGGTCTCAACGGGAAGCCCTACTACATCCACTGGGGCTGGTTTCAGATCTCGGCTGCCAACCTGGTCGTGATCGCGCTGATGCTGGCGGTGTTCGTCCTGGCGGTCACCGTGCCGTTCCCGGGGCGACGCCGATGACTGCCAGCGAGGGAGGTTCGGCAGGACGATCGTGGACGGCCGCGCTCCGCCGTGCCGGATTGCGGGCACTGCCCCCCGAGAAGCTGCTCCCCGACGAGCAGCCGGTCTACGTGGCGTCCTGGGTGTACGTGTTCGGGGTGCTGACGATCGCGGCGCTGATCATCGTGATCGGCTCGGGGCTCGTGCTGGCGCTGAAGGGGCCGACGTGGTGGCACATTTCCTCGGTGGGCCTGTTCTTCAACAGCGTGCATCTCTGGAGCGTTGAACTGTTCTTCTTCTTCATGGTCGTCCATCTCTGGGCGAAGTTCTTCATGGCCGCCTGGCGAGGCCGGCGGGCCACCACCTGGGTGACGGGGGCCGTGGCCTTCGTGGTGTCCATCGGGACCGCGTTCACCGGATACCTGTCGCAACAGAACTTCGCGTCGCAATGGATCGCGTCCCAGGCCAAGGACGGTCTCAACTCGGTTGGGATCGGTGCCTTCTTCAACGTGTTGGACTTCGGCCAGATGTTCACCTGGCACGTGGTCCTGCTTCCGCTCGGGATCGTCGCGCTGGTCGTGGCCCACGTGCTGTTGGTCCGCAAGCACGGCGTCGTACCACCCCTCCCGGCCCGACACGCGTCCACCGCACCGACGTCCACACCGGTCGGGGAGCGCGACGGCCGATGAGCGCCACCACTACCTCGTCGGACCAGACGTGGGAGGGCGGATACCGGCCCTATGACCTCGTCAAGGAATTCGTCATCGCCCTCGTGGTGGTCGGATTGCTCACGACGGCGCTCGCAGGCGTGTTCTCATCACCAGACAAGCGGGCCGTCACAATCGGACAGTGGTCGCGAGCCGACCCGATCGACTTCGCCACGACCGCACTCTCAGAGCTCAACGGGACCAGCACGACCGCGACGTACGGTCCGCCGTACAACCACACGCCCGGCGCGGGGCAGCAGATCGGCCCCATCTCGCTGCAACGCCTCGCCGGCGTCCACATCCCGATCGACACGGCCCGCGACTTCGTGCTCGCTCCGCTCGCCAGCCTGGCGCCTGACCGACCCGACCTCCAGCGGGCGCTGGACGCCTACCAGCTCGCCTCCGACGCGCAGCACCAGCACTGGACGAGTGACTATGCCAAAGCACTGACCCACGCCCAGTTCCGCAACGGGGCCCTCCTCGTGCCTCGAGGCGACTACGGACCGGTCCAGCCGATCCTCGCCGGCTTGGTGGGCTTTGCGCGCGGCGGCGGCCTCGACGGCGCGTTGGTCACCCACTCGCAGTTCTACGCCACCGACTACACCAAGCCGCTGCTGTTCATGGCTGACAGCACCTACCTGCAAGGCCTCGCCGAGCAAGAGCATCTGCTCGGTGGCCAATGGGGGATGACGAACGAGACCGGCAACTTCCCCGGACAGAGCTGGCTCTGGCTCTACACGTTCTGGTACCAGATCTCGCCGTTCAAGACCTCGACCAACGCGGACGCCGCTCATCTGGGCGATCATGGCGATCCTCACGTTGGCGCTGATACTCGTCCCGTTCATTCCGGGACTCCGATCGATCCCCCGTCACCTCCCCGTGTACCGGCTGATCTGGCGTGACTACTACCGCACGGTCGAGCAAGCGCCTGGTCCCAGGACGAGCGCCTAACCGCCCACCGGGGCATCGTCGGGCGGGCGATGGGACCAGCGGTTGAAGGCCCACCCCCGAGGGTTCCGCAGGGCCAGCGGTCCCGCGGGCGGCGCTACCGTGACCGTCAAGACGAGACGAGGTCACATGTCAGATGCTTGGCTTGACGAGCTTGCTCTGGACGACTGCCTCTCGCTGCTGCGCACCGGGCAGCTCGGCCGCATCGCGTTGATGGTGGATGACTTCCCCGTCATCCTCCCCGTGAACTACCGGCTGGTGGAGACCAGCGGCCGGACATGGATCGCCCTTCGCACGCGGCCGGGCAACGTGATCGACCGGGCGCCGCTGCAGGTCGCGTTCGAGCTCGATGGCGTCGACCAATTCAAGCGGCAGGGTTGGTCCGTGCTCGTGCGTGGAACCCTGCACCACGTCGATCCCGATGCCGCCGGGTTTCGCGAGCGCTTCGACCCTGAGCCGTGGATCCTCGCCGAGCGTGACGCCTGGCTCGTCGTCGACCCGTTCGCGATCACCGGTCGTCGTCTCCAGGCGGCGGAAGCCGAATGGGCCTTCCATTCTGAGGCGTACCTCTGAATGGGTGGCCTGAGGTCGCGGCGTGTCTGAGAACGGAAGCAGACGCGTGGTGTGCCCGATGTGCCGATGGCGCCGTCCTCGCGCCCGCCGCGACTCCGCGGCTGCTCCGGAGTGAACCAGGCGATCTGGGTGGGCTGATCGCGGTCGGGATCGGTGGACGTGATCGCCTGGGCTATGGCACGGGCTTCGGGACGCGCCACTCGATCTGTGTCTGGCCGTCGACCTGTGGCCCCACGCGGAAGTCGCCGCCGAGTTGGTGCGCCCGATCGGCCATGTTGCGCAGTCCGTTCCCCGCGGGCCGTGCGTCAGCGATACCGACGCCGTTGTCGACCACGCGGAGAACGATGTCGTCGTCGTTGGCCTCGATGGCGACCGCGACGGTGGTGGCGTGAGCGTGGCGGGCGACATTGGACAGGGCTTCGCGGAGGATCGCGAGGAGGTGTTCGGCGATGTCGTCGGGGATCGCGTCGATCTCGGCGTCCAGGCGTAGCCGAGGTTCGAGACCGAGCGCTGGTCGTTCATCCTCGATGATCTGCAGGATGTCGCGATGCAGTCCGCGGCGGTGGCTTTCCCGGGGTTGGAGGGCGTAGATGGCGTTGCGGAGGTCTCGAATCGCCTCGTCGAGCTCGTCGGAGATCCTGTCGAGGCGCTGGCCGGCGTCGCCGTCGTGAGTTTCCAACACGGTCGAGACGGCCTGAAGGGACATGCCGGCGGCGAAGATGCGTTGGATGACGGTGTCATGGAGATCTCGGGCGATGCGCTCGCGGTCTTCGAGCACACGGAGAGCCTCGCCCGCCTCACGAAGTTGTTCTTCAGCTTCAACGCGTTCGCTGATGTCGCGTGCGAGCATGATGAAGGCGCGTGCCGGTCCGGTGTCGTCATGGTCGGGCTGGAGGATGATCTCGACGGGAATGTCCGTTCCGTCGCTCCGCCGGTGAGTAGTCGTGAACATGGTCGACGACACGTCACCGCGTGTCAGCTGCTCGAGCATCTTTCGAAGGCGCGCCTCGGTGAACTCGGGGGCCAGGTGCATCATCGTCATGGTGAGCAGCTCTGAGCGGGGGTAGCCGAGCTGCTCGGCCGCGCCCTGGTTCACGTAGGTGAAGCGCAGGGTCTCTGCGTCGAAGATGAGGATGGCGTCGCGGGTGGCGTCCAGCAGGTTGGCGAGCTGGCGTTGCTCGGTTTCCGCGGCGACCCGATCGGTGATGTCGCGGACGGAGGCGACCACGAGCTGTCCGGACTCGAGGCGAAGAGGGCTCAGGCTGATCTCGACCGGGAACTCGGTGCCGTCGCGCCGCCGGCCGAAGAGCTCAAGCCCGGCTCCCATCGGGCGAGTGCGCGGCTCGGCCCGGTAACGGATCCGATGCGCCCGATGAACCTGCTGGTATCGCCCAGGTAGTAGGTCCTCGACTGCTCGGCCCAGCAGCTCGCTGCGGTCGTAGCCGAAGAGCTCCTCGGTCTGCCGATTGACGAGCAGGATCCGTCCATCCCTGTCCGTCAGCACGACCCCGTCGGCAACGGAATCGACGAGCTCTACGATGATCGCGCCCGTCAAGGCCGCCCCAGCCAAGAGCGACGACGGCGCAGCCTCGTCGAGGTGGTCTGTCGGACTCTGCATCGCGGTGCCCCTGCTGCTGCCCGACGCAGAACAGTAGCGCAGCCGGTCGTCCGTCCCGGGTGGCATCCCCGGGGCGCCTGACGGTTCGACCGATGGCGAGGCCTGAGCCTGCTGGCTCGAGCGGAGTCCGCGAAGGCTGGGCCGTTCGGCCCTACCGAACGACGAGATCCCCGTCGATGATGACGTTAAAGCCGCGAGCGGCAACGTCGGTTCGAGCGTGAGGACGCAGTGTCGAATGGAATTGGTGCAACGGCGAACGTGGTGGTCCACGCTCATGGCCGTGTGGGGCCGACCGACCATGCGTACGCGCACCACAAGTTGGGTCGTCTCCAACGGTACGCACCCGACACGGCGCTGAGCATCCGAGTCGACATCGTCGTCCAGCGAATGGCGGCGCAGGAACGGGCAGCACTGGCACGGGCGGAACTCGAAGTCAACGGGCACGTGGTGCACGCCCACGCGGAGGCAGCGAGCATCCGGAGTGCGGTCGATGTGCTCGAGCGCCGGCTCCGCCGAGCCCTCGAACCACTGAGCGACGTCCCGGAGGGCTAAATCGCCCGGGCCCGGCCACCTCATCCCGGGAAGGTCGCCGGCAGGCAAGCGGGAAGCCTCGAGAGCCAGGCATCCCGATACGCTCCGTCCGTCCTGCGGGGGAGAGCGGTGCCGTGAACGGAACCAGTTCCAGGATCGAGAGCTGACCGACGTGCTCATCGTGACGGGGGTTCGGAACCGGGACCGTCACGAGACGGGCAGTTGGCATCCCGAACGGGCGGCTCGACTCGACGCAGTGGACGCGGCCGTGCATGACGTCTTCGGCGACGGGTCGGAGGAGGTCGCGAGGATCGAGCCGCGCGAGGCCACGCTCGACGAGTTAGGACGGGTGCACTCGCTGTCGTACCTGCGAGCTCTCGATGATCTCTGCGTCGAAGGTGGTGGTGAACTCGATCCCGACACGGTCGTGTCTCCCGGCTCGTGCAGCACCGCCCGTCTCGCGGCTGGCGCCGGCCTGACCGCCATCGCCTCCCTCGAGGAGGGGCGGGGTGACGCCGCCTTCGTGGCGGTCCGGCCTCCCGGGCACCACGCGCTCGCAGATCGCGGGATGGGCTTCTGCCTGCTGAACAACGTCGCGGTGACAGCCGCTGCGCTGACGCGCCAGGGGGAACGTGTCCTGATCGTCGATTGGGACGTGCACCACGGCAATGGCACGCAGGCGATCTTCTGGAACGATCCGAACGTCCTGTATGTGTCGACCCACCAATATCCGCTGTTCCCCGGCACCGGCGCGGCGTCGGAGATCGGCGGCGCGGCCGCCCGCGGGTTGACGATCAACTTCCCCCTTCCCGAGGGGACATCTGGTGATGCGTTCTTGCTCGCGTTTGACGAGGTCCTCGCCGCGGCGGCTCAGGCGTTCGATCCGACCTGGGTGCTGGTATCGGCCGGGTTCGACGCGCATCGTGACGATCCGCTCGCCGGGCTGTCACTCTCGGCAGGAGACTTCGCGCTCCTCGCTCGCCGGGTCGTGCACCTGACGCCGGCTCCGGGCCGGCTCGTGCTGTTTCTTGAAGGGGGCTATGACCTTGCCGCGCTGCGTCGCTCGGTCGCGGCCACGCTCGCGGTGCTCGCGGACCGGGACGTTGCCACCGAATCGCCGACGAGTGGCGGCGCGGGGATCGCGGCCGTGCAAGCCGTGAAGCAGATCCGACAGCAGGAGTTGTCGATATGACGGATGCGACAACCCCGCATCTCATCGAGGTCGGCCTCGACGGGTCGGTCGACTCGCATCGGGCGCTGCAGTGGGCGATCGCCTTCGCACGCCCCTGTCGGGCCAACCTCGTCGCCGTGCACGCCCTCGGCCTGCTCGACCAACTCGAACCCGGAAGCCGCGTGCCGTCGACCGCGCATCGGGGGCAGATCGTTGAGCGCTTCGAGACGGTATGGTGCGCGCCGTTGCGCGACTCCGGTGTGGCGAATCGGCTCGTCGTCCGTGACGGGACACCCGTCGACGTGCTGCTAAAGATCGCCGATGAAGAGGGTGCAGACCTCATCGTCGTCGGTTCGCGCGGGCTCGGCGGCCGTCAGGAGCAGATGCTTGGCAGCACCAGCCACCAGCTCGCGGCACGCTCACGCACACCCGTCCTGATCGTGCCCCCGGGCCCGTAGCCGACGACGTCGCGTTTGGTGCTCCCGTCGCGCCGCGACGGGCCGCTGCGCGCCAATCATGGGACCGCTCCAGGTGCGCGTCCGACGGCTGCGTGCACCGCGAGGCGTGCTGGTCGAGTCTTGCCTCGATCCGACCCGCCACGTCTCGCAGATACCCGTACAACGCTGACGTCGCGGCCTGATGTCCGGCGAGGCGATCGCCCAGAGCACCGATCGCGCCAAGCGGCGTTCGGTACTCAAGGCTCAGGAGGCGTTCGATCAGGTTGGGGCCAGCCTTCCCCGATGTGAAGCTCGCCCTTCATGGTTGGGAATGAGGTCAGGATGTTCGGCGGCGCGCCAGGAGTTCGGGACGGCGATGGTTCGCTGACCTGCAGG
The DNA here is from genome assembly GCA_963821325.1 of uncultured Actinomycetes bacterium. Lineage (GTDB taxonomy): Bacteria > Actinomycetota > Acidimicrobiia > IMCC26256 > PALSA-555 > PALSA-555. Next base: position 128,181 of record CAWGDC010000003.1, on the reverse strand, counting down.
ACGCGGACACCTCGAAGTGGTTCGGCCAGCGTTCGCAGCAGCTCGACCGCCTCGTCGCCAGCGCTGGCCCGATGCCGCGTCGACTGATTGGCTTCCAACCTCGACGCGTTGGGGCCTGGCGCCCTTCCCGAGGTCGCTGGCGCGCACCCGGACGTGGCCCGTCGGCGGACGATCGAGCGGCGCGTCTCGTCGGCGACCGAGACGATGAACGGGAATGGGAGCGCGATCACCGGTCGTCGCTGTTGGTTGCATCGAGATGACGAGGCCCACGAGGGTTCACAGGGCTCATCGCGTCGAGCTGATGGGTGCTGGCACGCACGTCCTACGGCCGGGCACACGTCCCAGACGGGCTCGTGAGGATCACGGACGTCGGAAGGCCTCGTCGCGCAACCCGGCGGCGTACACCGCCGCTTGTGTGCGTCGCTCCATCCCGAGCTTTGTGAGCAGGTTCGACACGTAGTTCTTCACCGTCTTCTCCGCGAGGTGGATCCGTTCGGCGATCTGACGGTTGGTCAACCCCTCGGCGATCAGCTCCAAGATTCGACGTTCCTGGCCCGAGAGGCGTTCCAGACGCTCGTCGTGCTCGGGCCCTCGACGCATCCGTTCGAGCACCCGGGAGGTGACCTTCGGATCCAGCAGCGTCTCGCCGCCACTCACGCGGCGGATCGCGTCGACGAGTTCCATGGCTTTGACCTGCTTGAGCACATAGCCCGCCGCGCCGGCCATGATCGCCTGGAACAGCGCCTCGTCGTCGGTGAAGGACGTCAGGATCAGGCACTGGATCTCGGGGTGGCGTGACCGCACCTCCCGGCACACCTCGACGCCGCTCCCATCCGGGAGACGGACGTCCAGCACGGCGACGTCGGGTCGCGTCGGCGGGATACGAGCCAGCGCCTCTTCCGCGGTGCCCGCCTCGCCAGCGACCACGAGGTCGCCCTCCGCCTCGAGCAGTTCCCGAAGGCCGCGGCGAACAACCTCGTGGTCGTCGAGGAGGAACACCCTCGTCGGGTCAGGCACGGCACGCCAGTCTAGGAAGATCGGGCAGACACGATGCGGAGCGCGCCCGACCACGGGAGCCGATCTCGGCGCGTGTCGGCTGGACGAGCGTTGACTCGCTGCTCTGGCCGTGCACGCTCAGCCGTCCTCGGGGACGACGACGACCGGGCAATGGGCTCGCTCGACGCAGCGTTGACTCACCGAGCCCAGCAACAGTCCGCGAAGTCCCCCTCGGCCGCGGGACCCGACAACGAGGAGGTCGGCATGCTCGCTGGCGTCGACCAAGACGGTGACCGGGTTGCCTTCCACGACTCTCGCATCGACCTCGACGCTGGCCGGCGACGCAGCGTCCTCGACGACCTTCGACAGGGCCGCTTCGGCTGCCTGGCGTTGGAGCTGGGACCACCGCGCGAACTCGGTTCCGTCGATCCAGGCCACCTCCACCTCAAAGGCGTGCAGCACCTCGACGCGTGCCCCTTGGTGCCGGGCCTCGTCGAGCGCCCAATCGAGCGCGGCCCGGGCACCACGGGAGTCATCGACACCGACGACGATCCGTCTCATAGCGCTCACCGTATGGCGCCTTTCTGGGATGGTCGCGGGCAACTGGTCGGCGGCCGATCTGGACATCCCGCCACGCCAAGCGCAACGAGCGAGGAGGGACGGCGTTCGGTCGTCGCTCGGAGGGCGCGGCCAGCGCGAGGGGAGGTTCGCATCATGGGGTCAGGGCGGGGCCGATCGTGGGGGATGGTGGGCGATACCGCAGCGTCCGGTTGCGATCGGAGGCTCGATGTCGGCATCGTGCTCCCTTCGGCGGGTCGAGCGCAGTGTCTCACCGATGCGCACCCGATGGCAGGGTCGAAGGTCCCGGCCGATGCTGCTGCTGGGTCGTTCGCGATCGTCAGCCCCGCGTGAGGTTGGACACGCCGGGTGCTGGCACGTCGGCCCCGACCGACCGGGACGGTGGGCCGAGGGGCGGACGACCGCCGGTCGCTCGACTGGACCGGCCTCGACCCTGAGCGAGGGACCGCCGATGGGTCGGCCCAGCTGGCGTAGTCTGACGCTGTTGCGCCGCTGCCGAACGGTGGGCTCGCGGTGACCTGGTCGGTGTTCGAGGCGGTCGGTCAACGCGGAAGAACGGGAGATACCAGCCGTGTCGGACCGTGATCATCACGATGTGGGCGAAGGACAGCAGCTGGAGGATCTGGACCGCGACACCTGCATCGAACTCCTGGCGCGCCATCAGTTCGTGGGGCGTCTCGGGTTCGTGGTCGACGGTCGACCGATGATCTTGCCGGTCAACTACATCTTCGACACCGACTCGGTTGTCTTCTGCACCACAGGCGGTACGAAGCTGAACTCTGTCGTGAGTCGCGCCGACGTTGTCTTCGAGGTCGACGACAGCTCTGCGCTGCACCAGTCCGGCTGGAGCGTCGTGGTCCGCGGCCAGGCCGAGGTCATCACCGACGCTGAGCAGCTAGAACGGCTGCGCGACGGACCGCTGCGCCCGTGGGCGGGGGGCGCGCGTGCTACCTGGGTTCGCATCAGCCTCGACGAGATCTCCGGTCGCAGGATCCCCGGCGTCTAGACAAGGCCGGGAAGGGAGCGACAGCGGGTCCAGCGTCCTGGTGGCGGCAGCGCTTGGTGCTGGGACCCCTTCACGGCGACCGCCGTTCACGGGCGCTCCTCGTGCTCGACGGCCTACGGGCGTCGCCCGCAGCGGGTCGCGACGGGCGGTCGGTCGCGCGACTCATCCAGGCCGGATGATCACCACCGGGCAATGGGCGTGCTCGGCGAGATGCTGGCTGGCCGAGCCGAGGAGCAGCCCCGCGAAGCCGCCGCGGCCCCGCGACCCGACAACGATCATGTCGGCCGCCCTGTCCCACTCGAGCAGCCGCAGCGAGGCGGGGCCCTCGACCACGGAGACCTCGACGTCGAGGGAGTCCCGATCCGTCCCGAGCACGTTGTCCACCTCAGCCTCAGCGACCGTTCGTGCCTCGGCCTCGAATTCCTGGCCCGACAGCGGCGGCTGGTACGGGCCCCACGGCAGCGTTGGATATGACCAGCACAGGACGACCTGCAAGCCCACGCCCCGCCGACGGGCCTCGGTCGCGGCCCATCGCAGGGCAGCCTCGGATGGTTCGGAGCCGTCGATCCCGACGACGATCCATCCTTGGGATGGCTTGACCGGCGGCATCAGCGGCTCACCGATGCGTCGTGCCGGAACGGCTCCACCACCGCGTCGGGACCGGGAAAGAACAGCCCGCCATCGCCGTCGTCGCTCCAGCGCACGGGCCACGGTGGCTCGCCGGCCAGACCATGCAGCTCGAGGATCTCGGCATCCCGGTCTGGCTCCCCGACGTGGTGGCCCTTGATCACGAGCCGATCGCCCACGGATGCACGCATCGGATCACCTCCTGTGTCCTCTCAGGCAAGCATCCTTGCTTCGTCGACGCCAGGGGCGAACGTCACACGCGATGGTCCCGTCGTCGTCGGCCGCCGAGGGGCGTGGACGCACGGATGCCGGGCGGCGACCCGGGTGTGCCTCGTCCAACGCTGCGGGTGATGAGGCGCTCGTCTCGGGCCGGACGCAGTGTTTGACGCGGGCGGCATCGGCGTGCCCGAGCAGATCGCGACGGGCCGGTCCGGCAGCGGTGCCCGCGGTCGCTGGGCTGGGTGCGGTCGCGGGATCGCGGCTCGCCTCCGGGACGGGTCGTGCCGAGCCCGTACGCTGCCTCCGTGGTCGGCGACTTGTCGCGATGGGAGTGCGATGTCGTCCTGAGCGATGGCGGGACGGTTCACCTTCGCCCGATCCGACCGGCCGATGCCGATGCGCTGTTGGGGCTGTACTCGCGCCTGTCCGAGGAATCGCTGTACCTGCGGTTCTTCTCGCCGGTCCCGCCGCCGACCGCCCGCCAGCTCGAAGCCCTGACGTCACTCGACTACGAGCGTCGGTTCGCGCTCGGCGCAGAGCTGGGCGACGACCTCGTGGCGATCGCACGCTTCGACCGCCTGGCGAACGGGACCGACGCCGAGGTCGCGTTCACCGTGCAGGACGACCAGCAAGGCCGCGGTCTCGGCACGCTCCTGTTGGAGAATCTGGTCGCGGTCGCCCGAGAGCTGGGCATCACCCGCTTCGTCGCCTCGACGCTGGCCAACAACACGCGGATGCTCCGCGTGTTCGGCGACGCCGGCTTCGACGTGCAGCGACATCGGGAGAGTGGCACCGTCGAGCTGTCCTTCCTGATCGAGCCGACGACGGGTTCGATCGCCGCGCAGCTCGCCCGCGAGCATGTGGCCGAGGCTCACTCGGTGGAACGCCTCCTCGCGCCGGCTTCGGTGGCAGTCGTCGGCGCCAGCCGCCGACCGGGGACCATCGGGCATGCGGTGTTCAAGAACCTGCTCGCCGGCGAGTTTGCCGGGCCCGTCTACCCGATCAACCCGACGGCGGGCGCTGTCGCCGGCGTGCGCGCCTACCCGCACCTGCGAGACGTACCCGATCACGTGGACCTCGCGATCATCGTCGTTCCCGCCGAGGAGGTCCTCGACGTCGTCCACGACTGCGTCGCGAAGCAGGTGCGAGGACTCGTGGTCATCTCGGCCGGATTCGCCGAGCTCGGAGTCGACGCGGCGCGCTCGGAGCGAGCGATCGTCGACCTCGCGCGCCGCAACGGGATGCGCGTCATCGGACCGAACTGCATGGGCGTCGTGAACACCAACCCTGCTGTCCGACTCAACGCGACCTTTGCACCCGTCACCCCGCCCACGGGGCGTGTCGCGTTCGCGTCCCAGTCGGGCGGGCTCGGGATCGAGCTGTTGGCCCGAGCCGAGCAGGTCGGACTCGGCATCTCGACCTTCGTGTCGATGGGGAACAAGGCGGACGTGAGCGGCAACGACCTCATCCAGTACTGGGATGAGGACCCCGACACCGACGTCATCCTGCTGTACCTCGAGTCCTTCGGGAACCCGCGCAAGTTCGCGCAACTGGCGCGCCGCGTCGCCCGCCGCAAGGCAATCGTCGCGGTCAAGGGTGGGCGTACCGTCGCGGGTGCGCGCGGGACGTCGTCGCACACCGCCGCACTCGCCGTCCCAGATGTCGCGGTCGACGCGTTGTTCCGACAAGCCGGTGTGATCCGCGTCGACACGCTCGAGCAGCTCTTCGACGTCGCCACGGTGGTGCTGCACCAGCCGCTTCCAGGCGGACGGCGGGTCGCCATCGTCACGAACGGTGGGGGACCGGGGATCCTGGCCGCCGACGCGTGCAGTGCTGCCGGCCTCGAGGTCCCCGAGCTCAGCGACGCGACCCAACGGGCGCTGCGCCGCTTCGCGTCGCCCGACGCCGGTGTGTCGAACCCTGTCGACCTCGTGGCGTCGGCCACCGCCGAGCAGTACGAACAGGCCTTGCAGACCCTGCTGGCCGATGACGGCATCGACGCGTGCCTGGTCCTGTTCGTTGCGCCGCTGGTGACGCGGGCCGACGAGGTCGGGGAGGCCGTCGTGCGCGGCGCGACCCGGACGGCCAAACCCGTCGTCGCCTGCTTCCTGGGTGGCAACGGCGCCTTGAACCTGCTCCCCTCGGACGCCCACACCGGGCGGATCCCCAGTTTCCCGTTCCCGGAGGCGGCGGCCGCGGCCCTGGGCCGTGCGGCCGACCTCGCCGACTGGCGGCGCCGTCCGGAGGGACGACTGCCTTCGCTGGACGGCATCGACCTGGACGCCGCCCGGCGTCTCGTCGCCGAACAGCTCGGCCACCACCCCGACGGCGTGTGGCTCGACCCATCCATGGCCCGGGAGCTCCTGACCACCGTCGGTGTGCGCGTCGTGACCACGGTCGTGGCGCACGACGAAGACACGGCGGTCAGCGCTGCGAGTGGGTTGCCGGGGCCCGTGGTCCTCAAGGCCGCCTCCGGCGCGATCGTCCACAAGTCCGACGTCGGCGCCGTCCACCTCGGGCTGCGGACCCCGAGCGAGGTACGGACCGCGTACGCGGCCATGGCGGCGTGCCTCGGCGCGCAGATGGGCGGTGCGGTGGTGCAGCCGATGCTCGGACCCGGCGTCGAGATGATCGTCGGCATCACCCGGGACCCATCGTTCGGCTCCCTCGTCCTCGTGGGCATGGGTGGCGCCCAGGCCGAGCTCATGCACGACACGGCGCTGCGCATCCTGCCCATCACCGACCTCGACGCCCGCGACCTCGTCCGCACCCTGCGGGGCTCCCCGCTGCTGTTTGGGTACCGAAACACCCCACCGATGGCCGTCGACGACCTCGAGGACCTGGTCGTCCGCGTCGGCCAGCTCGCCGAGGCCATCCCGGAAATCGCCGAGCTCGACTGCAACCCGGTGATCGTCTCACCCGACGACGCGACCGCCGTCGACGTGAAGGTCCACCTCACGCCACCGGAGCCGGCGCCGCCCGCGGGCGTGCGCCGCCTCCGTGAGCTCGCCCGCCCGACCGCCGGGTGAATGGGACCGCGCGCCGAACCCTGAGTCGTCGGAAAACCCGGTCTCGCCTCGCGGCGGCTCGCTCCGCGGGCGGCGAGCCGTGTCGCTGCTAGGCCGCGACTCCCACGATCCGGCCGACGAGGAACACGACGCCTGCGGCGAGTCCCGTCACCACGAGTTGGCGCAACGCGGACCGGACCGGTGAGCGGCCGGTCGCGACGCCGAGGCCGGCACCGACCGAGACGGCCGCCAGCGCCCCGACGCACACCGACGACAGCACCGCTGCCGTTCCACTCGTGAAGTACCACGGCAGGAGCGGGAGCGCGGCGCCCACAGCGAACGAACCGAACGACGAAGCCGCCGCGCCGAACGGCGAGCCGAGTTGATCGGGACGGATCCCCAGCTCGTCGCGGGCGTGGCTCTCCAATGCCTGCTCCGGATCACGCATCAGCTGCGCCGCAACCTCGTCCGCCAGCGCGGGGCGCAGACCGCGGGAACGGTAGATGCGGGCCAGCTCCCGCCGTTCGCTGTCGGGGCTTGCCTCGATTGCCGCCTCCTCGACCTTGAGCTCGCGACCGAACAACTCGGCCTGCGCCCGCATCGACACATACTCGCCGGCGGCCATCGAGAACGAGCCGGCGAGCAGACCCGCGAGGCCGGCGAGCCGGACGAATCCCGGCGCGGTGTTCGCCGCGGCAACGCCGAGCACCAACGAGATGTTCGTCGTCAGCCCATCAGAAGCCCCGAAGATCGCCGCCCGAGCCATGCCGCCATGGATGTTCCGGTGTCGGTGTTCGTAGCTCACGGGTACTCGCCGGCCTGCCGCGGTCGCCGTGGGGGAGTCAGCTGCGTCACCGCGTGTGTCATCGGAGCCTCACGCGGCGAGCACGTCGTGAGTGTGGTGGGCGATCATGACGTCCTCGTCGGTCTCAATCGTGCGGACTGTGACCGGGCTGTCGTCCCGGCTGATGATGGGGGCGTCGTCGGTGTTGCGGGCCTCGTGAAGCCTGATGCCGAGATGCTCGAGACGGTGGCAGGACTCGGCGCGCACCGCCGCGGCGTGGCTGCCGATGCCGCCGGTGAACACGAGGGTGTCCAGCCCGCCGAGGAGTGCCGCGTAGGCCCCGATCTGCATCCGGATCCGGGTGCAGAAGACGTCGATCGCCAACGCGGCTCGGTCGTCGCCGTGGCCGCGGTGCTGGAGCAGGATCTGCATGTCGGGGCTCAGGCCGGACAGCCCGAGCAGTCCGCACTCCGTGTCGACGAGGTGTTCGATGCGGGCAGCGTCATAGCCGAGCTCGCGGGTGAGGTAGATGAGCACGCCGGGGTCAAGGTCACCGCTGCGGCCGCTCATGACGATCCCACCGGTCGGGGTGAAGCCCATGGTGGTGTGCACGGAGCGTCCGTCGCGCACCGCGGCGAGGCTGGCACCGTTCCCCAGGTGCGCGAGGACGGCGCGTCCGAGCGTGTCGCCGCCGAGCGTGCGGACGACGTATTCGTAGGAGAGCCCATGGAATCCGTAGCGGCGGATCCCTCGGTCGCTGAGCGCGGCGGGGAGCGGGAGATGCCAGGCGCTCTCGGGCATGGTGCGATGGAAGGTCGTGTCGAAGCAGGCGACCTGCGGAAGCCGAGGGAAGCGTCGGGCGACGGCGTCGACGGCATCGAGTGCCGGGGGCAGGTGGATCGGCGCGAACGGCACCGCGGCCCGGAGGTCGCCGAGCAGGGCGGGGTCGAGGCGTGCGGGCTGGTCGTGGTCGGGTCCGCCGTGCACGAGGCGGTGTCCCGCGGCGGTCAGCTCGTCGTCGAGGCCGATCGCGCCGAGTGCCTCGTCGAGCGCGTCGGGTCCCGACCCATGAGCGCTTGCCATGGCGAGGCGTTCCTCCCGGCTGTCACCGACCCGATACGTCGCGCACTTGATCGATGACGACCCGCAGTTGACGCAGAGGACGACGTCGTCGCGGCCGCGGGTCACGGACCGGACCACCGCCAATCGCGGACCTCGGGGAGGTCCTCGAAGTGCTCCACGATGTAGCCACGGTGCCGTTTGAGCTGCGCGTCGCAGTAGGAGAAGAGGCTCTCCGCGCCGCCTGGGCTCCGACGGGCCCGTCGGAGGACCTCCAGGCAGAGGTCATAGCGGCTGATCCCGTTGCGGACGACCATGTCGAACGGGGTTGTCGTGGTGCCCTCCTCCTGGTACCCGCGAACGTGGAACCGGGCCGCGTTGGGCCGGCCGTGGAGCACGTGGTGCACGGCGCTGGGGTAGCCGTGGAACGCGAAGACGACCTCGCGATCGAGGGTGAACAGGTCGATGAAGCGGCCGTCGTCCATCCCGTGGGGATGGGCGGTCGGGGAGAACAGCGCCATGAGGTCCACGACGTTGACGACCCGGAACACCAGATCGGGGACGTGCTCGCGGAGCAGGTCGGCGGCGGCGAGGACCTCGAGGGTCGGGATGTCGCCCGCCGCGGCGAGAACCACGTCGGCGTCGCCCGAGGCCGAGGGTGAGCCGGCCCACGTCCAGACCGACGCGCCGCGGAGGCAGTGCTGCCGCGCGGTGTCCATGTCCAGCCACTGCGGTTGAGGTTGCTTGTCGATGACGATCAGGTTCACGCAGTCACGGCCGCGCAGGCAGTGGTCCGCGACCGAGAGGAGGCAGTTGGCGTCGGGTGGCAGGTAGATGCGGGCGACGTTGCCGCGCTTGGTGAGGACCGTGTCGATGAGGCCCGGTCCCTGATGGCTGAAGCCGTTGTGGTCGTTCCGCCAGCACGTCGACGTCAGCAGCACGTTGAGCGACGAGACCGGTTCGCGCCACGAGAGATCGGCCGCCCCTTCGAGCCACTTGGCGTGCTGGACGAGCATCGACGCCGACACCATCGCGAAGGCCTCGTAGGTGGCGAACAGGCCGTGACGTCCGGTGAGGAGGTAGCCCTCGAGCCAGCCCTGGCAGTTGTGCTCGCTGAGGATCTCCATGACTCGCCCGTCGGCGGCGACGTGGTCGTCGATCGGGATCGTCGGCTCGACGAGGCAGCGGTTCTCGACCTCGAAGATCGCACCCAGACGATTCGAGTTCGTCTCGTCCGGACAGAAGACCCGGAAGTTCGCCGCCGCCGCGTTGCGCACGTAGACGTCGCGCAGCAGTTCGCCGAGTCGGGCGGTCGACTCGTGCAGCTCAGCGCCGTGGCGGGCGACCGGAACGGCGTAGCTGGTGAAGTCGGGAAGTACCAGCGGCTCGAGGAGCCGTCCGCCATTGGCGTGCGGGTTCGCGCCCATCCGACGCGCACCCGTCGGCGCGAGCGCCGCCAGATCCGCCCGCAGGCATCCATCTGCCTCGAAGAGGTCATCTGGTCGGTACGAGCGCATCCAGGCCTCGAGCTGGGCGAGATGCTCGGGGTTCTCGCGAGGTCGCGGGATCGGGACCTGATGGGCGCGGAAGGTGCCTTCGACCGGCTCGCCATCGACGGTCTTGGGCCCGGTCCAGCCCTTCGGGGTCCGGAGCACAATCGCGGGCCACCGAGGCCGAGCCTCGACGCCACGCGCGTGGGCCGTCGCTTGGATGTCGGCGATGGCGTCGAAGCAGCGGTCCATCGTGTCGGCCATCGCCTCGTGGACTGCGGCAGGCTCGTCGCCCTCGACGAAGCGCGGGTCGTAGCCGTACCCGCGGAGGATCGAACCGACCGCGTCGTCGTCGGCTCGCCCCAGCACCGTCGGGCCGGAGATCTTGTAGCCGTTCAGGTGCAGGATCGGCAGGACCGCGCCGTCTCGGGCGGGGTTCAAGAAGCTGATGCCCTGCCAGGAGCCCGAGAGCGGTCCCGTCTCGGCCTCACCGTCACCAATGACGCACGCGACAACCAGGTCAGGGTTGTCGAACGCCGCACCGAAGCTGTGCACGAGCGCGTACCCGAGCTCGCCTCCCTCATGGATCGAGCCGGGTGTCGGGACGCTCACGTGGCTCGGCACACCCGACGGTGTGGAGAACTGCCGGAACAGTCGGCGGATGCCGTCCTTGTCGAGCCCGACCTCGGGATAGATCTCCGAGTAGGTGCCCTCCAAGTACACGTTGGCGAGCACCGCTGGGCCGCCGTGGCCGGGACCAGCGACATAGATGACGTCGCAGTCGCGTTCGCGGATCACCCGGTTCAGGTGCACGTACAGCAGGTTCAGACCCGGCGACGTCCCCCAGTGGCCGAGCAGGCGCGGCTTGATGTGCTCGGCGCGCAGCGGCTCGCGAAGCAGCGGGTTGTCGAGCAGATAGATCTGCCCCACGGTGAGGTAGTTGGCCGCCCGCCAGTACGCGTCCAACGCGGTGAGGTCAGCGTCGGCGAGCACCGGTCACATGCTATCGAGCGGGTTCCCGAAGAACGTCATGTCCGTTCCACGCGTCAGTCGTTAGGTGCCGATGAGGTCGCGGTGGCGGAACATGCCGAGGGCGGCGAGCGCGCCGAGCATGCCGACGCTGATCATGATGGCCGCCGAGCCCAGGCGGAAGGGTGCGGCCGGCACGAGCCCCACATGAGCGAAGGGCGTCAGGTCGACGAGCCATCGCGGCGCGCCCGACGAGTGAGCCCACGAGCTGCCACAGGAACGTGACGGTGACGAGCCCGTACGCGATCCCCGTGCCGGCTCGGGGCGCGACGGCGTAGGCCAACGCCGCGATTCCGAGAAACAGGAGCGCGACGGGCAGGCAGTTCGCGCCGGCCTCCAGCAACCGCGGCAGGGAGATATGGACACCGACCGAGGCAGTGCCGACCCAGGTGAGCAGGCCGCAGACCAACGAGATCGCGGCGGCATCGCACGTCGCCAGCAGCAGGCGACCGCCCAGCCAGCTGGTACGGCCGACGCACAGCGCCAGCAGCGTCTCCAGCTGCCCATCCGCCTCCTCGCGCCGCGCGGCCCCGACCTGGGCACAGGCGAAGACGCTGATCGCCACCACGAAGATGAGGAACACGAAGGCGACGTAGCCCGTCGGCGTCACGATCGACCCGGAGCCGAGCTTGGCGATCTCGCGCTGGACACTCTTGGAGATCCCCGCCGTGGAGACGCTCTGCGAGACGACACCGAGCACGAACGCGAAGGCGCCAACCGTGCTGACCCAGGCGATCAGGCTGCTGCGTTCGCTCCGGAGCGCGTACGCGGTGGGCGAGGACAGCAACCCGAGACGCGCCTGGGCGCTGTCACGCTCGTGGAGCAGCCCGGTGCCGAGGTCCCGGCGGGTGGCGATGCGCGCTGCGGCGACCAGCAGCAGCGCGGTCGCCACCGCGGGGAGCAGCAGCACCGCCGGCCGAGCGCCCGCAAACGGGCGGAGCTCCTCGGCCCATCCCAGCGGCGTCGCCCACCGCAGCCACCCGACGCCGCTCGCGGTGTCGGCGATCACGCGCAGCAGGAGCAAGAGGCCCACGATCGAGCCCCCGAGCTCGAGGGCCATCCGGCGCGTCGCCGCGACCTGGCTCACGACCGCCCCGACGCCGACGCACACCGGCACGACCGACACGGTCGCGAGGGCAAGGTACGCGGACCCACCGACCGAGAGACCGCCGACGACGAACCCCGCGAGCGCAGCAACCCACAAGACACCGGTCGCCGCACCGATCGCCGCCATCGCCGACCAGAACGCGGTGCGTCGGCCCACGACGCCCGCCAGCACGAGCTCCATCCGGCCCGCGTCCTCCTCGGTTCGCAGCGCTCGCACCGCCGCGAGCAGCCCGAAGATGGCGGCGGCGATCGCCAGCGTTCCGCCGACGCGCCACGCGCTGTAGCCACCGACCGTCAACAGGTCATGCGGCTCGCCGTAGAACAGGCGGAGTCCGGCGTTGTTGGCGAAGCTGTGGGCGAACGCGACCCGGCTGGACACGGTGGGATATGTGTGGCGGTACCCAACCGGCTGGATGTACGCGTACACCGCGAACAGGTATCCGAACGCGATTGTGCGGACCCGACCGTCCCGGAAAGCCCGAGCCGCCAGGGCGGGCACGGGTCCTGTGCCGGCTGCCGCTGCGCGACGGTGGCCGCTCGGTGCCGCAGCCTCGCGGCTAGGGGGCATGGCCGTCGGAGCTGTCGTAGTGGTGCAGGAAGATCTCCTCGAGCGACGGCTCGCGGCTCGTCAGGATCGCGACGGGATGCTCGGCGAGCGCCGCGATCAAGGGCCCGACACTCCCGGACACCTCGAAGCGCAAGGCATTTGGGCCCGCCGGCTCAACCTGAACCCCGGGAAGCGGGGGGAGTGCTGGCACCTGTCCCACAAACGTCACCTCGACGGTCTGGGCCGCCAGATGCCGCAACTCCTGCAGCGTCCCTTGGTCAACCAGCCGCCCCGCCCGGAGGATCCCGACCCGGTCGCAGATCGCCTCGACCTCGCTGAGGATGTGAGACGACAGGAAGATCGTCTGGCCGCGGCGCTTGGCCTCCTGGGCACACTCCCGGAACGCCATCTCCATGAGCGGGTCGAGCCCGCTCGTCGGCTCGTCGAGCAACAGCAGCTCGGCACGGGTCGCGAGCGCGGCGATCAGCTGCACCTTCTGGCGGTTGCCCTTCGAAAGCGCCCGGATCTTCTTGCCCGTGTCGAGCTCGAAGCGCTGCACGAGCTGATCGCGATACGCCACGTCGGTGCCGCCGTGCAGCCGGGCGAGGAACTCGAACGTCTCCGCGCTCGTCAGGGCCGGCCACAGCAGCGGCTCGCCCGCCACGTACGCGACCCGCCGGTGCGCCGTCACCGGATCCGCCCACGAATCGATACCGAAGAGCTCCGCCCGGCCACCGCTCGGGCGCTGGAGGCCGAGCAGCAGCCGGATCGTCGTCGTCTTCCCGGCGCCGTTCGGACCGAGGTACCCGTATACCTCGCCCTCCGCCACCGTCAGATCGAGGGCGTCGAGCGCGAGCGTGTCGCCAAAGCGCTTCGACAAGCCGACGGTTCGGATCGCGCTCATCACTCAGCTCCCGACGGCTCGTAGCCAGCGACGACATGTTAAGGACGATCATGAACTCGACGGGATCCCGCGACCTCGCGGCGCGACGAGAATCGGTCAGCGTCCCGGGCGAGACCGTTCTGGTTCGACCGCGGTCGAGCATGGCAACGCGTCATCCTCTCGTGTCCGCGGCCGCCCGCTGGCCGTCCCCGCTAGGGGTCCTTTGGCCCGGAGGCTCGGGTCTTGTGGCCCTGCCCCGGCGGCCGGGGCACAGGCATGCTGGCTCCACACAACCCGATGGAGGGCCGTCATGACGGTCGACGAGTTCCTGGCCTACCTGTTCCACTGGCCGACCAGCCGAGCGCTCGCCCTGCAGTTCGCGAGCGTCCAGCGCCAGCGGGGGACGCGGCTCGAGACGTCGGGCAGCTCGCGGTGATCGCCGCCTGCACCGCCCCGACGGCCGACCGTCCCGAGCAGCTGCCGGCCGTGACCCTGCTCGACCAGGCGCTGGCGTGCGTGGGCGGCCGTGACGCCCTGCCCCGTGACGAGGCGGTGGCGATGGCCCGCAGCATCCTCGACGCCATCGCCGACACCGACCGAAGTCGGGCGGCGGCGCAGATCGTGAACGAGCTCGTGGAGGCCTCGACCGACGCCCTGCTCGTCGGGAGTGTCCAGGCCGCCGACGCGTTCTTGGACCTGCGCCTGGTGCTGGCGCCATCCCCATGAGCGTCGAGCGGGTCGTGGTCCCGGTCGACGGGTCCCGACGGTCCGAGACGGCGGTGCCGGCTGGCGTGGCGCTCGCCACGCGGCTCGGGGCGGGCCTCGATCTGCTCGTCGCCCGACCGGCATCGGATTCGGATCGAGCGCGCGCCTACCTCGACGGGGTCGATGTGCCGGGCGCGGGCCCCCTCGTGCGGCGACAGGTACAAGCCGATCAAGCACCCGTTGACGCGATCGTCGAGCACGCCAACAACCCGGCCGAGCTCGTCTGCCTCGCGACGCACGGCCACACGGGGGTCGGCGAGGCGCTCTTCGGGAGCACCGCCGAGGCGGTGCTCCACGCCGCGACGCGCCCGGTCGTCGTCGTCGGCCCGCACGCCCGCCCTCCCGCGGGCTGGTCGGCGGATCCCACGATCCTGGTGTGCGTCGACGGCTCCGAGACGTCGGAGCGCTGCCTGGCGATCGCCGAGCTCGCGAGCTGGCTCCGGGCCTCCGTGCGTCTCGTCACGGTGGTGATCGTCAGCGACGGCATCGAACACGACCCCGTGGTGGAGCGGAGCCAATCGAGCAGATGGAACGCCTCACCGACGAGTTTGGGAAGCGCGGCGTCGGCGCCAGCTACGAGATCCTGCCGGGCCATGACATCTGGCCCCCCATCAACCAGGCCGCCGAATCAGTACCCGCCGCGCTGCTGGCGGTCGTCTCGCACGCGCGGACCGGCGCGGCGCGGGTGCTGCTCGGCAGCGACGCGATCACCGTGGTGCGCCACAGCCGCGTGCCCGTCGTGGCCGTCCATCCCGCGTAGCCCAGCCGGGCGCCCCGCCGTCGAGCACGGCCCTCGAGTGAACGACCCGGCTCGACCGCGGCCAGCTCGTTGCCGCGCGGGCGTCGATCAGGACGCGGCCCCGTCACCAACCAACATGCGACCGTCGCGGAGCATCAGCGCTCGGTCCGGTCTCCGCAACGGACGGCGGACGGTGCGTCTGCTCGGCGGCGTCGCCGCCTCGATCGAGCGGGACGTCGAGCGCTCGACGTGGCGTCGCCCCGCCTGGCCAGCGTGGATCACCTCCACCTCGCTGATGGTCGCCCCCGGAGGTCGTGCCGGGCAACGATCAGTGCGGTCGGCCCGCCGGCGGCGTCGGAGGCGTGCCGATTCTCGGATGGGCGCGTCGTAGGCCCGCGACGTCCAACGCCCGCTGCAGATCGGTCGGGGACACGATCCCGACCAGGTGGTCGCCGTCGAAGACGAGTGCTCGGCCGTCCCCGCCGGTCGCGGCCGCGATCTGCTGGAGCAGCGTCTGCACGCTGTCGTCCGGGTGGGCGTGGGCGACCGTTGCGACGTCGTCGGCGACGTCGCGAGCGGTTCGGACCCCGTTGCCGGGAGTTCGGCGCAGCCGCTTCAGCGTCACGAGGGCGTCGATGTGTCCCTCGGCGTCGTGCAGCGGGAATGCCGAATGGCCTCGGCCGAGGAACCAGTCCTCGACGAGCTCCCCGACCGGTGTGTCGTCGGGCGCGACGACGGGATCGGACGTCATGACGTCTCGAACCCGGAGCGGCGCGAGCGCGTCGCGGAGCAGCTCGTGGGTCGCTTCGGCGCGTGCCGCGGCGAGGAGGAACCAGCCGATCAGGATGAACCACACGGCGAAGAGGTCGCCGCCGAGCAGCGCGATCACGCCGAGCCCGATGAGGCCGTACCCGACCCACTGTCCCGATCGGCACGCGACCTCCGTGGCGTGCTCGTGGCTGCCGGATCGCTGCCAGACCAGCGCATGCAGGACCCGTCCCCCGTCGAGGGGCGCGCCCGGCAGCAGGTTGAAGACCGCGAGGAGCGCGTTGATCCCGCCGAGCCATCCCGCGGCGGCTACGCCCAGCGTGGGTCCGTGGAGGGCGTCGATTAGCCCAGCCAACGTCGCGAACACGACCGCGAGGGCGAGGCTGGTCAGTGGCCCGACGATGGCGATCTGGAACTCACTGCCGGGCGTGTGGGCTTCTCCCTGTAGCTGGGAGACCCCGCCGAAGAGCCACAGGGTGATCCGGTCGACCTCAACGCCACGGCGGCGAGCGACGATCGAGTGCGCCAACTCGTGGGCAAGGAGCGCGACGAAGAACAGGATCACGACAGCCACCGACGTGACGGTGTACGCCGCCCAGCCGTAGTGGGGCGCCGCGCTGGGCAGGGTGATGTCGCCCAGGGCCCAGCACAACAGGCCCGCGATCAGCACGAGGCTCCAGTTCATGCCGATCGCGATGCCACCGACGCGGCCGAGGCGGACACTCTCGTTCACGGGGTCACTATGCCGCAGCCGACTGAACCGGCGTCTTCACCGTCGGCGAGGTCACGGGTCGGTGCGGCGGGCGGCGTCCAGGAGGAGCCGCCGCTCGGCCGCGGCGATGGCCATCCGAGCCTGCGACACCGCGTCGGGGTTCACCGACACGGAGGTGATCCCCCGCTGGACGAGCAGCTCGGCGAACCCGGGGCGCGTCGACGGAGCCTGGCCACACAATGACGAGGTCATGCCTGCGGCGCGGGCCGCCTCGATGATCCGACCGATGGCGTCGAGGACGGCGTCATCGGTTTCGTCGAAGAGCTCCGCGCAGGTCTCCGAGTCACGATCGACGCCCAGCATCAGCTGCGTCAGGTCGTTCGACCCGATGGACACGCCGTCGATGCCCAGCGTGGCGTACTCCGGGATGCGGTACACGACGGAGGGGACCTCGGCCATCACCCAGCGGTGCAAGTCCCGCTGGGTGCCCAGCGGGCTCCGGTCGACGAGCTCGAGGCACGCCTCGAGCTCCCAGCGTGTCCGCACAAACGGGATCATGAGGTGCAGGTTCGGTGTCTCCTCGCGCACCCGGGCCAGCAGTTTCAGCTCCAGGGCGAACAAGTCGGGCTCGCGCACGTACCGGTAGCAGCCCCGATACCCGATCATCGGGTTCGACTCGACCGGCTCGTACGCGTCACCACCGGTCAGCCCCCGGAACTCGTTGCTCCGAAAGTCAATCGTGCGGTAGATGACGGGCCGCGGGGCGAACGCTCGGGTGATTTGCAGCAGGGAGGCGCTCATCCGATCCAGGAAGGCGCTGTCACCGCCCCTGGCCATCACGTGCCGGGGATGTTCGCCGTTCAGGGCCTCGGTGAGCATCAGCTCGGCCCGGAGCAGTCCCACGCCGTCAACCGGGAGCGCGGCGACCTCGACCGCCCGGTCGGCCATGGCGAGGTTCACGTAGAGGCGAGTGCCGAGCGGCTCGACCGCCTCCGCGATGGCGTGCGCGGTTGCTGGGGCTGCGACGCTCGACGTGACCGCGCCGGCGTACACGGCACCCGCCCCGCTGTCGACGGTGACCAACTCGCCGTCCCGCAGCACCGTCGTCGCCTGTCGGGTCGCGACGATGCACGGCACCCCGAGCTCGCGACTGGCGATCGCGGCGTGACACGTGATGCCGCCCCCATCCGTGACCAACGCGGCGGCGCGCCGCATGGCTGGCACCCAGTCGGGGGTCGTCATCGGCGCGACGAGCACCTCGCCGGCCTTGAGGCGTGGCGCCTCGTCGACCGAGCGCAGGACCCGCACCCGGCCGCTCGCCACGCCAGGTCCCGCGCCGAGCCCCGTCACCAGTGGCTCCGACGCCTGCACCGACTCGGTCGCGGCGGCGGCCCCGAGCGTCGTGATCGGACGCGATTGGACGAGATACACGGTGTCGCCCTCGAAGGCCCACTCCATGTCCTGGGGACTGCCGTAGTGCGCCTCGACTTGGGCGGCGACACGGGCGAGGGTGAGCGCGTCTTCGTCCGAGAGCACGCGGCGCGCCCCGTCGTCGTCGGCGAGCTCAACCCGTTGGTCGTGGCCGTCGGCACCGCGTCGGATGGCGAAGAGTTGGTGACCGACCCGGGTGGAGAGCAGCCGGGGCCCGTCCTTGCTCAGCACATACGTGTCGGGCTCGATCGCGCCGCTGACCACGACCTCGCCGAGCCCGAAGGCGGCTTCGATGACGACACGCGACTGGTCGCCCGTCGCCGGGTCGGCGGAGAACATCACCCCAGACCGATCCGCGTCGAGCATTCGTTGGATGACGACGGCGATCGCGGCCTCGTCGTGGATCCCGCGCGCCGCCCGGTAGGAGAAGACGCGCGGCCCGAAGAGTGACGCCCAGCAGTCCACGACCCGTCCCAACAGGTCGTCCTCGCTGACGTTCGTGAACGTCTGGTTCATACCGGCGAAGGACGTGTCGCCCGCATCCTCGGCGGTTGCCGACGACCGCACGGCGACGAGCGGCTCGCCGAGGCGACGGAACGCGTCCAGGATCTCCTGGCCGAGCTCGGTCGGCATCCCCGCCTTCTCGACGAGTTCTCGCAGGCGCGCGGCGGTCGCGGCAATCTCAGCGGTGTCGCCCGGGTCGGCGGTCTCCATCCCTTCGCGCAGCTGCACCCGCACGCCAGCCTCGTCCATCGCGGTCAGATACGCGTCCGCGGTCACGACGAACCCGTCGGGAACCGGAAACCCTCCACGCGTCAACTCGCCGAGATTCGCGCCCTTCCCACCCGCGACCAGGGCGTCCTCGCGCCCGACGTCCTTGAACCAGGCGATCCTTCCCATCCCCATCTCACACCTACTTTCCAACCGTCCGATGCCGACACCGAGGCCGAACCGTGACCTCTACGAGTGTCGCGGCGAGCCCGTCAGCACACCAGGGGCTTTCGTCCCGATACCGCCGCGGCACCCCCACGAATGGGTCAAAGGGCCCTGGCCGGCGACAGGGCGTCCCCCTAGCGTCGTGGGCGTCAACCAAAGACGATGAATGGGAGGCTGCATGGCACCCGACGACAACCCTCCCGGGTCCGCCGCGGTGAGCCCGTTGGGCGACGTTCCGGCCGCTCCCGCCGAGACCGAGTACCTCGACCTGGATGGTGACGGAGTTCCCGACGCCGTTCGGACGACGAGGACGGCGGAGTACGACCTTGCGGAGGGTCCGGACATCGTCGAGACGGTGGTGGAGCTCGACCGCGACATCGACGATGACGGCCGGCCGCGGGCGATCGAATGGGTCGACGCGATCTCGGTTGACGCTGACCGTGACGGCACGCCCGAGCTCATCGACCTGACGAGCCTTGAGGTGCGAACGTCCGACGAGACCTGAACCAGGGCCTTGGTCCGTGGTCGACTGGGCCGATGCACCGGCGAGCGACGGGACCTGGCGGGCTGCTCAGTCGTGGAGGTCCACGATCTCGAGGACGCTCGATCGCGTGAACACGCGCGTGCCCGTCGTCTCGTCGTCGGCAATGTCGGCATCGAAGAACTCGATGACGCCACCCCGCTCCTCGTAGCCTGAGGCGAAGAACACCTCGGCCGGTCGTTCTCGGAAGACGACGCGATACCGGTGACGGTCCACGTGGCGCGACGCTACCGCCCCGAGTCCCGAAGACCGTGACCGATCGACGCGCACGCCGTGCACCGTCGTGGTCGTCCGCACCGGGTCGGACGGGGTCTGGCAGGCGGACGTCTCCCCAGCTGCACAGACGGCGAGGGCTCGCCAGAGACGTCGAACGTCGCGCCGACGGGCAATGACTTTGGGCCCTAGCCCGCCGCCTCGATCGGTTCCATCCTGAAACGAGGCAGAATGGGGAGGCAATGACGACGAGGCAGCCGATCGACATCGCTGAAGAGCTCGAGGGTCGCTTCGATGACGTTCCGCCGTTGCTGCGCCTCGAGTTGGACGATGTCGTCCGCGAGCCGCTCAACGAGCTCCGGGTCCGCGTCGGGGGTGGTTCACTGGGCCGGCGGGTCGCCGCGGAGGTGGGGACCATCGAACTTGGCGGACGGACCCTGGGTGTTGCCCCACGCACGTTGGAGATCCCGCTCCGCTGGCGTGCGGCCGAGCACCCGATGCTGTTCCCCACGATGAAGGGGCGTCTTCGTGTCCGCGACTTGGGACATGACACCCTCGAGGTGCGTCTGGTCGGTGAGTACAAGCCACCCTTCGGGGTCCTGGGTGCCCTCGTCGAGCGATTCGCCGGACGTCAGGCGGCGTCGACCTCCCTCCGAGACTATGTGCTCGAGGTGTCGAGGCGGCTGTCCCAGCAGCTGACCAAGCACGCACCGCCCGTTCGGCGCCGAGACGTGTCGCCGAGCGTCATCGAGCGCTCACCCTGAGCTTCACATCAGCGCCCGCCGGACGGTAGCCCGCCGGGCGGACGGGCGACTTCGGCATCAGCCAGAATGACCAAGCCGGGACCCGACGATCGTCAGGAGTCTGTCCGGTGACGTGTGTGCTCGTGGGAACGGACGGTTCGGCACCGGCGACTCGGGCGGTCGCCTGGGCCGCGAGCTTGACCAGGGCGCTCGACGGTGAGCTCATCATCGCCGGGGTGCTCGAACCCGGGCTACGCGACAGTGGAGCCGACGAGCCAGTCACGAGTCGGGCGCAACTCGACCAACTGCTGGCGGACAGCTGGAGTCGGCCCGCTCGGAAGGCACCGACGCACTATCGAACCTTGTCCATCGAGGGCGACCCTCGCGTGGCGCTGCTCGAAGCCACGTCCGCATATCACGCCGACCTGCTGGTGCTCGCCTCGAGCGGTGCCGGGTGGTTCCCCGCGCTGCATCTCGGCCATGTGGCTCACGCGATCGCACACCACACGACCGTGCCGCTCGTCATGGTCCCAGTTGGTTCTCCGACGGGGCCGCCGACTCGGCTGCTGGTCGGGATCGACGGCTCGCCGGGCAGCGCCGCCGCGGTGGCGTGGACTACCGCGCTCGCCCGATCTCTGCACAACGACGTCCTCGCGGTTCATGTGCACACCCGCGGCGTCGGCGCGGAGCCGGCCGACGCTCATGAGCAACTCCAAGGACGTTGCCGGGAGTGGACCGCGTCGCTGCGAGACGACGGGTTGTCCACGCACGTCGTGGTGGCGCAAGGCTGGCCGGCGTCCGCGCTGATCCGGATGGTGGCCATCGAGGAGCCCGACCTCATCGTGTTGGGTGCCCGAGGCTTGGGGGGGTTCGAGGGGTTGCGACTCGGCAGCACCGCCTTGCAGATCCTGCAGCACACCCAGGTGCCCGCGGCCATCATCCCTCAGTAACACGGATCGCTGCTGAGTTGCCCACCGGGTCGTGGTGACCTTTGATGGGGAACGGGACGATCCGAGCGATGGTGCGGCGCACCGGCCGCGCCCGATCACTCCTCCGAGGTGAGCACAACCTTCAGGGCGCCCGTCTCGGTTGGGTGCCCGAACACCTCGTAGGCCTCTTCGAACGCGTCGAGCGGGAAGCGGTGCGTCACGAAACGCCCCGCGTCGATCTCCTGCCCGCTGATGAGTCGCAAGAGCGTCGGCGTCGAGTAGGTGTCGACGAGCCCGGTGGTGATCGTGAGATCCCGGATCCAGAAGTCCTCGAGATGCAGCGCCGCGGGCTCGCCGTGCACCCCGACGTTGGCGACGTGGCCTCCCGGCCGTACCAACTGCGCCGCCAACTCGAAGGTGGCGGGCACGCCGACTGCCTCGATGGCGACGTCCGCGCCTAGCCCGCCGGTGAGCTCCTGAACTGTTCGCAGCGCGTCCTCGCGGCCGTTGTTCACGGTCACGTCAGCGCCGAACTCCTTCGCGGCCTGCAGACGGCTGTCCGCCAGATCGATGGCCACGACATGACTCGGGCTGAACAGTCGCGCGCCCATGATCGTCGAGAGCCCGATGGGCCCGACCCCAACCACCGCGACGACATCGCCTGGCTGGACGCGACCATTGAGGACTCCGACTTCGTAGCCCGTGGGCAAGATGTCGGCGAGCATCAGGACCTGCTCGTCGGACACGCCCGCCGGCACCGAATACGTCGACGTGTCGGCAAACGGGACCCGTACGTACTCCGCCTGCGTGCCGTCGATCTTGTGTCCCAGGATCCAGCCACCTCCGCCGAGACATTGGCCGTACCGCCCTTCGCGGCAGAACCGGCACGCACCACACGCGGTGATGCAGGAGACGAGCACCCGGTCCCCAACCTTGACGTTCTTCACGCCGGCGCCGACCGACTCGACGGTGCCGACCGCCTCGTGGCCGAGCGTGCGGCCCGAAGTCACGGCAGGCACATCACCCTTGAGAATGTGGAGGTCCGTCCCGCAGATCGTGACCGCATCGACGTGCACGATCGCGTCCGTGTCCTCGAGGAGGCTCGGCATCGCCTTCTCTTCCCACGCCTTCTGGCCGGGGCCGTGGTACACGAGCGCTCGCATGCCGTCTCCTCATTGACGCGGACTGTTCATCGCACGGTACGGAACCTCACCTCCCGCCACCAGAGACCAAAGTCCTCACTCTCGACCGGCGGACCGTCAGCCAGGCGCGGTCACGTCGTCCCGGGGGCCCCGGGAACCCGAAGGACGGCACCCTCGGCCTGCGCTTGAGGACGTGGACGCAGAACGTGTCGACCGGTCCGGGGGGAGCGGCCCCGGAAAGGACCTCCGGCCCTAGTTGCGACCCGGTCAACCCCGAGACACTGGGCGCATGCCGGTGGGCACCACCTCGAACTCTGGGCGTGGGACGGTCGCGACTCGTTCAGCTCACCCGATCACGGGTGAACGCGGCGACTACGACGGGCTGCTCGACCTCATTGGCACTCGACGCTTTGTGCTGATCGGCGAATCCTCACACGGAACGCACGAGTTCTACCGAGAGCGTGCCCGGATTACTCGGCGACTCATCGAGGAGTGCAACTTCACCGTCGTGGCGGTCGAGGGCGACTGGCCGGACGCCTACCGGGTGAACCGGTACGTCATGGGCCTGTCCGACGACCTGGACGCGAACGCCGCGCTCGCCGACTTCCGTCGCTTCCCGGCGTGGATGTGGCGAAACCGGGACGTCGTGCAGTTCATCGAGTGGCTCCGTGCCCGCAATGCAGCACATGTGCACCCCGCGACCAAGGCCCGCTTCTACGGGCTGGACTTGTACAGCCTGCAAGCCTCGATCGAGGCCGTGATTCGGTACCTCGACCACCTCGATCCCGCCGAAGCCCGGCGAGCGCGTGACCGGTACAGCTGCTTTGACCACCTCGGAGCCGATGGTCAGGCCTACGGGTACGCCTTGGCGTACGAAGGCAAGATCCCGTGCGAGAACGAAGTCGTCGCCCAACTCGTCGAACTCCGCAGGCGATCCGAGGCGTACCTGCGCCGTGATGGTTGGGTCGCCGAAGACGAGCTGTTCTTCGCGGAACAGAACGCGCTCGTCGTCCGAGACGCTGAGGAGTACTACCAGCAGATGTACCGGGCCGAAGCGTCCTCCTGGAACCTCCGCGACCGTCACATGGCGGCGACACTCGATGCGCTCGTCGAGCATCTCGATGCTCAGCACCCCCACACGAAAGTCGTCGTGTGGGCTCACAACTCACATGTCGGTGACGCTCGAGCCACCGACATGAGCGCCCGGGGCGAACTGAACGTCGGACAGCTCGCCCGGCAGCGCTACACCAACGATGCCGTGCTCGTCGGGTTCAGCACCTACGACGGTCGAGTGACCGCGGCGTCGAACTGGGACGAGCCAGCCCAGCGGAAGCGGGTGCGCGCCGCGCTGCCCGGGAGCTACGAGGCGCTCTTCCACGACCTGGAGCCGAAGCAATTCTGGTTCCGCACGGATGATCCGACCCTCGGGAAGGTCATCGAAGCGCCCCGGCTGCAGCGGGCGATCGGTGTCATCTACCGACCCCAGACCGAGCGTCAGAGCCACTACTTCACAGCGCGTCTCGCCGAGCAGTTCGACGCGGTGATTCACCTCGACCACACGCGTGCACTCGAGCCGCTCGATCGCACCGCCGTGTGGGATCGCGGCGAGCCGCCCGAGACGTTCCCGAGCGGGATCTGACGCGCACGTTCGACGCGCTCAGCGAGTCGCTCGAGGCCCGAGACCGTGGCGTGGCCCCGCACCCGGCGACCGGCACGCCAGGACCTTCGCCTCTACCGGGGGTGCGGCGGGCGGCTCCACACTGCAGGGGATGGCGGCGCCCCGTGGCGGCTCGAGACAAAGGAGGAGGGATGCAGCGCTTCCGGAACCGGCGTGAGGCTGGTGAGCGACTTGCTCGACGGCTCGCCTCGATGGGACTGGTCCGGCCGATCGTGCTCGCCCTTCCGCGCGGGGGCGTCCCCGTGGCGGCCGAGGTGGCGCGTGAGTTGGGTGCCCCGCTCGATGTGATCATCATCCGCAAGCTCGGCGTCCCCTACCAGCCCGAGCTCGCAATGGGGGCGGTGGGCGAGGGCGGCGTCTTGGTGCTGAACCACGCCGTGCTGCGAGACAGCGGCGTCGGCGTACGAGACGCCGCCAGAGTTGAGGCACGCGAGCGAGACGAAGTCGCACGCCGCGCCGCTCGCCTCCGTGGCACCCGGGCGATGCAGACGCTTGAAGGCCGCACGGCCGTCATCGTCGACGATGGAATCGCCACCGGTGCCACGGCACGCGCCGCCGTCCAGGTCGCACGGGCTCACGGGGCAACACGCGTCGTTCTGGCCGTGCCTGTCGCACCACCGGACACGGTCCGCGAGCTCGCGATCGACAGCGACGCGGTGGTCGCGCTCGAGACCCCAGAGCCCTTCTTCGGGGTCGGCCAGTGGTACGACGACTTCTCGCAGGTCTCCGACGAGCAGGTTCGAGCGCTCCTCGACACGGACTCGGGCCGCACCGCGTCCTCGGCGTCCCGCCCCCCTGCTCCTTCCCGCCACGAGCGGACGATCGAGTTGCCGGCGCACGGCGTCGCGTTGACCGGCGAACTCACGGTCCCTCCGGACCCGCTCGGTCTCGTTGTGTTCGCGCACGGCAGCGGCAGCAGCCGCCACAGTCCCCGAAACCAGTTCGTCGCGCGAGTTCTGCAGGAAGGCCGACTGGCCACGCTGCTCTTCGATCTGTTGGTTCCCAGCGAAGAGCACAACCGGGCCAATGTCTTCGACGTCGCGTTGCTCGGCGACCGGCTCGCCGCGGTCACCACCGAGCTGCGAACGATTCCCGATGTCGCGTCACTGCCCGTCGGCTACTTCGGCGCGAGCACGGGAGCCGCAGCCGCCCTGTGGGCGGCCGCGGAGCCGGAGAGTCAGGTCCAGGCGGTCGTCTCGAGAGGCGGACGCCCCGATCTGGCTGGCGCTCGACTGCGGAAGGTCCGGGCGCCCACGTTGCTGGTCGTCGGCGGTGCGGACCCGATCGTGCGTCGGCTGAACCGGGACGCGGCCGCCCAGTTGCGCTGCGAGCACCACCTCGAGGTTGTGCCTGGCGCGACCCACCTCTTCGAGGAGCCCGGCACGCTCGAGGAGGTCGCCCACCTGGCGCGCCAATGGTTCTCGAGGTATCTCGCCCGGTCGGCGCAGTCCATCGCCTGAGAGCACGACGGGGCGCGAGGAGCGGACATGAGCAAGATCATGGTGAGCGTCGACGGGTCGGCCGCGAGCAAGGCGGCGGTGTCCTGGTGCGCGGCGCACCTGCCAGGGGACACGACCGTTGTCGCCGTCGGTGGGCTGCGTTTCGTCCGCCAGTTCGCGCTCACCGTGCCGCCGCTGCCCGCCGGGTCGGGGAACCACATGGATGAGGTCCTTCGACACGACTGGTGTCAGCCACTCACCGACGCGGGGCTCGATGTTCGACCGAAGCTGGTATGTGACGACGACACCGTCGCGCTGCTCGACGCGGTGGCCGACGAGAGACCGGACGCCCTGGTCCTCGGCAAGGAGCGCCACCACACGCTCCGCGACCTGTTCTCGCTGAGCCCGTTGCACCGCGTCGTCCACCGGCTGCCCTGTCCACTGATCATTGTGCCGTCATCGTGACCTCGCGTCGGGAACGCCCGACGGACGCATCGTCAGAATAGGAAGGCATGCCGGAGCCAGCGATCGTGAAGCCCCGCGGCGACTGGGCGGTGCAGCCGAACCTGACCGACTACGAGTCGGCGTGTGCCAGCGCCCGTTGGGCGCGGGTTGGCGCTGAACTGGAGGGTCTGCCTGGCGGGCGTGGACTGAACATGGCCCACGAGTGCGTCGACCGCCACGCCCGGGACTCCGGCGGAGCACGCGTCGCCCTGCGGTTCCTCGATCGCCATGGCGCGGTGCGCGACTACAGCTACGTCGACCTGAGCGCGCTGAGCAGCCGGTTCGCGCACGTCCTCTCGGCGCTCGGCGTCGTGC
This sequence comes from uncultured Actinomycetes bacterium, assembly GCA_963821325.1. Taxonomy (GTDB): domain Bacteria; phylum Actinomycetota; class Acidimicrobiia; order IMCC26256; family PALSA-555; genus PALSA-555. Next base: position 101,992 of record CAWGDC010000003.1, on the reverse strand, counting down.
CCGGGGATCGGGTCTTCCTGCTCCTGGGCCGGTCACCCGACTTGTACGTGGCCATGCTCGGCAGCTTGAAGCATCGAGCTGTCGTGTCGCCGCTCTTCGCCGCCTTTGGCCCCGAGCCGATCCGCGAGCGCCTGGAACTCGGCGACGCGCGGGTGCTGGTCACGACGAGCGCGCAGTACCGCCGCAAGGTCGCGGGACTTCGCGATCGGCTCCCGCAGCTCGAACATGTCCTCCTCGTGGACGCGCTCGACGACGTCCCCGACGGGACCGTCGCCCTCGGACCGCTGCTCGATCGGGCGCAGGATCGCTACGAGATCGGGCCGACGGCCCCGGAGGACATGGCGCTGCTGCATTTCACCAGTGGGACGACGGGCACGCCGAAGGGTGCGGTCCACGTCCACCAGGCGCTCTCGGGGCACTGGACGACCGGGGCCCTCGCGCTGGACCTTCATCCGGACGACGTGTTCTGGTGCACGGCGGACCCCGGATGGGTGACGGGAACCTCCTACGGGATCCTCGCCCCGCTCGCCCACGGCGTGACCAGCATCGTCGACGAGGCCGAGTTCGACGCCGACCGCTGGTACGCCACGCTGGCGACGCATCGTGTGAATGTCTGGTACACGGCGCCCACGGCCATCCGCATGCTCATGCGAGTTGGCGGCGCGGCCGCCGCGGACCATGATCTGTCGGCGTTGCGCTTCGTGGCGAGCGTCGGCGAGCCACTCAATCCGGAGGCGGTCATCTGGGGCAGCGAAACGCTGGGCTTGCCCATCCACGACAACTGGTGGCAGACGGAGACGGGCGGAATCATGGTTGCCAACTTCCGGTCGATGGAGGTGCGGCCTGGGTCGATGGGCCGCCCGATGCCGGGTGTCGACGCGGCCATCTTGCGGCGCGACGCGCACGGCCAGATCGTGCTGCGAGAGGGAAGCGCCGTGCTCGAGGAGCCGGGTGTCGAGGGGGAGCTGGCGCTTCGCCCCGGATGGCCCTCGATGTTCCGGGGGTACCTGCACGACGACGACCGCTACCGCGCCTGCTTCGTCGGCGGCTGGTATCGCAGTGGCGACTTGGCGCGGCGCGACGCAGATGGCTATTTCTGGTTCATCGGCCGAGCGGACGATGTGATCAAGTCGGCCGGGCACCTGATCGGCCCCTTCGAGGTGGAGAATGCTCTGTTGGAGCACGCGGCGGTCGCTGAGGCTGGCGTGATCGGGGTGCCTGATCCCGTCGCGGGCGAGGTGGTGAAGGCGTTCGTCGTCGTGCACCCCGACGTCGACCCCAGCGACGCGTTGCGCCGCGAGCTCCTCGGGTTCGCTCGCACGCGGCTCGGCGCGGCCGTGGCGCCGCGAGCCATCGACTTTCGTGACGATCTGCCCAAGACGCGCAGCGGCAAGATCATGCGGCGTCTCCTGCGGGCGCGCGAGCTCGGGCTCCCCGAGGGCGACGTGTCGACGTTGGAGCCGTCCTCGTGAACCTGCCCCCTCCCGACCACGCCCGTGACCTCTTGCACGAGATGCTGCGCGTGCGCCGCTTCGAAGAGCGCTGCGTTGAGCTGTACAGCGGGAGGCGGATCCGAGGCTTCCTCCATCTCTACATCGGTGAGGAGGCCGTGGCGGTCGGCGTCGCGCAGGCGCTCGAGCCCGACGACGCGGTGGTGGCCACCTATCGAGAACACGCGCACGCCCTCGTACGCGGCGTGCCCGCCGCGTCGCTCATGGCGGAGATGTTCGGGATGCAGGAGGGCTGCAGCGGCGGGCGCGGTGGTTCCATGCACCTCTTCGACGTCTCCCGGCACTTCTACGGCGGGAACGCCATCGTTGGCGGAGGCCTGCCGGTGGCGATCGGCTTGGCGCTCGCCGACAAGCTGCAGGGCCGTACCCGGGTCACCGCCTGCTTCTTCGGGGAGGGAGCGGTCGCCGAGGGCGAGTTTCACGAGTCGATGAACCTCGCCGCGCTCTGGGACCTCCCCGTGCTCTTCTGCTGCGAGAACAACCTGTACGCGATGGGGACGGCGCTGACCCGATCGGAGTCGGAGACGGACCTCACCCTGAAGGCCGCGGCCTACGAGATGCCGGCGTGGCCCGTCGACGGCATGGATGTGCTCGCGGTCGAACACGCCGCCCGCGGCGCCGCCGAGGCCGTGCGCAGCGGTGCCGGACCGCACTTCTTGGAGCTGCGGACCTATCGCTACCGGGCACACTCGATGTACGACCCCGACCTCTACCGCTCCAAGGACGAGATCGAGCACTGGCGGGAACGTGACCCCCTCGTGACCTTCCCCGCCCAGATGATCGACGCCGGCGTCCTCGGCGACGACGTGGCAGCCGAGCTGGATGCCGCGGTGACCGCGGAGATCGACGCCGCCGTGGAGGCAGGGGAGGCGGGAACCCCCGAGCCGGTCGAGACCCTCACGCGCTTCGTCTACAGCGGGTCGGAGCCTCGATGACCGCCACCGTCGAGACGATGACCTACCGCGACGCCTGCCGTGAGGCCATACGCGACGCCCTGGTCGCCGACGAGCGAGTGTTCCTCATGGGTGAGGACGTCGGCGCCTACGGCGGCTGCTTCGCCGTGAGCAAGGGGCTGCTCGACGAGTTCGGTCCGGAACGGATCCGTGACACGCCGCTGTCCGAGTCTGCGTTCGTTGGGGCGGGAATCGGCGCGGCGCTCGGCGGCATGCGGCCGATCGTCGAGATCATGACGGTGAACTTCAGCCTGCTCGCCCTGGATCAGATCCTGAACAACGCGGCGACCCTGCTGCACATGTCTGCTGGGCAGTGCGCCGTCCCGCTCGTGATCCGCACCGCGACCGGCGCCGGTCGCCAGGTCGCTGCCCAGCACTCGCACAGCCTCGAAGGCTGGTACGCGCACATCCCCGGCCTCACGATCGTGACGCCCGCGACCGTCCAAGACGCCCGGGGGATGCTCGCCGCCGCGCTCGCTGACCCCGACCCCGTCATGATCTTCGAGCACATGATGCTCTACAACACCGAGGGGGACTACGACGCGTCGGTGCCGGTCGACATCGCCCGCGCCGCCGTGCGTCGACCCGGAGCGGACGTGACCGTGGTGACCTACGGCGGCATGCTCGGGCACGCGCTCGACGCGGCACAGCAGCTGGCCGGCGAAGGTCTCGATGCCGAAGTCGTGGACCTTCGCGTCCTTCGGCCACTGGACACCGAGACGATCATCGAGAGCGTGGCCCGCACGCACCGGGCCGTGATCGTGGACGAGGGATGGCGGGCCGGCAGCCTCTCCGCCGAGGTCACGGCCCGAATCGTCGAGGAGGCCTTCTGGGACCTCGACGCACCGGTCGCGCGCGTGTGCAGCGCCGAGGTGCCGATCCCCTACGCCGAGCAGCTCGAACAAGCGGCCTTGCCGAGCACGGACCGCATCATGGCGGCATGTCGGGACACGATGGGCCGTGGCTGAGTTCCGCATGCCCGCCCTCGGGGCCGACATGGAAGCCGGGACCGTGACCCAATGGCTCGTCCACCCGGGCGACGCCGTCCACCGCGGCCAGATCGTGGCGATCGTCGAGACCGACAAAGCGGACGTCGAGGTGGAGGTCTTCGAGGACGGCGTCGTCGAAGAGCTCCTCGTCCCCGAGGGCGCACGCGTCGATGTCGGCTCGGCCCTCGCCCGCGTCGGCCCGCCGTCGGAGTCCACCGGCCCGGCCACGCCACCGGCCGCGCCATCCGCGGCCGCGGCGACACCCACGCGCCGCCGTCCCCGTACGACGGCCACCCGCCCGAAGCGGCGCTCGGCCGCTGGCGAGCCGCCGGCGCCGACGCGCTGGGTCGCGCCGCCTGCGCCCGCCGCCACGGCACCGCGGGCGACCTCGGCGCGACCTGAGCCGACCCCGCGGGCCCGCGAACGCGCTGGCGGCGAGCACCCGTCCGCCCCGACGTCCCCGCTCGTACGCCGACGCGCCACCGAGCTCGGTGTCGACCTCGCCGAGGTCGCGGGAACCGGGCGGGACGGTACGGTCACGCACGCCGACGTGGAACGCGCTGCTCGGGCGGCGCGTCGGCCATCGTCGACCAGCGTCTCGCCGGGTCGCGCCCGCGTGAGCCCCCGAGCCCGACGACTCGCCGCCGAGCGGGGCGTCGACGTCGCGGACCTCGTGGGCACCGGCCCAGCGGGTGCGATCGTGGGCGACGACGTCGAGGCGCCCACGCAGACCAACCGCACGGGCATCGTGAACGCACCCAAGGACCGGGGCGTCGCGATGCGCCGCGCCATCGCACGAGCGATGGCCCGATCCAAACGCGAGATCCCCCACTACTACCTCGCCCACGATGTGGACTTCTCGGCCGCACAGGCCTACCTGTACGAGCGCAACGCGGCGGTGCCCGTCACCGAGCGGATACTGCCTGCGGTGCTCCTGCTCAAGGCCACGGCGGTGGCGGTGCGACGCACGCCGGAGCTGAACGGCTTCTGGGTCGACGACGAGCTTCGCCGCAGCGATGCCGTGCATCTCGGCGTGGCGATCTCGCTTCGCGGTGGCGGGCTCGTCGCCCCGGCGATCCACGACGCCGACGAGCGAACGGTCGAGGACCTGATGGCCGCGCTGCGTGACCTGGTGAACCGGGCCCGAGCCGGGTCGCTGCGGGCATCGGAGCTGTCTGACCCGACGATCACGGTGACCAATCTCGGCGACCAGGGCGTGCAGCTCGTGCACGGCGCGATCTACCCACCCCAAGTGGCCCTCGTGGGATTCGGTGCCATCCTGGAGCGTCCGTGGGCCGCGGACGGCATGGTCGGCGCCCGACCCGTCGTGACCACGACCCTCGCCGCTGATCACCGCGCCTCCGACGGAGCACGCGGCTCCCTCCTCCTCACGCAGATCGCCTCCGTCTTGCAGGAGCCCACCACGCTGTGAATCGCACTGAACTCGACGCTGCAGTTCGCGGAGTCCTCGGCGACGTCGCGCCCGACGTCGAGGCCTCCACGGTTGACCCCGATGCCGACTTCCACGACGAGCTCGGACTCGACTCGATGGACGCGCTGAACCTCGCCATCGGCCTGCACGAGGCAACCGGCGTTGACATCCCCGAACGGGACTACCCACAGATCACGAGCATCGCGACGTGTGTCGCGTATCTCAACGAGCACGCGTCGCCATAACCGATCACGCCGGCCTCCCTCGCCGCTCCCCGCGGCCCCCGCGGCCGCACGCGGCCGACGACGGGACGCGCGCTCCTGGCGCGGTGCGCCGCCCGGGAGCAGGATCAGGGCCGTGAGCCCCCCACGGCCATCCGAGTCGCCGCTGGGGCCCCACGACGCTGCGGGCTTCTACCACCTGGCGTCCGTCCCGATCGTCGACCAGCCCTGCCAGGGCACGGCGTGCTTCGTGGCCCGTCGGCGAGCCGGCGACTGGGCGCGCGTCGAGGCGTCGTCCCCTCGGCTGTTCTGCCTCGGGCGCTGCTACGCGGCGCCGGCGACCGCCGCGAATCGGGCCGAGCCGCGGGTCGCGGCGGCAACCTCGACACCCATCGTGCTGGAGCGCATTACGGCCCAGGTGCCCGCCACGCTCGCCGCGTACACCGCCCACGGCGGCTACGAGGCCCTCGAGCGTGCTACGGCCATGTCTTCCACGACGATCGTGACCGAGATCGAGCGGTCCGGCCTGCGAGGACGAGGCGGGGCCGGGTTCCCGACCGGCCGGAAGTGGCGCACCGTCCTCGAGGAACCCGATCCCGTCAAGTACGTCGTCTGCAACGCGGACGAAGGCGACCCCGGCGCCTACCTCGACCGGATCATCCTCGAGCGCGACCCGCACGCGGTGCTCGAGGGGATGGCCATCGCGGCACGAGGGGTCGGAGCGACCACCGGCTACGTCTACGTTCGCAAGGAGTACCCCGAGGCCGCCGCGGCCGTTCGCCGAGCCATCGACGAGGCCCGCGCCGACGGGATCCTGGGTTCACACGCCACCCCCCCGTTCGACATCGACGTCGTCGACGGGCAGGGCAGCTACGTGTGCGGCGAGGAGACGGCCCTGTTGAACGCGCTGGAGGGCCGACGCCCCGAGGTGCGCGCGCGGCCGCCCTACCCGGCCGAGCGCGGCCTGTGGGAACGTCCGACGCTCGTCGACAACGTCGAAACGCTCGCGAACGTCGCCTGGATCCTCCGGGCCGGCGGCGACGCGTACGCCGCCTTCGGCCACGGGACGAGCCGGGGCACGAAGGTCGTGTCGCTCAACTCGCTGTTCCGCCGGCCGGGCCTCTACGAGGTCGAGTTCGGGATGGCGGTGCGCGAGATCATCGAGGACCTCGGCGGCGGACTGGAGACCGGGTCACCTCGCGGCGTGCTGATCGGCGGACCACTCGCGGGGATCCTGCCGCCGCATCTCTTCGACACCCCCTTCAGCTTCGACGAGCTCCACCAGGTCGGCGCGGCCGTCGGCCACGGCGGCATCGTCGTCTTCGACGAGCACACGTCGATCCTCGAGCTGGCGCATCATGTCTTTCGCTTCGGCGCGGGGGAGTCGTGCGGCAAGTGCACCCCCTGTCGAGTTGGCGCACCCCGGATCGAGGACCTGCTCGCCGCCGCGCTCGCCGGCCAGTCCCCGGAGGCGGGGACCGAGCTCGAATGGCATGCCACCGTGGACGTGCTCGCCGCGACCAGTCTGTGCGGGCACGGGAGCGGCCTCGCCGACTTCGCGCGCAGCGTCGTCTCCTACTACCCCGAGGAGCTCCGCTGCTTCGCGTGACCATCGACCGTCGGGCCGTCGTGGTGCCGGACGGGGCGCCCCCGACCATCCTCGATGCCGCGGCCGCCCACGGCATCGAGGTGCCCACCTTGTGCGCCGACCCACGGCTGGCGCCCTCGGGGGCCTGTCGGCTCTGCGTCGTGCAGGTGGACGGCGGGACCCGACCCGTCGCGGCGTGCACGACGCCCGTCCGTGACGGCATGACCGTCCAGACCCACTCCCTGACACTCGACGCGCATCGGCGCAGCCTGTTGCGCATGCTCGCCCGCTCGTACCCGTCGGGCGCGCTGGCGGACGTGCCGGACGAGCCGTTCCACCGGCTGCTGCACACCTATGGCCTGGCTGACGAGCCGGTCAGCGCCCCGGACGTCCCGGCCGTCGACGACCCGCACCCCACGATCCGTGTCGACCTGGCGCGCTGCATCTCGTGTTGGCGCTGCGTCCGCATCTGCGACGAGGTCCAGGGCCAGTTCACCTGGCGGGTGACGGGGCGAGGCGCCGACACGCGACTCGTGCCTGACTCGGGGACGACGCTGGCGGACAGCTCGTGCGTCGCGTGCGGCGCCTGCGTCGACACGTGCCCGACCGGAGCGCTCGAGGACCGTTCCCAGCTGACGACTGGGACGCCCACGCGCTGGACCCGCACGACGTGCCCCTACTGCGGCGTCGGCTGCGAACTGCTCGTCGGGACCCGTGACGGTCGGATCGCCGCGGCGACGCCGCCGCTCGACGCCCCGGTCAACCGCGGGCACCTCTGCGTCAAGGGCCGTGCCGGCCACGGGTTCGTCGATGCCCCCGATCGCGTCACGACCCCGCTGCTGCGCGACCGCGGATCGTGGGCGCCGGCGTCCTGGGAGCAGGCCGTCGACGTCGTGGCGCGGCGGCTCCGGGCGATCGTCGAGCGACACGGGCCTCGGGCGGTCGGGGTGCTCGGCTCGGCGCGCGCGACGAACGAGGACAACTATGTGCTCCAGAAGTTCGCCCGCGCGGTGATCGGCACGAACAACGTCGACTGTTGCGCCCGCGTGTGTCACGCACCGAGCGCGGTCGGCCTCCAGCACGTGTTCGGAACCGGGGCGGCCACGAGCTCCTTCGATGACATCGAGCTGCGAAGACCATCCTCGTCTGGGGCACCAACACGACCGAGAACCACCCCGTCGTGGGCGCCCGAATCAAGCAGGCCGTGCGACGCGGCGCCCACCTCGTCGTCGTGGATCCCCGCCGCATCGAGCTCACCCAGTACGCGGACGTGCACCTCCAGCCGTCACCCGGCACGAACGTCCTGCTGCTCCACGCCATCGCCCACACCATCTTCGACGAGGAGCTGCTCGACGAGGCGTTCGTCGCGACGCGGGTGCGTGGCCTCGACGAGTACCAGGCGCTCGTCGCCGCGTACCCACCCGAGACCGTCACCAACGCAACCGGCGTCCCGGCGGACGCCATCCGGTCAGCAGCCCGGCTGTACGCGGGGACGAAACCGGCGATCTCGTTCCACGGTCTCGGCCTGACGGAGCATCACCAGGGCACCGAGGGAGTGATGGGCCTCGCGAACCTGGCCCTGCTCACCGGCAACGTCGGACGCCCGGGCACGGGGGTCAACCCGCTCCGAGGCCAGAACAACGTCCAAGGTGCCGCGCACATGGGATGCGAGCCGACGCATCTCCCCGGGTACGCGCCGCTCGCCGACGCACGCGAGCGGGTGGGTGCCGCCTGGGGGTGCGCGATCCCCGACGAGCCCGGCCTCGACGCCATGGAGATGCTCGACGCGGCCGCCACCGGCGAGCTCAAAGCGCTCTGGGTCATGGGTTGGGACCTCCTGTTGACCCAGCCGAACGCGCACGCCACAGAACAGGCGCTGGCGAACCTCGAGATGCTCGTCATCCAGGATCTCTTCATCAACGAGACGGCTCGCGCGTTCGGGTCCGTGTTCCTTCCCGCAGCCAGCGCGTTCGAGAAGGACGGCACGTTCATGAACTCCGAGCGGCGGGTCCAACGCGTCCGCTCCGCGCTCGACGCGCCCGGCGAGGCCAAGCCGGACTGGGCAGGCGTCGCCGCGGTCGCCCAGGCCATGGGCGGCGGCGACGGGTTCCGGTATCGGGACGCCGCCGCGATCTGGTCGGAGATCCGACAGGTGTGGCTCCCCGGTGCCGGGATCACCTACGAGCGCCTCGAGCAGCCGGGCGGGCTGCAGTGGCCCTGCCCGACCACCGACCACCCGGGCACGCGACGCCTGCACGAGGACACCTTCCCGGGGATCGGGGCCGCGGCGACACTCGAGCGTCTGGTCCCCCAGCCCCCGGTCGAGGCGCCGGGCTCGGAGTTCCCGTTCGTGCTGGTGACCGGCCGCGGCCTGTACCAGTTCAACGCCGGCACCATGACCCGACGGGCCGCGACCCGCGACCTGCACCCCCACGATCGGCTCGAGATCTCCGAGGACGACGCCGAGCGCCTGCACCTCACGGACGGGCAGCCCGTCCTGGTTCGCAGCCGCTACGGCGACGCCACGCTCCCCGTCGAGGTCACCGACCGCGTCCAGCGCGGCGTCGTGTTCGCCACGTTCAGCGATCCCGCGGTCTCCATCAACCGGGTCACGGGACCCCACCGCGACCCCTACACCCACACCCCGGAGTACAAAGTGACGGCCGTCGATCTGGCGCCGGCCTGACGATCAGCCCGCGTCGACCGTGACGCAGCGCCACCAGACGTCACGCTCCTCGGGTTCCCTCGCGACGGCGAGGTGAGGGACCTGGTGCGGCGGCTATCGGAGTTCGAGGTCGGCGAACTCGAAACCGGGTGTGACGACGCACGCGACGAGCGACCAGTCGTTGCCGGCGGGTGTGGCCATCTGCCACGTGCCGGCTGGGACGAGGACCTGCAGCTCCTGACCCGACGCCCGGTCCGGGCCGACCAGGTGCACCGTCTCGTCGACGCGCAGCGCCATGGGACCGCCGCCCTGCCACAGCCACAGCTCGTCGCCTCGCACCCGATGCCACCGAGACTGATGGTCGGTCTCGAGGAGGTAGAGGATCGAGGTCACGAGGGCTCTCGGACCCGGCCACCCCGTCGGTGTCGTGGTGAGCGGCGAACGATAGGTCTGGCGGTAGTAGCCCCCCTCGGGATGGGGGATCAGCTCCCACTGGTCGACGACGGCCCGTGCGTCCACACCGGTCATGATCACACGGCAACCGCTGGCTGGTCGGTGCGCCGCCGACGACGACCGTCCTCGTCCGCCGCGGTGCCGTGAGGCCGTCCCGGTGCGACCCACTACCGTTCGCGTGGTGGTGAACGCACGATCGCGGGCGATCGTCGGCGTGTTCGCCGCAGCCCGGGTGGCGATCGGGATCGCCTGCGCCGTTGCGCCCCGCCGCCTGTCGGGGGCGTCATCGGCCGACGCCGCGCTCGATGACGCGCAGTTTCGCCGTGCGCGAGTTGGTGCTCGGCGTCGGTGGCCTCCTGGCCGTGGCCCGGGCCCAGCGCCATCCGGCCGACGTTCGGGTCTGGGCCGGCCTCGGTGCGCTGACCGACGGCGGAGACCTGTGCGCCGCCGTGGCCGGCCTCCGACGCGACCGTCGGCGAACCGCAGCACCCGCGGTCGTGGCTGCGCTCGGCCTGGTCTGCGAGTCGTGGGCCTATCGCGCCGCGCCGCGGGAGCGAGGCGAGGGAGCTTCGGGCGACTCGGTGACCGCCGACGGGAGGGCGTCTCCGTGAGTCGTTGGATCATGGAGCCCGGTCACACCGAGGCCGAGTTCCGAGCTCGCCACATGATGGTCACCTGGGTCCGCGGGCTCTTCAAGGACATCCACGGCACGCTGGCGTTCGGGTGGGACGACCCGCTCGCCGCCACCTTCGACGGAGTCATCGACGTCCGAAAGATCTGGACGGGGGAGCCGGTGCGGGACGAGCACCTCCGCAGCGCCGACTTCTTCGATGTCGAGCACTATCCGACGATGACGTTCCGAGGCGGTTGCGCCGAGCGGACGGGCGACACCAGCTTCCAGGCCCAGGTGGAGCTCACCATTCGGGGGACGACCCGCCCGGTGCGGCTGGACGTCGACTACCTCGGGCAGTGGGACACGCCGTTCTGGGACGGCGATGAGAACCGCGGCACGATGCGACGGGTCGGGTTCCAGGGTCGAACGAGGATCAATCGCCACGACTTCGGCGTGTCCTGGCAGGACCCTCTGCCCCTGGGTGGCGTCGTCGTGAGCAACGAGGTCGCGGTGGCCGTCGACGTCGAGGCGATCCTCGTCGACGATCTCGAGCGAACCGGCGCGATCAGGTTCTACCGTCCCGAATAGGACACGCGACCGCGCCGCAGCTCACCAACGCTCGGTGAGCCAGTGGATGATCTCGCTCAGGTCGAGGTGGCGGGCGTACTCGACGAGATACGGGATCTGGCCGACGTCGTCCATCCCGATGTTGATCCCGGGATCGAACGTCGGCGCGAACCGGTAGTACCGATCGCGGAGGATGTGGCGACACTGGTAGTCCGCGATGCCGTTGACGCCGTCGAGCATGAGGTTGATGAGCGGCCGCACCCACCGCAGCTGGCCCCAATCGTGCGTCTCGCCCTCGATGTACTGCAGTGAGTGGCCGGTGCCGAGCGACAGCACTGTCAGCTGTTCGAGATCGCCGCGGTCCGCCGGCTGGTTGCGTGGGTCCTGGGTCTGGGCGAGCGCGGACATGGACGGGTTCGTCGCGAAGACGCCACCGTCGACGTACCCGTCGGCGGTCGGGAAGTAGGTCGGCGCCGCGCTGGTGTAGGTGGCCACCTGGTGGACGAGCTCGGCGCCGTCGCTGTCGGTGCCGGGGAAGTTGTGGAACAGCTTCGGCTTCCAGGTGCGAGCGGCGGGGTCGGGAGCCTCGTTGTCCAGGTCGAACGCCGTGACGAGGACGCGCGTGGTCAGGTCGTCGAGTCGGCGCTCGCCGAACACGTCGTGCAGCTGGCGGCGGAGGTTCTGGAGCTGGTAGCCGGCGCCGAGGAGGTTGTCGAGGTCCCGGATCTTGTGCCGGAGCGACGTGTGGAAGATCTGGGGTGCCCGCTGCTCGTAGAGGTCGAGCAGCGCGGGGAGCCCGAGATCAGCCGCGAGCCCGAGCGCGATGAGCCCGCCCGTCGAGGTGCCGGCGAAGAGGTCGGTCTCGGCGAGCAGATCGTCGAGGCCCGCCTCGTGCGTGAGCCGTTGGAGGATCACGACGGGGATCACGCCGCGCACCCCGCCGCCGTCGATGCTGATCACCCGGGTCATCGTCATGGCTGCTGCCTTTCCGTCGGCGGCCCCGAGAGGATCGTCGTCGGGACGCGGGCGTCAGGCAACGGGTCCGGGCCGAGCGACGGGCCGAGACTGGCGGCTACGACAAGATGTCCTTGCGGCGGAAGTACCACCAGGCCACGGCGCCGAAGACCACGACGTAGGGGAGCTGGATCAGCGAACCCGTGAGCATCGCCCCGGTCGGGCCCCGTCCGTCGAAGAGCGCGATCCAGGCGTTCTGGTCGTGGGTCGGGAACACGAAGCTGATGGGGTCCAAGCTCGAGATGTTGTTGAGGATCTGGGAGACGACGTAGAGGCCGAAGCCGGCGAACAGCGCCGCGGCGGGTGCGTCGGTCATGGTCGACACCATGAAGGCGAGCGCGGCGACGGCGGTGATGCCCCACAGCACGTAGCCGCTCGCCAACGCGAGGTTGGCCACCACGTGCAGCTGCGACTGATGGCCGGCGGCCCCGAAGAACGGGAGGTTCAGGGGATGCCAGCCGAACGCGATGGTGCCGGCGACGAGCCCGCTGATGCCGATGAGCGCGGTGGCGGTCAGCGCCAAGACGGCGGCCGTCTCGGCCTTGGCGACGAGGAGCCGACCGCGGCCGACGGGACGGGTCAGCAGCGCGCGGAGGTTGCCCCAGCTGGCCTCCGACGCGATCGCGTCGCCGGCGAACAGCGCGACGATCGCGACGAGCAGGAACTGGCTCATGAAGTCGAGCGCGACGACGGGCACGAAGAGACCCGTCTGCGTGGCGAAGGCGGTGAAGCGCCCCTCGACGTCGTGCGCGCCCGTGAGCGACGGCGGGTTCGCCTTCACGGCGATCACGATGATGATCGGGATCACGACGGTGATCCCCAGGACGGCGTAGGTGCGTCGCCGAAGCCATTGCTTCGCCATCTCGGTGCGGAACAGCGCCGCCATCACCGCTCCTCATCCAGCGCGAGTCGCAGCGAGGCTAGTGGGCACCGCCGCGACGCCCACGTCCGCGTGTGGCGCGCGGCTGATACGTTCACCCGATGGCCGTGCTCGAAGTCCAGTTCGACCAGAATCGCGTTGCCGCATTCGACGGGCGGGTGCTGGAGATCTTCGGGGGCGCGGAGCGGCGTTTCCACGTCAAGCTGCTGACCGTCACCGTGTCCGCGCCGGACAAGCGAGGAGCTCGCCAGGTCATGCTCGAGCAGTCGCAGCGGCTCACCGCCCTGCCCCTCGACGAGGCGGCCTACGCGGAGGTTCAGCCGCTGCTCGACGCGCTGCGAACCGCGGGCGTGACGGTGACCGGGTAGGCGGAGCGTCCGACTCGACGGCCACGCGGACGTGGCCGCGTCGGGGTCAGCCGGTGGCCGGGACGGCTCGGACCTCGTCCCACGCGGCCTCGACGGCCGTCACGATCGCGGGCAGCGCGGACCGGAGCGCCACGCCGTCGCGCTCGATCGACGATCGATCCGGGAGGTGAGCCCGGGCCTCGCGGAGGAGTCGGGGCAGGTCGGCGAGCTGGTCGACCAGCCACGGGATGGGGTCGGCCCGCAGGTCGTCGCTCCAGTGGCGCTCACTGGGTTCGACGCCGTCGAAGTGCGGGTGGAAGTGCGCGGCTGCGGAGGTTGCCGGCCGGGTGGCCGACCTGGTCGAAGAGGTCCGCGCGGAACAGAGGATCGTCGATGACGATCCGTTGCGCCGCCGACGACGATCCTCGACGGGGCTCGGGGACGCGCGCCCGGACCTCGACACGGGCGCCGCGTTCCGGCGGGTCCATCGGCTCCTGCCAGGTGCTGACGAGCACGGCGACTCGCTCGAACACGAAGGCTTGCATCATTAGCATCTCCCGCGCTCTCGGTCGCGCCAGGCGAGAGACCGCCCGGCGCGCACCCCTTGCCCGCGGTCATGGACGGGCGCCGGCGGGCGCCGACGGCGGCGCGGCGACGTCGCGCCGGACCGCGGTCGGGTCGCGCGGAGCCGCGAGGGGGACCGAGGTCGGCCTCGACGAGCGCCGCGGCGGTCATCGCGGCCTCGCAGTCGAGATCCTGGTAGGCGCCGGACCCTTCCGACGTGGAGCCGGCCAGGTAGAGGCCTTCCACGGTGCTGACCTTCACGGGAAGGCGCGGCACCGGCTTCAGGTAGCAGGCGCGCATCTCGGGGCCGGCGAGGTACTGGTAGCGGGACCACTCGACGCAGTCGTCGAGGTCGACGTAGTACCAGCGGACGTAGTCGAGGATCCGGTCGATGGCCCGCTGGGCGTCGCGCCAGTGCCGCCACCGCTTCCCTTCTCCTTCGCCCCAGTGGGAGATGACGACCTCGAGGAGGTGCTTGCCGTCGGGCGCGATCTGGGGGGAGTGACAGGACGCGAACTGGAACGCGCCGTGGTATCGCTTCACGGTCTGGTCGCCCCACAGGATCCGGTGCCAGCCGGGCATGTCCTCGGTCTGACCGTCGGAGCGTCGGGTAGGGAGTCGCGACAGGCCAGCCCACCATCCCGCGAAGTCGTTGCAGTGGTCGAGCAGCTGGCGTGCCGTGTCGCCGAACCCGGACGGCAGGACGCCCTCGTCGAGGATCTCGAGCAGCTCCCACGCGGGATAGTCGGTGACCACGACCGGCGCGGGAACTCCTGCACGAGGTTCGCGGCGTTCACCGCGACGGCGCCGCGCACCCGCCGGTCCTCGACGACGATCTCGAGCGGCTTCCAGCCGAGCCACAGCTCGCCGCCGTGCTGCTCGATCACCCGGACCCACGGGGTGATGAGGCCCTGCATGCCGGGGGTCTCGGGATCCTCGGGGTAGAAGCCGCGCGACCCGTACTCGCGTGATTTCCTGCAGGAAGGCGATGAGCCGCCCGGCGGAGGTGTTCTCGGCGGGCGACGGGAACATCACCTCGCCCACCTGGAGGATGGCGCTGCGCGCGAGGCGGTCGGTGACGTGCTCGTCAAGCCATGCGCCGAGCGTGACCGCGAGGAGACGGCGCCGCTCGTCTTCGGGTGTCGACCGGAGGCGTCGCATCCCGTCGAGGTAGGCCTGCACGGTCTCATCGGAGACGTCGTCCGCGCCGGTCAGGACGCGGAGGGTGTCGCGGGTGGCGGTGTCCCGGTCGACGCCGGGTCGGCCGCCGAGGAACAGGTCGTCGGACGTCCGCTCCGGGAGGCGATGGACGCGCATGCCGCCGGCGAGCGTCCGGCGTGGCACCTCCGCGCCGGCCGCGTCGGCGGCCGCCACGAAGTGCAGCGGCAGCCCGAAGACGTTGTCGCCCACACCGTGGCCGTCGCGATGCCCGAACGGGATGTGGTAGCCCTCGTACTCGATCGAGCCGCACCGCCCGCCGGGCACGCCGAGTGTCTCGAGCACGGCCACCCGGTAGCCGCGGCGGGCGAGCAGCGCCGCCGCGGTGAGCCCGCCGAGCGACGCGCCCACGACGACGGCGTCGTAGTCCTGCGGTTCGTTCATCGGCTCCTCCGCGGGTGGGTGCCGAGATCATGGCCCGCGCCCACCGCCTCCGTCGCCCGCCCGCCGGCCCTTGACCCTCACGCGGCGTGAGGCCCTACAACGGTGGGCGTGGTCACGGCAGGATCTCGGTCGATGACGACCTACGCCCTCGTGCACGGGGCCAGCTCGGACTCGTGGTACTGGCACCTCGTCGCGCCCGCCCTGCGGGCCCGCGGTGCCGACGTCGTGGCGCCCGACCTGCCCAGCGACGACGACCGGTGCGGTTTCGAGGAGTACGCCGACGCGGTCGTCGACGCGATCGGGGACCGCGAGGACGTCGTGCTCGTCGCGCAGTCCCTCGCCGGGTTCACCGCGCCGCTGGTCTGCGACCGCGTGCCGGTCGGGCTGCTCGTCCTGGTGGCGGCGATGGTGCAGCGGCCCGGCGAGGCGCCCGGCGACTGGTGGGCCACCACCGGCTGGGAGGCAGCCCGCCGCGACGCCCTCGGAGATCGCGCGAACGGCGGGGAGGGCCTCGATCCTGTCACCGACTTCTTTCACGACGTGCCCGCCGACGTCGTCGCCGAGGCCCTGCGTCGAGGCGAGCGACCCCAGTCCGGGACGCCGTTCGAACGGCGCTGGCCGCTCGCGGCGTGGCCGGACGTCCCCACCCGGTTCCTGCTCTGTACCCAGGACCGCTTCTTCCCGGCCGCGTTTCAGCGGCGGGTGGTGCGCGAGCGGCTCGGCATCGTCCCCGACGAGCTGGACAGCGGGCACCTCCCCGCGTTGGCGCACCCCGACGAGCTCGTCGACCGTCTCGAGCGCTACCGGGTCGAGGCGGGCGTCGGCACCTGACCGTCGCCGATTCGGCTCCAGCGGCGCGAGGCGCTATACGAGACCGCTGCGACGGGGGTCAGCACCGCGGCAGGTCGCAGCAGCCCGCCGGCAAAGGAGCACACACATGGGCACATCCGAGACGTGGTCGACGATCCACGGCGAGCGGGCCGCGCTCGACGCCGACCTCCGCTCGCTCTCCGCCGCGCAGTGGGACACGCCGTCGCTGTGTGACGGCTGGTCGGTGCGCGACGTCCTCGGCCACCTGACGGCCACCGCCGAGCTGACGCCGCCGAAGTTCTTCGCCGCGTTGATCGGGTCGGGGTTCAAGTTCGGCGCCATGCAGCAGAAGGCGATTGACCAGCAGAACGAGGGATCACCGGCGGACACGCTGGCGCGGTACGCGGCGTCGGTGAGCTCGACGAAGCACCCGCCGGGGCCGATCGACTCGTGGCTCGGCGAGGTGCTGGTCCACAGCGAGGACATCCGCCGCCCGCTCGGCCTGTCGCACCAGTACCCGGCCGACGCCATCGGCCAGACCGCCGACTTCTACCGCAAGTCGAACCTCATCATCGGCGGCAAGCGGCGCGCCGCCGGCCTGACCTTCAAGGCGACGGACAGCGACTGGTCGGCCGGAGACGGACCGGCGGTGTCCGGGCCGGGCATCTCGATCCTGCTGGCGATCGCCGGGCGCGGGGCCGCGCTCGGCGACCTGTCGGGTGACGGGGTGGCGATCCTCAAGGACCGCATGTAGCCCCGCGCGAGGCACGGCATGGCCCGCGTGGCCCGCGCCTACGATCACGCGCCGTGCACGACGCCGAGGTGAGCGAACGGGCGCGCGCCCTCGCGAGCGCGCTCGAGCCCGTCGCCGGCCAGGTGTACTTCGCACCCGAGTGTCATGCCCGCTACGCCGCGCTCGGCTTCGGGCCCAGCCCCGGGATGGCCGGCGACGTGGCCCTGCCCGACGGCGCCGCCTACTTCTGCAGCCGCGGGTCGGTCCTCGGCCAGGTGCCCGGGGGGCTGATCGCGGCGGCGTTCGCCGTGTTCAACCCGGCGGCCGTCGTGCCGGCCGTGACGCACGGCTGGACCCTCACCGACGCCGCCACGATCGGCGCGGCCCGCACCGCCGGCGCGACCGACCAGCTGGTCCGCATCCTTGGCGAGGCACCCGACGGGCTCGAGCCCGCGACCGCGCTGCTGGCCCGTGCGAACGAGCCGCTCCGCCCCGAGGGACGGCCCCTCTACGCCGGGCTGGTGAGCCTCGGCCTGCCCGGCACGCCGATCGGCGACGCGTGGCGGCTCGCCGACCGCCTCCGCGAGTACCGCGGTGACGCGCACACGGCCGCGTGGACCGCGGCCGGCTTCGACGCCGCCGAGATCGGCCTCGCCACGGAGCGCTACTGGGGTCTGCCGCCCCGCTCGTACGTGCGCACCCGTGCGTGGAGCGACGCCGACCTCGACGCGGCCGAGGCGCGCCTGGCGGCCCGGGGTCTGCTCGACGACGACGGGCTCACCGCGACGGGCCAGACGCTGCGTGAGGACGTCGAGCGCGGCACCGACCGCCAGTGCCGCCCGATCGTCGAGGCGCTCGGCGACGACCTCGACACGCTCGTCGAGCTGCTCACCGCGTGGGGCGCGGCGATCCGCGCCGCCGGCGGCTACCTGCCGTCGGGCCCCCACGACCTCGCCCGCGCCGCCGGCGGGTGACCCGGCCCCGGGCGCGGGGTGGGTAACGTCGACCGGTCCGCTGCAAGGGAAGGGGGTGGTCGCATGCCGCGTCGGTGAAGCCCCGACGGTCTCGCCCGGTCGGGCGACGGTGACCGCAGCCCCCGTGGTCTGCGGTTTGCACCACACCTTGTAGGAGGACTGGATTCATGGCAGACCAGGACGCGCTCGCGCGTGTCATCGCCGACGTCGTCGCACCGCAGGCCGCCGACGTCGACCAGCACGGCACCTACCCCCGCGCCGCGCTCGACGCGCTCGGCGCCGCGGGGATCCTCGGCCTGACCTCGTCGACCGACGTCGGCGGCGGCGGGCAGGGCCTCGACGCCGCCTCGGACGTCATCACGCGGCTGGCCGAGGCCTGCGGCTCCACCGCGATGGTGGTGCTGATGCACTACGCCGCGACCGCGGTGCTCGAGGCGCACGGCCCCGAGTCGGTGCGCACCGAGATCGCCGCCGGACGGCACGTCAGCACCCTCGCGTTCTCCGAGGTCGGGAGCCGCAGCCACTTCTGGGCGCCCCAGAGCACGGCCCGGGCCGAGGGGGACGCCATCCGGCTCGACGCCCACAAGAGCTGGGTCACGTCCGCCGGGCAGGCGGACAGCTACGTCTGGTCGAGCCGCCCGGTCGCCGCGCCCGGCCCGATGACCCTCTGGCTCGTGCCGCGCGACGCACCCGGCCTGTCGGTGACCGGCGCGTTCGACGGGCTGGGCTTGCGGGGCAACGCCTCGAACCCGATGACCGCCGACGGCGTCACTGTCCCCGGGTCGGCCCGGCTGGGTGACGACGGCGCGGGCCTCGACGTGGCGTTGAGCATCGTGCTGCCCTGGTTCCTCGTCCTGAGCGCCTCGGCGAGCGTCGGGCTGATGAACGGCGCCGTCGCCGAGACCGGCCGGCACCTCGTCGGCACCCGCCTCGAGCACCTCGACCAGACGCTGGCGCAGCAGCCCACGCTGCGCGCCGCGTTCGCCCGGATGCGGATCGACGCCGACGCCGCGAAGGCGCTCGTGGTCGACACGCTCGCCGCGCTGGGGGCGGCCCGCGAGGACGCGCAGCTGCGGGTCCTCGAGGTGAAGGCCGCGGCCGGTGAGGCCGCCAGCCACGTGACCGACGAGGCGATGCGGCTGTGCGGCGGCGCGGCGTTCCGCAAGGAGCTCGGCGTCGAGCGTCGCTTCCGCGACTCCCGCGCCGCGCGGGTCATGGCCCCGACGACCGACGCCCTCTTGGACTTCGTCGGACGGGCCCTGTGCGGGCTGCCGCTGCTGGACCCGGCATGAGCGCGACGCTGCTGATGGGCGCGGTCGCCTACGACCCGAAGGTCGTGACGATCTGGGAGGGGTTCCGGGACTGGCTGCGCGGCCAGGACCTCGACTTCGACTTCGTCTTGTACTCGAACTACGAGCGCCAGGTCGTCGACCTCGTGGAGGGCCGACTCGACGCGGCGTGGAACTCGCCGCTCGCGTGGGTGCGCGCCCGCCGGCTCGCCGCGGCCCGCGGGGTCGAGGTGCGGGCGCTCACCATGCGCGACACCGACCGGGACCTCACGTCGGCGGTGATCACCCGCACCGGCGGCGTCAAGGACGTCGACGCCCTCCGCGGCGCGACGGTCGCGACCGGGGCGATCGATTCGCCGCAGTCGACGCTGCTGCCGCTCTCGCACCTCCGCGGGTTGGGGCTCGACCCGGGCCGCGACTTCACGGTGCGACGCTTCGACGTCGGGGTCGGGCTGCACGGCGACCACATCGGCGGGGAACGCGACGCGGCCCGGGCCCTGATCGCCGGGGACGTCGACGCGGCGTGCGTGATCGACGCCAACCTGCTCACGTTCGCGCAGGAGGGCACCCTCCCAGAGGGCGCGACGCGGGTCCTGACCCACACCGCGCCGTTCGACCACTGCAACATGACGGTGCGGGGCGACGCCGACGCGCTGACCCGCTTCGGCGACGCGCTGCTCGCCATGTCGTACGGCGACCCGGAGGTCCGGCCGCTGCTCGACCTCGAAGGCCTCCACGAGTGGGTCGAGGGGCGCGTCGACCACTACGACGCGCTCGAGCGGGCGGTCGACGAGACCGGCTTCTACGACGCGCGCGGCGATGTCCGAGCTGTTGACTATCGACCTTGAGGACCTCGGGCTCGACCGAGGCGCCACCGTGCTCCTCGACCGCGCGCTGGCCACCCTCCCGGCGGGCGACCGCCTCACCGTGCGCGGGCGGCATCCCGACCTGACGATCCAGCTGCGCGCCTGGTGCCGCGCCGAGGGGCATCACCTCGACGCGGACGGCGTCACGGTCCGGCGTGGCGACGCGAACGCCGCCGCGCTGGCACGACGCCCGCCGAGCCCCCGCCGACGGCCTCGCGGCCCGCGCCGACGCGACGTGGGGTCTCGCCGCCCGCGGCGCCCTCGTCGAGTCGGGTGGGCCGACGCCGCGCTTCGACCTCGACGGTCGCGACGTCGTGTGGGCCGACGTGGTCCCGCGCCTGTACGCGCAGGCCGTGGCCAGCCAATGGGATCCCGCGACCGCGATCGACTGGGCCGCCGGCGACCCCCTCGACCCGGAGCTCGAAGCCGCCGTCGTCCAGGTCATGACCTACCTCGTCGAGAACGAGACCGCGGCGCTCGTCGTCCCGGCCCGGTTCCTCGGGCGCATCCACCCTTACTTCCAGGAGGTCCTGCAGCTCCTCGCGGTCCAGGTCGCCGACGAAGCCCGCCACCTCGAGGTGTTCACCCGGCGCGCCCGTCTCCGCGGGTCGACGCTCGGCGTGTCCGGCGCCGGCGGCCGCGCGTCGCTGCAGACGCTCCTCGACGAGCCCGACTTCGCGTTGGCGTCCTTCCTCCTGTCGGTGCTCGGGGAGGGGAGCTTCCTCAACCTGCTCGCCTTCCTCGACCGCCACGCCCCCGACCCGGTCACCGCCCGCGTCGCGCACCTCGCCTTGCAGGACGAGGCCCGCCATGTCGCCTACGGCGTGGCCCACCTCGAGCAGCACCTCGCCGTCGACCCGGGCCTGCGGTCCCGGCTCCGGGCCGCGGTGCACCGCCGGCACGACGCGCTGGCCCACACGACGGGCCTGAACCAGCAGGTCTTCGACGCGCTCGTCGTGCTCGCCGCCGGTGCCTGGACCCCCGCCGCGATCGGGCGGGGCCACGCCCTCGTGGCGACGCTGCAGGCCGAGATGGACGACGGCCGACGAGGGCGGCTCGCCCGGCTCGGGTTCAGCGAGCGCGAGGCGGCCGACCTCTCGGCGCTGCACACCCGCAACTTCATGTGACCGGCGGGCCGTCGGCGGCGGCGCCGCCCGTCAGCAGCCGCCCCAGGGCGCGATGCCCGACGAGTCCCAGAGCTGCCGGGCGGCCTGGGCGTTCCAGTACGGGTCGCCCCAGGCGGTCGGGGAGACCCCGACGGCCCAGAACAGGTCGTCGTGCAGGGGAAGCAGCAGCTGGAACAGGCCGCTTGCGCCGCTCGGATTGCGGGCGCCCGGATCCCAGCCCGATTCCCGGCCGGCGACGTCGGTCATGCAGCTCACGACCCCCGGTCCGGCGGACCCGAACGCGTCCTGGATCGCGGCCGCGACGGTGGGCGATGGACCCGACGGCCCCGGGGCGAAGCACCCCGCGGCGCCGCCCGCGAGCCCAGCGGTGAGCAGCCCGACCGCGAGGGGACGGGCCCAGCGCCGCCACCGGCTCGGGGTGCGGGCGGGGTCGGGGGGCCCGGCCGGGGGTGCGGGGGTGTCCTCGAGGAGGTCGATCGGGACGGGACGGGCGGGTCGCATGACCGCTCCTGTGTCGGGTTGGCCCGCGCGCGACGACACGAGGCTTCGGATGGGGGGGTCGAAGTCCGCCAGGTGGAATTACACCCAGGTGGAATTACACCGTTGGAACTTCGCGTCCCACGCTAGTGGCCGCGCCGGAGCGACCCCGAAGCCGACGAGGCGAAATGTCCGCTTTGCGGGTGTGAAGGTGGTCACGATGTTTCACTTGGCAAACCCGGTTTCGGGGGTGCCAGAGCGAGGCTTGACACGTGATGGCTGGTCAAGCGGCGGTTTTGACCACCGCAATATGTTGGGGAGTGCCCCCGGCGCGAGTCGAACGCGCAATCCCTGGGAGGGTCCCGGTCCCAGACCGGGTGCGTATGCCAATTCCGCCACACGGGCTGGTTGGAGGCGGGCGCGCTGACGGGCGCGCCCCGCTAGGGGTCCCTCCGGTCCCGCGGCTTGCTTCTCCCGTGAAGATGGCTGGCCCGCTAAAGGGGATCGGAGGGGTTACCTGGCCTCATGGCGTGGACACCTCCCGACGGCAAGGTGTCGCCAGCCTGAATGGTCCAGCCTGTGGATCGGTAGACGGAAATCTGTGTTGTTTTGCGGTGGATGGTGGGGCTGTTCATCCCCAAGACGCGGGAGAATGGTGGGGATGGCGAAGAACCCTCAGCCCAGCCAGCACGACCCGACCCCCGACGAGCGGGACGAGCGGGTCAAGGTCGACGGCGTCTCCGAGGAGGAGGCGCTGAGGATCCTGCTGGGCGCGCCGGCCGACCGGGAGCTGGCCGACGAGGAGCGGCGCGGGCCCGGGGAGGGTGGGCCGACCTGCGCCGGGTACGTGGTTGACGACCGCGACGACCGCGACGACCCGGACGAAACGGACGAACCGGGTCATCTGCGGGAGCGACCGGCCTAGCGAGTACTTATGTTGCGTGGCCGTAAACCCCCTGCCTCCCGAAGCGCTGGTTGTGCGTGGCGGCGGGAAGACTTTCGAGAACTGGCGCGCCAATGCTTGGACGACGGTTCCGGAGGGCTACTTCGGGGTCAGCGTTCTTGCCGGGGAGCTCGAGCTGGCCGAATTGGTGCACGCCGGGATCGACCTACTCCCACAGCCGATCATTTGTCGGACGACAGTCGCTCGACTTGCCGGCTGGGAGATGGTCAAGTCGGGTTCGCATCCGCAGCACTACACGGTCAAAATTGGAAACGAATTCAAGGACTCACGGCTGATCGATCTGATGGGATGCTTCGATGACCCCGAGTCAAAGCCGATAGTCGAGTGAAACGGCTGTTTGCAGACTTCAATTCGTTCGACGACACGGGCAACCTCGTCGCGCTCACCGAGGGTGCGTGGCCCGGGCCGCCAGTAGACGACGAATACGTCCGAGTCAACGATGCCGAACGCAACGTTTGCTTTGGGACCGTCGTGGCTGTTGATGTAACGCACGGGCTTGTTTCGCGTTGCATTGGATCGCGAGACGTTCCAGACGCTTCCCGAACATCCCCGCGTCTACTCAACAACCGACTCGTTCACGGTTATCGCGTCGGGTCTTCGGCCGTCGGCGGAAGCGTCTCGGTATCGATTTGAAGAACTAGAGGCGATCGGGTGACCTCGTTCCCGTCGATGTAAATCGGGAACCAGAACTGACCAGCTCTCGTCTGTCTGCAAGTTGATCGTCAGACCAACCTCTGCCCCAGCGCCTTCTCCAAAGTCGATCTTGGTCTGATGCAGGTTCGTTTCCTCGCCGCTTGGTGGGATCGTGCCGACCGCAAGGTCGTGGGTCGCCGCCGACTCACCGCGGGCGATGCGGACGTAAAGCGTTAGGGGAACGGAGACAGCAATCGTTCCCTCGGTGGGGAGCAGAACCGGCCCCCGCAGCTCGGTGCGGACCGTCATCTGGCTGATGACGCGGGTCAGCGATGAAACGCCGTCCACTTCACGCAAGATCCGCTCGCAAAAGACGGCTGCGAGTAGATAAGGCCCGGGCATCAATTCAGCCTACCGAGGACCCAAATGGCTGGCGGTATGTAAGCCGCCGGCCACCGGTCTGCCCCATGAGGCGCTCCATCCGTCGCGTGTCGCTCATCTTCCGAGTCGAGTAGCGGAAGTCGAATTCGGCCAGGTAGCGGTCGAGGTGTTCGTGGCTGACCTGGTGGTGGGTTCCGTCGATTGACCGCTTCAGCTGCGAGAAGAAGTTTTCGACCGGGTTCGTGGTCACGTCGCTGCGGACGTACTCCCCGCCGGAGCGCCACACGCGGTGGTGTCCCGGCTGAACCGCTCCCCAACCTCGACGTATCCGGCGTGCTCGTCGGTGTAGAGCCGTGAACCGACCGGGCTGACTTCCATGTCCAGCGCCGCGTAGAGCGACGCGCCGTTGACGGTGCTGACAACCTTGCTGCGAACCTCACCGGACTCGCGGTGTAGCACGCTCACGACAGAGGCCTTGTTCGGCACACGCCGCTCGGTGTTCTTGCCGTCGTCGTGGATCGTGCCGCGCACTGGCTTGGACCGCCCACCGATGTAGGCCTCGTCCACGATGATCGTCCCGGTCAACAGGTCCGCGCGGGGGTCGCGCTTCATGGCCTCGCGGATGCGATGCAGCATGAACCACGCCGACTTTGGGGTCAGGTCGTACTTGCGCTCCACCTCGCAGCGACGAAATCCCGTTCTTGGACGACACCATCTCAAAGACGACCATCAGCCACTTACGCAGCGGGATATGCGAGCCGTGAAAGATCGTCCCGGTCGTCACTGAGAACTGCTTGCGGCACTCCTTCTCGGAGCATTTCCACACGCGGCGTGGGCTGACCTTCCCGCGGGTGGTCTTGCGGCCCCCGTTCTTGGGCTCAAGAAGTAGGGCTTGCGGGCTGAGCCGCAGTGCGGGCAGACGGGCCGGCCGCCCCAGCGCATTTCTTCAAGGAGCCGGTAGGCGGACTCCTCGTCAGGAACCCGGTCCATGAGGGCCGGGATTGAGAGGTGAGTGGTGGTCATGAGGTTTGAGTCCGATGAGGATGGGCTACTGGTCGGGGTTTTCGACGGCGTCGAGCCGCCCGGCGATCGCGTCTATATCGGCCGCCAGATCCGTGAGTGCCTGGACAAGCTCGCCAAAGGCGCTGAGGGCGGCACTAGCGAAGACGTCCGGCGTGGGCGGGTTGCCTCGCCGGAGGGGGCTTAGGGCGTTCTCGACTCGGTGGATGTGGGATGCGGTGGTCTGGCTCGTCGTCATAAACGCATCCTATGGCAAACCCTGTGGTTTGTCAAGTGAAACATCGTGAAGGTGGTCACGGTGCGTCCCGGGGCGTCCGGTCACCAACCAGGCGGGCGGCGCGGTCGCGCGGGCGGGCCGCGTGCGGGTGCGGGTCGCGGGAGCGCCCGGCGGCGCGGGTCGCACGGCGACGCCCTGACCGCGACCCGGCACGTGCGTACGATTCGCCGTGGGGTTCGCGGGCGGCGGCGACCCTGGGCTGACGGGGGCCGACCCGGCCGTTGGGCACCTGTTGAGGGCACCGATGTCGACTGGTCAATCCCCGGAACCCGGCGACGTGGTGACGGCGTCGACGAGGCAGCGAATCCCGGGGCTCGACGGGGTCCGCGGCGCGGCCGTGGTCGCGGTGCTGCTCTTCCACGCCGGGCACCTGGTCGGCGGCTACCTCGGGGTCGACCTGTTCTTCGTCCTGTCCGGGTTCTTGATCACCGGCTTGCTGCTCGGCGAGTGGGAACGGCACGGCCGGGTGCGGCTCGGGGCGTTCTGGGCGCGCCGGGCCCGCCGGCTCCTACCCGCGTTGTTCCTCATGCTGCTCGGCGTGGCCGCGTACGCGGCGCTGGTGGCCGACCCGACGCAGTTCGCCGCGATCCGGGCCGACGCGTTGGCGACGCTCGCGTACGTCGCGAACTGGCACTCCATCCTCGCTGGGCACAGCTACTGGACGCTGTTCAGCGCACCGTCACCGCTGGACCACACGTGGAGCCTCGCGATCGAGGAGCAGTTCTACCTGGTGTGGCCGCTCGTGGTGGTCGCCCTCGCGGCGCGCGGTCGGCGGGAGGACCTCCCGCGCCGCGTCCTCCGGGTCGCGCTCGGCGGCGCGATCGCGCTCGGGATCCTCACCGTGACCCTCGCCGGGCTGGGCGCCAGCAGCAACCGTCTCTACCTGGGCACGGACACCCGCGCGCCGGCGATCCTGCTCGGCGCGGCGTTCGCCGCGCTGTGCGCGCTGCGCCCGCCGGTGCGCTCGACCGTCGGACGCGTCGCGGTCGAGGTCGCCGGCCTGGCGGGGCTGGCCTGGCTGGCCTGGGCGTGGACGCACCTCGACGGGCAGGACCCGTTTCTCAGCCGGGGCGGCCTGTTCGTGTGCGGCGTCGCCGCGGTGCTCGTCATCGCGGCCGTCGTTCACCCATTGCGGGGCCCGATCACGACGCTGGCGTCTGTCGCGCCGCTGCGCTGGCTCGGGCTGATCAGCTACGGCCTCTACCTGTGGCACTGGCCGGTGTATGTGTGGCTCACCGACACCCGCACCGGGGTGTCCGGCTGGACGCTCACGGGAGTGCGGGTCGCGGTGAGCCTCCTGCTGGCCGTCGCTTCCTACTTCCTCGTCGAGCTGCCGATCCGGCACGGCGCCTGGCGCGGCTGGCGGATCCGGGTGGCCGCCCCGGCGGCCGTGGCCGTGACGGTGACCGTCGTGCTCTTGGCAACCGCCGGCGGCATCAACCCCGCGTCGAGCCTGACCGTCGTCACGGCCCGACACGCCGCACCGACCCCGGCCGCGGCGTCCCTCACGCCGCGGACATCACGCGTCCTCGTGGTCGGTGACTCCGTCGGCGACTCGCTGGGCGACCGCCTCCTCGAGATCCAGGACCAGGCGGGAATCTCGCTCACCAACATGGCGAAGATCGGCTGCGAGCTGCCGCTCTCGGACTTCCATCGCCAGCCGGCCGAGGGCGACAACCCCGCCAGCGGACCGATCGTGACCACCGCCCTGTGCCGCAGCTGGCCGACGCGGTGGGCCGCCGAGCTCGCCGAGGTGCGTCCCGACCAGGTCGTGCTGTCGATGGGGTTCCCGGCGGTCGAGGACATCGAGATCCACGGCGTGTGGCACACGGCGTGCAGCACCTGGTGGCGCAGCTACTACCGGGCGACGGCGACGCGGGCGCTGCGCCTGCTCGGCTCGACCGGCGCCCACGTCTGGATCGCCACCATCGCCCGTCCCGGCCAGGACTACTTCCCCGTCGCACTCGACGCCAAGACCGAGTGCGTGAACCGGCTGCTGCGCGAGGCGGCGACCGCGACGCGCGCGTCGGTCCTCGACCTCGACCACCACCTGTGCCCGGGCACGGGCCGCTGCGGCTCGACCCTCGACGGACAGGAGCTGCGACCTGACGGCCTGCACTTCGCCGACCCGGGTGGGCGGCTGCTCGCGTTCTGGGTCGCCGGCCAGCTCCGCGCGCCGCGCGGCTGACCCGCACCACCCGGGCCCGACCCCGGCACGCCCGCCGCGCCTCTCCCCCGAGGGGACCGGACGACCCGTCGGGCGTGTGAGTAGCGTCGGGTCGGTGAAGGCCGCCGTGTACGACGAGACCGGCGCGCCGGACGTGCTGCGCTACGAGGATGTGCCCGACCCGGTGTGCGGCCCGTCCGACGTGCTCGTGGCGGTCGAGGCGATCAGCATCGAGGGCGGCGACACGTTGAACCGGGCCGGCGGTGAGATGCCGGACCGGCCGCACATCGTCGGGTATCAGTGCGCCGGCCACGTCCAGGCGGTGGGCACCGACGTCACGGACCGTGCGGTGGGCCAGCGGGTGGTCGCGACGATGCTGTGGGGCTCCCACGCCGAGCTCGTCGCCGTCCCCGCGGCGCTGACCTGGGTGCTCCCCGACGGCGCGGACATCGTCGCCGCGGCGTGCGTCCCGGTCGCGTTCGGGACGGCCGACGACTGCCTCTTCGAGTTCGGCCGCCTGACCGCCGGGGAGACGGTGCTCATCCAGGCCGGGGCGAGCGGGGTCGGCCTGGCCGCCATCCAGCTCGCCCAGCGCGCCGGCGCGACCGTGCTCGCCACCGCGTCGAGCGACGAGCGCCTCGCCCGGCTGCACGAGTACGGGCTCGACCACGGCATCAACTACCGGGACGGGGACTTCGTCGCCCAGGCGCGCGAGCTCACCGGGGGTCGCGGGGTGGACCTCGTCGTCGACTCGGTCGGCTCGACCCTGGCCGGCAGCGTCGCCGCGCTCGCCTACCGGGGGCGCTGCACCCTGGTCGGACAGGCCGGCCGGGACAACCAGCCCTTCGACGCCGCCGCGCTGATGGCCGGCAACCTGACCCTCGTCGGGGTGTTCCTCGGCGCCGAGATCCTCACCGACCGGTCCCGGGCGATCATCGCCCGCCATCTCGACGACGTGGCAGCCGGCCGGCTGCAGGCCGTCGTCGACCGCACCTTCCCGCTCGCCGAGGCGGCGGCCGCCCACGCGTACGCCGAGTCCCGCCAGGCCGTCGGCCGGGTGGTGCTCATCCCCTGACCCGCACGGCACCGGCAGGCCGGGACGGCAGACGGTGGTCGTGCGCCTCGGAACTCGGCTCGTACACTTTCTCGCGTCAGTGACCGGGGCGAGACGACGACGAGGACGGCGGATGGAAGGCGTTTCGGACGGTTCGGGCCGCGCCGCGCACCGGTGAGCGCCCCGCGCCGGCGGCGCCTGATCGCGCTCGTCACCGCGTCGGTGATCGTGCTCGCGGTGGCCGCCGTGTTCGCCTTCCGCGGCGGCGGGCAGCCCGCCGCGGTGCGCCACCCCAAGCCGGTTGTCACGACGACGCCGACGACGCTGCCCTCCGACGCCGGCCCGTTCGACATCGCGACCACGAAGGTGCCGGAGCTGGCGGTGTATGCGCTGCCGACGACGTCGGCGCCGCCGCTGGTGACGCTGGCGGCCAAGACCTCCTACGGGCTGCCGACGACGCTGCTCGTCCAGGGCAGCCCGTCGACCGGACGGGTGCCAGCCGGGTGGCTGCCTGTCCTGGTGCCGTTGCACAAGCCGAACGGCACGCCCGGCTTCGTGCAGCAGGCCGACGTCACCGAGACCCAGACGCCCTACGTCATCGAGGTGAACCTCACGTCGCACACCCTCGTCGTGAAGCAGTCCGGGACGCCGATCATGAGCACACAGGTGATCATCGGGACGCCGAACACGAAGACGCCGACCGGTGTGTTCTCGCTCACCGACCCGCTGAACTGCAACACGGTCGCCGTGTCCGGCTACCCGCTCGCCCAGTGCAGCTCCGTGTACGGCGCCGTCGCGATCGGCACGTCGGGCCTGTCGAACGATCTCAGCAGCTTCGACGGGACGATCCCCCAGATCGCGCTGCACGGCACCGACCTGCCCGCCTCCGATCTCGGCAAAGACCTCTCGAACGGCTGCGTCCGGATGCCGAACGCGGCCATCACCGCGATCGCCAAGCTCCAGCCGCTGCTCGGCACCCCGGTCTTCATCACCGCTTGACCCGCCCGCCGGGAGCGGGCTGGGTCAGCCGGCGGCGAACGCGTCAAGCGCGCCGAGGTGGGTGTCGCGCTCGGCGGGCTCGAGGAACGACGCCAGGAACGAGTTGCGGGCCACCTGGAGGACCTCGTCCGCGCTGAGCGCCAGCGCGTCGGCGGTCTCGGTGTAGTTCTCCTGGACGTAGCCGCCGAAGTAGGCGGGGTCGTCGGAGTTGATCGTGACCCGCAGCCCGCGGCGCAGCATCGTGGCGAACGGATGGTCGGCGAGCGTCGGGACGACCCGGAGCCGAACGTTCGAGAGCGGGCACACGGTCAGGGGCACCTGCTCGTCGACGAGCCGGGCGACGAGCGCCTCGTCCTCCAGGCAGCGGACCCCGTGGTCGATGCGGCGGACGTGCAGCAGGTCGAGGGCCTCCCAGATGTACGCGGGTGGGCCCTCCTCGCCGGCGTGGGCCACGGCGAGGAGCCCCTCGGCGCGCGCCCGGTCGAACACGGCCACGAAGTCCGACGGCGGGTGGCCGACCTCGGAGGAATCGAGGCCGACCGCGTGGATCACGTCGCGGTGCGGCAGCGCCGCCTCGAGCGTGGCCATCGCCGCGTCGGCGGGGAGGTGGCGCAGGAAGCAGAGGATGAGCCGCGAGGTGATCCCGAGGTCGCGGCCCCCGTCGGCGAGCGCGTCGGCGATGCCGTGCAGCACGGCGTCGAGGGGGACGCCCCGCTCGGTGTGGGTCTGCGGGTCGAAGAACACCTCGGCATGGCGCACCCCGTCCTCGTGCGCCCGGGTCAGGTAGGCGCGGGTGAGGTCGTAGAAGTCACGCTCGGTGACGAGCGTCTGGCACGCCGCGTAGTAGACGTCGAGGAAGGCCTGCAGGTCGTCGAAGACGTACGCGGCGCGCACGGCCGCCACGTCGGCGTACGGGAGCGACACGTGGTTGCGGGCGGCGAGCTCGAAGAGCAGCTCGGGTTCGAGCGTCCCCTCGAGATGCAGGTGCAGCTCGGCTTTCGGCACGACCCGCGGCGCGGCCATGTCCACCCCCTCGGCGGCAAGACCGGCCGTACCCTACGACCGGCACCGGTGTCACCGAACGCGGTGGCTGGTCGGCGGGGCGCGATGCGACACTGTCGGACGGACGGGTGGAGGCGATGTTCGAGCGGCACCGCGAGCGGCGAGCGCAGGCCCGGTACGACGACGCCCGGGCGGCGTGGCAGCGCGAGCGCGACGGCCAGGCCGCCGCGCTGTCCCTCGCGCAGACCTTCCAGGGGGAGGGGAGCAGCGAGCTGCTGCTCCACGCCGGCGAGGCGGTGTTCGCGCGCGTCACGAACGTCGGGCTGGTCGAGGAGCGCCGCGGCGCCGGCTCGTGGCAGGGCCACTCGTCGGGTGTGTCCATCCCGGTGGGGTCGCTCGGCGGCCGCAGCGTCCGCTACCGGGTCGGCGCGACGAAGGGGCACTACGTGCAGGGCACCCCCCACCCGACGGCGATCGACACGGGCACGGTGTTCATCACGAACCAGCGGGTGGTGTTCCGCGGCCACGCCCAGACGCGGGAGTGCCTGTACACCAAGCTGCTCGGCTACGAGTCGAGCGACGACGGCTCCACCACGTTCTCGCTGTCGAACCGTCAGAAGCCGGTGACCATCCACTACGGACCCCAGCTCAACGGCTGGGTCCGCCTCCGACTGGACCTCGCGGTCGCGCACGCCCGCGACGACGTGCCCGCGCTCGTCGCCCGACTCCAGCACGGGCTGGGCGACCTCGACGCCGAGCGGCCCACGCCACCGCCCGGGCCGCCCACCACGTGACCGGACGCGGCGTCCGACGGTCAGCGGCGCGCCAGGACGAAGAGGTGCGCGCCGTGGTCCATCGGGTCGGGGACGATCGCGGCCCGCTCGACGGTCAGGCCGCAGCGGTCGAGCAGCGCGAGGTTCGTCGGACCGTCGAAGTGGCTCCAGTACATCGGGGTGCCGAGCCAGCTGGCCGGGTCGTGGTCCGCGGGAAGGTCGCGGGCGCCGAGGCAGAGCAACGCGCACCCGCCCGGGCGCAGCACGCGGCGGAACTCGTCGAAGACGCGGGTGATCGTCGCGGGGCACGTGGATCACCGCGTAGAACGACACCACCCCGTCGACGCTGCCGTCGGGGAGCGGCAGCGCCGCGAGGTCACCCTGCACCACGCGGAGCCGCCCACCGAGCCGGCGGGCCCGGTCGAGCTGCGTGACGGCGAGGTCGACGCCGACGACCTCGAGCCCGGCGCCGAGCAGCCGCGCCGCCACCGGCTCCCCCGCGCCGCAGCCCGCGTCGAGCACCCGGCCGCCGGGGACGACGGCGCCGATCAGGTCGGGGAGCCACGCGAGGTCGGCGCCGTCGCGGGGTCGGGACGCGAGGTAGGCGTCCGCGACGCGCTCGTAGCCGTCACGGACCACGCGGCGCCACGGGTCGGCCACGCCGCCCAGTCTCCTCGATGGCCGCCCGGCCGAGCCGTGCCGTTCGGCCGCCCGGGGGGCCTCGGCCGCGACGCGCCGGGGACGGCCAGCCGGTGAGCGAGGTCGTGCGCCCGGGCCGGCCCGAGGATCTTCCGGGCGTCAACGCGATCTACAACCACTACGTGGCGCACTCGCACGCCACGTTCGAGATCGAGCCGGTCACCGCGGCGGCCCGCGAGGAGTGGGCGCAGCACTACGCGGACACGGGCCGGTACCGGCTGCTGGTCGTCGCCGACGATGACCGGGTGCTCGGCTGGGCGACGAGCAGCCCCTTCGCCGAGCGGGCGGCGTACGAGACGTCGGTGCAGGTGAGCGTCTACCTGGACCCGACCGCGACGGGGCGCGGGCTCGGGGCGCGGCTGTACGGGGCGCTGCTCCCGCTCCTGGAGGACGAGGACCTGCACCGGGCGTACGGCGGCATCGCGCTGCCGAACCCGGCGTCGGTCGCGCTCCACGAGCGGTTCGGGTTCCGGGAGGCCGGCCGGTTCCACGAGCAGGGCCGCAAGTTCGGCCGCTACTGGGACGTGGTCTGGCTCGAGCGGCCGCTCGGGTAGGGGTCAGCCGTCGGCGTCACCCGCGCGTTGCGCCGCGGTGAGCCGCCGGGGGCCCGGTGTGCCGGTGAGGGTCGTCACCGGATGGACGGGCAGCACCATCGGCGAGCGCGGGTTCTGGTTGAAGTCGAAGTCGCTGGCGACGGTGCCGAGGATCCGGGCGTTCTCCCGGACGTCGGGCCGGGGGTCGGGCCGCCCGTCGGTCGCCGGGTCGAGTCGCTGCCCGTTCAGGAAGTCGTCCTCGATGAACTTCACGTACGCGTCGAACGACAGCGTCTGGTGGTCGATGTAGCCGCGGCGGGCGTACGGGCTGATGACCATGGCCGGCACACGCAGCCCGTAGCCGTTCAGGTCGACGGAGGGGGGCGGACCTGGTCGTAGAAGCCGCCCCAGTCGTCCCAGGCCAGGAAGATCGCGGTCGAGCCCCAGTCCTTGCTGTGCATCACCGCGTTGACGAGGCTCGTGACGTAGGACTGCCCGAAGCTGACGGGGGACGGCGGGTGCTCGCTCACCGCGCCGGAGGGCACGACCCACGACACGGCCGGCAGCGTGCCGCGCTTCGCCGCGGTGTAGAAGTTCTCGACGGTCTGGACGTTGCCGAGCTGCCCGTCGTTGCGCACCGTGTCGAAGGAGGGCAGCGGGTTCCAGATGCCCGGCGTCGACGCGCTCTGGCGGACCGGCGCGCAGGTCAGGGCGCTGTCGTTCTGACAGTCGGGCTCGGTGCCGGTGACGACGTAGTAGCCCCACGACACGCTGCTCTTGTGGAGCAGGTAGGTGAGGTCGGTCCAGGCGTAGATCGGCGGCTGGCCGCCGCTGCCCCGGAAGTCGGTGGGCAGCCCGGGTGACTCGAGCTGGTTCGTGCAGCTCGACGGGGTGTTGTGCTGGGTGCACCTCGCCGACCACTCCGACACCTGGAAGAGGTGCTCGGGGAGGCTCCACGACGCGTTCGGCTCGAACATGTGGTCCTGGAGCACGAAGTTCTGGGCGTACGCCCAGTAGTTCGGGATGTCGCTCTGGGTGTGGTACCCCATGACGTCCGGGTTCGCCGAGTTGGCGCACGCCGGGTTGTTCGCGTTGAGGCAGCCCTTCTGCGCGCCGAGCGCCTGACCGACGAACCCGTTCATCTGCCCGCCGTTGATGTCCGCGACGGCGTTCGACGCGCCGTGCGGGCCGCCGCCGTTCACGTCGGCGTGGTCGACGTAGGGCGCCACGCACTGCCCGGTCCGGCTGTCCGGGGAGCACACCGTCGGGACACCGTTCTGCATCGGGATGCCGTCGGCGCCCGGGTAGGTCCCGAAGTAGGTGTCGAAGGAGCGGTTCTCCTGCATGATCACGACGACGTGCTGGATCTTGTGGATGCCGGTGGCCTGCGTCGCCGTCGAGCCGGCCGCGGTCCCCGAGACGGCGATCGCCGCCCCGCCGAGCACCGCGACCGCCGTCCCGGCGGCCAACCCGATTCGCATCTTGGTCACGGACCGTCGCACCGTCTCGCTCCTTCGTCGCCTGCGACCCGGACACTCTCCCGCGCACGCGGGCCCCGGGCGCGGATCGTGTTAGGCGTCGGTTAGGTCGAGCCGCCGGGCGGCGCGGGTGGGGGAGCACCCGGCGGGCAGCCGCGGGCGGCGGCCGGGAGGACCCGGTAGAGGGCGACGTGCTGGTCGAGCGCGACCCGGGCCACGCCGGGCCCGGTCGGCGCCTGCTGAGTGACCAGCCCGGCGGGGCGGTGCAGCCGGCCGGCGAGCTCGGCGGCGGCGCACACCGTGGCGTCGGTGCGGAGCGCGGCGCGCCGGCGGGCCTCGAGGTCGTCGTGGACGAAGAACCGGATCCAGGCGCGTCGAGCGACCGAGTAGCTGGGCCGGTCGAGGTAGGCGCCGACGGCGGTGGCGTCGAAGTCCTCGCCGGAGACGATCGTGTCCTCGAGGTGCGCGGCGCGTGCCGCGTGGGCGATCGCCTGGTCGGGTGCGAAGGGACGCAGCGTGAGGCTCGGCGCCACGGCGAGCAGCGCGACGACCTGCGCGGCGAGGACGGCGACCACGACGCCGGGCACACGCTGCCGCGGCGCGCCGACCCCGGAGGGCGCGGCCGCGGGCCGGCCGAGGGGCGCGGCCGCGAGCCACACCGCGGCGAGGAGGACCAGGAACACGACACCGGCGTAGCGAGCCTCGTCGGGGAGCACGACGACGAGGAAGAAGACCCACGTGGCCGCCGCGCCGAGACACCAGAGCCGCCGTCCGATCGACCGCGGGGGGAGCGCGGTGAGGATGAGCGCGAACAGCCCGATCGAGGCGGCGGCCTCGAGCCACGGCGCGGCGGGGAGCCGGTCGAGCAGCTGGGAGTTCCACCCCCCGAGCCGCGCCGGGAGCGGGACGAGGCCGCGCCAGATCCCCGTGGTGGCGTCGACGAAGCGGGTGACCCCGCGGCTGCCGACGGTGGCGAAGTTGCCGAGGCTGGGGGTGAACGCGTGGAAGTCGGACGGCGGGAGGCACGTGAGCGCCGAGCCCGTCGCGACGAGGAGGGTGCCGAGCACGAAGCGGCGCGACCCGCGGCGCTCGCGGTCGAGCGCGACGGCGCCGGCGAGGGCCACCGCGACGACCGCGCCGGCCAGGCTCGTCCAGGCGAGCAGCGTCGCGGCGGCGAACGCCGCACCCCACGCCGGTCGCGGGCGGGCGAGCGCGACGAGCACGAGCAACAGGGCGAGGACGCCGAGCCCGTAGCCGCGGCTGATGATCCCGTACTCGAAGCTGACGGCGTAGCCGGCCACCAGCGTGACGCGCACCGCGACCGAGAACGGGGAGCGGAACAGGATGAGCGCGAAGGAGCCGACGACGATCAGGAACTCGAGGACCTGCATGGCCCGAGGGTCGCCGGTGAACCGGGTCAGCGTGTACAGCGCCAGGTACCAGCCGAGGGGATGGCCCTCGTAGCGCAGGTTGTGCGCGAGGGCGCCGAGGGAGTGGCTGGCCCGGGCGATGTTCCAGGCCTGCAGCTCGTCGAACCACATCACGTGGCGGGCGAGCGCGTAGCCGAGCAGCCCGGCCGCGGCGACGAAGACGGCGGCGAGCAGGCGACCCGACCCGCGGGGAGGCGGGGTCGGCGACCCCGGGCCGGCGGGGGTGCGGGCCGGGCGCGGCGCCGGCGGCCGGGGGGCGGCGCTCGGAGCCCGCGTGGCCGTCGTCATCCCCTGGGGATCGGCCCGCCCCCGGCGGGCCTGAAGCGTCCGGGTTGGGTTCAAGTTCTGGACGGGGTCGGCCGATAGTGACCCCTACGGGGATGGGCTTCCGGGAGGTCGTGGCTAGGACACGAATCCAAAACGGAAGGACGGGGCAACCCAAATGAACTTCTTCGTACTGCGGAGCTGGTTCCAGGCAAAGCTTGGCCGTGATGAGCGGGGCGCCAACCTGGTGGAGTACATCCTGCTCGTCGCGCTGATCGCGTTGGCGGTCATCGCGGCGGTCGTGTTCCTGCGCGGTCAGGTGAACAGCCAGTTCAACAACGCTGGCAGCCACCTCAGCGCGGGCTCGTAAGGCACTTTCCCTTTCCCACGCCGGGGCCGCGCCGCTCGCGGTCGGATCCCGGTACCAACGCACTCGAGCTGACCGCCCTGCGGGGCGGTCAGCTCGCGCGTGGCGACCTCCTGATCCGGATCACGCGGGTCGGTCGGCGGCGTCTCCCACGACGGTGGCATGCACGGAACGGACATCGATGGTCTCCGCCCGGGCGCGGCGCGACCTCGCGGCCTTGCGGTGGGTCGGCGAGCAGGACGCCGTGCGGGTGGACGTCCTGTCGCACGTGCTCGACCCCGCCCGACCGCGCAGCCGCGCCCACACCCGCCGCGTCGTGGGCGTCTGGCGTCACGCCGGCCTCGCCGCGCACGACCGCCGCCTGGCCGACACGCCCGGCGTGGTGTGGGCCACCGGGTCGGGTCGTCGGGCCGTCGGGCTGCCCGGCCAGGCCGCGCCGCCGTCCCTCGGCCGCCTCGACCACCTCCACGCGGTGTCGCTCGTGCGGCTCGGCGTCGAGCGTCGTGGCGGTCGGGCCTGGACGAGCGAGCGCGCCCTCCACCGGGCCAAGCCGGCGCCGGACGCGCACGTCGCCGACGCCGAGTTCTCCACCCCGCGGGGGGTCCGCACCGCGGTCGAGGTGGAGTTGACCTGCAAGGGCGCGACGCGGCTGGCCGCGATCGTGGACGAGCTCACCGTCGAGCACGATCGTGTCCTCTACGTCGTGGACGGCCCCCGGGTGGGCGCGGCGGTCGCGCGCGCCGCCGCACGCCTGGGGGTCGAGGACCGGGTCGTGATCCTCGACCTCGCCGGGTTCGCGCTCCCCGCGTGACGGACGCGCCCGACGGCGGCGACCCGACGACGCGGCTGGCGGGCGCGGCGCTGCTCCTCGCGCTGGCGGTGGTCGCCGCGCCCACGGTGCTGGTCGCCGGCCCCCTGGCAGTGCTCATCGACCGGCGCGGCTGGCGGCGCTGGCCCGCGACGCTGACCGGGGTGGGTGCCGCCGTGGCCTTGGCCGCCGTCGGCGGCGCGTCGGCGTACGCGACCGTGCTGCAACGCGCCGTGGACGGCCTCGCCCCCGGTCGCGGTGTCGTGGCGCTGGCCGCGGCGTTTGGCGTCGGGGTGGGGGTCGCGGCCGCGCCGGTGGTCCAGGTCGTCGCGCGGCACCGCGACGAGCAGGACGCGACGCGTCACGGCCGCGAGCTGAGTCGCCGTCGGCGGGCGAGCCGGCAGGCGGCGCGGCGGCTGGGCCGCCGGGTCTGGCCGACCCCCGCGGGCCGGACGGTGCTCGGCGTCGCGCTCGACGACGTCGGGTGGCCGGGCAGCCGGGCGGGGGCGGTCGTGACCGTCCCGGACGCGACATGGCAGCGACAGGGACTCGTCGTCGGGGAGACGGGCAGCGGCAAGACGGTCACGGCGCTGGCGGTGGCGAGCGAGATGCTGCGCGCCGGCTGGGACGTCTACTGGATCGACGGGAAGGCCGATCGGGCCGTCGCCGCGCAGTTCCTCGCCGTGGCCCGCCACTGGGGGGTTGCGGCGGTCGACGGCGGGCGTCGCCCGATCGATGGGTGGCGCGGCGG
Organism: uncultured Actinomycetes bacterium; assembly: GCA_963821325.1. Lineage (GTDB taxonomy): Bacteria > Actinomycetota > Acidimicrobiia > IMCC26256 > PALSA-555 > PALSA-555. Next base: position 64,717 of record CAWGDC010000003.1, on the reverse strand, counting down.
GTCGGACAGCGTCGTGAACCGGCTGCTCGCCACGCAGCTGTTCACCGAGCCCTACTACGCGGGCATCGCCCGCAACGTGCTGCGCTGGGCGGTCGGGTCGGACCCGCCGCACGCGTTCGCGACGCTCGTGGCGCGGATGGACAAGCGGGTGCTGCGCCGCGCGTGGGCGCACGACCCCAGCGAGGCCGAGAAGATCCGGCGTCTCCCCGACGCCGAGTTCCTCGGCGCCCGCTACCGCTACGAGGGCGTCGCGTGGGCGGTCGGCACGTCGCTCGACGGCGACTGGTCCTACGAAGACCGGCGCGCCGCGTACGTCCCGGTCGGACGGCCGGAGCATCGCAACCAAGCCGCCGAGATCGGCGCGTTCCTGCTCGAGGACCTGCTGCACTGGGCGATGGCCCGCAAGGTGCCGGACCGGCCCGCGCTCGTCGTGATCGACGAGTTCTCCAAGCTCGCCGCCCGACCCGACGCCGCCGTCGACCTCGTCGAGCGGGTCCGCTCCTTCCGGGTCGGCGTGCTGCTCATCGGGCAGACGTGGGCCAGCCTCGGCCCGACCGACACGATCCGGGAACGGCTCGCCGGCACCGTCGGGACCGTCCTCATCCACCAGCTGAAGGCCCCAGAGCGGCTCGTGGCGCTTGCCGGCACGACGCGGACCGTCGAGCGCACCGAGCAGACCGAGGGGCTCGCCCCGACCGGCCGCGCCAGTCAGCACGTCACCCGTCGGTTCCTTGTCGGCCCCGACTCCGTCCGCACCTTGGCGACCGGCGAAGCCGTGCTGATCAGCGGCGCGTCAGCGCGTCGGCTCCGGGTCCGACCCCCGCCGCCGCGCTGAGCCCGGCGTGGCACGCGCACGCGCCGGACGGCACGGTCCGTCGGTCGGCCACACGAACGGTGGTGGCTCGACGACCGTGGACTCGGAGCGGTGCGACCGGCTGCGCCGCCCGGCGGATTCGTGCGGGGACGTGGCTCAGCGCTTGGCTTTGGACTTGTTCAGGGTCACGGCGGCGCGAACGAGCGTCCTCAATGCCTTCTCGTTGATCTTCTCGCCCTCGTGGAAGTCGATGGCCCGCCGTGTGTTCCCGTCGAGGCTGGAGTTGAAGAGGCCCGAAGGGTCCTTCAGCGCCGCCCCTTTGGCGAACGTCATCTTCACGATGTCCTTGTACGTCTCGCCGGTGCAGAGCATTCCGTCGTGCGACCACACCGGAACCCCTCGCCACTTCCATTCCTCGACGACGTCGGGGTCGGCTTCCTTGACGACGGCACGGAGCCGGCTGAGCATCTTGCCCCGCCAGTCGCCCAGCTCCTTGATTCTCGCGTCGATGTGCTGAGAAGCAGACTTGCTGTTCTGCGACACGCGCGCTGGTTCACGTCCGGTTCGCTTCCTTCGTCCCGAGGCGGTGATGGAGGGTCACCGCCGCGCAATTCTAGGGGAGCTGCGGTTCGCCGAACGATCCCGACCGCCCAGCCGCCACGGCCCACCACCTGCTCGCTCCCGTCATCCGCTGGCCGGAGACGCCTCGAACGGGTGTCGACGAACGGTGCGCCCGCACCCGGATCGCGGCGGTAACGTCGGCCGGCACACCACCCGCGCCGGCGCGAACCCGCCCGGTGCGTCTCCCGCGGAGCGCGCGATGGGCATGCGAGAGGACTGCCGGCACTTCGAGAGCCGGACCTACGACGACGGCGAGGTGGCCCGCTACTGCGTCCTCGGCCTGGCGCCCGAGCAGCCGTGGCGCTGCCCCGAGCACTGCGACCGCTACGAGCCCTCGCTCGTCGAGGGCGGGTTCGTCCGCGGGTCGCTCGCCAGCCAGCCGGTGGAGGCCGAGCCCGCTGAGGAGGCCGCGCCCGACGTCGCCGCGGTGCTCGAGGACGCCGAGGGGATCGTCGAAGCGGCCGAGCACGACGTCGTCCGCGACCTGCAGACGTCTGAGACGCTGCGCGCCGGTGGTGGCAGGTGTGGAAGCGCCGCCCGCCGGACGACGACGAGCCGTTCCGGCTCTCCAACCGCTGAGCGGGGCATCGCCCGGCGTCGGTCGCGTTCCGGCCGCTGCGCCCGGGCGACTTCGCGCAGCTGCGCGACTGGCTGAACGAGCCGCACGTCTTCGCGTGGTGGGGGGTCGGCGCCGCGTCCGACGGGCTGGGCGGCCGCGGCGACGACGCCGCGACGCTGCCCGCGGTGGACGCGGCGTACCGTCCCGCCGTCGAGGGCCGCGACCCGACGTTCAACTACCTGATCGTGGTGGACGGCACGCCGATCGGGCTCATCCAGTGGTACCGGCTCGCGTCCTACCCGACGTATGCCGCGGCGATCGGCGAGCCCGACGGCGCGGGCGTCGACCTGTTCCTCGGCGACCCGACGATGATCGGCCAGGGTCTCGGCCCGACGGTCATCGACCGCTTCGTCACCGAGGTGATCTTCGCCGAGCCCGACGTGCGCCGCTGCGTGACCGGCCCCGACCCGGAGAACCGCCGATCCGTCGGCGCGTTCGAGCGGGCCGGGTTCTGCTGGGTCCGCGACGCGGTCGTGCCCGACGAGCCCGGCCGTGAGCACGTCATGGTCCGGGACCGCGACGACTGACGTCAGGCGCCGGCCTGGCGAAGCCGCGTCGCCACCGCGGCGACGATCGCCGGGCCTTCGGGCAGTGCGGTGGCCGCGGCGTTCAGGGTCGACACGTACACGACGACGCGTCCGACGCGCAGCACGACGATGTCGCCGACCGACGGTCCGGTCAGGCCGGGACCGTTGCTGGTGATCATGGCCTCGTAGCCGACGGTGGTGTCCGCGACGGGCGCGACGGCGAGCGGGACGACGACGGCGTGCCCGTCGCCCTTCAGCGCCTTCGCGAGGACGGCCTGCAGGCACGGGCCGCCGCTGGCGGCCTGGAACGCGGCGACGAACGTGTTGGCGCGGGCGACGGTCGGGAACGCGAGCACGGTGTCGTCGACGATGGTGATCCCGTTGTCGGCACCGGCCGGGCTGAACGCCTTCGACAGCTGGTACGGGACGGTGGCCCGCGCGTTGAACACCGCCCGGTACACGGCACGGCAGACGCCGAAGCCCTTGAACTCGTCGGCGCTGGTGTCCGCCTGGCTGCCGGTCAGCCAGCCGGCCGGCACGTCCGCGGCGGTGACGACACCGGCCCGGAGCAGCACCTTGTCGGCGGCGGACGGCTTGGCCTTCGCGCCGGCGGGGACGGCGGCCGCGACGAGCGCCGCGACGGCCAGCACCCCGACGATCCCACGGTGACGCACGTTCCTCCCCCGGCCAGCTCGCGGCACGCTAACCGTGGGCTCGCGCCCGCCGGCCATCGGGTCTCAGGACCGGCGGGGGGTGCGCGGGCCGGGGAGGGTGAACGCGGTGAGCCCGGTGCCGGTCTCGACGAGCACCCAAGCGCCCGCGACGACCGGGGTGGGGAAGTGCTGGCTCGCGTCGAGGGGCACGGGATGGTGGGCGACGGCGCGGCCGGTGGCCGGGTCGATGGCGTACAGCGTCCCGCTGGCCACGTCGACCGACCAGAGCAGCCCGGACGCCACCGTGATCGGGCCGCCGGCCGGCACCGACGCCGTCCAGCCGTGCGCCAGCGCCGGCGGGTTGACCGACCGGTTGATGACGATCTGCTGCACGCTCCCCCGACAGGCGACGAACACCGAGGTGCCCAGCGTCGCGTCGGCGCCGTACGCCGCGCACGCGTCGATCGACGCGAGTGGCGTGTGCCGGTCGGCGCCCCCGAGGTTCGCGCTGTCGAGCAGGAACGCGTGGCCTTGTTTGCCGAGCTGGAACACCTGCCCGTCGCCGACCAGCACCGGCGCGGTGGAGCCGAGGTCGAGGTCGCTGGCGTTGTCCGCCTGGTAGGTGGCGGGCTGGAACGCGGCGAGCGGCGTGAGCGTCGGGTCGAGGCGCACGACGCTGTCCCCGTACTCGAACGTCGGCGGGCCGGGCGCGCCCCCGCTGTTGCCGGTGGCGACGTAGAGGTCGCCGGCGGCGTCGACCGGCGGCGGTGCGGTCGCCCAGATCGCCGCGGCGCGGTCCCCGCCGCCCGCGTCGGAGGTCTCGAACGTGTCGGCGATCCCGGTCCCGTCCGGGTTCGCGGCGACGACGAAGCCGTGGTAGTCGCCGCAGTCGCCGTAGAGGCCACCGAACCCGACGTACACCTTCCCGTTCGCGACGGTGAGGCCGGCCCGCTGCTGCTCGAGCTCGGGGTGGGTCATGGCGGGCGGGTCGATCGGCGTCGGCCCGACCACGATCGTCCCGGTCGTGGGGTCGACGCCGACGAGGTCGTGCACCGGGGTGCCGCCTGCGCCGAGCACCTCGGCGACCGCGAACACCCGCGGTGGGGTGGTGGTCGCGTCGACGGCGAGGGCGCTCGTGATCCCGAGCGGGTCGATGTCGCCGCAGCCTTCGGCCGCGGGCGCGCGTGACCCGATGACGGACAGGGGCACGGGCGACCCGACGCGGCGCGGCCCCCAGAGGCGATGGCCGTCGCGCAGCGACAGCCCGTAGAGCGCGTCGTGCTCCGTCGCGACGACCACGACCCCGCCCACGACCGCGGGGGCGCCCTGCACCGTCCCGTCGAGGACGGGGGACCGCCAGCTCGTCCGGACCGTGGCCGCGCCGAGCGGCCCGGTGAGCCCGGACAGCCCGGTGGTGACGAGGGCAGCGACGGCGACCCCGACGCCGGAGGCCGCCCAGCGGCGCCTACCCACCGGCGCGGGCCGGGACCGGCGCGGCGGCCGGGCCGGCGGGCGGGGTCGGGCCCTCCTCGATCCGGATGCTCGGCAGGACCGTGTCGAGCCAGCGGGGCAGCCACCAGTTGGCGTCGCCGAGCAGCTCCATCGTGGCGGGCACCAGCACGAGTCGCACGATGGTGGCGTCGACGAGCACGGCGACGGCGAGCCCGAGCCCGAACATCTTTACCGTCGGCTCGGGGTTGGCGACGAAGCCGAGGAACACGCTGATCATGATGAGCGCCGCGGAGGTGATGACCCGGGCGGTGCGGCTGAGCCCGTCGACGACGCTGTCGAGGTTGTCGTGCGTCTCGCTGTACTCCTCGCGGATGCGGGAGAGGAGGAAGACCTCGTAGTCCATCGACAGCCCGAACAGGATGGCGAACATCATCATCGGGACGTACGCGACGATCGGGGTTGTCTGGGAGATGCCGACGAGCCCGCTGAGCCAGCCCCATTGGAACACGGCGACGATCACGCCGAACGCCGCGCCGATCGAGAGCAGGTTCATGATCGCGGCCTTCAGGGGCACGAACACCGACCGGAACACCATCATCAGCAGCACGAAGGACAGCAGGATCACCGCGCCGATGAAGATCGGGAGCCGGCTCTGGATGCGCTGGCCGAGGTCGATGAATCCGGCGGTGATCCCGCCGACGTAGACCCGCGCGCCGCTGCCGTGCACCGCGGCGGGGAGCACCTGGTCGCGCAGCTGGTTGACGAGCGTCTCGGTGGCGGCGGATTGCGGCGAGGAGGGCGGCACGGCGACGACGACGGCCGCGGTCTTGGTCGGGCTGAGCTCGGGCGGCCCGACGCGCACCCCCGGGACCCTGGCCGCGGCGGCGGCGACGGCTGCGGCCGGCGCGACGTCGCCGGCGTGGGGCAGCGCGACGGCGAGGACGAGCGGGCCGTTGAAGCCCGGGCCGAACCCCTGGCTGATCAGGTCGTACGCGCGACGCTGGGTGCTGGTGGTGGGCGCGGACCCGTCGTCGACCTGCCCGAGGCGCATGCCGAGCAGCGGGGACGCGAGGACGAGCAGCACGACGAGGCTGGCGAGCACCGCCGCCCAGCGGTGCCGGGACATCAGGCGGGCCCACCGGGCCCAGCCGTCGCTGCGCCCGCCGGTCAGCGACGGGTGGTCGTGGCCCCGGTGGGCGCGCCGCACCCGCGGGGCGTGCACCTTGTTGAGGTGCGGCCCGGCGAGCCCGAGGAGCGCGGGGATGAGCGTCACCGCGGCGGCCATCATCACGAGCACGACGAGCGCCGACGTCAACCCGAGCCACGTGATGTAGGGGATCCCGGCGAGCGCCAGCCCGCAGATCGCGATCACGACGGTCGAGCCGGCGAAGAGCACGGCCTGGCCTGCGGTGCCGTTGGCGAGCCCGATGGAGTCGATCACCGGCATCCCGCCGACCAGGTTCTGGCGGTGCCGGGTGAGGATGAACAGCGAGTAGTCGATGCCGACCCCGAGGCCGATCATCGTGCCCAAGATCGGGGCGACGGTGCCGATGGTGGTCACCGCGGCGAGCAGCGAGATGAGGCTGAGCCCGACGGCGAGGCCGAACAGCGCCGTGCCGATCGGGAGGCTCATGGCGATCACGGACCCGAAGGCCAGCAGCAGGATGATGATCGCGACGAGCAGCCCGATCGCGTCGGCGTTCCCGGCCGGCGGGTTGTTGAAGAAGTCGGTGATGCCGCCGCCGAACGCGACCTGGACGCCGGCCGCGGTCGCGGGGCGGGCCGCCGCCTCCAACCGGGTGAGCGTGTCGGCCGGGAGGTCGCCGGCCTTGTGGTCGTACTGCACCCGCGGCGTACGCGATCGTCCCGTCGTGGGAGACGAACGTGGCGCCGAGGCCCGGCGTCGCCGGACCGACGACCTGCCCGGCGACGTGGGGGAGGGTGCCGACCTGCTGCTGCACCTGCGCGATCGCGGCCATCGCCGCCGGGTCGCGGACGGTGCCGCGCGGCGTGTGGAACACGACCGTGGCGACGTCGCCGGCCTGACTCGGGAACCGCTGGTTGAGCAGGTTCGTCGCCTGCTGGGACTGCGCCCCCGGGATGGTGAAGGTGTCCTGGGTCTTGCCGTCGGCGGCGCGCGCCGCGCCGCCGACGAGCACCACGAGGAGCACCCAGGCGCCGATCACCCACCAGTGGCGGCGTGCCGCGGCCCGTCCGAGCCGGTCCAGCCAGGCCGCCATGCGCGCTACGCCGTTCCGGGACGCTCGCGGCGCGACACGCGGTCGGCTCGCGTGGGGTCAGCGTGCGGGGTGCCCGGAATGCGGTGACGGTACCAGCGGCCCCGACGGGCAGCGTGGCACGCCATGCCGCGACGCGTGTCCCACCGGTACGGTCCCGGTGCGTGGTTCCGGCGGTGCACACCGAGCGTCTGGTCCTGCGGGCGTGGCGACCCGAGGACCGAGCGCCGTTTGCGGCGTTGAACGCCGACCCCGTGGTCGTCGAGTACCTCACGGGCCCGCTCGACCGGGCGGCGAGCGACGCGCTGGTGTCGGCCCACGAGGCCCACTGGGCCGCGGAGGGTTTCGGGATGTGGGCGGTCGAGGTGCCGGAGGTCGCCCCGTTCGTCGGGTCGGTCGGGTTGCGGCGCGTCCCGGCCGGGCTGCCGTTCACCCCGGCGGTCGAGGTGGCGTGGCGGCTGGCCCGACGATGGTGGGGGCACGGGTACGCGACCGAGGCGGCGCGCGCCGCCCTGACGTTCGGGTTCGACACGGCGGGCCTCGACGACGTCGTGTCGTTCACCGCGGTCGGCAACGCACGGTCGCGCCGGGTGATGGAGCGCCTCGGCATGACACGCGACCCGGCCGGGGACTTCGAGCACCCGCGGCTGGCGGTCGGCGACCCGCTCCGGCCCCACGTCCTGTACCGCCAGCCGCGGGCGACGTGGCAACGCTGACCGGCCGGTGGGCCGGCGCGGTCGGCATCGCCGTCGCCGACACGTCCACCCGTTAGGTTCCGGCCGATGGCCGCGCCCAGCCCCGTCGCGGTGCTGACGCGCTGCGTCCGCGCCCTCGACGGCGACGACCGCGACGGCCAGCACGCGCTCACCGAGGCGGTCGCGGCGGCGTTCGACGAGCCGCACCATCTCGTCGTCGAGGCACCGACCGGCTCGGGGAAGAGCCTCGCCTACCTCGCGGCGGTCGTCGCGTCGGACCGCGTCGCGGTGATCGCGACGGCGACGCTCGCGCTGCAGGACCAGCTGTGGCGCAAGGACGTGCCGCTGGTCCACGCGCACGGCGGGGTGCCGTTCGATGCGGCGGTGCTGAAGGGGCGCAGCCAGTACCTGTGCCTGGCGCGGCTGCACGCCGCGGCGGGCGGTGAGGCGCTGTTCGACGAGCGGCCCGGCCCCGAGTTCGCGGCGCAGCTCACACGCCTCGAGCGGTACGCCGCCGAGTCCGAGACCGGCGACGCCGCTGGCCTGGACGGTGTGCCCCCGTCGGTGTGGCGGGCGGTGAGCTGTGGGCCCCAGGAGTGCCCCGGCGCGGCGCGCTGCCCCGACGGCGACGCGTGCTTCGCCGAGCGGGCCCGGGTGCAGGCCGACGGCGCCCGCGTGCTCATCGTCAACCACGCCCTGTACCTGGCGCACCTCGCGGCGGGCGGCGGGGTGCTCCCGCACCATGACGTCGTGATCTTCGACGAGGGTCACGCCGTCGTCGACGTCGCGACCCGCGCCCTCGGGTCCGAGGTGACTCCCGGCGGGCTGCGGCAGCTCGCCGCCCGGGTCCGGGTCGCCGGCGTGACCGGCCGCGACGTCGACGCGTTGTTCGCGGACGCTGACCGTCTCGAGGACTGCCTCGGCGAGTTCGACGGGCGTGTCGACCCGACCGACGGGCGGATCGCGGAGGTGCTCGCCAGCGCGGCCGAGCGCGTCGCGGCGCTCGGCTCGGCGCTGCGGCGCGACAGCACCGAGCCGCGGGTGGCCCAGACGGCGCGGCTCGTCGCGGCGCGGCTGGAGGCGCTGCGTCACCTGCAGGCGCCTGCCGTCGGGGAGGTGGCGTGGGTCGAGGGCGCGGAGCGGCCGGTGCTGCGCCTCGCGCCGGTCGATGTCGGGCCGCGTCTCGCCGAGCGACTGTTCGCCGCCCAGCCGTGCGTCGTCACGTCCGCCACGCTCGGGCCAGGGGCCCGCTTCGAGCCGCTCGCCCGGCGTCTCGGGCTCGACCCCGACGCCGCGGCCTCGGCGGCGTCGGGGTACGCCGCGCTGCGGCTCGGCTCCCCGTTCGACGTGCGCCGCCAGGCGCTCCTCTACGTGCCGCGGACGCTGCCCGACCCGCGCCAGGCCGGCTGGGCGGACGCCGCCGCCGACGAGCTCACCGCGCTCGTCGCCGCGGCCGGGGGTCGGGCGCTCGTGCTGTGCACCGCGCGGCGGTCCGTCGAGCGGTTCGCGGCGGCGCTGCGGGAGCGGACGGCGCATCCGGTCCTCGCGCAGGGCGACGAGGTCAACGCCGCGCTGCTGGAGCGCTTCGCCGCCGAGGAAACCTCGTGTCTGGTCGCGACCCGTGCGTTCTGGCAGGGCGTCGACGTGCCGGGACCGGCGTGCGTGCTGGTCGTCATCGACCGGCTGCCGTTCGCGCGACCCGACGACCCGCTCGAGCAGGCCCGACGCGAGGCGGTGGAGGCGACCGGCGGCAGCGCGTTCGCCGACGTCGACCTGCCCGCGGCGGCGCTGACCCTCGCGCAGGGCGCCGGTCGCCTGCTGCGCCGCGGCGTCCGACCGCGGGGTGGTCGCCGTGCTCGACTCGCGGCTCGCGACGGCCGGCTACCGGCGGGTGCTCCTCGACGCGCTGCCACCGATGCGCCGCACCGTCACCCGCGAAGACGCGGTGGCGATGCTCGCCGCGGCGGGCGCGGCGGGCGGGGCGGCCGGCGCCGGCGACGGGGTTGAGGCGGAGGTGCCGGTGCGCGGGTGAGCCGCGAGGTCGCGTCGGTGCACGCGGCCGGCCGCACGGATGTTGGCCGCGTCGCGGACCGTGCGCCACGACGGGGCGGCGCAGCGGCGCGCGACGGTACGCTGGCCACGTGACGAGTGACGACACACGGACGCTGCGGGTGCGGGCGGTGGACGCGGCGAACCGGCTGGGGGAGCGCGCCCTGCGCTGGACGGACCGCTACTTCGGGCGTCACTCGCTGGTGGGTGACCGCACGTTCTTCGACCCGGACGACTTCGCGTGGGTCGCGCCAATGGAGGCCGGCTTCCCGGCGATCCGCGCCGAGCTCGACGAGGTGCTGCGCTACCACGCCGACCTCCCCAACTTCCAGGACATCTCCACCGACCAGTACCAGCTGACCGACGACGACCGCTGGAAGACCTTCTTCTTCTACGGGTACGGGTTCACCGCCGGCAAGAACGTGGAGCGCTGCCCGGAGACCGCGCGCCTGCTGCGCCAGATCCCGGGGATGACGACCGCGATGTTCTCGATCCTGTCGCCGCACAAGAAGATCCCGCCGCACGGCGGCCCGTACAAAGGGGTGCTGCGCTACCACCTCGGGCTGCTCGTGCCCGAGCCGGCCAGCGCGTGCGGCATCCGGGTCGGCGGCGACGTGCGGCACTGGGCCGAGGGCAAGAGCCTCGTGTTCGATGACACGAACGAGCACGAGGCGTGGAACGACACCGACGGCACCCGGGTCGTGCTGTTCGTCGACGTGAAGCGGCCCCTGAAGGGCCCGGCCCGCTGGCTGAACGAGACCGTGCTGAAGCTCATCGGCTTCTCGCCGTTCATCCAGGACGCCAAGGCGCGTCCACAACGCGTGGGAGCGACGCTTCGAGGCGCTGCGCGAGACCTGAGCTGCCCGACTACAGCAGCTGGTCGTGCTCGGCGATGACCTTGTAGAGCGCCTCGGCGGCCTCTTCGAGCATCGCCTCGTCGTGATCGACCATCAAGCTGAGCCGGATGAGCCCGGCCTCGCCGGCGACCGCGGGCGGGATCACCGGGTTGACGAACACGCCGGCCTCGAAGAGGTCGCGGAACACGGTCGCGACCGACACCTCGTCGCCGCGCCGCAGCGGGATCGTCACGATCGCGCTGTCGGCCGGGTTGGTCGGCACGCCCCGCTCGGCGAGCAGCCCGAGGAACAGCGCGACGTTCGCCCGCAGCCGCGCCGGACGCTCCGGCTCCTCCCGGAGGATGCGCAGCGACTCCAGCGCTGCCGCGACGGATCCGGGGGTGTTCGACGCGGTGAAGATGAACGGCTCCGACGTCAGCTGGAGCAGCTCGATCGCCTCGGTGGGGCCGAGCACCGCCCCACCGCAGCTCCCGAACGACTTCGAGAACGTGACGGTCACGAGGTCGATGTCGCCGAGCACCCCCTGGTCCTCGAGCGCGCCGCGGCCGCGGGCGCCGAGCACACCGACCCCGTGCGCCTCGTCGTCGAGCAGGAACGTGTTCGGCGTCGCGCGGCACAGGCCGACCAGCTCGGCGAGCGGCGCGGTGTCGCCCCCCATCGAGTAGACGCCGTCGACGATGATGCCTTTCGTCTGGTCGGCAGGGAGGCTGGCGAGCACGCCGGCGAGGTGCTCGACGTCGTTGTGCCGGAACCGCCGGAGGCGTGCCCCGGAGAGGCGCACCCCGGACAACAGCGAGTTGTGCGCTTCCTTGTCGATCACCGCGACGTCGTGGCGGTCGAGGAACCCGGCGATGGCGCAGGCGTTCGCGACGTAGCCGGTCGCGAACACGAGGCAGGCGGGCCGCTCGTAGAAGTCGGCGAGCTCCGCCTCGAGGGTCTGGTGCAACGTCAAGGTCCCGTTCAGGAGCCGCGAGCCGGTGACCCCGGTGCCGAACCGGCGGGTGGCGGCGATCGCCGCCTCGATGACCCGCGGGTGGTACGACAGGCTGAGGTAGTTGTTCGACCCGAAGTTGATGACCTCGCGGCCCTCGACGGTGAGGCGGGGACGCGAGGCGCTCTCGACCGAGCGGTAGTACGGGTAGAGGCCGGTGTCGACGCCGAGCCGGTACAGCTCGTAGCGGGGATAGGCGCGCAGCCGGTCGCCGAAGAAGCCCATGGGGATGCTGAGCCTACGAGCGGTTGGCGTCGTCGAGGGTCCCGACCGTGCGGCCGGCGTCGGGCGCGACGGTCTCGACGGTCAGGCCGGCACCCAGCGGGTCCTCGAGGACCTGCGCGAAGCGGCGGATCGCGTACCAGGCCATGAGCCCGTCCTCGACCCGCTCGTCGTAGGTCCAACGCACGTTCATCGTCCGCCGCCGATCCGGTCCGCTCGTCGGGCTGCCCGGCTCCGTCGAGGGCCGACCGAGGGACGAGAAGATCCCGCACGTCCCGTACTCGTACAGATGGTGGTACACGGACGGCATCCCGAGGCTCGCCATGTTGGCGAAGAAGGCGCTGGCGTACATCGGGTCGTTCTCGATGAACGAGCGGGGCAGCATCCCGAACCGGTCGGCCACGTTGACGAGCCGCATCAGGATCCGCCGCACGAAGCCGGGGAAGGCGAGCAGCAGGCCGAGCTCCCGGTCGACGCGCGCCGCGGCCCCGTAGCGGTACGAGTGCTCGGTGTCGCGCATCCCTTCGACCATCGCGGCGAACGACTCGTCGAGGTCGAACCGGCGCTTCACGACGATCAGCGGCGCGTCGGGCTCCAGCTTGGCCTTGATCGCGTAGGAGAACCAGATGCCGCGCCGCCGGTAGAGGCGACCGCCGGCGACGAACCCCTGCATGTGTCGGGTAACGGTCGAGGGTGCTGCGCAGCGCCCACGCGGCGAGGTGGAAGACGTCGATGCGCAGCCCCGGGTTCGCCTGGTTCCACTCGCGGATGAAGGCGTCGGCGCGTCGCAGCGAGAGGTCGTGCTCGAGGTACACGGCGGATTCGTTGCGGCCCCGCATGAGGTAGGGCATGACCCGCCGGGTGCGCGGGAGGTCGCGCGCCAGGTCACCGTCAGCGCGATGTCGCCACACGGCAGGATCCTACCCGGCCTGTCGGACCGCGGGCTGGGCGGGATACCCCTCGGGGAGCACGTAGGTGCCGGTGCTGGTCTGGTAGACGACCGGCCACTGGTAGTACCCGTCGAACGCCGCCGGGTTGGCGAGCAGCACGCCGGCGTAGTCCTCGACCGCCGTCGCGTACCGCTGGTCGTCGTTGTAGGCGAGCAGCGCCTGGTTGATGTTCGTGGCGCCGTGGTGCGCGGCGAGCAGGCGTGCCGCGGCGAGGATCGCGTCGTGGTCGTCGTTGATGTTGCCGCCCTGGCCGTACTCGGCGAACGTCGACGGCAGGAACTGCATCGGGCCCTGCGCGCCGGCGCTGCTCGGCCCCATGATCCGCCCGAGCCGGCGACTCGATCAGCTGGATCGCGGCGAGGTACCCCCACGGGATCCCGGTCGCGGCCTGCGCGGCGTTGTAGTCGGCGACGAGGGTCGCCTCCGGCGGGGGTGCGAGGATCGTCCACGGCGGCAGCGTCGCCGAGAGCGGCCCGCCGGTGGTGAGCGAGTCGAGGGACACGGCGGCGTCGAGGTTGGCGCTCACCGCGCTCTGGACGTCGGCGCCGACCGCGGCCAGCACGGCGGCCCGCCATTCCGGATGCGACACGAGCGTCCCGTACGCCTGGGGCTGCAGCGTGGCCGTACGCGATGGCCATGGGATCGCCGGGGCTGCGGATCCCGCGCTCGATCACGGTGAGCGTCGTGGCCACCGCGGCGGCGCTGTCGAGTCGCAGCGGCGGTGTCGTGGTCGTCGTGGTGGTCGCGGCACGTGGTCGGGTCGCGGCGCCCTGCGGGGTCGTGGCGCCGCCGCAGGCGGTCAGCGCGAGCCCGACCGCGAGCACGAGCCCCACCCGACGCACGAGGGCAGGATGGCATGCGCCGGGTAGCCTCCGCGGGTCGTGTTCGCCGAGCTCGTGGGCCATCCCGGCGTGGAGGAGCACCTGGCGTTGGGCTCCCGGATCGGTTTCCTCGCGCTGCACGGTGGCCTCGAGCCCGGCACGGCGGAGCTCGCCACCGCGGCGGCGGCGCGGAGCGGCTCGTCGCTGTACACCGTGGTGCAGCCGGACGAGCTGGGCTGGCACGTCCCCGCCCACCAGATCGTGCCGCACGACGTGCCGGCGCTCGCCGCGTTCCTCGAGCACGTCGACGTGGTCGTGTCCCTCCACGGGTACCGGCGCCCCGACCTGTGGGCGACCTTGCTCGTCGGGGGCGCGAACCGGGTGCTGGCCGTCGACCTCGGGGCCCGGCTGCGGGCCGCGCTGCCCGACTACGAGGTGGTCGACGACCTCGCGACGATCCCGGCCGATCTGCGCGGCGTGCACCCCGGCAACCCGGTGAACCTCACCCGGGGCGGCGGCGTGCAGCTCGAGCTGCCCCACCCCGTCCGCTCGATCGGCCCGTACCGCGACGCGACGTACCGGCGTCACACGACCGTGCTCGTCGACACGCTCGCCGCGTACGCCGCCGCGGCGACGTAGGGTGGGGCGCCTCGCGGTCGTCGGCAAGGTCGAGACCCTGGGCCCACCGCCCGGCACCGGCCGGGACCTGGCCCGGGCCCCGCTCGCGGTGTTCGATCACGGCTCGCACGTCACGCTGTACCGCCACGGCATCGAGACCTACGCCGCGGCGCACCACATCGACCACGCCGCGCATCTGCAGGCGCTGCGTGACCTCGGCTGCGACCGTGTGCTCGGCCTGAGCTCGGTCGGGTCGCTGCACGCCGACCCGCCCGTCGGCTCCTTCGTGGCGCCCGACGACTTCATCGCACTGGACCAGCCGCCCGTCGTCGCCGACGCGACCCGCCAGCACGTCGTCCCGGGGTTCACGGCCGCGTGGCGGGCCGCGCTCCTCGACGCCTGGCGCGACGTCGCCGGGGAGCCGATCACCGACGGCGGCGTCTACTGGCAGGCGAACGGGCCGCGCTTCGAGACGCGTGCCGAGGTGCGGCTGGCGGCGCGTGACGCCGACCTGGTCGGCATGACGATGGCGTCCGAGTGCGTCGCCGCGAACCAGCTCGACCTCGCGTACGCCGGGGTCTGCGTCGTCGACAACCTGGCGAACGGCGTCGGCGGGGTCACCCTCACCGTCGAGGAGTTCGCACGCGGCGTCGCCGCGAACGCGGCGCGGCTGCGCGCCAGCCTCGGGCGGCTCGTCCCGGTGCTCGCCGGATGAGCCTGGCGGTCCTCGGGGCCCGACGCCCGACGGGCGAGCCGGTGTCGCTCCGGGCGGTGGACGGGCGCATCGCCGCGATGGGCGTCGACGTCGCCGCCGAGCCCGGCGACGAGCGCCTCGACGGGAGCGGCCGCGTGCTGCTGCCCGGCCTGGTGAACGGGCACACGCACGCCGCCATGACCCTGTTCCGGGGCTTCGCCGGCGACCTCGTGCTGATGGACTGGCTGGAGAATCACATCTGGCCGGCCGAAGCCCGCCTCGACGCCGACGACGTCTACTGGGGGACGCGGCTGGCCTGCGTCGAGATGATCCGCACCGGGACCGTGCGGTTCTGGGACATGTACTGGCAGCCGGCCGCGGTGGCGCGCGCCGTCACCGACGCCGGGGTCCGGGCCACGGTCGGGCTCCCGCTGATCGACGGGCTCGACCCGGCGCGCGGCGCGACCCTGCGCGCCGACGCGCTGCGGTCCCTCGACGAGCTCGCCGACGCCGACGCCCGGATCCGGCCGTGCTTCGCGCCCCACGGGATCTACACGGTGAGCGCCGCGTCGCTCGCCTGGATCGCCGAGCAGTCCGCCACCCGCGACCTGCCCGTGCACCTCCACTACCTGGAGATCGAGGACGAGGTGACGGGCTGCGTCGACCGCAACGGTGAGCGCCCAGGCCCGTACCTCGCGCGGGCTCGGGCTGCTCACCCCGCGCACCGTGCTCGCCCACGGCGTCTGGATGGAGGCGCCCGAGCTCGACGCGGTCGCGGCCGGCGGCTCGACGGTCGTCACCAACCCCGTGTCGAACCTCAAGCTCGCGGTCGGGCGGATCTTCCCGTACGCCGCGGTGCGTGCCGCGGGGATCCCGGTCGGGCTCGGCACCGACGGGGCGAGCTCCAACAACGGGCTCGACCTGTTCCAGGACGTGAAGATCCTGTCGTTGCTCCACAAGCACGCCCAGGACGACCCCCGCGCCCTCCCCGCCGGCGAGGCCTGGGACGTCGCGACCGGCGCGCTCGCGCCGATGCTCGGCGGCGGGCCCACCCTCGTGCCGGGCGCGCCGGCCGACTTCCTGCTCGTGCGCGGCGACGCCCCCGAGCTCGGCCCCGGCCACCTCGAGGCCAACCTCGTGTACGCCGCGTCCGGGCACGTCGTCGACGCCACCGTGGTGGCCGGTCGCGTGCTGATGCGCGACGGCCACATCGAGGACGAGGCCGAGGTGCGGGCGAAGGCGGCGGAGCGAGCCGCCCGCCTCGGCGTGCTCTGACGCCCGGGCGCTACAGCGACGCCGGGTGCCCGAACACCTCGCGGAGGCGACCCTCGAAGTGCTCGAGCGGCAGCGTGTCGTACGTGGGGTCGAAGGCGACCTGGTCCCAGTCGTCGGCGAAGGTGGCCGCGAGGTCGAACCAGGGCTCCCCCCGGTACTGGTCGCGGGCGTCGGGGTCGCCACCGAAGTGGTGGTAGTAGTGCCGGCCCTGGAAGTCCTGATGGGCGCGGATGACCTCGTACACCTCGGCGCGCACGTAGGGCTTGAGGATCTCCGCCCCGATCACCGGGTGGTTCGGGACGCTCACGGCCTTCCCGACGTCGTGGCACAGCGCGGCGACGACCATCTCGTCGTCGGCGCCGGCCCGCTCGGCGCGGGTCGCGGTCTGCAGCGAGTGGGTGAGCTGGTCGACGGCGAACCCGTCGGTGATCTCGGCGAGGGAGCGCAGCATGCCGAGCACCCGCTCCGCGACGCGGTCCTGATGCTCGAAGGTCTCGCGACCGATGGCCGCCCACTGCTCGGCGGTCGACTCATCCATGCGGGTGAAGGTCGGGGGGGCATTCGTGGTCGTCATGGCCCCATTGTCCCACGCCGGCCGGCGTCGCGGTACCGTCGATCCATGGATCTCGCCGCCCTCGCCGACGTCACCCTCCCCGACGCTGACGGCACCCCCCACCGCCTCGGGGACTACTGGGCCGACCGGCCCGTCATCCTCGTCTTCTTGCGCCACTTCGGCTGACTGCTCTGCCGCGAGCACGCCGCGCAGTTGCGCGACGAGTACCCCGACCTCCAGGCGCACGGCATCGAGGTCGTCGCCATCGGCACCGGCAACCGGGCCTACGCCGCGGCGTTCGCCGCCGACGAGCACATCCCGTTCCCGGTCCTCGTCGACGACGACGCCGCCGCGGCGCACGCCGCCTCGGTGCGCAAGGTCGGGATGGTCCGCCTCCTCACGGACCGCCGGTCGTGGGCCGGCACGCGTCGGGCCCGCGCCGCGGGCCACGCGATCCACAAGGCGGGAAAGCGCGTCACCCAGCTCGGCGCGACCTTCGTGATCGGCCCCGGACCCCAGGTGCGCTACCAGCACGTCGACGAGCACTCGGCGGACCACGCCGCGCTCGACGAGGTCCTCGCCGCCGTCGCCTGACCGCGCCGCGTATCCCCGGCGATGCGCGACGGTCGGGCGCGTAGCGTGCGACCGTGATGCGCTCGACCGATCACGCCGTCGCCGGTCCCGACGGTGAGATCGTGATCCACCGCGACGAGTGGGGCATCCCCCACGCGTGGGCGACGACGGCGCGTGACGCCTTCTTCGCGCAGGGCTTCGTGCAGGCCGAGGACCGCCTCGGGCAGCTCGAGTACGACCGCCGCCGCGCCGCCGGCCGCTGGGCCGAGGTCGTCGGACCGCTCGCGGTGGGCTTCGACGTCTTCGCCCGCCGCGCTCGGCCTCGCCGACGCGGCGCGCCGCGAGTACGCGGCGCTCGACGCGGCGAGCCGCGCCGTCCTCGACGCGTACGCCGCCGGCGTGAACGCCGCCCGGTCACTCGGCCGGGACCAACCCCCGGACCTGGCGCTCGCCGGGATCACACCGGCGCCGTGGTCGCCGTGGGACTGCTGCGCCGTGTTCCTGGTCCGCCACGTCGGGTTCGCCAGCTGGCAGCAGAAGCTGTGGCGCGGCCGGCTCGCCGCCACGATCGGCGCAGCCGCGACGGCCCGCGTCGAGCACGGCGTCGGCGACGCGGTCCCGCTGATCGTCCCCCCCGACGCCACCGGCCCGCCGGCGTCCGTCGACGACGCCGGCCTCGAGGACGTCCTCACCGCGATGGCCGCCGCGGCCGAGTTGGCGGGCGGATCCAACTCGTGGGCGCTCGCCGGGGCGCGTACCCGATCCGGGCGGCCGCTCGTCGCCGGCGACCCGCACCGTCTCGTCGAGGTCCCGAACGTCTACTACCAGTGCCATCTGGCCTGTCCCGAGTTCGACGCCATCGGGCTGTCGTTCGTCGGGGTCCCGGGCTTCCCGCACTTCGGTCACACGGCGCGCGTCGGCGTGGTGCGTCACGAACGCCAACGGCGACTACCAGGACCTGTACGTGGACCGCCTCGACGAGACCGCCCCGACCCGCGAGGAGGTCGTCGCCGTGCGCGGCGACGAACCGGTCACCGTGGCCTGCCACGAGACGGCCCACGGCCCCGTCCTGTTCGGCGACCCGAGCACCGGCGTCGCGGTCGCGCTGCGGGCCACCGCGCTGGCCCGTCCGAGCCGTGGCCTGTCGGTGCTGCTCCCGATGCTGCGCGCCGCCACCGTCGACGAGCTTGACACCGTCATGGCCGCCTGGGTCGACCCGGTGAACAACCTGGTATCGGCCGACGTCGACGGCCACCTCCGCTACCGCACCGTCGGCGAGATCCCCGTGCGTTCCCGCGCCACCGCGTGGGGTCCCGTGCCGGGCTGGACCGGGGAGCACGACTGGACCGGCCGCGTCCCGTACGACGAGCTGCCGACGGTGCGCGACCCGGCCGGCGGCTGCCTGGTCACGGCGAACCAGGAGATCGTCGGGCCCGACTACCCCCATTACCTCGGCGTCGACTACAGCCGCCCCGACCGGGCCCGCCGGATCCACGCTCGCCTCGACGGGCTCGACACGGCGACGGTCGCCGACATGGCGGCCATCCACCAGGACCGGCGCAGCCTCGCCGCCGACCCGTGGGTCGACGCGCTCACCCGCCTTGCCGGCGCCGACGAGATCGAGCGGGCCGCGCTCGACCGGCTGCGCGCCTGGGACCGTGTCATGGGCGTCGCGTCGGTCGGCGCCACGATCTATCTCGTGACCCGCGACCGGGTCGGCCGCCGGGTGGCGCGCCAGCGCGCGCCTCGAGCCGCTGCAGCGTCCCTACCCGGGTGAGCCGCTCGGCACGTTCGTGCCCCTGGAGCTGCGGCTCTGGCCCCGGCTCCCGGCACTCCTGGCCGCCGACGACCGCACCCTGCTGCCCGACGGCAAGACGTGGCCGGCCGTGCTCGCCGTCGCGCTCACGGACGCGGTGACGCTGCTCCGCGACGAGCTCGGCGACGACGTCGACGCGTGGCGGTGGGGGGCCCTGCACTGCTGCCGCCCAGTGCACCCGCTGACGCTCGCCGAGCCGGCGTGGGCGGAGCGGCTCAACCCGCCCGCGGTCGAGATGGGCGGCGAGTGGGACACCGTCTGGGCGGCGGCGCATCCCGCCGGCTACGGGTTCGGGGTCACCACCGCGTCCGTCGCCCGGTACGTGTTCGACCTCGCCGACTGGGACCAGTCGGCGTGGGTGGTGCCCCTCGGCGCGTCCGGCGACGCGACCAGCACCCACTTCGCCGACCAGCAGGGCGCCTGGGCCGCCGGCGAGCTCGTCCCGATGCGCTACGGCCGCGACGGGATCGAGGCGCACGCCGAGTCGACGACGACCCTCCGCCCCGCCTGAGTCACGCGCCGCCGAGCACGGCGACGCCTCGACGGAGGAACGCCAACGCGACGGCCCGGCCGTCCTCGCCGTGGAGCGCGTCGTAGCCGAGGCTCGCCCCGCCGAACGCCGCGTCGTTCCAGTACGCGTCGGCCGCGACGTCTGCCCAGTGCGTCACGTAGAGGTAGGGGAGCGGGTGCTGCTCGTCACCGGGTGACGCTCCGAACGTGCCGCGCCGGCCGGCCGCCTCGTCGCCAAGGTCGACGGACGCGTCGAAGTGCTCCGGCCAGATCTGCAGCCGAGTCGACGCGGCGTCCGGCGCGCGGCCCCGCAGCTCCTCGAGGACGGACGCCGCGAAGCCGAACCACGCGGCAAGCCGGACGTCACGTCGGGCGTGACGGTCAGCGGCTCGTCGGGGTCGCCGCTGGTCGTCGGCTCGTAGACCCCCGTCCGCGCATCCGGCGCGACGCCGGCGGCGTCGGCCGCGGCGCGCGAACGTCGTGATCGGCACGCGGCGCTCGTCCCGTCCGGCGACGACGAGCTCGGTCCGATCCAGGCGCCACTGGCGGTTGCCTGCTGGCGTCGCGCTGAACGGCGTGCCGATGCCTCCACGGGTGAACCGCAGCCCGATCTTCCCGGTGGCCTGGTGCCGGGCGGGGGCGAGGACGTGCTCGGCGAGGCGGTGCCACGCCGTCCGGCCCGCCGCCCAGGCGACGGGATCCTCGATCGCGTCGAGCGGCCGCCAGGCGCCGAGCCACCGCTCGGCGCACCACGCGGCCAACGACGCGTGACCTCGGGCCAGCTCGTCCCAGGTGAGGTCTGCGTTCCCGACCGGTGACACAACCGGCCGTCCCGCCGGCGTCGGCTCGTGCACCGGGTCGTCGGCGACCCACGGCGGATCGGTCACGGCGGGTGGCGACGGCTCCAGCACCCGCGCCGCGTACCGCCCGGGCGCGAGCGCGTCCAGGCGCGCCTGCGCCGCTCGTCGCGGGTCTGCCGTGCGGCCCGGGCCGGGCAGCACCGGCTCTCAGCTTGCCTCGCGGGGCGGCAGGAAGTCCTCGAGGAGGCGTGCCAGCTCGAGCGGCCGGTCGCCTTGGATGCTGTGGCCCGCACCCTCGACCAGCTCGACGCGCACGGCCGGCTGCCGGCGGCGCAGCTCGGCGACGTCGTCGTCGTCGACGACGGTGCCCTTCGCGCCGCCGCGCACGAGCATCAGCGGCACCCCGATGGTCGACACGTCGTCCCAGAGCGTCGCGAAGTCGACGGGCACCTCGAGGTTGTCCTGCTCCACGAGCCGCGGCCGCTGATAGCGCCACACCCACCGGCCGTCGTCGCGCTCGACCGCGTTGTGCAGGACGCCACGCCGCAGCGACGACTCGGAGCGCGTCGGGTTGAACTGGATCGTGCGGGCGAGGATCTCGTCGAAGGACTCGAAGCTCTCCGGCCCGGCGATGAACTGCGCGATGGGCGCCGCCTTGTCGCGGTCCACGCCGGGGGTCACGTCGACGAGCGCCAGCCGACGCACCAGCTCGGGCGCCTCGCTCGTCAGCGCGATCCCGGTGAGCCCGCCGAGCGACATGCCGACGACCAGCGGGCTCTGCGGTGCGAGCACCCGCAGCACCGCGGCGACGTCGGTGGCGTTCAGGCGCGGCCCGAACGGCCCTTCCGCGCGGTGATCGGAGTGGCCGTGGCCCGGCAGATCGACCGCCACGAGCGGCCGGTCGAGCGCCAGGGCCACCGTGTCCCAGGTGTGCGCATTCTGCGCCCCGCCGTGCAGCATCACGAGGTCGGGCGGGCCGTCGCCCCACACGAGGGCGCTCAACCGACGACCGTCCGGGCTCACCACGACCGACTCGCGTCGCACGGTCGGCGGTCCGTGCCACGCGATCCCGAACTCGTCGGCGTTCTCCCGGAACAGTCCGAACTCGTCGTAGCTCGCCGCTGCGGCCATCGTGGCTGCACGCTAACGGCTCGACGCGGGTCGGTCGACCGAACGGACGCCGATCGCGTCGAGGCACGGTCACCGACCTACGATCCCAAGGCCGCCATGAACCTGCTGCGACGCATCCCGCGTCTGTCACCCGCCGCGTACCGTCGGATCACCTTCGTCGCCGCGCTGCTGCTCGCCGTGATCATCGTGACCGGCGGCGCGGTGCGTCTCACCGGCTCCGGGCTGGGCTGCCCCGACTGGCCGAACTGCGATCCCGGTCACCTCACCCCGCGGAGCGCGTCCGACGTGAACGCCATGGTCGAGTTCTTGAACCGCGTGTTCACCACCTTGGTGTCGATCGCGGTCGGCCTGGCCGTCGTCGGCTCGTTCCTGCGGCAGCCGCGCCGCCGCGACCTCACCTGGCTGTCGCTCGGCATCGTGGCCGGCTTCGTCGCCCAGGCCATCCTCGGCGGGCTCGTCGTCCTCTACAAGCTGCAGCCCCAGTTCGTGATGGCCCACTTCCTTGTATCGCTGGTGCTGCTCGCGAACGCGATCGTGCTGCACCGACGAGCCGGGCAGCCGCGCCGGCCCGGCCCACCTCCGCGTCGCGCCCGTCGTCCAGCAGGCCGGCGCGGCGATGATCGTCGCGATCGGCGTCGTCGCGATCGCCGGCACGGTCGTCACGGCCAGTGGACCCCACGGCGGCGACGCCCACGCCAAGCGGTTCTCGTTCCTCATCCCCCAGGTGGCCGAGGTCCACGGGACGACCGTCGTCGTGTTCCTCGGACTGCTCCTGGTCACGTTCGCGCTGCTCTGGCGGACCCGCGCGCCGGTCGAGGACCAACGCCGCCTCGCGCTCGTGCTGATCCTCGCGTGCGCGCAGGCGGCGATCGGCTACATCCAGTACTTCAACGGGATCCCGGCGCTCCTCGTCGGCTTCCACATCGCCGGCGCGACCCGCGGTCTTCGCGGCCGTGCTCCACTTCTACGTGCACCTCACCGAGCGTGACCCGGTGACCAGCGATCGGTCCCGGCCCGTCGAGCCCGTGCTGGCTCCCGCGTGAGCCGCCGCGGCGCCTGGCGGGTGCCACCGGGACGCCGTCGGCGCGGCGGCGCGCTCCTGATGGTCGTGGCCGCGGCGGCGTGCCTCGGGCTCGCCGCCGCCCCGGGGGGCGCGGCGTCGGCCCCGTCGCCGGTCGCTCGGCTCCAGGCCGCGGCGCACGGGACGCTGCACGGACGCTTCGGCACGCTCGCGTTCCATTCCGACGGCACGGCGACGTTCGCCGTCCGGGAGTGCGGCTACCTGCCCGTCAGCCCCGGCTATGTCCGCGTCCTCACGGACTGCGCCCCCGACACCGCGACCGGCCGCGTCGCTGCCGTGCCGACGGGCTACCAGCTCACCGAGGCCGACGGGGGCGTCGCGATGCTGAGCGCCTACGTCGACGTCGGCGGCGTCCTGCACCTCGGCTACGGGACCGTCGGGCAGCTCGCGCCCGACCGCACGGGGACCATCGACTACGCCCCCGGAATTGAGCTCGCCGTCGGACGGGCCGGCTGCCTGTACTCCATGGAAGGCGGCGAGCCGCGGGCGATCCCGTGCTCGTTCACGCGGGTCCGCAGCCGCACCATCCTCGAGTTCCCGCTCCCCGACGCCGCCGTGCCGGGGGGCGAGACGGTGACCGGGCTCGTCTACATCGCAGGGTCGCGACTGCTGGTCAGCCCCGAGCTCGTCGACCGCACCTACGCGCGGTAGGGCCGGGGCGGCGGACCCGGCGACACCCTCGCGGCGTCCGCCGGCGGGCGCCGCACCGGCGGGAGGAACTCGCCGACCGCCGTCCGAGCCCACCACGCGCCCGTCTCGCGTCGTTCGGCCGGCGTGGTGAACCGGTAGCGGAACAGCCGGGCCCGCACGAACGTCGGCGCTTGCCCGTCGAAGGGGTCACCGGCCAGTAGCCGCAGCGTCGCCTCGTCGCGCTCGAGCAGGCGCGCCACCAGCGGCGCGAACCAAGGCTGGCGAGACGGGGGACCCATCGCCGCGAACCACATCAGCCAGTCGAGCCGCAGATGGTACGGGGCGACCTGCGGCGGCAGCCGCGTCGGGTCACCGGGCTTGCCCTTGAACGCGTACTCCCGCCACACGGTCGTCGGGGAGAGCGTCGGGTCGAGCGTCCCCTCGAGGATCACCTCGAAGCGCTCCTTCGTGATGTGACCGAACGCGCCGTAGGTGCCCACGAAGTGCAGCCGGTTGAAGCTGAAGTTCATCAGCTGACGCCGGGACAGCAGGTTGCGCACCGGCCAGTAGCTCAGCACGGCGACGAGCACCGTCACCGCGAGGACGAGCCCCACGTACCAGCCCGGTGCCGCGATCAGCGCCGGATGGTGGAACGGGAGCAGATGCCCCAGCCAGCTCGAGCTCAGGGCGAGGAACGCCAACGTGATCGTCACGAAGTTCAGCCATGAGAAGTTGCCCGACAAGATCAGCCACGTCTGGGTCGCGACGATCGCCAGCGCCGCCGCGCCCGAGACAGGCTGCGGCGCGAACAGCAGGAACGGCACGATGAGCTGCGCGACGTGATTCGCGAGCACCTCGATCCGATGGAATCCGCGTGGCAGGTGATGGAACCACCAGCTGAGCGGGTTCGGCATGGGCTGGGTCTCGTGGTGATACGCGAGGCACGTCAGGTCACGCCAGCACGGGTCGCCGCGCAGCTTGATGAGCCCGGCGCCGAACTCGAGGCGGAACAGCAGCCACCGCACCAAGAACACCACGAGGATCGGTGGGGCGGTCCGGGCGTTGCCGAGGAACACGGCCAGCGCCCCCACCTCGCACAGCAGCGACTCCCAGCCGAACGCGTAGAACGTCTGGCCCACGTTGACGATCGACACGTACAGCACCCACAGGGTCAGCCACACCACCGGGGGGAGCCACAGTGGCCCGGACTGGGGCAGGCCGGCGACGATCGACGCGGCGAGCAGCCCACCGCCCCACGCCACCACGAGGAGCCCGCGGTCTGAGTAGCCGAGATGGAACAGGCTCGGGGCCTCGCGGAAGCGGACCCGGCGCACATACCGCGGGACGGGCAGCAAGCCCCGCTCGCCGAGCAGCGGCCGGAACTGGTTGACGGCGACGAGGAACGCGACGACGTAGATGACGCCCAGCGCCCGCTCGAACACGAACCGGCTCAGCCAGTACTGCGGCGCACCGAACCAGCCCATCGACACGGCCGACACGGTGACGTGCATGCTCATCCCCCGGCGCGGTCTCCTTCGTCGCCGCGAGTGTCGCGCCGACCGAACACCCGCCGCAGCACCACCCGCGCCGCGTGGTAGCCGCACATGCCGTGCACCCCCGGCCCGGGCGGCGTGGCCGCCGAGCACAAGAACACCGCCGGGTGCGGCGTCGCGTACGGGACCGCGGCGACGAGGGGACGGAACACCGCCTGTCGTCCCCGCACCGCGCCGTTCGCGAGGTCGCCGCCCAGCAGGTTCGCGTTGCCCGCCTCGAGCGCCGCGGGGGAGCTGACCGAACGGGCGAGCACCACGTCAGGGAACCCGGGAGCGAACCGCTCGATCTGCGTCTCCAGCGCGTCCGTCAGGTCACCCGGCCACGCGTTCGGCACGTGCGCGTACGCCCAGAACGTGTGGCGCCCCGCCGGCGCGCGGGACGGGTCGATGAGGCTCGGCTGGGCCGCGACGACGAACGGCCGGGCCGGTGCCTCGCCGCGGGCGATCGCGGTGAGCGTCGCACCGATCTCGTCGACGGTGCCCCCGAGATGCACCGTGCCGGCCTGACGGCACGCCGGGTCCTGCCACGGCACCGGCTCGGACAGCGCGTAGTCGACCTTGAACACACCGGGACCCAGCCGGTAGCGGCCCAGCCGCCGCGTGTACCGGCCGGGCAGCCGCGCCCCCGCCAGGGCCGGCACCGCCGACGGCGCGACGTCGAGCAGATAGGCCCGCGCCGCGGGCAGGGCATCGAGGCTCGTCACCGGCTGGCCGGTCGTGACCGTCCCCCCCAGGCTCCGCAGGCAGGCGACGAGCGCGTCGCTGATCGCCTGCGCGCCGCCGCGTGGTATCGGCCAGCCCACCTCGTGGGCGGCGAGCGTCAGCATGAGTGCCGGACCCGATGTCACCGCCGCGCTGAGCGGGACGCCCGTGTGACCGGCCATGCCCGACAGCAGCGAGGCGCCGGCCGGGTTGCGCAGCCGCCGCGCGGTGAGCGCCACCGGCGGCAGCGCACGGACCCCGAAGCGCGCCAGCAGCAGCGGATGACGGGGCAGCGGCGACACGAGGCTCCGCAGGACGTCGGGGGCCAGGTCGTCCCACCGGCCGACGAACGGGCGCACGAGCCGGCCGTACCCTCGACCGAGCCGCTCCACGGTGCGAGCCAGGGACCGGTCGAGCACCGCGGCGTCGCCGTGGGTGAATGGGTGCGCCAAGGCCAGGTCGGGCTCGAGCCACTCCAGGCCGTGGTCGGCGAGGGGCAGCGACCGGAACGCCGGCGACCCCGCCGCGAAGGGATGCACGGCCGAGCCGACATCGTGGCGGAACCCGGGCAGCGTGAGCTCGGCAGTGCGTGCCGCGCCCCCCACCGTGTCCGACGCTTCCCGCACTTCGACGGCGAGACCCGCCGCGGCGAGCGTCACCGCGGCGGTGAGGCCGTTCGGTCCTGCACCCACCACGACGACGTCGGGCCCGGCGCGCGCACGGGCAGGAGGCTCGCACATCCGGGGCGGCTCGCCCGGGTCGACGGGTAGCCGGGCGGCTCAGAGGGTGGCGGCCGCCGGGACGATCTCCGTCCCGAGCACCTCCAGGGGCGTGACCCGCCAGATGTCCTTCACCCGGCCGTGCGCGACGTCGAAACCGAGCGACGCGAGCTGCGCCAGCCCGTCCAGCGTCTCCTCGACCCGCTCACCCTCGTCGCCGACATCGAAGTTGAAGAGCACCGTCTTCTCGATGTCGTCGAAGTCGCGGCCCTCGCGCTCGCAGTGACCGCGCAGCACGTCGAGCTTGCGTTCGAGATCAGGACCCGGGAACAGGTTGCAGGCGCGGGCGTAGCGCGCCACCAGCCGCAGTGTCTTGCGCTCACCGGAGCCGCCGATGAGGATCGGCGGGTGCGGGCGAGACAGCGCCGCTGGCACGTTCAAGGTCCGGGCGAGCTGATAGTGCTGACCGGCGTACGGCGCGTCGTCGCCGCTCCACATCTGCACGCAGATCTGGAGCGCCTCCTCGAGTCGCTCGAACCGTTCGGCGGTTGGGGGGAACGGCAGGCCCAGCCCACGCGACTCGTCCTCGTTCCACGCCGCGCCGATCCCCAGCCATGCTCGACCACCCGACAACACGTCGAGCGTGGTGACCATCTTCGCCAACAGGCCGGGCTCCCGGTACACGACCCCCGTCACGAGCGTCAGCAGCTGGATTCGGGTCGTGTGGCCGGCCAGGAACCCGAGCGTCGTGTACGCCTCGAGCATGTCGTGCTCCGGCGGCCCGACCCCGCGGATCTGCCATACGTGATCCATGACGCTCAACCGATCGATGCCCGCGGCATCCGCGGCCGCGGCGACGCGCGCCAAATCGGCGCCGAGCGTCGCTGGGCCGCCCGGCCACGTGAAGTCCGGGATGTGCACCCCGATCCGCACGGCGCTCCTCTCCGCGAGCGGCTCCCGCACCGCGACGGCTCGACCATACTGGCGACGCGCGGCCCACCCGACCGGATGGCGACATGCAGGTACATCTGGTGGACGGCACCTACGAGCTGTTCCGCCACTACTACGCGGTGCCCGAGCACCAAAGTCCTGACGGCACCGACGTCGGGGCCACCCGCGGGGTCGTCGGATCGATGGTCCAGCTCCTCGAAGAGGGCGCGACGCACGTCGCCGTCGCCACCGACCACGTCATCGAGTCGTTCCGGAACGACCTGTGGCCCGGATACAAGACCGGCGACGGCGTGGACCCCGACCTGAAGGCCCAGTTCCCGCTGCTCGAGGAGGCGCTCACCGCGCTCGGGCTGACCGTCTGGGCCGAAGTCGAGCTGGAGGCCGACGACGCGCTCGCCTCGGGCGCCGCCGTCGCCGCCGCCGACCCGACCATCGAACGGGTCGTGGTGTGCACGCCCGACAAGGACCTCGCGCAGTGCGTGCAGGACCCGCGGGTCGTCCAGCTCGACCGGCGTCACGGGACCGTGCTCAACGAGGCGGCGGTGCGAGCCAAGTTCGGCGTCGCGCCGACCTCGATCCCCGACTGGCTCGCCCTGGTGGGCGACAGCGCGGATGGGTTCCCCGGGCTGCCCGGCTGGGGCGCGAAGTCCGCAGCGGCCGTCCTCGCCCACTACCAGCACCTCGACGCGATCCCCGACGATCCCGCCACCTGGGCGGTCGACGTGCGCGGCGCGGCGCGCCTGGCCGCGACGCTCAGCTCGCAGCGCGGGCTGGCGGAGCAGTTCCGGGTGCTCGCCACCTTGCGCACCGACGCCGACGTGGGCGCGCCCGCATCGTGGCGCTGGACCGGACCGACCGAGGAGCTGGCGGACTGGGCCGATCGGCTCGGGTCGCCCGGCCTCGTCGCTCGGGTCGGCCGGCTGGCGGCAGCGCGAACCTGACCGGACCACGAACAGGGAGCCGAAGGATGGGACTCGACGGACGGGTGGCGCTCATCAGCGGGGGTGGGCGAGGGATCGGCGCGGCCGTGGCCACCGGCCTCGCCGCGGACGGTGCCGACGTGGCCGTGAACTACCGGCGCGACGAACAGTCGGCAGGCGAGACGGTGCGGGCGATCGAGGCCCTCGGCCGGCGTGCCCGCGCCTACCAGGCCTCGGTCGACGACGCCGAGGCCGACGCCCGGATGGTCGACGCCGTCCTCGCCGACTTCGGGCACGTCGACATCCTCGTCAACAACGCCGGGATCGCGAGCCGTGGTCAGTCCGTCGCCGACACCGATCCCGCCGAGTTCGAACGGGTCTGGCGCATGCACGCGTTCGGGTCGTTCATCTTGAGCCAGCGGGTCCTGCCCAGCATGCGCACCCAGCCCCGCGGTGACATCGTCATGATCTCGAGTGTCGCGACGACGTTCATGGCGGGCTACTCGGCGCCCTACAACGTCGCGAAGGCGTCGCTCGAGGCCCTGGCCCGGACCATCGCGAAGGAGGAGCGACGCCACAACATCCACGTCAACGTGGTCGCGCCGGGTCTCGTCGTCTCCGAGATGGGGCGACGGCTGGTCCGCGCCACCCGGGGCGTCGAGGAGATCCACGACCTGGACGAGCGGTCCCCCTTCGGGCACGTCTGCACCCCCGATGAGGTGGCCGACATCGTCCGCTTCCTCGTCTCCGACGCCGCGCGGTACCTGACCGACCAGCGCCTGACGGTCGACGGCGGCGCCTTCTGAGTCGCTGGAGTCGGCGGGACGGCCCCGCCCGCCGAGACCGGGCCCGCCACGCGTTTGCGCAGGTCAGGGGCTATCCGCGGCGGTGTCACAGGCCCGTGTGACGCTGGACCGCATGCAGGTGGCAGTCCTGGGCGCGGCGGTCCTCGGACCGCTCGTCGTCGCGGTGCTCGCGTGGCGGATGGTGCGAGGTCAGCGCCTCGACGCCGAGCGTCTCGTCGCCGACGAGCGGCGAGTCATGGTCGAGCAGCGGGAGGCCGTCGTCCAGGCCGCCGTCGATCACTTCCTCGCCCACAACCGGACGGCGCTCGTCGCGGAGCGTGAGCTGGCCGGCAAGGACCTTGATTCCAAGAAGTCGCTCATCGACCAGCAGCTGGCCACCATGGCCGCGAAGCTCGAGCAGGTCTCGAGCCTGGTCCAAGACGTCGAGGCCGAGCGGGCCCGCAGCTTCGGCGAGCTCAACGTCCAGCTCACCCGCCAGCACGAGGGTCTCGCCGACCTGCTCCACACCACCCAGACGCTCCGGGAGGCGCTCTCGAGCACCAAGGCGCGCGGGCAGTGGGGTGAGCGGATGGCGGGTGACGTGCTGCGCCTCGCGGGCTTCGTGGAGAACGTCAACTACCGGAAGCAGCGCGCCGTCGAGACCGGGACCGGGATCCCCGACTACACATTCTTCCTCCCCAACAACCTGCTGCTCCACATGGACGTGAAGTTCCCGCTCGACAACTACGTCCGGTTCTGCGACGCGACGTCCGACATCGAGCAGAAGCGGTACCGGGCCGACTTCCTCAAGGACGTCCGGGCGCGAGTCCGAGAGCTCGCCGCCCGCGACTACATCGACGCGTCGGGGGGCACGGTCGACTTCGTGCTGCTGTTCATCCCGAACGAGCAGCTGTATGCGTTCATCCACGAGCAGGACGACGCCATCCTCGACGACGCCATCAAGCAGGGCGTCGTGTTCTGCTCGCCGCTGACCCTCTTCGTCGTGCTCGCGCTGATCCGCCAGATGGTCGAGAACTTCCGGCTCGCCCGCACGTCCGACGAGATCCTGGGGCTCCTCGGCGAGTTCGTCGACCAGTGGGGCAAGTTCAAGGGTCAGATGGAGAAGGTCGGTCAGCGGATCGATGCCACCGCCACCGCGTTCACCAACCTGGCCGGCACGCGGACGAACGTGCTCGAGCGGTCGCTGCACAAGATCGATGCCCTGCGCAGCCCGAACGCCGAGCTGCCCGAGGCGGACGTCACCCCGGACGACGATCAACCGCCCCTCGCGCTCGAGGCCTGATCCGCCGCGCGGGTGACCCGCGTCCCGCCGGTACCCTGCGGCCATGCGCCGGTTCCTGGCCTCCGCCGCCGTCCTCGCGGTGGTCGAGCTGGTGGTCATCATCGAGGTCGCCGAGCAGCTCGGGGTGCTCAACACGATCGGCCTGCTCATCGTGGTGTCGGTGGTCGGCGCGGCGATCGTGAAGGCGCAGGGGATCGCGGCGCTGCGCCGTCTCGTCGACGACGTCGAAGCCCGCCAGGTCCCCGGGACCACCCTCGCCGACGGGGCGCTCCTCGTCACCGCCGGTGCGCTGCTCCTCGTCCCCGGGTTCGTCACCGACATCCCGGGGCTCGCTGCTGCTGATCCCCGGCGTGCGGACCGGCGTGCGCCGCACCCTCCGCCGGCGCTGGACGCGCCGCTTCGGCATCGTCCGCGGTGGCGAGCTGCCGCCGGGCTCCTGGCCCGACGACCCCCGCTGACCGCGGGCCGCGCTCAGCAGGCGCCGTCGCAGCAGGAGTCCCGCCAGCCACACACCGGGCAGCGGTAGTGGGCGTGCTCTTCGCGCATCGGTGCCCCGCACTGCCAGCACATCGTGGACAGGTCGGTCGGCGGCGCGACGGCGGGGATCGAGTCGCTCGGCGGCGGGGCGGTCATCGGGCGGCACGGTAGCGACGCCCGTCGCCGCCGCAGGCGATGGTCAGAGTCGCAGCAGCTCCGGGGCGATCGGGCAGTCGACGTGCCGGCCGAGTCGGCCGGGCACGTCCAGACCCCACGGGCCGGCGACGTGCGCCGCGTCCCCGACGTCGAGGACCTCCGCCGTGTCGTCGACCTGACGTTGCAGCACGGCGAAGAGGCGGTCGGGCAGCAGCCGCCCGGCGGGCACGACGAGCCACAGCGGCGTGCGCTCGAGGGACCACCGCAGGTCGGCCGTGCCGTCCGGGACGACGGCCGCGTCCGAGCCGCAGGCGAGCGCCTCGACGAGCAGGTGCGACGGCGCCGCGGCGGCCGCCTCGACGGCGTCGAGCACCCGCACCCGACGCTGCGGGTGGGGGAGACGACGGCTGCCCGCCCGCACGACGACCACGTCGAGGTCCGGGCGCTCGGTGAGTGCCGCGCCGGTCACGTCGGGCCAGCCGAGCACGGCGATCGGCTCGTCATGCGGAAAGGGCAGCACCGACGCCAGCCGACTCGCGGTCCGGTCGCGCGCGAGTCGTTGCGTGGCGTCCCGAGCCCCGCCGGCCGGGTCACCCGCGGCGAGGACGTGCGCGCAGGTCCACCACAGGGCACCGCTGGTCGGATGGTGGGCCAGGAGTCGGCGACAGACCGTCACGAGCTGGGCGGGATCGTCGGCGAAGTCGGCGAGGCAGTCCGCGGCCTCGACCACGAGCTCCTGGTCGTCGCCCGAGTACCGGGCGAGGGCTCGCAGCCGCTCGAACGGCAGCATCGCTACCGTCCCGTCGGGCCGGGTGGCTCCTTCGGCAGGCCG
The DNA here is from genome assembly GCA_963821325.1 of uncultured Actinomycetes bacterium. Lineage (GTDB taxonomy): Bacteria > Actinomycetota > Acidimicrobiia > IMCC26256 > PALSA-555 > PALSA-555. The sequence continues at coordinate 33,130 of CAWGDC010000003.1, read as the reverse complement.
AGCACCCGCTCACCGACGATGTTGCGCATCACCTCGTCGGTGCCACCCGCGACCCGAACGCCGGGGACCCCGAGGACGAACTCAGCCCACGCGTACGTGCCCCACTCGCCGGTATCGGCGACGAGGCGCGGTCCGAGCAGCTCACCCAGCGTCTGCGCGACCCGCTGCATGTTCTGGGTGAGCGACAGCTTCGCGATCGACATCTCCGGTCCCGGCAGCTGACCGGCCCGGATCTTCGCCATCGCCCGCAGGCTCGTGTAGCGGGCGACGCTGTGGCGCACGTAGAGGTCGGCGAGCCGCTGGCGGGTGAGCGGGTCCTCGGCGAGCCCGAAGTGATCCGCGAGCTCGCGCAGGCGCGAGACGCCGACGGACCCGCTGCCCACCCCGCCGCCGCCGATCGCGGCGCGTTCGTTCATGAGCGTCGTCAGCGCGACCGTCCAGCCCTCGTCCACGTCGCCGAGACGGTGGGTGTCGTGGACCCGCACGTCGGTGAAGAACACCTCGTTGAACGACGCGCCGCCGGTCATCTGGCGCAGGGGTCGCACCTCGACGCCGGGGGCGTGCATGTCGACGAGGAACATCGTCAGGCCCTTGTGCTTGGGCTTGTCGGTCGAGCTGCGGGTGATGATCTCGCCGATGTCGCTCAGCTGCGCGCCGGAGGTCCACACCTTCTGGCCGTTCAAGATCCACTCGTCGCCGTCGCGCAGCGCCGACGTCTGGATCCCCGCCAGGTCCGAGCCGGCCACCGGCTCGGAGAACAGCTGGCAGCCGACGATGTCGCCCCGGTACAGGGGCCGCAGGTAGCGCGCCTTCACCTCCGGGATGCCGTGGGCGAGGATCGTGGGTGCCACCATCCCGAGCCCGATGCCGAACACGGTCTGGGGCGGGATCGCGTACCCGCTCGCCAGCTCCCGGTACGCGCGCTCGTAGCTCGACGGCAAGGCCCGCCCGCCGTACTCCTCGGGGCCGGTGATCCACCCGAACCCGGCGTCGAACTCTTGCGCCTTCCACGCCTGCGCGGCCCGGAGGTCCTCGCGCTCCTGCTCCGGGGTCCGCTCCTCGAGGAGACCGACCCGGTCCGAGCCCCTGCCCCACTCGAACTTCTCCTCGGAGCGGCGCTCGGCGTGATCGTCGAGGAAGGCCTGGGCGTCCGCTCGGAGCTCGGTCTCGGAGATCACACGCCCTCCTGGCTCGTGGTCGTCAGCCGATGCTAGTGGCGGCACTCGTCCGCTCGATCGGTGGGCGCCGGGTCCGTGGTCGCGGCGCGGACGTCGCGGAACACGTCGTCGAGGGTGCGCAGCGCCTCGCCGACCGCTCGGAGCCGCTCGATCCTGCCCCGGACCTTCAGTCGGCCGGCCGACGCCGCGTCCTGCGCGCTCATCGTGCCGCGCTGGAGCGCGAGCGCCGTGCTCGCGTCGGTCCGCACGATCACGTCGGGCTGCGACGCCGCGCCCTTCTCGACCCGCGCGCCATCAGCGGCGAAGCGAAGCGAGTACACGACCTCGTCGTCGCCACGACGGATGTGTTGCTCGATAACGAGCGGCCGGTCCGCGCCGAGGGCGCGGACCGCCGGGGCGTCGCGGGCGGCACGGTCGAGCTCCGCGATCCACGCATCGGAGAGGAACTCGGCCACGCGCCGCGGAGCGTAGACGGGTGAGTCGCCGGGGAAGCGGGGTGATGTCGGCCTACGATCGGGCGATGTCGTCGACGGCGCCGCCTCGTCGGAGCACCACCGTCCCGCCGAGCCTGGTGCTCGTCGGTGCGCGCGCCGAGTCGCGGATCCTGACCCTCCTCGACGGTGAGGCCTGCCGCTGGGCCGACGTCGACCCCGAGCTGGCGGCGCCGATCCTCGCGCTGCGCGACCTCGTGGTCGCCGGTGGGAAGCGCCTCCGCCCGGCGTTCTGCCACTGGGCGTACGTCGGTGCCGGCGGCGCCCCCGACGACCCGACGGTCGTCGACGCGGGGGCGGCGCTCGAGCTGCTGCACACGTTCGCCCTCGTGCACGACGATGTCATGGACGGCTCGGATCGGCGGCGCGGCCAATCGGCGGTGCATCGACAGTTCATGACCCGCCACGCCGAGGCCGGCTGGCGTGGCGAAGCTCGCCGGTTCGGGGAGGGCGCGGCGATCCTCGTCGGCGACTTCGCGTTCGTGTACGCCGACATCCTCTTCACCGACGTGCCGGACACGGCGCGGCGCATCTTCGACGAGCTGCGCCTCGAGCTCTGCGTCGGCCAGCACCTCGACCTCGTCGGAACCGCGAGCGGGAGTGGCGACGCCCGCCAAGCCGCCCGCATCGAGCGGTACAAGTCGGGGAAGTACACGGTCGAGCGGCCCTTGCACCTGGGCGCGGCGCTCGCGGGACGGCTCGACGAGCTCGCCGGACCCCTCAGCGACGTCGGTCTCCCGCTCGGCGAGGCGTTTCAGCTGCGCGACGACCTCCTCGGCGTCTTCGGCGACTCGAGCGTGACCGGCAAGCCCGTCGGTGACGACCTGCCGCGAGGGGAAGCTGACGCCGCTGCTCGCGGCCGCGACGACGCGGGTCGACGCGATGGGCGCCACCGTGCTGGGACGGGTCGGCGCCGCTGACCTCGGCGCCGACGAGATCCAGGCAATGCAGCGGCTGCTGGTCGAGTGCGGCGCGTGCGACGAGGTCGAACGGGCCATCGAGGCGCTCGTCGACGAGGCGCTCACCGCGCTGGAGCTCGCGCCCATCACGGCCGAGGCCCGCGGCGCGCTTCGGGAGCTGGCGACGTACGTAGCTTGGCGCGACCGGTAGCCGGTGCGGGTCGCCGTCGTCGGGGCGGGCCTCGGCGGGCTCGCCGCGGCGTGCCACCTGTCGGGCCGCGGCCACGACGTCATCGTCCTCGAGCGTGACGCGAGCCCCGGCGGTGTGGCCGGTGTCCTCGCCGAGCGGGGCTACCGGATCGACACGGGGCCGGTGGTGCTCACGATGGCGGGGATCGTCGCCGACACGTTCGCCGCGGCCGGCGCCGACGTCACCGACCACCTGGCGCTGCACCGTCTCGACCCGATGTATCGGGCCGTGTTCGCCGACGGGACGGCGCTGTCGGTCCGCGCCGACCCGGTGGCGACGCGCGCCGAGATCGAGCAGCTCGCGGGACGGCGCGAGGCCGACGCGTTCGACCGGTTCCGCGCGTGGCTGTCCGAGCTCTACGCCGCCGAGTTCGGGCCGTTCATCAACCGCAACTTCGACTCGCCGCTCGACCTGGCCCGCCACGTCGGGGCGCTGGCGCGCCTGGTGCGGCTCGGCGCGCTGCGGCGACTCGCCCCGCGGGTCGCGTCCTTCTTCGACGACGAGCGGCTGCAGCGCGTCTTCTCGTTCCAAGCGCTCTACGCGGGACTGTCGCCGTTCGAGGCGCTGGCGGTGTTCAGCGTCATCACCTACATGGACACGGTCGAGGGCGTGCTGTTCCCAGCCGGCGGGATGCACGAGCTGGCCCGGGCGATGGCGGACGCCGCGACCGCGGCGGGCGCCACGTTCCAGTACTCGCGCGGCGTCGAGCGGATCGAACGGCACGCGGACGGCGCGGTTCGGGGCGTGCGCCTCGCCGACGGCGACCGTGAGGAGACCGACGCCGTCGTCTGCGACGCCGACGTCGCCGGCACCTACCGCACGCTGCTCGGGTTGACGCCACCCCGTCGGGTCACCCGCGCCCGGTACGCGCCCTCGTGTGTCGTGTGGCTCGCCGGTGTGCGCGGGCGGATACCGGCGCAGGCCGCGCACCACAACCTGCATTTCGGTCGGGCCTGGCGGCACGCCTTCGACGCCGTGCTGCGCGACGGCCAACTGATGCCGGACCCGTCGGTGCTCGTGACCTGCGGGTCGGTCACCGACCCGACGCTGGCCCCACCCGACGGCGCCACGCTGTACGTCCTCGAGTCGGTGCCGAACCTGCGCAGCCCCCTGGACTGGTCGCAGGAGGCGCCGCGTCTGCGCGCTGACCTCGCCGCTCGGCTCGACGGATGGGGCTACCCGGTCGACGATGTCGAGGTGGAGCGGTTCATCGACCCGACAGACTGGGCGGCTACGGGGCTCGAGGCGGGGACCCCGTTCTCGCAGGCCCACCGGTTCTTCCAGAGTGGGCCGTTCCGCACGGCGAACGTCGACCCGCGCATCCCCGGCTTGGTGCTCGTCGGGATGGGTACGGTGCCGGGCGTGGGGATCCCCATGGTGCTGCTCTCGGGTCGCCTCGCCGCCGACCGCGTCGACGCATGGGGACGTCGGTGACGACGCTCGACGAGTCCTACGCGCGGTGCAAGCAGCTGAACAAGGCCTACGGCACCACCTACTACGCCGCGACGCTGCTCCTCCCGCGGGTCAAGCGCCACCACGTCCACGCCCTGTACGGGTTCTGCCGCTACGCGGACGACATCGTGGACGACCTCGGCCCCGTGCCGGTGGAGGAGCGGGAGCGGGCCCTCAGCGAGTTCGGCGACCGGTTCTTCGCTGATCTCGAGCGCGGCGATTCCGACGACCTCGTCCTCAAGGCCGTCGTGCACACGGTGAACGCGTTCGACCTCAACCCGGACTGCTTCCGCCGCTTCCTCCGGTCGATGGCGATGGACCTCACGGTCGAGACCTACCAGACCTTCGACGACCTCCTCGACTACATGGACGGCTCCGCCGCGGTGATCGGTGAGATGATGCTCCCGATCCTCGAGCCCACCTCGGCTGCCGCGCTGCGTCACGCCCGCGACCTCGGGCTCGGGTTCCAGCTGACGAACTTTCTGCGCGACGTCGCCGAGGACCTGGACCGCGGCCGGGTCTATCTCCCACAGGAGGATCTCGACCGCTTCGGCGCGGACCCGTGGGCCCGCCAGGTCACCCCGGAGTGGCAGGCGTTGATCGCCTTCGAGATCGACCGGAACCGCGGGTACTACACGTCGGCCGACGTGGGGATCACGATGCTGCCGCCGTCGTCGGCGCGGTGCATTCGCGCCGCCCGACAGCTCTACGCCGAGATCCTCGACCGCATCGAGCGGGCCGACGGCGACGTGTTCAGCGCCCGCGCCCGCGTGCCGACCGCGCGCAAGGCGCTCGTGGTGGGCCGGACGGTGCTCAGGATCGGCGTCTGACGGCTCGCGGCGTGTCGTCGCGCCCGCGGGCGACGGCCGCGGCCCGGAGCCGGGCCGGGACCACGGGTGCGAGGAACCCGAACGGGGCGTCGCTGAACAGATGGTGGACGTTGTGCGCCGCCCGTAGCCGGTGACCGAGCGCATCGGGGATCGGCAGCCACGGGACGCGGCGGTGGATGACGAGGTCGTGCACCGCGAGGTAGGAGATGCCGTAGGCGGTCACGCCGACGCCGATCGGGACGAGCACGGCGCCGGCACCGACCCAGACCCCGACCGACAACACCGCGATCGTCGCCGCGGAGAACACCACCGGGAACAGGTCGTTCGCCTCGAGCGTCCCGTGGGGTGGCAGATGGTGGCTGCGGTGCCAGCCCATCCCGAACCCGTGGAACACGAACCGGTGGGCGAGGGCCGCGACCGGCTCCATCAGCACCAGCGCGGCCAGGGCGATGAGGACCGGCGTCATGTCCGGGCCCGCTCGCGCCGGGCCGCCGTATCCCAGAGCAGCATCGCCAGCGTCAAGAGCGCGAAGGCGAAGAGGTAGTCCTCGACCGGGATGTCCCAGGGGAACCGCCACCCGGTCGTGGCGCTGGACCGGTAGATCACGATGGGCGCGGAGAGCTTCGTCAGCCAGCCGTCGACGCCGATCATGAACGCGTAGGAGATCGCGAGCGAGATCCAGTACGCCGGGGTGCGCAGCAGCCCGGTGTGCAGCACGCCGACCTCGAGCGCCACGACCGCGACCACGGCGAGCAGCGCGGTGCCGGTGTACTCAGGCATCGGCTCGTCCGAGGAGGTGTCGGACCGCGCCGAGGGTCAACAGCCCGCAGATCGGGATGGTCACGAAGAACAGCAGCTCCTCCACCGGGACACGGCCGACGAGCGTCCACCCGACGAGGTAGCGGGGGTCGAAGCGCCACTCGTGCCGAGCGATCGCGGCCACGTCCCAGACGAAGAACACCGCGACGGTCGGAACCAGCACACGCAGCAGGCGGCCGGGTCGCCGCCACACTTGCGCACCGAGGAACACCTCCAGTGGGATGGTGACGAGCAGGCAGGCGGCCATCAACAGCACGTACTGGTACGCGTCGCCCACACGTGCATTCTGCCCGCGGTGCGAACGACGCCGCGAGCGGGGACACGCGCGAGGCCTCCGGTAGGCTCACCGCTCGATGCCCTCGGCGACACCCGCGATCGAGGTCGCCGAGCTCGCGAAGCGCTACGGCGAGGTGCTCGCGCTCGACGGGCTCACGCTGCGCGTCGAACCCGGCGAAGTGTTCGGGCTGCTCGGACCGAACGGCGCGGGGAAGACCACCACGGTCGAGATCCTCGAGGGATACCGGAACCCCGACGACGGGCAGGTGCGCGTCCTCGGGCTCGACCCCGTCCGCGACGGCCGGCGGCTGCGCCCCCAGATCGGCGTGATGCTCCAAGACGGCGGCCTCTACCCCGGGTTGCGTCCCCTCGAGGCGCTGCAGCTCTTCGCGGCGTACTACGACGACCCGGCCGACCCGCGGGCGCTGCTCGAGCAGGTCGGCCTCGAGCACACCGGCCGGACCGTGGTGCGTCGCCTCTCGGGCGGTCAGCAGCAGCGCCTGTCCCTCGCGTTGGCGCTCGTCGGCCAGCCCGCCCTGGTGTTCCTCGACGAGCCCACCGCGGGATTGGACCCGCACGGCCGAGCAACGACCTGGGAGCTCGTGCGGACGCTCTCGGCGCGGGGCGCCACCGTGCTGCTCACCACCCACGCGATGGACGAGGCCGAGCAGCTGTGCGACCGCGTGGGCATCATCAACGCCGGCCGGCTCGTCGCGGAGGGCGCCCCGGCCGAGCTCACGCTCGACGCCGCGACGGAGGAGACGCGGTTCTCCGCACCGCCGGGACTCGACCGCACGTCGCTCGCCGCCGCGGTCGGCCTCGCCGTCGACGACGTCGTCGAGGAGCGCCCCGGCTCCTACCTGCTCCGGGCCGACGCGGCCCCGCCGCTCGTCGCCGACCTGGCCGTGTGGTTGCGCGACCACGACGTGCGCCTGGGCGAGCTGCGCAGCGGCCGCCGAACCCTCGAAGAGGTGTTCTTGCAGCTCACCCGCGACACCTGACCATGACCCGCGGCACCCTGCGCGCCGTGCTGGCCCAGTCCCGGGTCGAGCTCGTCCTCACCTTGCGCCGCGGCGAGAGCCTCGTGGTGTCGATCGCGATCCCCGTCGGTGTCCTCGTGTTCTTCACGAAGGTCGACGTGGTCCAGACGTCGCTGCGCGATCCCGTCCAGTTCCTCGTCCCGGGCGTCCTCGCGCTCGCCGTCATGTCCACCGCGATGGTGAGCCTCGGCATCGCCACCGGCTACGAGCGGCGCTATGGGGTCTTGAAGCGGCTGGGCTCGACGCCGCTGTCGCGCGCCGGGCTGCTCACCGCGAAGACGGTCAGCGTCGTCGCGCTCGAGGTCATCCAGGCGCTCGTGCTGCTCGGCGTCGGCGCCGCGCTCGGCTGGCACGCTGCCGGCGGCGTGGCCGCGGCGGTCGGGTTGCTGCTCATCGGGACCGTCGCGTTCGCCGGCATCGGCTTGTTCTTCGCGGGGATCCTGCGAGCCGAGGCGAACCTCGCCGTCGCGAACGGCCTGTTCCTCGCCTTGCTGTTCCTCGGTGGGATGGCCTACCCGCTCGACAAGCTGCCCGGCGCGCTCCAGACCTTCGCTCGGGGGCTGCCCGCCGCGGCGTTGTCCGACACCGTCCGCCAGGCGCTGTCGGCCAGCTCGGTGTCGGTCGGTGCCCTGGTCACGCTCCTCGCGTGGGCGATCGGCGCGCCGTTGCTCGCGGCGCGCACGTTCCGCTGGGAGGAATGATCAGGGGCTGAGGATGCCCCGCACGGACGCGTCGAGCTCGCGCGCCGAGAGGATCGCGAGCAGCCGGCCCGCGAGGGTGCCGTCACGGCGCACGAAGAACGTCTCCGGGATCGGTCGCACGCCGTACGCCGCGGCGACGGTGCCGTCGTCGTCGCGCGCGAACGTCCAGCCGGCGTGCTCCTGCGCGACGAACGCGCGGGCGTCGCTCGGGATGTCCTCGAAGCTGACCCCGACGATCCGCAGTCCCCGCGCGTGGTACTTCGCCAGCGCGTCCCGGAGCAGGGGGAACTCCTGGCGGCACGGATGGCACCACGACGCCCAGAAGTTCACGAGCACGGGATGGCCGCGCATCTGCGCGAGCGTCACGTGCCCACCGCTCAGGGTCTCGGCCGTGAACCCGGGGGCCGGCGGGCCCGGTGGGGTGGCGCTCGGGGGACTGGTCGGAGACGCGCTGGTCGGCGGGGGCCGGACGATCACCGGGCTGGCCGTGCGCGGCGACGAGCTCGACGTCACGGCCCACGCGGTCACGCCGGCGACGGTGAGGACCACCACCCCGGCGAGGGCGACCAGGCGACCGCGGCGGAGGCGACCCGGGTCAGCGGGCGCGGACGAGGACGTCGAGGGCAATGGCCGCGAACAGCAGAGCGAGATAGCCGTTCGAGAGGCTGAAGAAGGCGATCGCCCGGGTCGACGAGGTGTCGAGGCGCAGCCGGACTGCCTGGACGATGAACACCACGCCGACCGCCGAGGCCGCGGCGAGATAGATGGCGCCGACCGACGCGACGAGCGGCAAGGTGAGGCTCACGGCCACGACGACGACGGTGTACGCCAGAATCTGCGTCGCGGCGTGCCGCTCGCCCTTCACGACCGGCAGCATCGGGAAGCCCGCCGCCGCGTAGTCCTCGCGGTAGCGCAGCGCGAGTGCCCAGAAATGTGCCGGCGTCCAGCAGAACACCACGGCGAACAGCACCCACGCCGGTGACCCGACGCTGGCCGTCACGGCGGCCCAGCCGACCAGGACCGGCACGGCGCCCGCCGCGCCGCCGATGACGATGTTCTGCACCGTCCGGGGCTTCAGCCAGATCGTGTACACGAACACGTAGAAGAGGGTGGCGGCGAGGGCGAGCACGGCCGCCAGGAGGTTGGCGACCCCCCAGAGCATCCCGAACGCCGCCGCCTCGAGCGCCAGGCCGAACAGGAGCGCCCGGGCCGGGTCCACCGTCCCCGAGGGCAGCGGCCGGTGCCGGGTCCGGCGCATGAGCTGGTCCCGGTCCCGCTCGATCCAGCAGTTGATGGTGTTCGCCCCCCCGGCGGCGAGCGCGCCGCCGACGAGGACGGCGGCGATGAGGCCGAGGTCGGGGAGGCGCCCCGCGGCGAGGATCATCGCCGGGACGGTGGTGATGAGCAGCAGCTCCACCACGCGCGGCTTGGTGAGCGCGAGGTATCGGCCCGCCGCCCGACGAGCTTGCTTGGGCCACGCCTCCGCGACGGTCACGGGGCGGCTGGCGACGAGGTCGGACACGGCGCTCCGAGGGGACGGCTGGCGGCATGGTAACCGAGGCCCCTTCGGGCTCAGGAAGCGCCTCGACGTCGTCGACGCCCATGCGACGAGGCCGTGTCTCCGCACTTGGCGTCCCGCGCCGTGCGACGGCCTCGGAGCCGCGACGCCGCTGAGCGGGGGAGCGGGGGAGCGGGGTCGGCGCTCATGGGTCCTGCAGCAGCCCAAGGACGTTGCCGTCGGGGTCGCTGACGGTGGCCACCAAGCGGCCGCCACCGACGTCGTGCGCGGGCTCCTTCACGGTGGCGCCCGAAGCGGTCACCTCGGCCAGCTTCGCCTCGATGTCCGGCACCTCCCAGAAGGCCACCGGCGAGGTCATGCCCTGCGACCCACCGGCCGGCACCAGCCCGATGTGCTGGCCCGCGGCCTCGAAGCCGACGTAGTACGACTCGTCGACCTGCGGCGGGACACCGAGCAGGGCGGCGTACATCGCCTTGGCTGTCGCCAGGTCGGACACGGGATGCAGCACGGTCTTGATTCCCTGGGTGGAAGAGCCAGTCATGGTCACTCCTGAGGTCGTGGGTCACATCGACCCGGTGGGATTGGGCTGCAAGACGAACGGGAAGCCTGGACGTTGCCTTGGCCATCAACTCGGCGATCGTGCGGCACTCGTGGCGTCGTAGATCAACACGACGGACTGCCCGGTTCCTCCTTGTCGTCGCAGCTACTCCGATGACGGATCGCAACGAGGAGATGTGACGGGCGAGACCGACCTAGCCGGCGTCTGCGTCGAGGAGCACGATGTCCAGTCGTTGCATTCGCTCGCGATCTGCCGTGGTGTCGATGGCGACGATCTTGCCCTTGGCAACCGTGAACTGCACTACGCCGCGCAGATGGCCACCGGGCATCCAAACGAATCCGGTGAGACCATCGATGATGGCGAGTTGCCCGCCTTTGGCGCCACCCGACAGGCTGGATGCCACCGCCTCGGCGCCGCGGGTCTCCCGCAGCGATCCCATGCGCAGGGCGGCGGCGTCGGGGCGCAGCACGACGTCCGGATCGAGCAGACCGAGCAACGCCTCGAAGTCTCCCCGCGGGCCGCCCGCAGGAAGGCGCCGACGACCTGGCGTTGGCGGACGAGATCGAGGTCGCCCATCGTCGGGTTGGCTTGCAGCCGCCGCCGAGCCCTGCTTGCCAACTGCCGCGCCGCCTCCGGCGAGCGATCGACCACCGGGGCGATCTCGTCGAACGGCACGGCGAACACATCGTGCAGGACGAACGCCACTCGTTCCGAGGGGGCGAGAAGCTCCAGGACCATGATGAGTGCGGCACCGACGGAGTCGGCCACGAGCACTTCGTCGGCCGGGTCCTTCGTGTCCGCGGCGCTCACCACGTCATCGGGAAGGTCTCCGACGGACTCTTCCGGGCGAGCGCGGCGTGACCGCAACCGATCCAGGCACAGGCGGGCGGTGACGGTCGTGAGCCAGCCGCCCAGATTGTCGACCTGCGCGAGGTCGGTCCGAACGAGGCGCAGCCAGGTCTCCTGGACGGCGTCCTCGGCATCGGTGCGGGAGCCCAGGATCCGGTACGCGAGGGCCTGCAGCCGCGGTCGGCTGGCCTCGAACTGCGCCGTCACCCAGTCCTGCCCGGACATCTCGCTTCCTCGCGCCGCGTCTCCCGTATCAGAGTGACGTCTCCGAGAGCGTCACGGTGACAGCCAGACCTGCCTGCGCCGACGCGGCGGCGTGCCGCGGAGCGCCAGGTGGGGCCGCGGCGGTCACCGCGGTTCCATCGGCGATCGTCCGGACGAGCTCATCCCGCGTCGTCGGCGAGCAGCCGGTACAGATGCCTGCGGGCGTCGTCGAGCACGCCTTGCGCGGCCGCGATCTGCTCAGTGCTCCCGGCCTGCGCGACCTGTGATGCGGCGACGCTGGTCTGCATGGCCGACCGGTAGAGGGCACGCTGCTCCCCGCTGGCCCCGTCGTCGAGCGTCGACCACGGTGACCCGCGCTCGGCCACCTTTTTCGCCTCGGCGCGACCCGCCTCGGTGAGCTGGAAGACCCGCTTCCCGTCGGCCTCCGTCGCTCGGACGAGCCCCTCGTCTTCGAGCTGCTGCAGGGTCGGGTAGACCGATCCGGGGCTCGGCCGCCACCGGCCGCCGCTGCGGTCGGCCAGCTCGTTCATCACGTCGTAGCCGTGCCGCGGCTGATCGCTCAGGACCAGGAGCACCGCCTCGCGGATGGCGCCGCGCCGCATCCGGCCACGCCCCCGCGGGCCTCGGTGCGGACCGAAGCCGCCGGGGCCCCAGCCGACGGGCATGTCGCCCATCCAGGGCATCGCGCCGGGCGGGGCGAATCCCCGCCGCCCTCGCCGCGCCCCTGGCCAGTCGCCCGCTTCCCGACCTTCGCCGTATCTGTGCATCTGAGCTCCCTTCAGTTGTATCGCACTCTATCACGATATATCGAGATATGCGGAGTTGGGCGAGGGTCGGGGGAGGGGAGAGGTCGGGGGGAGGGGAGAGGGCGCCGGGCGGTGCGGGCGCCGACGCGGCAGCGGTCGGCACGGCGCGGTGTCGGGTGCTCCGGCGCGGGTCGCGGGCGGGTGGGCGCGAGGGCGGCCCGATCACCGGGCGCTACGACGTGATCGGGCGTCGCACGTCGGGTTTTCGCGAACGGTGGCGGTACCCTCACCGCGGGATGGACGACACCGCAGCCGACGACGCGAAGCAGTCGATCCACATGACCGCGGACCGGCTGCTGACGAGTCCGTCGGACGAGGCGGCGGAGCGCAAGTCGCGTGCCGGGATCGTCATCCCCGCGACGGCGAACGTGAACCGGCGGCTCTACTGGGCCGAGGTCATCGCCGTGGGGCCGACCGTGCGCAACGTCGAGGAAGGTGACCGGGTGCTGTTCGCCCCGGACGCCGGCTTCGAGGTGGAGATCCGCGGCGACGAGTACTTGATCCTGCGGGAGCGGGACGTCCACGCGGTGGCGTCGGCGCGCCGCGAGGGCCAGTCGGGCCTCTACCTGTAGGTCAGCGTCGCCGACTCCGCGCGAGGAGGCGCACCTCGGCGGGGTGCACGACAGCGGGGCGTGACCGGCGCCGGTGATCGAGGTACTCGACGACCTGGCGGTGCAGCTTGGCGCCGAGCATGGTGCGCAGCTCCACGCCGAGGCTGCGGTACACGGGTTCCCGGGCGGTGAACGCCTCGGGCGCCTCGGTGCACCACCAGGCGAAGTCGTCCCCGCCCTCACCCCAACCTTCGCGGGCGAACTCGGTGAGCGTCGACACGACGGTCCCGTCCTCTTGCTCCTCGTCGACGCGTCGGAGCGGGAGTTGCCAGCACACCTCGGGCTTCACGGTGCTGTGGTGCACGCCGGTGCGCAGCGCGTGCAGGTGCAGCGCGCAGCCCGGCCCGCCGGGGAAGCCGGGCCGGTTCAAGAAGATGCACGCGTCGTCGACGAGGCGGGTGCGCCACTCCGTCTTGCCGTCCTCGTCCTTCCCGGCCTTCGCGTAGATGCCCTTCTTTTGGCCTTGGGCGCGGTACTCCCAGTCGTCGTCGGTGAGCTGCTTGGCGACGCGCACCACATGGTCACGGTCCTTGCGATCCGAGAAGTGCGCCCCGTACGAGCAGCAGCCCTGCACCATCTCGGGTGCCTTCTCGGTGAGCACGCCCTGACAGCCGCAGCCGAAGATGCACTGCCACGACGACAGCAGGAAGGTGACGTCGATCTGCCAGCGACGACCGTCCTCGTCGGGGTCGTCGAAGGTCGCCCACTCGCGGTTCGGTCCACGCATCGTGTGCTGAGCGTATCGAGCGTGTCGGTAGGCTCCGGGGATCGAAGACGACGCGGGGCTGCTGGCCGATCTCGGCACGGCGCTCGGCGCCGCACGGGTGCGAGCCGAGCCGCTGGAGCTGGCCCTCTACGGTCGTGACGCGGGCGTGGCGACCGGCGAGGCGGCGGCGGTGTGCTTCCCATCGACACCCGAGCAGGTGGCGGCCGCCGTCGCCGTCGCGGCTCGCCACGAGCGGCCCTTCGTGGCCCGGGGGAGCGGCACCGGGCTGGCGGGCGGCGCGACCCCCGTCGGGCGACCCGTGGTGATCGTCACCACCCACCTGAACCAGATCGTCGAGGTGGACGCCGACGCCCGGGTGGCGTGGGTGGAGCCGGGGGTCCTGAACCTCGACTTGAGCCGCGCCGTCGCCCACCTCGGGCTGCACTACGCCCCCGACCCGTCGTCGCAGCAGGCCTGCACGATCGGCGGGAACGTGGCGACGAACGCCGGCGGGCCGCACTGCCTCGCGTACGGGGTCACCGCCGCCCACGTCCTCGCCGTCGACGTGGTGCTCGCCGACGGCTCCACCGCCCGGCTCGGTGGCCTCACCCCCGACCAGCCCGGCTACGACCTGCGGGGCTGCTTCGTCGGCAGCGAGGGGACCATGGGGATCGCGACCCGGGTCGCGGTGCGGCTCACCCCCGACCCGCCGGTGGTGCGCACCCTGCTGCTCGACTTCACGACGGTGCAGGCCGCCGCGGCGACCGTGAGCGGGATCATCGCCGCGGGCATCGTCCCCGCGGCGCTCGAGATGATGGACGCCGAGATCACGCGGGCCGTCGAGGACTTCGTGGGCGCCGGCTACCCCCGCGACGCGGGCGCCGTCCTGCTCGTCGAAGTCGACGGCCTCGACGCCGGCGTCGGCGCGCAGGTCGAGGTGATCCGGGCGGTGGGGCTCGAGCACGGTGCCCGGACGGTGCGCGTCGCCGCCGACGAGGCCGAGCGTGCGCTGCTGTGGAAGGGCCGCAAGTCGGCGTTCGGCGCCATCGCCCGGATCGCCCCCGACTACTACCTCCACGACGCGGTCGTGCCCCGCACCCGCCTCGTCGACGTCCTCGAGCGGGTCTACGCCGTCGCCGAGGAGCAGCAGCTCACGATGATGAACGTGTTCCACGCGGGGGACGGCAACCTGCACCCCCTGATCGTCTTCGACGCCCGCGAGCCAGGCATCTGGCCGCGGGTCACCGACGCCGGCGACGCGATCCTGTCGGCGTGCGTCGCCGTGGGCGGCGTGCTGTCGGGTGAGCACGGCATCGGGCTCGAGAAGCGGGACGCGATGCCCCTGGTGTTCAGCCCCGACGATCTCGACGCGCAGGCGCGCCTGCGGGACGCGTTCGACCCGTGGGGACGCGCCAACCCCGACAAGGTCTTGCCGCGCGGCAGCCGCTGCGGCGAGCTGACCCGGATCCCTGAGGGCGCGTGGATCTGAGCCTCGAGGAGGCCGTGCGCGGCGCCGTCGCTGACGCGGCGGCGGTGGTCCCCGTGGGCAGCGGCACCCACGCGGAGGTCGGCGGCCCGATCCCGAGCGGCACACCGGTCCGGGCGCCGCGCGGCATCGTCACCTACGACCCGGCCGAGCTGACCGTCACCGCGTACGCCGGCACGACGATCGGCGACCTCGATGACGAGCTCGGTGCCCACGCCCAGGAGTGCGCCCTCGACCCCCGCGACCGACGGGCCACGATCGGCGGGCTGCTCGCCGTCGGCCTGTCCGGCCACCGGCGGCTCCGTTACGGGCCGCTGCGGGACCGTGTCCTGGAGGTGCGCTTCGTCACCGGTGACGCGCGGCTCGTGCGCGGCGGCGGCCCGACGGTGAAGAACGTCACCGGCTTCGACCTGCCCCGCCTGCTCGTCGGCTCCTACGGCACCCTCGGCGTGCTGACCCGCGTCATCCTGCGCTGCCAGCCGACCCCGCGGACGACGGCGTGGTGGCGGACGGCCGACGATCCCGCCGTCGTGCGGGCGAGCCTGGTCGCCCCGTCGACGATCGCCTGGCGTGGGGACGGGACGTGGGCGCTGCTCGAGGGCGACCCCGAGGACGTCGCCACCCAAGCCCGCGCCGCGGGCCTCGCGGCCTCGGACCCGCCGGCGTGGCCCGACGCGGCGCACCGCGGCCGCATCTCGGTCGCCCCGGGCCGCGTTCGCGACGTCGGCGAGGCGCTCAATCGCGTCGACGGGCTGGCGTGGCTGGCCGAGTGGGGGGTCGGCACCGTCCACGTCGCGGCCGACACCGCCGTCGGGCTGCAGGCCGCACGTGACGCCGCGGCCGCGGCCGACGGGTGGCTGCTGCGCGAAGCGGGCGCCGCGGGTCTCGACGGCTTCGGCGTCGACGTCCCGAATCTCACGGTGACCGCCCGCGTCAAAGCCGCGTTCGACCCGGCCGGCAAGCTCGCGCCCGGCCGCCTCCCGATCCCTCACCCTGCACGGCAACGGGAGGCTTCGTGACCAACGCTCGCGTCGAGGTGCACGGTCGGGGCGCGGTGACGGTTCACGAGACGGTCACCCCCGTGGCGCGACGCGGTGGCGCGTCGCGCGACCGCGGGAGGGTGTCGTAGCGGTGCCCGACGACTTCGCGGATCTCGCCGATGTGATCGAGAGCCTGGCGCAGGCGGAGGAGCGGCTCCGCGACGCGGCGTACGAGCGGCTGCGCGCCGTCGCCGAGGGCGACGAGTCCGCCCGCAGCGCCGAGCGGCGTCTCGAGCAGGCACGGCGCGCCGTCGAGCGGGCCCGCCGCGCCCTGCTCGCCGAGCACGACGAATCCGAGTAGGCGCCGACGACGAGACGCGCGCCGTCACCGTGGAGCCACGCACCCGGGGACGCCGCCGACCGGACGGCGCGCGGACATACTGGCGGTGTGCCAGGACCCACGCGGCGCGGGGACGGCGAGGAGCCTCGACCGGTCGTCGACGTGTCGGGCTCCCTCGGCACGGCCGGCCACGAGACCGAGGACCTGGGGTGGGCTGACCGCCCCGATGACGCCCCGGTCACGCAGCGCCTCGAGGACGTGCAGGCCGCCGAGCACGACGAGGAGCTCGAGGAGCTCGCCGTCGAGCACGGCCAGTTCCCGATGCCGCCCCTCCCGACCGACGAGGGCTGAGCCCGCCCTCGTCCCACGCCGCCGTGCCCCGGCCTACGCGGGCGCGACCTCGTTCAGACGGTCGATCAGTCTGCGCAGCCGCGACCAGCCCCGCTTGTCGAACCAGAACGCGACGCGCTGCCAGCTCGACGCCGTCGTCATCGTCGATCTCCGCTGGGGACGCGTCGACGCGCTCGAGCTGCCCGCGGCGAATGATGTCGCCGAACTCCGCGCTCCAGGCGCCGAGCGTCGCGTCATCGGGTGCGGCACGGACCCGCAGCACGAGGCGACCGTCGACGAAGCGCTGCGACTGGTAGTTGGCGAAGAACCCGGTCACCTCCCGGACCGCGGCGTCGACGTCGTCGGTGACGGTGAGGAGCCCGAGGTCAGGCTCGGAGACGTAGCCGTTGTCGGCGAGCTCACGGCGCACGAAGTCGAGCCAGCCGTTCCAGTAGGTGCCGCCGGGGGTGTCAAGCAGCACGATCGGGCCCGACTGGGCCTTGCCCGTCTGCACCAGCGTCAACAGCTCGAACGCCTCGTCGAGGGTCCCGAACCCGCCGGGGAGGAGCACGAACGCGTCGGCCTCCTTCACGAAGGTGACCTTCCGGGTGAAGAAGTACCGGAAGTTGATGAGCTTGGGATCGTCGGCGAACTGGGTGGTCGCCGCTTCGAACGGCAGTCGGATGCTGACGCCGAAGGCCCGCTCGGGGCCGGCACCGTCGATGCCGGCCTCCATGATCCCGGGGCCGGCGCCGGTGATCACCATCCACTCCGCGTGGGCGATGGCGTGCGCGAACCGGCGGGCCTGGTCGTAGAGGGGATCGTCGGGCTGGGTCCGGGCCGAGCCGAAGATCGCGACCTTGCGCTGGCCCCGGTAGGGCTCGAAGACGTGGAACGAGTAGCGCATCTCCTTCAGCGCGGCGTTCGCCATCTTCAGGTCGCCGCGGTCGGCGTGGTCTCGGGCCAGGCGCAGCGCCGAGGTCACGAGCTCGAAGATCAGATCGGCGTCACGCTCGGTCACCCGGGTCGCCAGGTCGGCGACGGCCTCGTCGAGGCTCGGATCCCCGGTCCGGTAGCGGGGGAGCTTCACTGCAGCAGCGCCGCCGCGAGCTCGGCGAGCGACCGCTCGGGTCGGGCGCCGAGGTGCGAGATGACCTCGGCGGCGGCGACGGCGCCCAGCTCGCCGCAGCGCCGCAGCCCGTAGCCGCGCGTGTACCCGACGAGGAACCCGGCGGCGTAGAGGTCGCCGGCGCCGGTGGTGTCGACCACCTGGGTGACGGGCGCGGCGGGGACTTCGACGAGCCCCTCGTGGCCGACGACGACCGACCCCGCGGCGGCTCTCGTGACCGCCGCGACCTCGCAGTGGCGGACCACGAGGCCGAGCGCGCTCGTCGAAGGTCGGTGTCTCGTACAGCGCGCACAGCTCGCTGTCGTTGGCGAAGAGCACGTCGACGTCATGCTCGACGAGGGCGAGGAAGTCGAGGCGGTGCCGCTCGACGCAGAACGTGTCGGACAGGCTCAACGCGACGCGGCGCCCCGCGCCGTGCGCGGCGGAGGCGGCGTGCCGGAACGCCGCTTTGGCGTCGGGCTGGTCGAAGAGGTAGCCCTCGAGGTAGGTCACGGCGGCCGCGCCGACCAGGTTCGGCGAGACGTCGTCGGCGTGCAGCTCAGCGGCCGCGCCGAGGAACGTGTTCATGGTCCGCTCCCCGTCCGGGCTGACGAGGATGAGACAGCGGCCGGTCGGTGCGCCGCGGGTCGCCGGCGCGGTCTCGAAGTGCACCCCGGCGGCCCGGATGTCGTGCGCGAACACCTCGCCGAGCGTGTCGTCGCGCACCCGGCCGATGAACGCTCCCCGGCCGCCGAGCGACGCGACACCGACCGCGGTGTTGGCGGCCGACCCGCCCGACACCTCGGTGCCCGGGCCGGTCTGCCCGTACAGGTCCGCGGCGCGCGCGGCGTCGATGAGCGCCATGCCGCCCTTCGCGAGGCCCTGCGCGTCGAGGAAGTCGTCGGTCGTCGTGCTGAGCACGTCGACCAGCGCGTTGCCGACGGCGACGACGTCGAGGCCGTCACCGGCGTTCCCACGGTCGGTCACGGGGCGGCGCGGACCCCGAGCTCGACCGGGACCGGGTCCTCGACGTGGGGGCGCAGCGGCCGCCCGACGGTGCGGGTTCGCCCGTAGAGGGTGGTGCGCTGCTCCAGGGGCCGGCCGAGCGGCGTCACGATCGAGCGGAAGCCGTCGTCGTCGAGTTCCTGGCCGTGCGCGGCGCCGGCCGCCCTCGAGATGTTCTCGTCCATCAACGTGCCGCCGAGGTCGTTGCACCCGGCGCGCAGCAGTTGGCGGGCGCCGCGCACCCCGACCTTCACCCACGACGCCTGCACGTTGTCGAGCGTGCCGCGGTACGCGATGCGGCCGACGGCGTGGACGAGCAGCACCTCCCGGAACGTGGGGCCCCGGCGCGCCCGGCCCTGGAGGTAGATGGGGGTGGCCATGTGCACGAACGGCAGCGGCACGAACTCGGTGAAGCCGCCGGTCTCTCGTTGCAGCGCCCGCGTCCGGACGAGATGCCGCGCGACGTGCACCGGCGATTCGACGTGGCCGAACATGATCGTGATGTTGGATCGGAGCCCGACGGCGTGGGCGGTGCGGTGCGCCTCGAGCCACTCGTCGGTCGTGACCTTGTCGGGGCAGATGACCGCCCGCACCTCGTCGTCGAGGATCTCTGCCGCGGTGCCCGGCAGCGTGGAGAGCCCGACGTCCTTCAGCTCGCGCAGGTAGTCGCGCAGCGGCACGCCGAGGCGTCGGGCGCCCTCGGTCACCTCGAGCGCGGTGAACGTGTGGACGTGCACGTCCGGTGCCGCGTCCTTCACGGCGCGGGTCACGGCGAGGTAGTGGTCGCCGTCGTAGTCGGGGTGGATGCCGCCCTGGAGGCACACCTCGGTGGCACCGTGGTCGACGGCCTCCACGACCCGGCGTTGGATCTCCGGCAGGTCGAGGACGTACGGGTCGCCGCGCAGGTTCAGCGACAGCGGTCCCTTCGAGAACGCGCAGAACCGGCAGCGGTACGTGCACACGTTCGTGTAGTTGATGTTGCGGTTGCGGACGAAGGTGACCACATCACCGACGGCCTCACGGCGCAGCGTGTCGGCCACCTCGGCGACCCGGGCGACGTCGGGCCCGCGGGCCTCGAGCAGCGTGACGAGCTCGGGCACCCCCGGCTCTTCCCCCGCGAGGACCCCGTCGAGCACCTCGGTGATCGGGCCGCCGCGTCCCGCCCGGGATGTGAAGGCGAGCAGCTCGGGGGGTGCGCCCGACCCGCCGGCAGCCCAGCCGTCGTCCCGCGCGAGGCCCTCGGCGTCCGACGCCTGACGCACCGCGGGGCGGACGTGCTCGTCGAGCCACGTGTCCGGGTCGCGGACGTACTCGGGATGCACGGTCAAGCGGGGTGCGAGTGCCTTGCCCGCCGCCTCGGTGGCGCGCCGCAGCCGCTCGAGCGCGGGCCAGGGCCGCTCCGGGTTCACGTGATCCGGGGTGAGTGGCGACACGCCACCCCAGTCGTCGATCCCCGCCGCGAGGAGCAGGCCGAGGTCGTCGCTGAGGTTGGGGGGCGCCTGGAGGTGGATCAAGGGCGGGAGCAGGAGCCGCGCCACGGCGACGGTGCGGAGGTAGTCGTCCCGATCGCACGACGGGTGGTCGTGCATCGCGGTGCCGGGCTTGGCCAGGAAGTTCTGGACGATGACCTCTTGGACGTGGCCGTGCCGGGTGTGCGACTCGCGGATGGCGAGCAGCGCGTCGACGCGCTCCTCGAACGTCTCGCCGATGCCGACGAGGATCCCGGTCGTGAAGGGGATCCGCGCCTCCCCAGCGGCCTCGAGCGTGGTGAGCCGTCGTGCCGGCGTCTTGTCGGGGGCGCGGTGATGCGGGCCGCCGGGCGCCGCGAGGCGCGCCGCGAGCGTCTCGATCATCATCCCCTGCGACGGGCTGACGCGGCGCAGGGTCGCGAGCGCGGACCGGTCGAGCGCCCCGGCGTTGGCGTGGGGCAGCAGGCCGGTCTCGGCGAGCACGATCTCGGCCGCGGCGGCGAGGTAGTCGACGGTCGACGCGTAGCCCCGCTCGGCGAGCCAGGCGGCGGCGTCCGGGTACCTGGTCTCGGGGGCCTCCCCGAGCGTGAAGAGCGCCTCGTGGCAGCCGGCCGCGGCGCCGGCGCGCGCGATCGCGAGGACCTCGTCGAGGTCCAGGAACGGGGCGCTGACCCGTGCGGGCGGCTTCGCGAACGTGCAGTAGCCGCAGTGGTCGCGGCACAGCATGGTGAGGGCGATGAACACCTTCGGGGAGAACGTGACCCGGGTGGGGTGCACCGTGTCGCGGACGGCCGACGCGGCCTCGAGCAGCTCCGGGAGGGGGGCGTCGCGGGTGGCCACAGCCTCCCGGCGGCTCAGCATGGACGCATGCTACGGGTCCCCAGCGGCCGCGGTGTCGACGAGCCACACCACGCGCCCCGCCCGTACTCGGGTGGCGGGCAGGTCGTCGCCTCGCCGCACCGCGGCGAGGGCGTCACGTTTCGCGGCGCCGTCGACGGTGAACACGACGAGGGCCGCCCTCGCCAACGCCGGGTAGGTGAAGGTGAGGCGGGGGTGCGGGTGCGCGGCGTCGCCGGCGGGGACGACGAAGCGCTCGTGCTCCTCGAGGGTCGGCGAGCCGGGGAACAGCGACGCGGTGTGCCCGTCGGGTCCGAGACCCAGGTGCACGAGCCCGATCGGCGGTGCGGCGCGCACGAGCTCCTCGTAGGCCTGGGCCGCCGTCGTGAGGTCGGGGCCGGCGTGGCGCATGGAGTGGATGGCACGCGGCTCGACCTCGTCGAGGAAGGCAAGGCGGGCCATGCCCTCGTTCGAGCTGGGGTCGTGGACGTCGACCCACCGTTCGTCACCGAAGTAGACGTCGACGTCCGACCAGTCGACCGGCGCGGTCGCCAGCAGCTCGTAGCACGCTCGCGCCGTGTCGCCGCCCGACAGCGCGATCGAGCGGGGCGCCTCGGTCGCGACGAGCTCGGCGAACGCGGCGGGCACGTGCGCGACGCGCCGTTCCTCGCCGGGCAGGCTCACGGCAGCCGCCACCGGACGTCGAACCCGCCGAGCAGGGCGTCGGCCTCGGTCGGCCCCCACGAACCGGCGGGGTAGTGCGCGAGGGGCACCGCGACGCTGTCGAACCCGTCGATGAGGGGCTGGACGATCCGCCAGGACTGCTCGACCTCGTCGCTGCGGATGAACAGGGTGGCGTCACCGACCAGCGCGTCGTGGATGACCCGTTCGTACGCCTCGGGGGCCGTCTCCGCGAACGTGCGGGCGTAGGAGAAGTCGAGGCCGACGGTGCGGACCCGGAACGTCTGGCCGGGCACCTTCGCGGCGAAGGACACCTCGATGCCCGCGTCGGGTTGGATCCGCAGCACCAGCGCGTTCGGCTTGACCGAGTCCTCGGCGCCCCGCGGCAGGGGCAGGAACGGGACCGGCTTGTAGCAGAGCGCGACCTCGGTGACGCGTCGGGCGAGCCGCTTGCCGGTACGCACGTAGAACGGGACGCCGGCCCACCGCCAGTTGTCGACGTCGAGGCGCATGGCGAGGTAGGTCTCGACGCTGCTGTGCGCGTCGACGCCCTCCTCGTCCCGGTAGCCCGGCACGGGGACACCGTCGATCTCACCGGCGAGGTACTGGGCGCGGACCACGTGGCCTTGGAGGTCGTCGGGGTCGAGGAGCCGCACCGAGCGCAGCAGCTTGACCTTCTCGTCGCGGATGGCGTTGCCGTCGAACGACGCGGGGGCTCCATCGCGGTGAGGGCCAGGACCTGCATGACGTGGTTCTGCACGATGTCGCGGAGCGCGCCGGCCTGCTCGTAGAAGGTGCCGCGGTGCTCGACGCCGAGCGATTCGGCCACGGTGATCTCGACGTGGTCGACGTAGCGGCGGTTCCAGAGCGGCTCGAAGATGGTGTTGGTGAAACGCAACGCCAGGATGTTCTGCACCGTCTCCTTCGCCAGGTAGTGGTCGATGCGGAAGACCTGGTGCTCCTGGAACCACTGGTGCACCTCGGCGTCGAGCGCCCGGGCGCTCACCAGGTCGTGGCCGAAGGGCTTCTCGACGACGAAGCGCCGGTACCCGTCGGTCTCCTCCGCGAGTCCGGCGGCGCCGAGCTGCGAGGCGATGGGACCGAACAGCGGCGGCACGGTCGACAGGTAGAACACGCAGTTCCCGATGGGTCGGGGCTGGCCGTCAGGGCCCTGCTCGAGGCGCTCGCGCAGCCGGGCGTAGGTGGCGGGCTGGTCGGCGTTCCCGACGACGTACTGCATCCGCACGCCGGTGTCGCTGGAGCGCCTGCGCACCGCCACCCGCGGGCCCGCCCTCGGCCTTCTCGATCGACGTGAACGCCGCCCGCTCGAAGTCGTTGTCGTCCATCTCGGTGCGCGCGACGCCGATCAGCGTGAGACCGGTCGGGAGTTGCTGCTCGCGGCGAGCGACGCGAGCGCCGGATAGAGCTTGCGGTGCGCGAGGTCACCCGTCGCACCGAACACGACGATGGCGCTCGCGACGTCGGGCCCCGCGCCGCTGGTCACTCGGCGATGATACGGCCCGTGGATCCGGGCACCGTCGGTGTGTACGAGGCCCGAGCGTCGGAGTGGCGGGACCGGCGACCGGCGCGGTTCGTCGACGCGCGCGCAGGAGCTCGCGGCGTCGCTGCCGACCGGCGCGGTGCGGGCGGACCTGGGCTGCGGGCCGGGGTTGCACCTGCCGCACCTGGGCCGTCCGGTCGTCGCGCTCGACGCCGCGTTCGCGATGGTCACGCTCGCCCGCAACGTCGACCCGGACGCGTGGCCGGTCCAAGCCGACCTGATGGCCCTCCCGCTGCGCCGCGGGTCGCTGGCGGGCGCGTGGGCGCGGGCCAGCTACCTCCACCTCGCCCGCGTCTGGCTGCCCTGGTCGCTCGCTGAGCTGCACCACGCGCTCGCCGTGGGCGGGCCGGTGCACCTCACGATGCGCCACAGCGACGAGGAGGGGCAGCTCCCGCAGGACGACTTCCCCGGCCGGTTCTTCGCGGGCTGGCGGGCCGGGCCGCTCACCGACGTCCTCGTCGGCGCCGGGTTGACCGTCGAGGAGCTGGCCGCCGAGCCCGCTGGCGGGGAGTGGCTCCAGGTCCGGGCCACCCGAGCCCGGACGCTGCCGGACACCGTCGGGCCGGGCCTCGCGGTGCTGTTCGTCGGTCTGAACCCCAGCGAGTACGCGGCGGACGTCGGCGTGGGATTCGCCCGGCCCGGCAACCGGTTCTGGCCGGCGGCGCTCGCCGCGGGGCTCGTGACCCGCGACCGCGACCCGCGGCACGCGCTCCGGGCCCATGGGGTCGGCATGACCGATCTCGTGAAGCGCGCCACCACCAGCGCGGCGTCGCTGCGGCCGGCGGAGTACCGCGACGGCGTCGCCCGCGTCGAGCGGCTGGTCGCGTGGCTCCGACCGCGCGTCGTCTGTTTCGTCGGGCTCACCGGCTGGCGGGCCGCCGTGTCCGCCACCGCGACGCGGGGCCTGCAACCCCAACCGTTCGCCGGGGTCCCGGCGTACGTGATGCCCAACACGAGCGGCGTGAACGCCCACAGCCGCCTTGAGGACTTCGTCGCCGACCTCGTCGCCGTCCGTCGGCTCGCGGCCGTCTGACCGCGACTTGCCGGCAGGGCTTGACCCTCACGCGGCGTGAGGCTCTAGAACAGACGTTGTGTTCGGGATCGGAGCCTTCGCCCGCCTCGGCGGGGTGTCGGTGCGCACCCTGCACCACTACGACGAGCTGGGCCTGCTCGCCCCGGCGCACGTCGACCCCGGCACCGGCTACCGCTGGTACGAGGCCGAGCAGCTCGCCCGCCTCAACCGGATCCTCGCCCTCCGAGACCTCGGGTTCGCGTTGGGCGACGTCGCGCCGGTGCTCGCGGAGACGGTGTCCGCCGACGAGCTGCGCGGGATGCTCCGGCTCCGACGACTCGAGGCCCGGGACCGCATCGACCAGGAGGCAGCCCGGCTGGCACGCGTCGAATCGCGGCTGCGCCGCATCGAGGAGGAGGACACCATGCCCGACTACGACATCGTCGTGAAGCCCCTGGCGTCGCAGCACTGCGCCGTCCGCACCGGGCGGGCCCGAGCGTTCGACCACAGCCTGAGCGAGATCCTCCCGCGCCTCTACGGCGAGCTGGGCGACCAGCTCGCCCGACACGGCATCACCCCGACGGGGCCGGCCATCGCCTGGTACGAGGACACCACCGACGCGGCCACCACGGACGAGGCCACCCCCATCGAGGTCATCGCCGGCCTCCCCATCGACGCGCCGACCCTCCCCGCAGACGTCGAGGAACGGACGCTGCCCGCCGCGGACCGTGCCGCGACGACCGTGCACCGCGGATCGATGGACGACTGCGTGGCCGGCTACGAGGCGTTGCTGCGCTGGAGCCGTGAGACGGGCGAGCGGATCGAGGGCTACAGCCGCGAGGTGTACCTCGAGTGCGACGGGCCACCGCCGACCTGGGTGACCGAGCTGCAGTTCGTGCTCGGCCCCCGGGACGCTGCGGCGGTCAGCTGAGCTCGGCCCGCTTCTTCTCCAGCGTCTTGAAGGCGTCGTGGATGCTCGTGGAGAACGACGCGACCCCTTCACGCTCGAGCGTGTCGGTGACGTCGTCGAAGTCCACGCCGGCGTCGGCGAGCCCGGCCATGACGGCGTGGGCGCCGGCGACGTCCTCGGTGACCGTGTCGGCCCGCAGGTGGGCGTCCCCGGCGTGGAGGGCGTCGATCGACGCCTGGGCGAGCGTGTTGACCGTGTCGCGGCCGATGAGCTCGTCGACGTACAGGGTGGGGGAGTAGGCGGGGTTCTTCGTCGAGGTCGACGCCCACAGGGGCCGCTGCACGCGGGCGCCCTGCGCGGCGAGCGTCGACCACCGGTCGCCCGAGAAGCGCTCCCGGAACAGCTCGTAGGCGAGCTTCGCGTTCGCGACCGCGGCCTTCCCGCGCAGAGCGTGCCCCTCGGGGAGGCGCCGGTCGGTCTCGGTGTCGACCCGGCTGACGAAGAACGACGCCACCGACGAGACGTCGGCCGGGTTGGCGCCGCGCGCCGACGAGCTGCTCCATGCCGCGCAGGTACGCCTCGATGACGTCGTCGTACCGGGACAGCGAGAAGATCAACGTGATGTTGGTGTTGATGCCCGCGGCGAGGTTCGCCTCGATCGCCGGAACACCCTCTTTCGTGGCGGGGATCTTGATGAGCACGTTCTTGCGGCCAACGTCCTGGAACAGTTTGGCGGCCTGCGCCACCGTCTCGTCGGTGTCGCGTGCCAGGTCGGGGGACACCTCGAGGGACACGAACCCGTCCGCGCCGCCGGTCGCGTCGTAGATCGGGCGCAGGATGTCCGCCGCGTGGCCGACGTCGTCGGTCACGAGCCGCCAGTAGGACGCCTCGATGGTGAGGCCGTCGCGTGCGCACCGGGCGAGCTCGTCGTCGTAGGCGTCGCCCGTGCCCATCGCCTTCTCGAAGATGGTCGGGTTGGAGGTGACGCCTCGGATCCCGTCCTCGTCGAGGAGCCGCTGCAAGCCGCCCTCGGTGATGAGCGGGCGGGTGAGGTTGTCGTACCAGGGGCTCTGCCCGAAGTCGTGCAGCCGCGCGATCGCACTCGTCATGATCTGCCTCCCGGGCTGTCGAGCAGGGCGTTCGCCTGCTCGACGACGTGCCCGGGGTTGATCCCGAGCTTGTCCAACGCCACCGGTCCCGGCGCCGACGCGCCGAACCGGTCGATCGCCACGACGTCGTCGACCCAGCGGCTCCACCCGAACGACGTCGCGGCCTCGACGGCGAGCTTCGGCACCTCCGGTGGCAGGACCTGCGCCCGGTACGTGTGGGGCTGAGCGGCGAAGAGGTCCCAGGACGGCATCGACACGACCCGCACCGCCCGTCCGGCGGCCACCAGCAGCTCGCGCGCCGCGAGACACACCGTGACCTCGGAGCCGGTGCCGACGAGCACGAGGTCGGGCGGGGTGGGGCCTTCGTCGACGAGCACGTACGCGCCGCGCGGCACACCGTCGGGGGCCCGCTCCGCGGTCCCGTCGAGCACCGGGATCTTCTGGCGGGTGAGGATCAGGGCGGTCGGGCCGCCGTCGCTGTCGAGGTGGATGCGCCACGCCTGCGCGACCTCGTTGGCGTCGGCCGGTCGGATCAGCCGCATACCCGGCATGGCGCGGAACGCGGCCAGCTGCTCGATCGGCTGGTGGGTGGGACCGTCCTCGCCGAGCCCGACCGAGTCGTGCGTCCAGACGAACGCCGTCTTGTAGCCCGAGAGGGCGGCGAGACGCGCCGCGCCGCGCATGTAGTCGGAGAACACGAAGAAGGTGCCGCCCGCGGGCAGCAGCGCCGACACCGCCATCCCGTTGAGGACACCGCCCATCCCGAACTCTCGGATCCCGAAGCGCAGCTGGCGGCCCTTGAACTGGTGGATGGCGATCACCGGGGTGTCGTCGAGCTCGGTGCCGGTGTTGCCGGACAGGTCGGCGCCGCCCGCGACGATGCCGGGCACGACGTCGAGGATGGCGTCGAGGACCTGCTTGCTCGCGGCGCGGGTGGCGATCGAGTCACCGGCCTGGAACGTCGGGAGCTTCGCCTCCCAGCCGGGCAGCCCCCGCTGCGCCACGCAGGCGTCGAACTCGTCAGCGAGCTGGGGCTCGGTGGTGCGCAGCTTCGCGTGCCGCTCGTCCCACGCCGCGTGCTCGGCCTGTCCCCGCTGCCCGAACGCCCGGTAGTGGGCGAGCACGTCGGCGGGGACGAAGAACGTCTCGTCGGGCGGCAGGTCGAGGATCGCCTTCACGGCGCGCACCTCATCCTCGCCGAGGGGGCTGCCGTGCGCGAACGCCGTGTCGGTGTACTTCGGTGACGGCCACCCGATGTGGCTGCGCAGGATGAGGACGGTGGGCCGCTCCGGGTCCTGCATGCCCTCCCGGAGGCCGCGTTCGAGGGCGTCGACGTCGTTGGCGGCCTCACCGAGGTGGATGACCTGCCACCCGTAGGCCTCGAAGCGGCGGCCGACGTCGTCGCTGTAGGCGAGCTCGGTCGGGCCGTCGATCGTGATGTGGTTGTCGTCGTAGACGCACACGAGGCGCCCGAGGCCGAGGTGACCGGCGAACGAGGCGGCCTCGTGGCTCACGCCCTCCTCGAAGCAGCCGTCCCCGGCGATCACGAAGGTGTGGTGGTCGCAGACCTCGGGGCCGTAGCGCGCCCGCAGGTTGGCCTCGGCGAGCGCCATCCCCACGCTGTTCGCGAACCCTTGCCCAAGGGGGCCGGTCGTGACCTCGATGCCGGCGGTGTGTCGGTACTCCGGGTGGCCCGGGGTGCGCGACCCCCACTGGCGAAACGCGCGGAGGTCGTTGAGCTCGAGCCCGAACCCGGTCAGGTAGAGCATCGCGTAGAGCAGCATCGACGCGTGCCCGTTCGACAGCACGAACCGGTCGCGGTCGAACCAGTCCGCGTCGCTCGCGTCGTAGCGCATCACGCGGGTGAACAGCACGTGGGCGAGGGGCGCGAGCGCCATCGGCGTGCCCGGATGACCGGAATTGGCCCGCTGCACGGCATCCATCGCCAAGCCGCGGACGATGTTGATCCCGCGCTGGTCGAGCTCGTCCACCGCCACCCCCTCGCTCGGGTCGTCGCGGCCGCCACGTGATCCGACGGGCGCCGCCGTCGGCCCCCATGATGGCGCGTCGCCTTGTCCCCGTTGGATCCCGACGCCGCCGAGCCCGCGGTCGCGCCGGACGCGTGCGCCCGGGCCGGACCGCGAGGCGCCTCGCCGGGCGCCGCCGCTCGATCGTCCATGATCTGGGCATCGAGCACGACTGCGCCGACCGGACGGGTGGCGGTGGCCCGGCCTAGCGGGGACGGGCGCGAGCCGGCCGCGGAACGCCCGCCGCTGACCGTCGTCCTGGCCGAGTGGGGCCGGATCGGCTGCCTCGGGTTTGGTGGCCCGCCGGCGCACATCGCGTTGCTCCGTCGACTGTGCGTCGAGGAGCGGGCCTGGATGACGGCCGAGGAGTTCGAGGACGCGGTCGCGGCCTGCAACGTGCTGCCGGGCCCGGCGTCGACGCAGCTCGCGATCTACTGCGCCTGGCGGCTGCGCGGCCGAGCCGGCGCCGTCGCGGGGGCGTCGCCTTCATCCTCCCGGGCCTGGTCGTGATCCTGGCGCTCGCGGCACTCTTCCTCAACGGCGCGCCGCCGCGCTGGGTTGCCGGCCTCGGCGCCGGCGCCGGCGCGGCCGTCGCCGCGGTCGCGGTGCGGGCCGGCTCGACCCTCGCGCCGACGAGCTGGCGGCGATTCGGGAACCGGGGCCGGGTCTGGTGGGTCGCCTACGCGGCGACCGGAGCGGCCGCGGCCGCGACCCTCGGGGCATGGCTCGTCGTCGTCCTGCTCGGCTGCGGCGCCGTGGAGCTCGTCCGCTCCCGCGTGCGCCGCACCGACACCGGGCTGTCCGGGTTCGCACCCGTCTCGCTCCTCGTCGCGGCCGCCGCGACGACCGGCGGGGTCGTCTCCCTGGTCTGGGTCGCGTTCAAGGTCGGGGCGCTCTCGTTCGGCGGCGGGTTCGTGATCGTGCCGCTCATGCAGGCCGACGCTGTGCACCACTACCACTGGATGACGGCGAGCCAGTTCCTCAACGCCGTCGCGCTCGGGCAGGTCACACCCGGACCCGTCGTGCTGACCGTCGCGGTGGTCGGTTTCGCGGCCGCGGGCGTCGCGGGCGGGCTGCTCGCCACGCTGGTGGCGTTCGCGCCGTCGTTCGCGTTCATCCTGTTCGGCGGGTCACGCCTCGCGCGCCTGCGCGCCGATGCTCGCGCCCCGCGTTCCTCGACGGCGCTGGCCCGTGCGCGATCGGGGCGATCCTCGGCTCGGCGGTGCCGCTCGCCCTGGCCCTGACAGAGATGTGGCAGTTCGCCGTCCTGGGGGCAGCCGCGGTCGTGCTGCTGATCGCGCGGCGCGGGGTCGTCGCGACACTGCTCGGCGCGGCCGCGGTCGGCGCGGTGATCGCCGTGGCGGGCGGCGCGGTGCCGCATTGACCGGGAGCCGCCGCGGGCGGCGTCGCGTCAGGGGAACAGGGCGAGGCTGGCGGTGAACCCGTGGACGAAGTTGCGTCCGCCGACCGGACCGAGCTCTCCCGCGGAGAAGGCGCCCGCCGCGGGGACCGAGCCGAGGATCTCGGCGATCACCCCGGAATCGTGGTCGGGGACGCCGAAGAGGTGTCGGCCGCGCCCGTTGCAGGTGAACACGAGCGCGCCCGACGCGGAGTGCGAGCCGAGCAGGGCGCGCAGGTCCTCGTCCGCGGCGGCGCCGTCGCGCACCTGGAACTGGAGGGTCTGGCCGACGTCGATCTGGTCGCCGACGGCGATGGAGCCCACGTCCGGGTCGGCGCCGAGGACGCTGCGGACGAGGAAGTCGCCGCGTTCGAAGTCGACCTTGTGCTCGTCGACGACGAGCCCGACCTGGAGCCCGCGTCGGAGCAGCTCGCGGTCGGACTCGGTGGCGCCCGCCGCGAGCTCCTCGAGGCGTCGCAGGGCGGGCTGACCGCCAAGCTCGACGACGAGGTTCCGGTCGGCGCGGGTGACCGTGAAGGGCTTGCCGATGGGTCGACACCCTTGCGACACGACGGTCTCGACCACGACCCCGTCGAGGAAGACCCCGACCGCGCCGTCGGCGCGTACCTCGCCGTCGAGGGCGAGCCGGTTGCCGCCGGGGTGGTTCGCGGCGGACGCGAGGCCGCCGATGACCGCCAGGCCCGGCCGCTCCGTGTTGAGCCGGTGGAGGAACGCGTCGGTCGGAAAGCTGAAGTGGTCGGCGAGCAGCAGGAGCGTGGCGGCCTCGCCGAGATCGGCGGGCCACCCGGTGACCGCCGCGCCGCTGGGCGTCTCCTCCAGCTGGAGCGCGACGGGGGTGAGGACCGCGTCGGGCAGCCGCGCCGCGAACACCGAGAACGCCGGTCCGGCCTCGACCTCGCGCGGGCCGCCGATGATCCCGCCCGCGGTCGCGCCGACGAGCACCGTGGGTCCGAGCAGGTTCCGCAGCGCGTGCACCGCGTCGTCGAAGGCACCGACGAACTGCGACGACGCGAAGCACACGACGAGGTTCGGGTCCTCGCCGTCGAGCTGCTCGAGGATCTCCCCGGCGGTCTCCCCGACGGCGTGGGCGGGGACGGGATGGCACGACAGCGACGACGCGTACTGGGCCACGCCCCGAAACTACCGGTCAGGGTCGGGGAGGCGTTCCGCGGCGGTGGCGAGCGCCTCGAGCGTCTCGAGCAGCTGGCCGCGGGCGGGGAGGGGAGCGCGCGCAGCGCCGCGGCGAGGCGCGTCGGCTCGTAGAGGCGGGCGGCCGCGACCCGAGCCTGCCCGCGGGCCGTGAGCGAGATAGCGAGACGCCGCTCGTCGTCGGCGCGGCGCTGCCGGCGGAGCAAGCCGCGTTGCTCGAGGTCCTTGACGGCCACCGAGGTGGTGCTCTTGGCCCAGTCGAGCGTGTCGGCGAGCTCCGTCAGCGCGACCCCGGCCGGCTCGGCGCGCACCGACCGGAGCAGCACCAGCTCGTCTCGGGTCAGGTCGAGGTCGCCGGGGTGGCCCAGCGCGTCCTGACAGCGCTGCACCGCGGCCTCGAAGCGGTCCGCGGCCGACGCCCGGGGATGCGTCGCCCGCGCCGGGATCTGTGCAGTGAGGGAACGGTTCATATTCTGAACGATCGTACGCGACGGATCGCGGGCCGCGGCGGAAATCGGTCGGGTGACGCGCGCCGGCCCCGTAGGGTCACGCCCCGGGGGGGGCCGCGTCGAGGAGGCCCGCGATGTGTCCGAGCGAGGCGGCGGGCGGCCGGTACACGTTCGGTGACCGCGAGCCAGCTACGGTGCGCCTGCGGCTGCTGAGCGAGGTGCTCGCCGCGTCGTCGTCCGCCCTGCTGCGCGCCGGCGTGGGGGCCCGGCCAGGGCTGGCCGTCGACCTCGGGTGCGGTCCGGGGTACAGCACGGCGCTGGTGGCCGAGGCGGCGGGCGCAACCGACACGGTGGGGCTTGACCGGTCGGCGACGTTCGTCGCGGCCGCGGCGGCGCAGTTCCCGGCGCTGCGGTTCGTGGGTCACGACGTCACCCGGCTGCCGTTCCCGACCGCGGCGCCGGATCTCGTGTTTGCGCGTCTCGTGCTCGCGGATCTGCCGGACCCCGCGGCGCAGATCCACCGCTGGGCTGGCGCGCTGGCCCCCGGTGGCCGGCTGCTGGTCGAGGAGACCGAGTGGATCGAGGCCGCCGATCCGGTGCTCCAGGACTACGAGACGCGGGTTCGAGCGGTCGTCGCGTCGCAGGGCGCGCCGATGACGGCCGGTCCGCTCCTCGCCGACGTGGGCGACGGTCCCGAGATCCGGGTCCTGGACAACCGGGTGCGCGTCGTGGCCGTGCCGGTCGCGACCGTGGCCCGGATCTACGAGCTGAACCTCACCAGCTGGCGCCGCGATCCCTACGCCGCCGAGCACTACGCGCCCGACGAGCTGGACGGCCTCGCGGCGGGCCTCCGGGACCTCGCGGCCCGCGCGGCGGGTGACCTGACGTGGGGGGTGCGCCAGCTGGTCCTGACCCGCGACCGGTAGCGGTCAGGCGACCGGCGAACCGTCGAGGACCACGAGCTGGAGCGTCCCGACGCGCGGCTCGAGCGCGACGAGGTCGGCGTGTGCGCCGACCTCGAGTCGACCCCGGTCGGCGAGGCCGAGCAGGTCGGCAGGCACGGTGCTGGTCGCCGCGACGACCCGCTCGACGAGGACGCCCGCGGCGATGAGGTTGGCGGCGGCCTCGTCGAGCAACGCCGTGGCCCCGGCCAGGCGCCCGTCGGCCAGCCGTGCGGCGCCCTGAACGGGCTGGGTCGCTCCACCAGTCGCGACCGTGTCGCTCACCACCGCCACCGACGCGGACGCCGCGAAGACGATCCTCGCCACGGCCGGGTCGACGTGGACGAGATCGCCGATCAACGTCGGCGTGAGGCGGTCGTCGTCGAGGGCCACGCCGACGAGCCCCGGCGCCCGATGGTGCAGCGGCGCCATCGCGTTGAACACGTGGGTCACCACGCGGGCCCCCGCGGCGGCCGCGGCGCGGGCTTCGTCCGCGGTCGCCTGCGAATGCCCGAGCGCCACCAGCACCCCCCGCTCGGCGAGCCACGAGACCGCCCGGAGCCCGGGGTCGGCCTCGGGTGCGAGCGTGACCATGCGCACGAGGCCGGGATACGCGTCGAGGAGGGTGGCGAGCCAGCCCAGGTCGACGGGTCGCAGCAGCTCGATCGGGTGCGCGCCCGGCGCCGCACCGAGGAACGGCCCTTCGAGATGGGCCCCCAGCGGTCGGGAGTGGTCGTGGCGGCACGCGGTTTGGGCCGTGGCGAGCCGTTCGAGTGGCGTGTCGTACACGTCGAGGGGCGCCGACACGAACGTCGCGAGGTAGCCGGCGACGCCGTGCCGCGCGAGGTGGTACCCGACGGTGTCCCAGCCGGCCCGTCGGCGGTCGCGAGGTCGACGTCTTCGATCCCGTTCAGCTGGAGGTCGACGAACGGGGCGCGAGCACCGTGTCACCGACGTCGCGGGCCCCTCGGGGCGCGTCGCCGTCGCCGACCTCGACGATGACCCCGTCATCGCACGCGACCCACCCGGGTCTTGGCGGGCCCGGCCGGCACAGCGCGCCGGCGAGCAAGCAATACGTAATCGGCGCCGAAGTACAGGCAACAGT